>JARLGY010000063.1 GCA_031292525.1 Flavipsychrobacter sp. | reverse complement strand
AGCATGGGTGTGACACTCAACTTTATTAATAACCCAACCATCTCAACATGGAATGGTAACGTTAGTGTGAATGATACCGGCAATGTGAATACCACTCTGTCTTCACTCACACGTGCAGTGGGCGAAAACGTTGGCAGCTATAATATTACAGCGGCAGGCTTTACCGCATTAACCGGTAGTGCAATTGGTAACTACAATGCACCTACTTTTGGAACTGCAAATAGTCCTGCATTAACCATAACAAAAGCGAGCATAACCGGTGCATTAACCACGCCAGCACAAAGCATAGTCTACGGTCAAAATGATCCATTGCTTTCTAGCATGGGCGTAACCTTAAGTGGTCTGATTAATAATGCCAGCATTAACACCTGGAATGGTCTTGTCAGTGTGAGCGATACCTCCAGCAATGTGAATACCACACTGGCTTCACTCACACGTGCAGTGGGTGAAAACGTTGGCAGCTATAATATTACAGCAGCAACATTTAATGCACTCGCTGGCAGCTCTGCTGGAAACTACAATGTACCTACCTTTACTACAGCAAACAGCCCAGCGTTAACCATCACAAAAGCTAGCTTAACGGGAACGTTAACAACACCCGCACAAAGCATAGTCTACGGTCAAAATGACCCAGCTCTTTCCAGCATGGGTGTGACACTCAACTTTATTAATAACCCAACCATCTCAACATGGAATGGTAACGTCAGTGTAAATGATACCGGCAATGTGAATACCACACTGGCTTCACTCACACGTGCAGTGGGTGAAAACGTTGGCAGCTATAATATTACAGCAGCAAGCTTTACCGCATTAACCGGTAGTGCAATTAGTAACTACAATGCACCTACTTTTGGAACTGCAAATAGCCCTGCATTAACCATCACAAAAGCAAACTTAACGGGAACCTTAACCACACCAGCACAAAGCATAGTCTACGGTCAAAATGATCCACTGCTTTCCAGCATGGGTGTGACACTCAACTTTATTAATAACCCAACCATCTCAACATGGAATGGTAACGTTAGTGTGAATGATACCGGCAATGTGAATACCACTCTGTCTTCACTCACACGTGCAGT
>JARLGY010000062.1 GCA_031292525.1 Flavipsychrobacter sp. | reverse complement strand
GCAGGTTCGCTGCATCGCCAGAGCATATTGTAGTATCGTTCAATATCGCTGTTTGTGGGAATATAAAGATAGGTATGGTATATACCTGTTGCAGTATATAACCTCCTGATGACGGAGTACATGATGAATCCTTTATAAGAATAGTAAACACCTTTTCACCGGTATCTGTAGGTTGTGGTGTCCAGGTAAAACAACCTTTCAATGAATCCGGAGGTCCTGAATAAATCACATTAGCTCCAGGGATAACAGTAGAGTGGTTATCTGATGCAAGAAGTAACGAAGTAGGATTAGCGCTATTAGCTGTAAAGCAGAAATGTAATGGATTAAGACTGCATGCAAAGATAGTTCCAGAAACAGGATCAAGGGTACCGCCAGACAAGGTATTTGACTGTAAGTTAAAATTAGGCAGCTCATTGCTGCAGGGCACTATAACCATTTGTATATCACGCTCTACTGTACCTATTTTTTTAGCCACACCATTAATTTTACGGTACTCTGTAACCCTTACAGCAAGTACAGCGCGCTGCTGTTCAGTAGGTATAAAATACATAGAACCAGTATTATTATTGAACTGGAAGGTATATGCGCATGCTAATGGGTTATTCAGTAGATTAAAGTTATCAGTATCGCCAGGGGGGCATGCAAGAGCCGGATTGGGATTTGAATAGGCAAAACCTATTGCTGTAGGATTAGACCCTACACCACACCCACCGGTCAAAGGATTGATCATATCAAAATGGAGCGAATCATTATTTACATCATAGGCTCCATTATTATAGGTGTAGGGCTCGTTGATACATGTATATGGTACTGGCAATGTAGAAAAGTTTGGAGAAGAATCACCTTGGGCATCCAGATTATCAAGCGTAGTAGATACATACAAAGATTGGCTGCTCGGATTACAAAGATTGGTAATAGCTGAGTTACGTGCACTGTTTGAAACCTCAAACGTCCAGTGATCACATCTGGAGGGGAGTGTAACCGTTGCCGTATACCACCATGCCTGGTACCCGGGCAATGCACTTGATGGATCGGTACAGGTTGACTGCAGCCCTGGACACAAGTACGATACGTCATCCCCATTATTCAAACCACGAGGATTAGGCGGTGGTAAAAGACCGACAACAGGGTTTAACGTAACCGATGCCTGGAAACTGGTGCAGTTATTATAATAACAAGCAGTTACACTACTAGGCTGTGAGATACCTACGCAATCGCGATAGAACTTATAATACAGCCGATAAGTAGAATCGCTTACCCACTCATAAAGGAGTTCTGCACCCGCGCAATGCGAAGCTCTTACCTTGGTGGTTGGCATCAAACTTAACAATGTTAAGCAAACCAATAGCGCTTTTGTAAATTTCTTCATTCTTATTTAGAGTTATACTGTAACAAATATAGTTAATAAAGCAAAAATTAACAGTCAAAGTAAATGTCTGTATTAATCTAGACACTAACAAGATATAAAAAGGTTTGGTAAAAATAAAAAAAAAATGATGTTGTGTTAAATAACTTCAGTATTGCTCTTACTCGAGATCAAATTAAATAAATTATTTTATTCTTTATGCGTATAATCACTCTTAAGATATTTAGTATCGATAAGCGATCTTGTTTAGCTACCGTCCTGGGTACATTTTCATTCGTCTAAACTGGTTTTGCATTTCAACATTATCAGGATCAACTTCCAAATATTTTGCAACATCATTTATTGCATCATCATAATGGGCTTGCTGCATATGTATCATATAGCGGGTATAATATGCCCTTGCATTATTCGAGTCAAGCAGAATGCATTTATTAACGTCCAAAAGAGCAGAATCCAAATTCCCCATCTTGCCATATACATTTGCTCTATTTGCGTAGTATCTCGCCGTATGATTATTAAGCGATATAGCCTTATTACAATCAGCTAATGCTTTCTGCAAAACATTTTTATCATCACCAGACATCTCAAAATAGATATCTGCCCTATTCTGATATAACTCTGCATTTTGCGGCTCTATCTTGATTGCTTTATCTAGATATTCAATTGCTTCGGCCTGTTTGCCATCCTTGTGATAGTACATGGCAAGATTATAAAAAGCCGTACTCTGATTTTTATAATATTTTAAGACATATCTCCATAAAACCTCACTATTCTGCCATACCAGCATTTGTAATATTGAAAATAAAATCAATATTAATACATATAATCCTCCGGCAATTTTAATTTTTCTCTCTCTACCAGGAAAATATTTTAGAGCTTTTTCAAAATAAGTAGCATATATCAGGAATAATCCAATATACGATAAGTAACTATATCTATCCGACATATATCCTTGTCCTGCAGTAATTATCTGTAATACAAAAAACACATTGCATATAAAAAACAACAAACCAAATACAACTACTCTGTTATTCCGTTTCCATGCCCTATATGTAATATAAATCAATATTGGCACAACAAGTAGAGAAGCATACATATACCACTCAATCATTGTGGGATAAGGATATATAGGAACCATCCTATAAGGTACAATGCTTTTAAGGAGATATACTACAACTAAATATGCCGCTACAACTAAATGCTGTGGGAAACTCAACACATTGTTTGCCACTAGAACCGAATTTTGCTTAAGGAACAGTATACCTAACGTGCCAATTAGTATTGATAAGAGGAAGAACGATATTTTATTAAGTACCATTTTCCTATTTAACGTATCATTTTTAAGATAATCGATAAGCAGTAAGATAAAAGGCAGTGTAACGGCTTGTATTTTAGATAGTAGCGCGAGTGTAAAAAATGTATACGCCCAATAAATTGGTCTCTTTTGCGATACATCTTCGTGGTAACGCATATACCAGATGATTGCAATAAAGCTGAATGCAGTGTATAATAAATCTTTACGTTCTGTAATCCACACCACCGATTCTACATGCATAGGATGTATACCAAACAAGAGTGCCGTAATAAAACATACAGTTGCAGAAAATTTTAGCCTGCCACATATTTTATAAACCAACCATGTGCACAATAAATGAAGCAATAAATTATCTAAGTGCCAGAAAAATGAATTATCAAATCCCCACAAGAGCTTTTCGAACAAAAAAGAAACAGTAACTAATGGCGTATATCCTCCCGTAACCGTGGTTGAAAACAACGCGACTATACTTTGCAGTACATTATTACTTGTCGCGTTAACAATCGCAGGGTTTTCTAAAAAAAAAGCTGGGTCGTCCCAATTTACAAACTGATTAAACAATGAGGGGATGTAGATTATAAATGTACATATCAACACTACTTTTAAAGAAGTGTATTGTTCTCTTGGTAATTTAACATGCGTTTCATTTCTGGTGTTATAATGCTGTGGAATAGCCTGAAATATGGAATTATTCTTCCTTATTTTGTTGTTTTGCTTTGCACTCATAGTTTGCATCAAAGTATATAAACGAATAAAATATTCAAAAACTATTATTGTATCTATTCAATCTCGGGAAACCACTTAAACATATACAAGGATAGCCCTGCAATATGCCGGACTATCCTTGTATAAACCAATTACGACTATAATGCTTAGCGTAGCATGGTCACGTTACCTTGCTTATTTATTATTTTACCCTTTATAGTTTTAGCTTCTACGGTATATACATATACTCCCATTGGTTGTGGCTGACCACCAAAGGTACCATCCCAGCCCTGGCCAATATCAGAAGTATGGAACATCTCTACCCCCCATCTATTGTAAATACGGAAGCTTTTTAGTGTAGCATCGCCCAGGTGAAGTACTTTGAGTAATGCATTTTCACCCGTTCCCGGCACAAAAGCGTTAGGTACTGCTATATAAGAATCCGGGGCCACAAATACATCAATCGAGTCAATAGCTATACAACCAAACTCAGAAGTACCTGTCACCTTGTATCTCGTACTTACCCCAGGCTTAGCTGTAGGATTAGATATTGTTGAGTTATCCAAACCTAATGGCGGGAACCATGTGAAATATAAGCAGTTGGTAAGTGGGTTCAGCTGTACAGAATCTCCAGGATACAGGGTCACTGAATCTGGT
>JARLGY010000061.1 GCA_031292525.1 Flavipsychrobacter sp. | reverse complement strand
GTCACAAATCGCCTATCACGCCTCTTATCACCAAAATCAAGATGAGGGAAATCCTTGACCGTAATGTTATGCATAGAGATTTTTGTATGCAAAAATAACTATAAGACTTTTGGGTAAGGATTAGTTGAAAAAAGGAGGGGAACTTGTGTTTCACGGTTGTTGTACTCGTTTGCGTTTATCTACTGTTAACATCACGAATCTTGTTTGCGATGAGCCAATCATGAAAAGCCAGCGAATCTTGCGGGTGATGATGGATAACTTGCCCATCTTTAAGGGCGATGATAAAATAATGTAAATCGGCTAGGTAGGCCGATAACTCACCCGCATGGTATGCAAAACCCGGGTAAGTGCTGTACTCCTTCTTCTTTCTTTTCCCGAACCACATGGTAACTTGGTTAAAGTGCGATAAATACATGTATTAACACCCACGAAGATAGAAAATAAGTTTAAAAGTGAGCTATAACTCACTTTTATTTGAATGAGAAATAGCCACTTTCCGTTCTGGAAACTGGTAAAATGGACGTTGAAAAAAGATATACTGTTGAGATAGAGGGATTTGGTAAACGGTTACGTGCATTACGTGAAGAGAAGAAGCTTTCCCAGCTTGACCTGGAACTAAAATCGGGAATAAATAGAACTGAAATAAGCCGAATTGAAAACGGCCAAAAGAATATAGAATTCTTTACGATAGTTAAGCTGGCAACCGCCTTGGATACGACATTATTGCAGCTATTTATAGTTGATTAAAACCACTCACATTTTCAACTCTTGCTTTCAATAATCCTGTTTGGTTCTGATATATTAAAAAATAGTCTAATCTTAAAAAGCAAGGGATGTGCTTGATCTTTTTGAGTAAAAGCATCAGTAGAAGACTATAAATTAATCTGGTATTGAATTCTTTTGTTCTTAATCTTTTGCTCTAATTCACCGGTAGTTAAAAGGACAAATGATTGAGATTTTTCATTTAGACAGACAAAACAGAAACGAAACCTATCTCCCAGAATTTCTCCGAAATTAAATTCATTTTCAGTTGCACCGAAGAAAAAGCCTTTTGGATTCTCAGGTAAATATTTTTTTGTAGTTTTTAATTCAACCAGTATAATATCTTCTAAGTAAATCTCAAGCGAATCTGCAATTACGATTGTATCAATCATTTTAGGTAAATAGACCAAATCAAAAGCTTGAAGAAATTTGTGACTTATATTCAATAAATCAAGGAGTCGTTTTTTAGTGTTCAAGTCAATCTTGAAAAATCCGGTATAGTTTTCTATAAGGTAATTAACGCCTTCCTTTTCTGTTACATTATTAGATAATGTCAGTATAAACGAATGTTTTCTTGACATTATTCTTCAGATTTGGTTTCGTAATTTTTATAATTATGCTTTGGATTTATGGATGAAAAATCCAATAATTCTGAAATAGACATTTCAAAAACTTTGGCGAAGACAGCCATATTTGTAAGAGAAATGTTTCTCTCACCCCGTTCAATCATGCCAATGTAGGTTCTGTGAAATCCAGTAATAAATGAAAGTGCCTCCTGGCTTAAATTCTTTTCTATTCTAAGCTCCCTTATCCTTTCACCAAATTCATTTACAAGAAAAGCATTTATCATTTATCGAAACTATACACATTGTATGTCCTGATCAACCGACAATGTGTATCATTGCAATAAATCATATTAATGTTATGACAGCATTTAGAAGCAACCGCATCAACTCCCAGAAAATGAACTTGAATGAATTAGAGCCAATAGTTAAAGGACTCTATTTTTATAATGAAGGCGAAACATTTGAAGCACTAGTAATAAGGATGTTTAAATCTTACTACGAGCAAACTGAAAAAGACATTACAAATAAATTGAGCTTAAAATTTACGAGCGAGAGATATAGACTTCAGCTTATTGCGAAGGCAATTCTTGGAGTGAAAAACAAAAAAATAGAAGAGTTTGAAAAGGCTGACGTTGTTATGAAAACAATAAGGCTTGAAAAAAGTGGCTTATTAAAAAAGGGCTTCTCATTTTCGCAAATACAATTCAAAGAAATAATTAATGAAGATTGGGAAGAATCATATTGGCATTACACATTGACCAAAAGGTTTTTCTTTGTTGTTTTCCAAAAAGATGAGAATGATAATTTGAAGTTGGAAAAAGTATTTTTTTGGACAATGCCTGTCAGCGATCTTGAAACAGCAAGAATATTTTGGGAGGATATGAAGCAAAAGATAATCAATAACGACTTTAATCATTTCATAAAGATATCTGACAAGAAGATATTTCACATAAGACCAAAAGGGAGGAATGCTAAAGATCTGATAGAAACGGCAAGAGGTACCTTAGAAAAGGAAAAATGTTATTGGTTAAATGCGGACTACATTAAAAGTATTATACGAGAGGAAACTCTTTAATTCAATAATTATTTTCCGTGAGAGATAGTAGCGAATAGCCCACAGCGCAAACCACCCCCAACCCCCATGTTGAAGAAAGGAGGGGAGCTCAATATTAAGCGCGAGGACTAGGAGCGGATAGCGCGACCCGGAGGGGCACGGCAAAAGTTGTTTGATAATAAAAAGGCCTCATGTGGTGTGCATGAGGCCTTTTCTAAAAGTTACTTCGGTTACTAATTCTTCAGGAACCGCTGAGTGAGGAGCTTACTATTTACCGTGGTTTTAAGCAGGTAAACACCTGTTGGTAAGTCGGCCACCGGTATAATGATGTTCTGGGCTTCGGTGCTCAAGGTCTTTACTACCTGGCCAACGACGTTGGTTATAACAATGTCTTTAGCGCCGGTATAGTTACCATTGTAGTTAACATTGATATTGGTGGTAGCAGGGTTGGGCACAATAGCTATGCTGCCGGCAGTGCTGCCATACACGTTGCTAACGCCGGTACCGTTGGCATTTGTATTGTTGTTAAACAATAGTTCCATACGGCTGCCCTGTGACGTAGCATCTGCATTTACAGTAAACGGATAGCTGAGCCCGTTGGTGAGCAGTGTGTAGGTTTCGAGGTACTTATCGTGCAGGTATACCGTTTTGGTTGTTGGTATGGTGTATTCGCTTACGGTAAGTGTGTATGTGTTCTTAGGTACAGAACGCAGGCCCAGGGCTACTACTGCGCCATCGGCAATGCTGTCGCCATCGCGGGCATCAATGTTCAGGTTCACGTTGTCCTTGCTCACAGAGTACAGATCGAACTGGGAATTGCTTATTTTATTTACATCGCCATTGTCATGAGCGTCTTCGCTGGTGCCGGGTTTCAAGATCATATCCCAGTTGTCCCAGAAGTGAGTGCCCTTGTAAACGGCCAGCTCTATGAGAGGGTAGATGCTTGTTTTCTTGAACACGTTGTTGGCAGCCGCACTGTTGCTTTTGTCGGTTTCGTGGAAGGTAAGTGCAACATCGCTGCCAGTAGGGTTGTGCGCCAGGAAGGCACCGTTGACAGGTATCACCGTGCTTGTGGAACCCGAAATGTACTGTGTACAGTTGGTATAAGGGTTTGTGAACTGGCCGGCAGGATCTACAATTTTAATAGCATCTAACGAGCCGATATTAGTAACAGAAGATAGTATAACCTGTGAAGGGTAAGGGTTGGCAATGACGTTCCAACCACCGGCAGGCACAGACTCTGTGATGTCGCCCTGGTTAACGGGGGCATCGGTAGTAAATGTGATATTGGATGGTGTGGTAGTATCGGCCGAAGAACAGTCTTGACCCTTTGCACCCCTGATGAATGCCAGGATACCGTTGGAATGAGAACTGCTGCTAGCGCAAGCAGGGTAGGCACCCGTACCATTGGTGATACCTGTATAGCTACCTGCGCCGGGGGTATAGCTAAATATAGACGGGTTGTTGTTAACACAACCTGAGCCTGCACCTGCAATACCTGTAATATCGAAGAAGGCTCCGAGTTGAGATAAATCGAGGTTGGTAGTGTATGGGTGACCCATGAGCCTGTAACCGCGCTGACCAGGTACATAGCGCTGAATATTGACAACACCGGATATAGAACCTGTAACAGGGGCTATACGAGCGGTACCGTTAGAATCGGACATGAGGGTAAGATTGCCACCTGTGTTGAGGGCGCCAGATACGGTGAGGGTACCGGGTGTAGTGCCTGCGGTAAGGTTAAGATCGTTGCCCAATGTAGCAGTACCTGTAATATTAAGGGCACCTATGGTGTTGCTGCTGGTATCGAAATAAAGCGGGCTGGTAAGATTGCCTGCTATGTTGAGGGTACTAGCGGTGGTTACTACAAGACTATTTGCCGGAGACCCTGCGAAGTTTGATATGGTAAGGGCATTACTGCCTACAGTAAGCTTGCCGGTTAATGTAAGTGTACCAGTAATGACTGTGTTACCAGTTATAACTGCATCTGAATTTACGATCAGGTTGGAATACGTGCCGGGGGTAACGGGTGGTGTACCTACACCATCGAATATTACCGTAGAACCGGGGTTTAAAGTAATGGTGGGTGAATTGGTGTTTGATATTGCAGTATTTGAGGAACCACTAAAGCCGTTTGGATTAGCGTGTATGAATGTACCTGAGATGTTTGCACCTGTAGATGAGAGCGTGAGCACGTTAAGCCCTACATCGATAGTGCCAGCAGCAGGGATGACCAGGCTGGCAAATGTTGGGTTAAGACCGGAAGCTAATGTATAAGTGCCAGAAGCCGCTGTAAGCACACCAATAGAACCACCTGTGCCGGTAAGCTCGTTAGCTGAGGTAACGGTGCCTGAATCGGTAACATTTACTACACCACTGTAAACAGGGCTGGCTGCAATGGTACCATTGACACGGGTAATGGTACCGGCAACTGAAAGGCTGCCACTGGCCATAGCAAGTGATCCGCTTTTTAAGGTAAGCGAGTTTGTTACTGCAGTTGAAGCTGGCAAAGTTATAGTTCCGGATGCACCAATGGTGAGGTTCTTTACATTGTTGGAGGTAAATAAGCCTGCCGGCATAGCGTATGAGGTACCATTTAGGACCACGCCACCAGTTGTTGCATTGATGCTGCCGGCGCCAACTAGTGATGGAACGCCAGCAAGCGTTAATGTATTTGTGCCCAATACTAATGAACCACCATTGAAGGTGAGCGATGTGGGCGATATGGAAGTGGTTAACGTATAAGCGCCCCCAGACGAAATTAAAGAACCTATAGACCCGCCGGTACCTGTAAGCTCAGGCCCTGACGTATTAGCACCGGCATTGGTGATATTTACTACGCCGCTGTAAACCGGGCTTGCAGCCAGGGTGCCGTGTACACGTGTGATGCCTCCGGCAACTGTAAGAGTGCCCGAAGAGAGCGCCAGCGCGCCGTTTTGAAGTGTTAGTAAACTAGTAACAGAAACTGAACCACCCAATGTTAATGTACCACTTGTTATAATTACAGCAAGATTCTTTATGCTACTTGTAAACAGGGTTGACGGTAATGTATATGACGAGCCGGTGAACTGAACAGTACCTGAGGTTGCGTTAATATTACCCGTACCGGTTGGTGCGCTGGAAAGCGCAAGTGTATTTGTACCTATTGCCAGGGTGCCTGTAAGGGCAAGTGCCGGTGGCGTTAAATTGCCCGCCAGTGTATAGGTGCCGGAAGCTACAGTAACTGTGCCTAGCGTGCCACCTGTACCTGTAAGCTCAGGCCCTGCGGTATTGCTGCCGCTGTCGGTAACGTTTACCGTACCACTGTATATAGGGCTTGCTGCCAGGCTGCCGCCAATGCGGTATATGGTACCCGCAACCGTGAGGCCGCCTGTAACAGAAAGTGCGCCTTTGACCAGTTTTAAACTACCAGATACAGAGCTTGCACTTGAAAAAGTAACACCTGAAGCGTTATTAATAATAAGATTGGGTATGCTGCTGATAATACCTGACGGTACAGTTTGAGCTGCGGTGCCATTAAGGCTAAGATAGCCTGTGGCACCTGTATTTAGTGCACCGCTAACATAAGCCATTGTAGGCGCCGCTATTGAGATACCGGTTGTGGCGTTAAGTACGCCGCTGTTATTGAGGCTAAAGTAGTTAGCTACAGCAATTGAGTCTGGAATGGTAACACCAGCAGCATCGTTGACATAAAGTTTATAGATGCTATTGCCTGCAAATGTACCAGTTGGTATGCTGAGGGCCGATGTATTATTAAATGTGATGCTGCCCAAGCTGGCATCTATAGTGCCGGATGTTCTTGCCCAAGTTGACGTAGAATTGAGGGTAACGTTTGCAATATTAAATACACCGCTGTTTAATGCCAGTGCAGATGATACAGCAAGAGAAAATGGTGTACCGGAAGGAGACACTATATTGTTGGGTGCTGTACCTGTATTGGCAATAGTTAAGTTTGCTATAGAACCACCATTAAATATGTTGCCATAAGATTGATTAGCAGTACCGTTAAAGACAACGGTGCTGCCTGTTATAGAACCAGTAACCGCAGTGGCGTTACCACCAATGCTCAGTGTATTGGTACCTGTATTTAATATACCTGAATTGAGCGCTAAGTTGCCAGTAACGTTTGTGGCTGTGCCCAAGGTTACTGTACCTGATGCACCAACAATAAGGTTTTTAATGTTGTTGGATACAAATGTTGCGGTTGGAAGAGTATATGTGGAGCCATTCAATCCTATTGTACCGGTAGAACCATCAATTGTGCCTGAACCTACTGGTGCAGAAGCAATTGTAAAAGTATCTGCACCCAGGGCTATGTTGCCCGATGTAAGGGTTAACGTGCCAGTTACATTAGTGGATGTGGGAGACCATGTTATAGTATGTCCGCTGCCTGCAGCAACAACCAGGTTATTGATGCTGTTGGAACCAAACAGGGTAGCCGGGATAGTATATGAAGCTGCATTGTTCAGTACCAAAGTACCGTTTGATGCATTAATATTACCGGTGCCGAAAGGTAAGTTGGTTAAGGTAAGTGTATCAGAGCTTAAAGCAACGTTGCCGGTGAGGGCCAACTTGCTTAGAGACTGTGAA
Source organism: Flavipsychrobacter sp. (assembly GCA_031292525.1). GTDB lineage: Bacteria > Bacteroidota > Bacteroidia > Chitinophagales > Chitinophagaceae > JABDEZ01. Next base: position 63,657 of record JARLGY010000061.1, on the reverse strand, counting down.
GTAGATAAAGTGTAAGTACCAGCAGTAACAGAGAGCGTATCGAGCGTGCCTGAAGTACCTGCAATTTCAGGACCTGAAGTACATGTAGCACCAATACTAACTTCCACATTGCCGCTGTAAACAGGAGCTGCTGCCAGGGTGCCCGCCGTTCTGTATATATGGCCAGCGACAGTGAGACTACCTGATGCAATCGCAAGTGAACCGCTGGTGAGTGTGAGGGCATTAGTGACTGAAGGCGCGCTGGCTAAAGTAACCACATTTGATGGCGATGTACCAGTATTAGCTATAACCAGATTTTTAATTGATCCGCCAAAGATGGACCCGATACTTTGATTGCCAGATCCGTTGAAACCAACTGTTCCTGAAGTTGCTGTAAGACTACCCCCTGAAAACCCGCTGACTGCAGATGCATTGCCACCAATATTTAATGTATTGGAGCCAATGTCCATTATACCCGATGTAAGCGTTAAGTTACCGGTAACATTGGTTACGAGGGGATTCCATGTTAAGGTGCTAAACATGAAGGATGAGAAATTTACGGTTAAGTTCTTTATACTATAAGCGCCAAATAATGTGGCAGGTATATTATATTGACTGTAACCGCTAAAGACTATAGTACCAGCCGAAGCATTGATATTGCCCGTACCAGCTGGTGCATAAGCAATAGTAAGTGAATTGGTGTCGAGCGAGAGGGTAGAGGATGTGCCTAAGGTTAACATATGGCTAAGGACCACATTGCCAGATAATTTACCACCGTTATCAACAGCTACGTCATAGTAATCGGTACGTGCATCTATTGGTGCATTGGTTGCAGCATATTCAAGTACAGAGCCGCCGATGAGGGTGACTGTTGGTGAATTTGTATTTGTAATAGCTGTTGCTGAGCCACCACTAAAGCCAGTTGTGTTGGCATGTTTAAATGTTCCTGATATGCTTGCACCTGTAGATGATAGCGTAATATTGTTTGTGCCGACGTCTAAAATAGACTGCCAATCTACAGTGAGACTGGTAAATGTTGGATTTAAGCCCGCGGCTATTTTGTACGTTCCAATGTTGGATGCAATCCTAAGTGAGCCGAGGGTACTTAATGTTACCGGGGTTAATTCCTTGCCGGAAGTGACGATACCAAATGGCTGTGCTAAGATGTTCACAGTTCCAACATAGGTTGGGTTGGCCGCCAATGTACCCCCATTGGGCCAGACAGTAGCCCCTGAATTTACAGTTAAGACCCCTGAAGACAAGGTGAATAAGCCTCCGTTAAGTGTTAGGTTGCTAGTAACAGTAACTCCATTGTTGACAGTAACGCCTGCAGTATTGCCGATGGTGAGGTTTTGGACAGTACCGATAATGCCACTGTTCACAGTTTGAGCTGTTGTGCCACTTAATGAAAGAGAACCCGAAGTGGCATTTATGAAATCGTAAGCAGACGTGCCGCCTGTGTTGGTAATATTACCTTTTACGCTTAAAGTGTTGCTGCCTATATTAAAGCCACCAGCATCAGTTGTCGCTATATTCAGATTGCCTGTTACAACAGTGAGTGAAGGTGTAGAGCCCAGTGTTTTTGCGCCTGCGCCACCAGCACCTATATTCAGGTTACCGTAAACACCAGCAGGTATAGTAACGGAGCTTGTGTTTATATAAGTTACGGTGGAGGTCTGTGACATAGACCCGATCTTGATAGATGATGGATCGGAAGATATAGTTAATGTGACCCCCGCTGAAACATCTATTGTAGCGTTAAGAGCGCTACCAGAAAGAGTGTCGCTTATATCAAAAACAAACCTGGAGCCTGAAGGTAATGTGAACGCTGAAGTAAGCGCGGCAGAATGACCATTTGCTATATGAAAGGTTTGGCCGGCAGTAGAAAAGCTTGTGGGATGGCTGCCTGAACCATCAGAATTAGTGCCATAGGTAGAGAGCGTTCCCAAATCGCCAGTAGATGCAGAATAAAAAACATTTGTACTATTTGGAACATACTTGTAGAAGGAGTTGCCATATATAGCACCAACACCTGCATATACGACATCTCCTATAGCGAAAGATGTTGCATTATATTCGGTGCCTGGCGGGTAATTTGCTTCTTGCGTCCAGCTATCGGAAACGGGATTATATTCCCACCAGTCTCTAAAGAAGCTATTGTTATAACCACAACCCATGTAGCCCCTGCTGGATGTACCTGCCGCCATGGCAATATACCTGGTAGTTGTAAAATTTGCTTTTTGCGTCCAGACATCCGCCGCAGGATCATATTGATAAAAATCGTTGTGATTTCCGTTATTGTCATGACCAGTACCTACATAACCATAATTGCCAATTGAGAAGGCTACAGCCCACGCCCGGGTACCGGGTACGCTAGCCTTATGTGTCCAGGTGTCTGCAGAAGGGTCGTATTCGTAGTTGTCGTCTAGCCAATAATCGCCAGTTGGATCATTATGGGTACCGCCTACTATATATCCTTTAGTGCCTACGCTGAAGCCAACGGCACCACTTTTAGCTTTGGGATAATTTGCTTTTTGTGTCCATGTATTTGAGCTTGGATTAAATGCCCAGAAGTCCTGATAGTAGCTTTGGCTACCATTATCTCCGGTACCCACATATGCTATGGAGCCAATTACAAAGCTTGATGCGCCATTCCTAACACCAGCGGGATTGCTTGCTTTTTGTGTCCATGTATCTGCTGAAGGATCATATTCCCACATATCGGTATATCCCCCCAAGCCCAAGTATCCTTTGGTACCGACGCAAAAACTGACTGCATAACTTCTGCCAGTTCCGGCGAAATTTGCTTTCTGCGTCCAGGTATTGGCTGTTTGAGCATGTAGCGAGACACAACCTAAGCTGAGCACTACTGAAAGGAGAGAAAAAAGTACTTTTTTGTTTTTCATATATAGCAATTTGTGTAGGAGTTTCTTATAAATTTTATACTTGCAAAAGGTTCATAGAGGGTACAAAATAACAGTCTTTAATTTATTTTAAAAAATAATAATAAAATCAGTTTTTTCTGAATTCTTTAATAATACTTTTTATGAAATATCATAAATTTTACTGCTTTTATTTTACAGTATAAAAATGCTCAAATAAACAAATAATATGTATATGTTTAATAGCATGTTTATGCAAATGTTAGGTAAATAAACTCGTTATATTTTATTTGACTTAGTATTCTGTAGGTTTGACTTAGTATTCAACATTTTATGTTCACTTAATAATAATAAGCCCAAAAAAAGATCCCACGCTTTAAAGCGTGGGATCCGATCATTATGGCAGAAGTTTAATTATTTTTTTTCGTTTGCACCGGTTGCTTCTGTCGTATTTTTCTTTTTCTTCATAAGTCTTTTTGCTCCATAGCTTACACCGGCAACGATGGCTATGCTCAATCCACCATCCAAGGGCACACTTGTATCAGGGTCGCCAGGCAGAATACCCTGAGCAAACATCTTGAAGGAAATGATGCATGCAACCAATATGAGCAACCCTATTTTATTTGCTTTCATGTTATATTTTATTTTATTGTTTTAGTTTTTTACGAAACGTTCTGTAATGATGTTACCGTTTACTACTGTCTTTATAATATAGAGGCCTGGTGTCAGATTATTGACCAATATAGTTATGTTGTTCTCAGCAGTGGCAATTTTTTTTACAACCTGCCCAACAAGGTTAATGATACTAATGCTTTTGCTGCCTGCATATGCATTGCTATAGCTAAGATTTATATTATTTGTAGCAGGATTGGGTACAATCGTCATCCCATGAGTTGATAGGTTACTTACGCCTGTACTCACGTCATTAAATACTAGTTCCATACGATTCTGTCCTTGACTTGCGATATCGGTTGTTATGCTGAAGGGGTAGCTAAAGCCATTAGATAGCTGTGTGTATGTACCGGTATATTTGTCGTGCAGGAATACTATTTTGTTGTTTGGCAGGGTGTAGTCTGTTACCTGTAATGTGAATGTTGTATCGGGTACAGAACGCAATCCTAAGCGCACGATGTCTCCATTTGCCATACTATCGGCATCGCGTGCATCTGTGTACAAATCAACGCTATCGCTTGATAGGGAATAGATGTCAAACTGGGCATTTGAAAATTTGTCTACATCACCCTTGTCGTGGGCTATCTCACTAGAACCTGGTTGCATATTCAACCTCCAGCTATCCCAAAAAGCAGTACCCTGATAAACAGAAAGCTGGATAGAAGGATATATACTTGTTGTTTTAAAAGCCGTGATGTTTGGCGCAGTTGAGGTTGTTGACGCTCCTGCAAAAGTCAGCGTGATATCAGTGCCAGTGGTATTCTGTGCCAAAAACGCACCGTTTACAGGGATGATAGTACTTGTGGAGCCTTCAACATACTGAGTGCCATTGGTGTAAGTATGGCCGCCGTTTTGGCCACCAGGGTTAATAGTAATTATAGCATTAAGACCACTGGCGCCTGTAACAGCACTTAGTAATACTTGTGAAGGGAGCGGATTACAAATAAGGTTCCAGCCATTTGCGGGAACTTTTTCAGTAACGCTTATTGCATTTAGCGTTCCTGTAGTTACGGCAGTTACAGCTGAAGGGGTGTAAGTTCCTCTTGTATTACAACCCTCACCATCAGCACCTCTTATAAAAGCCAATACGCCATTGCTATGTGAGCTTATTGCTGTTGCATTGGGGAAAGTGCCGGCGCTGGCAGCGTTTATAGCAGCAAATGCCGGGCTTGCACCTGCAGTGTAGCTATATACAGAAGCTACGTTGCTGGTACAACTACCAATGTTACCTGTGCCACCGGGAAAGGTAATGTCAAATGCAGTACCCAAAGTTGAGATGTTTTGTGCCGCATTAAAAGGCTGACCCAACAGTCGATAGCCACGCTGGCCAGGTATGTAACGTTCTATACTTACAGTGCCGGCAGGTATATTAGAGCCTGCCAACCTTGCTGTGCCAGACGCATCAGATTTTAGCTTAAGAAATCCACCAGTGGTTAGACCGCTAGTGCCTATTGTTGCAGTACCTGTGCTTGCTATATTCAGGGTGTTGTGAAGTGTGCCTGTTCCTGAGCCCGAAAAAGTAAGAACGCCCAAGGTTGCAGTTGCAGTGCTGGTCTGATCCATATATATGGAGCTAGAGCTTGATACGTGGGCAGTAATAGCTAAACCAGAAGTTGCAGAACCTTTTATTGTATAAGTGGAAGTACAATCAATTTGCCCAGCAGATAATGTAAATCCGTTTAAGGGAAGTGTTTGTGACCCGGTTGCAGCAAAGGTTACTTCTGCTGAAACAGTCCAATTGGCTGTTAAACCCGTAGTATTGTTGTTTGCAATTGTAAACAGATCCTGATTACTGTTGAACGCAGTAGGTGCTGTACCTGAGCCATCTGTTGCAGTGCCCCATGTTCCTACCGAATTGAGGGCTCCTGTACTTTTTGAGTAATAGGTAATAGCCTGAGTTGTATTTACTGCCAGCACCAGATTAAAGGTTAAAAATAAGCCAGCCTTTCTAATATTTGCTTTGGAGAAAATCTTTCTCGATAAGGGTTTTAGATGATTGTCTTGTAAATGTTTCATGTTGAGAGATCTAATTTGTATTTTTTAAGGGGTGATAAAATTGATTTATTTTAGCATTGGTATTTGTATTGTTTGCAGCAATCTGATCACCTTGCAGGTATAGTTAATTCCTTAATTGTGGTGGACACTTATGGCCAGCTAAAACAAGCCATGCCCTAGCGATAACAGTTGCTGCAGATGAAATTGCAGTACACAACAGCTGTTTTAATAGCTTTGACATATCAATGCTGTTAACGCCTAATTTGACCTTTAATTCGTTCTATTAGAATGAGGCATTTTTGCAAAAAAGGCAAAGGATAATACATATTAATTTTTTCATGCAGCTACTGTTTCGATTATTATGATCACCATACCAGCTGTGATCATTTGAGGAATCAAAATTAAAGGGTAGGCACAAAAATTAAACGCGTGAATTAGTATTGGGCAGGTTTCACTTAGTGTGTGACAAAAAATACAGGACACAGGCACATAAGCGTACCTGTATTCTATATGATTAGATAGATCAGGCTTAAGGTCTTGTCTTTAGTATAGCTAAAAGTTCGTCTTTGCGTTGCCTTGAGATGGGGATAATAGACTTGTCATCCATAATAAGCACCCCACCGTCGCTTTTAAGAAACTGCTTTATGTAATTTGTATTGATGATGTGTGATTGGTGTACCCGATAGAATGGCCGCTCCGGAAGCAACTCTTCCATGTCTTTCAGCGTTTTTGATATAGTGAGTTTTTTATCTTCCGTGAGGTAGAATGTAGTATAATTGCTGCTGGCCTGCAAGTGTATAATACTGTTGACAGGTATAAATTCAAGACCTGTATTTGTAGGCACTACAATGCGTTTTAGATCCTGCGGTTGGCCATAATTTTGCAATAATACCTCTACCTGACGCTGTGTTTGCGTAATATTCTTCTTGGACTTAAAGCGCATGAGCGCATCTTCCAGGTCTTCTTTAGTAATAGGTTTAAGCAAGAAATCGAGAGCGCTTGATCTTATAGCCTGGATTGCGTATTTGTCGTACGCAGATGTAAAAATAATTTCAAAGTTGATTTCGTCCACCTCATTCAAGAGATCAAAGCCGTTGCTTCCAGGCATCTCAACATCAAGAAAAATAAGATCAGGACGGTAATTGATAATAGCCTCTTTAGCTTCTGCAACGGAAATGCATTCTGCCTGCAAATTTATTTTATGGCTGGCATTAAGTAATAGGGTCTTAAGGTTTTTACGGCAATGGGCTTCATCGTCTATTATAATGGCATTTATCATTTAGTGGTGGTAGCTGGTAATGCGAAAATATAAAACTTGTTGCATAGTTTACGCCGCAGGGGGCTTGTCGCAGAAAATGCTATGTTGCTTAAAAATGATATACCGCTGGAAGGCTCCATGTGTTGGATGGAGCATAGTAAATGTAATTTGTTAAAACCTTGTTTCAAGTGGTAGTGTAAGTATCACACGTACGCCTGTTTGCCCATTGTCTGTAATATCTGTTATGGTAACGTATGCTGCGGATTTTTTTTGTTTGTTAATGATATCTATTCGTTGATTAGTAAGCTTCATACCTAGAGATTCTTTCTTAGAAGCGAATTTTCCTTTAAGCTGACTTGCTTTTTCGCGGCCTATCCCGTTATCTTCAATAGTGCAATGCAGCATGTTGTCTTGCAGCGCAATGGTAAGTTTTATATTGCCGCTATCTTTTTTATGTTGCAGTCCGTGCAGAATTGCATTTTCAATAAAGGGTTGAAGTATAAGTGGTGGAATGAGTGTATTCTCGCTATCTATATCAGGTGATACTGCTATCTCATAGTTAAGTTTTTTGTCCATTCGTCGTGCTTCAAGTGACATATACAGATCAAGCGCTTGTAATTCCTCAGCAAGAGGTATTGACTGATGTAACGAGTTTTCAAGTATAATGCGGGTAAGTTTTGAAAAGTCGAGCAGGTAAGCAGAAGCTACTGCATTATTATTGTCTTGTATATAGCTGTGGATTGAGTTAAGAGAATTAAAGAGAAAATGGGGGTTCATTTGTGCACGTAGTGCCGTCATTTCTGTTTCTGATATTTGTTTCTGAAAGATAAGTTTGCGACGGCGGTTGCGGTTATAAACAGTTACCGTTGAAAACGAAGCAAGAAGAAGTATGCCTGCAAAAAGATAATTTCTACTCGTCTTTTCATTTTTTAGTTGCAAGGCTTGTAAAGACCTGTCTTTATTAAGAAGCAGTATTTCATTGTCTTTTTTCTCTGTTTCGTACAACTCCCGAACCTGGGCAATTTTTTTTGCTTTTTCGATATTGAATACTTGCGTTGCAAAATCATTTTTCTCCTGCAATATCAAATAGGCATTTTTATAGTCTTTATTATCTTCATAAACACCCATTAAATTATCATAGCCCTGAAGCTGTAAGCGTTTATTACCTATCTTTTTAGCAAGATCTAAACCTTGATGAATGAGCGCAGTACCGGCAGTAATGTTTTTGCCACTTATGATTGCACCCTTATCCATAAGACACAATGCTTCATCGGCAGGCAGATTGTATTTACGGGCCAGGAATAATCCTTCATCAGTGCATTTTATTGCCATTTCATGATCGCCTAAATGGTCATATGCCATAACACAGTCGGTAAGTGCATTGATCCGTACCGGCAAAAAGGTTACCTCTGTACTGTCTAATACGTTTTTGAAAAAACTCAGCGCCTTTTTAAGATCTCCTTTTTTGCCATAAATAACACCTATGTTATTGAATAGTTCCAGTTTGCGCTCTAAGTCGTTTTTGGAATAAGAAAGTGCTTTTGTAAAATATTGTAAAGCCTCATCCAGGGATGCATCCTGTCGCCCGTCTTCTTCAGCAATAACCCCTAAATTCATATATACCAAAGCCAGAGCATTACTGTCTTTGGCATTCTCGTATATTTTTTCAGATTTAAATAAATATATAGTTGCAGAATCGTAGCGACCTAATTTGGCGCTATTGACACCAAGTTGGTTATATGCCGCAGCAATACCAGGTGTTGAGTTTATTTTAGTAAATAGTTGAAGTTCAAGCCTTGCTTGCACATTTGCATTTTCATATTCGCTAAATCGGCTGTATATAAGTGAAAGCAGGCTTCTCACTTTTGCTTCTCCATAAATATATTTAGAGTTAACTGCGAGTTGCAGACCTTGCTTTGCAAAAAATAAAGCTGTATCTGGTTTAGCATCCTTGTAGTATAGGCCAATTGTATCTAGCGCTATAACTTTCTGTTCTGTATTTGATATTTTGGGTATAACGTAAGTAAGAGAGTCAAAATATTTTTGTGCATTTATTTGAGCATATATAATGTTATCTATTAAAATAGATAACATTATAATGCTTAATGTAAAGATCAGTTTTATAGTTATACGATGCATGAAGCGTGAACAAGATTTAAGCAGTAAAATGTTTTTATATGATGGAAGTGTGTTTTGACTTAAAAGTAACAAATTAAAAAAAATTACTCCTTAGAATCATTACATATGTTGTATGAAAATATAGTAAATATAACACAGAATAAATCAACTTTCTCAACCAGAGTTTAATTTATTTTAGACGATTATTTTATTTGTTCCATGTATGTTTAACGGTACTATTAAATAAAAAAAATCCGCGATTCGAAATCTCGGATTTAAATTTTTTTTAAATATTGGTCTTCCTCTTAGCAAAGAGTGGGAATGTTAGTCCTCCTCATTAAGTGAAAACCCTGTTTGCGTAATGTTTATTTTCTGTTGTTTATATAATGTTCCTAATGTCATTTTAAACGTCTTTTTGCTCATTTCAAAAAAGCTGTAAATGGCTTCGGGGTCAGACTTGTCATTGTACGGAAGGTAATTGTTGTTTTCTTTGAGCAATCGTAATATTTTACTTTCAGAGTCTTCCACTTTTTTAAATCCACGCTGGCCTGGCACAACATCTATTTTGTTATCGGGACGTATAGTTTTAATAAACCCTTTTAGCTGTTGTCCTTCTTCCAAGTCTTGAAATACTTCATTAAAGTGTAGCAGCCCCATATGCTTATTGTTGATAATAACTTTATAGCCAAGGTCGGTTTTTTGGTACACCACCAGATCAACAAGGTCGTGAACCTTTACAGTAAGATCCTGGTTGCTTATATGTTTGCTGAATTTGGCTGTAGCTGCTGCGCGGCCTGTTTGTTCATCTACATATATCATTACCAGGTAGCTTTGCCCTTCCTTCATGCGGACCTCTTGCTGAGATATAGGAACAAATATATCCTTCATCAAACCCCAGTCAAGGAAAGCGCCCTGATGTGTAACAGTACGCACCTTCATCATTACAATATCACCCACAACGCCCAGCGGTTTTTGTGTGGTTGCGGTCAATCGACCATCGTTGTCGTGATAAATAAATACATCCAGCTCATCATCAACCTTCAGGCGGGCAGGAACAAAACGTTTAGGCAGTAATATTTCGGTGCCGTCACCATCAAGGTAAAAACCAAAATCTACTTCCTTTACCACTTTTAACTTATTGTAATTGCCAACCTGTACCATATTGCATATTGAGCGTGCAAAGGTAATGCTAATAATGAAAGGTGCTTGAAGGTTTACTTTAAGGGGTAAAGAGATATATAAGTGCAAACAGGCGTTGCAGTAGTGTTTTTTTAGCTATTTATATTCTTTATTCAATTCCAGCCCAATCATATGCCCATTTCCCCATTCCTTTATATCTTGTTGGTAGTAGGTTTTGTTGCGTTCTGTTGTTTGTTGGTCTGTTATCGATCCCAAGTCAGGTTTGCCTGCGTTTACCCATGCGGTGTACCAAAAGTTGGCAGTAGCCTGTATGGCCAGGCGTAGTTGCCGCTCCACCATGCCATGCAACAGTTGGTTGTATTTGGTGGCATACGCTTTAGTATGTATCGGGTCGCCGTATTGAGTGTGTGCTACATTGCCTGAGGTATCCAACTCGTACATTTCTTCCGGTGGAGTAACTCTTTTTAATTCCTGGTCAGCTTGCAGCATAGTATCTGCAAGGGTATAAGTATGGGCTACAATAGCCCATGCGGCTGCAGTTACATCGGGTATATATTGCGCACTATCTGTATGGTAGTTGTATTTGCTGCCAAACATTTCGGGTAGCTGTGATTCCCAGAAAGCATGTATTCCTTGCTGGTTAGTGTATTGTCCGTTGTGGTTTATAGTGGTGTGCAAAGGCATATGTGCATCGGCTATATAATGGCTCAGATCCCCGGCAAGTAATAGTATTTCACTTGTGTTTTTATTTCTAAAAGCTTTGGTCAACCTAGTCATCATCACTTGTATATACCAAGGCAGTATGCCGTTTTTCTGTAAGCTGTCTGCAGCATATTTGGCGTTAGCGGCTTGCATATCTTGCGGCATTGCTAATGGAGTGGTATATGCGTAAGCCTCCAGATTTATATAGTGCCTGGGAAATTCGTTTTTATCACCCATAGTATATTTACGTACATCTGGCACGGCGGATTCTTCAGTAAGAAAATCTGCGTGATTGTAAAAGAACACGCCCATATCTGCTGGTAAAGCAAAAATGGCTGCATGGGTTATATGTTTGTGGCCGTAAATGCCCCAGGCATTTATTGTGTTGCTCAGTGTGAATATGAACAGGGGGAGTAATAAGCAAAACCTTTTCTGCATATGGAAAGATATATGCAAAGATAAAGAAGTGATTATCCTTATTAATACTTGGAATATTACGGTGACATTAAATTCGCAGTGGAGCTACGCAAGATCAACAGGTATAGTGATGAAAAATGTTGTACCACTTCCTACATTAGTTTCAAACCATATTTTGCCATTGTGGGCTTCAATAATTTGTTTGGAGATAGAAAGGCCTAATCCAAATGGTTTTTCTCCTTCTGTCCCCGGGCGTTTTGCCTCAGTAAACATATCGAACACCTTATCTTTTATATTATCTGGAATGCCAATGCCTGAATCATGAATGCTAAGGTAAAGCTCATTATTTATTCTAGTTACGACTATATCAATTGTGCTGCCCTCCGGGCTGAATTTTATTGCATTATTCACCAGGTTGCTTACAACGCGCCAAATTTTATCTTTATTTATAACAGCATATGTAGGTTCATCTGGTAACTGAACGTTTATAATCTGTTGCTTTTCTGCTGCTTTAAACCGTAGCAGCTGCACGTAGTCTGCAAACATTTTCTTTATATCGACTTCCTCTTTTACCAACGCTTCAGCATTCGATGGGTCTGCGGCCTCAAGTATTTCTTTGGTTAAAGACAATGCATCGGTACAAGAGTTTTTTATGTAAGTGAGCAATTCTATTTGTTCGCTGCTGTAACTATAATCTTCGGCCACCAACAAGTCTGATAATGACGATATTGCTGCTATGGGGTTGCGAATATCGTGCGCTACTGCCCGAAGTACTCTGTCTTTTTCTTTATTGGTATCTTCAAGTCGTCTCAGCAATTGTTCTAACTCCACTTTCTGCGAACTTACCTGGTTGTGCAAGTAAGTAAGGGCCCGAATATTTCTTTGCGTTTTTCTCCAGTTGTTAAATACGAGCAGGAAAATGGCTGCAGACATAAGTGCGCCTAGGAAAGCTATGATAAGGTATATCTTCTTCAGTTCATTATTTTTTTCAAGGATGGATATTTGGTATTGTTTATCCATGTTTTTTACTTGTTCATTAAGATCAGTTTCCCGTAGCGTTCTCATTTGTACATCAATAGAATCTCTGAGTTTGTGGTATTTTAAAAGATATGTGAAGGCGTTTGATACATCTTTAGTCATATCATAATACTTCCACTCCATATCGTACAAACCCAACAGTACATTTTGGTCGGGCATGCTGTCGTTTGCCTTTTTTACCAGATCAAGTTCGCTACGCATTTTAGCGCTTTGCTGGTCTTGATAATAAATATTGGCAAGTTTAAGTCGGTTAAGTTCCGCATCTATGGGATCGAATCCTTTGTGTTCGTTTATTGATACGCTTTTTTGAAGTAGCTCTATTGCCTTATCTTTCTGATCTATATTGCTATATACCAAAGCCATATTGCCAAGTATAACGGCATTAGCTTTATCTCTAAACGTTTTGGTTTTGGTAGGGAATTTTTCGTAGTTATTTTTTATATATTCGAGCGCTGAGTTGAAATAATACATGGCGCTATCTGAAACGCCAGCTCTGGAAAAACTAAGACCTATGTTATCCATTAACTCTTGCCGTCTGTAAAAAATAGCAAAATCGAGATCGCAGGCGCTAAACTCATTAAGCGATTCTTCAAAATAATAGGATGCCTCCAGAAATCTGTCTTGTTTATAAAGTACCATTCCCAGCCTATAGTTGTAGTCGGCCAGGCTACAAGGATCTATATTGTCTTTTATAATAGTCTTAGCCTCATAAAAGTATTTATATGCTTCGGTATATCGCTTGGCGTTAAATAGTGCATCACCTTTAGAGAAAACAGATTGGGCATATTGTTTCACATATACCTTTTCCAGATGGTTTTTTTCGAGTACAGATAACATGCTGTCGCTATAGGCCTCGGCTTTTTTAGGGTTTCTGGATTCAATGTGATTATTATAGTAATCGAAACAGAAGTAATAGTAATGAAATACATCCAGTTGATTGGCAGGTGGTTTGGCAATAAAACTTGAATCAATGTAATGCAGCGCTTTTACTGTAAATCCCGAATCATGCATTTGGGTAGCATTATCTATCACCTTATTAAACTCAGGTGATCCATCGCTATACACCAAAGCACATACGGGAGTGTTTTTTTGTTTACAGCCAAAAAAAGTGATTGTTGAGAGAAATGTAAATATTAAATAGGTACGAGGTCTATAATTCATAGTTAGCATTTTAAATGCCAGCAGAGGGGGGTGATGTACTTGCGAGTTAAAAATAAAGTTATTTGCATTAAAATATAAATTTTAAATTTACAATATGTTTGCGCCGCGGCTACTTTTGGTTTTTTAAAATAACGTTTAACATTCTTTTCTAAACCTTTGTTGCTCCCAGAGCGTATGTTTTATTGTAAAAAAACACTTAAATGAAACACACCACTTTTTATTTGTTTGTATTGCTTGCTTGTTGTTTGGCTTCTTGCGCACAGGGTACAAAGGTTAGCCAAAATTTAAAGCAAGTTAGCGCTGTAGATACATTGCCCACCGACTTGTATAAGTATAAGACTGCGATTTTTGCCGCAGGTTGCTTTTGGCATGAAGAAGCTTTATTTAAAAGTATCAAAGGTGTAGTAACAGCTGTTTCGGGTTATGCAGGGGGTAATGCTACGAACCCTACGTATGAAGATGTAGAAGCAGGGAACACCGGGCATTCTGAAAGTGTAATGGTTTACTACGATACCTCTAAGATATCTTACCCTACCTTACTGAAAGTATATTTTGAGTCTATGGAAGACCCTACACAGGTAAATGGACAAGGGCCTGATGAGGGAACACAGTATAGGTCTTTGATATTTTATAACAATCTGGTTGAAAAAACTTACGCCGATCAAATGATATCAGAAATGAATAAAAGCGGCAAGTACAAGCACCCAGTAGCAGCCCAAGTAGTGCCCTTTATAAAATTTTGGAAGGCCGAAGATTACCATCAGAATTACGTGAAAGAGCATCCTGAAAATCCTTATGTACAGAACGTATCTATAAGAGACGTTCGTAAATACCAGGAAGCACACCCGGATATGGTAAAGCCAGGTTATAAACTTTAGTGTATTTGGTTCAGGTAACTTACATCAACATCTTTCTTTGTTTTTATTAAGCTTTGATATTCGGATAAGCCGGTATTAAAGGATACTTGCTCCATGAATGGTATTGGACGTAAAGAACCAGATGTAGTGCCGCATCGTAAAAAGTAAACGTGTGCAAGACTCATGTCCAAAGTTACAGATACCCTTTGTTCTGTTTCTGCAGAAAGAGTAACCTTGCCAGGCTGATAGATTTTTATCGCATTTTTTGATTTGCTTTTTACGTGGCAAAGCAATGAATCATTCATGTATAGGTTGTACCCTGGCTGAAAAGTTAAGGTGTCCTGCAGACGATAAACATATAGTAACGCATACTTTGAAGTATCGCCGAGCTGGGTGATCATAGCAGGTTTTCCGTCTTCTTTAATATCATATTGGGGTAGTGGCAAGCAGCTGTATATTTCGGCTTCTATTTTATAACAGCTACCAACGAAGTAAGGAGATATTAATTTTTTAATCTTCACCAGATTTCCCCCGGCGGCAGCAGCCCTGGCTTTGATCTGTGCGACTAGTTCGTCATACACACAATGTACTTGTGTATTATTATTTCCTAATTTTATCGTAGCTAATTTTTTCGCATTGGCAGGAACTTGTATATTTATGGGCAATACAATAACCTGTTTATTGCTTTCGATTTGCGCATAAACAGGAATAGTATATAAGGACAGGAATAATAGTAATGTAGCGCATAGATGCTTCATTTGGCGAATGTAGGAATTATTTTGACCGGCACGGGACTTGAAGCATCAGCTAACATTTGTTTAAACAAAAAATAACGCAGTAGGTATTTATGGAAGAAATGGAAGACCCTACAGAGCAACTGAGGGATAAAATACACGAAGAAGCAGAAGAGAAAAAGGAGAAATGGCTTTTTCATGTTGCTCTGTCAACCGCGATAATTGCAGTACTTGCCGCCATAAGCGGCTTACTAGGTGGCGACCATGCTAACGAGGCTATAATGGAGCAAATAAAAGCATCTAACCAATGGTCTTATTACCAGGCAAAAAGTATAAAGTCTGAGATTGCAGCATCTGGTAATAGGTTACTAGTTGCGTCGGGCTATACTGTTAACGATTCTGATAAGCATAAGGTGGTACAGTATGAGCAGCAGAAAAAAGAAATAATGGATGTTGCACATGAAAGTGAAAAGGAATCAGAGTATCACCTTTTGCGCCATAAGGTGCTGGCACGTGCTGTTACGCTTTTCCAAATTGCTATAGCCATATCGGCCATCTCCATATTGGCAAGAAAAAGAATATTGTGGATAGGAAGCATGGTTATTGCTGCAGGTGGTATTGTGTTCCTGATACAAGGGATATTATAAATAAATAACGTAAAGCCGGGAAGGCATTATTTTCGTATAACTATAGGAGAGACCGAACAGCTTGTTTTAGTGTGCATAAGCAGTTTAAATGACTTAATGGTGTTGAACGGATTTAGAGGAAAACTTTACTTTTTATTTTTTATGTTGCTGCTGCCCATGTTGATGCATGGGCAAGTTGATATTGCGCAAAAGATCGCCAGACTAAAATTTGCACTTTCCGACTCTGAAAAAATAAATACCTATAATTCTATTGTGAACGCATACATGTTCACCCAGCCCGATTCTGCAGTTTACTACGCACAGCAGGGCATGGAGTATGCCGTAGGCCGCAGATATTGGTTAGGGCAAGGGATAATGATGGGGCAACTGGCAATGATAGACCAGGCGCAAGGCCGTATGATACTAAGCCGAAAACGTCTTAATGATGCGCTAGAAATATTTAAAGAGGTGGATTATCAACCAGGAATGGCTGACGCCAATAATGGGCTGGGTATATTGGAAGCCAAAAATGGTAATTATGAAGGCGCCACCAAGTATTTTTTTACCGCTTTAAAGATAAATGAGAGTATAAAGAATATAGAGGGCATCAGCCAAACTTACTTAAAACTTGGTGCGCTAAATGAACAGAATGGTGACCTGGATAAGGCATTGGATTACTATAAAAAAGTAAAAGAGCTTAGCAACAGCCTGCCATTCTCTAAAGAAAACATAATGTTTTATAACAATATTGGCATTGTGTATGATAAGTTGGGTAAATACAAACAAGCTGTAAGTTATTTTCAGCAAGGACTTGATCTGAGTAATAAACCGGAGTATGCAGGTATACGTGTTTTGTTATACATAAACATGGGTATAGCATACGACCATATGGATAGCACCGATGCAGCCATTGAATACCAAACCCAAGCGCTGGATATAACACGGGAAAGCAAGATGCGCGAAGAAGAGGCACGGTCGCTGATCAGCCTGGCTTCAATTACTGCCAAGATAAATACAGATAAGAGCCTTGTATATCTGAATGATGCCTTGAATATAACACGACAAATAGGGCAGAAACAGCTGGAAGAAAAAATATATGACCAGATGGGAAGTGTGCACAAGCAACGGGCTATGTATAAAGAGGCTCTTGAAGATTTTGAAAAAAGTACCAGTTTAAAAGATAGTTTATTTAATGTTGAAAAAGCAAAAGAGGTAGCCAACCTGGAAGCCACTTATGACCTTGATAAAACCAAGGGGACTATAAAACACCTGGAGCTGCAGAGTAAGAAAAATGCATTGCAACGTGATATAATACTCTACATAGCAGGCTCTGTAGTTTTTATGTTCTTCATATTTGCCCTCTTTTTCAGGAATATAAAGAGACTCAACGGTAAGCTTATGGTGCAGCAGGTGCAACTACAGGAAATGAATACCGTAAAAGACAAAATATTCTCCATTATTGGTCATGACTTGAGATCGCCGATCAATGGTATAATAGGTATGCTTGACCTACTTGAAAATGATACTACTGGTCTTGATCCCGAAGAGCTCAGAGAGATATTTACCCGGTTGAATGTACATAGTAAAGCATCGCTGGATACTTTGGATAAACTATTGTACTGGGGACAGTCGCGCATAAAAGGTATAGCACTTGAGCAAAAGAATTTTAATGTTTCAAGCATCATCAGCAACAATATTGGATTGCTAAAAGAGGCGGCCAACCAAAAAGAAATCAATATAATTAATAAAGTACCTAAGGACACTACTGCATTTGCGGATACATCTCATTTTGATTTTGTGATACGTAACCTTTTATCCAATGCTATAAAATTTTGTAACATAAATGGAAGGGTAGAGATACATATAGAAAAGAGCCTTTCACCGCAATATGTAATCTTTGCTGTTTCTGATGATGGCATAGGTATGAGTGAAAAAGTAAAGGAAAGTATTTTTGAAGCCTTTAATGCCAGCCGGGAAGGTACCGCAAGAGAAAAAGGTACTAGCCTGGGATTGATGCTTTGTAAAGAATTTATTGCAGAAAACGGAGGAAGAATATGGGCGGAAAGTGAGGATAATAAGGGAGCAACCTTCTATTTTTCGTTAAAGGCAGGAAAGGTGTAGTGACAGAGAATTAAATTTATCATATCATTAGCGATATTCTGCTGTTTTTATAAGAATTACGTGAAAATAAGTCAGCCAGTTAACTTATTTTTGCACCCATTATGTCTGTTCCTCAACTTGAAACTCCCGCACTGCTGTTACTTGAAGACGGCACATTATTGAAAGGAAAGTCGTTTGGCGCTAAAGGTACCTGTGGCGGAGAAATCTGCTTTAATACCGGTATGACCGGTTACCAGGAAGTATTTACAGATCCTTCCTACACTGGCCAGGTGCTTATTATGAACAATGTTTATATAGGCAACTATGGTGTTAAGGATGGCGATGTAGAATCTGATTCCATCAAAATACAAGGGCTGATCTGCAAGAACATCTCCCAGCGCTACTCTCGTTTTAAGGCAAATGACAGCCTGGAAAACTACCTGGTAAAGAACAATATTGTAGCCATTTATGATGTAGATACACGTGCATTGGTACAACACATTCGCAGTAAGGGCGCTATGAACTGTATTATCTCTACAGAGATAACAGACATGGAAGGCTTGCAGGCTGAGTTGAACAAGGTGCCTGACATGAGTGGCCTTGAACTGTCTTCAACAATATCTACCAAAGAACCCTATACACTGGGTAACCCTGATGCATTTTTAAGAATAGCTGTGATGGATTATGGCGTGAAAATAAATATCCTTCAGAATCTAACAGACCGTGGCGCCTACATAAAAGTGTTCCCTGCCAAAACAGACCTTGCTACACTATTGGAATTTCAACCTCACGGGTTCTTCATATCAAATGGCCCTGGTGATCCAGCTTCTATGGACTATGCTGTGAGCACTGTGAAAGAGATACTGAATACTGGCAAACCGTTCTTTGGTATATGCCTGGGGCACCAGTTGCTTGCGGAAGCAAATGGTATACCTACATACAAAATGCATCATGGTCATCGAGGTCTCAATCACCCGGTTAAGAACCTGCAAACAGGTAAGTCTGAGATCACCACACAAAACCATGGTTTTGGTGTAGACCCTGAAGCTATAAAGAACAGCGACCATGTGGAAATAACCCATGTGAACCTGAATGATGGCAGCATCGAAGGCATCAGGATAAAAGGTAAAAAAGCTTTCTCAGTACAATATCACCCTGAAGCAACACCAGGCCCGCACGATTCAAGATATCTTTTTGATGATTTCATTAAGATGATAGAAGAAGATATGAAATAAGTTATTTTTGATATAGCAGTATAGTATAGAACGATCATCAGGAAATTTCTTGCAGGTCGTTTCATTTTTTTACAATTACATCCAAGGTAGAAAATGGAAAAAGAAAAAGTCCTGATTCTCGGCGCATGCGGACAGATAGGTGTGGAGCTTACCATGGCGCTGCGCAAGACGTATGGTAACAACAATGTGGTAGCTACAGATATACAAGCAGAGCACCACTTACTGAAGGGCACAGGTCCTTTTTATAACCTGAATGTAATGGATGCCCCGGCCATACTGGCCATGATAAAAAAAGAAGGAATCACACAGATATATCTTCTGGCGGCCTTACTTTCTGCTACCGGCGAAAAAGACCCGATGCGTGCGTGGGATATAAACATGAAGAGCCTGCTACAGGTGCTGGATATGGCAGTGCAGGAAAAACTTACGCGTGTTTACTGGCCAAGTTCCATAGCTGTTTTTGGCCCTACCACACCACGTGATAATACGCCGCAGCAAACAATTGTAGAGCCACGCACTGTTTATGGCATTAGTAAGTATGCAGGTGAGCTGTGGTGCCAATACTATCGCCAGCGCTACGGCCTGGATGTACGTAGTCTGCGCTATCCCGGCCTTATAAGCTGGAAGGGCGAGCCAGGCGGCGGTACTACCGACTACGCGGTTGACATCTATTATGAAGCCTTGCAGAAAGGTCATTTTACCTGCTTCCTTTCGGAGCACACATACCTGCCCATGATGTACATGGACGATGCTATACGTGGCACTATTGAATTGATGGAAGCACCGCTGGAAAAGATAAAATCGACAATGGCCTACAACATTGGCGCTATTAGTTTTTCTCCTAAGGAGATTGCAGCATCTATACAAAAGCATATACCGGATTTTAAGATAGACTATGCGCCTGACTTCAGGCAGCAAATAGCAGATGGCTGGCCGAAGAGCATTGACGATAGTGCAGCACGTGCTGATTGGGGCTGGCAACACAACTTTGACCTAAACCGCATGAGTAACGATATGCTGATGCACCTTAAAGACAAATTAGAATTAGCTGTTTAAGCGTTTAGAATTCTTTCAAAACATGATTTTTGTAGCCCCAGCCTAGGTTGGGGCTGCCTTTTTTAACAGATATTGGGCTGTAGCCAAAAATGAAAAGTGAGTATATTTATAGCCTTAAATCACCCCTATGACCAAGCCAAAACTAGTAGTACTCACAGGCGCCGGTATAAGTGCAGAAAGCGGCCTGCGCACGTTTAGAGACAGTGATGGTCTGTGGGAAGGGTACAATATAGAAGATGTGGCTACACCCCGCGCGTGGCGGAAAGACCCGAAGCTGGTACTAGATTTTTATAACATGCGCCGCAGGGACATACTAAATGCACAACCCAATGCTGCACATATTGGCCTTGCTGCACTGGAAAATGATTTTGATGTACACATTGTTACCCAGAACATAGACGACCTGCATGAGCGCGCCGGCAGTACTAATATACTGCACCTGCATGGTGAAATATTAAAGATGCGCAGTGAACACCATCCGCATATAGAGCGTTATGCGCTTCCTATAACTGCCGATATAGTGCTCGGCGACCTGAATGAGGAAGGCAGCCAGCTAAGGCCACATATAGTGTGGTTTGAAGAGCCGGTGCCCGCTATTGAACAATCTATACCTATTATGGCATCGGCCGATGTGTTTGTGCTGATCGGTACATCGCTGGCGGTGTACCCTGCGGCAGGACTGGTTGACTACGTGGAACCTGAGGTAAAGAAATACATCCTGGACAAAAAGATACCACCGGTGAAGCGTTATAAGAACGTCATAAATATTGAGATGCCTGCTACCGAGGGGATTTATAAGTTGAAGCAGCTGTTGAAGCAGGCATATTAATTGCTCTTTTGAGCTGCAAGGAGCTCATGGGGATAGCCTAAGCTAACTGCACTTAATTCATCCAACGTCTTTATATGATCTTCAGTCAATGTTACATTGAGCGCCGTTAAATTGTCTTCCAGTTGGGCTAGTGAACGAGCCCCGATAATTGGGAAACCACCTTTTGCCATTGCCCATGCTAATGCAACATGGCCGGATAATACCTGCATTTCATCAGCGATGTTTTGCAGCACATCTAATAATAATTCTGTTGCGGTATCCTTGTTGCCGGTTTTGCCTGTAAGGTTCATCCTACCAACTTCACCTTTGCGGTACTTGCCAGTGAGTAGGCCGCCGGCCAGTGGAGAATACATCATGGCGCCCATACCCAAGTGCTGGGCCATGGGTACAATTTCACGATCGGATGTACGCTGCAACAGGCTATACTCAAACTGAATGGCCGCAATATTTAATTGCTGTTCTGCAGCGAGGGTAGTAACTATAGCTGCCTTCCATGCGGGGAAGTTAGCCAGCCCTGCGTAAATTACTTTGCCCGACCGTACCAGATCGTCAAGTCCACGCACTGTTTCTTCAAGAGGCGTTACTCCATCATCGTAATGTGGCATGTAAATATCAATATGATCGGTCTGGAGTCGCTTCAGGCTAGCTTCTACAGCCTGTACCATAGCTTTGCGATGGTTGCCGATGTTGCCAATAGCAGGTTTTTCCTGGCTGGTACGGGTGTATTTGGTGCAGATGATGAAATCGTCTCTTCTGGAAGCAATAAATTTGCCTATAAGCTCCTCAGCCTCGCCCAGTTGATACCGGTCTGATGTATCTATAAAATTGCCCCCGGCCTCTGTAAACCTTTGCAGCATACTTTGTGCGTCTTCTGGAGTAGTACCGTAACCTGACCGGTTGCCCAGCATGGCACTGCCAAATACCAGTTCGCTGGCGTAGAGTCCTGTCTTTGCGCCGAATAATTTATATTTCATAACTAGTAGTTGTATTATTGATGGCAAAGGTCACTTACTGTGAGGTAGTGCGCAAGTACGGACTAATTTATCTATGCATGTTGACCGGGCCGCAGCTGTATCTTTATGTGCAGAAAAAAGGATGGTAATGTATCAAAGAAAGATCCCGGTATCGCTGGAATGCGGACTGAACCTGTTCAGGGAAGTGACAAATGGAAAGTGGAAAATCCACCTGATCTACTACATTTATACCGGCATAAAACGGCCTGGTGAATTGCAACGGAAAATACCTGATGCTACCCGGCGCGTACTGGACAACCAGCTGAACCAGTTGATAAAACATAACCTTATTACTAAGCAGGTATTTGATGAAGTGTCTTTGAAAGTAGAATACAATCTTACCCCTTTGGGAGAAAGCCTGATACCTGTAATTGTTGAAATTGTATTGTGGGGAGAAGATAACAGAGTGGCATTGGAAGCGGTAATATTGGAAAAGAGTGCTTGATAATAGGGTGGTGGTAGTTTAAAATCCAAACATTATTTAGGAAGCGGATGCTTCCTGATGGATGGGACGAAGCAAATGTTTTGGCCAATGTGAGCATAACTTCCCCGAAGAGTAGAAGCAGATATTAGAACAAGCCAAAAAAGAACTGCGAAAGGTATTTGGTAAGGAAGAGTAGGGGAAAGATCTGGTCAATTCAGTTCCTCAATAAATCCTATTTGTGTGGCGTTTATCTTTTCTTTAGCATCGGCAATTGTAAACCACTCGACTTTATCTACTTCGGGAAACTCTTGCATTTTGCCAGAGCGGGGTGGCCACTCTATGATGAAGGTATTGGATTTGGTTTCGGAGATGTCAAGGTCGACCTCTATAGCCCAGGCGTGAACCATTTTGCCGCTCTTTAGTTTTACTGAAGTAAGTGGTTCGAAGTTGCCAGCTATGTCTATGCCCAGTTCTTCTTTAAATTCACGTATTGCTGCGGCTAGCGGGTCTTCGGTAGTAAACTCCCCCTTGGGTATGGACCACGCGCCTAAGTCTTTTTTAGCGAAGAATGGGCCGCCAGGATGCACAAGGAGTACCTGCAATTGGTTGTTGTGTTTGCGGTATACTAGTATGCCTGCGCTTTGTTTGGGCATGGTTAATCCTTCAAGCTAAAGAGACTATCTACAAATTCTTCTTTGTTGAAGATCTGGAGGTCTTCCATTTTTTCGCCAACGCCTATGTACTTTACCGGGATCTTAAATTGGTGGGCTATTGCCAGCACTACACCGCCCTTGGCTGTACCATCGAGCTTGGTAATGGCTATAGCTGTAACATCGGTAGCGGCAGTAAACTGACGGGCCTGTTCAAGCGCGTTCTGACCAGTGCTGCCATCGAGCACCAAGAGTACTTCGTGGGGGGCATCGGGCATTTTCTTGGTGATGACGCGGCGTATTTTACCCAGTTCATCCATCAGGTATGCTTTGTTATGCAAGCGACCTGCAGTGTCAATGATCACTACATCTGAGTCGCGGGCCATACCGCTGGCTACGGCATCGAAAGCCACAGAGCTAGGGTCGCTGCCCATTTCTTTCTTTACTATGGGTACGCCTGTACGTTCGCTCCATATGGTTAGCTGGTCAACAGCTGCTGCGCGGAACGTATCGGCAGCGCCTAAAAGTACATTCTTGCCTGCTTTTTTAAAGTTGTAGGCCAACTTGCCTATGGTGGTGGTCTTGCCCACACCATTCACCCCTACTACCAATATAACATATGGCTTCTTATTTCCGGGTATATCAAACGTCTCGTACTCATTGCTTGGGGCAGCTGTGAGTATATTCATGATCTCTTCCTGCAAAATGCGGTTGAGGTCAGAAGTGCCTACATATTTATCCCTGGCTACACGTTCTTCTATACGCTTGATAATAGCAACTGTTGTATCTACCCCCACATCTGCACCAACCAGTGCTTCTTCCACCTGGTCGAGCACTTCCTCATCTACTTTATCTTTACCTGCTATAGCTTTTGTGATCTTGGAGAAGAAGCTGTCTTTTGTTTTTTTAAGGCCTTCATCGAGGGCCTCTTTCTGTACTTCCTGCTCTTTATTCCTCTTAAATATTTTATCGAAAAACCCCATAATTGTAAGCGACGGTTATTGTAATGGTATTATAAAGAATAATTGCGCGAAGGTACAGTATTGCTTAAGAATAATAAATTATCTGCGGCTATGCATCTATATCAGAATTTGTAGGTGTTTGCTTGTGGTCAGTATTCACCATGCCTTTGAGTTTTGACAGCACAAATATGGCCATAAACGGCAGTGGACTGCAAAACCATACCCTGAGGAGAAATATTTCGTCCATAAAACCAGTGCTGAAATGGAATACTTTGTTGAGTGCGCCAGTTGCCAGGATAATTGCGAAAACAAGACTGTAGCTAAAAAGCCAGAGCTGGCGGGCCCATCTGATATTGTTGATTGCAAAAGGGATGTAACCTACGCCCATTACCAATGCAAGAAATAATATATGAAACAGTTTCCTTTTGGTGTCGGCCATGCCCACAACATCGTTAAAGTACTGACTGTCTATCCAGCTGATAGCTATGATGGCAACAACACATAATAACGATACCCAGTTACGCCGCATTTTGCATGTACTTTTTGCTGTAGAGTATCCATAGGTAGAAAATGACTCCGTAAATAAAGATCTTAAATAGGTAATGGTGTGCAAAGTCGGCAATAGGGTGGTTATTATAAAACAACACAGCCAGGGCTGCACACCTTAAAATGTTGAGCACTACCACTAATGCCAAGCCACCAAGAGTAAATAGCCAGAACCGTTTACGGGTAGTGGGTATGCACAGCAGAAAACCAACATATAGCACCAACAACTCAAGGGCATTGCAGGCGGGAGCTATAATAATAGCTAGCTGGCCACTCATATAAATAGATGCGCCGCTGTAAGTAACGTTGCTATAGAAAAGGGTAAGCAACTTATAAGTATAAATAACAACAAAGTGGGTAAGCTGATCGTCTGGGATACCTATGGGTTTTAAAAGTAGGTTGTATAATAGCTCCCATACTATAAATAAAATTGAAGCACGCACCAGGAAACGCCTGAGATTGAGGGGGAGATCGTAATAAGTTTTCTTTACCTGGGATATCAAGTTCATGGTAAGCTGCCAGGTATGTTTTTAATGATTAATGACTGCATGAAGCTAATAAAAATTACTAACACAAATATATGCCTAACCTCGATAATTGCTATAACTGTGCTTTAAAAGCACGAATGATGATAGATAAATGACAAGGGCCGGAATTTATCCGGCCCTTGTGGTATTTTTATTTGTTTAGTTTCTTCTTCAAGTTTTCGTCCAGCGCTTCAAGGAACTCATCGGTATAGAGGTAATCTGTACCGTGGCTTACGTTGTTGCCGCTAACGCAAACCGCAAGGTCCTTGGTCATTTTACCGCTTTCAACGGTTTCTATACAAACCTGTTCCAGCGCTTCGCAGAAGTCGATCAGCTCCTGGTTGTTATCGAGCTTGCCGCGGAAAGCCAAGCCACGAGTCCATGCAAAGATGGAAGCTATAGGGTTGGTAGAAGTTGGCCTGCCTTTCTGGTATTCGCGATAGTGACGAGTAACGGTACCATGTGCAGCTTCAGCTTCCATAGTCTGGCCGTCAGGAGTAATCAATACAGAAGTCATGAGACCCAGTGAACCGAAGCCCTGTGCTACTGTATCGCTTTGTACATCACCATCGTAATTTTTACAAGCCCATACGAAGTTGCCATGCCATTTAAGAGCGCTAGCTACCATATCATCTATGAGGCGGTGCTCGTAAGTCAAACCCGCAGCTTCAAACTTGGTTTTGTAAGTTTCCTGATATATTTCTTCAAAAATATCTTTGAAGCGACCATCATATTTCTTAAGGATGGTATTTTTTGAAGAGAAGTATAAAGGCCAGCCTTTAGACAAAGCCATATTGAAGCAGGAATGTGCAAACCCGCGAATAGACTCGTCGGTATTATACATAGCCAATGCTACGCCATCGCCCTTAAAGTTATATACCTCGTGTTCTACAGTTTGTCCGTCTTCACCTTCGAACTTAATAGTGAGCTTGCCTTTGCCCTTGATGACCATGTCGGTAGCACGATACTGGTCGCCAAATGCGTGACGGCCGATCATGATAGGAGCAGTCCAGTTAGGAACCAGACGAGGGATGTTGTTGATAACTATAGGCTCGCGGAATACGGTACCATCGAGTATGTTGCGGATAGTACCGTTAGGGCTTTTCCACATCTGCTTGAGGTTGAATTCTTTTACGCGTGCTTCATCGGGAGTGATGGTAGCACACTTAATGCCCACACCATATTGTTTTATAGCATTAGCGGCATCTACGGTCACCTGGTCGTTAGTGGCGTCGCGGTACTCCATGCCGAGATCATAATATTTAATATCGACTTCGAGGTAAGGGAGTATCAATTTGTCTTTAATATACTTCCAAATCACACGTGTCATCTCATCACCATCCAGCTCTACTACTGGGTTTGCTACTTTAATCTTAGCCATGAAAATGTGTATTGTTTTAGGTTAATGTTTTATAATTATAGTTGCGAGCATGCTATGTACAGTAGTACGTATTGCTTGCACTGCGCAAAAGTAATGAGTTTAGAACATAAAGATAAGTTTTGGCGTTATAGTCTTATAACAAGATTTTTTTAGCTGTTTCAGTTAAAAATATTATTTTTCGTAAACAAAACACCTCATCATGAAAGCAGTATGGAATGACGAAGTAATTGCAGAAAGTAGTGATACGATTGTAGTAGAGAATAACCATTATTTTCCGAAAAATTCAGTAAAAGAAGAATTCCTAAACCCTTCAGATACCCACACCCATTGCCCGTGGAAAGGGGAAGCATCGTACTATACACTGCATGTAAAAGGAAAAGATAACAAGGATGCGGCATGGTTTTATCCGCATCCAAAAGAAGCTGCAAAGAATATTGAAAATTATGTAGCCTTTTGGAAAGGAGTACAAGTGATTAGTTAATTACGAATACCATGAAAAAATATGACGCAATAATTATCGGCTCTGGCCAGGCTGGAACACCTTTGGCCCGACGGTTAGCAAAAGCCGGCTGGCAGGTAGCCATTATAGAACAAAAATGGCCAGGTGGCACTTGTGTGAACGTAGGGTGTACCCCTACCAAAACAATGGTAGCATCTGCAAAAATGGCTTACCAAGCCAGGAGAAGTAATGAATACGGTGTAGGTACAGGCGAGGTAACTGTTGACATGTCTGCAATTATAGATCGTAAGGCCCAGGTAGTATCGAGCTTTAGACACGGTTCTGAAAAAAGTCTTACCTCTGTTCCTGGAATAGATCTCATATATGGAGCGGCATCTTTTACTGCCGACAAAATTATAATGGTTAACCTGAATAACGGAGGCAGTGAGACTTTAACAGCAGAAAGGATATTTATAAACGCTGGCTGCTCACCTTCTATACCAACGATACAAGGGCTTGAAGATATACCTTACCTGACCTCAGAAACTATTATGGAACTGAAAGAGGTGCCTGGGCACTTACTGATAGTTGGTGCAGGGTACATAGCTATGGAGTTTGGGCAAATGTACCGTAGGTTTGGCAGTAAGGTAACCATATTGGAGCATGCAGAACAGCTATTGATAAAGGAGGATGAAGACATAGCCCGCGAGATATTGAAGATATTTACCGAAGAAGATATAGCCATACACACAAAGGCTGAAGTAAAAGAAATAAAGAAAGCTGATAAGGGGTTGCGCGCAAGTATAAAATTGGCAGATAAGGAAATTACTATGGATTGTACGCATGTGCTGGTTGGGGCAGGACGTACACCCAATACTGCCCATCTTGGATTGGAACATACTAAAATAGCTATTGACGACAAAGGATATATACAGGTAAACGACAAGCTGGAAACTGCTGTTGATGGTGTTTATGCACTTGGAGATGTGAAGGGAGGCCCCGCCTTTACCCACATTTCTTACAATGATTATATTGTAGTATGTAAGAATATACTGGACGGTAAGGATATAAGCATTGCCGGACGACAGGTGCCTTACTGTATGTTTACGGACCCAGAACTGGGCAGGTTGGGGATGACAGAACGAGAAGCCCGTAAGAAAGGACTGAATGTAAAAGTGGCAATATTGCCCATGAGCCATGTAGCAAGGGGAATAGAAACGGAGGCAACAAAAGGCCTGATGAAGGCGGTTGTAGATGCTGATACCAAGCAGATACTTGGTGTTGCCATACTGGGTGAGCAGGGAGGCGAAATAATGAGTGTTCTGCAAATGGCGATGATGGGTGGTATTGGTTATGATGCTATAAGGGAAAACATTTTTGCACACCCTACCTTTGCTGAATCGCTGAATAATTTATTTATGACACTGGATAAATAGGGATAATGGTTGATGTGGAGCATGTAACCCAACGCTTTGGAAATACAGTGGCTGTAGATGATATTTCATTTACGGTTGCTGAAGGGGAGAACCTGGTATTGCTGGGTACCAGTGGCTGTGGTAAGACCACTACTCTAAAGATGATCAACAAGCTTATTACACCTACGGTAGGTTGCGTGAAAGTAAATGGTAAGGATATTGCAGGTCAACCAGCCATACAGCTGAGACGCGGCATAGGATATGTATTGCAACACAACAGCCTGTTCCTGCATTATACTGTTGCAGAAAATATAGCCACCATTCCTGGTTTGCTGAAGTGGAGCAAAGATGATATAGATAACAGGGTAACAGAATTGTTGGTAAAACTGCACCTGGACCCTGAAAAATACAGGAATAGTTATCCCGCACAACTAAGCGGAGGCCAACAACAACGGGTAAATATAGCGCGCGCCCTAGCAGCACAGCCGCCATTGTTGTTGATGGATGAACCGTTTGGGGCGTTGGATACTGTGACCCGAACAGCTATAAGAAAGGAATTTAAGGAACTGGATGAGTTTAAAAAGAAAACTATTATCATGGTAACACATGATGTGCAGGAGGCGTTTGAGCTTGGCGACCGTATATGCCTGATGGATAAGGGTAAGATCGTACAAATAGGGACAGTCCGCGATCTTTTGAACAAACCTGCTAATGACTTTGTGCGCAGCTTTTTGGATGACCAAAGATTGCAACTCACTTTCCAGACCATAAAACTGGCAGAACTTTGGCCATTTGTAGAAAGCAGCGGACAGGAAGGAGCGATGTTGAAAATAAGGCTGGAAGATACTCTTTGGATGGCTATGCAGCTTTTGGATGGAGCAGAGGAAAAAAATGCGATGCTTGCTCTCACCGACCAAGGTGTGGTAAAAAATGTAACATGGGGTATATTAATGCAAGCCTACAATATTTATAAACAGAAATAGCGTCAATGCCGGAAGCCCAATCGATATGGAGTTTTGCTGTCCAACAATCTGATAAATTGCTGGAGCAAACCCTTACGCATATAGGGCTCACGTTTATTTCTTTATTTTTCTCTATACTCATTGGGTTACCGCTGGGCATTTTTATAGCCCGCAAAAATAGTTTTTCAAGTTTTGTTCTGGGGTTTGCTAATGTGCTGCAGACCATACCAAGTATAGCACTGTTGGGTTTTATGATACCTCTTTTAGGCATAGGTGCTGTACCTGCAATCGTTGCACTTTTCCTGTATGCACTATTGCCTATTATCCGGAATACCTATACGGGAATAATGGAAGTGGATAGCGCTATAAAAGAAGCTGCTATAGGTATGGGGATGAGCTATAGCCAACTATTATTTAAAATAGAGATACCACTTGCAATACCGGTGATACTGGCGGGGATAAGGACTGCAACAGTTATAAATGTAGGTGTTGCAACGCTGGCTGCATATATAGGTGCTGGGGGGCTGGGTGAGTTTATTTTTGGAGGAATAGCCCTCAATAATACCAATATGCTGCTTGCCGGCGCCATACCCGCGGCTCTACTGGCAATAGTATTTGATTTTATCTTATCGAAAGTTCAGCATTTGAACTTTAGGAAATGGAAGCTGAGTATGGTTGTTTTTCCAGCTATAATTCTTATACTTTCTTCGTTTTACCTGATACCACAGGAAACGGCCAGCAAGCTACTTGCGGGGTTTACTCCTGAATTTATGGGGCGCACGGACGGTTACCTAGGGTTGAAAAATAAATATCACCTCAAAATGCGTACTGTGGTGGTAAGCGATGCTGTGATGTATAAGGCGGCCTATGAAAAGAAGATAGATGTGATAAGCGGGTATAGTACAGACGGAAGATTAAAAGCCTATGGCCTGGTTACACTTGTGGACGACAAAGGCATCTTCCCGCCTTATTATGCAGCTCCAGTTGTGCGGATGGACGTACTTGCACAATATCCTGAACTGGAAAGCGTGCTGAACATGCTGGCAGGAACAATAACTGATTCTGTAATGACAGAACTTAACTACCGTGCAGATTACCTGAAGGAGAGCCCGGAGAAAATTGCTAAAGATTTTCTTATAGCGAATAATTTATGGCGTGAACCACAGACCATAGGGCAGGGTAGGGTAAGAATAGGATCGAAAATATTTACAGAGCAATATATACTTGGGCAGATGTATGCTATGCTAATACGCGGGTACACGCACCTTGATGTAGTAAATAAAAACGGCTTGGGCGGAACTAAAATTTGCTTTGAAGCTATACAAAATAACCAGATAGATATGTATCCGGAATATACGGGCACGGGTTTATTAGTGATCTTGCAAACTAGAGAAGATACTGTTGAGAAATTGTCTGGTAATAAAGATCGCGTATATGATTTTGTGGCAAATGGTTTTAAAGAAAAATACAATTTGAAATGGTTGAAACCTATTGGCTTTAACAATGCTTACGCGCTTATGATGCGCCGGCAACAATCTGATATACTACATGTTAGAACAATCACCGACCTCAGAAACAAACTTGAAGAGTAAAAAAATACTATTGGCAGATATGTACAGCGCTATACGTAAGCGCTCTGAGATGATATGCAAGCCATTGAAAACAGAAGATTATGTGGTGCAGCCTATTGTGGATGTAAGTCCACCCAAATGGCATCTTGGGCACACAACCTGGTTTTTTGAGACCTTTATTCTAAAACCTAACCTGCTGGGCTACAAAGAGTTTGATGCTGAATATAATTATGTATTTAATAGCTACTATGAAACAATAGGCACCCGGGTGATCAGGACGGATAGGGGAAACCTGAGCCGACCATCGGTGTCTGATATCTATAAATATCGCCTGTATGTTGATGAAGCCATGAGCAGGTTGCTGGAGGGCGAAATATCGGCCGAGCTTTATGAATTGGTGCGGCTTGGCCTGAACCATGAAGAGCAACACCAGGAATTATTGTACACAGATATTAAGTACATCCTGGGGCATAATCCGTTGTTTCCGGTATATTCTGACTTTTTATTTACTGATACCGTTCCATCAGCTGAAGCGAACTTTATTACTATAGAGGAAGGTGTGTATGAAATTGGATATAAAGGGGATGGCTTCTGTTTTGATAATGAGTTGGGGAGACACAAGGTGTATTTACAGCCATACAAAATTGCGACTAACCTTATTACAAATCAGCAATATCTTGATTTTGTTAATTCAGGAGGTTATAAAGATTTCCGGTTCTGGCATGCAGAAGGGTGGGATTGGGTAAAGATGAATAGTATTGTATCGCCTTTATATTGGCATTTAATAGAGGAGCAGTGGTATAGTTATACCTATGGCGGGTTGAAAGCAATTGATCTTACAGCTCCTGTTTGCCATATCAGTTATTATGAAGCGGCAGCCTTTGCAGAATGGAGTGGTATGCGATTGCCTACTGAACAGGAATGGGAAGTAGCTAATAAACAATTTGACTGGGGACAACGATGGGAATGGACCAATAGTGCATATCTACCTTATCCTGGCTTTAAAAAAGCTGTTGGCGCTATTGGGGAGTACAACGGTAAATTTATGGTGAACCAGATGGTGTTGCGTGGCGCATCGCTAGTTACGCCTCCAGGCCATAGCCGTGCAACCTATAGGAATTTTTTTCAAACTCATTTAAGATGGCAGTTTACGGGCATCCGGCTGGCACAATAAAAAGGATAATATGAATAAGTTTTTCAACGATGTTTGGGAAGGGCTTAATGCAACACCCAAGAAGCTCAGTTCTAAATATTTTTATGATGAAGCTGGGGACAAATTGTTCCAAGAGATCATGCAAACGCCTGAGTATTACCTGACCAATTGTGAGTTAGAGATATTTTCGGAAAAAACGGATGAGATATCTGAGTTGATACTGAACCATAGTTCCAGCTTTGATTTAGTGGAGCTTGGGGCAGGTGATGCGATGAAATCAACATACCTACTGAAAAATCTGCAGCATCGTAATGCTGATTTTGTCTATTATCCTATAGACATTTCTGCACATGTTATAGAAAGTTTATCAGATAAATTACCACAGGAGATACCGGGGATACGGATAAAAGGAATGAATGGGGAATATTTTGATATGCTGAAGCAGATCAAAAAAATGTCTTCGAGGAAGAAAGTAGTTCTTTTTTTAGGATCGAGTATAGGGAACATACCTTTTGAGCATACGGGTGATTTCTTAAATGAATTACACCAGCAATTAAACTCCGGCGATCTGCTGCTGATAGGGTTCGATCTTAAAAAAGAACCCGGGTTAATATTAGCTGCATATAATGATGCTGCTGGCGCTACGAAGAGATTTAATTTGAATCTCTTGCAGCGTATTAATCGTGAATTGGATGCAGATTTTAACCTTGCTGGTTTTGAGCATTGTCCTGTTTATGATGAAACAAGTGGGGCATGTAAGAGTTATCTAAAAAGTTTGAGTAAACAAAGAGTGCGTGTAGGAGAAGTAGGGTGGGTGCACTTTGAAAAAGACGAAATGATATTTATGGAGATATCTCAAAAATATTCTTTGCAACAAACTGATGAATTGGCCAGAGAAAATTCATTTACGCCTGTAAAACATATTTTTGATACCCATGAGTGGTTCCTGGATACAATTTGGCAGGTAGTTGAGTAAAATAGATGCCATTAGGTGAAATAATAATTACTCACGTCCAACCTTTTTTTTAAATATCCTGTCTTGTAATTTTACAAACAGGATATTTTTTTGTTTCTTGTAAGCTTGTGACTATTTTACTCGTTTAAATAAATTTATTTTCGCATACAAATTATGTTTACTCATGTTTAAGAGACCAATATCGAAACTTTTATTTTCAGTACTTGTTTTTTTCTGTTGCATCAATCAGGTCAGTGCTTCTCACCTGGGTGCTGCAGATATATGGGCTGTCTATATTGGTAATACCACCCATCCGCTACGCTACGTGATCCACCTGGATGTGTACCGTGCGTGTGAACCCAACCAGGCTTCTTTATCTACCCAGGAATCTGTGCAATGGAGTTCTGATTCTTGTCAGTTTACAACGGTGACGATTCCGATGTTTATGCAAACTGATGATACGTTGGATCAACTTTGTCCAAACTATCACGCGCAGAATTCTTGTCGCTTGGCTACATCCGTTTGGCCGGGCTTTGAGAAAAGGAGCTATGTTGATACTGTAGATCTTCCTAATCGATGTGTGGATTGGCATTTTACGTGGGTAAGTGGTGCCAGAAATGGTGGAATACTAAACTTATGTACACCATCTGGGCAAGATATTACAGTTGACTGCCATTTTAATAATTTGTACAGCAACCAAAGCTCACCGCGCTTTACAGTACTTCCCATACCTTATTTATGTTTGAACCAACCAGACCAATTTTTCAACGGTCCATTTGACCCTAATGGCGATTCACTTTTTGTAGAAAATGTACAGCCGTTAGGTTGTGTTTCCTGTACGTGTGGGCCAAATGGTGAAATTCCTTATGTGCCATCGTATTCTCTTGTTAATCCTATATTAAGTACACCAGCTGCCTATCTTGTTGATCCAATAACGGGTATTGCAACCTTTACTCCGTCTTTGGTGGGTAAATTTGTATTGGCGTTTAAGGTTTCTAAATATGACCGTATTACCAAAGTATTTATGGGCTCTACCCGTCGCGATGTTCAGGTGTCAGTGCTTACTTGTAATGCACCGCCACCAGTAATAGATTCTGTACCGCAGAACCTTACAGGAGGACAATTTACACATACCACTGGTAATAATACGTTGTACACTTGCCCTAATACCCCTATTAATTTTACTATGAACTCATCCTCATTATCTGGGGTGAATAAAATATACCTGTCGTTGGATACGAACTTAAGTAACACACCCGGAGCTACATTTACTGTAACAAGTAATGGTACACCATTGAATGGTGGAACTTTTACGTGGACCCCCGGTGACACTAGTGTTGGTATGCATACTGTAACTTTTACAGCAACTGACTCTACCTGTACCAATGCACAGCCAGTGGTTCTGAAAAGCTATCTTACGGTTAATATAGATGTAATTACGGGTATAAATGCTATACCAAAAACATTCAGGCTTTGTCCGCAGTCAGGCGTACCTGTTACGCTTAACGTAGTAGGTCTCCCCCCTACATTTGGTTATAGCTGGACAGATACTACCGGCAGCACTGTTGGAATAACCAACCCTAGCAGTGCTAACCCTACAGTACAACCAGCAGATACTACAGAATATATAGTGTCTGTTAGTGGTTTGCCCCCTTCTTGCAAATCGATAGATACCGTATTTGTAAACGTGGATCCTACTAACCACATTTCAATTACGCCTGTGTCGCCTATCATTTTGTGTAAAGAAGGAACAGTAGATCTTGTAGCACACCCTGTAGGGAATATGCCTGCGACAAACTTGCCTTGCGGCATTCCGACAACTCCCCCGGACATGACTACACCAGATTCTGTAGTAATATTACCTACTTTGGGATCATATGGTGGGGCCAGTAATAATGCTAACTCGTGCAGTCCTTTTACAGGCAACGGGTCTGCCCACCACCAATACTTGCTGAAAGCTAAGGACATGCTGAATTCAGGTATGATATCCGGCGCAATAAGCGGGATGTCGTTTTCGATTAGGGTGTTAACTTCGAGCGCGACATATAATAATGTATCTATATCATTGATGTGTACTACACTGAATTCTGTAAATGCAGATGGTAGTTTGATACCTGGTGGGACGCAAGTATATGCATCTGCTACTCCGCTTACTATTGCTGCTACAGGTTATTTTACCATACCGTTTAATAGTGTATATAATTGGGATACAACTCAAAATCTGTTAGTAGATATTTGCTATTCAAATTCAACAATAACAGCTAATCCGCCTTCATTTGATTACTTTAATTCAGGCTATCCATCATCTACTTTTGTATTTAATGATGCGGATAATGTGTGTGCAGGTGCGGCATCCTCTAGTGGTGGTTTCCCGCTATACCAAATACCTGTAATCAGGTTCAATTATTTTGATGCACCTACAGTACCGTTTTATTATGATTGGGTAAATATATATGGATCTCATTATTTATCTGATTCGACAACTCAATCGCCCAAGGTATATGTGGATACTGATTCGAGATACTATGTAATTAGCAGGGGTAAGAGTGGCTGTTCCTTCATGGATTCGGTGACAATATATGTTGATCCACCACGTCATCCATATGTTTACCCTTCAGATACTATTGTGTGTGTAAAATCTCCTGTTCAGCTAATAGCAACCGATACAAAGAATGGTTGGAAATGGTACCAGAATAATTTGAAGCCTGCAACTTCAGTAAACTGCGACACCTGTCAGACCATAATAGCACTACCAGATACTACTACTAGCTATATAATAATATTTAAAGATTCAGTAGGTTGCAGGGATACTGCGTATTCAAGGGTACAGACCATACCATATCCATCCATTAATCTTGGATTTAAGGATACTACTATCAAATATGGTTCAAGCATCCAGCTTGTATTAGCGCCAGACAGCCCCGGCGTAAGGTATAATTATGTGTGGACACCGCCTTTTACCCTTGACGACCAATACCTAATGAATCCTACCGCCACGCCAACCGTACCTACTGTGTATAGTGTTATAGCATATAACCAATTCTGCCCCGCGTATGATACAGTTAGTGTGAACATAGACTATCGTTCGAACATATTTGTACCTTCTGCATTTACTCCAAACCATGATGGAAAGAATGACGTCTTTAGGATAGCGAACCTTACGTATCAGCGTGTGATAGAGTTTAGAATTTTCAACCGTTGGGGCCAGGAAATATTCAATGCAACGGATAATCACGGATGGGACGGTACATGGAATGGCAATTTACTAGATATAGGTGCGTATAATTATATTATAAGGGTAGTATATCCAGATGGGGTACAAGATAACTTCCAAGGAACTGTAACCTTGATAAGGTAACTAGTTGATAAATTTATTGATAGTAAGGCACCCTTGGGGTGCCTTACTCGTTTATAAAACTATGTATTTGATATTGGTCTATTTAAAACTGAAAATATACGCTTTGGAGGCGTGTTTATTCAGAAAATAGCCAACCAATTAGTTTAAATAGAGTGTCTTGTTATAATAAATGAAATAAATGTTTTATTGGTAAGTGAGGATGGTTGTTAAATTTTTGTTCTTTTTTTCCTACTTTTATTGCAGTATTATTAAATGCCACTTCATGAATAAAACTCGACTATCTAAATTCTTTGTAATTATCTTATTTAGTCTCTGCTCTCTCACCAAAGGTTATGCCTCGCACTTTGGTGCAGCTGATCTATGGGTTACTTATATAGGCACTACAGCACACCCGTTGCGTTATGTGGTGCATTTAGGCGTTTATAGAGCGTGTGAGGCTGGTCAGTCGCTGTTAGGTTCTCCGGAGTCTGTTTCAATGACATCAAACGGTAATTGCTCTACAACACAGACTTTCCCTACAACGATAAGTCTTCAAATGGATACTATTGTTGGGCATGGGTCTGATACATTGGACCAGCTTTGTAATAATTTTAAAGCGTTAAATTCTTGCAGGCAGCCTACATCTGTATGGCCTGGTTTTAATAGATTTAATTATACAGATACGGTGGATCTGCCCTTCCGGTGCTCTGACTGGACATTTGTATGGACAAACTGTTGCAGAAATGCAGGTATTCAAAATCTATGTCAACCAGCATCGAGCTATTCATTAACTATTGATTGTCATATTAATAACCTGTTTAGTAACGAAAACTCTCCGCGGTTTACTATTGATCCGATACCTTATTTGTGTATCAATCAACTAGACCAGTTTTTTAATGGGCCATACGATCCAAACGGAGATTCATTGTTTGTGGAAAATCAACAGCCATGGGGTTGTGGAGGTACACCTTGTGCACCCGGATGTGGCCCGAATACTGAAATTCCCTACAACACTAGTATACCCGTTGGAGGAATACCATATACGCTTTTAAATCCTATACAGAGCCAAGCGACCCCATATATAGTTGATCCGATAACCGGGATTGCGACATTTACCCCGTCGAAACAGGGAAAGTTTGTATTGGCATTCAAGGTATCTAAGTACGATCCTGTTACCAAAACTCTACTCGGTTCTACTCGTCGCGATGTGCAGGTGTCGGTACTGCCATGTAATGCGCCCCCACCTATTATAGATTCAATTCCGCTAAATATTAGCGGTGGATTATTTAGTCCGGCCAACCCTGCATTGGGCACAGGTAATGTCATTTACACCTGTCCCAATTCTCCCGTTACTTTTACTATGACGGCAACCTCGAGCTCTAATAGTAATAAAATATATCTTAACGTAGATTCTGAAAGTATAAGTAATACGCCTGGCGACTCATTTACAGTTCCAGGAAACGGTGCAGCAGTTGTGCACGGCACATATACTTGGACACCGGGGGATACCAGCCTTGGTGCACATACTATAGTATTTATTGCAACAGACTCGACATGTACCAATGACCAACCCATTGTATTAATAAGTTACCTTGTGGTAACTATAGATGTAATATCGGGTATTAATGCTATTCCCAAAGTGTACAGGAACTGTCCGTTGGCGAATACACCTGTTACTTTGAATGTTGCGGGCTTACCTAAAAATTTCACGTACAGCTGGACAGATATAGATGGAGTTACAAATTCAGATATAATCAATCCAAGCACGGCTAACCCCTCGGTACATCCTAGCGATACTACACAGTACATAGTTACGGTACCTAATTTCCCCTCTTCCTGTAAGACCTCGGACACCGTGACTGTGAATGTAGATACGTCGAATCACATGTACATATCTCCTGCAACACCTGTTATATTTTGTAAAGAAGGCAGGATATACCTAACCGCCAACCCAGTGGGGCACATGCCTTCGACCAATCTTTCTTGTGGAGTACCAATTGCTCGCACGGATTCAACTACCAGAGATTCTACGACCATAATACCCGTTTTTGGAGCATATGCAGGTTCAATCAGTGCGAATGTATCGCCTAGTCCATTTACAGGGAATGCCTCAGCCCATCATCAGTACCTGATACGTGCTTCTGATATGCTGAACTCTGGGATGATATCAGGTGCGCTAACGGGTATTTCGTTCTACGTAAGGCAGTTGCCGGCAACTGCAACTTATGATACCATAACTGTATCATTACAGTGTACACCCCAAACTACGGTAAATACCGATGGCAGCTTGATAACAGGTGGTACACAGGTTTTTTCAACGTTTACTCCAATTACTATATCATCTGCAGGCATCCTGACATTGCCATTTAATACAATATACAATTGGGATACTACACAAAACTTACTGGTTGATATATGTTATTCAAACGGTGCGGTTACAGCTGCTCCTCCTGCCTTTGATTACGTTACATCGGGTTATCCTTCATCTACTTTCGTATATAATGATGCTGGTGATGTTTGTGCAGGCGATTCAGCATTCAGCGGTGGTTATCCTTTGTATGAATTGCCATTGATTAGTTTCAATTATTATGATGCACCAACAGTACCTTTCCCGTATGCATGGCAAACTGTTTATGGCTCTAATATTTTGTCGGATTCTACAGTGAAAACGCCAGAAGCTTATATATATCAAAGTACAAGGTTTTACGTAACGAGCAGGGGCAAGAGTGGTTGTTCGTTCAGGGATTCAGTAGATATATACCTTGATCCGGTACGCCATCCTTATGTAACGCCTATGGATACTAACATATGTGTGAACTCGCCAGTGCAGCTTATTGCCAGCGATACCAAGAACGGGTGGAAATGGTATCAGAATGATACGATGCGTGCCACAACGCTGAATTGTGACACCTGTCAAGTGGTAATAGCAATACCTGATACGACAATACGATATACTACAGTATTTACAGATTCAGTAAACTGTGTGGATACTGCGTTCTCAAGAGTATTTGCTGTGCCTTATCCTAAGTATAGTCTTGCTTATAAGGATACTACAATAAAGTATGGAAAGAGTACACAATTGGTTGTAGTGCCGGATACACTTAATGCACCTTATACTTATGTATGGAGCCCGTCATTTACACTAGATAATCCTTACTTGCATAACCCTACGGCAACACCTGCTGTACCTACAGTATATAGTGTCATTGTATATAATCAATTTTGTCCGGCTTATGATACTGTGAATGTGAACATTGACTATCGTTCAAACATATTTGTTCCGTCGGCCTTTACGCCAAACAATGATGGTAAGAATGATGTGTTCCGCATAACCAACCTAACCTACGAGCGTGTTATAGAATTCAGAGTGTTCAATCGCTGGGGACAGCAGATATTTAGCGCTACAGATAACCATGGTTGGGACGGGACCTGGAACGGCGTGCTTATGGACATAGGCGCATATAATTACATCATAAGGGTTGTATATCCTGATGGGGTAGAAGATAATTTTAAAGGTAGTGTTACCTTGATCAGGTAATCGGAGATAATTACAACAAAAACAATAAAGGCATCTATTAGGATGCCTTTATTGTTTAGAGACATTATCGAACGAACGTTTATAATAGTCTGTAGATGTGTTGTAATGGTTAAAATACATACATCACTCTAAATGCGCAGGTGTTGTTGAATTGGCCATTATTACCATACCCAAAACCGAGTGGTATTCGTTGCGGGTCGCGGATGCTTATTATTGAGTACTGGTACCGGGCGTTTAGATACAGATTTTTATATGCCTTAATGCTAAGCCCTACAACATAGTCGAAATCTGAGTTTTTAAAGTAGTTTACGGAGGGATTAAAATAGGCTGGTTGATCGGTCTCTGCCCATTCTTTAAAACTTATAAGGCGCGCATACGATAGGCCTGCCTCAAAGTCAATTAAATTTGCTTTGATGTGGAATAATATGGGAACCTCTGCGTAATTAAGATTGAGGTAATATTTTTCGGCGTAGGTACCAACATATTGCGATTGAAGGACCGCAACACCCCGCACTCCTTTTTGTGCATAAAGTAATTCCATACTTACGCCTACTGTTTTTGAGAAATGCACATATACTGTTCCCCCTGCATTGAGGCCTACTTTATAATATCCGTAGTAAGTATCCCCATCGACCTGGGTGAAGTTAGCGCCTAATATGAGGCCTCCTGTGAAGATTTTTTGGTCTTCCTCGTAATAACTGTTTTGCGCAAAGCTATTGGTGCTGCAACACGCTACCAGTATAAGTAAAGATGCATAAGCCCGCAGTATATTCATAAACTGAATGTACAGTTAAAAATAACGTTGCGGTCATAACAATAGTATAAACTTATTTTTTGGGTATGGGCATTTGTTTGAGTATTCTTAATTTTCTTCCTTCTTTTCTAGTGTCCCATCTGGTGTATAATACTCCCAGGTACCAAATTTGACAGCGGCTGGATTCTGCTTTTTTATAACTTTTATTATAGAATTGCTGGTAATAGGATCTACTACTCTAATACTATCATATGTTGTTGTTGGTTTCATGAAATTCAATCCATATAAACCAGTAGTCTTTAGCTTTCCACTTTCATAATATTCATTGTATGGGCCTGATTTGCCGTAAATAGGGCTGTTGTCGCTGTTTACAAGTACGGCAAAAGTTACCTGGCTTTTTAATTTGCCACTTGGATAGTATTTTTCCCATTGGCCTACAGGGTGATTTTTGTAATAATAGCCGGTACTCTTAATATTCCCATTTTCGTAGTATTCTGTCCATTTATGTTCCCGAAGTAACTCGTCATCATTATCACTAAAACCACCTTCTGCCAATAGGTTATTGTCTTTATTGAAGAGCTTGTAGCTGTATGCAGCATCGTCTAGAAAAACGACGTTTGTAGTATCCTCACCTGAGGCAACATAGTATTTGCCAGAATCGTCCTCTTTAATCAGTCTGTTGTCATTTTCAGATTTAAAGGAAATAGGATATTCTATTTGTGCTGAGACTGCATATGAGGCGCAAATCATTAATAGCAATAAACTATGTTTCATTGTAAGTTGTTTATGGACACAAGATAAAAAATTAACCTAAACCCAATAGTGTTCATAAATTGATACCGTGATTTGAGACTACAACAAATTGCCTGGCCGCTTTTTGGGCTTTGGTGCAACGAGCGCGTATGAATGATCTACAAGTTCTTTAAGCTGTTTATTGGTCAGGCTTCCATCTATGGTTATGGTATTCCAATGTTTTTTATTCATGTGATAGCCAGGCTGTACGCTGCTATATTTGTCGCGCAGTTCTACTGCCTTATCGGGGTCGCATTTTGCATTAAAATGCACGGGTTGATCATTCAGGCTGATCAACAGAAAAATTTTGCTATTTACTTTGAATACAAGTGTATCCGGGCCAAATGGAAGCGATTCTTCTGCATCAGTTTTGGACAATGCATAGTCTCTCAGATCTTCTATGTTCATGGTCTAAAAATATAAAAGTAACAGTAGATTCTGCTAGTTTGCATGTGGCAGGATATCTGTATTCATATCG
Source organism: Flavipsychrobacter sp. (assembly GCA_031292525.1). GTDB lineage: Bacteria > Bacteroidota > Bacteroidia > Chitinophagales > Chitinophagaceae > JABDEZ01. The sequence goes on along the minus strand of JARLGY010000061.1, from coordinate 21,961 downwards.
GGCATTTGTGTGGATGACGGAAGTGATTCTTCTAATATTGCTGCGGCCTCAGCTACCGGATGAGGTATAGTGGAGTATATGATGTAGAAGGTATATTTTTCATTGCTTTTTTTACCATTCGCATCAGGTGTTCCAAATGAATTGATATTGGTTTCAATGATATCAACGTTCTTGTTTTCGCTCAGCCATTCATTCACCTGGTATTGCAAGGTAACAACATCTAAGGCTGAAAATATTTTTACCTGTTTCATAAAATTAAGTTGCTATACTCGTATCAAATGGTTGTTTTTTTACCAAAGTAGAAATTTGTTCTATACAGCTCACATAACTGCATATAATAATCTTCAACATTAATGTTCCCATTTTGATGGATCTGCACTTGTTCTTCACCACGGACAACGATCTTTGCAAATAGTGGGTGGCCTCTTTTTACAAAATGTTTTCCATCGATGATATCGTAACCATCGACTAATATACAAATACGGTCGCCTTTTGATATTTTGCCATTAATGGTGATAATGTTATTGCAAAACATGAATTTGCCATCTTCTTTAACGGGAGATAAATTGAGGGTCCCAAGTGAACTTTTCATAACGAAGCTGAATTATGTACAATATACCACTAAATGTACGTACGGAAAAATTTGATGAATCGAAAGTATAGGTATTTCGTAACTATATTAGTAGTCAATAAGAAACACGTTGAATGAATAAAATTATCTTATTGATATGGTAAATTTAACTCTTTAGGATGCTTATAAAATCCCCTATTAAGATAGTGCGGTAAGGTGATTTATAAGTAGTTGTTTTTTGGAGTTATATAGTTGATAGCGCTGAGATGTTTCATAAAGGCAATGATAATAAAATAGTGCCAGCTAAAGAGTTTAAGTTTGTGCAAATAAAATAGCAGACGCCGCGTTGTGGTTAAAAATAGAATTGTCTTTAAAATAATTTCGGCAATCGCCGTTCTAATCGTTGTTGTTATTTGTTGTATAACTGTATATGTTTACCGGTGGAACATGTTGCATCCACTAAGTGGAGGAGAATTTGAAATAAACGGTATAGAACGGACTTTTGTGTATCATGTGCCCAGAGATTTAAAGCCTAAATCGAGGTTGATCATTGCTTATCATGGAACCGCAATGACAGCCCGCATGATGCAGATAATGACCGGACATGAATTTGATGAATTTGCAGACAGGGATCAGAATGCCATTATTGTATATCCACAGGGATATAAAAATAACTGGAACGATTGCCGGAAAACTGCACCTTTCCCTGCCAAGCAATTGAATCTTGATGATGTGGGATTTACCGGCCAGATCATTAAGTATTTTATTGAGCGTTATAATATAGATACAACACAAATTTATGCAGTGGGGTATTCAAATGGTGGGGCAATGGTAATGAAACTGGCAGCAGAGCAGCCAGGCTGGTTTAAGGGAGTTGCAGTTATTAGTGCTAATATGCCAGTTGAAACCAATAATGCATGTTACGATACCCGGCACCCCATATCATTACTCTATATTCGGGGAATGCAAGACCCTATTATTCCATATGACGGAGGTGAGGTCGTGGTTATAGATGGCAGGCATTTTGGTGCTGTGCAAAGCACACAGCAAACCCTGCAGCATTGGCTGGATGTGAACCGGTGCGATACGTTGCCCTTTTCAACGCTCACTTATGGAAATCATGATGGTGCAGTAACAGCAATGCAGGAAAACTACTATTCTTCTATAACTCATAAACGTGTAGCATTCATAAAAGTGCTGGATGGCGGGCATACTATACCTAACCGAAATTTTAGGATCACTACAAAGAAAATAGGGAAGATGAACGAGGAGCTGGATGCCCCACAAATTATATGGGACTTTTTTGTGAACCTGAAGTATAAACCGAAAGTGAAGGCGATTCAGCAGGGTGATTGATTTCTGATAGGGAAAAATTATAATGGCTGTTTCTGTATTCATTTTCTCTTCTAAATCTTAATTTTGCAGCTCATGGTAAGTATGTCAGCAGATAATAGGTGGAAAAAATTGATCATTGTTGGGGATAGGGTGCTGGTAAAACCTTCAAAGCCTGATGAGCGTACTAATAGTGGTCTTTATCTACCGCCGGGTGTGCAGGAAAAAGAAAAGGTGCAGCAAGGATATGTTATAAAGGTAGGCCCAGGTTTTCCTATCCCAGCTATAAGCGATGAAGACGATAGTTGGAAAGATATAGGCGAAAAAATAAAATACATTCCATTGCAGGTGCATGAGGGCGACCTGGTGATCTATATGGTGAGTAGTAGTACTGAGGTCGTGTACCAGGGCGAAAAATATATGATAGTACCTCAGCATAGCATACTGATGCTGGAGCGGGAGGAAGACCTGTAAAGAGAATTTTAAGGCAGTTGCTGCCAAAGTATATATATTTGCACCCCAATGAAAAATAGAGGCTTACGTCGTTTTATAGTTACTTACAGGTTGCCACTTGCTGCTGCTATGCTGGCTTTAGGGTTTTTGCTGGGCTTTGAGGTGACCTGGTGGATAGCATGGATACCTTTCCTTGCAGCTATACTTATGGTTACTGCGCACTACCTGCTAGGGCCAATGACACTGATACAAGGATATATTGAAGAAGGTGATATGGAAGGGGCACAAAAACTAATGAATAGTGTAAAGTATCCTGACCTGCTGTATAAACCTATTCGCTCATCTTACTACATGCTGCGCGCCAATTTTTCATCCATTGGTGATGACCTGGATAAGGCAGAGGCAGACCTGAGAAAAGGACTGGCAACAGGCATGCCTGAAAAAGAATATGAAGGCACTGCTTACCTGCAGCTAGGAGCTATAGCATATAAAAAAGGCAACACAAAGGAAGCATATGAGCACTTGCGCCACGCAGTGAAAATAGGTTTGCCAGATGCAGATAACTCTGCAACTGCATACTTACAAATGTCTAGCATCTGTATTCAACGCCGCGATTTCAAAAGTGCTAAAATATACTTCAACAAGGCTAAATCCTTCAAGGCTACCAACCCACAAGTGGTAGAACAGATAAAGGAAATGCAGAAGTATATAGCACGTATCCCCGGATAAGTTTTATTGAATGGTAGCCTATTTTAATGATGCTTTACAGCCTCTTGTAATATATGCAAGGAGTGTTGTACTAATTCTCCCATGTTGGTGAATGTCAGGAATGTATCGTCCTTGTAATGGGCTGCCAATGTATTCTTTAACTCGGTAATTTTTTCTTTGGGAGATATATTATCCTGAGACATGACATTGAGCAAGGCATTTAGCCTGACCCGATCGCTCTTGCTGCGGCGGGCAATGTTTGTCCTTTCCTCATGCTGGTATTGTTCTACACTTTCAGGGGTTAATTTTTCCTGTACCAGTTTTACAAACCGATAGTTCTCTTTGAAAAACTGGGGCAGATACATATTTATGTGGCCCTCGTAACTTTGCTGATCGAAATCGATGGCCCTGATGCGGAACTGGACTTCTTCAAAATCGGGAGTTATTTCAAATACATAGTTGTATGCCCGCATATCGCCAAGTAGTCTTATAAAACAACGTTCATTGAATTTTACGAACTCTTTTGCTATACGCACCTGGTTAAACTCCGGGTTTTGCAAGTAGCCTGTAACAAATGCATCGCCAGGTACACCAACAATATGTTCTTCTATCAATGTATTATCATCTACAAAAAAGTTGATACGAGCAGGGGATAATATATGCTCCAGTTCCAAGCCATAAATGCGGCTGGCATCAGCACATTTTACATAGAAGTAATCATAATTGTCGTTTATGTTATTGACTATTTTTATCCGGAACGGGTTGGTATTGCCAAAGGTGCAGTAGTCTATACGCTCTACATGCAGGTGCTTATGCACCCGGCTATCGCCTTCAGTTCTCAGGATAGAATATATTTCTTTTAATCCGTCGTGCAGGATGTTTGCTACATTATTTTCGTAAATAACAGTTTCCCAGAGGGTGTCTTTGTTGTGCTTATCGTATAAGATAAAAGCTTTGTCAAAACGCATGAGATCCTCATACTTTACAGGTAATGCAATTTCCCTGCTTTGCTCTGTAAGGTAGCGGCGTAGGCCATCCCTGATGGGATATACTAATTTTTTGCGTGATATTTTCTGGTCAACAATCGTTTGACCGTGCATTTTGGTCATCTTCTTATCCTTTAGCTGGTTCTTTATAGCCTATCCTGTTTCCCTTCATTGCAAAAAACAGTATGTACAGATAGCATGGGATGAGTATAATGTAAGCCGTACGGTTGTTGTGCAGCATGTCTGAAAGATAGCCATATAGCGGTGGCAGAATACCACCGCCTACCACACCCATAATAAGTATGGCCGATCCCTGTTTGGTGAACTTACCCAGACCTTTTAGCGATAATGGCCATATGGCTGGCCACATGATCGCGTTAGCAAAACCAAGCAATGCTACCAATATCACAGAGGTCATTCCGGTAGTTATTAACACGCATCCGGATAGCAGAACACCTAATATTGCACATACTTTCAACGCGTTTTCCTGCGATATCACTTTTGGCATCAGGAGTATGCCCAGCGTATAGCCAGCCATCATGCAGGATAGTGTTATTGAAGTAAAAAATTTCGCATTGTCCATAGGTATGTTCCAGTATTTGCCGTAATTGATAATAGTATCCCCAGCTATAACTTCTACGCCCACATACACAAAGATGGTAAGTGCGCCCAGGAATAGATATGGATGATGAAATATAGAAGTTTTTGCGTCTGAAGAAGTGGTTTGTTCTATGTCAGGGTTTACTTCTTCCTCATGCATTTCTGGTAGTGGAGATAATTTTACCAGCAATGCAACAACAACGAGTATCACTGTAACAATTATGTACGGATTCACTATGCGTAGGGAAAGCTCACTTAATAAAGTGTTTTTTACAGCAACATCGGTCGTGATGCTTAATTGGTTGTGAATGTTATCCAGGTTATTAAGTAATATACCACCTATAACATAGGGTATGGATATACCTGCCAGTTTATGTGCTGCACCCATAAAGCTGATTCGACGAGCAGCTGATTCTCGTGGGCCAAGTATGGTGACATATGGATTAACAGCGGTTTGCAATATAGTAATGCCGAGGCCTTGTATGAACAAGCCTGTAAGAAAAAAAGGATAATTACGCTGGTGTGCAGCGGGCAGAAATACAAGCGTACCGGCGGCCATGATGAGCAGACCAAGGCTCATACCATTTTTAAATCCTGTCTTTCGTAAAATAGCAGATGCGGGCAATGCCATGAACAAGTAGGAAATGAACGTTGCAGATGTAACCAGGTACGCTTGTGCATCGTTGAGCTCACAAATTGTTTTTAAAAATGGTATAAGGGTACCATTGAGCCATGTTGTGAAACCAAAGATGAAAAACAGGCACCCGACTAGAAATAAGGAAGATGTAAGTGAACGTTGCTGATTGTTATTTGCCATAAGAAAACTAATATACAGCAATTGTACACAAATATTTTGCGCTAAAATTGCGAACAATGATTTATTTTGTTTTGGATAATAAAGATAGCCTATAATGACAGACGCGCTGGTACTAGGTATTGATATAGGAGGCACAGGCACAGCGTTGGGTATTATAGACCGGCGAGGGAGGATTTTAGTGCAAAGTACTATGCCCACAACCGGACATGCTACGGTGTACGGATTTATTGATGCGTTGGCGAAGGAAGCAGAAATGCTGATGAAACAAGTTGGACGGGAGCGGATGGCCGGAGTAGGCATAGGCGCACCAAATGCTAATTTTTTTACTGGTGAGATTATGTACGCACCTAACCTACCGTGGGACGGAGTAATACCGCTGGCACGATTGGTAAAAGACGCATTACGCCTGAAAGTTGTTATTACTAATGATGCGAATGCCGCCGCAATTGGCGAGATGACCTATGGTGCTGCAATAGGAATGAAGGATTTTGTAGTGGTGACGCTGGGGACAGGCTTAGGCAGTGGATTTGTGGCTAATGGCCAACTTATATACGGGCACGATGGCTTTGCCGGTGAGCTTGGACATGTGATAGCGGTGCGCGACGGGCGAAAGTGTGCCTGCGGCCGCAATGGTTGTCTGGAAACGTATGTATCGGCCACGGGCTTGGTACGTACTGCCCAGCTATGGCTTGAGGACAGAGAGACAGAAACCTCTCTGAGAAAATACGAAGATAATATAAGAGCCTCTGTGATATTTAAAGAGGCAGAAGCGGGAGATCAGTTTGCAATAGATATTTTTGAATATACTGGTAAAATATTAGGGCAGGCATTGGCTGATGTAGTGGCCATCACGTCTCCGCAGGCTATTATCTTTTTTGGTGGCGTATCGAAGGCCGGCAACTTATTGTTGACACCAGTGCGCCGGCATATGGAGGATAACCTGCTAAGGATATACAAGAACAAGGTAGAGCTACAGATCTCTGCACTGCCAGATGCAGATGCCGCTATACTGGGCGCCGGGGCGCTGGCATGGTAGGATGGGTACACAAAATAAAAAAATGGGACGCGTATGCGTCACATTTTTTTATTAAATATCAATATTATCTCCTTCCCCCACCTCCGTGTGGTTCTTCCATATGTGGGGGAGCTTGCATATGCTCTTGCGGTGGTGCTTGCATCCGTTGGGGCTGTTGCATTTGCGGTTGTCTTTGCGGCTGCTGCATTTGTGGTTGTTGTCTTTGCTGCGGTTGCGGCTGTTGATGACTAACCTGTGGTTGCGTGCGATTCTGTTGCATCTGTGGCTGAGCTCTCTGTTGCTGTACAGGCTGGCTATGTGGTTGCGGCTGTCTTTGCGGTTGCTGTATTTGTGGTTGTATTCTCTGCGGCTGTATCTGTTGATGGTTGACCTGTGGTTGTGGTCGGCTTTGTTGTGGTTGGGCCCTGTTTTGCTCTTGAGTAAGCCTTACTGGCGCAGGCGCTGTTTGCGACGAGCGAGCAGGCTGGCTTATTGTACGTGAATTCGCCGGTGAATTAGGTACAGGCATATGTTGTAAAGCGCCTGGACGTTGCATGGCAGCGTGAAATGCGGGTGCGCCTGTATGTGCCGTAGCAGGCCTTGCGGCGCCGATGGCTTGTGGGGCTCTCACCACATTTGCAGGCCTTGCACTCGCAATAGTAGATCTGTTGACCGCAGGGCGATATATGTTTAATGAATTACCCCTGACACTTGGAGACCCCGGCCTTGAATCAGTATTGACCCTATATACAGGTACAGTGTGATGTGTTACTGCCTGTATTTCGCTGGCGCGAGGCCCTGAAAAATACGTTGTGCGTGTCCTGTTATCAACATACACATGTGTAATTACAGTAGTACGGTTATAAATATTTACATTCTCACGAGCACCACCCCAATAATGATAATAGTCGGGACGGTACATGTATTGTGGTTGTATAAATACCCACCAGTCCACAGGACAGCTATATCCGACAGACACTGTTAGTCCGGGGCTTAAAGGCGCCCATCCATAATATCCACCACCATTTCTCCAGCTTACCCATGCCGGCGCCCATTCATACCCTGGTACCCATGTCCAGCCATAGTAATCGCTGTATGTCCAGCGTCCGTAATGGAAAGGCGCCCATCCCCAAGGGTAGTCAGATACCCATGTGTTACCATAATCTGTCATTACCCAATGTCCGTTGTTACCATAAGGTCTGAAATCGCTACCTACATCCGGCACCCATACATTGCCGTACTGGGGATCGTACACCCACTGGCCATATGGTGAAAGCTGATCGTAAAATGTCTGGTAGGATACCTCTCCTTCGTCCTGAGCTGAGGCTTTTACAAAAGAAGCGCTGGCGAGTAGAATTATTGCAGCGGCTTGTACAACAAAAAACCTGATCTTTTTCATAGGTTTATTTATGTTTGTTATAAAAGATACATTGCTAATTAAGGGCCTGTTTAAGCCAATACATTGTTAACATGCTAAAATTTGATAAATAGTATGCCATGGCACATTGGATATAACCGCCCAAAAATCATGTCTATCATAAAATCATGAAAAAATTACCTTCTATTTCAATGTCGCTTTATCCGTGCTGGTAAATTCTATTACCTTTGGCGGTAATAATGTACAGGTATCCATGAAGAAAAATATTGCCCTGCTTGCAGGAGGCTACTCAGGTGAATACACCATCTCTATACAGACAGCTGAAACAATAGCGCAAAACCTTGACAGTACGCTGTATAATACATATAAAATAACAGTTACGAGAGATGATTGGTGGTACGATGGTAAACATGGCAAGATATCTGTAGATAAAAATGATTTCTCACTGACCATCGACAATCAAAAGATAACGTTTGATGCTGTATTCATTGCTATACATGGTACGCCAGGTGAGGATGGCCGTATGCAAGGTTACCTGGACATGCTACAGATACCTTATACTTCGTGCAATGCTATAGTGTCCGCACTTACATTCAACAAAAGCTATTGCAATAAGGTAGTGAAAGCTTTTAATGTGGTGCATATTGCAAATTCTGTTCACCTTATCAAAGGCGAGCCTTACTCAATGGGGGCAGTGCTGGATGAATTGCAGTTGCCTGTTTTTGTAAAACCCAATGAAAGCGGCAGCAGCCTTGGCGTAAGTAAAGTAAAAGTTGTTGAAGATCTTTTTCCGGCAATTGAAAAAGCTTTTAGGGAAGATGACCAGGTATTGATAGAAGAATTTATTGAGGGAAGGGAACTTACGATTGGTGTATATAAAGTGGGAGGATACCTGCATACGCTGCCCGCGACAGAAATAGTGAGCAAGAATGAGTTTTTTGACTACGAAGCTAAGTACACTCCGGGGGTAACCAAAGAGATAACACCTGCAATAATAGACGACAAAACCAAGGAGCAGCTTGAAAATAAGGCGGCATATATTTACAGGCACCTGAACTGCCGTGGGGTAGTACGAATGGATTTTATTTTGCAAAAGCAAACGGATAAGCTGTATTTTCTTGAAGTAAACACAATGCCTGGACAAAGTGAGAACAGCATAGTGCCACAACAAGTAAGAGCTGCAGGAAAATCTTTGAAGGATTTTTATGGCAGCATACTTGAAGATTGTCTTAAAAGTCAATCTAAATAATAATTGTATATTCAATAGCAATGGCAATTAACGGTTCGGTAAGAAGGTCATTTCGGTTTAACTTGGCAGTTGTACTCCTGCTTTGCGCAACCCTTTATGTGTTGTTTTTTGTGAGCCTGAGATGGATAACCCGGCATGGAGAGGAAGTGGTTATACCCTCTGAGTTTGGAAAGAATGTAAGCCAGGCTATGGCAGACCTGAAAAATATGGGCTTTGATGTTTACCTGGATTCAATTTATGATCCTAAACAGAAAGCATTTATGGTATTATCACAAATGCCGGATAGTGGATCCATTGTTAAAAAAGGCCGTACTGTTTTTCTTACCATAAACAAGGCACTACCACCTGCAACACCAATGCCTAACCTGGTAAGTTTGTCTTACAGGAGTGCTGAAATGATTTTAAGAAACAATAAACTGTTCCTGGGTGATACTACAATGAAACCCGATATAGCCCAAGGCGCGGTACTGGCACAATTGTATAACGGAAAAGAGATAAAACCAGGCGATATGGTGCCACAAGGCAGTCGTATAAGCCTGGTGGTTGGTGACGGCTTGGGTAATACCCAGATAAATGTGCCAGATGTAATAGGCCTAAGCGTGGATGAAGGAGTAAACAATCTTATTGGGAGCGGGTTGCAATATGTGATGATCATAGATGGTGCAATTACCGATACTGCTACTGCTGTTATCTATAACCAAACACCTAAAGCCATAAATGAAGTGGGTGGTGCAGCCCATATAAAGGCCGGAGACCTGATAAACTTATATATAAAACAAAACCCGACACCAGAAGAAATACTATTGAATAAAAAACCGCCAAAATTCGGAGATAGTCCTAATGGTCAGCCACCAGCTGATAATAATCAAGGTAGCCAAGACGTTAATAACACCAGCGGCCAAAATGATCCACAGTGAAAGTAGCGAAGTGCTTTATATATATATTATTGATCGTGGTTCTGGACAAGGCTGCAGCCCAGGAGCACATTACCTATAAACGTAGCAATACGGCTTTATCGCATAAAAAACAAGCGAATAGGAGCCTGATGAAGACTACATCGCTCAGCCTTCCTTTTTTTGATGATTTTACAGGATACAGCTTGTATCCAGATAGCACAAAGTGGGTTGATGATGAGGTGTACATAAATAATACTATGTGTGTAAACCCTATAAGCCGTGGGGTAGCCACTATGGATGCCTTGAACAGCACAGGGATACCTTACGACTCTTTTAATAACTACAATTTCAGGTATGCCGATAGTCTTACCTCACAATTCATAGATCTAAGCGTTCATAGTCCGGCAGACAGTATATACCTAAGTTTCTTTTTCCAGCCACAAGGGAATGGTTTTTCACCTGTTCCCGGAGATTCACTTATGGTTTACATGCATAAGAACGATAATGACTGGAAGTTGATGTGGGTGATACCAGGAACATCGTTACAGCCTTTTCAGCAAGTGATGATACCTGTGACCGATACCACTATGTTTTTTAATGGTTTTCAGTTCAGGTTTGTGAATATAGGAGCGCTCAATTATAGTGATGCGGTGTGGAATATAGATTATGTAAGGCTGGGAGCGGGACGGAATATGTATGATACAGCGGTGAATGACATTGCTTTTAACCAGAACCCCACCTTCATGCTGAATGATTACACCTTCATGCCGTATCGCCAGTTTATGGTAAACCCTGCCGGTGAACGGGCCGCAACTTTTTCTGATGACTTGCGTAATAATTATACAACTACCCAGCCAGTAACTTATGGTTATACGGCAACTGAACTGACTACCAATACCCCTTTATTCGTAAGTCCATTAAGCAATACGGTTGCCCCTTCGGGAACTACACAGCAATTGACTTATAGTACTTACACCAATACAATACCGCTTGGTGGTTTGTATGATAAGGTGGTTTATGAAAACAAATGTTTTATACAATCGGCAGGGCCTGCAGATTATGCAGCGAATGATACTATTGTTTGTGACCAGGTATTTGACAATTATCTTGCTTATGACGACGGTAGTGCAGAACTCAGCTATTACCTTAATTTATCTCAAAACTTCTCGGGTACACTTGCCCTGGAATATCATTTAAACCGGCCTGATACTATGCAGGCATTGGCTATATACTTTGGACGACAGGCTCCACCACCGACATTTAAACAATTCTCTATAGTTATATACAACTCTCTAGCAGGTGTTAATGGGAATTACCAGGATAATAAGATATATGAGCAGGACTACATTACCCCTGCATATAACGATTCTGTAAATGATTATTGGGTATATAGATTAGACACCCCATTGGCATTGCCTACAGGTACGTTTTATGCTGGTATTTTACAACCAGACTATAGCGATACTTTGTATTTAGGTTTGGATGCCAACAGGGTTGGTGGCAACCATGCGTATTACAATGTGCTTGGCCAATGGAATTCATCGCAGATACAGGGCGCTATAATGATGCGGCCGTTGTTGGGGCAAACTATACCAGGTACTGCCGTTAAGGAGATAACAACAGGAACAGCAACTACCTGGGACGCATTTCCAAATCCTGCACACGATAATATAAGACTAAAATTTACAGATAACCACAATGCAAATTATATTATAACAGATATTGCAGGACGTACTGTGAAACAAGGTATTACACAGACTGGTACGGATATAGATATCTCGAATTTAGTTGCAGGTATTTATTTTATGCGCATTGCAGTTGAAGGGGTATGGGGCCAGCCCAGGAAAATAGTTAAGGATTAAGAGATCATTTGAAAAAAGAAGCGTGGGCAGATGCACGAGATAGAACCATTTTATAACTGGCGGCACTTATATACCGCTGAAGAAGATGAACTTTCCCCTTTTTACGGTCGGGAATATAGTGAGTTTGAATACAGTAATACTGTTTACAACTATTACATACACCCGCAATGGGATGAATTTGGGTCGAAAACGTTGTACCTGAAAATATTGTTTGTTGACTACGATCTTAATTTCGCAATAATTGAAATGATAGGGGAGTGGAACGATGCTGTAGAGAACGATATTATGCAGTTGAAACGATCGGTAATAGACCTGCTGATCGCTGAAAAAATATATAAATACATACTAATTACAGAAAACGTATTAAATTTTCATAGCAGTGAAGATGACTACTATGAGGAGTGGTATGAAGACATAAAGGACGAAGGAGGTTGGATCGCTTCGATAAACATGCCTGAACAAACCCAATATGACTTCAAGCGTTCGCATATAGACAGATATGTGAAATTGTTTGAAGTAGATAACTGGCGCACTATTCAGCCCAACCTGTTTTTTCAACTTGTAGATAATAAGATGCTACGATTGGGGGACGGAAATTAAATCATTGATGCGCGATAGTTTTGAACCAAAAACTATTTAAGTGTGTTAATTAATAAATCAATAGCTTTTTACGCTTCGCGTATTATCTTTGCGAAGATTTTACAAAACTGTTACACTTTTAATCTTTCCGGACTTTTATGAATTGGAAAAATTCTTTTTCAACATCTATCGGTAAAAAGCTACAAATGGCTTTGACCGGGTTATTCCTAATTTTATTCCTTGTGGTGCATTGCTACGTGAATGCACAGATATTCTGGAATGATGGTGGTAAACAGTTTAATGAGGCTGCTCACTTCATGGGTACCAACGTTGTTATCCGCATTACAGAAATTGGCCTTTTTGCCTTTCTAATATTGCATATTGTACAGGGTTTGATGCTTTGGGCAAAAAACAGGTCAAGACGCAGTGTAAAATATGCTGTAACACCTGGCAATAAGGTAAGCCCATGGTACAGCAGGTCTATGGCGTTGTTGGGTACGCTTATTTTGTTGTTTTTAATTGTACATCTTTCCCAGTTCTGGGCTCCTAACCGATTCTCGCAAACAACCGGTAACGGAGAGTTGGATCTATATGCTAGGATGAAAGAAACTTTCAGCATGCCTTGGGTGGTGGTTGTGTATCTTTTAGGTTGCTTTGCATTAGCTTGGCACCTGGTACATGGCTTTTACAGCGCCTTCCAGACGATGGGACTAGCAAAACATAGGTATAAAAAAATGATCAAGGGTATTGGTATAGCATTCGCTATTATAGTGCCTATTATTTTTGCATTAATGCCCATCAGTTTTTCCCTGGGCTGCTTAAATTAATTTTCTCAAACAATTCGATTTTCCTCTTATGCCACTTAATTCTAAAATACCGGCTGGTCCGTTAGAGTCGAAATGGAAAACATATAAATCTACCTGCAAGCTGGTAAATCCGGCTAATAAGAGGCAGTTAGAGATCATAGTTATAGGTACTGGTCTTGCCGGTGCATCTGCAGCAGCATCGCTGGGCGAGATGGGTTATAAAGTGAAAGCATTCTGCTTCCAGGATAGCCCGCGCCGTGCGCACTCTATAGCTGCACAGGGTGGTATAAATGCCGCTAAGAACTACCAGAACGATGGAGATAGTACTTACCGCTTGTTTTACGACACAGTAAAAGGTGGTGACTATCGTGCCCGCGAAGGCAATGTATATCGCCTTGCTGAAGTAAGTGCTAGTATTATTGACCAGTGTGTGGCACAGGGTGTGCCTTTTGCACGTGAATATGGTGGTTTGCTCAGTAACCGTTCTTTTGGTGGTACACAGGTACAACGTACTTTTTATGCTGCAGGGCAAACCGGCCAACAGCTGCTGATTGGTGCCTACCAGGCTCTGGAGCGCCAGGTGTCTTTGGGTAATGTAGAAATGTACTCCCGTCATGAAATGATGGAAGTAGTAAAAATAGACGGCGTAGCGCGTGGTATTATTGCTCGTAACCTGGTAACAGGCGAGCTGGAGCGTCACTTTGGCCATGCAGTTTTGTTGTGCAGCGGTGGTTACGGTAACGTATTTTACCTGTCAACAAATGCAATGGGATCAAACGTATCTGCTGCATGGAAGGCGCACAAGCAAGGTGCATTTTTTGGTAACCCATGTTTTACACAGATACACCCAACTTGTATCCCGGTAAGTGGTGATCACCAAAGTAAACTGACCCTTATGTCTGAATCATTGAGAAATGACGGACGTATATGGGTGCCAAAACAAAAAGGCGACAACCGCAAGGCAACAGATATACCGGAAGAAGAACGCGATTACTACCTGGAAAGAAGGTACCCTGCGTTTGGTAACCTGGTACCGCGTGACGTAGCCAGCCGTGCAGCTAAAGAACGTTGCGATGAAGGCTATGGTGTAGGCGCATCTAAAATGGCGGTTTACCTTGATTTTGCTGCAGCCATTATGCGCTACGGTAAAATTGAAGCTAATAAACAAGGCCAGCACAATGCTGATGCTGCAGCTGTACGCACATTGGGTGAAGCTGTTGTAAAAGAGAAATATGGTAACCTGTTTGAAATGTATGAAAAGATAACAGGTGAAGATCCTTATAAAGTACCTATGCGCATATACCCTGCAGTACACTATACAATGGGTGGCTTGTGGGTAGATTATGAGCTGATGACAACCGTTCCAGGTCTATATGCATTGGGTGAAGCTAACTTTAGCGACCACGGTGCTAATCGCCTGGGCGCATCCGCATTGATGCAGGGGCTGGCTGATGGTTATTTTGTAATACCATACACAATGGGTAACAACCTGGCTGATGATATCCGTACAAAGGCGATACCAACTGATCATGCTGCGTTTGTTGCTGCTGAAAAAGAAGTAAGCGACAGGATCAATAAGCTGATGAGCATAAAGGGTAAGACCAGTGTAGAAGCTTTCCATAAGAAGCTGGGTAAGATAATGTGGGAAAAGTGTGGTATGGCACGTAACGCCAAAGGTCTGACGGAAGCTATTGCAGAAATACAGGCATTGAAGAAAGAGTTCTGGAGCGATGTACGCATACCTGGAGATATAAATGAGTTCAACCCTGAACTGGACAAGGCAGGTCGTGTGGCTGATTTTATAGAACTGGGTGAACTAATGTGCAAGGATGCACTGAACCGTAACGAAAGCTGCGGTGGTCACTTCCGCGAAGAGTACCAGACACCCGATGGTGAAGCGATGCGCCAGGATGATCTATACAGCTACGTAGCGGCATGGGAGTATAAAGGTGAAAGCCAGGAAGAGTTGCACAAAGAGGAGTTGATATTTGACGTGGTTCATCCAAGCCAAAGGAGTTACAAATAATTTATTCATTTTCAAATTACCATATTTGTTATGGAACACAATACAATGAATTTGACCCTGAAAGTTTGGCGTCAAAAGAACAACAAGGCAAAGGGTGGTTTTGAAACATTTAACGTAAAGAACATTTCTTCCGAAATGTCCTTCCTGGAAATGTTTGATGTACTGAACGAGCAACTGGTAGCTGAAAACAAGGAGCCTGTAGCTTTTGATCACGACTGTCGTGAAGGTATCTGTGGCGCTTGCAGCATGTACATCAATGGCCGTGCACATGGTCCTTGGCACCACAATACTACCTGTCAGCTACACATGCGCGAATACAAAGATGGTGATACCATAGTTGTAGAGCCATGGCGCGCAGATTCATTTCCCGTTATTAAAGACCTGGTAGTAGATCGTTCAGCTTTCGATCGCATCATACAAGCCGGTGGTTACATATCTGTGAACACGGGTAACGCGGTAGATGCAAATTCGCTACCTATTGATAAACAAAAAGCTGACGAATCGTTTGCTGCCGCTACCTGCATCGGTTGTGGTGCTTGCGTTGCGGCTTGCCCTAATACTTCGGCCATGCTGTTCGTATCAGCTAAGGTTTCTCACCTGGCACTGCTGCCACAAGGTGAACCTGAACGCCAACTGCGTGCTGTGAAAATGGTGGAACAAATGGATACTGAAGGCTTTGGTAGCTGTACTAACATTGGCGCATGCGAAGCTGAATGCCCTAAAGGTATTTCTCTTGAAAACATCGCTCGCCTGAATCGCGAATACATTTCTGCTATAATGGACGGTGATAGCACCGGTGCATAAGCAGGGTTAATATAAAATTGCTTCAGAAGGCTGCCACATGTTGGCAGCCTTTCGTTATTTTTGTCAATGCTCAGAAAATTATTTCTTGTTTTTGTTGCAATGCAATTGTGCCTGACGTCGTTTGCCCAGGCCGACAGCAGTCATTTACGTATCAGTCTCCTTACTTGTGGAGTAGGGGATGAGATATGGGAGACATTTGGGCATGATGGAGTGCGTATTATTGATAGTGCACATCATACCGATATGGTGTATAACTATGGAACCTTTAATGGTTTTGATAAAGGGTTTGAGTTGGCCTTCATGCGCGGCAAATTGTTGTACTATCTTTCTTATGGTCCGTTTCCGGAGTTTATGCAAGAATATGTGGATGCCCACCGTAAGGTGCAGGAGCAGGTGTTTGACATGACAGGGGCACAAAAGCAGCAGGTATATGCCTTTCTGCAAAACAATGCACAGGAAGAGAACCGTTATTATAAATACGATTTCTTTTTTGATAACTGTGCTACCCGTATCCGGGATATTCTGCCTGATGATAGGGTATTCGGGTCTAAATTCCATTATGGCAACGTGCTGCCCCCTAATTCAAGTATATCTTTCAGGGATATTATCAACAAATATTTTTATCGACAATTATGGGAACGCTTTGGAATCAATATACTACTGGGTAGCAAAATAGACCGCATCATGACCAATAAGGACATCATGTTCCTGCCCGATTTTTTAAGGGATGGGCTTGACAAGGCAACTGTAGATGGCCGGCGAGTAGTAACTGCCCCCAAAACAATATTGGACGGGAGCCCGGTAAAACCTGCCGAACCAGACGGACCACTGGTAGTTACCAGTATTATTGCCATACTCACAATTTCCGGACTTTTTATTAAAAGACTTAGGGTTCTGGGGGTAGTTATGTCGTCTTTACTATTGATGGTAACAGGGTTGCTTGGTATTTTGGTATTGGTAATGTGGTTTGGTACAGACCATCAGGGGTGTAGCAACAACTATAGCCTGCTCTGGGCATTGCCAACCAATGTTATACTGGCATTTACTATGAACAGGAAGAAAGGTAATGACAGGTATGCATTGATAGCTATATTATTGCTAATAGCATCGTTGTTGGTACACATACTTCATATACAGCAAATGTTGCTTGTCGAGATGTCGCCATTATTGTTATCGCTGCTGTGTGTTTATGGCACAATTTATAAGCGTAGCCGACTAAAAGCAGTTGTATGATGTTTTATACCAGTACTGATGTTTTCCCAAAGGTAGCGTATAGGAAATATGGGGAAGGTCCCGTGGTTGTTTTACTTCATGGTTTTCCTGCTGACGGCAACTTATGGGAAAATATATGGCCTGGGTTGCAAGGGTTCACTGTCATTGTACCAGATTTCCCGGGTACAGGCGGGAGCGCGGGAGTTGATGGTGAGCTTACTATTGAAGCACTGGCAGATTTTGTGTACCATATACTTCAACATGAAAATATTACTAAAGCAGTAGTTGCGGGTCATTCTATGGGCGGGTATACCGCCGCTGCATTTGCTGCAAAATATCCTGCTATGTTGAAAGGAATGGCAATGATACATTCCACTGCGGGCGCTGATGACGATGAGAAGAAAGAACAACGTAAAAAGGTAATAGGCGTGATACGAAAAGGTGGCAAGGAAGCGTTTATAAAGCAGATGGTTCCCGGGCTTTTTTCGGCGAGTTTTCAGTTGAAATATTCGAATGATGTTGCGCTACAGATATCGCGTAGCCTTGAGTTGCCGGATGAGACCTTAATCAACTTTTATACAGCTATGATGAACCGATGTGATCATACAAACATTTTAAAGGATGTGTGTTTCCCTGTTCAGTGGGTGATGGGTAAAGAGGATAATGTTTTGCCCCCTGTTAAAGCCCTAAAACAAAGTAGTTTAGCTAATATTAATTTTGTAAATTTATATAAAAATTGTGGCCACATGAGTATGATGGAACAGCCGGGTCAGCTGGTTAGAGATCTTACTCACTTCCTGGAATATTGTTACAGGAAGTAATGTGACATAGAATGTGGAAATGAGAATAGGATCAGTAATAGGATTTATATTAATTATAATTGCAGGTGTGGTAATGCCTGCCAGGGCGTCGCATATAGTTGGCGGTGAGGTAACTTATACCTGCTCGGGTAATAACATTTATAATGTTGCGATTACCATATATGAAGATTGCCTTACAGGAGATCCTCAAGCTATTGCCGAGGATAATCCTGCATACTTCAGAGCATATGATGGCAGTGGGAATGTCTTTAATACACAAGGTATAATGGTATTAAATGCATCTGAGGCAGCTCAGTCCGGTTACTGTGATTCAGCCTATTTCAATCCAACTAGCGATAATATTCTTGTACCTACCAATTTCAGTAATGCATGCATTAACCATGCACCCAGTACATGCCTGAGGAAAAAGACTTTTAGGAAAACATACTACCTGCCACCCAATGCTACAGGCTACATGATTGTTTATCAACGATGCTGCCGCAATGCAAGTATTATAAACCTGGTAAACCCCAGCCAGATAGGCGCTACTTATTACTGTACCATACCGCCAGCTGGACTGGCACAATGCAATAATAGTGCGGTATATAAAAATTATCCACCACAGATCATTTGTATCAATAACCCATTGTACTATGATAACTCTGCGACAGATGCCGATGGGGATTCGCTAAGCTACCAGTTTTGTGATACTTATGTAGGCGGTGATGAAAATAATGCGAAACCTGTTCCTAACCCTCCGCCATATACAGCTGTTACCTATGTAAGCCCGTTTTCTTACAATAATCCTATGGAAGGTAACCCGGGCATACAGATCGACCCTATAACAGGAATAGTGTCGGGCACACCTAACTTATTGGGTAGGTATGTAGTTACTGTGTGTTGCCTGGAGTGGCGTAATGGTATCAATATCAATACAGTAAAAAGAGAGTTCCAGTTTGTGGTTACTAACTGCTCAAAAGCAGTAGTAGCTGATATACCACAATTATCGACCCAGGCCAATACATATGTTGTCAACTGTTCTGATTATACTGTTAAGTTCCTGAACACCAGTGTTGGTGGTTTTCAATATGATTGGGATTTTGGTTTTCCCGGCGCTACCTCGACAGATTTTGAGCCCACGGTTACTTACCCGGATACTGGTACTTATATTGTAAAACTTGTTGTGAATAAAGGTTCTACATGTCCTGACAGTATTTCAAGATTGGTTAAGGTTTATCCGAAATTTAGTGTAAGCTATAGCGTGAGCGGGTTACAGTGTCCTGGTTCTCCTATTGCATTTACAGACCAAACATTTTCAACTTATAAACCTATAAGCAGTTGGGTATATAATTTTGGTGATGGTACTCCTGTGGCTGATTCTGAAAATACAACCCATATTTATGCGCAGGGAGGTTTGTACTATGCTGTACTCAGCGCTACGAATCAAAAAGGTTGTATAGACACAGCGATCAAACAGGTGCTTGTAGAAAAATTCACACCCTTTGCTGGTAACGACACAACGATAGTGAAAGGAGAGCATATTTATTTTTATGCTACAGGTGGCAGCCAATATACGTGGACGCCGTCGACATATCTTAGTGATACTACTATACCGAATCCAGTTGGTTATTTTCCTGATACTGGTCGTTTTGCCTATAATGTGCATGTAGTAAGTTCATTTGGTTGTGTAGGCGATGCAAGGATACGAGTATATGTAGTGGGCCAGCCAGCCTTCTTTATACCTACCGCATTTACACCTAATGGCGATGGTCGTAATGATATCTTTAAACCAACCACTATTGGCTACAGTTCACTTAATTACTTCCGTATCTATAACAGGTGGGGCGAGCTGATATATAACTCCCATACGCTTGAAGTGGGATGGGATGGAACATATGGCGGGAAGCCCGCAGAAATGGGTACCTATTACTGGTTGCTCAGCACAATAGACCGCAATGGAACTGTAGAGAAGTACAAGGGTGATGTGACGCTGATCAGGTAATGAGCTTATCTGAACTATGATTCTTTTGATTATTGTGATTTATATGAAATTGGTTTAGCTGTCTGCTCTGTCCGATACCGGACAGGGTATTTTTTTGTAAAAGCCTTTACTGGTAAGGTTTTGGGTTGGGCTGTCCTGTCCGGTTTTAAAAGGAAAAGCGGACAGTGGGGATTTGCTGGACGCTGAAATGTAGGGTGGTGGCTATTATTAAGTTAAATTTTACTGTCTGGGTTGTCCGGTAACCGGACAGTTGATTCATGCGTGGTGATCTGAAAATGCTCGTACTTTAATCTTGATGAAAATTAAAATGTCCGTTGGAAATGGGAATAGGAAAAGGACATTTTACATTGTTTGAATAGCTGAAACGTGCTCCTGTAGATGATATGGTTTTATTGTTGCTTTTGATGAAATGTCTTGAAATGTCCTTTGGCAGACATTTGTGATTTTTAAGAACTCAACTATATTTTATGCTGTGCTGTTGTAATGCAAGGGTTCACAGGCTATATATGCAGGTGCAAGGTACTGTTGGTAATTGGTATTTTAGTAAAGAAGTTATGCACTGTTCCACACGTTGGAACGTTCCACGCGACTTGTAATAAGAGATAAAAAAGATTGCAGCTTAGATAACCCAAGTGGAAAAACACTTGCGCTAAAAGAGGTACATCATTAGTTACTATTACTTTTTCAAAGTAACGGGAGACCTGCAACCAATAAACAAAACAGTAACCTACAATCTTTTTCCCCACTTATACCTGCGTTGTAAAACCGCGTTATCTTTATGGTGTAATAAACGCGCATGAAAACCATTTTAATTACGGGGGCTACATCGGGGTTTGGCAAGGCTATAGCTACCTTATTTGCACAACATAAATACACAGTTTGTATTACCGGCCGCAGGGAAGAACGACTGACTGCAGTAAAAGCAGAACTTGAAGGCTATGGCGCTACCGTTATAGCCCTGCAATTTGATATACGCAATAGGCAACAGGTGGCGGCAGCGATGACCACCCTGAAAGAACAGGTGCAGCACATAGATATACTAGTGAACAATGCAGGGCTTGCCGCAGGAATGGGCCCTATAGACAGCGGCGACGTGGATGACTGGGAAGACATGATAGACACCAATGTAAAGGGATTGCTGTATATAACCCGGCAGGTGGCACCGATGATGAGGGAGCAAAGGAGCGGCCATATAATAAATATAGGATCGACAGCCGGCAAGATGGTGTATAAGAACGGCAACGTGTATTGTGCTACCAAGTACGCGGTAGATGCGCTGACCCAAGGAATGCGTGTGGACCTGATGCCTTATGGAATAAAGGTGACAGCGGTGAACCCGGGAATGGCGGAAACAGAATTTTCGCTAGTGCGCTTTAAGGGTGATGAAGCCCGCGCCAAAGGTGTGTATGACGGTATGGATGCATTGCGCGCTGAAGACATAGCCGACGTGGTTTACTATTGTGCTACGCTGCCTGCACATGTGTGCATTAACGACCTTACTATTACTTGCGTGAATCAGGCAAGTAGTGTGTATAATATAAAGAACATTTAGAGTAGATAGTAGATAGTAGATAGTAGATAGTAGATAGTAGATAGTAGATAGTAGATAGTAGATAGTAGATAGTAGATAGTAGATAGTAGATAGTAGATAGTAGATAGTAGATGGTAGATGGTAGATGGTAGATGGTAGATGGTAGATGGTAGATGGTAGATGGTAGATAGTAGATGGTAGATAGTAGATGGTAGATAGTAGATAGTAGATAGTAGATAGTAGATAGTAGATAGTAGATAGTAGATAGTAGATAGTAGATAGTAGATAGTAGATAGTAGATAGTAGATAGTAGATAGTAGATAGTAGATAGTAG
>JARLGY010000060.1 GCA_031292525.1 Flavipsychrobacter sp. | reverse complement strand
GGTTCACCGCTAATAACCATCTTATGGTGGTATTGCCGGGGGTGTTCACCTCTTCCCATTCCGAACAGAGAAGTTAAGCCCCCCATGGCCGATGGTACTGCATATCGCGGGAGAGTAGGTAGCTGCCATATTCATTTAAAATCCCTTACACTTAATTGTGTAAGGGATTTTTTTATGCAAATACGACAACGTATTGTGTTGTAATCCTTCAGCAATGCTATCGCAATACTTCCATGTTAGAGAGAGTTTCAAACCTATCCTAGTAAATCTAAAAGAGCTATATACCTTTAAAATACTCAATTTAGGTTGTGATATTTTTATGCGCATGACTCTTACCCATGTTATCTGAATATCAAATTTTGCAGCACATTATCAAGTAGATAAGGCTCGATAGAAAGGGAAGAGATGAGCACTAGAATACAATGCGCTCAATAAATAAAGTATGTAATTATTGTATCCAGAAATGCTTGCTGTAGAGCAAATGATGTTTATAATATATTCTTAGCTTCCAATCACCTTTAACCAGCTCAAAACTATCTTCCAGTTTATAAGTAGTATAGGTTGTCCGTGATTGCGTCAACCATAAAGTTTTTATGAGCCGGTCGTATTGTTTGTGTGTAACAGGGTTAGTTAAGCTCTGTGGGAACAGCCATATTTTTGTGAGCTCTATATCGTCTGGTGCAGTTGCCTCAACATTAAACTTTACTCCAAATTCGGTTCCTATTTTCGCTGGAATAGTATCTGTTTTTGCAGTGATGTAGAAGGCATCTCCCTGCATACTTTTGCCTGTTGGGTCTAGGGAATCGGGTAGTATCCTTGCATTTTCTTCAGTACCTATCCCGTATTCAACCTCGTGAAATTTTATTCCTTCTTTCTGTATTTCTGTTTTATCCATTACGTGGTCTTCCCTTTGCGTACAACCCACGCAAAGTATCAATCCAAGTATGGTATATTTGAGTTTCATTTTATGTTACTAACTGGTTATAGGTAATTGTCACTAATTCTATTTCACTCCTTTGCGGGCGTAGAATCTAATTTTACTGTACTTAATAAAAGTATAGTAAGCAATGTATTTGCAAACCAGGTAGCCGGCATATCCGTCTAAAAATCCAAGCTTGAAAAAATAGTGGCTGATAAAAGTCCATTTCGGCACAAGCCATATCTTAATGATGCTGCAATCCTTTCCTCGCTCTGCTGCATCAAGTGCTGCCAACTCTGTGTATTTGTCTATTTGCTTTAGTTGTTCGCTTATAGTGTAGTAAGTATAGTGGAGCAAGTCACCTTTCAGGTCGCCTACTTTTTCTGTATTGTCGTTTAGCTCCCAGTACTCATGTACCTTTTCACTTTTCCATGCGCCTTTATTTCGGTTAAACAAACGAACCTTAATATCTGGATACCAACCGCTATGTTTTATCCATGCACCACAATAGTTAGAAAATCTGGAAAAGCGATAAGCGTTGTGTACCGGGTTCTCTTTAACTTTTAGTATGCTATTCTTTAATTCTGGAGTAAGTGCTTCATCAGCATCCAGCGACAGTATCCAGTTATTAGTAGCTTGCTCATTTGCAAAGTTTTTTTGTCCGCCGTATCCCAGGAATGCCTGTTGTATCACTGTAGCACCATAATCCTTAGCTATTTGCACCGTTCTGTCGGTTGAGTTACTATCTACCACAATTATTTCATCGGCCACACCATTTACAGATGCCAGGCATCTTCCAAGGTTACGTTCTTCGTTATAGGTTATCACTACTACACTCAGGTACATCAATACATTTTGTAAGTGCCAACAAAATACGGAAATGTAAACACAACGTCATTAATCCGTATCTTTTTATTCAAGGAATATTTTTCAGAAGAGCCTGCTTAACTTAATTTGTGCTTAAATTATATAAATTGTGATATAGTGTGCATCAAAGGAAGTATACACGTCAGTTCTGACTATGAAAACTGCTACTGGGTGTCTGAATGTCAAGCAGGAGACGAAACAGATCTGCATCAATAGCAAAAGTGGGCTGAGAAAAATTAGCAGAATAAGCAACCATCTGTAGTGACAAGCAAGCCTACTGCTGACTTAAAATAATAGCTTTTGTCGGATGAGAAATTCAAGCTGTTCATTAGATACTGTTAGCTTCTCATTCATTACCTTTTCTTCCTGTCGTTGGTTATATACATCGTAGGCACGTTGTATCGTCATTTCCAACTCCTCTTCATTCCACGGTTTTGTAAGGTAATGAAAGATTTTGCCCTTATTTATTGCATCCACAACAGCATTCATATCGGCATAGCCAGTAAGTAAAAGACGTATTGGTTCAGGGTGTTTATCAAGTATAGATTCCAGAAACTCAACACCTGTCATTTCAGGCATCCTCTGGTCGGTTATAATGATGTGAATATCGTTATTGTCAAGTATCTTTTTTGCTTCCTCTCCGCTAATGGCTGTAAAAACATTATACTTTATTCTAAACGTAGCTTTAAAAGACATAAGGTTGTTAGCCTCGTCATCTACGTAAAGAATATTTATTTTCTTATTTGTCATTAGTTGAAATAATTAACACTACTTTTGAGTATATCACTACATTAATTTAATAAGCAATATACGCAATATTACGTAATTATTTGCAGTAATTACTACATATATAAATTATTTATTTAAATGTGTTTGATTGTGTAATGTTATAACATATAAATAAATGGATATACTGAGAAAATATCTTAATTCTGATAACCAAGAAATTTACAAACCTGAATATTTCCGCCTACAAAATTTAAAAGATAAAGAAAGATTTGAAGAGCTATTAAATACTGGAATTAGATTTTCTGTGCACGATGAAATTGATGGTCAGATAAGAGAACTTGTCAAGTGCATGAATCCCCATTTGCGTATAAAAGATGAAGACTATCCAGATCTTGTAGCTAAGCATCTTAATGGTTGTAACATTGATGATTACGGGGTGTGGATCTATTATCCATGGAACCATAAAATAATACACATCCTTGATGAGGATGAGTTTATCGAGGTGCGTACCAATCGTAATAAATATAAGCTCACTACCGAAGAGCAAAAGTACCTTGCCGGTAAAAAGATAGGTATTATTGGCCTTTCTGTTGGGCAGTCTATAGCCTTAACCATAGCTATGGAACGTATTTGTGGTGAGTTGCGCCTGGCCGATTTTGATACGGCTGAGCTGAGCAATCTTAATAGGATACGTACAGGTCTATATAACCTTGGCGTGAAAAAAACTATTATTGCTGCGCGGGAAATTGCCGAAATAGACCCCTTTATTAAAGTAGAAATATTTAACGATGGACTGCATAAGGATAATATTGAAACATTTTTTACAGAAAATGGCAAACTAGATCTTTTGGTAGAGGTTTGTGATGGACTTGATATAAAGATACAAAGCAGGTTTAAAGCCAGGGAGTTGGGGATACCAGTAGTAATGGATACCAACGATAGAGGTATGATGGATATCGAGCGCTTCGATCTGGAGCCAGATAGGCCTATACTACATGGCTTGGCGGGAGATCTTAACCCAGACAACATTAAAGATCTTAGTAACGAACAAAAGATTCCCTACATCTTTAAAATGGTAGGCATAGATACCCTTTCTACGAGGTTAAAGGCTTCTATGATAGAAGTAAGCCAGTCTATTAATACATGGCCGCAATTGGCATCCTCTGTTGTTTTGGGTGGTGCGCTTACTACAGATGTCTCCCGGCGTATATTACTAGACCAGTTCCATGATTCAGGGCGGTACTACATTGATATTGATGAACTGATAGCAGATAAGGAAGAGACTGTAATTGCTTCAGACAAGACGGTGAATGCAATTGACTATGCTGAGATGGAGCATATTGCTGGGCAGTACTTTAAAACCCATCCTGCAATTCCTACGCATATCCCCGTAGATACAGACATCAGTAAGATAGTTGATGCGGCAGCCCAGGCGCCATCTTATAACGATATTAAGTATTGGTCTAGCTATTATACAAAAGGTACGCTCTTCATTTTTACTATAAATAACAATAGCAGTTGGGATGATAGTATGTTGGGAGGCTATACAGCTATTGGAGGGGTTTTCGAAAATATACACTTGCAAGCCTCATCTTTACTTTTAAAAGAACAGGTGCATTTATTTCCTTTGACAGGTGAAAAGAAATTGGTAGCTGCGATAACGTTTGAACCTGTTAAAAACAATGATAGTCAGTATAAAATACTATCTGAAAATATTTATGTAAATGCACTTGAAAATCAATCTAAAGAGCACACTTTTTTGCCCCTTGACTTTTTCAATAATTTAGAATATTTTGTTAAGCCAGGAGATAACATTGAGTTGCAATACACTGACAACACAGAGGATATTAAAGTATTAGCCGGCATTATTGGCAATAGTCACCGTCTTCAATTGCTTGACAAAAGTGGGCATAGTGATTTTTACCATAATATACATTGGGGAGAAAACAGCGATGACAAACGCCACGTGAGTAAGCTCGGTTTTTCGGATGGCGAGATTGCAGGATATAGTGTTGCAAAAGATTGGAAAGCCGTGAGTTACTTGGCTAAATGGGATAAAGGAAACGTTTTTAGATTAATGGCAGCCCATAAAGCAGCCCAGGCAGTAGCAATGCTATCTGTAATTGTAAAAAGCAATGACACCCAGGCATATTTGCAGGCAGGACGGGTAATGGAAAGAATAATCCTTTATTGTCGTAGTTTGGGTGTTACCGCGCAAATACAGTATGCCCCAACATTAGTGTGGAACAAGCTGAACAACGGTTTGAAAAAAGATAAAGAGAAAGAAGTAAATGATATAAGGGACGGTCTTTTTAAAATATTTCCTCTTGACAAGGCATACGCAAGAGATACTCAAGTATTTCTAATGAAACTGGCCTTACCGGCTATCGTGAATACATAAAATCTCAAAGGAAACCCAAGAACGAAGTGTTTATATTTATAATATTAAATGTTAAAGGTTAGGGCTTTTAGAGCTGTTGATGATATTGAGTCATGCAAGCTATTTGCAGAGGGCCACGCTAACGTATTGCGCGACTATGGTATTACAAAAGTAACATCTTCAAGAAATGATTGGTTTTATAATACCGGGGTTTATGTGGCTGTAGTAGAGAGTGAGGATGGCAGAATGTTGGGGGGTGAACGTATTCATCTGGCTAACAAAGAGAGTCCCCTGCCTATAGAAGATGCGGTTACTATTGTAGAAAAAAAGATACACCCGCTTATTGCTTCTTATTCAGACAATAAAATAACAGGTGAGTTGTGTGGTTTATGGAATGCAAGAGAATTGGCAGGTAAAGGTGTAAGTATTCTGCTCACAAAGTTGGGGGTAGCCATGGCGCATATGATAGGTATGGACAGTCTTTTTGTACTTTGTGCTCCTTACACAGTATCTATGTGCCAAACAGCAGGCTTTGAAATAGAGACAAGCATAGGTAACGAAGGCACATTCATATATCCTAAACTAGATCTTATTGCTACGGCGCTTGTTATAAAAGATATAGGGATTCTGAGCAATGCAGAACCTGAAGAAAGAAAACAGATATTTTCAATAATAGAAAATCCTGTTAGCTTTACACACGAATCAGGGCCAAAGGGAGAGATTGAAGTTGAATACAATATAAGGCTACCAAAATACGAGCGTTACACATGAAGTTTTTTTTCTTTGCCATTGTTACATTCTTCTGCACAATACTCCCATTTTCTGGCTATTGTCAGTCGTCCGATGCACAGATCGTATTTCAAAACAGCGATGGTTCACAATTCATAAACACTGGTGTGTACTTGTTTCAGGATTCAACACATTCGTTGACATTTGATAACATAGTACACAATCCTGGCTTTAAATTATCTCCTGCTGCAATCCCTAATTTAGGCGTCACAACAAATACCATATGGTTCAGGTTAACCATAAACAACCAGAGTACCATTGAAAAAATGATGCTTGAAATAGATAATCCGTTACTCAATAATGTATCTCTATATACTCAGATAGGCCCTAACAAGTACATTTTAAAAACAGTAAGCAAGGAAGCTTCTTTTTATCACCGGGAAAACAGCAGCGAAAATTATTTATTCACGCTTGAGCAAAAGCCGGGCACAGCAATCACTTACTATTTAAAGATCAATAGCTATACCCAATGTATAATTCCTTTAAAGCTGGGTAAAATAGAAAGTATAAATGAAGCTGATCTGAACCGCGACTTACTGAGGGCTATATACTTCGGTATTATGCTGGTAATGTTCCTGTACAATTGCTTTGTTTATATTAGTGTAAAAGACAAAAGCTACTTATACTACATAGTATATCTTTTAAGTGTTGCTTTGGTGCAATTAAATCTTACAGGGCTGGGCTTTAAATATATATGGCCTCACTACCCCGGCTTCGAACAGTTCAGCACCTACTTATTTTCAGCCCTAACTGCATTTGCATCTATCGCATTTATCAGGCAGTTTTTAAATACTAAAACTTTTACGCCTTGGCTGCATAAAGGGTTTTGGTTGTTTGTAATTGCCTATGCTTTTACTGTAATAAACTCATTGGTAGGCAATAAACAACTCAGTTATAACTTATTAAACGCTATAGGGCTGCCACTGTCACTGTATATGATATATACTGCTGCAGTGGTCCGTATAAAATATAAATACAAGCCTGCTTTATACTTCTTGCTGGCGTGGACGATATTCCTGGCAAGCATCATTCTTTTTGTACTTAAGGATGTAGGGGTACTTCCTTACAACATTTTTACGGTATCTATATTACAGATCGGTTCTGCAATAGAAGTGGTAATGCTATCTATAGCACTGGCTGATAGGATCAACACCTTGAAACGGGAAAAGGAACAATCGCAGGCACAGGCATTTGAAGCGTTAAAGGAAAATGAAAAAATAATACGCGAACAAAACGTAGTGCTGGAAGCTAAAGTAACCGAACGTACCAAAGAATTGAAAGAATCTAATGATGATCTTAACCAGGCAATTACAGACCTTAAAGAAGCTGAAATGCAGTTGGTAGAATCCGAGAAAATGGCTTCCCTAGGTCAGTTGACCGCAGGTATAGCCCACGAAATAAATAATCCTATAAACTTTGTTACATCAAACGTGCGCCCATTAAAAAGGGATGTACAAATACTTTTTGATACTGTAGAAATGATTGAAAAAATTGGTCTTGACCATTTTTCTGCCGAGGAGAAAATAAAACAGATAGAAGAATATAAACAGGATATTGATTTTGATTACCTTAAAGTTGAAATTGATCATTTACTGAATGGTATTGGAGAAGGTGCCACAAGAACGGCAGAGATAGTAAAGGGTTTAAGGATATTCTCCAGGTTGGATGAAGATGATTTGAAAAAAGCCGATATTAACGAAGGGCTTGACTCTACTATCATTATCATTAATAACCTGCTCAATAACAGGATAGAAGTTGTGAAAAACTATGGCAACATGCCTCTTGTAGAATGTTATCCGGGAAAACTGAACCAGGTATTCTTGAATATGCTTACTAATGCTATTTATGCTGTAAATAAAAAATTTGGAGATAATGCTGGTGGCAAATTAACGATCACTACAAGTGCAAACGAAAAGAACGTAATCATTAAAATTGCAGATAATGGTACTGGGATGGATGAACAAACTAAAAAGAAACTTTTTGAACCTTTCTTTACTACGAAGGATGTGGGAGAAGGTACCGGGCTGGGGTTGTCTATCGCGTACAACACAATAAATAAACATAACGGGCATATATACGTAAATTCAGTAATTAATGAAGGCACAGAATTTATAATGGAAATACCAATACATCATTAAATCTTGTAAATATTATTTGTAAATAAGCACTACTTGGAAAAACCGGAAAGAATAAGGGTTTTGTATATTGATGATGAGATCAATAATCTGAATGGTTTCAAAGCATCATTCAGGCTTGATTATAATGTGATGATAGCAAGTGATACGGCTGATGCTCTGGTTATGCTTGAAAAGCACCCGGATATACGCGTTATTTTATGCGATCAGCGCATGCCTACCCAAACAGGAGTACAGTTTTTTGAGCAGATACGCAGCCAGCATCCTTTGCCTATAAGGGTGTTGATAACCGGATATACAGATATAGAATCGGTTATTGATTCTATAAACAAGGGAAATATATTCCGCTATATTAAAAAGCCATGGACCGATACTGACGTAAAGTCGGCCATTGAAGAGTCTAATAAATTTTATATCGCCAATTCCCTGCTTACGTTAAAGAATGAAGAACTGGAAAAGGCATACCTTGAACTTGATAAATTTGCATACAGTGTTACCCACGATATGCGCGGGCCATTAATGAGCCTTTTAGGAGCCATTGATATTTCAAAAAATTCAGACGATATCTCTGAGATAAAAGATACGTTGGGGATGATGGAAAAATCGGTTCAGAAACTGGACGATTTTATTAAAAGTATCCATGAATATTATAGCTTGAAGAGGGGACAGCTGCAAATTTCTGAGATCAATTTTAAAGAAGTAGTCGCTGATCTTTATGATCTTTACAGCATTGCAGGAAAGCTGGAACATATTAACTTTACTGTAAACGTAGTGCAAAATGACCTATTTAGGTCAGATGCTGTGTTTCTTAAGATTATTTTGAATAATTTAGTGGCCAATGCCTTTAAATTTCAGAGGCACGATATAGTGGGGAAGATTGTTGACCTTAATATTACAGTTCATAAGGGCAATGTAGAATTGATAGTGCGGGATAATGGGATAGGCATCAAAAATGAGTACGTTAACGATATTTTTAAGATGTTCTTTCGGGCAACATCCAGCGAGATCGGCTCAGGTTTTGGTCTTTATAACGTTAAAGACGCACTTACCAAACTTAACGGTGAAATATTTGTTACATCAACGCTCAATGAGGGCACTACTTTTAAAGTAATTATACCAAGCAAATAGTATGACACCCGGGAATTTAAATTTTATTGTTATAGATGATAGTAAGCTGGATTGTTTTATTGCAGAAAAGATCATCCGTAATACAGGGCGTGGGGCAGTAGTAAAATCGTTTATTATGGCTCCTGAGGCTTTAGAATATATAATAAGCACCAACGTACCAGACAACAACCTGAAAACTGTGATGCTGGTGGATATACAAATGCCCATAATGAATGGGTTTGAATTTATTGAAGCTTTTGAAAAACTACCACAACCCATCCGCGACAACTATATCATTTACGTACTTTCCTCGTCCATTAATGAGAACGATATATCCCGCGTGCGCTACCACACATCGGTAAAACAATTTTTAAATAAACCCCTTACCAGCAACACTCTTTCTACAATTTTAGAGCTTATAGACTAGTTAGCCTGCAATACCGGAGTTACTGTATAACCAGCCTTTTTTAAAAGGGAAATGATGCCATTAGGGCCCCAAAGGTGGCCTGCACCCACCGCAAAGAATACAGGCTGTTGCTTCATTTTCCCAGCCATTCTGCTTATCCATTTTTTATTCCGTTCGTCCAGGAAAGCATTAAGGTCGCTGATGCCTGTATTTTCATCCTTCATCATGTAGTAGAGTTTGGGCAGGTCTTGCGTTGTGTATGCCGCCACTAGTTTGTCATAATCATCGGTGCCGCTTGCTTTTCCGGTTACTATGTCCATAATATCGCGCACAAGGCTATCAGCTGGTATTTTATTCAGTAATGCAATTTGCTCTTCAGGCTCTTCAAGGCCGGTTATTTCTTTGTGGGCATCATTAGCCGCGCTCATTAGCTTCTCCTCGTACGATACTTGTTCTTTACAACCGGATGTACCTCCCAACGAAAGCATGGTTCCCAGGCCCACAAGGTTCATGTGGCCCAGCAAGTCCATATCCATACCCAGGCTATCTTTTACATACTTTTTAAGTTGGTTGTACTGTTGGCTGGTAAAAAATGCATCCAGTGTTGCTCCGTTGGTATTGATCATTGCCGTGGCCACCTTGGTCATTACATTAGGGTCGTTAAGGTTCATTTCCAGGCATATTGCGCGGCTGCTGTCCAGGCACGCGGCCATTGGTGCTGTCCATAGGTATTTGTCGCTGCATATTACGTGCATCGTGCCAAACAGGTAAGAAGCGTGGGGGAGGTCCTTGCCGCTTATGCGCCAGATGAGAGAGTGGTTATTCCCCGTTTCTTTACCCCGGGCAAAACAAAAAATATTTATAAGAATAAATAAGGGCAGCAATATTCTTTTCATAGCTTAAAGATACTGTATGTCAATGCTATCGTTAACAATCAATTTCTTTATTTTGTAGTACAAATGGTTAACTATATACCCAAATAGTGGCCATTAACATATGGGGGCACAGATTTTTAAGAACCCATTTTAGAGTCATCAAATACAAAGTAAAATGAACTTCATAGATCTCAAACAACCCAAAAATGAACTGAAACCTGGTACTGGAAGGCTGTTGATTGCTGAGCCGTTTCTGTCTGATCCCAATTTTTCTCGTTCGGTAATATTACTTGCCGACCATAATAAAGAAGGAGATATTGGCTTTATTCTCAACCAGGCAACTGACCTTATATTAAATGAGTTGGTGCCTGATTTTGAAGCTACAGATATTACCATACGCCAGGGTGGCCCTGTTCAGATAGATACTATGCAAATGCTGCATAGGTTGCCGCATGTACTGGGTGGTACAGAAGTGTGCAAAGGCATATACTGGGGCGGTTCCTACGATGCACTCCGCGAAATACTTGCATCCGGCAACTACGATCCTAGTGATGTGCAATTGTTCCTGGGCTATGCAGGCTGGGTGCCAGGCCAATTGGAAAAAGAACTGGAAGAAGGATCGTGGATGATATCTGACAATGCATCAGAATGGTTGTTTGATACAAATCCCAAACACGTGTGGAAGAAGGCGATAAAGTTGCTGGGTAAAGACTATGAATACATGGCTAATATGCCTTTAGACCCTTCTTTGAATTAATTAGGTAGGAATAGCGCTACTTTCTTAATTTTATCCTGTGCGAAATAATATACTCGTTATAGTACTCATTGCAGGCGTTGCATTAATGTTTTCCGCTTGTCATAAAAAAGTAAATGAAAACACACCTGCAGAAAAGATTGATTCTTCTAAGGGCACTTATTTTTCATTACGACAATTTACTGCCGATCAGTTGCATACCTACCATGGGTACCCATTCTCATTTGTAAGAACAACTACTATCAATGGGGTGAAGGACTCAGATGTTGAGAGCATCAATACTGTAGATTGGGGTTATATTTTAAAAACATTTTTTGAGGCGGATATCGGTCAATATAAATATTTGGGTAAGTACAAATTCACCCTTTTCGAGGATGATTTGACCGCAACGCGCAACTTCTTGTACGAAGCTAAAGATCCCGAGCTATTTACGCAGAAATTGATGATATCGGCCGATCAGCTGAACAATAAGATACGCAGCATATACATCGAAACGCAAAAACATTCATCTTATACAGAAGAAACCCAAAAGTTGCTGTACAATCCTGAAAAGGTGATACAGATTCAGCATTTTGAAAAAAGTACTATGGGTAAAGCAAAAGATATAGTTGTGGAGTACCGCTTCATGTAAGTTCACTATTTTTGCATTGGCGATGACGAAAGAGGAATTTAGCAAAGTAGCATTGTCTATACCCCACAGCCCCGGCTGTTATAAGTATTACGATCTGCACAACGAGCTGCTGTATGTGGGAAAGGCAAAAGATCTGCGCAAACGCGTAAGCTCTTATTTCAACAAAACGGTTGATAATTACAAGACGCGTAAGCTAGTCAGCATTATAGCTACCATCGACTTTACAGTCACCAATTCAGAGCACGATGCCTTCCTGCTCGAGAATTCACTCATTAAGCATTACCAGCCCCGCTTTAATATTGATCTTAAAGACGATAAGTCTTATCCATACATAGTTATAAAAAAGGAGCCCTTTTCAAGGGTGTTCCTTACCCGCAGGGTAATACGTGATGGCTCAGAATACCTGGGCCCGTTTACCGGGTTGGGCCGTGTACGCGAGCTGCTCGATATTGTAAAGCAAAACATACCCCTGCGTACTTGCAACTTGGCATTGACCCCGCAGAACATAGCGAAAGGCAAATTTAAAGTGTGCCTTGAATATCACCTGGGCAACTGCAAAGGTCCGTGTGAAGGACTGCAAACCGAAGAGGACTACCGCGAAAATATGCAGCAGGTGCGCCATGTGCTGAAGGGAAATATCGGTGAAGTGATAAAGTACCTGAAGGGGGAAATGCAGCGCCATGCCACCGAAATGCATTTTGAGAAAGCAGAGGTAATAAAGAAGAAAATAGACTCCCTGCTCACTTATCAGAGTAAGAGTACCATAGTAAATGCCCACCTGGGTAATGCCGATGTTATATCTATGTTGTCCGATGAAAATAATTTCTTCATCAACTATATGATGGTCAGCAAGGGCACTATTATATACGCCAAAACAATACAGATAACTAAGAAGCTCGACGAGCTGGAGGCCGATGTGCTGGCACTGGCGCTGGATAACCTCCGCGAAACCTTCCAGAGCAATGCTATGGAGGTGATAGCCCCTTTTGAGGTAGATGTTACCGACCCCAATGTAAAAGTTACCGTGCCTAAGGCCGGCGACAAAAAACAATTGCTCGACCTCAGTATAAAGAACGCGGAAGTATTTAAAGAAGAAGTGCGCCGCAAAGACACCCTGATGGTAGGCAAAGACACTGCTGACCAAACCTGGAAAGTACTGGAAGAAATGCGCGATGCTTTGAGCCTCGGCGTTATACCAGATCATATTGAGTGTTTCGATAACTCCAACTTCCAGGGCTCTTATCCTGTGGCTGCAATGGTATGCTTTAAGAACGGTGTACCCTCTAAAAAAGACTATCGGCACTTCCATATTAAAACGGTTGAAGGTATCAACGACTTTGCATCTATGGCCGAGATCGTTTACAGGCGGTACAAGCGCCTTGTAGAGGAAGATCAGCCATTGCCCAAGCTCGTGATTATTGATGGCGGTAAGGGCCAACTGGGCGCCGCGCTCGATAGCATACAGAAGCTGGAGCTTACAGGGCGCATGACTATCATTGGCCTTGCCAAGCGCGAAGAGTCTATTTTCTTCCCCGGCGATTCAGAACCGTTACAACTACCATTCGATAGCCGCCCCCACCTGCTCATCCGCCGCATCCGCGATGAAGTGCATCGTTTTGGTATCACCTTCCACCGCGATACCCGCAGCAAGGGCACCATTAAAACCGGCTTGGAAGACATTGCAGGCATCGGCGAAAAAACAGCAACCCAGCTACTTAAAGCATTCCGTTCTGTAAAGAATATCCGCACCCTCACCGAAAGGGAATTGACCAAAGAGATCGGCCAGTCTAAAGCAGCTATTGTGTGGTCGTATTTTCATCCTGATGAGGACGAGGGTGAAACAGAGAAGCTATAAGGTACTGGTTAATATACCGGTCGAAGGGTGGACTTGAAATGTTTGTATCGCCATCAAGTCCTAACTGGTCGAAGCATCAGAATAGCCAGCGTACAACTAGCACTTGAAAAACAATATTAACCATCAAGCAATAGCCAATAGGTATTAAAATGCTGTGGAACACTACAACTCGTGGATTGTTATGACCTTTCCAAACATTTTCAGGTGGCTTTTTGAAAGCTATCCACATAGGGTCGTTGTTTTTTTATGACTGCAACGGCTCTTAGTACGATCTTGTTTCTAATTGCATTCAAAATACTCATGCTATGCTTGC
>JARLGY010000059.1 GCA_031292525.1 Flavipsychrobacter sp. | reverse complement strand
TTCAGAATATTTTGATGGGAGCATTAAGCTTTCTATTAGGGGTGTACTACTTTCATTTTCTGAAATTAGTGTGCGGCCTACCAAGCCTAAGCCGCCTAAAGTTTACAAAGATCCAAGGCCGCATCGAGTCCATCCCAATAGTCGTCGTTGGAATGGTGGCATAATACCTATACCTTTTGAACCTGACCAAACCAGGAGTAACAAGCTATGATGTATGTTAAAAAACCGGAACTTTTTACTTTGCTGAAAACCGGAAGTTTTCACTTTGCCTTGACATTTTATATAAAAACCATTGACTATTTGGAATAATATATCATATGCTCAATATAACAAGAGCATTCTCTTGGAGTTATAATTTTATTTTAAAAAAAAGGAAAAAAGATGAAAAACAACAAAATGCTACTATTACTCACGTTTGCGGGCCTTATTGCCATGCAACAAACACACGCTGAGTGGAATGATGTGACTGCAAAAGTTAGATCATTCAATGATAAAGGTAAAGAATTTGAAGTTAAAAAGGACAATTTTGGAGATCCAGCAATCATGATCCCTAAAAAATTAGAAATCACTACGGAAATAAATAAAATTGTTGCTGACGAGAATAAGCAAGTGCCGGTTATTAGTGGTGAAGTTACTAAAGCCACGTATGGCGCTGGTGATAAAAAGAAAGATGTAACAGACAAAGTTAAAGAATTTGTACTCGCGGGCAATAACTTTAGAGTAGACAATGATACTCTTGGTGGGGATCCAGCACCAGGGGAGACAAAAACTTTAGAAATTACATTACCCACAGGCGCAAAGAAAGTAGTGATTGATGAAAATCAGATAATTCTGGTGGGTAATATTGATAAAGCCACTTATGGTAGTGGTGATAGAAAGAAAGATGTAACTGACATAGTTAAAAAATTGGTGCGTGCAGGCAAGAGTTTTAAAGTAGACAATGATACTCTTGGTGGAGATCCAGCACCAGGTAAATCAAAAAATTTAGAAATTACACTCACCAAGGGCGCTGCAATGAAAACTGACTACCCTGAAGGCAGTATAGTTCCAGGCGATAAAAACCGAAAAGTAATTTCTGCTCGTTATGGAGCTGATGGACCT
>JARLGY010000058.1 GCA_031292525.1 Flavipsychrobacter sp. | reverse complement strand
GACTCATCCACGCTTTAACGCCATGCTGTTTTTCCCTCTTCTTTTCAGATTCAGGTTAGGCGTTGTTCTCAATGTTTTTCCAAGGACATTGGTCCAGTGACTGGACAATTCTTTCCGCGCACGACATGGCGCACCCTTTCAAGACATACAGCTCAAGCTCTCATTTATCCGTCTGTCTTTATGATATTTCCGCCAATCTCAGTTGTCTTATGGTTTTACAGCCTTCCTGTTTTTGTTGTTCATTTTGAGGCTCACCTTTTAACGGGAACATTTTCCATATCGTCTATTACAATATCCATGTACCAATTGTAAATTATTATATTTCCTTGTCCCGCCCTGTATCACTGGTACTTTTTCTTTCACTACCAGCTTTTCACTGAAATCCGTAATACTCATTCTGCATATAGGACATTTATAATTCTGTATTTTAGCCAGTTTCTGTTTGCTTTTTA
Organism: Flavipsychrobacter sp.; assembly: GCA_031292525.1. Classification (GTDB taxonomy): domain Bacteria; phylum Bacteroidota; class Bacteroidia; order Chitinophagales; family Chitinophagaceae; genus JABDEZ01. The sequence goes on along the minus strand of JARLGY010000058.1, from coordinate 1,590 downwards.
TACAGTTTCTGTCAAACTCCTTTTCGTCCCTATTCTCGAAGTATTCGTTAAGGCAAGCGTCATATGGCGTTGCTCTGAATTTGATAAATGTATGCCTGACTATCGGTATCCACGACATTTTTGTGAGTTGCTTATGCGCTTTCGGGTCGGTCAGTATCCATCGGTTTTTGCTTTGTCCCGTTATATCCGGTTTGTAGTATCTATCTATTATCCAAGTTTTGCTTTTCTTTGGATGTAGATATTTTAAAAATATAAACGTACATTCCCAGACATGGTGGTCCATATATGAATACGTCTGTTTTGCGACCGAAGGCGACCAATAGTTCCCTATGCCTCTAATAATGGGATTGAGTTTGTCTATTATTGCACTAACGCTATTGCCTTTCAGTTTCTGTATTTCCTTTGAGATGGTTTCCTTGCCTTTCTTGATAGATTCCTTAGATGGCTTTATCAGCAGTTTTTCGCCCTGATATGTTTGGTATAATCTAACATTAAATCCCAGAAAGTTAAAGCCTTCCTCTAATGGCACTACTCTTGTTTTTTCTTTTGATAATTCCAGGCCCCTTTTATCCAAATATGGTTCCAATAGTCCATAGACATCTTCTGCATCCTTTTGTGTATTACACATTATTACAAAATCATCTGCATAAAACGCCAGTGTATATTTGGTCTTATTTGTATAACTTGCAATTCTGCCATTGCTCTTCACGGGTTTGTACTTTATTCCAAGTAAATCTTCCATACCCATTAGCGCAATGTTTGCAAGTAACGGTGATATGATATTTCCTTGCCCGGAACCAGATTCTGTTTCGTTAAATACACCGTTGTCAACATATCCTGCTTTCATCCATTTGCATATCAAGTCAGCATAGGGAAATTCTTTTATCTGCTCCTTAATGTAATCGTGATTCAAATTGTCAAAGCAGCCTTTAAAATCCCCTTCAAAAATCCACCTTTTATTGCCTCTGCAACAGGACAGAAAGATCCTCGAAATAGCGCCGTGACACCCTCTTTTGGGTCTGAAACCGTATGATATTGGTTCAAACCTTGCCTCCCACTGTGGCTCCAATGCTCCTTTACAGATATTTTGGTATATTCTGTCTCGCACTGTAGGTATACTGAGTGGTCTTAATTTTCCGTTTTTCTTTTTGATGTAGGTTCTACGTGACGGTTTGGGATTATGTTTTTCTATATCCAATCCAGATAAATCATAAAATAATTTAATTCTATCTTTATTGGATAATGCCGTTTCACCGTCAACACCTGCTGTCTTTTTGCCCTTGTTAGTTTGAGTAACTCTTTTTATGGATACCAGCAGCATTGCCTTACTTCTTACTAAGAGTCTTTGCAGATTTCTTACTTTGCGTTTATCACCAAGACATTCGGCACGGTATATCCGCTGTTGCAATTTTTCTACATACCCGTCAACATGGAACCAGTCGATTTGTTTCCATTGGGTATCGAGAGATAATGTGGACTTCCTATAACTTGAAGCTTTTCGCATCTGTTACCTCACTTTTGAAATCTTGCTTTTCGTTTTATTCCGTGTTGATTACCAGTTGGAAGTCAGCACCCTTTCAGGTATGTAAT
>JARLGY010000057.1 GCA_031292525.1 Flavipsychrobacter sp. | reverse complement strand
TAACCCCATGCCTGTACCATTGGTGAGAGTTGGCAGAAGTCATATAATAAAGATTATTCGTGAATGTCCAGGATCCCATTGGCCAGCTTGTGCCGTCCAATTCCTCATAAAGAAAATATCCTGCGTTGTTATCCGAATAGAATATGTTATTCTTAAATTCTATTGCATTAGTGATACCGGTTTTTGAGTGTACATGTATTGAACCATCGTTCCCATGATTTATAAAGGTATTGTTATAATATGATACATTCCGTGCTGCATACTGGTCATAAAGACCTGAGCCGTCTGTAAAGAAATATACGCTGATACAATTAGTTTCAAATAGATTATAATAGAACTGTACTCCATCGGAACCGTCATCGTCTACATTATCCCATCTGCCGTTCTTAACAACACAATATCTTATTATTGTATTTGTGGTCATATTACCATCGCCGAAAGCTATCCTGATATTGGAAAAATTACCTATCAGGGTATCATATTCCATAAGGCAATGATCTATTCCATCTATATAGAATCCCAAACACCCATTAAAATCAGTTGTGTTATTCTCTCCATAACTTATAGTGGAATTTCTAACAGTTATATAAGAACAATGTCCTCCTAAATATAAATTAGAATGCACATAAGTATTCCCAATACCGCTGTCTATATTACAGGATTCAAATAGTATGTTGTGAGTTCCCCAGCCGCCGACTTCACCGCCCAAAGTGTTGGTACCCTTAACAAATTTAATCCCATTTACGGTTATATATCCTCTGTTTCCCAGTTCCATACATTCTCTTGCAGATCCTCCATCAATGACAGGTCTTGATCCTGTTCCATAGGAATTAAACACAAGATTATCTATCGAAGGGGTTAATGTTGCGCCGGTAAATCTTTCATTACACTTGAAACTGACAGTATCTCCAGAGTTAAATCCTTTAGAATTAACTTTGGAGATAGTTTTCCAGGCTGATAATGGTGTTGTACCGGAATTGAGGTCATTTCCCTTGTCATTATCCACATAATATGTGGTAGCATTAAGATTACCCATAAAAATGAGCAAATATAAAGC
>JARLGY010000056.1 GCA_031292525.1 Flavipsychrobacter sp. | reverse complement strand
TCAAAATGAGCCGCTGCCGTTGGTTAGGTGTTTATCAACATAAAATTGTGGATTCTAAAAGAAAAAAAAAGCAAAAAAGAAAATACTAATAATAGTAATAATGTCTTCAAAAAGACTCTTTGCAAATCTAAAGGAACTGTGGATATCATCTTTTGGAGACGCACCTCCGCCAGTTGTATCTTACGCTGTGGTACATGAGGGAAATGATTGTAATCGAAAAACAATAATTCAAAATCTCCCTGTCCGGAACCGAACAGCACCGGACACCACAAGACAGTTGAAATAAAATTTATATCACCCACCATGGCTGTTTTAAGAGCGTACTTTTAGCGCCTTGTCCGGTTTTCCTTTTTACCTGTCCGCCGGACAGGTCTTAGCATCCAAAGTATCGGCGGGCTGGTTACCGTCACTATTGTATTACAATGCTAGCTCGCTTTATATTATTTTCGCGCCATATTGTATGTAGGTACAATTATTGTTTAATGTAATTTCTATTGGAACAACACACACAATTTTCAGGTTTATGGGCCGTCATCCTGGGTGGTTCGGGCGGTTTTGGCTATGCAACGGCACATAAGCTGGCCCTGCACGGTATGAATATTGCCGTGGTGTACCGCGAAACCGCCATTGGCGATAAGCAGGTGCGCGAAAACTACAAGGCCCTGGCTGAACAGAACAATATTACTTCCCTGCTCTACAATATAAACGCGCTCGATGATGCTGCGCGCACTTCGTTTATAGATGATCTTTCAAACAAAACTACCGGCAAGGTAAAGGTGCTGCTGCATGCCATAGCGCGTGGCAACCTGAAGCCACTTGTCACCGAAACCAACGATGAGCAAGCCGAGCTTTCTATGCACGATATACAGCTCACCACCTACGCTATGAGCAATAGCCTGCTGGATTGGGTACGTGATTTGCTGAAAGCAGGTCTTTTTCATAGCGATGCCCGGGTGATAGGCCTCACCAGTGAGGGGGTGAATAAGTATTGGGATGGCTATGCAGCAGTAAGCATAGCCAAGGCATCTTTACAAAGCCTTACTACGTATATGGCTGTAGAGTTTGGTAAGTATGGCATTAAAACCAACCTGGTGCAGGCAGGTATAACAGAAACGCTTTCGCTGAAAAAAATACCGGGCAGCGAGCAATTGCTGGCGCATGCTGCAGCCCGCAATCCCGCTGGCCGCATCACCCAGCCCGGCGACGTGGCCAATGCGGTTTACCTCTTATGTACCGACGAGGCCTTCTGGATAAACGGCGCACTGATACATGTAGATGGGGGCGAACATTGCAAGTAATTTAAAAATATGATGAACAACCATATACTCACACATTTACCGTACAAGTCTTCGTTCCGGTTTGTAGATAATATTTCTCTACTCAACGAGAACGAAGTAATTGGCGAATACACCCTGAAACCAGATGCCTTCTTCTACGAAGATCATTTTGAGGGCAACCCGGTAACACCCGGCGTTATCCTTACAGAGATCATGGCGCAGATAGGCCTGGTAGTACTGGGCATATTCCTGGTGATGAAGGAAACGGGTTTCGATTTCAACAACCAGGAATTGTTTCCCCTCCTTACCGGTACCGACGTAAACTTCAATAAAATGGTACTGCCTGGCCAAAAGGTCACTGTAATATCTAAAAAACAATATTTCAGGTTTGGCAAGCTCAAATGCCAGATCCAGATGCAGGACGCATCTAAAGAAATTGTGGCCAGTGGTACTTTTTCAGGTATCATAAAAAAACTGGATAGAAAATGAGCAGGCGCGTGGTAGTTACAGGCATGGGCGTAGTTGCGCCAAATGGTGTAGGGCTTCCGGCATTCCTGGCTGCTATACAAGCCGGGGTATCTGGTATCCGTTTTGTGCCGCAGTACCAGGAGCTTAATTTTAGCTGCCAGGTGGCAGGCACGCCCGAATTTAATTGGGAGGGCCTTACCAACTACATTTCAGAGGTTTCGTTTCATGGGCTAAAGGCCACAAACATAGGTTACGGAATTGCAGCCGCGCTGGATGCCTGGGCTGATGCCGGGTATGAATACAATACCGATACACCCCGCTGGGATACAGGTTGTGTGTTTGGCAACAGCATTGCCGATACCGAGGCCATGAAAAACGTTATTACCAAGGTAGATAACAAAGAAGCAAAAAAACTAGGCTCCCGTGTAGTAGAGCAGGCCATGAATAGTGGCGTTACCTCCTATATATCGGGCAGGCTGGGGCTGGGCAACAAGGTGGTTACCAATTCGGTAGCATGTGCTACAGGCACGCAGGCCATATTGATGGGGTACGAATATATTAAGCATGGCTATGCCACGCGCATGCTGGTAGGCAGTACTGAGCATGTGGATACCTATGTATATGGCGCTTTCGATTCCATGCGCGTACTTTCCCGCAAGTTCAACGATGCGCCTGAAAAAGCATCACGACCCATGAGCCTTACAGCTGGCGGGTTTGTGCCGGGCTCTGGGGCTGGTGCGCTGGTGCTGGAGGATATGGAATACGCACTGGCACGTGGTGCACACATTTATGCAGAAGTGCGTGGCGGCGCCACAAACAGTGGCGGCCAGCGTGGCGGGGGCTCCATGACGGCGCCTAACCCCGAGGGCGTAATACGCTGTGTGCAGGATGCATTGCGGATTTCTGGCATAGATGCAAGCCAAATAGACTTGGTGAGCGGCCACCTCACCGCTACCATGGCCGATAAACAGGAGATACAGAACTGGGCAACTGCCCTGGGCAGGCGCGGAAGTTCCTTCCCTATGATCAATTCGTTAAAGTCAATGATTGGTCATTGTCTCAGTGCAGCAGGCTCCATAGAAACTGTGGCATCCATATTGCAGATACAACATGGGTTTGTACACCCAAATATTAACCTTGAGGACCCAAACCCTGAAATTGAGGAAATAATAAATATGGATTGTTTGCCAACTAAACTTGTAAAAAAAGAAATAAATATTGTGGCAAAAGCTAATTTTGGCTTTGGCGATGTAAACAGTTGTCTCCTATTTTCAAAAATTTAAATAACAACATGACCAGAGCAGAAATATTGGAAGAGTTAAAAACCATACTAAAACCCTATACTGTTGATAAAGAATTACTGGCCGGCATAAACGACAATACCGACCTTATTAAAGACCTGAAGATAAACTCTGCAAACCTGGTAGATGTGATCATTGATGCAGAAGCTAAATACAATGTAGAAATAGACTACGATTCTGCCGAGGAAATGACCAATGTGGGCAGTTGTATAGATATAATAATGAAAAAGCTGAATACCAGTGAATAGCATTGGTATAGATATAGTGGCGCTGCATGAGGTTGATATACAGCGCACTGTATTGCCACAATTCTACTCAAAAATAATAACAGCGGCAGAACTAGCCTGCTACGATGCCGCTGCAATGCCTTTTTACCAATACATATGGCTGCTATGGTCAGTAAAAGAAGCGGCGTATAAATGTGCTTCTCGGTTGCAGCCCGGCCTGCTATTTTCCCCTACTCGCACGTTGGTAAGCAATATCAGCATTCTTGCAACGGCTGCCAGTAACTATGGTCCGGAACTTCAGGATGATGTAATAATAGCACAAGTGGAGGTAAATGGCCTGCAACTCCATACCCATTCCGTCGTTACAGAAAACTATATAGTAAGTATTGCCTGCACAGGCAGTTTTGATGAAGTGCAATGGGACGTGCGGCATATTGATGACCCACATCCTGATAATCAATCTGCAATGGTGAGGCAGCTGGTTATTAAAGAGTTACAGGAATACTATCCGCAGCCATGCAACATTGCTATAGCTAAAACTATAGAGGGCCTGCCCATAATTGTGCGTGATGATAGTATAGTTGATGATAATATGCCGCTTTCCTTCTCGCACCATGGCCATTATGTGGCCTATGCTTTTGTAGTACCCCGGCGGTTTAAATGTCTGAAAGTACATTCCGAACCTCTTCCAGGTTCTTAAGGATCTTTACATTGTGGGGCCGCGATACAATTTTTTTACTGGTTATTGCCCCGCCCGATAAGAGTACAGTGCTGTCTTTAAAATGCGCCTCCAGCTTGTACACATACTTGTTCACGTCAAATTCGTTAGCAGGCGCTGTAAGGTGTATGTAAACATATTCCGGCTTCATGTGGGTATAAACCAGTAGTGCATCTTGCAGCGGAGTATTAGGCCCCAGGTATATAGGGGCTTTCCCGTTTTTAAGCAACATGTAGTAGATGTACATAAGCCCTATATCATGCAGCTCGCCTTCTGGCAAAAATAAGAGCACTTTGGGGCCTGCGTCGGGTTGCTTTGGTGGCAATGTTTCTATAGCCACCGCCAGCTTGCGGTATATCACATTGCTGATCAGGTGTTCCTGCGCCGGGAAAATGCGGTCGGTCATCCACATCATCCCTATCTTTTCCAGGTATTGAAAAATAAGCTGTTCCACCATGTCCTCTACCCCGTTCTTCTTCAAGTACCCGTTCAGCAATTCCTCAAACAGGTCTATATCCATTGCCAGGGTAGCTTCCAGCAGCTCGCTCACCAGCAATTGCAACTTAAAACCGGAATCGTTTATTTTTTGTATCAATGAGCTCATATCATGGGCGCTCATCTGGTGTATGCGTGATATCTTGTACCCATGGTTATTGAGCAAGGATATACGCAAAGCCACCTTCAGGTCATCGGCATCGTAGTAGCGTATGTTGGTGTCGGTGCGTTTTGGCTGCAATATGCCGTACCGCTGCTCCCATATGCGTATGGTATGTGCCTTTATACCTGTAAGATTCTCGATATCTCTTATGCTGAATCTATTCAACTGTATGTCAGCCACAATACGCTTTTAGTTTTCAGAAACATTTTAAAACCCATATTGTTCACTATTAAGAGCCAAAATGTTCCTCAATTTTTTTGTGGCGATAGTCAAATATATCCTTTAATTGCTTTTTGATGAAGATTTCGTGTGCTATTCTGCCTAAAAAGTAAACAGGAAGGGAATAATGTACTATATCTGTCATCAAAACACCATCTGTTTGTTGCACAAAATGATGTTCGTGGTGCCATATTTTGTAAGGGCCTATGCGCTGCTCATCCACAAAAAGCTTGTTCTTGTCCACATGGGTTATCTCCGTCATCCAAAATAGTGGTACGCCCGCTATGGGTGAAACCTTGTAAGTAATGATCTGCCCCGGATAAGTCTCTGCAGGCATATTTGTGGACGTAATAGTGAATTTCATGTAAGCAGGCGTAAGTGCAGACAGGTTCTTTGGGCTCGAGAAAAATGCCCATATTTCATCAATGGGCGCTTTTATAAGCTGGGTACGTCTGAGTTCATATACTTTCATGGTGGTACAACAATTTGTGCAGCATATTAGTTGCAATTATTTATTGACAATGATTATACCACGATATGAAATTTAGCGTTTCGATAATACCTGCGTCCTGTTCCTATCACGGCTACTATCCTTAACTTTATACAGACTTAACGACGAGGAGTGCAATGAACGGCTTTATATTTTCAAAATACGATCCACAGCAGAACAATCAGAAACCATTTGACCGGTTATTTAATCTTTTTATGGAATTACTGCACTACACCAGCGGCGATGGTGCAGAAGCGCTCAACTGGCTCACCCAGCTGGACCGCAAGCATGGCCTTACCGGCGATGATTACGGCATAGGCGATTTTATAGAAGACCTGAAACAGCAGGGCTACCTGGACGAAAATAAGCAAGATGGTTCTTACAAGATCACATCGAAGTCTGAACAAACCATACGCAAACGGTCACTCGACGAGATATTTGGCAAGCTGAAGAAAAGTAAGAACGGTAATCACCGAGTATATAAAAGCGGCCAGGGCGATGAGTTGAACCCGGAAACCCGGCCATATGAGTTTGGTGATGCGCTGGAAGCCATAGACTATACCGGCAGCTTGAAGAATGCATTCATCAACCAGGGAATAGACAGCTTGTCTATGCACCAGGATGACCTGGAGATACACGAAACGGATTTTAAAACCCAGACCTCTACTGTGCTGATGATAGATATATCGCACAGTATGATACTGTATGGTGAAGACCGTATAACCCCGGCAAAGAAGGTGGCTATGGCGCTAAGCGAACTCATAACTACCCGTTACCCCAAGGATACATTGGATATTGTGGTATTTGGTAACGATGCCTGGCAGATAGAAATGAAAGACCTCCCTTACCTTGAAGTAGGGCCATACCATACCAATACGGTGGCCGGACTCGAACTTTCTATGGATATCTTGCGTCGCCGCAAAAATCCCAACAAACAGATATTCATGATCACAGATGGCAAGCCAACTTGCCTGAAAGTGGGTAATAAATATTATAAGAACAGCTTTGGTATAGACAGCAAAATACTAAACCGCACTTTGAACCTTGCCGGACAGCTGCGCAGGTTAAAGATACCTGTCATCACTTTTATGATAGCCAGTGACCCGTACCTGCAAAGCTTTGTACGTAACTTTACTGAAGTAAATAATGGTAAAGCATTCTATTCTACCCTAGATGGGCTAGGTCAGTTCATCTTTGAAGATTACGAAAGAAATAAGCGTAAGCGAGTAAAGTAACCTACTTAGATAACGTTCTATCAAAGTCCCTTGTGGATGAAGGGGATATAAAGAATAACCCCCTGCTGTATAGCAGGGGGTTATTCTTTCATAAAAAGATATTAAATATTAAAGTTAGTGGTTAACTTACCAGTGTACCTACGGTTTTGCCAGATATAACACTCAGCAAGTTGCCTTGTGTATTCATATCAAACACAATTATAGGAAGATTATTCTCCTGGCACAATGTAAAGGCTGTCATATCCATCACTTTTAATCCCATGCTAATGCACTCGTTGAAAGAAATGGTCTGGAAGCGTGTAGCAGTAGGGTCTTTCTCAGGATCTGCACTGTAAATACCATCTACGCGGGTACCCTTCAGTATCACATCTGCATTTATTTCAATAGCCCTTAAAGAGCCTGCTGTATCTGTAGTAAAATAAGGATTACCCGTACCCGCACCAAATATAACTACACGGCCTTTTTCGAGGTGGCGAATAGCACGGCGGCGTATATATGGTTCTGCTATCTGCTCCATTTTTATGGCACTCTGCAAGCGGGTATTCACCCCGGCACGTTCCAGCGCGGCTTGTAATGCCATACCGTTTATTACAGTGGCAAGCATACCCATATAATCACCCTGGGCGCGTTCTATACCGGTTTCCGCTTCGTTCATGCCGCGGTATATGTTACCACCGCCTATCACTACTGCTACTTGCACGCCCAGTTCTGTAATGGTCTTTATCTCCCTTGCATACAGGTCAAGCATTTCAGGCGATATACCGTAGTTGCGGTCACCCATTAATGATTCACCGGAAAGTTTAAGCAGGATGCGATTGTACTTAGGTAGCATGAAGAAATTGTTTGGAGCTAATTGAACTGCAAAGAAAGAAAAAGTTTACTGTTTAAAAATGTATTTTATTTTTATCGCCGTATATAAGCAATCGTCTTTTAACGTTATGAGTGCCATACATTGCCATCTTTAAACCCATGCAGAACCCCTATAAACGTATATATAACTTAGGTTTCGCCTGTTATGCGGTACTTGCCTTACTTGCTGTAATCTTCTATAAAGAGCGCACAATATTTACAGATGTTTCCTTCCTGTTGTTCAATATTATCAGAACAGGTTCTTTTGTGCTTGATGTTACACGCCTGGGGGCTGCTTTAACCCAGGTTTTCCCGTTACTTGCCGTAAAGGCAAGTTTGTCGCTCAACCATGTTTTGCTGGCTTATTCCCTGGCGTTTACCATATACTACTTTACCTGCTATGTTATTTGTGGGTTGGTGCTTAAGCGCTATGACTTTGCGTTGCTCATCTTGCTATTGAATATCCTCTTTGTAACAGACACTTTTTACTGGATCATATCTGAGCTGCCGCAGGGTATTGTATTAATGATTGTTTGCTTTGCCTACATGAAGAGCAGCCATATGATCAAGCCCCACACCCGTGCTTATGTTCTGTTAAGCCTGGGTATTGTTTCAGTTGCGTTTTTTCATCCCCTTGTCATTTTCCCTTTCTACTACACCCTTGTCTTTCTGCTGTTGCGGAACGAAACGCCACCTACGCGAAAGGCACTATATGGTGCAGGCATCTTGTTCTTGCCGGTCATGGCTATAAAAAGCTATTTCTTACCCCCGCACGATCAGCAATCGATACAGGAAGCAGGCAATTTATTTAAGTTATTCCCCCACTATCTGCGATTACACTCCACCAAACAATTTTTGCACTGGAGTGTCACCAAATATTACTGGATACCCATTACCGCGGCAGCTAATATTATTGTTCTCACCGGCCTTAGGCAGTGGTGGAAGTTGCTTCTATTTTTGCTATCGGGTATATACATCTTACTGGTAAATGCTACCTATCCTAGCCCCGATATAACCGCACTATACATGGAGAACCTGTACCTGCCCATAGCTGTTTTTATTGGCCTGCCATTTGTGTTCGATGTGTTGCCCGTACTGCAAAAAAAGAAACTGGCGGTGCCAATTGTATTGGTCATTATCATCACCGGCTGCATAAGAATATACAATGGCCGCATACCCTACGTAACGCAACTCAACTGGGAGCGCAAATATCTTGTTGCAAACGGAAACAGGAAACTGGCGGTGTTTGATAATTGCGTGCCAAAGGATACCCTCATCATGACGTGGGCAACCCCTTACGAATTCTGGCTGCTTTCCACCACAGAACAACATAAAACAGCATCGATCATTGTTATTGATAACGTTAAACAATACGACTGGGCCTTTGGCGACAAACACTCTTTCATAGGGGCTGGACAGGTATTCCATTATGCAGAACTATCCCCCAAATACTTCCTGTTTACGGATAGTACAACCGGATATACCCTGATAAAATAACAATAGCGCCTGCTTAGGCGCTATTGCAACAAGTATAATTATCAGTATTATTATGCGAATGGTAATTTTACTACCTGTGCTTTTACGGCCTTATCACGTATCATCACAAATACGTCTGTACCCTCTGCAGCGGCATCGGTACGGACATAACCCATACCTATTGCTTTGCCCAGGCTTGGCGCCTGTGTACCTGATGTGATGAAGCCTATTTCTTCGCCTGCGGCATTTTGAATTTTATAATAGTGGCGAGGTATGCCTTTGTCTATCATTTCAAGGCCTACAAGTTTACGCTGTACACCTGCTGCTTTCTGTGCTTCAAGTATGGGGCGTGCAGTAAAGTCTTTTGTAAACTTTGTTATCCAGCCCAGTCCAGCTTCGAGTGGAGATGTAGTATCATCTATATCGTTACCGTACAGGCAAAAGCCTTTTTCAAGGCGCAGAGTATCCCTTGCTGCCAGACCTATTGGTTTAAGACCGTGTGGGGCTCCTACCCGCATGATCTCATTCCATATCTTAACCGCATCATCGCCCTTGTCTTCAAAATATATTTCAACACCACCTGCACCTGTATAGCCCGTAGCGCTTACTATTACATTTTCAACACCGGCAAATGTGCCCCTGGTAAAGGTGTAATATTTAAGATTGGTAATGTCCATATCTGTAAGCTGCTGCATATATTCAGTAGCATGTGGCCCCTGCACGGCAAGCAGGCCTGTTTTTTCAGATATGTTGTGCATTTCTGCACCATTGGTATTGTGACTGCTGATCCAGTTCCAGTCTTTTTCAATGTTCGATGCATTTACCACCAACATATAGGTCTTATTCTCTTCTATGCAATATACCAGCAGATCATCAACAATACCACCTTCGTTATTGGGAAGGCAACTATATTGTGCCTTGCCAGCTGTTAATTTAGACGCATCATTAGTGGTAACTCTCTGTATAAGATCAAGCGCCTTATCCCCTTTTATCATAAACTCGCCCATGTGGCTTACATCAAAAACACCTGCATTGCTGCGTACAGCGTGGTGCTCCTCATTAATGCCCGTATAAGATATAGGCATGTTATAACCTGCAAATTCAGCCATTTTGGCTCCAAGCCCGATGTGTATTTGTGTAAAAGGGGTATTCTTCATACTGCTGTTGATTTTTTTGGGAATGGCGCAAAGGTAATGCGATAATGTCGTAATACGATACGTTAAAAGAGAGGTATAAGAGGTGAAAGGGAAGAGTAACATGCCTGGTGGTGGAGTGATGGTATGTGTATTTTTGATAATATTTGCGGTGGAGAAATCATAATTCAATACCATATAGTAATTATTTCAAAACCACTTCGTCAGTACTTTCTCAAATTGTTATTTGTAATATATCCAAATAAGGGCTGATTTTAGAAAATAAATAAGAAAATCGACTTATTTTTCTGCAATTTTGCCAATATTTCTAACGCTCGCGCAGTAATACGCTATATGGGATTTTTTAAATTTTTGACTCAGGAAATAGCCATCGATCTTGGCACTGCAAATACACTCATCATACATAATGACCAGGTAGTAGTAGATGAACCATCTATTGTGGCTATAGACCGCACTACCAATAAAATTGTGGCCGTAGGTAAAAAGGCCATGATGATGCATGAAAAGACGCATGAAAACCTTAAAACTATACGGCCATTAAAAGATGGCGTTATAGCCGACTTTAACGCAGCCGAAGGTATGCTGCGTGAAATGATAAAGCTGGTATACCCCAAGAAACCGTTGTTCCCGCCCAGCTGGCGCATGGTTATCTGCATACCCAGCAGCATTACAGAAGTAGAGAAAAGGGCCGTACGCGACAGTGCAGAACAGGCTGGTGCAAAGGAAGTGTATATGATACATGAACCTATGGCCGCCGCTTTGGGTATAGGTATAGATGTGGAAGAGCCTACGGGCAACATGATCATTGATATAGGTGGTGGTACCACAGGTATATCTGTAATAGCGCTGGCAGGTATTGTGTGCGATCAGAGCATACGTATAGCAGGTGACGAATTTACTGCAGATATTATGGAGGCCATGCGCCGCTACCATAGCCTGATGATAGGTGAACGTACTGCTGAACAAATAAAGATACACGTGGGCAGCGCACTTAAAGAACTGGATATACCACCAGATGATATAGCCGTTAATGGCCGTGACCTGGTAACAGGTATCCCTAAGCAAATCATGGTATCTTACCAGGAGGTTGCTGAAGCGCTGGACAAATCGATATTCAAAATAGAAGAGGCTATACTTAAAGCTTTGGAAAGTACACCACCAGAACTGGCCGCAGATATCTATCGCCGTGGGTTATACCTTACAGGTGGTGGTGCACTATTGCGTGGGTTAGACAAACGTATATCCCATAAAATAAAACTGCCGGTACACGTAGCCGACGATCCGTTGCGTGCAGTGGTAAGGGGTACAGGAATGGCGCTGAAGAATATTGCAAGGATGCCTTTCCTGATGAAGTAGCTCTCTATTAACTTAAAGCCTTTTAAAGTAACCATAGTCCGCAAGTGCGCACTTTCATACTATTCATCCGCCGGTTCTTCAATCTCATTTTGTTTTTGGGAGTGGAAGTTGTGTGCATCATTATGATAGCACGTACTAAAACTTTGCAAGGCAATGACATTGTGAGTTCTGCCAACGTGGTGAGTGGACTGTTGTACAAGAAACAAAACGATGTAGTGTACTATTTTGGTCTGGGCCGTATGAATGACAGCCTGCTGAATGAAAATGCCCGGTTGCGCCTGCAAATGGCTATGCTGAAAGGTATAGATACGCTGCACGATAGCCTTGTACACAAACCCATAGGCAAACCAGATAGTACCCACGTTGTGCGCTATGCAGACTATGTGTACCGCACTGCAAGGGTCATCAATAATTCGGTAAGTGCGGCCAATAATTACATCACTATTAACCGGGGTTCTAATGATGGCATCACCAGGAATATGTCGGTATTATCGGGTTCGGGTACTGTGGGACGTGTTGTACACGTATCGCCGCACTTCGCCAGCATACTTTCTGTATTGAGTGTGAAACAGCAAGTGAGTGCCCGCCTTAAGGATGGTACTTATGGTTATGTAACCTGGGATGGTGACAGACCAGATGTATTGATGATGCGTGACGTAGCCCAGCAGATAAAGGTGAAAGCCGGAGACACTGTATATACTACCAGCTACTCATTTTTTCCACCCGATATAGTGATGGGTTATGTATTTAAAACCGAGACCCTTAAGAAAAATAACCTGCAACTACTATACATGCACCCTGCGGCCAACTTCCGTAACCTGCAATATGTATATGTGGTAGAGAATAAAATGGACGCGGAAAGAAAAGAACTAGAGGATTCTGTAAAAAGCAAGTAATGAGCGTATACCTGAGAAATTTTTTAAGGTTCTGTTTCATCGTCATACTACAGGTATTGGTGCTGAATAAAGTGACGCTTCGCTGGTGGCTAGAGCCTATGGGCTTTCCTATTTTCGTACCTTATGTTTACCCGTTGTTTATCTTGTTACTGCCGTTTGAAACTCCAGTTTGGGCGTTGATCATTCTTGGTTTTATAACCGGCATCACTATAGACGGCTTTGCCAATACCGCAGGCCTGCATGCCTGTGCAACGGTGTTTATCGCTTACCTGCGTACCAATGTACTGAATGCATTACTACCTAAAAACCTAAGTGAGTATGCCCACCAAAACCCCAATGTAAAGAACATGACCTGGACGCCATTCCTTACATATGCAGCCTTTCTGTTATTGCTGCACCACACGGTATTCTTTACATTAGAGCTTTGGAATTTCAGCAATATTGGCTACCTGCTGCTTAAGATAATAGCGGCTACTATTACCTCCATGATCTTCGTTATTATTTATGTGCTGCTGTTTACAAGACAAACAACTGCAAGGGTATAAATCAAAAACAATTTCAGACCGCAAACACTATGGACAATTATTACACTGAAGTAGTGGCAACAATAAAAAAATACCTGAAGAAGAAGTATGCTTTCCGCATAATTAACAAGCTGACAGGTGTGGAATATACTGAAGAGCGCAGCAAACTGGGAGCCGATGTAATACCGGGCCTTAGTGAAGATACGTGGGAGATACTCATTGAAAAAATGTACGACGATGGTTACATTATAAAAGATGACGGCCGTACAGTGACATTCACAGATGAGTTTGTAATTAAATAGTCCCGAACGATCAATTATTTTAACTTCCTTTTCCCATTTCAGAAGCATCTATTTGTAATAGAACTGGCCGATTTTTCATATATTCGTTAGTCTCATTTTAATGACAACGGAGTATGAATAAACGTTTTGCTATAGCATTTAGAATATGGGTTGCCATAGCAATTTGTTGCACCATAATTCTGACCTGGAATACTACGCTAGCACAGCAAAGAAAACCAACCGTACCACCTGGGGAAGAGAAGGCTATGGTTGCGCCCATTAAGAACCTGAAACTGCTGAATGAATACAAAGATGTAAAAGGTAACCTTGTGCGCATAGTGCAATACACACAAGGCAACAACCGTGTTACCGAAACTATAGTAATGCCACCACGGCCGGCATATGTGCATGTGCCTATACGTGTGGATACTATGAATAAAGATTCTGTAATGGTAGTAGTTGACAAAGGGCACTATAACCTGCAGGTGTATTACAGACACCGGTTGATAAGAACGTACAAAGCTGTGTTTGGCCCTAAACCGCTAGAGAACAAAATATGCGAAGGTGACAGGTGTACGCCCGAAGGATGGTTTAAAATTGCCAATAAAAATCCGGCATCAAAATACCATCGTTTTATGGGGCTCAATTATCCTAATGATTCGGCAATAGCCCGTTTTAATAAAATGAAAGCGAAAGGTTTATTGCCTGCCAACGCCCGCATTGGCGGCGATGTGGGCATACACGGCATATGGGCCAATGGAGATGACATGATAGAGATGGGTATAGGCTGGACAGATGGCTGCGTAGCCATTAAGAACAATGACATAGAAGATCTGTATAGCATGGTTGGTGTAGGTACCAGAGTGTTAATAAGGAGGTAAGCCGTTACTGTAAAATCAGATCACTCCGGTTGTATCATCCCATTGGTCTAATACCCTCATCATTAACTCTTTTATTTGCTGGGTGCACAAATTGCCTATGCTGCCTTCGTGGGTGTGATGCAGTGGCTCATTATATGCAAAAGTCCCATCTTCAACGGCAGCGCCCACTTGCTTATAAGCTTCGCGGAATGGTACACCATTATTCACCAGATTATTTACCTGCTCTACGGTAAAGAGGTATTTATATTTTTCGTCGTTCAGTAAATTGTCCTTTACTATGATGTGGCCAAGCATCATACGCGTCATTTGCAGGCACGTCTTCAGGTCTTCTATAGCAGGGAATAGTATTTCCTTGGTCAGCTGCATTTCACGGTGGTAGCCGGATGGCAGATTGTTAATGAGCAATGTAAGTTCATTAGGTACAGATTGTATGCGGTTGCACTTGCCGCGTATCAGTTCAAAAACATCGGGGTTCTTTTTATGGGGCATAATGCTGCTGCCTGTAGTCAGCTCTGCAGGGAAGGTAAGGAAGCCAAAATTCTGGTTCATGTACAGGCACACATCCATGCTAAAACGAGAGAGGGTAGATGCGATGCTTGCTATAGCTATAGCAGCAAAACGTTCTGTTTTTCCCCGGCTCATTTGTGCATATACGCTGTTGTAGTGGAGGCTGCTAAAATGTAACAGTTTAGTGGTTAGCTCCCTATCTAACGGGAAAGACGAGCCATAACCTGCACCACTACCCAAAGGATTTTTGTTGGCCATGTGGTAAGCTGTAGATAGCAATTCCATATCATCTACCAGACTCTCTGCATAGGCACCAAACCACAAGCCAAAAGAGGAAGGCATAGCTAATTGCAAGTGTGTGTAGCCAGGTAATAATTGATGTTTGTGTTGCTCGCTGAGTTCCTGCAGTTGGTGAAATAATGCTACTGAGCTATCTCTTATAGCAAGCAATTGCGCACGCAGGTATAACTTTATATCCACAGCAACTTGGTCATTGCGGCTGCGACCACTGTGTATCTTTTTACCAGCTTCACCAATGCGTTCTGTCAGCATTAGTTCAATTTGTGAATGAATATCTTCCACATCCGGATTCAATGTGAAACTGCCATCTGCTATTTCTCCCAGTATATGTTCCAGTTCTTTCTTTATAGCATCAAAATCAGCCTGGGGCAACAAACCCACATGTGCCAACATGGTTACATGCGCCAATGATCCTTGCACATCATACCTGGCCAGCTCCAGATCAAATTCTCTATCGCGGCCTACGGTAAATGCTTCTATCATTTCCGATGTTTCGGTATGTTCTTTTTGCCACAGTTTCATCTGAATGCTTTTCTGTTTTAAATTGTCTTATGGTTTGATTACAATATCTGGTTCAGCAATTCTATGTAAGTATCTATGCCCTGGTGAATTTCCTGTACGTAGATAAACTCGTCGGCCATATGGCTACGTGCAGAATCTCCGGGACCCATTTTTAATGCAGGGAAAGGCATTAAAGATTTGTCGGACAAAGTAGGAGAACCATAGTATGTTTTGCCTATGCCCAGTCCAGCCATAACAAGCGGATGGTCTAAACTTATAGATGATGACCTCAGCCGCAAGCTACGTGGAGTTATACTACATTGCACATGCTGTTTTATGATATCGAGTACTTCCTCATGAGTGTACAGTTCATTGATGCGAATGTCAACAGCAAACGTACATTCGGCAGGTACTACGTTGTGTTGTGTACCGGCGTGTATAACGGTAACGCTCATTTTTACAGGGCCCAGAAGTGGCGAAGTTTTAGGGAACTGGTATGTCCTGAACCATTCAATATCCTGTAATGCCTTGTAGATGGCGTTCTCCCCTTCGTCTCTAGCGGCATGACCAGATCTGCCCATTGCTGTACAGTCTATTACCAGCAATCCTTTTTCTGCTACAGCCATATTCATCAGGGTAGGTTCACCTACTATTGCGCAGTCAACTTTAAACTTGCCCAGTACGGATGCAATGCCATTGACGCCTGATATCTCTTCTTCAGCGCTACCGCAAAAAATAAGGTTGTATTTAAGGTCAGGCTTATCGTAAAAATGCACAAAGGTTGTGAGCAATGATACCAGGCAACCACCTGCATCGTTGCTACCCAGTCCATACAATTTGCCATCAGCTTCTGTAGGTTGGAAGGGATCGCGTGTATAATCCTTGTTTGGCTTTACGGTATCATGATGGCTGTTGAGAAGTATGGTAGGTTTCTTCTTGTCAAAATACTTATTCACCGCCCACACGTTATTGCCAGATCGGTTTGTGGTTATACCTTTTTCATTCAGGAATACAGCAATAATGTTGGCGGTAGCGGCCTCTTCTTTGCTGAAAGAAGGTATAGATACCAATCTCTTCAGCAAGGTTACAGCAGCAGTATGTAAATATTCTGTTGTCATGATATAGTAGTTCCGGCGGTTCCGTTTATTAGTCCTTGCAACTCATCTGCATGGCCTATAGTTACAGTATGCACACCTGCACCAATTGCTGCAAATGCATTTTCGAGCTTGGGTATCATACCGCCCGATACAGCGCCTGTTTGTTTCGATGTTTCAAAGTGTGCCAGGTCTATATTCCTTATGGCAGAGTTGTCATCTTCAGGATCCAGCAGCACACCTTTTTTTTCAAAGCAATAGAGCAGTTTCACCTGCATCAATTTCCCCATGCCTTTAGCTACTTCCTGCGCAATGGTATCGGCATTAGTGTTCAGCATACTACCATTGCCATCGTGCGTGAGCGGTGCAAGTACAGGGATAAGACCTGCTTCCAATAGATGTTGTATCACCGTGGCGTTTACCTTGCTGCTTTCTACATCACCTACAAAGCCATAATCCACTTCTTTTACCGGACGTTTATTAGCGGGCATTATATTGCCGTCCGCACCGGTAAGGCCAATAGCATTACAGCCGATTGCCTGTAGTGACGCGACAATATTTTTATTAATGAGGCCACCATATACCATGGTTACCAACTGCAATGTTTGCGCATCGGTAACGCGGCGACCATTTACGTATACAGGTTCTATATTTAGTTGTTTGCCAATTTCTGTAGCTACTTTGCCACCGCCATGCACCAATATTTTATAGCCTTCTATAGCGGCAAAGTCTTTAAGAAAGCCCGTCAGTTTTGCGGGATCGTCAATAATGTTACCGCCAATTTTTATGACCGCTAATTGTTTCATGCTATTAGTTTTTCAGCAGTTCGGAAATTACAGCCTGTGCTGCCCATACCCTGTTGGCTCCTTGTTGCGATACCAGGCTTTGTGGGCCATCCAGTATTTCGTCGCTCAGTTCCACATTGCGCCTTACGGGCAGGCAATGCATCACCTTTGCATGGTTGGTTGCAGCCAGGTGTTTGTTGGTCAGCATCCATTCAGGATTTTCTGTAAGTACTTTACCGTAGTCCTTGTAAGAGCTCCAGTTCTTTACATACACAAAGTCTGCACCTTCAAGTGCTTGTTGCTGGTTGTGTGTAATAGTTGCACCGGCTGTGTATTGCTCGCCGAGCTCATAACCCTCAGGATGTGTAATGGTAAAATCTGCTTCACCCCATGCGTTGATCCATTGGGCAAAAGAGTTAGATACACATTGTGGTATAGGCTTTATGTGCGGCGCCCAGGTAAGTACTATTTTAGGCTTACGTGTTTCTTTATAATTTTCTGTAATGGTAATAATATCTGTAAGGCTTTGCAGTGGGTGCAGTGTGGCACTTTCAAGACTTACTATAGGCAGGCCTGCATATTCTATCAGCCTGCTCAGTAATACTTCGTTATAGTCGTCATCTCTGTTTAGCAGCGATGGGAATGTGCGTACACACAGTATATCAAAGTAAGAACCTAATATAGGTGCTGCATCTTTAATGTGCTCTACTGTAGTGCCATCCATTATTGCACCATCTTCCAGTTCCAGTTTCCAACCCTCTTTGTCCATATTGAAGACAATGGCTTCCATGCCCAAGTTGGCTGCTGCTATCTGCGTACTCAGCCTGGTGCGCAAGCTGGGATTAAGGAACAGCAAGCCTATGCGCTTATGTGTGCCCAGGGCTATATCTTTCAATGGATGTGCTTTATATGCAATGGCGTTTTGTACCAGCGCATTGATATCAGCTACATCGTTTACAGAAATAAAATTCTTCATTGTTATTTATGTCTGTTAATGGGACAACAATTATGAGTTACCAGTTTCGGCTTTTATCGCAGCTATTAGCAGGTCGACTTCGTGCTTTCCAATATTCAGTGCGGGCAGCAACCGTATCACGTTTGGTTTGGCCTCGCCTGTAAAAATATAATGTTTGCTCAGCAGGTTCTTTTTCAGGTCTTTATATTGTTCAGGTACATCAAACCCTATCATCAAACCACGTCCGCGTACATTTTGAAGCGCCGGTATTTTTTTCAGCTCTTCCATTATGTAGTCGCCCATTTGCTGTGCGTGTTGCAACAGATCTTCGCGCTCTATTACTTCAAGGACGGCCATACCAGCAGCACAAGCCAGGTGGTTGCCACCGAATGTGGTGCCCAGCATACCATATTTAGCAGTTATAGATGGCGCTATAAGTATGCCACCTATAGGGAAGCCATTACCCATACCTTTAGCCATAGAATAGATGTCCGCGTTCACACCCGCATGATCGTGAGAGAAGAACTTGCCTGAACGGCCATAGCCACACTGTACGCTATCGGCTATATAAACAGCGCCATGCTCATCGCACAGGCTGCGTATTGCTTGCAGGAATTCTGGCGTAGCTACGTTGATACCACCTACACCCTGAATACCTTCTATTATTACGCCGGCTATTTCTTTGCCGTGTGCTTTAAAATATTCTGTGAGTGCAATTGTATCATTAAATGGCAGAAACACCACATTGTCGGTCTGGTTAACGGGGGCTACTATTGCAGTGTTGTCTGTGGCAGCAACCGCAAGGGAGGTGCGGCCATGAAAGGCTTTTGAGAACGCTACAATGATCTTCCTGTTGGTATGAAATGATGCCAGCTTCATGGCATTTTCATTAGCCTCAGCGCCAGAATTACACAGGAACAGATGATAGTCTGTTTTGCCCGATACTTCACCCAGCTTTGCAGCCAGTTCGCGTTGTATAGGTATTACTATAGAGTTGGAATAGAAACCTATTTTATGCAGTTGCTCTTCAAGTCGCAATACATAATGCGGGTTAGTATGGCCTATAGATATAACGGCATGGCCGCCATAAAAGTCAAGATATTTCTGTCCTTTATCATCCCATACATAAGAGCCTTCGCCCTTTACAATGGTAATGTCATTCAATGGGTAAACATCAAATAATGTAGTCATGATGTGGTATTAAAATGCGTTAGCTTTTAATTGTAATCCTGTATGTTCGGGCAATCCAAACATCAGGTTCATATTCTGTACGGCCTGTCCTGATGCACCTTTCAGCAAGTTGTCTATAGTTGAATGTATTACCAGCCGGTCGCCGACTTTTTCAAGATGTATCAGCGCCTTATTGGTATTGACGACCTGCTTCATATCTATCATCTCCCTGCTCACATGTGTGAAAGGATGACTATCATAATACGACTCATACAGGGCATACGCAGCTTCCAAATCAAGACTGCATATGGTGTGGGAGCTTACATAAATACCCCTGGTAAAATCGCCGCGCCAAGGTATGAAGTTGATGGCTTTATGATCGGGCTGCAGATTGCTTATGGTCTGTAATATCTCGTGCAGATGCTGGTGCTCTAATGATTTGTAAGCTTCTATGTTATTAGCTCTCCATGCAAAGTGCGAGCTGGCTTGTAGCTTTTGCCCTGCGCCTGTAGCGCCTGTTATGCCTGTGGTTTGTACTTCGTCCAGCAGGCCGGCTTTAGCTAAGGGTAATAGGCCCAGTTGTATGCATGTAGCAAAGCAGCCTGGGTTGGCAATGCTGGTTGCTGTTTTTATCTGTTCACGGTTTGTTTCGGGCAGTCCGTACACAAATGTGCGTTCGCCAAACTGTGCATTCTTTATTATCCTGAAGTCCTGAGACAAGTCAATAATAGAAATACTTACCGGTATATTATTGGCATCTAAAAATACTTTTGCCTCGCCATGTCCTACACACAAAAACAATACATCTATATCATACTGTATGTCCTTGCTAAATAGCAGGTCTGTACTGCCCAACAGATCACTATGTACTTTATATACAGGTTCTCCGGCATTGCTACGGCTATGTATGAATACAATGTCCACCTCGGGGTGGTTCAGTAGTATCCGCAGCATTTCGCCGCCGGTATATCCAGCACCTCCTACTATCCCTACTTTTATAGTTGCATTACTCATTTTCCTGAAAAGTTTTTCCGCCGGTGAGTTCAAATTTGTAACCGTTCACCGCATTGTATATACCTACCTGATTGCCAAATATTTTTGCAAAGCCTTTTACATCATCACCGCTCCAGCTATTGTTCATTTCGCCATACGCACCAAATTTATTGTTCATCATGTCATGCGGGCTATCAATGCCTTTTAGTATAAAGCGGTACGGATGTAATGTTACATGCACCTTGCCACTAACTGTTTTCTGGCTATCCAGCAAAAAGCTTTCTATGTTGCGCATGGTAGGGTCCAGCATCATACCCTCGTGCAGCCAGTTGCCGTACCAGGTGCTCAGTTGGTCTTTCCAATATAATTGGTGCTTGGTAAGTGTATGCTTTTCAAGCAGGTGATGCGCTTTAATTATAATGATAGGCGCAGCAGCTTCAAAACCAACGCGGCCTTTGATGCCTATTATTGTGTCGCCTACGTGTATGTCTCGGCCTATGCCATAAGGTTGTGCTATGGCCTGCAGGTATTGTATGGCCTCAACGGGGCTATCAAACGCAATATCGCTTATGCCTGTAAGTTCACCCTTTTCAAAGGTTAGGGTTATATCTCTTGGTTCTGTTTCTGTTACCTGTGTAGGCCATGCACTTTCAGGCAAGTAGCCATCGCTGGTAAGTGTTTCGCGGCCACCAACTGATGTACCCCATAGCCCTTTATTGATGCTATATTGGGCTTTTTCAAAGTTCATTTCCACATCATTCTTTTTCAGGAAGCTGATCTCTGCTTCCCTGCTCAGGCGCATGTCACGAATTGGAGTGATGATACCTATATTAGGTATCATACTTTGGAACACCATATCGAAACGTACCTGATCGTTACCGGCGCCTGTGCTGCCATGAGCCACAAAGTCGGCATTCATATCAGCTGCGTACTGTGCTACGGTTATGGCCTGTACCATACGTTCTGCACTCACGCTGAGCGGATAGGTTGCATTCTTCAATACATTCCCGAATATGAGGTACTTGATGCAACTTTCATAATAGGCTGAAGTAACATCTATCACTTTGAAAGAAGCGACACCCAGCAGGCGGGCTTTCTTTTCTATGTTTTGCAGCTCTTCTTCGCTAAAGCCGCCGGTCTGTATGGTTACAGCATGTACTTCAAGCTGTTGCACTTTAGAAAGATATATGGCACAATAGGTAGTGTCAAGTCCGCCACTATAGGCTAATACCACTTTTTTCATCGGGAGAGAATATTATTAATTAAAATTAATTTATTAATGTGCAAACCAACTCAAACAAACTGAATATATGGAAAACAACAGATGATTTTTGCGTAAATTTTTCAAAAACCTCAACTGTTTAAAATTCAGCAATCGTGCATAAGACTTTTCTTTCTCTTTAAAGTTGGCCGATGTTTCTGCTGGTTCATAATGGTCCTTGGGGTCATAAAGCATGGCTGTACACAAGCAATTCTTCCGCTCCTTGCTCATCAGTATGTCGTAATTCACACAACTTTTGCAACCCTGCCAAAAAGCATCATCTTGTGTCAGCTCAGAATAAGTGACAGGCTCGTAGCCAAGATCGCTGTTTATCTTCATTACAGCCAGTCCGGTGGTGAGACCAAATATCTTGGCTTCAGGATATTTCTTACGGCTCAATTCAAATATCTTGCTCTTGATCATCTTAGCAAGTCCATACTTCCTGAATTCCGGCCGTACTATCAATCCTGAATTGGCGACATACTCACCGTTCCAGCATTCTATATAGCAGAAACCTGCCCAATCACCTTCCGGCGACAAAGCTATCACAGCTTTTCCTTCCTGCATTTTCAGTTCGAGGTATTCAGGACTGCGTTTGGCTATCCCTGTGCCGCGTGCCTTAGCCGATTCAGCCATTTCTTCACAAATTGCCTCAGCAAAACCAAAATGGAGGCTAGTTGCCACCACCACTTGAAAGTTTTGGTTCATTATATTAACCGTTAAATAAATTGAATAAATTAATAGGCAATAACCGTGCAGTGAATGCAGGTTAAAACGTTAAATCAAAAGCCTTGCAAAGGCTTCTTCAACAGTACAACTGAAGGAATATGGCGTATCAACGTCGGACAAGGAAGGGAGTACTCCTGTACGAAAAAACTGTCCATGGCTGAACAGCGAAAAACCCTGCGCCGGTGCGCGGGAGCGCAATATTTACCGGCATATGTAGGAAGGTTTTTTTCATCTTTATTTCTTAAATAAGACTTGTTTTTTAAAATAAAGGTGCAAGTTATACCTAAATTAAATACAAAACTGTAACTGCATGTTAATAAAATAAGAAACCCCGCTATATGCGGGGTTCTTACTACAAGCTTATGTTTGTTGCTTACTTTATTACTTCCAGTTTCCGTACTACGGTACCTTCACTTGTTTGTATGTAAAGATTGTAAATACCCGGAGCAAAGGCGTTAGTATTCATCTTAAACAGCTGCTGGTTATTTATGTTGCTTTCAAAAACCTTGGCGCCAAGCATGTTGATCACCTTTATATTATTCATAGTTACACCACCGTTATTTTCTATAGTTACATAATCGCGGGTAGGGTTAGGGTAAATATTTATTGTGCTGTTGCCACCAGTTACATTCTGTACGCCAGTTACTGCGGTTACTGTCAGTTGTTTACTTACTGTATCAACACCACACACATTTGCAGCATATAGTTTTACAGGGTAAGTGCCAGTTGCAGCATAGTAGTGCGTAGGTGTAGCCCCGATAGCCGTGTGGGTATCGCCAAAGTCCCATAAATAAGCCGAAACAGATTTTGCATTTATTGCAGAGAAGTTAAAGCCACCAGGGTTGGTTGCTATAACACCTGCATGTATAGAATCAACTTTTGGAACTGAACCTGCAGAAACCTGGATGGTCTTTGTAGCAGGGCAGCCATAACCATTGGTTACTATTACATTGTAACTACCTGTAGTGCCTGCTTCTATTACCTGTGTGGTAGCACCTGTATTCCAAAGGAACGCAGCGCCATTGTTGCCGGCGTTCAGCACTACTGAAGCACCTGGGCAATAGCTGGTGTCCTTTAGTGGTATAGTTGGCACAGTATCAACCGTTACAACATATTGTGCAGCTTTAAGGCAATTGTTACCATCGCGTACCACAAGGGTGTATTGTCCGCTTGCTGCAGTTGTTACAGCAGGTATAGATGGGTTTGATGTAGTAGAGATAAAATTGTTAGGTCCCGTCCATGAGTAATTATAGTTGCCTGTACCACCAGAGACTATGCTATTGATGTTTAGCAAAGTACCGGCACATACTGGGTTGTTAGCATATATAGAATCTAAAAGAGCGGTAGGCTGTGTTACAATTACTGATGTAGTACCTGTACCTGCACATACACCTACTACTGACACAGAATAGATACCTGCTGCAAGGTTAGTTGGGTTTTGAGCACCAGATGTATAACCATTTGGCCCTGTCCACGCAAAAGTGAATGGTGGTGCACCGCCTGTTACTGTACTGATTATAGAGCCGGTGCTGCTATTGAAGCACGATACATTGGTTACCGCAGTTGTAACAACCGGCAGTACGCTTTGCTGAACATTTGTGGTGGTTAAAAAGCTACAATTGTTAGCATCTCTTACAGTAAGTGTATATATACCAGAGTTCAAAATAGTGGCAGATGATATAGATGGACTCTGTGCCGAGGATGTGAAACCGTTAGGCCCTGTCCATGAATAAGATATTGCACCTGTACCCCCACTACCTGTACCAAAAAGGTTTATTGTGCCATTTGCACAATATGGAGTGTTGGATGTTGCAGCACCTGTTACAGATGTAGCCGGCTGTGTAACTGTAGCAGATTTTGTAGTAGAGCAACCCGCTGCTGAAGTTACTGTAACCGTATAAGTACCAGCAGGAACATTGGTGATATTTTGTGTGTTTGCAGTAAATGAGTTGGGGCCTGAGTAAGTATATGTGAACGGCACACCACCAGTAGCAGTAACATTTACACCACCAGTAGCAGAGCCGTTGCAAAGTGCGCCCACACCAGTTGCTGTTACGGTAGGCACTGTATCAACAACCGCATTTACAGTAGCTGAAGCGGTGCAATTATTACCGTCTGTTACAGCAAGAGTATAAAGCAATGAGTTATTATAGTTTGCGTTGTTTGTTACCGTGGGATTCTGATTGTTGGAAAAATAATTGCCCGGGGCGCTCCAGCGGTAAGTAAGGGTACCTGTACCGCCTGTGCCCACACCAGTTAATTTAAGCGGGGTGCCCACACATACAGGTGTGGCGGTAACTGATGCCGCTGCAGTTAGCAATGCAGGATCAGTAAGAGTAGCGCTATATGTTTGTGTGCAACTGCCCGATGCTTGCGATGCTATAAGTGTATAAGTACCAGGAGCAAGGTTTGCAAGGCTTGAAGAAGTGGCTGTAAAACCATTAGGCCCTGTCCATGAATAAGAGAAAGGCTGATTGCCGCTGCCAGATGGGAACAAAGCTATGCTACCATTTATATCACCATGACACAATGGACTAGTGGCATTTGCCTGCAATATTATACCCGGATTGACGGTAACGTGAACACTTGAAGTTGCCGTGCAGCCATTCCCGTCTGTAACCATGAGAGTATATATACCAGAATCTGCTATTGGTATTAACTGTATTGAAGGACTAAGTGCATTAGATGTAAAGCCGTTTGGCCCTGTCCATGAATACTGGAGCGTACCGGTACCTCCTGAAGCAGTTTCGGTCAGGTTCAGTGTGTTACCTTCGCAGATAGTAATGGGACTTAATGTGCCTAACACTATTGGTGCAGGATTGCTGAGCGTAACAGATGCTGTTGAAGAACAAGTGCCTCCTGTAACTGTAACATTGTAAGTTCCTGCAGACAATCCTGAAATGTTTTGTGCGGTAGATGTATAGCCATTGGGGCCAGTCCATGAAAAGATGTAAGGAGTAGTACCACCTGTTACAGTAAGATTGATAGAACCATCTGTGCCATTGTTGCAATGGATCAGGCTAATAGAAGGAGTAACAGTTGGCGGTGTGCAGACTGCAAATTCAGGCAGGCTGAGTGATGTATTTGCAGCATTGTCGCCCGTAGCCAGCAAATCATTATTAGCTACAAGTGCAGAAGCATAAAAATTTACAGTACCACTACCCGACGTAGGAGCTCTCCAGGTAAGATTTACAGAATTGGCACTTTGGGCGGCAGATTGCTCAACATACACTCTTGAATTAACAATTGGTGAGGTAAAGCCTGGGGGTAAAGAAAGCCAGGTACCTATACTGTTATTATTGCTTGCCAGTACAGAAACAGTCTGGAAACCATAGCGCGTATTTACTGTTACATTTGGTGAGCTTACCGTTATAGTAACTGTATAAACAGTACCCCCAACATAACTGGTAACAGGCGTTACCCCATTGAATACCTGTATGGTAGTAACCGGAGTGAAAACCCCAGGACTTTGGTTGTGGCAGGAACCTGCTGAAGCGCAGGTTGGGGCGCCCGCATAAGCAAAAGGAGATCCTGTGCGGTCACCGTTTCCGTTTGTGGCAGTACCCGTAGCGTTATGCAAACTCAAGTATCCCACAAGTACGGTAAGTGATAGTAGTATGTTTTTTTTGTTGAAATACTTCATAGAGTATGATTTTAATGCGGGTATTTATGTTTTGTTAAATAAATTATTTGTTGCAAAAAAAGAACGACATGGACATAAATATACCAAGATATCCTTTTATTACAAGCTATCAGCAATATTTTAGACAGTAAATTATTTAAAAAAGTTAGCACATCTTATTTTTTTATACTTTAATTATTGATATTAGATCTTAATAATAAAAAAGCTAATTATATTTATGTACTACAATTATTTTATAGCTCGGGATATACTTTTATGAAAATTCAGCAACATCATTTTATTAAAGGCAATTGGAAGGATTTTCCAGCTTCGGGGTTTAACAGCGATGCCTGTTCGCTTGTACTGGCATTCGGATCTCCTGAGATAGTTGTAAAAAATGAGATGTATTTTCATTTAAAAGGTTTGTACCCCTATGCCGATATTGTAATTGCCTCAACATCCGGCGAAATACTGGACAATGATGTTTACGATGATAGTGTGGTAGCAACGGCAATGGAATTTGACAAGACGAAAATAGTTTCAGCTAGTATAGATCTGCAACAGCACCTGAATAGTTATGAGACTGGCAAGTACTTGATGCAACAACTGGACCAACCCGATCTTGCATCTGTATTAATTATATCAGATGGTACATATATAAATGGTAGCGAATTGGTGGCGGGTTTCAATGAAAATAATACGCGCAAAGTGCCGGTGACAGGTGGCCTTGCGGGCGATGCTGCCAGGTTCTCTAAAACTTATTCTGGCCTCAATGCTGTGCCTGCACAGGGTAACGTTATCGCAATTGGCTTCTATGGCAATGCTATCTCTATAGGCCACGGTTCTTTTGGCGGTTGGGATGAGTTTGGCCGCGAACGCACCATTACAAAATCTGACAAGAATATACTTTACGAAATAGATGGTCGCAATGCATTAGATCTCTATAAGGAATACCTGGGCGATTATGTGAATGATCTGCCTGGCTCTGCTTTGCTTTTTCCTCTGTCATTAAAGATGGAAGGCAGTGATACGACCTTGGTACGTACTATATTGAGCGTAAATGAAGACGATAAATCGATGATATTTGCAGGTAACCTACCTGTAGGCAGTAAAGTACGTCTTATGAAGGCTAATTTTGATCGTTTGATCGAAGGTGCCTCACATGCTGCTACAAAATCCGCCGAAAGTGGGAGGTTTGAAAAAAAACCTGAATTTGCGTTATTAATTAGTTGTGTTGGCAGGAAACTAATACTGGCAGAACGCACCTACGAAGAGGTGGAAGCCGTAAAGGAAATATTTGGTGTCCATACGTGCATATCAGGCTTTTATTCTTATGGCGAGATATCGCCCTACAACCCTACGAGCCAATGTGAGTTGCATAACCAGACCATGACCATAACAACCTTTAGTGAAAATTAACATCTAACTTTAGCACATGCAGTATCATGCCGTTCTGGAGAAGCAGATCAAAAAATTTCTTCCTGAACAATATTTAGGTGATGAGCAGGTGGCTCAATTCCTCGCCATTATAAGTAACTCATACAAGTCTTTAGAAAAAGATAAAAAGATCTCCGAACATGCCTTTAACATCAGCGAAATGGAATACCGAGAGGTTACCCAGAACCTGCATGTGCAGCATGAAATGACCAAACAATCCATATCGCATCTAAAGGAGGCCATTCATTCGCTGGCACCTGATGCTATGACAGGTATTACTGATGGTGATAACCTTATTAGTATTATAGCTTTTCTGCAAATGCAGATACTAAAGGCTAAGGAATTAGAGGTAGCGCTTATACAATCAAAAGAACTGGCTGAAAAAGCAGCTAATGCAAAAAGCGATTTTCTTTCTGTAATGAGCCATGAGATACGTACCCCCCTCAATGCTATTATAGGTTATATACATCTGCTGCAAAATGAAAGCCCGCTGCCATCACAGGTCGATTTTTTGAGGATACTCCAGATATCGGCTGATAACCTGCTGAGCCTTATTAATGATGTGCTGGATTTTAGTAAAATTGAAGAAGGTAAAATAGTATTCACAGAGCGGGATATAGATATACGAGCGCTAGTGAACAATATAAAAATGGCCAATCGTATTAAGGCCGAAGAAAGAGGTAATATGCTTAAGGTGATGTTTGATGACGACATTCCACCTTTTGTGAAAGGCGATGACATTCGTTTGATGCAGATACTGAACAACCTGATATCCAACGCCATTAAATTTACCAATAACGGTAAAATAATGATAGAGGTAACGTTAAAGGCGCTAACTGCTAACGATATTACACTCCATTTTGCTATAATAGATACCGGGGTTGGTATCCCCAGGGATAAACAGGAAATGATATTTGAACGGTTTACCCAGGAAAATTCAAATATCACACGCGATTATGGGGGCTCGGGTCTTGGTCTTTCCATCATCAAAATGCTCCTGAACCTGCAGGATAGTGAGATACATGTGGTTAGCGAGCCAGGTAAAGGGTCTAATTTTTATTTTGACCTGAAGTTCTTGCGAAGTGCTACTACCAAAAGAGATGAGAATAGGCTGGATGATGCAAAACCTGACCTGAAAGGCATTAGTATATTGCTGGTTGAAGATGTAGAGTTCAACATCATGCTTGCCCAAAAATTACTTACAAATTGGAATGCCATAGTAACCGTAGCAGAAAATGGTTTGATAGCGGTGGAAATGATAAAAGCGGGTGACAAATTTGATGTTATACTCATGGATCTGCAAATGCCTGTAATGGATGGTCTGACCTCTGCAAAAGAAATACGTAAATTGAATGCGGTTGTACCCATTATAGCACAAACAGCATCTACTTCAAGCAACATACAAGAGCTGGTATTTATGTCTGGTATGAATGACTATGTATCTAAGCCTTTAAATCCACGTTACTTATATCCTACTATATTAAAGTATGTAACAACTATAGAAACTCAGCATTAATAAGAATCTAAAATATAAAAGTCGGAAGTCTGTCTATATAACAGCTTCCGACTTTTATATTTTAGCTCGGTATTGTGTATGCTTATAAAGGCAATGTTTACCTTCAGCAACTAAATGCGTGATTGTATTGCCTGATGATGGGACTAGAGCCTATTAGGATCTCGCCTTGGCAATGGGTAAGACGGCTTATTGTAAGGTTTTTTAGCACCAAAAGCACCTGTTTTGCGATCGGTTGTTTTAGGTTTAGCCTCTTTTACAGATATAATGTTCCCTTTCAGAAAGGTGCAGTCGAGATTGTCAATTGCATCAAAGGCTGCAAACTTCTCTGTCATTTCTACAAAGCCGAAACCTCGGGATATCCCTGTTTCATTATCTTTTAATACCCTTACCGAAACTATATCGCCGAATTCTGAAAAGATTTGGCGCAGGTCGGCATCCGTTGTTTCTGTGCTCAGATTACCTACAAAAAGGTTCATACAATTCTGTTTTTTATCTTCTATTTTTAAAAAGGATTTAAATCCAACTTATTTATTACTGTAGGTACAAGATACAACTTTAGAAAGAAATGTACAATTCGTATGTACATATCACTCTTGAAATTATTAAATTATTTTAATTTACCTGATATTTTTATTATTTCAGTTTGCATGGCTTCGTAAACGGTTTGCTTTAGCATGTTAATATCTTGCTGTTGTACGCCTTTTACTTCTATTGGTGAAAGAAATATAGCCCTGTTACGTCCTGGCCATAGTTTCCACCAGGCGCGATAATCCCATCGTTTTTCCATATCGGCAAAAATAAGAGGCAGTATAGGGGTTTGCGAACTGATAGCCAGGCGGAAAGCCCCATTGTAAAATTCTTTCAGTGGCTCACCGGTTTCATTGAAAGTGCCTTCTGGAAAAATGGTGATGGAACTTTCGTGGGCCAGCACCCGCCACATGAGGCGCATACTAAGTGCGCGACTTTTTGGGCTGTCACGATCTACCATGACTACAATTTGCCGGTACAAGAAGCCCAATATAGGTATCCCCGATATTTCCTTCTTACCTAATGCCCTAAAGTAGAATGGTATAGCTGCAAATATGGCTATAGTGTCCATGTATGATATGTGGTTGGCTACAATTACATACCTGCCTGGTGGCGGTTTTGCCCCGCTGGTTTTAAGGGGCATCCCTATTATCCACAGCCAACCCTTTGCCCAATATTTTATGATAGTATAAATAGCTTTTCTAGCCGCAATGTTATTACCTGCACTAATCAGCAAGAAAAAAGGGAAGCATATCAACAGGCATGCAACAAATGTAACCAGTACGTATAGGGTATAGAACGGCTGAAAAATCTTACGGAACATTACTCCTCTTATATTCCCCTAAATAATGGGCGGCCTATAAGCTCACGTGCCGGCCATGGTATGGCAGCAAGTATAACAACAAGTGCTATGGCAGTAAACCAGAACAGGCGTTTGAATTTAGACTGATCAGGTATACTCTTCTTTACACTGCTATAACCAATGTGTACGAGTACAATAGCTAAGATCATCATTACATTATGCTCCATAGCATAAAAACGCTGAGCGGTGTTCTTCATCACTTCTCCGGCATTTGTGGTCATCATATTCAGCCAGCCATTACCAAAATAAAGAGCCAACCCTACAAGCAATTGTATATCGCAACATATAAGCAGCAGCAAAGCATTACGCTTATCGCCCTTGCCAAATATACGGCCACCACCCATGCCACGCAATCCGCTCGCAATAGTAAGCAATGCAAAAAGCAGTATCAGCCAACGCAGGGCACTATGAAGAAATAATACAAAAGACATGATTGTTGATTTTGGAGCTAAAGATAATATGGAAATAGATAAAGTACTGCCTGAATTTTATGTTACCAGTTCATTCTTTCGCGTAGTGTACGTATATGCTCCATATGGTGCCGGCTATGCCATGCATACATTGCGGTCATTTCCCAAATTGGTACGTTTCTGTCGTGCTCAGGATGATAGTATGTGCGCTCCCACTGTTCGGGCTGCATTTGCCTTAGCAGGACAGTCCACCGCCTGTGCAGGGCGTGCAGCAGTGTTAGCGATATATTTATGGGCACTAATTGAGTATCGGGTAATTGTGCCCACAACTCTTCTTTATAAGGTTTTATTTGGGGGTTATCTTCTGTAAGCGCTAGCTTCAGGCGTACGTATGCATTCATATGGCTGTCGGCTACATGGTGTATAACTTGTTGTATGGTCCACCCACCTTCACGATATGGCACTTGCAATTGTGGTTCATCAAGGTTTTCAATACAGATGTCCAGCCACAGTGGCAGGGCTTCTAGTATATTCATCCAGTCGTTTAGCGATTGTGTTGTATAGCTTTCGGGACGCTGAAACTTACCTATAGGATATTTAATTTTCTCCAGGCTATCTTCCATATCATATACAATTATGCATGCAATATACGTGCAAAAAAAAGCCTCCATTTAAGGAGGCTCATACTATTTTGTTTTATCTAAAAAATCTTTCAGCTCTTTTACCGAGGCATCTTCCTGGAAAGCGTTGTTTACCTTAAAGTAATTGGTAGGATCAACCGTTTTGTTGTAAGATGTTTTAGCGAATTCTAACCTTGAATGCTCTGCAGTAAATAACATACATAATTCAAAAACCTGCTGCGATGTAAAGCAATAGCTATTCTCCAGCATTACCGCTGTTGATAGCTTGGTGCCGTCATCTGGCAATGCGCTAATATCAGCTTTTGCCTCGTCAAACGACGGAACATCCATAGGATTAGGACATGGCGCGTTACTGATGCGGCGTGTGCCATCGCTGTTATAGCCTTCGTAATTGGCTGAATTTACATACGGTGTGCTGTTGCCGTCCATTGCTACTACACCCGGTGTAGTAGTTGTTGTACTAGTTGTAGCAACTGTATTGCTTGTTATTGTTGTTGCAGAAATAGGTGCGGGAGTATTAACACCTTGTACAGTTCCATTACTTGTTACTGTTGCAGGCACCATAACCACAAGCTGGCCATTATCTATGGTAGTATCTATGTTAGAGACCTGAGGCGCAGCTATCGGTGTTTCAGTATCATGATAGGATGACATTGATGTAAATACCTTTTTTATAGCTTTAGCATGTTTGCTTTCCGGTATTGCATCCTCGCCAACTTTCGTCTGGCCAGCTGCATTGTTAACTGCGGCGGCATGCACGGCATTAGCGAATGCCCGCACGTCCGATGCATGTTGTACAGGCGGGGTGCTGGCTGGTGGGGGAGGAGGTGGCGGAATAGCAGCCTGAACCGGGATTGTATTATTTGTGGTCTGTACTGGTTGTACGTCTGTTACAATAGTTGTGGTAGTTGCATTGCCACGTTTGCTATAGGAGTATTTTGTTACCTCAGGTTGAGATGGTGTGGTAACCGTAGTTGTTACAACCGGAGCAGAATAAGTAGTGGTCTGCGATGTGGTTGTTTGTGAGCTAGTGACAGTGGGTGTTGATTGTGTTGTAGTTGTATATGTAGTCTGCGGGTTTGTAAGCACAACAGCAGATCCATCGCTTACGGCAACCATATGCGCATTGGCATATTGGTCGTTTGCATCGTCGCGGTACTTAGTTAGGTTTTGCAGCTTGTCTTCAGTTAGTGAAGAGTTCTGTATATCCATGTAATCAGCATGCACATTCTCTTTCACTACTTGCCTGTCGCCCAGTTTAGATAAGTCTATAGCTTGTGGCTTTGTTTTTCTTTCATCAATTGCAATCAGCTGGTCTCCTGATGGTACATATAGTTGTGTGCCGTTGCCATTTACAGGAGCGGTGTTACTGCCATAAACATCACTTGGGGTTACTTTTTTGGTATGTAATGTTATGGTTTCTCCTTTTGAGTTGGTTGTTGTAGTAGTTGTAGATGTTTCTTTGGCTTGCGAAGCAGAGTAATCTATAAATTTTACATCTTTATCTTTTATTGGTTTGCCTGAAAGATCAAAACCCGTATTACTTGATGAGACCATAACACTCTTGCCATTTATCACCTCTTCGTGAGTAGTGGTTTTTGTAGCTATAGGTGCAGTATAATCTATGAACTGGCCACCATAACCGCCTTTATGAGCGAAGTATTTTACATCGTTGGTCAGGTATTTTTCATTTATAGGTACTACAGAAAGAAAGTGCAGTTCAATAGTACCATCTAATGTTCTTCTTATATTATAATAAGCATCAGCGCGTTTGCCAGATGGGTCGGTAACATTGCCTGGTGTAGTAACCCTTATATCTGCCAGTAGTATAGGTAGCGATTTGTCTTCGAAAATGATCTTGCCGTCGTACACGGGCTTGTCAAGACCGGTTAATTTGATGTCATCTTTGGCAATAGTATTTTGCTGCTTACCGTCCAGCACCAAAATAAACCTTTCATGGTTATCTGAGTAAACTGTAAGCGTGCTACCCTTGCCCGCTTCAGGGGGCTGGGCATACGCCACAATAGGGGACAGCAACAAAACGCCAATTACCGTCTTGAGATTCATAAACAAAATAATTTATCATGCAAGTTTACAATAAAACCCCGATACCTTGGTTTGATATTATTTAATAACTTGTTAATGAAAGGGTTATTAAACTATGTTTATGTAAAATCAATAACAAAATAATCAACAAAATGTTATATTAATTCTTTAATTCAAAGAACGATGTTGCCATGCGTTCTACCTCGGTGCCTATTGCCAGCGACGCTGTAGCTGCGGGTGACGGCGCATTGAGTATATGTATTGCATTGCCATTGCGTTCTATTTTGAAATCGTCTATCATTTCGCCTTCAGGGGCCAGCAGCATAGCTCTTACGCCAGCGCGGCCGGGCACAAGGTCATCCATCTCCAGGCTGGGTATTAATGCCTGTAAGCGGGTCAAGAACAATTTTTTAGAAAATGCACGCCTATACTCATCTATACCAAAACGCCAGTGTTTGTAAAAAAACTTCCACGTGCCAGCATGACTAAAGGCTTCTTTTGTATCAGTAAAAGAGAAATCTGTCTTCCCATATCCTTCCCGCTTGAAAACGAAAACAGCATTAGGTCCGCACTCCGTTCCACCTTGTATCATGCGTGTAAAGTGCACACCAAGGAATGGAAACTGAGGATTGGGGACAGGATATATGAGGTTTTTTACTTTTTTTAATCCTTTCTCAGATAAGTCGTAGTAGTCACCACGGAATCCCACAATTGTACTATCTGTTTTTACGCCTTCTTTACGCGCTACTCTGTCGCTTTGCAAACCTGCACATGTAATAATATAGCGGCCTGTGAAATTTCCTTTGGGTGTAACCACAACGGTATGGTCTCCGTTTTTTTCAAATGCTGTGGCTTCGTGACCTGTAAGTATGCGGCTACCTGCAAACTTAGCGCGTATCAGCTCAGCATATTTGCGCGATACAGCAGCGTAATCTATTATACCCGTACATGGCACCCAAAGACCACGTATGCCTACACAGTAGGGTTCTATTTCTTTTATTTTGTCAGGACCTATCTGTTCTATGCCTTCAACATCGTTTTTTATCCCGTTGTTAAATACCTTATCCAGGTGGGCAAGCTCGCTTTCCTTTGTAGCAACTATTATTTTGCCGCATATGTCATGAGGTACATTATGTTCTTTAGCAAAAGCAACAAGCTCTCTTCTGCCATCTACACAATTCTTTGCTTTGTAGCTGCCTGGTTTGTAATAGATGCCCGAATGTATAACGCCAGAGTTATGTCCGGTTTGGTGGGCGGCTACTTCGTTTTCTTTTTCAAGCACCAAAATACGCTTGTCTGGGTATTTAGTATTTATCTTATATGCTGTTGCCAGCCCCACAATTCCACCACCCACTATTATTATATCATATTTGTCCTGTTCCATCTGTCGCATTTGGGGGGTAAAATTAATGCCATTTTACCGAAAGGGCTGTTATAAGTGACGGTTTTATCCATGAAGGCTATTTATTAAAAGTTTTATGGTTGCTTATGCATAAATTTGCTATTGTCGGACATTATATTATAGGCTACTATCTGATCGTTGTATTTTAGTAAAAACATAAAGGATAAAAATGTTTTCAAGGTTTTTTGGGAGAAAGAAAAGAGAAAGTGAGGAAGAGGATAATAGTAATGCAGTGCGCGATTATTCGTTTCTGGGTGCCGATATGCACTCTCACTTTATACCGGGTATAGATGATGGCGCCCAAACAATAGATGATAGCATTACAATGCTGAAAGCGATGCAGGACATGGGATATAAAAGCGTTGTCACCACCCCCCATATCAATTTCGACCACTATCCAAATTCTTCATCAAAAATATTAGCGGGTCTGCAACAGGTGCACCATACGCTGAAGGAAAAAGATATGGATATTACGGTAAAAGCGGCAGCAGAGTATTACATAGACGATCATTTTTTCCAGATACTGGAACGTGAGCCTCTACTTACCATTTACCAGGACCAAGTATTGGTCGAAATTTCGATGGCATCGCAACCATCCAATTTGTTTGAGATCATGTTTAACATACAGCTTAAAGGGTATAAGCCTATCTTGGCGCATCCTGAGCGTTATCTATACCTGAGGGAGAACAGGCAAATATTTACGGACCTTAAAGACCGTGGTTGTATGTTGCAGCTCAATACATTGTCGCTTGCAGGTTATTACGGAGGCGATGTGAAGGATATGGCGCTCTTTATACTGGAAAATAAGCTGTATGATTATGCAGGTACAGACATGCACCACATGAAGCATGCTGAGCTACTGCAAAGGTTTACACAAGGCAAAACCTT
Source organism: Flavipsychrobacter sp. (assembly GCA_031292525.1). Lineage (GTDB taxonomy): Bacteria > Bacteroidota > Bacteroidia > Chitinophagales > Chitinophagaceae > JABDEZ01. The sequence goes on along the minus strand of JARLGY010000056.1, from coordinate 10,092 downwards.
TCTGAAGTTGCAGAAGTATGCATTTAGAAATAAGGATTTGATGCCTTAGCACTATTTGCACTTAGCAAAAGGATAACAAAAAGGTACTATTATACGTGAAAGGCAATTTTTATCTTGTGCCAATTTTTTATATTTTACACCCTTAGCATTAATAAGCTCAATAATGGAATCAGGTAATGTCAGAGTGGCTGTTATAGGCCTTGGATACGTAGGCCTACCACTGGCAGTGGAGTTCGGTAAATTGTATCCGGCGCTGGGATTTGATATCAATACTAAAAGGATCAATGAATTGCAAGGCGGCAAGGATAATACTCTGGAAGTTGATGATGAGACGCTGAAGAGTGTAATATCTGAAGTTGTTCCACTGGACGGTGTAAAAGGATTGCATTGCACCAACAAACTGGGAGACATTGCTGATTGCACTTACTATATAGTAACTGTTCCTACTCCTGTTGATAAGAATAATTGTCCTGATCTTACCCCGCTGTACAAAGCAAGTGAGAGCGTGGGCAAGATCCTGAAAAAAGGGGATATTGTTGTTTATGAATCGACAGTGTATCCCGGTGTAACGGAAGAGGAATGTGTGCCTGTACTGGAACGCGTTTCGGGTCTTAAATTTAATGTTGACTTTTTTTGCGGATATTCTCCTGAGCGTATAAACCCAGGAGATAAGACACATACTGTAACCAAAATAAAGAAGGTAACATCGGGTTCTACACCAGAAGTTGCTGAAAAAGTAGATGCACTCTACCGGTCTGTTATAACAGCTGGCACGCATAAGGCTAGTAGTATAAGAGTAGCAGAGGCGGCAAAAGTGATAGAGAATGCACAGCGCGATATCAACATTGCATTTGTAAATGAATTGGCAAAGATCTTTAACAGACTAGGCATAGATACGCATGAAGTGTTGGCTGCATCTGCAACAAAATGGAACTTCCTACCCTTTAAGCCAGGGCTAGTTGGTGGCCATTGTATAGGTGTTGATCCTTACTACCTGGCGCAAAAAGCACAGGAAGCGGGTTATCATCCTGAAATAATACTTGCAGGTCGCCGCCTGAATGATGGTATGGGCGCGTATGTTGCTAACGAGGTAGTGAAACTGATGCTTAGGAACAATGTTGGCGTAAAGAATGCAAACTTGCTATTGCTGGGTATCACCTTTAAAGAGAATTGCCCCGATGTACGTAATACCAAGGTGATTGATATTGTGAAAGAACTGAGATCTTACGAAATAAATGTAACTGTTTACGACCCCTGGGCTAACCCGGCGGAAGTAAAGCACGAATACGGCATTGATATTATCACTGAGCTGGATGGTGAGCAATATGATGCGGCCATACTAGCTGTTGCGCACAATGAGTTTCTTGACTATGCATGGCGTAAGTCTGTGAAGCGCGATGGTGTTGTGTATGACGTTAAGGGCTGCCTGGATAAGGATAAGGTACACGCAAGATTATAACTCCCCATAATAATGGCTAACACGCTGAGAGCGGGAGTTTTTAAAAAGCTCCCGCTCTTTTCGTATTTTTGAATTTCATTTTTTCAATTACATTCCCCAATAACTAAAAAAGATGCCTGAGACTATTGCTTACGAGCAACTGATTGCCATAGCCAATGAGTTTGGTACACCGGTCTATATTTATCATGCTGAAAAAATAGCAGAGCAATACAACAAGCTGAAGGATGCTTTTAAAGCGCACCCCACACGTTTTTTTTATGCGTGCAAATCGCTGACCAACATAAATATATTGAAGTATATAAACACCCTGGGTGCCAACCTGGACTGCGTGAGCATTAATGAAGTAATGCTGGGATTGAAGGCAGGCTTTGATCCGCAACAAATACTCTTTACACCAAACTGCGTAGATTTTGCTGAAATAAGCGATGCGAAGGAGCTTGGTGTAAACATCAATATAGACAACATATCTATACTGGAACAGTTTGGTGGGAAATTTGGGGGGACCTACCCCATCTGTATCCGCATCAATCCACACATTGAAGCAGGTGGTAACTACAAAATTTCTACAGGGCATATAGACAGCAAATTTGGTATTTCTATACACCAAATGCGCCATATAGAGCGTGTAGTAAAAACTACAGGCCTGCATGTGCAAGGCTTGCATATGCATACCGGTAGCGAGATCAAAGACATCAACATATTCCTCAACGCTCTTGAGATCATGTTTGAAGCAGCACAGAAGTTTGACCGCCTTGAGTTCATAGATCTTGGCAGTGGCTTTAAAGTGCCTTACAAAGAAGGCGATAGGGAAACAGATATTTATACACTTGGTGAAAAACTCACTGAAGCAGTAAAAGAATTTGAAAAAGAATACGGTCGCAAACTGGAAGTTTGGTTTGAGCCTGGTAAGTACCTGGTAAGTGAGTGTGGTTACTTTGTAACAAAGGCCAACGTAATAAAGCAAACTACTGCAACAGTATTTGTAGGTGTAAATTCAGGCTTCAATCACCTGATAAGGCCAATGTTTTACGATGCCTATCATCGCATCACCAATATTACCAACCCTACGGGTGCGGAGCGCATATACACTGTGGTAGGCAATATCTGCGAAACAGACACTTTTGCATGGGATAGGGTGCTCAATGAAGTAAGAGAAGGTGATTATCTTTTGTTCCACAATGCAGGTGCATATGGGTTTGAAATGAGTAGTAACTTTAATTCTCGCCTAAAGCCTGCCGAAGTATTGGTAAAGGATGGCAAGGCGCAACTCATACGTCGTCGCGATGTATTTGAAGACCTGCTGCGCAACCAGGTAGAGGTGCTTTAATTCATTTATCTGCTTATAAAAAATGGCTGGGATTTGTATTGCCTAAATACAAATCCCAGCCATTTTCATACTGCTCTATTTAAGCTCTATTCTTACTTAAGGTAAATGTAGGCTGCAAGTGTCACCAGTATGCCTATAGCATAGCCCAGCCATATTTCTCCGCTGCCGTGTGCCCCCAATATGCGGCGTGCGGTGCCTATGGCTCCTGCTACTAAAACAGTGGCAAAGAACAGGAGTATCATATTCACAGGGCTAGTCATAGCCAATACTATCATCAGCCCCACATAACTGCCTGCTGCTGCGGTATGCATGCTTACCTTAAAAAAAATATTGATTAGGAAAAGCAGGATAATACCCCAGAAGGAACTGAGCGTTACCAAGTGCAATATCATAGGCACGTTGGGTATGTTACCAAATACCATGTTGGCCCAGAAGTAAAATATCATAGTGGCTATAAGCGGTATGATGCGGTCTTTGGCGGTATGCAATTGTATGCTTTCAATAAAGTCTAGCTTTTTAAGCAAGAACAAAGTGAACAGCGGAAAGAAAACAGTAAGAAAACCCAGGATCAGCAACCATTGGCCAAACCGGGATATATCTATGCCTGCAAAGCTGGCCGGAGATAAAAAGTAAACACCGGCTGCCATAATAATAGGCATGAATACTGGGTGAAAAATATACGATATAATATTTGCGAGTATGGTTAGCCCCTTTGGATATCTGGAAGCTGTTGCCGGTATGTCGTTCATTTCAGGCGTCTAGTATTGGTGAAAGCCATTTTTTCATTTCTTCAGGGTCCATGCCTTTGCGGCGGGTATAGTCAATTAGTTGGTCTTCCAGTATATTGTTGATGCCGAAATAAGAACTATGTGGGTGACTAAAGTACCAACCACAAACGGAAGCCCCGGGATACATAGCCAGCGATTCAGTAAGGATGATACCTGCATTGCCCGTAGCATCCAGCAGGTCGAACAATTTTATTTTCTCAGTGTGGTCAGGGCATGCAGGATAGCCAGGTGCAGGCCTTATGCCACGGTATTTTTCTTTCACCAGTTCAGATATAGGCATCTGTTCTTCCTTATCATACCCCCACAGCTCCTTGCGCACGCGTAGATGCAGCACTTCTGCAAACGCTTCAGCCAGGCGGTCTGCTATGGCTTGCAGCAATATCTTATTGTAATCGTCAAGGTTATCTGCAAACGCCTGCAGATGTGGTTCTATGCCATGTATGCTAACTGCAAATGCACCCATGTAGTCTTTCTTGCCGGGCATTATGAAATCTGCCAGGGAGAAGTTGGGCTGGCCTGCTGCTTTTTTTATCTGCTGCCTCAGGAACTCCAGCGTCTTGATCACATGTCCATGCTCATCTTTCAGCTCAATGGTATCGGGTGCGGTTCTCAGTGTTTCCCAAAAGCCGATCACCCCGTTTGCTGTAAGCCACTTTTCTGCAATTATTTTGTCCAGCAATGCGTTTGCATCATTATACAACCGGGTTGCTTCAGCACCGGCATGTGCATCTGTAAGTATATCTGGAAACTTGCCGCGCATTTCCCATGTTATGAAAAATGGCCCCCAGTCTATGTACTGACGTATTTCAGCAATATCATATTCCGCAAAGACCTTCACCCCTGTAAATGTAGGTACGGGTGGCTGGTAGTCTATCCAGTTTATATCAACGGGGTTATTCTGCGCCTCTTCAAGAGTAATGTATGCTTTGGCAGAACGTTTGTTTGCAAAGTCGTCGCGTAGCTTACTATATTCATCTTTTATATTGTGCAGGTAACCTTCCTTTTGTTCTTTGTTCAGCAGGTTGCCGGCTACGGTAACGCTACGGCTGGCATCCAGCACATAGACTACGCCTTCGTTATACTCTGGTGCTATCTTCACCGCAGTATGCATACGCGATGTTGTTGCACCACCTATCAACAAAGGCTGCGTCATCCCACGGCGCTTCATTTCCTTGGCTACATGCACCATTTCATCCAGGCTGGGGGTTATAAGGCCGCTCAGTCCTATAATATCAACCTTTTCGCGTTGCGCAGTTTCCAGTATTTTGTCGGCAGACACCATTACGCCAAGGTCTATAATATCGTAGCCATTACAGCCCAAAACTACACCTACAATGTTCTTGCCTATATCATGCACGTCTCCCTTTACAGTGGCCATTAATATTTTGGCAGCGCCAGCGGTCTCTTCATTTATAGTACCGGCAGTAATGTGGGCCTGGCGGCGAAGTTCTTTTTCAGCTTCTATATAGGGTGTAAGTACAGCTACGCTTTTCTTCATCACGCGTGCGCTTTTCACCACCTGCGGCAGAAACATTTTACCACTGCCAAACAGGTCGCCTACCACATTCATTCCATCCATTAATGGCCCCTCTATCACATCAAGGGGTTTAGGATATTTCTGGCGTGCCTCTTCAGTATCCTGGTCTATAAAGTCGGTAATGCCATTTACCAGTGCATGACGCAGCCTTTCTTCAACACTGGTTCCACGCCACAGGTCGTCTTTCTTTTCTTCCTTCCCTTTTGCCTGTACTGTTTCTGCAAAGGTTACCAGCCGCTCTGTAGCATCGGGTCTTTTGTTCAGTATCACATCTTCACACAGCTCCCTTAGCTTAGGTTCTATTTCATCGTAAACCTGCAATTGTCCGGCATTTACTATGCCCATATCCATACCTGCCTTTATTGCGTGGAGCAAGAAAACACTATGCATGGCCTCACGTACAACATCATTTCCCCTGAAGGAGAAAGAGACATTACTCACACCACCGCTCACCTTAGTAAGCGGCATTTTCTGGTTTATGATCCTGGTAGCTTCTATAAAGTCAACGCCATAGTTATTGTGCTCTTCTATACCGGTTGCAATAGCAAATATGTTCGGGTCAAAAATGATATCTTGAGGTTTATAGCCAACCTGTTCTGTCAGTATCTTATAAGCACGCTCACAGATCTCCACTTTACGTTCCAGCGAATCGGCCTGGCCTACTTCATCAAAAGCCATAACAATAACCGAGGCACCATAGTTGCGGCATATAATAGCCTGCTCTATAAATTTCTCCTCCCCTTCCTTCATGGAAATGGAGTTTACTATGCATTTACCTTGCACACACTTCAACCCGGCCTCTATAATTGAGAACTTGGATGAGTCGAGCATAATAGGTATTCGGGCTATATCTGGTTCAGCCTGCAGCAGGTTTAGATAGGTAGTCATGGCCTGAACGCCATCAAGGAGGGCGTCATCCATATTTATATCCAATATCTGCGCGCCGCTTTCTACCTGCTGCCTTGCAACAGATAGGGCTTCTTCATACTTGTTTTCCTTTATAAGGCGAGCAAATTTTTTAGACCCTGTAACATTGGTACGTTCTCCAACATTAATAAAATTTGTTTCCGGGCGAACTATGAGAGGCTCCAAGCCACTCAGGCGGAGAAATGGGTGTATTTCAGACATCAATCAACATGAAAAATTATGCAAATGTAAAAACTAAATTATAGTAATCACGGAAACAGGTCCCCATTTCAAATAAAATGAAAGACCTTTCTCTGAAATTATCTTTAAAGGTACCATTGTTCAAGAAATAATATGTTTTAATACAAACACTAAAATGTTTATTGATAATTTATATATTTACAGAATATTCAAAATTTCTTATGAAAACAACTATACTCTTTCTCGCCGCCATTTTTCTATTTACCTGGTCTGCGACTGCACAATTCAGTCTTAGCCAAAATGACTTTACTGCCAATGTTTTTTCTGGTACCCAAAGTAGCGCGGATAGTGTAAGCACGAGCTATAGCTCAGCTGGCATCCCATCAAACATTGGTCCTGGTGCCAACTTGGCTTGGGATTTTACAGGCCTTAGTTATTATTATGTCGATACATCATTTGCATTGCACCTTGCATACCCAAATTATAGTTATCAGGAGTTTGGCATACATCCTATAAAAGAGCCATTGTTATATTTCGACGTACGCTCGCTATACAATATACTACCTAACGGAATTTTGAAATTTGGTGAAAAGCTGGACGGTAAAGGCTACTCCTTAGCAGCTGCAACAGGTGGTCTTACAGATAGTATCATATTTCCTCAACAAGTGAACCTATATTCAGCCCCATATACAAAAATATATTTCCCTGCTACATACAATTCTATATGGTCTTCGTCATTTAGTGTATCTACAGCCTTTCTGCTCAATTATGCAGCTGGCAGCCTAACACATGCTGCATGCACTTATAAATCTTATGTTACAGAAAAAGATACTGTGATAGGGGTTGGAACTGTGCAGGTAAACACTGCGGCTGGTAAAAAATCTGACTTCAGATCTGTGATAGAGGTAAAGGTTATTTACCAGCAGGTAGATAGTTTTTTTGAGGGGACTACACCTTTCACTGCCAATGTGCTTCAACAATTTGGCCTAACGCAAGGACAAGTAACCAGTACTTACGATTATAAATATTATCGTGCAGGTGAAACAACCCCGTTGGTAGATGTATTTTTTGCTGATAACACGTTCAGCCCCCAGAACATAACACACACCTATGTACATACCCAGCGTCTTCCGTTATATACAAATGTGCCGGTTGTCACCTCACAGAATGATATTGACATCTACCCTAATCCCGTAGTTAACCATATGTTTACAATGAATGTACCTGCAAATTTATCTGGTACTACATATCGCATGGTAAATATTGCAGGGCGGGAAATACTCAAAGGTAGTATATCAACTGCCGGTCAGGTTTCGATAAATGTTCCTTCAACAATAGCCAGCGGGATATACTACATGCAATTATATAGCAATGGCAAGCAGATAAGCGTCAAATCTGTTGAAATAAGATAAATAATATTTGATGTTTAAGGAAAGTAGTGGTCAGCCTTAATTTTAATTCTGACCATTTCTTTTTTTATATAATTACTTGATATTGCATGTCTTGCACTTTTAAATAAATCAGATAGACTTTCTACTTTATTTTTTTTAAAATAACTATCGATGTTATATAAGCAAATAATGATATTATTATTTGCTTATTTCTAACCTTTATCTTTTTTTTGCCGTCAATAGATATAAGGGAAGGTATTAAACCGCTATAAATAATTTTTGTATTTAATGCGAATTCTTATTTTTGCTGATAAGAAAACCTTTTCTTGCAATATTTCAACCATAAATCAACCACTATGAAAAAACTGCTAATTCTAGTATTGTTCCTGGCTGCCCTGTCAGGTATTTCCCCACACAGTAATGCCCAGGTCATCTATTCTCAAAACTTTGATTCTGTGTCTTACTTCCAGTCTATACCCGCCGGCTGGACAAATAATGTATTCAGTTATTTATTCGATGATGCTACCTATCGTAATAATGGTTATCCGGTTTGGTTTCAGAACAATTTAGCGGGATACGGTACTGTAAACGGTACCTCATACTACGCTGAATGCCCTCCCTACCCCACATCTAGCCCATTTAGTTACTATGAACCCTTTGGCTGTTGTTCCCTGTCGAGTGGTCCCTATGGGACCCAATACGAGTATTTTTTTCCTAATCCAACACCGTTAAGTAATGGGCAGGCTAATAGTAATTGCGATGACGAAGGGTTTATGGTTTACGCTGCAGCAGAAAATGGGTATAACGATGTAAATGCGGGTTCACGCTTTGGGTATTTTGGCGAATTTGCTTCTCCGGCATTAGATTTAAACGCGGCTTACGCCCCTTATAATGGAGTAGGCACAATAAGACTATCATTCTTTTTGCAGACTGCGTTTGAAAACCCTGATTATACCGAGCAGGTAAAGGTTTATATTAATTCATCGCCCACCTCAACCGGCGGTACACTTATCGATTCTATTTACCCTTGGGCCGATCCAAAGTTTACTTTGCCTGCAGATCAATACGGCAGCCCTATGTGGACACAATTTCAGTACACTTTACCCGCAAGCTATTACACAAATAGCAATGTATATATTATCTTTAGGGCTACTCCTTCTACCAACGATCTAAGCTATGAGATTGGCGGTGATATAGACCTGGACGATTTTGCCGTTACATATATACCACCTTGTGTAACACCACTTTCCACCCAGGCTCCTACAAATCTTGTTTTCAGTACCAGTGCATCTATCGTAAATGGCAGCTTTACAGCGCCGGCTAACCCACCAAGTGGTTATGTTGTTGTACGGTCTATAGGGCCATTGTTAGGTGCTCCGGTGAACGGCACTACTTATAATGTGGGTAATGTATTTGGTGCCAATGGTATTGTGGTTGCAGACAGTAGTGGAACTTCATTTACAGATCCTGGTCTTACTCCTGGTACTGCATATACTTATACTATTTTCCCTTATTCCAGCGGTAGTGCTTGCTCCATTACGTATTATGTACCTACTCCTCTTATAGGTATCATAACAACCGGTAGCACTAATATATATACCTGGAACAGAATTGTGTCGGCATCTTTTACAAACTCTGCCAACTGGACTCCCGCACGCCTGGTGCCAGATCCTACAGATATCCTCGTGTTTAATAATGGTATTTCTGATACTGTGACCGGTGCGCCTACCGATGGACCAATATATACACAGGGTATAGGCCGCTTAAGCGTAGCTAACAATACACAAGTGCATTTACAGTCTATCAATCCCGGCATACTTACTACTAACGTAAATGGCGTAGCTAACGCTACAGGTGTAGATATTGCTGTAGGGTCAGCTCTTATACTGGATGGTGATGGCGGCATTACGCTGAATTTTGGTGCAGGAAGTTTGCCTGATATTGAGGGTACCCTTGAATTAGATAATAACAATGGACTGAACGTTGTTGATTTTAGTAACTCTGTGGCTACAGTTGGTGCTCAGGGTCAGCTTGCAGCAGGCGGTACTATGGATATATATCCTTTTGTAGTTCCTTCTGCATCATCACTTATTATGAATGGTACTTTTAATAATGAATACACCTCAGTAGGTGGTTTCATTGTTTACCCTGCTACCTGGAATCCTGGTTCTACAGTTCTTATTTCAGGTTATACCACTTCTGCTGTTGGTCCTACTGCCACTAGCCTTAATCAGAATTTCCAAAATTTTGTGTATAATGCCTACAATCAAACATCCGTTTGTAACTGGAATGGTGTACATCTCAATGTTGCAGATACTTTTAATATAACTTCAACGGGTACTGGTACATGGGCATTGGCAAGTACACAAGCATATAATGATACCCTTAATAATTTTGTACAAGCAGGTGGTACACTAGACCTGAGTACAGGTGCAAGTGTTGCCCCTGGCACACAGGTCCTCACGCTCACAGGTACATTTAAC
>JARLGY010000055.1 GCA_031292525.1 Flavipsychrobacter sp. | reverse complement strand
TTCCGTCATGGAGGGCATTCGGGCTGCATTCGAGGGCAATTATATCCTCCCCCCCTGCTTATAGATGAAACCCTATTACAGCTTGGGGTGCTTTGCACCTCTTTTTTGTGTTAACTATTTTGTGTATCTGAATAGTTACAAGATTTTTATGTTGGGAATGACTGTAATCATTGTGGAACGTGTGTAAAGGTTTGCCCTCGGGACAATATAAAACTCGACGAGTTTAGGCCAGTGTATGGAGGAAATTGTGAATTTTGTCTTGCTTGTATAAATCTTTGTCCGCAAAAGGCGATCCGATTAAAAAAAGAAAGTAATCCGAATGCACGGTTTATGAATGAAAATGTAACTTTAAAAGAAATTATTACAGCAAACTGTTAAATAATTGTTGGCTAGTTTATCACACCATATGGAAAGTATAAACTTAGTTACTACGCTTCGCCCTATTATTATGTAGGACTACCAGCATGAAAAACAGCCTTTACAATGTCCAATATCTTTCTCTATTATAAATATATTTTCGGATTCAGCACCTGCTCGCTTTGCTCCGCTTAAAAAAGCCTGTGCAATAACATTGGTATTTTTATGACACATAGGGCAGACATAATATTTTGTCTTTTTCATATGACAATAAACTACAGGAATTCACTGCTAAAAAGTTCAATGAAGAAATAGTAAATACGTTGTTTAAAATGATAGAAATTCTCACACCAAAGTATTTTGTTTTTGTGTTGAAGAATGGGATGAGGGCGAAGGAAGGATGGGAGTGAAAAATTTACGCCAAGATAAGCGCTAGTTCCTTTAACCTTTAATTATGAGTCAATGGCAACTTTCATAGACTAATATCTCTCTTATCCTGGAAAAACTTGTTTTCTTTCGCGAAATTCCCTAATACCGTGAATGAGCAAGAGAACAACCGCAAATATTGTGTAGGAAATTATGATTCCAAATGGCGGTATAGGTAGAGCATTGGTTCGTGTATTCGGAAGAGCATTTAAAGGCATGTGATTTCAGTCCCTTCTTCTTAGAGTCATTAGTTTTTGTGATGCCACATGATTCCTAGTTGCTACTGACATTTTGAGTACCTATTGCCCTTAAAGCTAAAACTACAATGCGGGCACCCTGGGTAGGGGGAGGTGTGTTCATTTTTAATGAGAATTAAGCAAATGGGAGGATAATTTATAAAATAATTGAAATTAATGATAAGGGTCTGTGAAAACATACTAAGGCTAAGCTACTATTGTATAGTTTCGGGTCTAACCGTATAAACTGAGGCTGATATGACTTTTTCATAATTACGTGCCTAAAAACACGTGGAAATGTGTTTTGTGTCACACTTCGTGAGTGGTGCCAGTGTTACACTAATTCCATAAAGAAGGAGGTCATATAAATGGCAGACGTAAAAAAGCCGGCTCCTGAATTGGAGTGTGCTCATTGTGGAACAACCAGTGAATTAACTCCTGTATTGACTTATGTCCATCAAGGTGAAGAGAAACATGTATGTACGCATTGTTTACCAATGCTCATACATGGTTAGGAGATGCGATCCGTATGCGTTTTACATTAGATATGAAATTAAAAGATGTGATGGAAGCTAATCCGAAGACGGCTGAAGCAATGCAGGAACT
>JARLGY010000054.1 GCA_031292525.1 Flavipsychrobacter sp. | reverse complement strand
GTTGTTTACCTGCCACTGGTAGGTGGTGGCCTGGCCGCTGGCTAATGCTATAAAGTTTGTATTGGTGCCAGGGCATACCAGTTTGTTTACAGGATCTATATACGCACTGCCGTTGATCTGAGTATCGGGTATATAGCTTACATAACTGTTTTGTACGGGTGCTACATAATATTTAATGTCAGTATAGCCTGCTATAGAAGATGATGGATTTGCAAACGGTGCTGTTAACGCTGTAGGGGTACTAAAAAAGGAATTACTTACATTTCCCAACACGGAAACTTGCGAAGATGTTGGTGGAATAGAAGTAGTTCCTATATAATAATCGTTGAAGTCATCATCTAACGCGATAGATACACCATACGTTGAATCTGGATTTAGGAGAATAGGCTTGGCAAGATCAACAAAGGTCCAGGTAGTTGAACCAAAAGTTCCCATTGCTTTGTTCGCAACTACAGCTCCACTTAAAGTTATAGGGTCATATTGTGACAACTGCATTATAGTTTGAGTAAATATTCCAAATGGTGAAAAAGCACCTAATGCAGTAACCAGCAATTTCTTATTTGGCTGAAAATAAACACCTGTTTGCGTTGTATCAGTATGAGCACCACAACAAGTATTAGTTACAAAGATGGCGTATGAACTATAGTCCTGACCATTAAACATAGTGTATGGTCCATCCAACGCGCTATAATTAGATGCCGCTGTAGTATCAGGATTACCATAGAACATATAGATTGTGCGTGTTGTGTTCGGCTTCAGACTATCTATGCGTACATATATCAGTGTAGTAGCTGTATTAATACCTGAGTCTATAAAATAGTTAAACATTTTGAGGCCATTGCATGGCGTACCAAAACGAATATCCTGACCGCTATCCTGCATTTTACCTGCGCTGATGAGCGCCTGCGTATTTACAGTTATCGCCATGGTATAATTGAGGATAAGCTGAGGGCTGCTATTGGTTACCGCGAATGGCTTTTCGTACAGCCAACCTGCTGGCTGCGCATGTGCTGCGCCAAAGGAAAAGGCAATAACCAATAGCGATAGTAATAATTTTTTCATAGAGTCATTATTTGTAACGATAGAGAACTTAGTTTACAAGACGTACTAAAACGAAAATACGTTTGTGTATGAGTGGAAAATTACGATTGTTTACTTTTATTAACAAAATATTCTTGTTTATCCACAAAATGGGTGAAGGCACAGAATAATGGCTTAAGTGTTTGTAAAAGAAAAGCGTGAAGCAGGGGGCTGCCTTCACGCTTTAACATATAAATATATTATATTTAATTCATTTTGAACGGAGCTATTAATTGGAATTCTGGTATACCAACTATTAATAGTTTCTTATTATAGAGATTCTCCATTTTATAGGTGCCATACATTTTGCCCATTTCGCTGCGCAGGTTTACTGCCGAAACGTACTGGTAGCTTTCGCCAGGATCTATTATAGGTTGCTGACCTATTACGCCCTCACCTTCTACCTCTCGGTGTGATCCATTGCTATCTGTGATATACCAATGCCTGCTGAGTAACTTTACAGGCATTGTGCCCAAATTCTCTATAGTAATGCGGTAAGCAAAAAGATATTCTGAGCTGAGCGGGTTGCTTTGGGCTGGCTGGTAATAGGTTTCTACCGTTATGCTTACCCCTTCGGTTACCTGTTGCACCATATGTAATGCTGTTAGTATTGTAAATATACTAAATAAACAGACGAATTTTCAGCATTCATGTATTTATCAATTTGTTAACCAGGTCTATTACTATGTCGCGCTCGTAACCTTTCTGCAGCAAGTATGCATATAGTTTGGCTTTTTTTGCGGTTTTGCTCTTTACGGCCTTTAAACTTAATGTTTTAGTAACCGCCAGCTTTTGCATTGTGGCACTGTAAGCATCATCATCTATTTCTTTCAGCGCCTTTTTAATACAGTAAGCTGAGATACCATGAGCCTTTAACTGATTTATGATCTTTACCTTGCCCCACTGCAGCATTCTGAATTTGCCGCGTGCAAAGGCGCGTGCATATCGTTCTTCGTTGAGTAAGCCCTCTTCTATAAGAGTAGCAATATGTTGCTCCACTTCAGGTGTAGTACATCCTAGCTCGTAAAGTTTATTGCGTACATCTTTGTGGCAACGTTCGCTATAGTTGCAGTAGTGATGGATGGCTGCTTGTATTTCCATACAGGGTTAATGAGCTATCAAATTTAGCAACAATATAATATTCACATTGTGCAGCAGGTGGTATACATCGAGATAAGTTGCAGCTGCAAACATTTAACTATCTACCCATGTACACCATTAGTATTTGCACATCGCTGGGGTTTACACCACTTATACGACTAGCCTGCCCCAAAGTACGTGGCTTTATTTTGGCTAGCTTCTGGCGTGCTTCGGTAGATATAGCGTGTAGTTTTTCGTAGTTGAAAGTTTCCGGTATCATAAGGCTTTCCAACCCTTCCATCTTTTTTACCAATTCCTTTTCTTTTTCAATATACACATCATACTTCACCTGTATCTCTGCCTGCTCTACCACCAACATATCTGGTTCATCCATTTCAACAGCAAGTGCGGGTATGGCAGTAGCCATCTCCTTAATACCTATGCCCGGACGCAGTAACAATTTTATAGCCCTTGTGCGTTCTACCAGTGCAGATGAATTGTTTTCCTGCAAAAACTCGTTGACCTGTGCAGGCTCAACAGAGAAAGCAGCAAGTTTATTTTTCAAGTTTTCAACCTTCCCACGCTTGGCTAGCATCAACGCTAGCCTTTCATCGCTGGCAAGCCCGATGCTATGGCCAAGCTCTGTAAGGCGCAGATCAGCATTATCTTGCCGGAGCAATGTTCTGAACTCAGCACGAGAGGTAAACATACGGTAGGGCTCGTCTGTACCTTTATTTATAAGGTCATCTATAAGCACCCCTATGTAGGCTTCATTTCTGCCCAAGCTCACGGGTTCCAGGTCTTTAGCCTTACGATGTGCATTTATACCAGCCATTAGGCCCTGGCAAGCTGCTTCTTCATAACCGGTTGTACCGTTTATTTGGCCAGCAAAGAAAAGGTTGTTCACCAGCTTGGTTTCAAGCGTATAAGTTAGCTGTGTTGGTGGAAAGTAATCATATTCAATAGCATAACCGGGACGGAAGAACTTACATTTTTCGAAACCGGGTACACTGCTTAAAGCTTTGTATTGTACTTCTTCTGGCAAGGAGGTGCTAAAACCATTAACGTATATCTCTACAGTATTCCAACCTTCTGGCTCTACAAATAACTGGTGGCGATCTTTCTCAGCAAAGCGGGTTACCTTATCTTCTATACTCGGGCAATACCGTGGACCACTTCCTTTGATCCTGCCCTGGTACATTGGTGATTTCTCAAACCCTGTCTTTAGTATATCGTGTACCTCCTGACTGGTATAGGTTATCCAGCAGCAACGTTGCTGTTTAGGTTTTATGCGTTCTATAGGCAGGTAAGAAAATCCTACTATTTCTTCGTCACCTTCCTGTACTTCCATTTTTGTATAATCCAGGCTGCGTCCATCTATGCGTGGTGGCGTACCAGTTTTGAGACGGGCGCTATCAAACCCCAAGCTTACCAGTTGTTCTGTAATGCCGGTTGCACCTTTCTCACCCATCCTACCACCACCAAACTGCTTTTCACCAATGTGTATTACACCATTTAGGAAGGTACCATTGGTTAGCACAACCGACTTAGCGTATATGCTATGACCCATTCCTGTTACCACTCCTTCAATTGTTCCACGTGAAACAATTAGTCCATTAACAGTATCCTGCCAGAAATCGATATTAGGGGTCTGCTCCAACATCTCTCTCCAAGTATTAGCAAACAAAACACGATCGTTTTGAGTACGAGGACTCCACATGCCAGGGCCCTTACTTTTGTTTAGCATCCTGAACTGTATCATGCTCTTATCGCTTACAATACCACTGTAACCACCAAGTGCGTCTATCTCTCTTACAATCTGACCTTTAGCAATACCACCCATAGCAGGATTACAACTCATCTGTGCAATGGTCTGCATATTCATAGTTATAAGCAGCACTTTGCTGCCCATGTTTGCAGCAGCAGCGGCGGCTTCACAGCCAGCATGACCAGCCCCAACCACAATAACATCGTACTTTAAAAACATAACGGCAAAGGTAGTATGAAATAGTGATTAACCATCAATACCCCCATATAAACGCAATACACCACAACACGAGAGAAAAAGGTAAAATAATATCGTATCTTAGCAATAATTTAAACAATTTTACGTTAAAATAAAAAGGTTTCTGTGAAAAAGTTTGTAATTACATCACTTTGTTTATTGTCAATGCATGCATCAGCAGCATTTGCACAATCAACTTGGCACAAACCTAAGAAACTATTAACAATTGGGTTCACAACAGGTGTAAATGCATCTAAGACCAATTATTTCAAGTCAATACCTTGTTCTACTTGCTATACCAACGGGCTTTATCTCCGCAGGTATATTAACAGACATCTATCAATGGAGAGTGGTGTACAATTCTCTGCAGATCATTTTACAACTCCTGTAGTCCGTGTAACTCCGAGGTACTATATCTCCCATACCCAACCCATTGCAACTAATATTCCATTTGCCATTCGTTACTATATGGGCCACGCTAACAAAAAACTGGTGCCTTCTATTGGGGCAGGTTGTTATTACAGCTTTGGCTATAAAGGAATATCTAAAACAGACGGTTTACAACAAACTCCGTCATCAAATCCTGCTTTCGTTCCTTTTTACATGATGCAAGGCTTATCTTATAAACTAAGCACAAAGATTGAGTTGAATGAAACTATTCATTTTACTCCAAAAGATGAAAACCATTGCAGTCAGCTTGGCATTGATTTAGGCATAGGTTATCACTTATAATGTTCCACGTGAAACATTACTGACAATTTTACTCTCTTAAGCTCACATCCTTCAATAATAACTTACACCTTTTTAAGAGTAACTAGATGTTATATCGGTTGAGGGGGGAACCCATCACTAGTATTACTGATAGAAGATCTAGAAACACAATTAAACTTAGTCTATCCTGATGCTTGGTGTGAGTGCATATACTGCACTTACCCCGATACGTTTATTGGCATAGTCACCATTGCCACCTTGTACTATGCGGGCAAAAGATGCTGAATAAGCGACTAGCCTGGTGGGATCTGATGTATGCTGCAAGCAGGCGCCCCTTTTACTCTAAGCCTATATATATGTACCATAGTTCTCAAAAGCAAAAAAGTCCTTTACCTGAGTATATTCCAAACTGAAAACTCAAACAAAGGAAAAATGACACCGCAAATAAGATCAGAAATTTCCTAACAGCAATTCGATATGCTACAAAACAAAAAAGCCATCCAGATAACTGGATGGCTCTTCAATAAATGCTTATTACCTTATTTAGCCAAAACAGTAAATGGTTTTGACATTGTAACACCATCAGCAATTACAAACATGTAATACTGACCAGCTGGAAGATTTGCAGTAGAGAAAGCGATATCTTCGTTTTGAAGATTGTTCTTGCTATCCCACATCATGCCGCGACCTACAGCGTTCATAATATTGAAATAAACTTTTGAAGCACGTGTTGGCAGATCCAATTTTACATGTATATCAGAACCTACAGCAGGGTTAGGATAAACTGAGAAATGAGAAGGAACAACCGTTACATTCTGAACAGAGTTCTGGTGGTTTTTTGAAGTATAGAACGCCATTGCAGGAGTTAATGCATCAAAATCCCTTGTGTTAACCTGGGTAGGATCAGTAGTAGCTGTAACGAAAGGAATCATATCCAGTCCCTGAGAACCTGCAGTAACAAAGTCACTAGAGGTGCTCTGGAATTCACCTGCAAAGAAATTTAGTGTATCAGTTAATTCTGCTGCAACGAGGCGTCCCCAATAGTTAGTACGATCATCAGATACCAAAGCGAAACCTGAAGGCATATCAACAGCAAAGAAATAAGTGCTGTTAGCCTGCGTGTAAGCAGTTGTACCATTATCACCAGCCGGATTGTTAATAGGTACTGTGAAGAATTTGTAGTTTGAATCGTTAGCAGTGAAAGTTTTAGAAGCAGTACCTATTTTCGTAAGTTCTCCACCCTGTATAATACCGTCAACAGTTCCACCATTTGAACCATCTACCCATTGAAACATAGAAATCAAAAGTGGGGCATCAGACAAAAGGTTATGTCTGCTAAAGTTTGTAGTATCGTTATCCAATATGGCCAACTGAACCTGAGCAGCCTGATAAGGACCATCTTTAAGGAAGAATAAAGGACCATAGATGTAATTGGTTGTGGTTCCACCACCAGTTTCGCCACCTATCATTGGTGCATTCGCTACCGGATCCCAGCGGCCCATACAAAAAACAGAGTCAGTTATATAGGAATATGTTTTTAGTGTATCATCATTTGGATCAAGGTCAGCACTACCAAAAGAAACATAACTATTCAGATCGTAACGACCTTTTTGTGTTGCAACGGGATGGTAAATGCTATCATTGAATCTATTCTTCAATGAATCACTAACAAGTATTGATCCAACGTTCAAAGTATCAGCACGCAGTTGGGTCTGAGCGCCACCTGTAGGTGTAAAATAAAGATCGTTGTGAATAACAACATTAGATTCTGCATTAGTACCTATGTTAGCTACAGAACCAATATTGAACATATTGTACTGAGATGCCAAACCATTTGCACCTGTAACATGTGCCAAAGGTACTGCACCATATGCAGATACCGGAGTACTACCTGAAAGCATTGCAAGGTCATCAGCTAAACCAAAACCCCATGGAGATATTGATATAGTATCAACACCACCTGCATGCAAATTATTATCTAGCGCAAGACCATCTGTATTAGAGATCATAATCACCGGAATATTGATCAATGATGCATAATTGTTAGATGTGTTAGCAGCCATGTTTATTGGGTCTGCACCTGGTACATTGTTTACTATAATAACGCCCTGAGCATGTGCCAACCAGCAATAGTATGCTTTATCGCTAAAAAAATATTGGCCTCTAAAAATAAGTGCCCACTTACCAGAAATCTTTGCAGAATCTGCACTACTCAATTTGCCGCTCACCAAAGAATCAGTGATGTTTGCTACCGGCACATGGTAATGACTACCCAAAGCACCACCCCAAGCACCTGTAAGTACAGGATTTGAAGAATAAGTAAACGTCTTAGGTCCACTCTGGCTTGCAGGAGAGTTCACAATAAAGTGTCCTCCGAAAGTTTGTTGCGCAAACTGCGCATTTGCATTAAAAGATAAACCGGCTACCAGCGAAGTAAGCAGCAGATTGAGTAAAAAAAATTTCTTCATAATACTTTTTTAAGTTTTCAGATAGATTAATAAAGATAAAGACGACTAAAAACAAATTTAGTCCTTATAATGTGAATAAAAAATCTTTTTTTGTGGGTAAAGCTATACCAGCCCGAACTGCTTGCTCAATTTTAACATACGATCTATTGGCTTTTTAGCGGCTAACCGTATGTTTTCATCCATTTTTATTTCCGGCAATTCATATTTGATTGCCAGATAGATCTTTTCAAGTGTATTAAGTTTCATATGTGGACAGTCATTGCATGCACATGCATTATCTGGTGGGGCAGCTATAAAAGTTTTATTGGGGGCATTTTTTTGCATTTGGTGCAAAATACCAGTCTCTGTCGCCACTATGTAAGTAGACGCAGCATCTGTTTGGCTATACTTTAATATTTGCGTTGTAGAACCTATAAAATCAGCAATACGTAAAATAGGCTCTTCACATTCAGGATGTGCTAACAACTTGGCTTCAGGATGTCTCAATTTTAGCCTGGTTATTTTCTCGAGTGAAAATAATTCATGCACCATACATGCACCGTTCCACAACAACATATTCCTTCCTGTCTTCTTGTTGATGTACCCGCCCAGATTTTTATCTGGTGCAAAAATTATCTTCTGATCTAATGGTAAACTCTCTACTATCTGCTGGGCATTAGAAGAAGTGCAAATAATATCACTCAAGGCTTTAATACCAGATGAACAGTTGATGTACGATATAACCAGATGATCAGGATGTTTATCTTTAAATGCTTTGAAAAGCGGGGGAGGACAACTGTCGCTTAATGAACATCCTGCTTTAAGGTCTGGAAGAATAACTTTTTTTGAAGGGTTTAATATTTTGGCTGTCTCAGCCATAAAGTGAACACCTGCAAAAACAATCATATCAGCTTCGGTACCGGCAGCATTTTGTGCAAGTCCTAAACTATCACCTATATAGTCTGCAATATCCTGTATATCGGGCTCCTGGTAATAATGTGCCAGTATCACTGCATTCTTCTCTTTCTTCAATTTACTGATCTCCTCAAACAAATCAAGAGAAGGGTCAACAAAAACATCAACGAAACCATTTGTTTCAACCTCGGCAAGAGCGTTATCCACAGTCATAATAACTATAGTTAAAGTTTTTAAAGAAAATATTATTATTAATTAGGGCTGTTAATATGGGGATTAAAATAAGTTTCCCACATTGCAAATTAGCACTTTATAGGTTTACAGAAAGTTATTAATACTCTATACACATATCAAACAGCTTTAGATAGCGGTTCTAACAGGAAAATGTGGATTGTGGATTTAAAAAGCTGTGAGTAATTAGTTGGATGTTGATATCGTAGCTGGTGGTGTAAAAAGTCTATCTCAAAAAGAGTAAAAATATTTTTAGCGGGAAACAAAAATCTTATCCTTTTTTAAAGTGCCATTATACACAGTTATCCACACGCTATACATACCCCAAGTGTATAACGCACTGATTATTATAAACTTGCAAGTATTCACCGCATAATTAAAGCTGAGAGCACACTTGTATGATATAGTATAATAAAAATAGTACCACAAATAAAGACTACATATTATATGGTATAAAGGAGCCGGTTAAGGTTAAGTATAAAAATGTGCACTATAACAATATATATAATGGTACGCATAAGGATGGTACAGAGAATATAAAATATGGAGTATTAAATGGGAGGATAGTACCGAAATATTTAATAACAAATAAACTATTTGATACAATTAGTTTATAATCTCATTTTTTCGTATAAATTTGCCGTCCTTACAATAAATATAAACAACCGTTATGGCTGTAATTCAAAAAATTAGAAATAAGTACGGTAAAGTGGCGGCAGGTGTCATAGTGGTGGCGCTGCTCGGCTTTATACTCATGGATGCTGCGAGTGGCAGGTTTGGCGATTTGTTCGGTCACAACACAAGTGTTGTAAAGATCAATGGTGACAAAATAGATACCAGGGAATATTCATTGAGAATGAAAGAGTTTGAAATACTCTATACTATGTATAGCAAAACACATACCCTTGATGATGCGACACGTGCCCAAATGAATGAGGAAGCGCTGAAGCTGATGATCTATGAAAAACTATCGGGTGAGCAGTGTGATAAATTGGGACTGACAACTACTAAGGAAGAAGAACGCGAAATATTATACAGCCCTAATGCTGATCCTATGGTTCAGCAATTTCAACTGCAAGGCCAGCCTATTTTTGCTAATCCTGAAACCGGACAGTTCGATCCTCAGCGTGTACAGGCTTTTGAAAAACAAGCTGATCAATATGATCCTACAGGTAAAGCACGTGAACAATGGGAAACTGTAAAATCTTATGTGCTCCATAATAACAGGATCACAAAATTCAACTACCTGTTTATAAACGGGGTGCACACACCAAAATTTGTACTTGACCGCCAGCAAGCAGATGCAAATACTATGACTAACATTAGTTATGTAAAAGTGCCGCTTACAGCCATTGCAGATAAAGATGTACCTGTAACGGATGATGACATGCAGGCTTATATGAAAAAATATCCTGCAAGGTTTAAAATAGATGAGCCTACTCGCACTATAGAATATGTATCGTTCGATATTAAACCATCTCACGAGGATACTGAACGCGCAGTTACAGCATTGACACAAATAAAGAATGATTTCATTGCTGCAACAGATAATGAAAGCATAGTGAACCGTAACTCTGAAGATAAATATGCACCTATATGGGTGAACAAAAAAGGAGCTACTAAAGGTTACGAAGACTCTATAGTAAGTATGCCATCAGGTGCCGTGTTCGGCCCATATTATATGAACAACATGTACCGCCTTACTAAAGTTATAGAAAAGAAAGACCAGCCCGATTCTGTAAAATGTCGCCACATACTGGTGCGTACAAAAGCACAAGGTAAAGACGTATTGCCTGATAGTGTAGCTAAACAACGTATAGATAGCATTGCCGAAGCTATAAAAGCAGGTGCTGATTTTAAAACACTCGCTCTTAAATATTCAGACGATGATGGCAGCAAAAAACAAGGTGGTGAATATTCTTTCCAACTGTCGCAAAAGACAGGATTGTCAAAAGAATTTGGTGATTTTATTTTTGACGGCAAAACAGGTGAGCATAAAGTAGTAAAAGTAGAAAACGACAACTACAACGGTTACCATTATATAGAGATACTGGAGCAGAAAAATATAGCTCCTGCTGTTAAAATAGCATCGATAGATAAACCACTTTATGCTGGTGATAATACTGTAAATGCTGCCTACGCAAAAGCAACGGAATTTGCAGGTAATAATACCAATGCAAAGGCATTTGATGATATTGCTAAAAAACAAGACCTGAGCAAAAGGGTTGGTGATAATATAAAGATCCACGATTTCCAGGTACAAGGCTTAGGCGCTGCCCGCGAAATTGTAAGGTGGACCTACGAGGCTAAGCCAGGCGATATCTCTACTGTGTTCACATTATCAGATGGCCGTTATGTAGTAGCTAAATTGCTTAGTGTACAAGATAAAGGACTAATGGCAATAACAGACCAGATACGTCCTCAACTGGAGTCTATTGTAAGAAATGATAAAAAAGCTACACAGCTTCTTGCAAAATATAAAGGTGTAACAAGCCTTCAGGCAGCTGCACAAACCTCGGGCCAGCAAGTAATGCATGTAGATTCGGCAAGCCTTTCTTCTACTTACTTACCTAACCTGGGTTATGCACCTTCTGTTTTAGGTTATGCATTTTTCTCTGGTCTGCAACTAAATGCTGTATCGCCAGCTATAAAATCTGAAGATGGTGTTTATATAATAAGCCCTACCCAAAGATGGACAAAACCAGCTAGCCCTGCAGCTGCCCAGATGCTGATGCAACAAAGAGGCCAAATGGAAATGCAAACCCGCAATATGGTGGGCCAGCAAATACAAGATATATTAATAAACAAAGCCAAGGTGGTTTACACACCGGCTAATATGTAATATTCTTAGAACATTTTGATAAAAAAAGAGGCAACTGCTTAAGTTGCCTCTTTTTTATCTTAATACTACTGCCTGCTATATTTTTCCCAGACATCGAAAAAATGCGGTGGCTGTAGAAAATAAGGATATCAGGGTTGAAGGAATCAATGCATTACATTTTCAGTAGGTGTCCCTAATTTTTTCACGAAGTGGAGTTTCAATAATGTTGTTGCACTTTTTAAAGTATAAGAAGTCTATCTAGTTATCGCATATAGTTCTAGATCTCTTTTAGTGTATCCAGGTTGCCGGCTTCACGATGTAATTTTTGGTAAAGCCATAGCCTTAGCACGTTCAACATATGCGGGGTTATTTTTCCTGGTATTTCAAATAAACTTTGAAAGTTGTTCCTTTATTTAATTCGCTTTCAACTTCTATTCGTCCACCCATAGATTCTACCTGGTTTTTGGTTATGAACAAACCTATACCCCTTGCATCCTCGTTTCCATGAAAAGTTTTGTACATGCCGAATAGTTTTGACCTGTTCCGGTCCATGTCAATGCCTACCCCGTTATCTGCAATATCAAGTATTATGTACTGGGGAGTCTGAACTGCCTTAAAAACTATTTTTGCTAGTCTATTCAAGGAGCGGTATTTTATGCCATTAGTCACAAAATTCAGCAAAATACTGTCTATGTATGCAGGTAGGCCGAGTATCGTAATATTCTTAGCCACCTCATTGCTAATGGTTATTTCAGCATCTTTAGCTATTTGACTCACACTATTTACAGCATTGTCTATGGCATCAGACAAATTAATAGAGATGGCTTTATCAGCAACAGATGTATTCATCAGTACCACCTCATTCAGGTTGGCAATGGTCTCTTTTAAATTATTGACAGATGTCTTGAGCAATGTTACAAATTCGTTATCGCGAACTTCCGGGGTCTCTTCAATATAAAGATCCAGCAGCATATCTATATTGCCAGAATGAGATCTAAGATTATGTGACACGATATGAGCAAAATTTTTGAGCCGTTCATTCTGGTCTTTAGTGATGTCCAATAATGAGATCGTCTCCTCTTCTGCCTTCTTCAGAACGCTTATATCTGTAGCTATACCGAGAAAACCTTTAATGGTACCATCCATGTCCTTTATAGCCGTAATGACCAATTGTACCGGAAAGGTAGAACCGTCTTTTCTTATATAGGTCCATTCATGTGCATCATGTTCATCGTGCTTTACTTGTTCTACGAAAACATCAAAACCTTCTATTGTTTTGCCATATATATCTGATAACTCTTCACCTCTTTTTTCTACTTCTTCTTTTACGTGTATCAGGGCTGGGGTGGCAATACCTATCATTTCTTTAGCTGTATATTGAAGGAGTATCTCGGCCCCTTTGTTGAAATGTGTGATCAACCCATTTTTATCAGTGCCTATAATAGAAACATAGGCAGCATCAAACAATGATCTTAATTCTTCATTTAGTGTCTTTATATGTTCCCTTGATCGTTTTACCTCATCTATATCCTGAAAAAAGCCATATAATCTTTTGCAAACCCCATCCTCAAATTCTGCTTGTCCTATAGATCTTGCCCATATTACATTGCCTTTACCTGTCACCAGTTCTACTTCTACATCGTAAGTCGTTCCTTCACTGATGGCATTAGCAATAGCAGTTCTGATAATATCCCTGCTGCGTCCCTGTTTAAAAAAGTTGATCGCGGTATCGAGCTCTGGTTCATAATCTGGTCCCACTTCATGGATCTCGCGGGTAATGCGGCTCCACGTCACCCTGTTTTTGATCAAGTCAACTTCCCAAGTACCTATCCTTGCTACCTCGTTGGTTTTATCAAGTATCTCATCTATTCTGCGTATTTCCCTTTCTCTTTCTTTTTGAAAGGTGATGTCGGCCACGTGTACAAAAAAACCTTTAACCTCGCCATTGAGGATGTGTGGGTGATAATTGGCAATAGAATCTTTTACGTCGCCTGATGGTGTTCTGATGGATCTTTCGAATTGTTGTTCTTTCCCTTTCAATACTTCGGTAATATATGGCAAGTTCAATTCATACAGAGGGCCCAGTAGCTCTTTCATGGTTATTTTATCTACCATGTCTTCCCTGGTCATCCCAAACCACTCCATATATGCCTTATTGGCAAATCGGCAAATTTGGTTCTTGTCCCAATATGCAAGCATTGCATGGATATGATCCGCTACTAGCAAGCTAATTTCATTGATTTCTAAATGATTATTATTTTCCAAAATCCATTTTATTAAAAATATTTAGCAAATGTAAAAGATTGATAATGTGCGTATAGTACACCAAAAATATAAATAATTATTTATATTTACATGTTTATTATACTGCCTAAAATAGGTCAGTATTACAAGAATATAGATGGAAAGTTAGGAAAATAGAAGCTGTTCAAAAAGAATGTGGATCATTTGCCGCGCCTCAAATATATCTAAAGTTATTTTTGGCTATTAACAGTTATGCGCAGTATTAAAGAGGTTAGTGGTTATTATTTATTTGGTTTATAGCATTTTGTTGCGATATAGTTATGATACGGTACATCTTACTATCGATATCTTTTATTTTTTGCAGTTCAGGAATAAGGCTTGCTTCTGGATGCGGACCATCGAAATAAAAGTGCCAGAAATTTTTGATTAACGTATTTGAATAATCATTGAGTACGTAAACAGTCAGATCCGGATCT
This sequence comes from Flavipsychrobacter sp., assembly GCA_031292525.1. GTDB lineage: Bacteria > Bacteroidota > Bacteroidia > Chitinophagales > Chitinophagaceae > JABDEZ01. Next base: position 161,484 of record JARLGY010000054.1, on the reverse strand, counting down.
GAAATAACTCTATCATGTATTCCATCCTGAAAATAACTCACTGCACCTACAGCCCACTGTCCGCCAATTGCAATGCGGACCATCTTTTTATAGTAAGCAGTGTCATTTACCACAAACAATTTATTGAACAAGCCAATATGGTTTTTGGCATCGTAATACAAAATGGCATTAGTATTATTACCACGGCCGTAAAAGGCGCATAGCTCTGTGAAGCTATTTGGAAACAAATCAAAAAATTGCAACTGGTTGATGGCACCGTTTGGTTCTGTAGAATTAAAATAATACAGTTTCAAAGAGTCTGCCTTTTTAATGAGGTTATCATTTGTTGCACTGGAAGTTGTTTGCGCAGCAACGTTACTAAAGCCTAGAAGTAAAAAAGAACAGAGTGCCGGTATGAGAATATTAAATTTCATTATTTTACAAAAATGCCCTGTCGCAAATATAACGACAGGGCATATAACAGTGTTACTTATTTCTTAAGTCGATATCGGTTTGTTTATCATGATGCTATTCCAGTAACTTGTCTATCATTTTTACGAGCTTGTCGCCGGTGCTGGGGCGTATCTGTTCATCGGTTGCAAAATTGCCTTTCTTATCTACAATGAAGTAAGCGGGTATGCCGCTTATACCGTACTGTTTCACTTCCATGGCCTCGAAACCACCAGGCACGCGTGTATTAATTGCATCGGAGAGTCTATGTTTTTCCATCCCCTTTTTCCAGGCATCCTCCTGCTCATCTATAGACACGTACACAAAAGCAACACTTTTATCTTTAAAATGCTCGCGAAGCAATTTTGCAGGGGGCATTTCTTTTGCGCAGGGCACACACCAGCTTGCCCAGAAATCAACATAAACCACCTTCCCTTTCAGGTCGCTCAGTTTCATCTTTTTTCCATTGGGAGTATTAATGGCAAAATCTATTGCCGGCATACCGGGGCTCATTTTCTTTTTCAAGTTCAGCTTGCTTTCTACTTCTGCGGTATATACACTCTTGGGGAAATGAATTTTAAAATTTTTCACTTCTTGTTCCACCTCGGCGAGCGACAAATATTTTGAATAGGCTTCCACGTGATGAGCAGCATTGAACTCTGCTGATTTGGGAGACATATGAGCGTACGCCTGTTTTAGCGAAATTGCCGTGAGCTGTTCGGTAGTATCTCTTGTAAAATGTGCCTTGCCCCAGGCGTGTAGTTGGGCATCGTAAAAGGTATTTATGTACACGTGGTATATAGGCATCATTAGCCATTCGTCGTTAAATTTTTCAGGCACATGTTGTACCACTGCATATTCGTCCTTGGTTATGCTATCTATATTGATGTTATAACTTTTCCTTTTTTTCATTTCGTGAAAGGTGGGGTAAACCAACATGCTATAATAGTTCTGGTATTGGTAAAATGTTTTCCAGTACGTGACAAAGGACGGAGGTATGCCGTTTTTATTATGGTCCAGGTAATCGAGCTGTTTTTGAGCGGAATCCTGTAGACTTTTTTCAAACTCGGCAGGTTCCTGTATATATATCTTGTTTACTTCTTGCTGGTAAGCATCCATAGGCTCGTAGTCCAGGCTATGACGAGCCAATAAATTTTGTATAGCCGCACCCCTACCGCTAAAGACAAGCGAGCTGTCAAAATTTTTTGCATCGTCTTGCATTACCAGATCATACCCTGGTTCCACTATCATATCGGTGCCCTGGTCGCCATGCTCTATAGTTACACTTGTATAAGGCATTGCCACAGGAAAGGTTATTGAAAAATTCCCCTGGGCATCTAATTTTGAGTAATACTTTTTATAGGGGTATGTTACATCGGGCTCGTACAGGTATTTTACATTTATACTGTCTGAGAGTCGGTTGGTGATCTTTCCTTTCAGGGTTACAGTGCCTTTGGATACATCTTTGGCTGTAAGATGTCCTGCTATAAGGCAAGCCAGGAGCAAATAAATGTAGTGTTTCATATTATATAAATATAAAAAAACTGTTGCAGGTTTTGCAACAGTTTTTAATGAGTTCAGAATAGTAATTGAGGTTAGAATCTGTACACTACCAAACCGTCGCGCACCTTAGGTTCGAACCAGGTACTTTTGGGTGGCATTACCTCGCCGCTATCGGCAATGGCAAAAAGTTGTTGTATACTAACAGGATACAGGGCAAAAGCTGCTGCCGCTTCTCCACTATCCACACGCTGCTGCAATTCGTGTAGCCCACGGATGCCACCAACAAAATCTACTCGCTTATCTGTGCGTGGGTCGTTTATGTTCAGCAGTTTCGATAAAATATTTTCCTGCAGAATGCTAACGTCCAGTACATCTATCGGCGTATCGGTAAAGCTGTCAGGCAATGCCTCCAACCTGTACCAGGTTCCATCCAGGTACATCCCAAAATCGTGTGGCCCTACTGGTTTGTAAGGTTCTGTACCAATTTCAGAAACTGTAAAATCCTGATCGAGGTACTCCAGGAATTCTGCAATGTTCATTCCGTCCAGATCTTTCACCACACGGTTGTAATCCATGATATGCAGCTGACTTGCAGGGAAAATGCAGGTGATGAAGTAATTGTATGCCGCAGTATTATCGCTATGTGCATCCTCTTCGCGCATTTCCATACACACCTTTGCTGCTGATGCTGCCCTATGATGGCCATCGGCTATGTAAGTGCAGGGAACATTGTTGGCATAGCCGACAGTTATTGCATCTACCGTGGCAGCATCGTCAACTACCCATAAGGTATGTTGTACACCATCTTCGGCAGTAAAATCGTAAGCAGGTGCATGATTATTTTTCCAATCGGCAATTATTTGCTCTACGGTAGTCTCATCATTGTACGCAAGGAAAACCACACCGGTTTGTGCCCGGGTTGCTTTTATGTGATTGATGCGGTCCAGTTCTTTTTCGGGGCGGGTAAACTCATGCTTCTTTATAATGCCGTCAAAATAATCATCTAGCGATGATCCGCAAACCAGGCCGGTTTGTGAGCGTCCATTCATTACAAGACGGTAGATATAGTAGCATGGTGTACTGTCCTGTATTAACGTGCCATCGACTATCATCTTTTCCAGGTTCTGTGCTGCTTTTTCATACACAACGCTGCTGTGTACATCAACATTTTCCGGAAGATCTATTTCAGCACGAGTTACGTGATAAAAGTTGTAGGGGTTGCTTGCAAAACGGCGCGCTTCAGCTACGCTTACTACGTCGTAAGGAAGGGTTGCTACTTTTTCAGCCAGGTCTTTTTCGGGCCGCAGCCCTTTAAATGGTGTTATAATTGCCATATTTGTTTGTTATGCCGGATGGTACCGGCTAAAAGTGATCAATACTGCTGTCTATTCTTTCTCAAAATCCTGCATGGCCTGCACCAGTGTTTCCACAGCTGCAAGGTTTACCGCGTTATATAATGACACCCGGAACCCACCCACAGAACGATGGCCCTTTATGCCTGTAATATTTCGCGTTGCGCAAAAGTCGGTAAATGCTTTTTCATTCCTGCTATCGTTAGCAATAAAACATACATTCATCATACTTCTGTCGGTAATGCTATCTACTACAGGTTTAAAAACGGAATTGCGTTCTATTTCAGAATATAATAATTGTGCCTTTTTTCTGTTTTCTATATCAATGGCATTTATACCTCTAGCCTTTGTCCACCGCAACATGAGTAGTGATACATAAATAGCAAACACAGGTGGCGTGTTCAGCATGCTTTGCTGTGCGGCATGTGCCTTATAAGTAAGCATGTCTGGCATTGTACGTTTCACCCGTTGCATAAAATCTTTGCGCAATACCACCAATGTAACACCGGCGGCGCCCAGATTTTTTTGCACGGTTGCATAAAACATAGCGTACTTGGTATAATTGCGGTGGCAGCTAAAAATGTCGCTGCTCATATCAGCTATCAAGGGCACATCGCAAGCGGGAGTTGTATGCAACTGTGTACCGTAAATAGTATTATTGGTAGTACAGTGCACATACTGCAAGCCCGCAGGTAATTGCGAGGGCCACTTGGGCAGGTGTGTGTAGTTAATATCTTTTGTTGATGCCAGCAATTGCGCATTGCCGTAATACTTTGCTGCTTTATATGCGCTTTCGGCCCAGTACCCGCTATCTACGTAGCCAGCGCTTTCGGTCTCGCCTAAAAAATTCATGGGTATCATACAAAACTGCATGCGCCCGCCACCTTGCAACCACAGTACCTCGTAGTCATCATTCAGGTTGCACAATTCCTTTACCAATTGCCGGCTTTCATCCATTATGGCTACAAAGGCAGCACCGCGGTGAGGAATTTCCAGAATAGAAAGGCCACTATTATTATAGTCGAGCACAGCAGCAGCAGCCTGCTGCAAAACCTCAATCGGCAATGCGGCAGGGCCGGCATTAAAATTAAGTTTCCGTGTAAGGTCCGTGTTTTTCATCATCAATATTTGTTATACCACCGCTTACCGCAAATTTCATAGCTTCGGCTGCGTTCATCCTGGTTACCGGTTTTATATATTTAGGGTCGGTAACTATTACCCAACCGCTAATGGCATATGCATGGGGCATATATACAGCAGCCTTATTGCTCATGCCCAGGTGTGCCATATCCACCTGCGTCATAAAACCAATGCGCCATGTTTCGGGTGCAAGGTTTACACATACCCATACAGGCTTGTTGAACCTTTTTTTATCGCCCACAAAGGAACTCACCATATCGCGTATAGCAGAGTATAAATATTTCACTCCAGGCGTGCGCTCCAGCAAATGCCCAAAAGAATCGAACACCCACTTGCCTATAAAGAACCGGGTACCCAGGAAACCTACAAAAGTGACAAATAGCACTATTATAAGAAAGCCAACCCCACGTGGTATGTGCTGTATAGGTATGAGGGTATCTATTTTATCGAAAATGACATAGATAACATACGCAGTAATGGCCAAAGGGCTTAACAGGATAAGCCCCTGCAGGAATGACCTGAAAAACATGACCGCTAATTTGCGCATCCGGCTGAGTGGTTTCTACTGCAAGATACAAAAAGGTAAAACCCTAAAGGTTAAGGAAAATGGTAAATGTGAAGGAATTTGGAAGAAATATGACAGGGCACAAGAAAAACAAAAAATACGGATTTATTTAACGCCGGTATTGTGAAACAAAAGTATCCGAAATTCTACTTTCCCCTTATATTTGTTTTCATGCGTGCCCCCCTATTCCTACTCCTATTCCTCGCAGGTAGCTGTGCTTTTGCGCAGCAGGAAAACCCGTTGACCGGCATTGGTATAGAGAACAATGAAATAGTGGGTAAGGTGTTTAAGCATACCCCCAAATTTATATTGCCAATACCCAGTGTAAGTACTGCATATGAGCTAAACGTGGTATTTAAAACCCATGGTACTAAAGAGTGGCAGCAAAGGCGTAGCTTCCCGGTATTGGGTGTGGCGTTTACCTATACCAATTACGGTCTTGACTCTATATATGGCAGAGGTTTTGGCATCATCCCCAACTTCCAGATACCATTGGTGACAGGTAAAAAACTAGAGTGGACCTTACGCATGGGTTTTGGGCTAGGCTACCTGACCAAAAAATATGAGCGCGCTCCCGGTTACGACACCCTCAACGATGCTATAGGCTCCAACATCAATAACTTTACCCTTATTATGACCGATCTGCGGTATCACCTGAACCGCAACTGGGATATACAACTGGGAGGTAACTTCTCGCATATGTCCAATGCATCCTTCAAACAGCCCAACCTGGGTATTAATATGTATGGTGCTCATATCGGTTTTCGTTATTTCCCCGAAGGCTCAAACCCAAAGCATATAGTACGAACATTGAAGCCACTAAAAAACAGTTGGCTGTTCCAGGCCCGAGCATCGCTAGCCATGGATGGTTATGGTTCATCGAACGGACCTGCCTTCCCGGTGTACCTGGCAGATGCGTATGTGAGCAAGCGCTGGCTGAGCAAGAATAAGGCATATGTGGGTATTGACTATGCGTACTATACAGATATATATGCCTTCCTGCGCAATAACGAAATATTGCCTGGTCAGGAAGCAAAGAACTCTTACAAAAGCGCAGTTTTTGCAGGTAACGAATTTTTAATGGGCCGCATAGGCTTGGTGTTGCAATTGGGTTACTATATAAAAAATGCCTACCTGCGTGCTCCGCAACCCTACTACGAGAAAATTGGCGCTAACCTTTACCTGGTAAAAAAAGAGCAAGGTCCGCTGAAAGAGTTATTTATAAGTGCTATGCTTAAGGCACACTCCACCATTGCAGAGCTGGCACAATTGGGATTAGGTGTTGGATTTTAAATGTCCACATGTCCCGGAAGTAATTATAAAATTGCTCGATCAGATGTTGGAGATAACCAATGCAACTGTCATGCAAAAGTCACAATTCTAATAACAATGACAAATGTAACTACCTTTGCCCCGTGCCGAATGTAAAACAGATAACCAAGCCCCGTACCGCCCAGCCTACACAACGGTTTTTGGGTGAACATGCAACTGTACTGAATAGCGAAGTATTGGAAATAAACCGCAACGTACAGGCTGAGGTGATGGAAGTTTCGTTTACAGAAGCAACAGAAGAAAAAGCCTGTTTGTATCTTTTCCCTATAGATACCGGTAAATACTGCCTGCAACTGGCTTACCTGAAACGCAATGATATCGCAGCTAGTACAGCCCAGGTATATTACATCACTTACTTGCCAGAGTATTTTGACCAGTTTGAAGCCGGGATATTGATGGCTAATCGTCCTTTCCGTTTCGACCAAACTACGGAACAGGAGTTTTCGCCCTGTAGTACAGCCCATATGCTGCTATCGCAATTAGCCCAGAAAGATGTTGTGAACCAGTTTGTGCAGGCGTTGCAACTTACAGAAACCACTACCCAACTTTTGCGCCGTGCACTGCAAAGCATTACCCTGCCGTTTACAACGTGCCAGGTACCTGCCTGCCGTTTCCTGGCTATGGATAGTGAGCGCGAAAAAATTTACGAAGCCCGCACCTATATAGAAAACAACCTGACGCAGATATTTACTATAAGGGAATTGAGCCGCAAAGTGGCTATGAACGAGTGCTATCTGAAAAAAGGATTTAAGACGATTGTGGGTAAGACCATACATGAATACCAACAGTATCTGCGTATTGAAAAAGCCAAAAGGCTATTACAGGAAGAAGGCCAGACAGTAACCGATGTAGCCGGTACGCTTGGTTTTAGCAGTATATCTCACTTCAGCACTGCGTTTAAGAAAGCTACTGGCATGAAGCCCTGTGAGCTGTTGAAATAATACGCAATTACCCTTTTACAAACTTGCCAATAAAAGGCAATTGTTTCATTTCTTTTTGCTCAGCTGCAAATACTAATCGAAGGAACAAGAACATAAGTACACTTGCAGACATAACGCGTATAACTATGTTGTGGCTTAATAAACCTACTCCCTGCTGCACAAAGAAAAGGGTTATCATTACTACCAGGTAGGCCAGTAGCTTTTTAGGATTGTACGGTACAGGGAAATACATTTGCCCCACGAAGTAGGATAATATCATCATGCTGCTATAGGCTGCAAATGTGGCCCATGCGCAGGCATACATACCGTACACGGGTATAAAAGCAAAGTTGATAACCAATGTAATAGCAGCGCCTATCAATGTGATGATCATGCCCCAATACATACGGTCAGTTATCTTGTACCAGACGCTAAGATTGTAATATATGCCCAGGCACACATTGGCACTGAGCAATATAGGTACTACGCCTGCACCACTGCGATAAGAAGAGCCCAATATGAGGAAACGTTCCCAAACATCAATATACAAGGAGGTGAAGAGGAATGCAACACAGAGCACAATAACAAACCATTTCATAACCCGGGCATAGGTTTTAGGTGCATTTTTGTCTTTGCTCTGGTTAAAGAAAAAAGGCTCGGCACTCATGCGGAAAGCCTGTATGAATAAGGTGATGAAGATAGCCAGCTTGTATTGGGCTGAATATATACCAACTGCTATCTTAGCCGCTTCCGGACTGCCAGGCATTAGCTTATCCAGCATAATACGATCGAGCGTTTCATTTACCATTCCGCCAAGCCCTACTATTACCATAGGTGCGCTGTACCACATCACTTTCTTCCAGATGTCTGCATAAAAACGGAAACGATATGCCCCCCACTCCTGCACCAGTAATAAAAATGTAACTATGCTCTGTCCCAGTAAAGCCAGTAGCAAAAAGCCTGTGCTGTTATATTGTGCATACCATGCAGCATATGCACCCGTGGGATGCTGTGCCACATACATGGGACTATAGGCTATAAAAAATATAGTAAGGAAAATATTTACCACTATGCCTGCCAACTTTGTAAAAGCGTACTTGCGTGGCCGTTCTTCCTGCCGCAGCCTGGCAAAAGGTATGGCGCTTAATGTATCTATGCTGACTACCAATACGCACCAGGTTATATACTCGGTATGTGTACCTAGCCGCAGGAAGCCCGCAATAGGTGCACGAAGACCGATAAGGGCTGCGCTTAGAAAAAATGTACTTATGATAAGTGTTGTAAAAGTGGTCTGGAACAACTTTTTCTGGTCTGTGCCAGAAGATGAGAACCTGAAGTAAGCGGTTTCCATACCATAGGTATAGACAACGTTCACAAAAGCAAGGGCTGCCATCAGCACACTATAGTCACCATAGTCGCCCTGGCCACGGGGCGAGTTGAGCAGGTAAGTGACAATAGGGGTAAGCAGGTAGTTAAGCAGGCGTGCCCCTATATTGCTAAGGCCATACCATGCTGTTTGTCCTGCTAGTTTTTTTAATGAGGCCAATGAGTTGTAAGATAGTAGTTAGTCAAAAGTATAAAGTAGAAGGCGGTGTTCCATCTGTTTATTGCGCACAGGTGCACAGCCCCATTTTACCCTACCTGATTGTTGGCAGGTTTGCTCACAATCCAGCACTATCTATTCTATCACCCACGTTTCTTTGCCTTGCAGCAATGCATCCAGGTTGCCTTTACCTTTTACGGCTATGGCCTCTTCAAGTTGCAGCTGCATTTCATCTTCGTAAGTAGCACGTTCTGTGGCGTAAAATACACCAAAGGGACGTGGGAAGTGACCTACGGTAGCAGGGTTATCAAAAAAGCGGGTAAGTATTTGTGCTTTATAAAAGTCGTGATCGTCGTGTATCCACAAATCGTTTGCGCTGTGGCCATTGTTCAGATCGACCAATTTAGGCTTGTAGCCATCCAGTACTATGCCTTTATCTTTATTGGCACCGTAAATAAGTGGTTTGCCTTGCTCCAGCATTAGCGTTTCTTCCTGGCGACTGCTTTTTTCGGTAAAGATCTCGAAAGCACCATCGTTGAATATATTGCAGTTCTGGTATATTTCAAGCAGAGATGTGCCATGGTGGTCGTTGGCATGTAGCAGCATTTGCTGCAAGTGCTTGGGATCGCGATCCATACTGCGGGCTATAAAAGTAGCATCTGCACCCAAGGCCAGCGCCAAAGGATTGAAAGGATGATCTATACTACCCATTGGGGTACTCTTAGTTATCTTATTCTCCTCAGATGTGGGCGAGTATTGTCCCTTGGTGAGGCCGTATATCTGGTTGTTGAATAACAGGATGTTTACATTAAAATTCCTGCGTAACAGGTGTATGGTATGGTTACCACCAATGCTCAAGCCGTCACCATCTCCGGTTACTATCCAAACACTCAACTCGGGCCGTGTGGCTTTAAGACCGCTTGCTATAGCCGTTGCACGACCATGAATGCTGTGCATGCCATAGGTGTTCATATAGTACGGGAAACGAGAACTGCAGCCTATGCCTGAGATAATTACAATATTTTCCCTGGGTATGCCGGTTTGCGGCAATATGGTCTGTACTTGTTTTAAAATAGAATAGTCGCCACATCCGGGGCACCAGCGCACTTCCTGGTCGGTAGCAAAATCTTTAGCTGTCAGGGCAGGTCCCTGTGGCGTTAATACATCACTCATAACAATAAATAGTATGGTAAAGTTACGCTATTAGGAGCATATTATATTTGTGATACAGACCCATATGCTACACTACAACAAAATTTTATAGGTACTAACTGCCTGGCCTCCCATTATCTATATAAGTTTTTGAGTATAAATTCCTGAAATTTTTGAACACCAAAAACGTTTAAATGACCACCCTGGTCTCTGAAGTTGGCATCGCTATAAAATGCAGTATCGTAAATGAGGTTCTTTCCAAACTGTTTATCAAGTTCAGCTACCTGTTTGTCTAACATACCGTCTGCGGCCGATCTTGGGCTGGGCATCATGATAAAAATGGCTATTATGTGTTTTTCATTACAGAGGTCCAGCATTTTTTGCAGGTATATTTTATTTACTACCGACGCTTTTATATTCAATAGCTCTTCTTCGTACAAAGGTTTTTCGGCGCTTCTTTTATAGAGAACTGAATCTGTAGAAAGCCCTACCACCCTGCCATAAGTAAGTTGGGTATTGCCATTGATGGGGTGGCTAGTACCTGTGAATGCCAGGGGACTACTGTTGTTGCGCAGATAAACGTAAGCACTGTTGAGGCCGCCAATTACAAAATCTTTTACCACCCGTATTTTTGAACTGAGCACAGGATCGTTAAATGCAATATCTAAAGGCGTTGAAAAATCAGAATGGCTGAGCACATAATTCTCATCGTTGTACTGCCTGGCTAATACCCTTACACTATCCAGGTAGTTGGTAGGAATAATGCCATTGTAATAACTGCCGGTATAAAAAAAGTACTGGCTTACCAGGTGGGTAAGTGTATAAGAAATGAAAACGGTATCGACGTTGTTTGTTGGGTTTTGAAGAAGCAGTCGTAATTGGTAATATCCTTCAACGGGTGAAACACCACCCATGCATAAATTAGTAGCGTGCAGGTTCCTGGCGTCGAGCCCCAACTGAGTTTTGCTGTCGCCTATTATTACGTTTCCTTTTAAACCCCCTACGGTAATTTTTTTATAAAGGGTAGTCTGTAATTCGTACTCGTAGCTTGCGTAATACTTACGAGGTATCACTGCGTATAGTGCAGAAAAAATGAAGATCCAGATAAGTAAGAATGCTGCTGCGTTATATAGAAAGCCTTTCATCCAGATTAAAATTTTAGGTAGATAAAAGGTTGTTCAAAACCGCTGAAAGTGAGTATCAGCAACACAGCCAAACTATAAAACCCCCAACGATATATTTTGGGCCATGTAAGCGCTATGTTTTCAAGTGCATGTTGCTTGTCTCTTTGTGTCCACTCAAGTATTATCATAAAAGAGATGAAGAACAAGTTCATAGCATATGCCCACAATGGGAAAAACAGTGGACTAGACGATGAAAACTTAAAAATATTGCAGTAGTACTGGAAAGCTTGTGAAACACTGGCAGAACGGAACAGCACCATACTAAACATAACAAAGAGAAATGTGGCGGCTATATTTTTAAATTCCGGGAACGATGGTAGTGTTTTACCTGGTGCTACTTCTTTCCTTTTGTTCATGCGGCCAGCCAGTATAAGGGGTATATAGAAGCAGCCATGCAGCAGTCCCCATACTACAAACGTCCAGTGTGCGCCATGCCAGAATCCCGAAATAAGAAAAGTTACAAGTATAGAAATGATAAGCCCCCAATTGCCGTAATAACGAAACCGGATGGACACGGGAGTAAACACATAGTCTGTAAGCCAAGAGGTAAGAGAGATATGCCACTTACGCCAGAACTCAGCAATATTTTGTGCAAAGAAAGGATAGTTGAAATTTCGAGTGATATTAAATCCGAGCAGCCGTGCAAAACCTATTGCCATATCAGAATAGCCCGAAAAATCAGCGTATAGCTGCATGGTAAATAAGAAAGCCCCTATGATCAAAATGCCTCCATGCAGATTAGGCATATCGAAAATATAATTGCTGATGGTAACACAGTTATCGGCTATCACTACCTTTTTAAATAATCCCCACAGTATTTGTCGCAGCCCATCGGTAGCCTGGTTGCGAATGAAAATTCTCTTCTGTTCTAACTGTGGTACCAATGTTTTTGTACGGTCTATTGGCCCCGCAACCATACTCGGGAAAAAAGAAACGTAGGTAAAGAATATTATAGCATCAGTTACCGGTTTTATTTTTCCGTTTTTGACATCGAACAGGTAGCTAAGCAAGCGAAAAGTATAAAAGCTGATACCCAACGGCAACAGTATATTTAATGTTTGTAAGCTGGTATGTATATGCAACTTACCAGCTACAACAATAAATGAAGCAATAAAAAAATTGGTGTACTTAAAATACAACAGTATGCACACCAGTAATAACAAGCCTGTATTTAGGAACTGCCTTTTTACTCTGGGGTTGCTAGATCTGTAAATGCCTATACCCAACAAGTAAGTGGCCAATGAACTGAAGATAAGAAGGAATAGAAAATGCCAGTTCCACAAGGAGTAAAAAAAATAGCTACCCGCAAGCAATAGTAAATTCTGAATTTTTACAGATCGATTGAATACAAACCAATACAAAAAGAAAAACAGTATGAAGAATGCAGCAAAGGGCAGGGAATTAAAAAGCATTGTTACTGTTTAGGATAATGCCTAAAATTAAAGTTTTTGATCAAAACATAAAGAATGGTTTGCAGGGCATGATATATAGAGCTTGCAGAAAGAATATTATTACCAGCCTTTACAGCAGCAACTCGTAGTACAATATGTCTTCTGTAATGCCGTCGGGCCATGCGCGTGGTTCGCTGTAGGCGTATTTAAAATTGAAATGCTGAATAGCTGCTTTAGAAATAATATTACTTTCCCTATGTCCTACAAGGAGGCGTTTCAAACCATGGGCTTGTGCCCAACTTATTCTGGCATCATAGAGCATACGCGACAATCCTTTCCCTCTATGCACGGCTCTAATATAAGATTGCATCATTAATGCTGTTTCGGGATTGTTCTTGTCTATTATTATTCCTGTTATACCAATGGGTACTTCATTTATGAATAGGCCAAAATAGGCTGCATGGGGATTACTTATTTTTGCCAGCCAATAACTATCGGGCAATATAGATTCTTCAGCATGCCAGACGCTGTATTTCTCGGGCTCCAGGTACAATGCCTCAAGACGCATTTTTTTATAAATAGAAACATCTTTAGCAGTCAATTGCCGAAGTGTGTAGTGAGTATCGGCAGCTTTCATTTCGTCCATTCCTCAACTTTAAAGCCAGTTATTAGATTGTGCATAATTAAAAATGCAGAAAAATTTACAAACAGTACCAAAAAAATAAGCCGTCCTTTTAAGAAGAACGGCCTATAAAAAGACAATTATAAAACAATTTAGCTTTTCTTCAGCTCAAGATGTACCCTGCGGTTTTTAGCCCGGCCAATTTTTGTTTTGTTGCTGGCCGCAGGATGCTCTTCGCCATGTCCTGCTGCATGAAGCCTGTTGGCAGATACACCTTCTTTTACGAAATAAGCTTTAACAGCTTCAGCACGCTCTTTTGATAATTTCATATTCATTTCGGGTTTACCTACGTTGTCGGTATAACCGTCAATGTTCATGTCATTATCTGGGTATTCTTTCAGTATTTTTACGATGTCGTTGAGCAGTGGGTAAGACGTAGCTTTTATTACATCTTTTCCGGTTTCAAATTCAATAGCCGTTGCTGCAAAATCAAGTTTCTTCTTTACTTCCTGGGTCACTTCTTTTTTCTTAACAGGGCAACCATCGTTTGATATTGGTCCGGGATCGTTAGGGCATTTATCCAGGTTGTCTGGTATGTTATCGCCATCAGTATCAGGGCAGCCTTTAAATTTGGCAGGTCCGGCTTGTGTGGGGCAGGCGTCTTCATTGTCAGGTATACCATCCCCATCAGTATCGGGGCAACCATGAAACTGTGGAAGACCAAATTTGTAAGGGCAGGCATCTTCGTTGTCAGGTACACCATCGGCATCACTATCAGGACAGCCATGCAATTCTGCAAGTCCAGCTTGTGTCGGGCATTTGTCATCAATATCTGGTACCCCATCGCCATCCTTGTCTGGGCAACCTTGCAGCGCTACAGCACCAGAGTCATCAGGACAACGGTCATCGCCATCGGCCACGCTATCCCTGTCCCTATCAGGACAGCCCTTAGCCGTAAGGACACCTGGTATCAGCGGGCATTTGTCCATTCGGTCAGATATATGATCATGATCCCTGTCGCGTATTTTCTTTCTGCTGATAGGTACAAAGCCACCGGCATGCAGGTTAAAGCCGTATTGATTGTTATTGAATAATGCCAGCATATCATCGCTGCCTACAAAGAAGCCAGATACGCGTACGCCAAAACCCAATTTGACATGATTGTCAAGAGAACTATAGGTAACAGGTGCTGATATACCTAAAATACGAGTATCATAACGAGGAGTAAATGTGATCTGATCGTAATAATGGTTACCAAAATCATTTTTGTCAGCCAGGTTAGCCAGGTAGTTAACGCTTATGTAGAACTTGTGATAGATATGGTAGTCAACACCTGTCATTAAAGCGGTAGGCAGGTGAACTGTAGTAGATTTATGACTGCCGGTATCTACCGATAAATGATGAGACAAGGCATAATCGCGGAAATCATTGTAGTTTTTAAATTGGGTAATGAGGTCGTTACCAGATAAGTAGCCGTTGCCGGTAAAGTTTGCAGTAAAATTGCTGCCCTTGTAGGTGATGCCGCCTATATCAGTTACGGCAATTGATAATTTTAATTTATAACTGCTTTTATTAGGGTCTTTATGCATCGCCCCGTCCATTTCGTAATAGTTGTTTTCAGACGCTGGATTCCATTCATATACCAAACCCAGATCGCCACCAACGCCGGCACCACCGTTGGCGCCGCCAAAGAAACGGTTCATAATGTCAGAACCAGCTATACCATTACTTAGATCTACCTGCGAGTTAATAACGTTGCTGCCATATTCAAGGTCGGTATTGTTGATCTGTAAAGAATCTGCTTTTGAATAATAGTGTGCATCCAGGTTTTTACCTTTTATACCAGCATAACCTATGCCGCCAAGGTAGCGGGCTGTAAGCCCACCTTTTATTTCATGATGCTCGTTGCTGAAAATTACGGCACTGTAACTAAGGCCAATTTCGCTCCATACCTGCGCTGTCCAGTTATAATTTTTTGAGGTAAAACCATAGTCTGAGCTTGAGCTGAATGTAGGATCGGTAATTATGCGATACACACTCTGGTCGAAGTTGGAGAATTGGTTGAACGCCCGTACACGAGTGGTTATTGCAAGGGTATTCTTATCATTTATGGCATACATGATGCCTGGCCCGCGCACCTCGCCATAAGGGGCAAGCATGTTAAACGGATTTTGGCTGCCATAGTTAAATATCTGGTCTGTAGTGAGCGTATTATTATAGTTTGCCAATATATTGCTGGAACGCAGCGTACCAATATTGGTATTAACACCAGCATTAATAGAAAAGATATCTACTGATATTTTTAAATGGTTATCAGCACCATTTGCCGGGTTCAGATACAGGCTATTGGTACCGCTCCAAAGACTGGTGGCTTCGCTAAAGTACATTTGTGCTTCAGCTTGTGCGGCTATAGTAACTAATAAGGATGCGAGTATTATTTTCTTCATATGAATTGTGTAATGTGGTTAAAATTAATTCACTTTAACATTTTCATGATAAAAAGGATCGAAAAATAATGATTTAATATCAATTATTATAATCAACTTTTTGTGTCAGGAATAACAAGTAATAAAGAGTTGGTAAAAAACAACCAGTTTGTGATTTAATAATTTGCCGTATTATCGCAACCGTGAGTGCAGAAAAAAAGGAAAATTATGATGTAGTGATAGCTGGTGCCGGGCCAGCCGGTTGCGCATGTGCGTTGGCATTGAAAGATGCAGGGCTGAAAGTGGCCATGCTGGATAAAGAAGACTTTCCGCGAGATAAGGTATGTGGAGACGCTATACCAGGAAGGGCAATGAAAGTGCTTAAAAGTATATCGCCAGTATTTGCAAAGGCTTTTAGCGATTTCCCTGAAAAATGTGGCACTCGCAAAACACAATTGAACTTCAAAGGGAAACAATCTGAGTTTACCTGGGTAGTTGAAGCCTATACCTGCGCCCGTGTGCAATTTGACAATTTCCTGTTCGACCTGGTGAAAAAGCATACTAATACGCATGTATTAACAAACCACAGTGTAGCAAGCGTTGACGTGCAGGAAGAAGGTGTGACTATTTACATAAAAAATAAACCCTCCATAACGGCTGCTATCTTGGTTGGGGCAGATGGTGCACATTCTATAGCCGCAAAGCAACTTACAGCTCGTATACTGGATAGAGAACACCATGTAGGATCGGTAAGGGCGTACTATAAGAATGTGACCGGTTTAAAAGCTGACACTACCGAGCTATATTTTGACAAACGCTACCTGCCCAGCTACCTATGGGTATTCCCATTACCCAATAATGTATGTAATGTAGGATTTGGTATGCTGAGCAGTGAAATAGCTAAAAGGAAAATAAATATTAAAAATACCTTTTACGATTTTATAAAAGATACCCCTCTGCTGGCCGAAAGATTTAAAGATGCGGAACAGATAGGTGTTTTAGAAGGATTTGGACTACCACTGGGATCGAAAAAGGTTCCCATGTCAGGGGACAGGTTTATGCTTGCTGGAGATGCAGCTTCATTGATAGATCCTTTTTCGGGCGACGGGATAGGAAATGCAATGACCAGCGGGCAAGCTGCGGCATTGCAGGTAATAAAATGTTTTGAGGTGCATAATTTTACCGCCGCTTTTATGCAACAGTACGATGCCGAAGTGCACCGTAAATTGGGTAAGGAGCTGAAAACGCATGCTATAGCACAACGCGCTCTTTCAAAAATGCCCATATTATTGGATATATTATTTGCCGCTACCCGAAACAATGTGCTGAAAAAAAGATTACAGAAATACCTTTAATATACAGCAGGCATAGTATAATATTGCTGTATAGAATTTTATCCATCCTCTAAACATGCAGTATGAAAACAGTAGTAATACCTAAGGGCTACCAGCAGGTGATGCCATACCTCATCCTGGATAATGCATCGGCCTTCATAGACTTTATGAAAGATGTATTTGATGCGGTGGAAATAATGCGCCACATGCGTGATGAGCAGGTAATAATGCATGCAGAAATAAAGCTGGCTGAAAGTGTAATAATGATAGCAGACAGCACAGACACCTACGGCAGCAGCCCGGCGGGTATGTTTGTGTACGTGCCAGATGCTGATGCTACATACAATAAAGCAATTGCAACCGGAGCAACCTCTATAGCAGCGCCATCTGATCAGTCTTATGGGCGTAGTGCAGGAGTAAAGGATGCATATGGCAATACCTGGTGGATAACGACAAATAAGTAACTAGGCTTTCTTTGCACTCACGCTCAGATTAACATTTACCTGATCTTCAATTTTGCCTTTTTCGCCTACAGTATAGTCTAATCTGTTTAAGGTAAAAGTGCCTTTAAACAATAAGCCTCCATTGGTTGGTGTAGCCGTGAAAGGTATCGTAATAGCTTTGGAAATGCCTTTGATAGTGAGCTTGCCATAAAGTATATATGTACCTGGTGCACTACTTTTTTCAACCCGATTGGAGATAATGCGGATCCTAGGGAATTTACTGACGCTTAAGAATTCTTCCTTTTTAAGGTGTTCATCCCGCATGCCTATGCCTGTCTTAATGCTTTCAGGGTTAACAGACACATCAAAAGAAGCACCTGGCAGATCGGCGGGGTTGAAGATGATACTACCCGATAGATTGCTGAGTGTGCCTTGCACCGTGCTTTTTACCAGCATATGGTTCATCACTTTAAAACTCACTTTTGAATTTTGGCTCTCCGGTACATAGTGTTGTGCGTTTGCAACAGTGGCCTGCAGTAATAGTAATGAAGCAAGTAGTGTTTTCATAAAAACTTTTATACAGTAATACAAAGGTCAGTAAAATAGTGTTATGCAAGTGCGCCCTTCTTTTCTCTTGGCTTGGTATATAGCCAGGCCCACCAAATAAGTACCATTTGCAAGGGAAGTCTGACGGCACTAATCCAGAAATGAATATCATGCTGGCGCCCATAGTTCAGCGTGGTTTGTATGTTGGCAGGGAATACAGCTATAAGAAGCAATATAATGAGCCAGGCAGCAATCCGCCTCGTTGAAACGGGCAACAGTAATATACCAAACAAGGCCTCGCAAATGCCACTTATATATACCAGCATTTTAGGATAAGGCAACCACGGTGGCATTATAGACATATACACCGGTGTGTTTATGAAATGATTGACGCCTGCCACTACATAAAGTAACACCATTAAGTAGAACCAAAACTTCCATTTCATCAGTCGCAGGTTAAGATAACATTATAATATACGCAAAAACAGCCAAAGAGGATGGATAATAAAACCTTTGGTATTGGGTATATGCCACTGCGCGTTAACTTTGTGGCTATGAATAATGCATTTGAACAGGTAAAAGCAACTATAAAGCAAAGACGTACAGCCAAACTGGCTGCGATGAATGGCAATACCATACCCGATGAACAGGTAAAAGAACTGCTGGAACTGGCGCACTGGGCGCCAACTCATGGCCGCACAGAACCATGGAACTTTTTTGTTTATACAGGCGAGGCCTTGAAACAATTTGGTAAAGACCATGCTGACCTGCACTGGGGAATAACACCCGAGGAAAAGAGACTGGAGGCAACTTACGAGAAGCTAAAACACAATGGCGACAACGCATCGCACCTCATTATTGCAGTGATGAAACGCGGCACTAATGAAAAGATACCACAGCTGGAGGAAATAGCTGCAGCATCTGCTGCTGTACAAAACATACTGCTGGGCGCAACGGCTATGGGCATTGCATCTTTCTGGAGCACAGGTGGCCTTACGCACAAACCTGAACTGAAAGAATACCTGAAACTGGGACCAGACGATATTATACTAGGTCTTATATACCTGGGCTATACTGACGAAGCAGTAGCAGAAGGCATGCGCAAAACGACCAGCGCTGAAAAAGGCTTCTGGATGTAGTTGTTAACAACGAATATTTTAATTAAGAAAACAGATAGATCAGGCGGGGATACTGCCTGATCTTATTTTTTTGTGCCTACACACTTCATCATACTCTCCCACAGTTTTTCGGCACAGTTGTCCCAGGTAAATTTTTCAACTTGGGCAGGCGCGGCAGCTATCAGTTTTTTACGCAGTACTTCGTCTTTAAATAATAACTCCATTTTGTTGGCTATATCCTGGCTATCGGTGGGGTCAACCAGCAAACCGGCATCGCCTGCCACCTCTGGCATGCTGGATGTATTACTCACGATAGCGGGCACATTGCATTTCAGCGCCTCCAGTATAGGAATGCCAAATCCTTCAAACAGGGATGCATACACCATAGCATAGGCACCCCCTATTACCTTACTCAACTCATTTACATCCATGTACCCCACCCATTCCACATCTTCTTTAAACGGCATGGTGGCGCGCATTTCTGCTACTTCCTCGTACTTCCAGGCCATGCGGCCTACAATTACCAGCTTCATATTGCTGCGCTGGCGTTTTTTAAAGGCTATAAAAGCATTCAGCAGGCCGGTAATATTTTTACGTGGATGCAGCGCACCCGCAAATACAAAATATTCTTTCCCATCGGCATATTGCTTTTTGGCAGCTTCGCGTTCGTCCCACGTTAGCGGGTGGTATTCTTTATGTGCGCCATTGTGCGCAACGGTTATTTTATCAGCATCCATACCATAGCGACTAACAATATCGTTCTTGGAGAAGTTAGACACCGTAGTGATCTGCGTTGCCTTACGGGCAAACAAGGGTGAGTAGTGCCGCCAGTACAGAAGGTGGCTCAGTACAAAGTGATCGGGATAATGTTCAAAAGCAAGATCGTGTATCACAAGGCAGGTAGGCACCTTGGTGCTGAGCGACATATACCCGTCTGGTGACAAAAACAGATCGGCTTTGTACTTGCGCAACATGTAGGGTATGCTCCACTCAAACCACAGGTAAAAAAGTATGGGGTGACGTGCCTGCGGACTTACCACTACAGGGGTTACATTTTTTGCAAATACAAAAGATGGATCATAAGGACGGTCAAAGAAAAAAATGAAGTCGTGTTCGGGGTGCAGGCGCACTATACGCTCAAGTGTCTGGTAGGTAAACCAGCCGATGCCTTCCAATTTTCCCTTCAATAATAACCTTGTATTTACAGCTATCCGCATATAGTGGCGGCAAAAATATAATTTTACAGCTTCAAACAGTGCCAAATATCCCTGATGCGCCGATTTTTTGTTAAAAACCTTGCTTTTGTTGTTGCCATAAACCTGCCTATAAGGCTGGCATATGTGCTTTTTATAGACAGGGTGGTGCAAAACAGGGTGGGAGCAGAGTCTTATGGTACTTATTCACCTTTGTTGAGCTGGACAGTAATATTCAGCATCATATTAGATTTTGGCATTACAAACTACAACAGCCGAACGGTAGCTCAAAACCCTGATAAGCTGCAAGAGCTCTTTCCTACCATGCTATCGGCAAGGCTATTGCTTATAATGGCATATGGCGCTATAGTAACCATTACCGGGTTTGTTGTGGGCTACAATAGCTACCAAATGCTGCTGTTATCGGGCATATTGGTTTTTCAATCGCTCAACTATATGTTGCAGTTCCTGCGCAGCAATGTAGCTGCCCTGCACAAATTTAAAATTGATGGAATATTATCAATAGCCGACAGGCTGCTGATGATAGTAGTATGCGGCGCACTGCTCTTATACCCGGGTACTGCACAGCACTTTAAAATAGAATGGTACATACTGGCGCAGATAGGCACCTATGGTATAGGCTGCATCATTGCTTTTTTTGTTTTGCGCTGGCTGCATCCCATTCGTTTCCGTTTTTCTTTTCATGGGCAAACGGTTTGGCGCATTATTAAAGATACCATACCCTATGCTACACTAATATTCCTCATGTCTATTTACACCAGGTTAGACTCACCTATGATAGAGCGACTGGCTGGTGGAGATGGTAAGATACAGGCAGCCATATACGCTGCTGCATATCGCTACCTGGATATGAGTAATATGTTCGCCCTGATGTTTGCGGCGATACTGCTACCTATGTTTGGAAGGATGCTAAAAGAAACGCAACCGGTGAACCAGATAGTGCATGTCTGCGTAAACACACTGCTCCCGTTTTCTTTTATTGTGGCCGTTGCAGGTATATTCTTTTGTAACCCCATCATGCAGTTATCATTTAAGGCAGCAAAAGATTATCCTGATCCCCTTTATTACGGGCATGTCTTCAGGTGGACGATGGCCGAGTTCCCTGCCTTTTGCATTATGTATATCTACTCTACCCTGCTCACTGCCAACGGCAGCCTGAAAACGCTGAACAAACTGGCAATTGGTGCAGTTGTTTTTAACCTGGGGCTGAACCTGTACATAATACCGCACTACAAAGCTGAAGGGGCTGCAGTTGTGGGCTGCCTTACCCAATGGCTTATAGCCTTAGGGTTTATTGTGTATTGCATAAAGGAGATAAAACTTAAAGCAGACGTAAAGCTTGTTTCTGCCCTTGTCGGCTACCTGGCATTGATCGTATTGCTCGCGGCTGGGGTAATTTTTATACCCGCACCCTGGCTGGTGCAGCTTATAGTTTTTGGGCTGGCCGCTTCATTGCTTATGTTTCCGTTCCGGTTTATTTCTGTAGGAGAAATAAAGAAGCTGGTTGGAAAGAAGGAGGGAGTATGATCATTTTCAGTGTAAAATTTATATATAATTTTATTTTCTGGAATGTCGAAATATAATTAACTTTATACAAAGCCCTCTATCATGAAAACAATTATATGCTCCTTACTGTTATCGTTTTCTTTCTTGGCAGCCTACAGCCAAAAAATACACTTCACAGACTCCCGCAATACCTGGCAGGGTTATGCCTTTGACGCCGATGGCCATACCTGGCAGCCATTTTATCACTATACCGGCGATAGCACATTTAACGGTACAACATACAAAGTTTTGGTAAATACCTATGGCGGCAACACCAATTTTGTAAGGGAAGACACATTACAAGGACTGGTTTATATACTTATCAACAATACAGATCGTATACTCTACAACTATAACTTGAAAGCCGGCGATTCCATAAGCTATGTATGGGCGCAAAACAGAGTAGATAGTGTAGTATCTACCGATTCTATTTTAATAAATGGCGTTTATCATAAGACGCTTTATATGAAGGGTAATTTCGTTTCTGGGAACAATGGCGGCAACGCTACACTTACATACACCGTGGTAGAGGGGATAGGTTCCCCTAATGGTCCGCTGGCTTCTGAAACAGTGTATTATTTTGAAGGTCAAGAGAACCTTACGTGTTTTGAGCAAAGCAATGTAAAAGTGGATATACGCCTACTCTCTCACAACAATTATGGCAAGGTTGATAGTTTTGTGAACTGCTCACATGTTGCAGTAAATAATATCAGCCACCGTGCATCAACAGTTAAAGTTGTACCCAATCCTGGAGGCAAAGCAAGCAAATTACTTTTCGGCTACATAATTTCAAACGGAACAATTACTGTTATAAATGAGATGGGGCAAGTAGTAAGATCTACACCCTTTTCAAACAGTAGTGAATTGGAAATTGGTGATGCTTTAAGAGCGTCAGGTGTTTACTTTTATCGGGTTACAGATAAGGATTCAGGAGTGACATTTACAGGTAAGTTTGTTTTTGAAGAGTAGCTAGTCTTACTGTAGATGCTCTTACTATTTGTCTAATATATTCCAGGTTGCCATTCAAAACGCAATCGCAGAAAAATTTGCGCCAAATTCCATAATTCAAATCAGTAATACACTTGCCAGTAAAGCCATACAGCGCAAAGAAAAAAGCATGGTACCGCAGCAAGTAATGCCCGGTGCACAGGTGGTGGAGTAGCACGCGGATACGTTTTTGCAGAGACCAAAAGCTGATACATCTTTGTGTCAGAAATAACGGTTTACCTCCCTACCACCATGACAGAACAGCTTAAAAAGATCGACAAAGAATACGTCCTCAGCGACAGTTCGGTAAATGAATACGGTTTTCGTTTACTTACTAGCGGCTATCAATTGCCCGAATTTCAGAAGAACCCTATCGGCTACTACATGCACCAGCGCGATAAAGGTGTGGCGCTGAAGTGGGACGACCTGAAAGTGGAGGGCGATGCACTCTGGGGCAAACCAGTCATAAACCTCCTGAATGAACGTGGAGCACAGACCTGTGCCGAAGTTGAGAATGGTTTTTTGAACGCCGCCAGTGTGGGCCATATAGTTGTGCTCGATTACTCAACAGACCCCGAGCAGATGCTGCCTGGACAAACAGGCCCAACCATCACGCGGTGGTATAATAAAGAATGCAGCCTGGTAGATATACCTGGTAACGGCAATGCACTTACTAAGCTATACGATGCCCAGGAAAACGAAATAAACCTGGTGGACCTGACCCGCGAAAGACCAGTGCTGAATAACCTGCACCTGAACCTGACCCGCGAACTGAACAAGGCGCTGAACCTAAGTGCTGATGCAGATGGTGCAACAATGCTGGCTGCAATAAAAACAATGAACGAACGTGTGGCCGCAGCAAAAGAAGTGGACCTGGAAAATATACTGTTGCGCAGCGATAAAGATGCTCTGCAGGCACAACTCGATAACCTGAACAGCGCACATGCTAAATATGAAGTTGCTGCCCTGCTGGACCGTGCACTTGAAGACGGCCGCGTAACTATATTGTTAAAAGAAAAACTGGCAACTGACTATGCCGGTAAACCGCAGGAATTGAAAAGCTTACTATCTGCAATGCCTGCTTACCGCAGCATAGCAGAACACCTGAAACAAACCAACCGTGACAATGCCGCACAACAGTGGAAATGGGATGACTTTGAAACAAAAGACCCTGCCGGCAATAAACTAAAAGAACTGAAAGCTGATAACCCTGACCGCTACCAGCAGATATTTAAAGAAAAATTCGGTAGTTAGTAATCCCTATTATTTATTTCTAACCTAATCGTTATTGCATCCCCGCAATCACTGGTCTAGGTACCATCTACATCATACATACTTTTCAAATCTTAAAAGCAAACCAGCATTTATTGATCTGACCTTATAACCTCTCTGATAGGTTATTATACTATCGTGTTATCGCATTATCCCGTTACGCATTCCTTCCACATTCATTTACCAAAAACCAATAAACCTTTATGGCAATTCAAAGAGAAATATGGGAAGACCATATAGAGGGCAACCTCTTTAAAAACAATGAATTTTTATTAGCAAGTACAGA
The DNA here is from genome assembly GCA_031292525.1 of Flavipsychrobacter sp. Lineage (GTDB taxonomy): Bacteria > Bacteroidota > Bacteroidia > Chitinophagales > Chitinophagaceae > JABDEZ01. The sequence goes on along the minus strand of JARLGY010000054.1, from coordinate 137,180 downwards.
TGCCAGCCAGTTTGTATTGCAGGGCAAGGTGGTGCATATACCACAGGCAGGGGCGCTACCCAACGTGGCAATAGATCGTGCATCACTGCCGGCAAGTGTAACCCAACGTACCGATGTTGATGTGACCTATGCGCTGAACGAATACACTACAGACCCCATACTGATACCTAATGCAGATACAATGGAGCTGAGCTACAACAAACGCGAAAGTGTACTGAGCGAGCATGAAGCTGCTCTGCGCCAGGTAACTGCAGACAGTATCCTTATAGACTGGGCACCCGCTGTAAACTTTGTTCGTACCTCAGGCGATGCAGTAATATCTCACCTTACTGGTACTACCGGCAATCGTAAAAAATTTGGAATAAGCGACCTGAAGTATGCCATGCTGACACTGAACAAACAAAACGTACCTGTGGAAGAACGTTATGCATTGATGAGCGCCGATATGTACCAGCAGTTAACCGATAGCATGGATGCCACACAGTACCGCGACTACAGCCAGGCATTTGATGCTAAAGATGGCGTACTGGGCAGGTTGTATGGTTTTAATATTATGATGCGTAGCAATGTAGTTACCTACACCAACGACACAACGCCTGTAGTAAATGCATATGGCGCTAGCGCAGCCGCTACAGATAACGATGGTGTACTCTGCTGGCAGCGTAATGCAGTAGAGCGTGCCTTGGGAGAGGTTAAATTCTTTGACCGCATAGGCGACCCTACGTACTATGGCGATGTATATAGTGTACTGGTGCGCATGGGCGCACGCAAACGTCGCGGCGACGAAAGAGGAATTGTTGCCATAGTGCAGGCTGCATCAGCATAAGCTACAGACTATACCCGGAACCCCGCTGAGGGCTGGTATTTATAACAATAGAGTGAAAATAATCATCTTATTCACCAACCCTGTGCTTACAGGAATTTAAAAATGCCCCGCGGGGTCTCCGGGATTTTATGCCTGAAATGAAAATTTGGATATTGGCAGGTGTAGTTGGTGTGCTTGCAGCCCTGCTTGGCTTCGGCATCAGGATAGTAACACATGAAGTGTTGAAAAGACTAGATGCCATTGTAGCAGAACTAAAGCAACTAACCAAAGCTACTACTATACAGGAGCAGCAGATAAAACGACTGCAAGACCAGGCAGCAGTAATAAATCAGCGGCTGCATGAACATAGTGTACGCATTCACACTATTGAATCGAAGATCATCAAAAATTAATTAACCAATAAACCCCCGCTTCCCTTATGCTTTGTGCTACTTTTAAAATACGCATCAAAACAGCATTGCGTGAATTTGATACTTACATAGACGCGCATATAGATACTGCGCTGAGTGTAACCAATGCTATAAAAAATGCGCTCTCCTCACCGGCTGCAATAGTGCTTACAGACATTATACCTGGTAATCTGGATAATGTGATACGTACCCAATTGGTAAATGCACTCACCAAGGTGATCACTGCCCTGTCTATTGTAGACAGCTGCAAACAATACACCGATGCTACTGAAAAACTGAAATGCTTTGTAACTCAATTGCAGCAGCACGATCCTCAATTGCAGGATGCCATATTGCAGAAACTGGCCAGCCTGCTGGCAGGTGAGCTGGATGGCAACCGCTTGAAGCAAAACCTTTACGACCTGTTTACACAGGCTAAGTACACCACTGTAAAGTAATACCCTTTCTAATAAGGCCGGTACGGCAGCATCATTATCCTTTCCTATCTATAAACCACAAATAAAACAGAACAATGGCCCTTATAAATCCTGGTAATGATGTTGGCAGTTCCACACTCGCAACCCTGGCCCTGCAAATAGCGCAGGGCCAGGTGGGGCAGTGCGAAAAGCCTATAGGCAGCAACAGCGGCCCTATGGTAAATGAATACCTGAAAGCAGTAGGATTAAACCCCGGCTATGCATGGTGCCAGGCATTTGTTTACTGGTGCTATCAGCAAGCTGCACAGCAAATAAAAAATGGTAACCCGGTAACTAAAACCGGGGGAGCTGTAGACTGCTGGCACAAAACCGCTGTGCAGTTTAAAATAACACAGGCCGAGGCGCTGCGCGACCCTAAGATATTGCAGCCGGGTTACCAGTTCATACTCAGCTTTGGTAATGGTGCCGGGCACACAGGCATCATAGAAAAAATAGAAGATACGCTGCTCTACACCATAGAAGGGAACAGTAATAACAATGGCAGCCGCGAAGGTTACGAAGTAGTTCGTCATCAGCGCCACATAAATGATAAGCTTCTGGTTGGTATCATACGATACTAAACCCACAGAAGAATGAGTAACAATAAACCCTATCAACAATGACGGAAAACCAACGTTCTTATTTTGAGAACCATGCCAGCGTAGAAACGCTGTTCTTCACCAGCGACGGCTTTGCATTCTTCAAAGAAGCTGATGCCATCAACCATTCCAAACACCTGGACGACGATGAAATAACTACCATCAGCCGGAGTGAAACTGATGAGCTGGAAGAAGACGAAGAAGAGTTATTCTAAAACCTAAAAAACCAAACCTGTATAATGTTACCAAACGTAAATATAACCCTGGCCAACGGGCAGCTTGGCGGTGTACTGCAAACAGCCGATGGTGTGGCGGGCATAGTACTTACCGGTGTAAGCGAGGGGAGCATCACCGTCGGCACGCCGTTGCTCTTCACTAGCCTCGCAGATGCTACTACACAAGGCCTTACAACTACAAATAACCCCTTTGCATACAAGCAGGTAAAAGAGTTTTATGATGAGGCCGGTACGGGCGCGCAACTATACATCATGCTTGTGCCCAACACCATGAAGGTGAACCAGATTGCAGACAAGACCAATACAGCTGGTGCAATACAGCTGCTCAATTTTGCAGCAGGCAAAATAAGGTTGTTGGGTATACTTACAGATGACAGCAGCGTGTATAATGTTTCATCACCGGTAGTAACCACCAATGGCATCAATGCCGATTGTTATACTGCAGCAGCTAATATGCAAGCGCTGGGAGTACAGTTCTTTGCCGCACAAACACCTTTCAGGGCGGTAATAGGTGGTACTTCATTTACCGGATCATCTACAGCACTAACTGATGAAACAACGGCTGCAGATAACAGAGTGTCTATTCTTGTAGGTGATACGATAAGTGGCAGCGGTGCGGCGGTAGGTTTGTTGCTTGGCCGTGCAGCATTTATACCTGTGCAGCGCAAAATATCGCGTGTAAGGAATGGCGCACTCACTAATACCACAGCCTTTATAGGTACAGTATCGGCAGACCAGTACACGGCAACAGAAGTATTGTTTGATAAAGGATATATCACCTTCAGGGTGTTCCCCAATAAGAGTGGGTTTTTCTTTTCGGGCGATGCTACCTGCACCTCAACCACAGACGATTACAGTAGCCTTGCCCGGGGACGCGTAATTGACAAAGCCCAGATACTGGCATACGCAACTTTTGTAGATGAGGTTGATGATGAAGTACCTGTAGATGCAAGCGGCAATATAGATGCTGGGTACGCCAAGTGGCTGGAGCAGCAAATAACCAACCAGGTGAACCTGAGCATGACTGCGGGAAACGAGATAAGCAACGTTAGCTGCTTTATAGACACAGCACAAAACATATTGGCTACAGGACAACTGAATGTAGTACTGAAAGTAACCCCTGTAGGCTACGCCAGCGATATAGAAGTGCAGCTTGGCTTTTAGGACGCCGCCTGTAATACACACACTAGTTTTCTATTAATTTTTTAAAACAAACAAAATGCCAGGACTACAATTTTTTGACAGCCAGGAATGCGAATGGGTTGACATGACCGTGAACTTTGCAGGGTCGCCACTTACTAAAATAAGAGGGCTGAAATACAAAGCCGCACAGGAAAAAGAAGCACTCTACGCAGCCGGTGACGAACCTATAAGTATACAGAGCGGCCACCGCACTTACGATGGTACCATAAAGGTACTGAAAGGTGCACTGGATGATATGAACAAAGCCGCTCTTGCTGCAGGTGCCCGCGATATACTGGATATGGAATTTGACATAGTAGTCGTATATGCACCAAAAGGAATAAGGCTGCTGCATACCGATGTACTAACACGCTGCCAGGTAAAAGAATTTGAAAAGGGCTGGGACACAGGCGCAAAAATGATGGAGATATCATTACCCATCATGTTCCTGGGCATTAGCAGCATTTAATGCAGGTGTGCCACAAATTTTGACAAAACAAAAAACAGATAATACATGAACCAACTAACAGGGCAAGCTACTCCCGAACAGATACACCAATGGAAGAGCCAATACAAGCAAGGTATATATGCCATAGAGGTAGATGACCATATAGCCTACTTTAAAAATCCCAACAGGCACGAAATGAACTGTGCCATGAGTAAAGCAAGTGCAGAGGCCGCACTGGATATGTACGATGAACTGGCTAAACGCACGCTTATTGGCGGCAGCGAAGAAGTGCTGGACGATGACCAGAAGTTTTTTGGTGTAGTGCAGCAGATAAAGGTAAAGATGGAGGGTAAGAAAGCTACCCTGGTAAACTTATAGAGGAAGCGGGTGGAGGCCCGGCACACGACTTCCTGGGATATTTGGAAACACTACTGGAGTACTACCTGCCGGGCCTCGACCATAGCAAACTAAGTGATGAAGCCTTCGGCAGAAAACTGGCACACTTGGTATATATACGCAAGCACGAATAAACAGATAAAGAAATGGATGAACTATTGGAACAGGTTGCGTTGGTAAGCCAGCTGAATGATGTATGGAAAACATTTAACACCACAACACTAAATGTTTTAAAAAACATTGATGATGCGGTTGATGTAACACGGCTGAAATTTAAATCATTAGTCGATGTTATAAGCAGCATTTCGGTATCAGCACCTGCACAATCTGTATCATATACGCCAGCATCTGTAAATGCAACTTCCGCAAAGAACACTTCTGCAATGGGCATAGCTGCAAACGTTGAAGGTGAAAAAAAATTTTCTGAGGATATAAAGGAGGGGATTAAAGTTGCCAATACGCTTGGAGACCTTTCGCAGAAGCTCAAATACATACCCGCGCTAAAAGGCATAAAGGCAATGCTAACCATAGCCAATTCTTCTAACGAGATCATTGATGGAATTGGTGCGCAGGGAAAAGATAAAAGCGATTTGGAAAAGTATAAGGGCGAAGTAAGCGTTGTGGCAAACTCGGCAGAAATCCTGGAAACTTTAGAACTTCTGCCGGGTCCGTTAAAACGTGTTGCCCGGTTCTTTAAAGTACTTAATGGTTATAATGAAGTTAGTGACGGTGTTGAAAAATTAGGCGGAAATGAATCAAGCACAATAAGAAAATCAATTGACGGTGTAACCGATATTGTTAGCGGCGCATTAGATATTTTTGGCGATGGGATTGGTAGCCTTATTACCCGTGCAGGTGCAAGTATCGCAGCTGAGGCGCCGTTAGAAATAGCTGAAGGTATAGCGCTAGGCACTGCTGAAATCCCAGTAGTTGGCTGGGGTATCGGGGCAGCTGCGCTTGCAGTCGGAGGCGTGGCAACATGGTATATGTCTAAAAAGGAACAGGAGGAAAAAGAGGCGCATAAATATGATGGTGACAAAGGGCTAAATTCATTTGCAAATGAAGATCCTGGAAAGGTTTATAAACCAGCTCCATCTCCAAATTTTTTCACATCACCCACTAAACAAATTGCACTAACTCCTAATCGTTTAAATACGCTGGCACCCGTAATTGATAATACCTATAATAAGCCACTTCCCAAAATGCCGCTATTAACGGCAAATGCCAAATACAATCAAGCTATAATTGCTGGCTTAGTTAAATTGGGTACAAGTAAAGGCAAAGGAGACTTTGATGATTTTGCAAATAGTATGATTTCACAAGCGCAAGGGACCCCTTCACTTTTGAAGTATGTAAATAAAACGGTTTCAACAGCTGGGGGGACTTTGGTAAGGAACAGTATTAGTGACAAAAAAGCAAGACAAGAAATACTTGCAAAACAAAATGCTTCCTTGCAGCGTCAATCCCCTTCCTCCGGCACCATAATCAACATCAATACCCCGCTCATCGGCAGCTTCAATATCTCTGCCAAAAACATGAACGAGTCTTACGACAAAGTAAAGCAAGAGATCTTGCAGGTATTGTTAGAAGTCTTTAACCGTGCAGCCCCAGCCCACTAACCTATGACCACATCTTTCAGTTTATCAACATTATACGATCACTACTTTGGTGAGCAGGCCGACCCGTTCAATCCCAAATATGATAGTGTACCACAGCCTATACTTAATTCGTCAAAAGGTACTCCGTATTATGGTTACGATACCAGGGGTCGCCAATATTTTCTTCCTGCGGTAATTACTTATGAGCTCAATACACCAACAGGTGTGGGTACTGACAGCTTTAGCGAAGTGAAGAAATACACCCTGCCCTATCCTGTTATTTCAATAACCAGTAAGAAGACCATTGTAGAAACTACGCTTACTGAAAGGGGCGGTTCTGTTAAAGAGCTCATCAATGTGCAGGACTACGACATTGTAATAAAAGGGTTTCTCTATAACTACAACAACCAGTTTCCTGAAGCCGATGTAGCTACGCTGTTAGAGATATTTAAAAGCCCGGGTGCAGTGCAGTTGCAAAATGCGCTTACGGATATTTTCCTGTTGCATGCCGATCGTAAAGGCTCAGACAGTGTTGTGGTAAAAGACCTTTCATTCCCTGAGGTAAAGGGAATAAAAAATGTAAAGCCATACCAGCTTACTCTTTCCAGCGATGCCATCTTTAATCTTGTAGATATCGGTTGATGCGTTAAGCTCCACTACAAATTTCTATCACACTCTTCCACATCAAAAAGTATGTTCCAGCTTTCCAGCGATATAACTATTGGCAACTTCCATTTTAGCGGCGTCCACGAAGTAAAAATAAAACGAAGCATACATAGCTATGTGGATACCGCAACCATAAAGCTGCCGGCCAAAGCGCAGGTAAGCAAGAACGGTAAAATTTTGTCTCAAAGTGTCATCACAGGTAAGCAGTTTACAGATGGTGATCCGGTCACAATCAAGCTCGGTTATAGTGGCCTGTTGATAGAAGAGTTTAAAGGCTTTGTAACCAGTCGCGACCTGGATATACCACTACAAGTCACATGCGAGGGGTATAGCTACAAGTTAAAGCGCAACAATCTGAGCGTTATCGCAGAAAATATAACAATTGCCGATCTGTTGCAATACGCAACTGCAAGACAGGATATCACTGTCATTTGCGATGTTGATATCACCCTTGTTAATGTAGAACTAAGTAGTTTAACTGGTGCTGGTATTATAGACAGTATACTAAAAGAAACAGACGGTAACCTGTGCATTTTCTTTATAGCGCCAACGGTACTCTGGTGTGGGCTTGTTTATACACCCTATGCCAAAGGCAATGATGTGTTTAACATGGGCCAGTCACGCTACAGGTTAGGTTACAATGTACTCAAAGACAATAGCCTTAAACAACGTGTACCGCAAGATGATCCCGGTATCTGGATATACACAAAGAAGAAAACCAATGGTACATTACTTACCGGGCAAAGCACCGATATGTCTGGAGCATCAAAGCGAAATACACAAACCCTCAACCGTATTGCAGATGAGAAGACGCTAGCCGCGCTGGCACAGGAGCATCAGTACCGCGATAACTACACTGGTTACGAAGGTAGTATTAATGCCTTCTTGCAACCATACTGTAGCCCTGGTTTCCAGGCATGGATAAGCGATGACAAGTACCCAGAGCGAAATGGGTTTTACCTGGTTGAAGGTACTGAAGTAACCTTTGGCACCAGCGGTGCCCGCAGGAAAATAGATGCAGGCCCGTTGCTGATGAACACAGCAACTCCTACCACATCACAATAGAACTACCCTTTCCCCTTACTTTTTTGAATTTCAGGTACAACGAATTGCTTTCTACAAACTACTATCTACTATAAAAAATGAATGAAGAGCGCAAGATCATAGATTGCATCAGGCGGTTGGGGCGCAGGGCTCATGAGTTGGTGAGTGGTACAGTAGTGCCAGGCAGTGTAGATATAACTACCTATACCTGCCAGGTACACCTCAGCCACATGCAGCCCGGCGATGCTCCGCTATCCAACGTAATGCTCAGTGCAGTATCAGAAAACGGTAACGGCACCATAAGCATACCTGCCGATGGCAGCAACGTAATAGTAGGCAGTATGGATGGCCCGGGCGAATACTTTATAGTGCAGTGCAGCAACTTGGCAAAACAAATAACTACAATTGGCAATACAGTACTCACCATTACACCTGCAGGTTATAACGTGGTTTGCGGCAGTGAGAGCCTCACTAAAATACTTACCGATCTGCTCACAGCTATAAGTAATCTAACAGTCGAAACACCTTCTGGCAACAGCAGTGTTCCTGTTAACCTTACAGACTTTAATGATATTAAAACCCGTCTCTCAAACCTGCTTATTCAATAACATATGCCATTAAACAAAACCGCACTTAAAGCTGCGCTGAAGGGCGCATTCGAAGCCAATATAACCAATATCACACCCGCACAAGATAGTCAGGTAGATGCACTTTGCGGCAGCATCAGCGATGCTATAGATAACTATGTAAAAGCTGCCACTATCAACTATACCACTGGTTTGGTAGCGCCCAATGGTCCCGTTACAGGCGTGTTCACCGGAACCTTAAACTAAATAGCCATGGCAAATCAAATGAACGATATAGCGCTTACAGAAGGCAGCCAGCTAGATGATGTACAAACAAACAACGGCGACTTTATTATTGTAGAAAGCACAGCAGAACACCAGCGGCAATTACTCCTCAACGACAAAGGCGAGTTTAAAGAAAACCCCACCACCTGTGTTGGTGTTTACAACTACTTAGACGATGAAGGTCTGCAGGCGCTATCCAGGGATGTAACAGTTATATATGCACAAGATGGCATGACCGTAAACAGTGTACAGCTTGCACAAGATGGTACCCTGGACATTGATGCAAATTATTAAAAATTACGTTTTGATGCCCTTGTAGAGGGCTCCGCTTTGTAGCAAAAAATATTATGACAAAACATGCACCCTGTAGGGGTGCCCCGCACAAAATCTGAATATACAACGCTCACCACAACTTTATCCATCACAAACAAATGGCAAGAACAATAGCAGTAATTCAACAAAGTATAATAAGCAACGTGCAGGCTGATGCCGCGCTGGGTCCACAACTCACCAGTACCAGCAGCGTAGCCATCTGGCGGCTATGGACATACGTAATAGCTGTATGCCAGTACGTGCTGGAAAGTCTCTTTGATGCCCACGTGGCTGAAGTAGCCGCAACCATAGCGGGCATGGCGCCGCATACATTGCTGTGGTATGTAAACAAGGCCAAAGCCTTCCAGTATGGCTATGCATTGGTACCCGACACCGATACCTACGCCGTTACCGATACTACAGCTCAGGTAGTAAACTATGCTGCAGCTACAGAAGTAAACAACGGACTTAGAATTAAAGTGGCAACACTAAGTGGTGGTGCACTGGCGCCACTCAGTGCTCCCCAGCTCACGGCCTTTACAGCTTATATGAAGCTGGTGCGCGATGCCTGTGTGCGCCTGCAGGTAACCAGTGGCAACCCCGATAGGTTTGTTGCAGACCTTTCAATATACTATGATCCTTTGGTGCTCGATGCTACCGGTGCGCGGCTGGATGGTACAGGCAATACACCGGTACAAGATGCCGTTACCGCGTTTCTGGATAGTTTGCCGTTCAATGGTTTGTTTGTACTCAACTACTTTGTAAATGCTATTGCCGTGGTGCCAGGTGTGGTTATTTGCAAAGCCAACAATGTGCAGGCCACTTATGCAGCCCTGCCACTCAGCGCCATCACGCTTGAGTATCTCCCCGATGCAGGCTACATGACCTGCGATACCAGTGCCGATCTTACTCTGTCCTTTATACCACATAGTCCTGTTCAGTAAATTTTACAGTAATAATATTATTCTGCTTAAAAGCGAAACGCTTTTTATAAACCAACACAATGCCACTCTTCAATATTAGTTTCAGCCAGCTTGTAAAATACATATTGCCTGTGCGTTTGCGCGGTACTGTCATGCAGGCATGGCTCAATGTATTGGTAAGTCCTGTAGTATTCCTATATAATATTTTTATTGCAAACAGGGCCACCAATGTTTATCGTCTTAGCCACAATGGGCAGGTCGTTTATATGCAGGCCGTGCTTAACGATACATTCGATAATGCCCTACGCAGGATAACGATAGTTGATGCGATATACGCCGATGTTGTACCTGTATATTTGGTTACAGAGCAAAAACCAAGGGCGCTATACATGCATAGTGAAGCAAAGCCTATACCCTTATATACCGATAAAGAAGTACAGTCTAGCATTGCAGGATTTGTGGTACAGGTGCCTACGGGAGTAGCAGCTTTTGATGTAAACAGGATGAGTTCCCTTATAGATAAATACCGGTTGCCCGGTATGCTAAATTATAAAATAGTAAGAATATGAAGAGTTTAGACTTAACACAAACAGGTGGTTTTCCGCTAGAGCAAGATTGGCTGGCATGGATGCAGCAGGGGTTAACAGATGCAGTGAATGCACTGGGCGGCGCAAGAGGCGCGGGGCCATATATACTAACTGGCTGCACGCTGACAATGCCGGGTGGGGGCGGCCTCATTATGAGTACCGGCTGGCTATGGTATAACGGACAGATAACTTATTGTGTGGGTGGTGGTTATGGTGGTGGTGCCCTTACAGGTACCCAGACAGTGGGTATGTTTTATACTCCAAACAACAGTAACCTGACTTATACAGATAGTGGCGCTGTGCTACCCAGTCTAAAAGATGGATTTTGGGCATTTGGTGTGAATGCTGATGGCACAACAACCGATACACAGTTCCCACTAACGAATTTGCAGCCATACATTAAAGATGCGAATGCCACAACGATAGCAATAATTGGCGGCGGCTTTTCAGGCAGTATGACCTATAGAAAGAACTGGTTGGATAATACAATGCAGATCACCGGGAGTATCGCTGTCAATGTTTCAGCAGTTACAGCTACAGGAGCCCTGACGGGGCCAACTTACTATTCATTGGGGATGCTTCCGGCGGGATACAGGCCGGCTAATACTACTCCCTTCAGTTTGTATTACCGCTATCACCAGGCGCCAATACTAGACGATACCGGCCTGGACCATATAACAATAATAAATGGCGAAGTAAGCAGCAGTGGCTATATAGCAGCCGGCCTGATAAAAGCCGCAAGTAACTATACACTGACTTGGAATACTATAATACCACTCGATTAAAATCTCCAAACCTGCCTTCCTTTAAACAAGGTGAGTATGGAAGAAAACGTATAATATGAGCACCTACACCCTCCTCCCCAACCAAACCTTGCTTGATGCCACAATAATGGCCACGGGATCTTTAGAGAACCTGTTTGCCCTGGCGGCCGTAAACGGGTACAGCGTTACAGATAATGCGCCTACCGGTACACAGCTCACTATACCTGTCAATGCAACTACCAATACTGTTACCCTGGCCTACTACGCCGCAAACAACCTCGTAGCCGCTACTATGGGCTCAGACGACCGAGTATTTACCCAGGAGTTTAGCGATACATTTAGCTGATCTGCTTTCTCACACCTCATAAACCAAATCCAAATTATGAAATACCCTATTCTGCTCATTGCAGTACTTGCCTGCATAACGGGCTATGCACAAAGCCCCATACAAAACCTTAAGAACGGTATAGATACCGCAATTACAAACAAAACAGCCACACACAGTGTAACCCCCTATGCAGTAGGCACACAAATGAAAGCCATTGCCGACACTGTAAATGCCTACTTCACCAAAAAGACAGATACCCTGCAGTACAGCCACATATACGGTACGCCTGCAGCGCTGCCCCCAAACGGTGGCGCAGGTGGTAGCCTGGCCGGTAGCTACCCCAATCCTGTACTCAACAGCAATAGCGTGGGCGTTACACAGATCAATGCCACATCGCCCGCCGCCGGCCAGGTACTTAGCTGGAACGGCACCAGTCTTGCCTGGAGTAGTGTGAGTGGTGTTGGGGCGAGTGTAGTTGGGGTAAATGATATAAAGGTTCTTAGTGGAGATACAATAACTAACGACACAACTTATCTAACTGCTAATCAATACCCAGATACAATACAGATTTTCAATCAACTTTTTAATAATGGCGGCTTGCCATTGAATCATTCAATTAGTTTATCGAATACAGCCTATTGGACGGCAGGAAGTAATGGTGCTTTAAATTTCGCCGGTAACGCAGGAGTATATACTGATTATATACGTTACAATGATACGACTATGACAGAGTATGCTATCTTACAAACAACTTTTATTTATAAAACAAAAGTTCCTGCTACAAATAGCTTAGGCATAGAATTAGGGTTCAATTCTGTGCATTCTGTGGGAGCTGCTCAACACAATGTAAGGATGGGGCTTTGTATGTCAGGAGCAAACAAGGGGAAAATATTTATTGACCAAAATCCCAATACAAATACAATTACATACAGCAGTGTCTCGAACACTAACATTAACTATAATGATACCTTTGATTTTACTCTTCAGCCTACCTCTTGGGCTATGATTGCTACAGTGCATAACAGAACTCAGAACTGGACTATATCATATACTTATGGTACCTCAGCATCTAATTTCTATAATGCTGCAAATTGTAACATAAGTCATTTGGCAGATTCTGAATCTATTTTGAAATGGAATTTCTTTTCTATTACCCCTAATTACACACTTTATCTATTTGCTGGGTATAGCATAACATTAGGTCAAGGTGCAACAGTATTAGCTAATAGGTGGGTAAATAATACTTTGGGACAAGGAAATAATAAGGTAGTCGCTGGAGGCGCAGATGAAGCTGAACAATTGGCAGGCTGTATGAAAGAATTTTTATTGCTGCATCCAAGAGCTATTGTATTTGATGGAGGTTTAGCAGCTGGAAATGACTTAACATATGGCACACCAACAGCGCAATGGGAGGCCTCGTGTTTAAGGTCTTATAATAGTTGTTTATCGGCTGGAGTAATACCAATAATATGTCTTGCAACGCCGCGTACTTCTTTAGATGTACGTCCGGTTAACAATTGGATAATGGCGACTTTTCCAGCTGCATATATTGTTGACATGTATACTCCATTACATGATACAAGTACACCTTATGCGATGTTATCAATATATAGTAGTGGCGACGGTATACATCCTAATGACAGCGGACATATCGTGATGGCACGAACGTTTAATGGGAATGATCTTGTCAAAAAAATATACAGAGCCGCTCGTAAAAACAACGATTATATATTTGCCGCAAGCAGTCCTGATATTTCAAAAGCATCTCTGACTAATTCAAATTCTTTCACATCTAACAATACATTCTTAGGAGGTTTATCAATAAATAGTCGGATAAGTTATCAACAAGATTATTTGCTAAACCCTTCCGGAAATGTGCCTAGCGTAGATACAATTCTTACAAAAGTTGACGGAACTGGTGCAATAACGTTACCAGTTTCAGGTGTCACAGCTGGACAGGAGCTATATATATATCACTACGGAAATGTTGCAGGCACAGTTACGATATCTGGTGTAATAAATTCGAGCGGAGGTTCCACTCAAAATCTTTCGACTAAACAGGGCTTGCACTTAATGTATAATGGGATAGGTGCATGGATGATTATCAATGCATATAGTGGCTATGTAAATATTATTCCTAATAATGGAACTGCTACAAGCCCATCTATAAAAGGTAATCTCGATATCCAAGGCGAAGCAGGTGGTTACGTATACAAACTAAATCCAACATTCACTCCAGATTCATCTAATAATATAATTGTGGTTGATGGGACAGGAACTGTCACATTGCCAACTACTGGAATAAAAACAGGACAGAAATATACGTTGTATCATTATGGTGCGTCAGCAGGAGTTGTTACGGTGTCTTCAATATTACCTAGCAACGTAGTCTTATCTCCCTATCAAGCTATTCATATCAGCTGGAACGGCAGTAATTGGAGAGTGGATGCATCCCATGGCTTAAATTATATAGGTTCTCTAACAGCTTCCGGAAATGGTTCTAGCACTGCCATAACCATAGCGCATAATTTAACAGGGATATCGTCGAGCAGTAATCTACAGATAACACCGCGCAGTAGTGCAGCAGGAAGCCTCCTATATGCAGATGTCGATGCTACTAACATTTACATTTACTATAGCACGCCCCCTTCAAGTGGAGCAAACAATTTAAAGTATAGTTATGTTATAAAGCCTTAAAAAAACTAGATGTAAACAAATTCATCGAGCACCCCCTCAACAACTGGATACGTTCGCACTTCAACTAATAGCGGTCACCCTATAACCCCTCCCCTCCTATGCCCGAATACACATCGGTGAACTATGCTCGCGACCTTGCGCAGCTGCTGTACACCAGTCACCACAAAACCATTAAAGAGATCTGCCTGGCAACAGACAGCACAGAGGCCCAGATACGCGACTATATACAAAAAGGCAATTGGGAGGCTCATCGTCGCACCCTCACCGCTACCAAGCAAGTGCAGCTAGAGATCCTGTACGATATACTTGCCGAGCAAACCGCCAAAATAAAAGAGCACCTGGCCGGCAAGAAGAAAGACGACATCACCAGCAAAGATGCAGACCTGGTGCTCAAGTACACCACAGCCATCAAAAACCTGGAGAAAGACACCAGCGTACGCGAACTTATAGATGCCGGTAAACTGTTCATCAGCTGGGTCATCAAAAAAGATCACTCCCTCGGCCAGCACATCAACCAGCACTGGGACGATTTCATCCACGAGCGTCTCGGCCAGTCCGCAGAATAAGACTGCTCTTTTAATCGCAGGTCTTTAGTACGTGTCAGTTACATGAGGTGGCATTGTTTAGCTGGGCACTACAATAGTACTGTCGCTTGCTCTGGGCATTAGTCAACAAACAATGAGAAAAGCTGAACCCATATTCTGCCACCTTTTTTTTGCGACGATCCTTCATCGGCTGCAAAAAACCAGTGGCCCACAATCAAGGAACCATCACGTAACACGCAGCAGAGCTTCTTTAAATCCGCGGAGCGATTGATTTAAAGTGGCATTTTTTCTTTGCTTCGTTTCTTTTTTGGCCAAGCAAAAAAGAAATGAAGGTTCTCGCAAAGAAGTATCACAAATCGAAGAAGCAACACAAACCCACTCACCCACCCATGCAAAAACCGGTGCCCGAAGACTGGGCAGAATTTACAGAACGCATAAAATTATCCACCCCTGTAGATGCATTGGAAACAGAAGAAGACATAAAAGAGCGCCTGCAAATGTTTGAAGCTGACCCCGAAGCCGCCTTCAAATACTACTTCCCAGATTATTGCTTCAGCGATCCCGCAGCTTTCCATATAGAAGCCACGCAGCGCATCATACAGCACCCCGAGTGGTACGAGGTGCGCCTCTGGAGCCGCGACCTGGCCAAAAGCACCCGCACCATGATGGAAGTATTGTACCTGTGCCTGCTGGGCAAAAAGAAATACGTGCTCATGATAAGCAACAGCCTGGATAATGCTACCCGCCTCTTGCAACCCTACCGCGCCAACCTGCAGGTAAACGGCCGCATCATAAAAGACCACGGTCCGCAAATGAAAGCCGGCCACTGGAAGGCCGAGGAGTTCACCACGCTCAAGGGTGTCACATTTCGCGCACTGGGCGCAGGGCAAAGCCCGCGTGGCACCCGCAATGCCGCAGCCCGGCCCGATGTGTTGCTTTTTGATGATATAGATACCGATGCCCAATGCCGCAACCCACGCATCATAAACGATAAATGGCACTGGATAGAAGAGGCCGCCATCGGCACCCGCTCTGTATCTACGCCCACGCTTATTATTTTTTGTGGCAACCGTATAGCTGTAGGTTGCTGTGTAGATCGCGCTACCCTGCATGCCGATCATGTTACCCAGGTAAACATACGCAACGAGCAGGGCGCAAGCACCTGGCCGCAAAAAAACAGTGAGGAGGTTATAGACCGTGTACTAAAGCAGAAAAGCCTGGCGGCAATACAAAAAGAATATTACAATAACCCGCTTACAGAAGGGGCAGTGTTTGGCCAGATGGCCTGGAAGCCTGCCCTGCCGCTTGAAGAATACAGAATGCTGGTCTGCTATACCGATCCTTCTTTTAAAGACAGTAAAGACAACGACTTTAAAGCCACCGTGCTTGTGGGTCGCTGGCAAGATGAATACCACGTTATAAAATGCTACCTGGAGCAAACAAGCACGACACAAATGGTGAAGTGGCACTACGCTATCATGCAATTGGTAGGGCGCAATGCCTGCCACTATTTTATGGAAGAAGTGTTTATGCAGGATACCCTCATGCAGGCGTTTCACGAGGCCGGTAAGTTGCCCGGCAATAAGGTAATACCCATACAAGGCGATAAGCGTCGTAAAATAGATAAGTTCACACGTATAGAAACCCTTTTGGAGCCGCTGCATGCCAACGGCAAGCTCTACCTCAACACCCACGAGAAATACAATCCGCACATGGTGCGCCTGGCAGATCAGTTTATGGCGCTGGCCCCTGGTAGTAGCGCTCACGATGATGGACCAGATGCCGTAGAAGGCGCTATCTGGAAGATAAATAACAAAGAAATGGTGAAAAATACGGTCCACTTTGTAGCTGCAAACCAGGGAAATAGTAAGGGAAAAATATATTAGATTTGTACACCACTTAAGAGAGAAACATAAGATGCAAAGGCAATTTTACATACTATTCATTCTATTTGGCTTGGCAGGGTGCAGTGGCAGCAACTTTCCCGATACCATAAAAAACAGTGTAACAGATAAGCAGACCAACATACCCGGTACCCGGCTCTATGTAACGGTGCCAGAAGGGTACAGCATTGCGGGGGGATACATGGGGTTGCGCAAAAGTACGGCGGTGCTGCAGGTGTACGACAATACAGATGGCAATTTCTTCACCAGCACTCCACTATATAATCGCGAAAAATTTGAACGCGAAGGTGCCCAGGTAACCGATTATAAAGATGTAACAGTAGATGGCTACAAAGGCAAGTACATCTTCATGAAGAACAGCAACAATACTTCTGTCTATACGCTCGTATTCGGCGACAGCACTTTTTGCACTACTGTACTGGGTGTGTACCCTGATGATGATGAACAGGAGGGCAAGGAACTAAAAAGCATAATAGAAAGCATAGCTTACGATGTGCACCACAAGGTGAGCCCATTCTCGCGCGCTGCATTTACTATAGACGATACAGTATCTACTTTTAAATTTGCAAAGCTTACCGGCAGCGCCTTCATTTTCTCCCCTGGCGGTAAAGATGTAAAGTTTAATGACGACCTACCCTATGTTATTGTATCGTCATCTGCCTATAGGGCAGGCATACCATTATCCTCCTTGGCCGATACTACTTTTAAGACCATTGAAGAAGAACATGCCATGACTGCAAAGGATGTAAAAAACGCTGCCGATACCACAGTGAATAACTATATAGCTTACGAAAGGGAAGTGTACGGTATAGCTAATGGCAAGCTCACCCTCCTGTACGAGCTGGCACTGGCAAAAGACAAAACCATGGTCATCTTCACAGGGCATAGCAAAAGCGATTTTGCAACCAACCTGTCTGAGTTCCGCAACCTAGCCCAAACTATAGAGATCAAGTAATATCCCCCTTCGTGCTTTGCAAACTAAATGAATGCCCCATGCCTTTTAAACACTGCGTCTTTACCCTGCTTGCAATTGTGTTGTGTTTACCAACCCATGCACAAGACAAAAAAATAAGGGCATCCTTAAAAGCTGATGTACTCAACTTCCGCAACCAGGCTACCCGTATGAAGGAGTACAAAGCCGAACAGAAAAAGAAGGTCGAGCTCGCAACAAAATATGGTGGTCCCGTTAAAATAGTAATAGAGATAGATGCCGACACAACTATTGAAGACGACGAAGCCTGGGACCCGGCAGATAACATTATTACCGGCTACATAAAAGAAGAAACCCCAACAGAAAGCATCATAGCCTACGAGCTCCATTTCGATCGCACAGCCAAAAAAATATTCGAGGTCGTCTCAGACACGGACTCTCCAGGAGACAAACTCAATAAAAAGGATGAGGACAAGTAACAAGCTCCTAAAAATATTGCTTTGTTCGCATTTGTAGATTCTGAAGAGGTAGAATTGTTTGGCTTGGCACTACAGTAGCACTGCTGCCGGCACAAAGCTTCGTCGGCAGCAGCGGTAATAGCTGCCGACTGCCTTTTTTTGTTACTTTTTTTGGCATCAAAAAAAAGTAAAGAAATGAAGAGCAGATTTTTGAGTGAACTAACTATACTAGTATAACATCAAATTAATCTTTAAACCCCTCCACCCATGCCTATCATCACCACAGCCGATCTCTACACCCATCTCTACACCGATGTACTTAACGAGATCATCCGCAACGACAGTACCATTGCAGACAAGGTCATAAGCGCCGCCATATTAGAAACCAAAATGTACCTGTCCCGGTACGATCTCGTGCAGCTCTTCGGCACAGATACAACTACCCCTGCAGTACAAGACGAGTTCTTAAAAAGCTTGGTGAAAGACATTGCCTGCTGGCACCTGGTGCGCCTCAGCAATGCAGGTATAGACTACACCACCGCACGCACTATTTATGAAGATGCTATAAATACACTCACAGCCATAAAACAGGGCGATGTGCAGCCGCAGGGATGGCCCTATGCTGATACTAAAGACGAAACCACCCCCCAGGGTGACAATGTAGCC
This sequence comes from Flavipsychrobacter sp., assembly GCA_031292525.1. GTDB lineage: Bacteria > Bacteroidota > Bacteroidia > Chitinophagales > Chitinophagaceae > JABDEZ01. The sequence goes on along the minus strand of JARLGY010000054.1, from coordinate 118,354 downwards.
TGGAGCGGCCAGCTAAAAAGAGAGAATTATTTTTGATGCAAAACTGCATTGCTCATCGTAACTTGTATTGCTGATAATGAGAACCCTTTTATCCATATTACTCTTACTGTGCCGGGCAGCAACTGCACCGGCCCAAAGCCTGGGTACAGATCTGCGCCACGATTGGTATGGCATTGTGCCCACTATAGATATGAGCGTGCTCGATACCATTGTGCTCTATCCTGTCCATGGCAATTTCAGCCAGACTAAAGATGTATTTCTATGGCGCTACCTGGGCGGCAAAGACTACCAGTTAAAGATCTTCAACAATACAATGCCCGGCAGTTACGAGAACTATGAACTAGCTCCCGAACATTGGAGGTTAAAAGAGAAGGACAATGAATATTACCTGATTGTAAAAGACCACAGCGATCCGCGGCCCTTTCATAAAAAAATAGCAGCCTACAGGTTAATACCGCAATGGGATGATTATAATATACTCCGCAGTATCATATTGGTAAAACGATATAACAACAGGTACACAGAGCAGATCAAAATACCTGCTTTACGGAATTAATGCCAGTTTATTTGCGCAATATATATGCTAAAACACCCAGCACTAACGATATAAAGATGTAAGCAAACGCGCGGTTATTAACATCTTTTACCTCTTCATTCTTGTTCCAGATATTGCCCAGGAAAAAAAAGTTTCCCACAACTACTGCGGCTAAGAAAAGACCAACATAAAGCTTCAGGGTAAAGAGGTAGTCCAGGAGCGCTATACCCAACAATTTCTGAAACAGTACCAATACGCTATACACGTTCAGCAACTGCAATCCGGCCAATACCAGGTACGATATAAAGAAGGATAAAAAGCTCTTCTCTGTATTATAAAAAAGCCATGCATACATTTCTTTATATGTTTTGGCTAAGAATCTGAACATATACTATACTGCCCGGGTTTGATAGAGAGTTTGCAAAATTAGTGCCAATCGAGCTAAAAACAATAAAATACAAGCAATAACAAACCAAAAACATATTATGGCTGTAAATATTAAACAAAATAATCAGAAGGTCGAGTTGGTCGTAAATGAACTGAATGTGCGCTCGGTTGACCGCACCAGGAAAGATATTGCCACATGGCGGCAGGCACATATCACAGCCGAATCTGTCTATAATCCCAACCGCTCCCGTCTGTACGATTTGTATGCCGATGTGCTGCTCGATGGTCATCTATCTGGTATCATAGCCAAACGTATAGATGCTATTTTAAATAAACCCTTACATTTTGAAAAAGACGGAGCCAAAGTAACGCAAATGGAAGATCTCATCAACTCATCTGTATTCAGGGATATTCTGTTCAGCATCATGCAAACACAGCTATGGGGTATTTCGGGCCTGGAGTTCATTCCCGGTGCCAGCCTGACCACAAAAGAGATCCCTCGCAAGCACATAAAGCCCAATCTCGGCATCATAGCTTTTGAGCAAATGGGCAACGACGGCATACCCTATGCCCCGCTAGAAAATGTGTGGATCATGGGCAATCCTGACGACCTGGGCATACTACTTAAATGTGCCCCTTATGCACTGTACAAGAAAGGAGGCCTTGCCGATTGGTCTGAGTATATAGAGATCTTTGGCCAACCCGTACGCGTCATCAAGTACGATGCTTATGATGAGCAGACGAAGGTTGAACTAAAAAGGATACTGGATGAATCCGGTAGTTCGCTTTCTATAATGATACCCCGCCAGGCCGATTTTGAAATTAAAGACGGCAAACAAACAAATGGCGATGGCAGGCTGCAGCTGCAGTTCGTAAAGGCCCTCAACGACGAAATGTCTGTCATTATACTGGGTAATACCGAAACCAGCACCAGCAATGAATACAGCGGGTATGCCCAGGCAAAGATACATATGGAGGAGCAGCACGAGATCACCCTCAGCGATCTGGCATACGTTACCAATACACTCAACCAACCCAAATTTTTGCAGATACTTTCCAGCTATGGTTATCCTGTTGCAGGTGGCCGTTTCTCCTTTGTAAAAAATCTCGACTTACAATACCTGAAAGAAAGAATGGAAATAGACATGCAGGTGGCCAAAATGGTACCGGTAAATGAAGCGTATTGGTACAATACCTATGGTATTCCCATGCCGGGATAGTGAATGTCGTCACCTTATTCCATTATACCCTTTCCTAATTTATATTCTATGAACTCCCCTTTTGCTAACATATTCACCGCACTGCAGCAGCAGGTACAGACCCAGGTACCCGATATTATATATATAGATCAGGACCTTGGCCAGCTCCGCAGCGACAAAACCAATACCCGTCCCCCGGTGCAGTGGCCCTGCCTGCTCATAGATTTTGAAGATTTCAACTTTGCAGATATGGGCAGCCTCGTCCAGTCGGCCGAGGGAACCGTAGTCTTAAGGTTGGGCTTTGCACCCTACAGCAGCAGTGCTGCAACTACGCCAACCACGTATGTACAAAAAGCCATTGGCTATTACGATGTGGAATGGGCGCTTCATAAAGCCCTGCAGGGCTGGGCCCCCGGTACCAGCTACGGCAGCCTTACCCGCACGGCCACGGCCACCCAAAAGCGCACAGACGCTATCCGTGTTCGCGAACTGCGCTACCGCATCGCTTTCCAGGACTATAGTACAAAACCCGTTCTGCAAACGGTAGCAGCAAACATAGTAGTGGGTGTAACCTTGAATGAACCCATTACCATTTCATAAAAGGCCATTGCGTTCTAAAATAGGCTACAGGCGGTTGTAGTTCTTTCAGTTCGGCAAACCGTTCTGTACCACCATCAATTATACCTGGCAAGGTTTCTACCGACAGGAAGAATTCCAGGCTCATCAGCTTTATGATCACCTCGTACCGTTTCTGGGTCAGGTAGCCATAATAGTAATACCGGTCTGTAATGCACCGGTTGCGCCGCGCCAGCAATCGCAGGTCGCGGCCTTTCTTTTTAAGGTTGCCCGGCGTGTCACCGGTAGTAAAAAGGGCATCGAATTTTTGTTTTCCACGCATAAAAAAAGTGATAGGGGGAACAAATGTAAGGTGCCTTTTTATATGGCCTTTGGGAAGAACTCAACAAAATTTGTGTGGATAAGCCATGAAAACAAGGAGGGAATGGAGGAGACTGTTTTTTAAAAATGTGTATTACTGCCTAAGTGTCCCTTCTGAAGGCGTCCATATTACTAATCCTCCAAAACGACTTATCTTAGCCCCATGGCTGAAAAGAAACTTTTTTTGCTGGATGCTATGGCGCTTATATACCGTGCATACTATGCACTGGTGCGCAGTCCCCGCATTACCAGCAAAGGGCGCAATACCAATGCCCAGTTCGGGTTTACCAATACATTGATCGATCTTATTAATAAGGAGAAACCTACCCACTTGGCAGTGGTGTTCGATACCAGCGCACCCACAGAACGACACACAGATTTTACGGCTTATAAAGCCAACCGACAGGATGCGCCTGAAGACATAACCTCTGCTATCCCGGACATTAAAAATATCATCAAAGCATTCAACCTGCCTTGCCTCGAAAAAGATGGTTTCGAAGCCGATGATCTGATAGGTACCTTGGCTATTGAGGCTGCCGAACTTGGCTATACCGTGTACATGGTAACACCCGATAAAGACTTTGGGCAGATCGTTCGCGAGAATATATACATGTACAAGCCCCCGTTCATGGGCAATAAAGAAGAGATACTGGGCCCGGCTGAGGTTTGCGCGAAGTGGAACATAAAAAGGGTAGAGCAGGTAATCGACATCCTGGGCCTCATGGGCGATGCTGTAGATAATATCCCAGGCATTCCTGGTATAGGTGAGAAAACCGCTGCCAAGCTGTTGGCCGAATACGACAACATTGAGAACATGCTGGAACATGCCGATGAAATAAAAGGATCGGTAGGTGAGAAAGTGCGCAACAACCGCGAGCTGGCCATCATGTCAAAAAAGCTGGCCACCATCATCACCAATGTACCGGTTGCTTTTCATGCAGAAGATTTCCGTGTCAAAGACCGGAATATAGAGGTGCTCACCGAACTGTTCACAGAGCTTGAATTTAAAGCATTGGGCCGGCGGGTACTGGGCGATAGTTACAATGCGCCAGAGAGCAAACCACAGGCAAATGGACCGGTAGATCTGTTTGGTAATCCTATCTATCAGAAAGCAACTACCTCCCCTATGGTCACCGCGGCATTAGCCGAAGAAAAAGAAGAGGAAGCAGAACCACTTCCCGCCAATTTAAATAATATAGAGAACACACCCCACAGTTACCACCTTACTACCGGCGATGCTATTGATGAATTGATCGCATTATTGCAACAACAAAGAGAAATAGCTTTTGATACGGAAACTACTGGTACCGATGCCAACCTTGCCGATATTGTAGGTATGAGTTTTTCATGGGAAAAAGGTACGGGTTATTATGTACCGCTGCCCGCCGATAAGGACGGTGTTGTAGCAATACTCGATCGTTTCCGCCCATTGTTCAATAATGAAGACATACTATGGATAGGGCAGAATATTAAGTACGATATGCTGATGCTGAAATGGTATGGCTTTGCACTTAAGGGCAAAGTGTATGATACCATGCTGGCCAACTACGTAATAGAGCCTGAAGGCAAGCGCAGTATGGATATGCTCAGCGCTAAGTATCTTAGCTATCAACCCGTATCTATCGAAACCTTAATAGGCAAAAAAGGAAAGGGACAAATGAGCATGCGCGACATAGCGCTGGAAGAAATTAAAGAATATGCTGCTGAAGATGCAGATGTGACCCTGCAACTCAAACATGCATTCGATCCGCTGCTGGATAAGCAGGAAGTGCGCAATGTATTCCAGGATATAGAGAACCCATTAGTGCCTATTCTTGTTGATATTGAATACGAAGGTGTAGGTGTTGATGTTGATTTCCTGCGCGAATACTCAGTAGCCCTGGAGCGTGATATACGTATTGCTGAAGAGAATGTGTTCAACCATGCAGGTGTAAAGTTCAATCTGGGTTCACCTATGCAGCTGGGCAAAATATTGTTCGAGCATATGAAGATCGATCCCGGCGCCAAAAAAACCAAAACCGGCCAATACGCAACCGGTGAAGATATATTGGCTAAGCTGCGCAATAAGCACCAGGTTGTAGAAGATATCCTGGTATATCGCGAACTGAGCAAACTAAAGAGTACTTATGTAGATGCATTACCTACTCTTATCAATCCACGTACAGGTCGTTTACACACATCGTTCAACCAGGCGGTTGCCGTTACAGGTAGGCTCAGCAGCAATAATCCCAACCTGCAGAACATACCTATAAAAACTGACCGTGGCCGCGAAATACGAAAGGCATTCATACCACGTGAGGGTTGTGTATTACTCTCTGCCGATTACTCGCAAATAGAACTACGTATAGTTGCTGCGATCAGTGGCGATGAAAATATGATAGCTGCTTTTAAAGAAGATAAGGACATACATACTGCCACTGCTGCCAAAGTATATGGCGTGGAAGAAACTGACGTAACACCCCAGATGCGCCGCGCAGCAAAAGCGGTAAATTTTGGTATTATCTATGGGCAGTCTGCTTTTGGACTGGCTGAAGTATTAGGTATCCCAAGAGGCGAGGCCAAGACTATCATCGACAACTACTTTACCCAGTACCCTTCAGTAAAAGCGTACATGGATACTTCCATAAACTTTGCAAAAAAGCATGGGTATGTGCAAACCTTGCTGGGCCGCAAACGCTGGCTGCGCGATATATACAGTGCTAACCAAACGGTGCGTGGTTATGCCGAGCGCAACGCCATAAACATGCCGGTGCAGGGTACCGCTGCCGACATGATAAAGATGGCTATGATAAACGTGTACCAGGCATTAAAAACAAATGGTCTCCGCACGAAAATGATACTGCAAGTACATGATGAATTGGTGTTTGACGTACCCGAAGACGAAGTGGACACTGCACGCGAAATAATACGTAATGGCATGCAGAGCGCAATGGCACTACCACACTACGTGCCCATAAATGCAGAAACAGGTACCGGTAATAACTGGCTGGAAGCACATTAGGATAATGTAGGGGCTGGTTTTATCCCTGCCTTCCTCGCGGTGGATATTGTAAATGAAATCTTGTAATGGCCAGGTTATCCCGGCCCTGTAGGATTTGAACTTGCGCTCACGACCCTGTAGGGGTCGCCGCTTTGTAGATCCGTCGCATAATATCGTCAGCACCCTGTAGGGGTGCCCCGTACAAAATACTGATCCATCCGATTTAGAAACTAACTTTATACCGTAATCTCCGCACGAAAATTTAACAGGCAACGGCTATGTTCTTCATCCTCTCAAAAGTCTTACTCTACTTTATTTTCCCACTTACCTGGGTAATAGTGCTGGCCATTTGCAGCATCGTAGTTAAGAATACCAGGAGGAAAAGGAACCTGCGCATTGCTGCCGTAGTTGTGTTTTACCTTTTTAGTAACAACTTCCTGCTCAATCATTTTGCCCGGGTCTGGGATTATCCGCCTGCTACATTACCAGCAAATAGTCATTACAGTTGTGCCATTGTGCTAGGCGGCTTCTCATCTTCAGATAGAAATGAACAAGGTTTTTTCAACCTCGCTGCCGATCGCTTTATACAAGGGGTGAAATTATACAAGCAGGGCGCCGTAAGTCATGTGTTGGTGAGTGGTGGCAATGGCAACCTGGTGCCAGGTGCGTACCACGAGGGAGCATGGGCAGCACAGCAACTGGCAGCCGTAGGTCTGCCTGCAGATGCTATATTGGTAGAAAACAATTCAAGGAACACTTTAGAGAATGGTGCCTTTACCCGCCAATTACTCGCTGAAAAAGATCTGCAACCTCCATATGTATTAGTTACATCAGGCTTCCACATGCGTCGCTCTTTATTAGTATTCAGCAGGGAACATTTACCCGTAGTTCCCTATCCTTGCAACTATACCAATGGTCGTTCCCGCGTATCAGTTTTAGATCTTCTCCCATCTTCCGATCCATTGAGTACCTGGCCCTACTATATAAAGGAGGTCATAGGCTATGCAGTGTACTGGGCAAAGGGAAAATAGGGATGACAAAATAGTATTGAAGATAACCAATGTAATTTCATACAGGCTGTTGGTTTTTGCTCCTGATCACTGCCCCGGCTACCGCAGCCAATATACCAATAACCACCCCCGATATCACACCTACTACAGGTCCCAGCAAAAGCAAAGCTTCTTGGGGGTCAACATTCCCCATTCTCAAGCCCATTTCTGCTTCTTGCGGATGATGGAGTAAATAGGTAGGTGCAAATACCACATGTGCTGTAGTCACCCATACACAGTTTGCAAGTCCCAGCATAAACCCATGTGCGAAGAAAGATTTGGTTGCCTTCTTCCCTATCTGGTAAGCGCTTATTATAAAAACAACAGGCCAAAGCACATAGTCAAAACTGGCAGGGATGAAGAAAACTGTGCCTATCGCCATTACTAGCCCCAGCAATGATAATCCAAAAATGAGTTTCCAATTCATGGGTATGTTCGTTTAATTGTTAAAACTAAAAAGATAATACCAGCAATCAAGCATGTCTTTCCAGTATCAGGTCCCTGCATAAGGTTTATACATATTCTGCAACCGCATTTCATGCTTTCACCCCTATTATTTTATGCATAAAGAAGTGCTGTTTACTATTGTATATCATTAACCTTTTAAAACGTTGTATTTATGAAAAGGAGTGATTTTATAAAAGGTATTGGCCTTGCAGGTATCGGCAGCATACTGCCATTTAGTAATGTCAAAGCCACTTCAGAGGCCAAAACATCAGGTACATGTGTTCTTATTCCGCAGGAAACTGCTGGTCCCTATCCTTACGACCTCAGCAGTAACTCTTCCATGTACCGGCAGGATATTACCGAAGGTAATCCCGGCACCCCGCTAACACTTACGCTCACAATAGTGAACGTAAATAATAACTGTGCCCCGCTCAGCAACGTACGTGTAGATATATGGCACTGCAACAAAGACGGTTACTACTCAGAGTATGCAAACCAGCCGGGCTACCTGGGCACCCAGAGTTATGTAGGCGCCACATTTTTCAGAGGCATACAACTTACAGACAGTAACGGCCAGGTTACCTTCAAAACTATTTATCCCGGTTGGTACACAGGCCGTACCACACATATACATGTAGAGGCTTTTCTCAGTTCTGTACTAAGTGCCACTACACAAATGGCTTTCCCGGATAGTCTCAACACTACGGTCTATAATACATCGTTATACACAGCACATGGCCAGAATACTTCCGTTGCTATTAATGCAGACGACAATGTTTTTTCAGACACCGCCAATACACAATACGAGCTGTTGACAGTAACTGCCAACGCAACAACAGGTGGTTACGATGCTTTGCTTACTATTGGCATAGCAGCGCCAACCACTGGCCTTATAAATATAGAGCCAGAAACCGGTGGTCAGTTTAAATTGGGTGCAAACTACCCTAATCCTTGCACTAGTGTCACTACTATACCCATAGCTCTTATTACAGACTCTAATGTGGTAATAGAACTCTTTGATGTGCAGGGTAGGAAAATAAAGATATTAGTAAATGATACCCTCGCGAAGGGTGATCAGAAGATAACAATAGATCTTGGTGGGCTGGCTACTGGCAGTTATCTCTACCAGGTTTCTGTAACAAATGCGGCAGGCACATTCAGGCAATGTAAATTATTAACTAAGGAATAACCGCTTAGGAGTAATAGGGATGGCTGGCGCTTAGGCGCCGGCTTCTATTACCCCACTAAATATTGTCAATGGTTTTAAATAACTTTCAGTTGCATCCCGTCGGGGGATGGGGGCAAATGGAAAAGAAAAATAAAATAACCCAGGTTTTGCTGCATGTTCTCGCATGTCTTGCATTCTTGTGTCTGCCCATCCTTACTGCCCCGCCAGACCTTGATAATGTGTTTTCAGATTGGCAGACCTACAGAGAGATATTTACGTTTGCCCTCATTATTATCTTCTTTTATGTCAATTACTACTACCTTATTCCTCACTACTACTTCAATAAAAAGTATGTAGCATTTGCATTGTCTGTGCTTGTTTGTTTTATTGTTGTTACCGCAATACCCAATTCAATAAGCATATCAAAGAATGAACACCGGGAACATTTTCATGCTCATGGAGGTCCTTTTGGCGAACATCCGCATATGCATAGTCACCACGGTATTATTCCCTTTTTATTTGTTCGTGTTTTACACCATTTGGTAGAGTTTATGACTATCTTCTTTTTATCATTAATGATGAAAATAAATACACGCTACAAAACTGTACAAAAAGAGAAGGTCACCAGCGAACTATCTTATCTTAAAGCGCAGATCAATCCGCACTTTCTCTTCAACACACTCAACAGTATTTACTCCCTTGCCGTAAAAAAATCTGAGAAAACACCCGATGCTATTGTTGCACTTTCTGGTATGATGCGTTACGTCCTTAACGAAGCCAACAATGATCTGGTTCCGCTTGAAAAAGAACTTGATTACATAAGAAGCTATATAGATCTGCAAACCAATCGTTTTGGTAATACACTAGATCTTTCATTGAATATTAGTGGCATTGAGCCAGGTTTTGAAATCGCACCGCTTATCCTTATATCTTTTATAGAGAATGCCTTCAAGTATGGTGTAAACCCCGAAGAAAGTTCAAAGATCAGCATAGAAATAAACCTGCATGGTAATGAATTGATGTTCCGTATTTCCAACAACATTGTTAGCGTGCATTCAGATGATGTAGAGCAGACAGGTATAGGTATTGAAAATACACAGGCACGCTTGCAGTTGCTGTATCCGGCCCGGTACAATATTGCCATTACCGATCATGATAATGAATATACTGTACTCTTAATACTAAAACTGAAATGATACGCGCAATAGCCATAGACGATGAACCACCGGCGCTGGAGTTACTTGAGAATTTTTGTCACCGTACCGATTTTCTGATACTCCAAAAAACCTTTACACGGCCCGCAGCGGCGTTGGAATATCTGAGTTCGAATGAGACAGACTTGCTGTTTTTAGATATTCAAATGCCATCCATTACAGGCATTGATTTTGCTAAAACTATAAAGCAAAATCCGCCTGTTATATTCACAACTGCCTATAGTCAGTATGCAGTGGAGGGTTTTAATTTAAATGCTGTCGATTACTTGCTTAAACCCTATACGTATGATCGTTTCTTGCAGGCGGCAATAAAGGCGCGGCATCTTTTAGAAGCAACCCCTGCTAAAGAAACATTCATCACCGTACGTTCAGATTATAGTCTCATAAAGATCAACACTGGTGATATACGTTATATAGAGAGCCTGGATAATTATCTAAAAATACACCTCTTATCAGGTAAGTCAGTTCTTGTGCGTATGACATTGAAGAGTATCGCTGAACAGCTTCCGTCCAATGATTTTATTCGCGTCCACCGCTCGTTTATCGTGCCACTGGCCCAGGTAAAAAATGTGCGCAACAAAACTATTTACATCGGCGATACAGAAATACCTATAAGTGTAAACTACGAGGCTGATTTTATGAAGGCCTTTCTCAACAAGTAAATTAATGGTATAAAAAAGCCGCTGTACTTCAAGTACAGCGGCTGGTAAAAGAAGGGACTTAGTTTAAAATTTCAAAGTAACTCCCCCCAAAACATTAGTACCTGCTTGCGGATAATAATAGTTAATGTTATTTACGTTATTGCCATTAGCTGTAAAACCCTCGCCGCCATAAGGAACATACGGATATACAGCCCCGTTAGAGCTATATAATTTGTTGAACACATTATTCACTGCCAATGTGAAAGCGATCTCCCTGAATGGGCGAGCCACAAGGGAATAACGAACTAAGACATTGCAATAGGCATAATCGCTAAGTGCGCGGTCGTTGCTGCTGGTATTGTCCAGATATTGTTTGCCCACATATTTTTCGCTGATGTTTATATCTAAATGCTGGCCATGAGACATATGGTGGAATGGTGTAAATACCAGTGTGCCGGTAGCCACTATAGATGGCGAAAAAGAAATGTTGGTATTGCTGTAGGTATGCTGGTAAGCATTATATGCACTATCATAAAGGGTACTTGTAAAGTTGGCTATTTTGTTTTCACTGAATGTAGCATTACCCAATATTCTCACCCAATTAAACGGTGCATAAGCGCCCATAAGTTCTATACCTGTTCGGTAGCTTTTAGGTACGTTGGTTTGCACTGCACCTCCCACATCATTTAGTTCTCCGGTAAGCACAAGCTGGTCGTGGTAGTACATGTAGTAGAAGTTAGCGCCAAAGCTCAATTTGCGTGAGTTGAATTCGTAACCAGCTTCTACGTCATACAATGTTTCTGGTTTGGGCAGGTGCAAACTGTCTATTTCATAATCGTCGTGGTTGGGCTCTTTATTACCCACAGCTATAGATGCATAGATCTTTTGTTTTTGTTGATAAGTGTCTTTCAACAGATAGGTAAGTCCAGCCTTAGGGTTAAAGAAAGTATAGTTTACAGCTGGTTTTAGGTTAGGGTTGTCCTGGAAACCATTGATGTAATATGCCACATCCCTTAATTGCAGGTCGGCAAACACAATTAGCTTGCTGTTGACATGCTGCTGCAGTTTAGCATATATATTGTAATCGTTTTTCTGCGCGTCATCCTGGTACCATTTATAGTTAGGTGGTACGCCGCCATTTTCTGCCCAGGTGATAACGCCATAATGCAGGTTCTCAAATTGAGTGATACCACCACCAATGGTAAGCTGGGTTTTCTTTTTTTCATATAGGAATGAAAAAACGCCACCGTAGTAAGCATTATCTAACCATAGCTGGCGTGTAAGCGCTGTAGGTATAGTATCTTGGGGGGCATTACTCAAACCATAATTCGATAATAGCTCACTGCCATGGTATTCTTCGTAGTACCCTTTGCCCTGTGTGAGGAACAAGCCCACATGTGCAGTTATATACGGGGAGAACTTATGGTCCAGGAAAGCCTGGTAATAGGTTTGTTGGTAGTTATCGCTCTGGTTAGGATAGAACGTGCCGTTATTTTGCAGTCCAAGCTCGTTGTATGTTCTGTTTGTTTTTAAGGAGTCCGATGGTACACCGTCCCACGCCTGTCCGGTCTTTTCTGTGCCAGTCATCACCATAAAATGAAACCATGTGTTCTCGCTCGCTTTCCAACCCGCTGTAAATTGCAAAGACTTCAGGTCGGTACTCGATCGTTGTATGTACCCATCAGAGTTTATTTTAGACAGTCGCACATCAAACTGCCATCCATTCTTCAGCATGCCGGTACCTGCAAGCAAAGTGTTTTTATAGGTATTGAAAGATCCTATGCTGCTGTTGAGTATAGCGCCTGCACTATCAAATTGCTGCAGGTTGCTAATGCTCACTGTTGCACCAAAGCTACCGGCACCATTGGTACTGGTACCCACACCTCTTTGTATTTGTATGCTACCGGTACTGCTGGCTATGTCGGGTATATCAACGAAAAAAGTAGCCTGCTCCTCAGGGTCATTTACCGGTATTCCGTTCATGGTTACATTAATACGCGTGGCGTCTGTGCCTCTTATACGTATACCAGTATAGCCAATACCTGTACCCCCATCAGAGGTTACTATTGCCGATGGTGTGTATTGCAGCAGGTAAGGCAGGTCTTGCCCCAGGTTTTCTTTTTCAAGCGCTTTACCGCTAATGTCTTTTTTGGCAAATGGTGCATCATCGCCTGCGCGTATCGCGCTGATTTCAATGGCTTTTAAGGTTTGCACTTTTGCAAGGCTGTCCTTGCTGTGGGCTTGTGTTTGCGCTTGCATGTGTGTGGCAAGGGCAAACATTGTAATTGGCAGTAAAATCTTTTTCATCTGGCCGGTATCTTTTATAAAAAAGTTTATACCGGGCTCCTTTACATAAATGCTGCAGCATATAAATCCATTGGTGGTACATACACCACGTGAATTACATGCAAACAGAGATATTATACGCTGATATTCAACTCCCTAACCGGCATTACCCGGTCCAGGTTCAGCGGGTTTGATCTCAGCCTTTAATTGTTAAGGCACCCCGTAACAGGTTAATTTTAACCTGCGGCACAAATGTAGCAAAAAACTATTTCTTTTAAAAAATATAAACTCATTTTGATTTCTGTGTTATTATTTTACTTATTTTCGATAATTCGTCTATATTTCTTAATAAAATTCCTTAAAAATGAAAAAGCTTTTACTATCTTTTACGGCGATCGCTGCTTTGGTGGCGTCTGCAAGCGCACAGGCTCCACGCCTTCCGCTGTATGAAGAATTTACCGGCGAAAATTGCGGCCCTTGCGCAGCAACCAATCCGGGTTTGTGGACACTGATCAGCACTCCAGGTAATGATGGTGTAAAGGTGCAGATGATTAAATACATGGAACCTATTCCAAGTTCAGGTTTCTTTTATCTTCAGAACAAGGCTGTTTCTGATGCGCGTCTTGCTTATTATGGTGTTAACAGCACTCCTAATGGTAGGTTCGATGGTACCGTTCCTGATGCTAGCACAAACTCTCCTGGCCATCCGGGTTATTTTACCCAGTCTGATATTGATGCGGAAGCGGCGCTCACTTCTCCATTTACTATTTCGGTAAATTCTACTTGGAATGCTACTCATACACAAGTTACATCTGTAATTACAGTTAAAGCGGTAGGCACTTATACAGGTACTGGCAGCAATATCAAACTTCGTGTAGCATTGGTTGAAACCGTACACTTTACTACTATTCCTTGCCTTACAGGCGAAAGTAATGAAGCAGATTTTGAATACGTAACACGCGCTATGTATCCAAATGCTACAGGTACAGTTATAGATAGCACATGGGCTGTAGGTGATTCTATGACCTATACTATTGTAGGTAATGTTCCAAATTATGTAGATATAAACAAAAATCCTTTTGTTGTTGCATGGATACAGAACGATGCTGATAAAAGCATTTCTCAAAGCGCAAGAAGCGCAAATTTACCTGCTCAGGGTTTGACAGTTGATGCTGGTATTGACAGCACTACCACACTTACATTTGCTTGTGGTGCTGCTGGTAGCACTTCTAATGCTACTGCTATACTTCACAACTATGGTTCAACAGCTATTACTGCTGCAACCATATACAGCAAAGTAAATAGCGGTGCTTGGACTAGTCAGGCTTGGACTGGTAATCTTGAACCTAATGGTACCACACCAGTTAGCATATCTGTAGCAATCCCTGCTCCAGGTAGCTCAGATACAAGGGTGTATGATTCAGTAGCTGTTGCCGGTGATTACAACTTCGGTAACAATAATAACTATGGTAATGCATACCTGCAGGTAACTCCTTCTACTTTTGCTCAGGTGGGTACAGGCTTTGAAGCCCAGGGTGTAATGCCAGCTGGTTATTTGGATTTGAATGGTTTATTTAACATTTACTGGAGTGGTAGCACTACCCAGCCATTAGGTCATAACGGCTCACAATTTGCATTGGCATTTTTGAATTTCCAATATAATGCAGGTACTACAGATTATCTCATTATACCTACACCTGCTAAAGCCCCTACAGGTAAATCTACTCTTGAGTTCTTCTATGCTTATGTTCAGCAATTATCAACAGATAATGATGCTCTTGATGTAGTAATGTCAACAGATTGCGGTACTACATGGACTTCTTTATGGAACAGGTCTGGTGCTAACCTGGCGACTGGTCCTTTGTCTCCAATAAACTTTACTACAGGTGCTGGCGAATACGTACCAAGTTCAAATTCTGATTACAATGTTTGTGGTCTGGATATCAGCAGCTATCCTGCTGGAACAATGTATGCTTTAAAGACAACAGCTGGTGGTGGTAATATCCTTTGGTTAGATGATATCGGAATCAGGGATTACGCTTTGAATGTTGCTAATACAACTCCTGCTACAAGCAATATTTCTCTTTATCCAAACCCTGCTAAAGACAACGCTACTTTAAGCATTACTTTAGCAGCAGCTACCAATGTACGTGTAGATGTTATTGACGCCATTGGCCGTACAGTTGCTACTGTAGCTAATGAAAATATGACTGCCGGTACACAGAAAGTAAATATAGCTACCAATGGTCTTGCTACTGGTATCTACAATGTAAAGATCATTACAGATGCTGGCACTACTACTCAACGCCTTTCTGTAGTTAAATAAATTTAATTGATGATTCGTTTAAAAAGCTGCCCCTAAACGGGCAGCTTTTTTGTTTTCAAACACGTTAATACCTACTACTTAATGATATCTTGGCTACAATACTTTTCCTGTAGCTCAACTTAACTTTTCCTGAACAACTCAATCCATTCAAATACATATTTTTGTACCAGTTCCAGCCTTTATAGGTCTTGGATCTGATAAAAGATTTACCATGAAAAAATACTTATTCATTGCAGGCTTTAGCTTGCTTGCTCTTGGTGCACATGCCCAGCAATTCTTTGTAAAAGGTGGCCTGGGCTATAGTGCCCCCCAGGCAGGCCAAAGCATTGACGGTACAGGTACCCCTTACAATGGCTCTGCTACCAATAATGCTACGGGCGGTGGCATTACCTACAATTATAAAAGTGGTGCATCTTTTTCAGCTGGTTTCAGTGGCACATTTGGTGGCGGGTATATGTTCAACGATCATGTTGGTTTGGAACTCGATGTTACTGCAGGGCTGGCACCGCATCACTATACAGGTAATGTTAATAACCAGGTAATTGATTCTGTAACGTACAATATATCAATAGAGCAATATGCAAAAACCTTTTGGCTTTTGGCACCACAGATAGTTGTGCAGACCGGCGGTACTCTATGGAATCTATATGGACGTGGCGGCGTGGTATTGCCTTTAAATGTGCATCTTATGCAAGAGCAAAGTTTTACTAATCTGCCAGGTAATGGTGCAGTAGAAACCATAGTTAATAGTTATGATAATACAACTAGCTTTTCCCTAGGGCTCACTGCCGCAATTGGTGTACAGTATAATTTAACCGATAACGTGTGTCTGTGGGGTGAATTGAATATGCTATCCATGTCTATGAACCTTAAACAAGGTACCCTAACCAGTGAAACGTATGCAGGCCAGTCTGTTCCGCTTTCCGGCCAGAATACTAGTTATCCTTATTCTAAAAACTACAACTCAGCATTAGCACAAAATAGCACCACAACCCCTTCTTATTCTATTCCTTTCAGCAACATAGGCATACATGCAGGTATCATGTATAAATTTGACAAAAGTATCCATGTCAATAGCCATGCAAGGCCGTCACATGGTAGGGTAACTGAATTTTAACTCTGGATAATCCTTAACTTAATCATAGCAACAAGTTGCATATAATAGATTACTTTTGCAAAAAATTTAGCACAGGTATCAATCAACTGTGTTATTTGTAAAATAATAGCATGAAGAAAATTGCGGATAGGCGCAGGCTGCTTGGAGTAACAGAAAAAGCAAGCCTTGATGAGTTGAAAAGTGTTTACAGGGATATGATTAAAGCATGGCACCCTGATAAATTTACAGAAGAAGAGCGTAAGCTTGAAGCTGAGGAAAAAAGCAGGCATATCATAGATGCCTATCATTTCCTGGTAAGTGTTGCACCCGAAACAAAGGAGCAAAACCTCGCTGAATACACTGAAACAATCACTAAGTCTTACATTACAGATCTTGACTACAAAGGGCAGATCCTGCAGGTGAAATTTATGGATGGAAGCAGTTACGAATATTATGGCGTACCCAAAGCTATATATGTAAAGCTGGTAAATTCTGATGCCCAGGCAAGATTCGCGCGCAGGCATATTTTTAATTCCTTCGTTTACAGGAATATTGCTAAAAAAGTAGATGCTTAATTATTTCTAATTATGATGTCTAATTAAAGTTAATAAATTATGCAAAATCCCACTTTTTGCATAGTTTAGATATGTTTTTTAATGTAAGTTTGTTTCATGCGCAATGGGATTTTCAAGTTCCTGTTTTTTTATAGTTTTTTGCTTTTAACGGGAGCTGTAGTATATGCGCAATTCGACGTTACACGTCTCAGTAAAGAGCTAAAGATAACTAAAGATGATACCCGGAAAGTAATAGTGCTGGATAGTTTGGCGCTATACTACCGGGATGCTAATCCTGACACAGCACTTAAGTTTATTAGACAGGGGCTTGAGCTGGCTCAGGAGATAAAATATACTTTTGGCGAAGCAAAATTAAGATCTGTCCTGTCTCAGCTACATGGCCATTGGGGTAATAGAGAAGAGGCTTATAAAGAAAGCTTACATGCGCTTCAACTTTTTAGAGTAGTAAATTCTGATACCGGCATTGCTTCAGCTTACAATCAATTAAGCATTATTGAAGCTAAAATGGGTAATTACGACTCCGCAATGTATTACATTTTAGAGTCGAAGAAAATATTTGAAAAATATCATGATACCGATGATTTAGTGCACACCTATATTAATCTCGGTAATATAGCAGAAGAGGATGTACATGATGACAAAGCGCTTGACAAAGCCCTAAGATATTTTGAGGTGGCATTGACATATGCAAAAGATAATAAAAATTCCAGGCTTTCTGTTTTAAATAACATAGGTATTATTTACGGCAAAAAGGGAGAACTCGAAAAATCGCTCACTTATTTCAATACTGTTCTGGCAGAAACAGATACCGTTTCTAAATTTGATATTGTAAGGATCAACGCATTGATTAACTGTGTTGTTGCCTATGATAATCTAGGTGATCATGACAAAGCTTTTAAATACCTGAATGAGGAACTGGCACTTGCGCGCAGTCGTAACATGCTTGAAGAGGAAGTAATAGGCCTTACCAACCTCGGGGCGATGGAAAGTAATACAGACACCGCAAAAGGCTTGCAATCCTTGCGCGATGCCTTGGCCCTTTCTATAAAAGTGGGGAACAAATCGCTCCAGCTCAAAGTTTATGACAATATGGTGGATGTTTACACTGACCATAAAGACTTTAAAAATGCATTTTTGATCCAGGGGCTACAATACAAGCTCTCGTCGCAAGTATTCAATATGCAGAAAGCAAAACAGATAAATAGTCTCCAAGCAAGTTACGAGCTTGAAAAATCCAACATAAAGGTAGATCAGCTTAAAATGATCAACCACAAGAACGAAACACAAAAGACCTTATTGCTGCTTTTTGTATGCTTTATTACTACGGCCTTACTCATCATTATCTTTTTTTACCGGAAAACTATTCTGCTCAATAGCCAATTGAAAATGCAGAAAGAGGAACTCAAACAATTAAATACCATTAAGGATAAGCTTTTTTCAGTTATAGGTCACGATCTTCGCTCACCTGTGGGTAGTATAGTAAGCCTGCTGTCTATTTGGGATACAGGTAGCCTCACAGAAGAAGAAAAAAAAGAAGTTATCTATCATCTCAAAAGCCAAACAAGAGCTACCTTAGAAACATTAGATAAGTTACTGAACTGGGGGCAGTCACAAATAAAAGGCATTACTATTTTCCAAACAGAATTTGCACCAAAACGTCTCATTAAAGACAGTTTGGAATTATTGACGGAGCAAGCATTAGTAAAGAATATTACTATCACCGATAATACGCCACCAGATATTCAGATTTTTGCAGATAGATTGCAGTTCGATTTTGTGATACGCAACCTCTTATCCAACGCTATAAAGTTCACCCATATGGGTGGTACCATTGAAATTAGTACTGATGTTAATGCAGTGAAAGATTTTACTGTATTTAAAATAAAAGATAATGGGATAGGTATAAATGAAGAAAGGCAGAAAACAATCTTTGAAGCTGTAGGCAACAGTACAGATGGAACTGCAAATGAAAAAGGTACTAATGTAGGCCTTAAATTGTGTAAAGAATATGTGGTTACTAATGGTGGTCACATATGGGTAGAAAGTGTTGAAGGACAGGGCGCAGCATTTTGCTTTACTATAAAAAATAAAGCTACGTAATAAAAGCTACGTAATATAGGTATTTATTGGGATGAGCTAAACTGTAGAGTCGGCTAAAGGTGTCGTAAATTCATGAAAATACTTGGCAATGGCTATACTATCAGCGTAGCGCGATGGTTTTACTAGGTAATCAAGGGCGCCAAGATTCATACAGCTTGTTTTTTCTATTTCATTTACTGATGTAGAAAATATAATAACAGGTATTTCTTTAAATTTTTCAGATTCTTTAAGTGATCGCAACGTTTCAGTCCCATTCAAGCGAGGCATATTTAAGTCAAGCACTATAAGGCGTGGTAAACTTATATTGTCAATTTTCAAATACTCAAGTACCTTTTCACCATCTTCTACAAACTGAATAGCATTATGGATGCCTATTTCGTTAAATGCATCTTCAATAATAAACCTGTCTTCAGCATCGTCATCTGCCAGCAGTATTTTTATATTATTATTGTCACTCATTATCTATTTCGTTTTCAGTGGGCCAGGGCTTGTGGTTATAATAAACGGCCGTTTTTCACTGCCAAGGTCGAAGGTAACACTTTTTATAAAAAAATCTTTATCCTCTTATGTTTACCGCACATTCCATAATAAATTTCATTTATACAGCGTACATAGTAATACGTTCTATGAATAGAACATATTATAAAAATCTTTTCCTCTCTCGCTTCCTTAACATGTACCTGTATTAGTCGCAAAGTACATGCCGAAAAATGTCTTTTATATAATTACTTACGTGTAGGGTAACGAATTTTTGAAATTCTTGTTTACCGGTATGCATCATATCGTGTTCAACCCTATAATGTTTTTCAGCGGCCATTATGTAGTTAGTAGTTCCTATAAGTGTCATCATAAGCAAGGTTATATCCACATCGCCCCTAAATTCCCCTTTACGTTGCCCTTCGCTTATTAATTTTCTCATCAGTTCGCCAATATCCTTCCTGTTATCTTCTATTAGGCGTGCTGTAGTGGTACTGCTCTTGCCGCACTGTTCCCGTATCATTATTTTCTGAAAATACTGACGCTCAATTATATCCTCCACATTACTATCCACAACTGCATACATCTTTTGAAGTGATGATAGCCTGAAATCCTCCAGCAAATGCTCCAGGCGTAGTTTTACAAGGCCTAGTCTTTTTAGCACTATTGCTTCCATCAGCTTTTCCTTCGATCCAAAGTAGTAAGAGATCATCGATACGCTCACGTCAGCATCGCGTGCTATTTCCCTTACCGATGCACCCTCAAAGCCTTTGGTAGCAAATAAACGCTCTGCAACTTCAAGTATTTGGGTTTCTTTTTTAGTAGTCACCTGCATTTCTTCTATAGCTGTCATAAAGTATATTTGATTCAAAAGTAGAACAAACGTTCGATTTGAACAAACGTTTAATTGAATATCAGCATCGTTAAAAATTATGTACAATGATTTTAGAAGTTACCTAAAAAGAAAACAGCCCTTAAAAGGGCTGCTAAAAGTAAAGAGATGGGTTAAATTTAATCGCTTACAACATTCTCATAAAACGAGTTGTTGCTTTTGAACTCAGGTACCAGTTCTTTCATTTGTGCCACAGTTTCAAGCGTATAATGTTTGCGTGCACTTACCAGCAGCTTATTTATTTTATCATTTATGGCTAAGAAATCATACTCCCGCACTTTGGCTATCATTATTTTGTCATGATATGTCGGCATTACATTTTCAGAGTCATTCAGCAATTCTTCATATAGTTTTTCTCCAGGTCTCAGGCCAGTAAATACAACTTCAATATCAACATCGGGTTCCTTGCCGGCTAGCTTTATCATTTTGCGGGCTAGGTCCACTATCTTCACGGGCTGTCCCATATCAAACACAAATATTTCACCACCTTTGCCCATGGTACCTGCTTCAATTACAAGCTGGCAGGCTTCAGGAATGGTCATGAAGTAACGGGTTATATCAGGATGTGTTACCGTTATTGGCCCCCCATTCTCAAGCTGTTCTTTAAAACGTGGTATTACCGATCCGTTTGAACCCAGAACATTACCAAATCGTGTTGTTACAAACCTGGTAGGGAATGTAACATTCTTATTCAGGTTATTCTCGGCGTTCTTATATAAATGTTTATAAAAACTTTGGGTAAATATCTCAGCTATCCTTTTAGATGTTCCCATTATGTTGGTAGGGTTCACCGCTTTGTCTGTTGATATCATCACAAACTTCTCTACTTCGTTGGCCACAGAAAGTTCTGCCAGTATTTTCGTGCCTTGTACATTGTTCAATATGGCTACTGAGGGATTGTCCTCCATTAGTGGCACATGCTTGTATGCAGCGGCATGATAAACGATTTCAGGATTGTAGATTTCAAAAAGGTGTTCCATACGCACCAGATCGCATATGTCCCCTATATATGCTTTTACATTAGCGTGTGCATATTTTTCAGCCAGTTCCAATTGTAGGTTGTGCATAGGTGTTTCCGCCTTGTCACACAGTATAAGCAAAGAAGGATGGTAATGTATCAATTGCCTTACCAGCTCACTGCCGATGGACCCTGCTGCACCTGTAACTAGTATTTTCTTCCCACGCAGTTCAGAATGTAGTTTTTCGTTATTTATTTTTATTACCTCACGCTCCAGCAGGTCTTCAATATTTATATTCTTCAGCTGGTCTGTATCCAGTTTCCCGTTCAGCCATTGTTGTATTGGGGGTACCTGCTGCACGCGTATGCCATAATTCAGGCAGGTATCAACAAGGTAGTTGAGTTTTTCTTTAGGTATAGTGCGGTTGGCAATGATAAGCAGCTCTATTCCTTCGTTCCTAAGTTTATTCAGGCTGGTTTCGTCGGTATTGTAAATGGGTATGCCTTCCATCAGTTTGCCACTTTTGCTCAACATATCATCCAGGAAGGCTACTACCTGCACATCACCGTTGGGCATTTCATTCATCACTTTCTTCGTAAGCAAACCGTGCTCGCTGGTATTATATACAGCGGCTTTTATCTTGTTGCGGTCATCTTCCCGGTGCAATTTGTAAAATTTAAAGCTATACCGCACAAATAAGCGATAAGATATAAGTACAAAGTTGACAATGAAGAAGTTGATGGCAACAATAGATATAGGGAAAAGCAAGCTGTGGTTAGAGAGCAGATCTATAGTAAAATATAATACCGCTGCAATAGAATTAACGATCAGTAACCTGAAAGTATCTTCTATATTGGTATATCTGATAATGCCTGCATAGCTCTTTAAAGTATAAAATAATACAGTATTAAGCGCCAGGGTAATACCTAGTACCAGCTTTATATTGTATTGAGATACCGCCTGGAGATCGAAGTTGAAACGCAGGACGAAAGAAAAGAAAATACAAGATTGAACACATAATATGTCAAGCAAAAAAATAATCCAGCGGGGTAAAATCTTTATTTTATAGGCCATACATTAAATTATCCAATGCCAACTTAAAAATATTGCAAATATTAAGCCAAAAGCAAATTGAGAATTATACTGCAAAAAAAGCGCATTTAGCATCAATAACGCACACTAAGATAAAAATTATAATGCAATTAATGTATGTAAGGCTGAATTTAGCATTGTTATCAGGAAGTTAATCGGGCAGCTAGGTATTCATGCACCTGCCTATTTATATTAAATTAACAATACTTTTGTCGTCTCATAAAGTTAGCTAAGAATTAATCTTTATAATCCAAAAGAATATGTTGTTGCAAATAGCACTCTATATCCAGGTTTAGTGAACAAAAAGAAAACCATATCGCCCAATAGATCTATTAATACGGTTGCCTCTCAACTGAAGCGTTCGTTTGCCACAATAAACGTGGCCATCCTTGTGTTCTTCATCATTTACCTCCTCCAGGCCTATTTTCTATACAAAAAGTCAAGAGTAGCAGAGCAGGACGTGATACAGGTTACCGATCTGATAGGCAAAATTAGATCTACAGATGTTGACAATGAAAGGTTTGATGTAAGCCTAAGCACTTATCTCCTGTACCATGATACCGCGCAGATCAGTAATCTTAAGTACTATACTCAAAAAATAAAAAAAGATATTACTTCTCTCACCTACTATGGTATAAAGAAGGATATCAACCTGGATAGCCTAAATAAGTTTGCCTCGCTTTTCGATAAAAAAACAGGGTTAGCGGCCAGCCTTATTAGCCAGAGTACTGTACCAGGGTATAATCAGAGCTATTTTTCAACAGAGCTTACTACGTTGAATGCAGAGATAGAGAATTACATGACCGTTACAGAAGGTATTAGTAATGACCTTGCCAATAGTCGTAACGATCTAAACCTGCATTATAGCAAGTCACGTGCTGTATTTTCTGTAGTTAGTTATATCCTCATCAGCATTTTCCTGCTGCTTACATTGTATAAGATAAACCAAAACATTAAGCGTCGTACTATAGCTGAAGAACGGGCTCATATTAATGAGGCAAAGTACAAATCTCTTGTTGAGGATTCAGGACTTACTATGTTGGTGGTAAACAGGAAAGGCGTTATATATTTTGCCAGTAAGAATATTGAAGAGCTCGCTGGCTATAAACCTGCGCGCCTTATAGGTATGCGTGTTATGAAATGCATCCCACGTCAGTTTAGAGCACACCTACGCGATGTGACCGATGCAATAAGCCGTACGGGAGTTTATAACAATACCATAGAACTACAGATATTTACCAATAAAGGGGTCAACAAATGGGTGTCTTGCCGCATTTTTCCTGTTAGTCAGGAACGTGGCGACATGCAGGAATGGCAAATAGTGATATGGGATATTAATGATGAAAAAACTTTAAAGCTGGAAATTGAGGAAATGGAGGCTGAGCGTAAAAATCAGCAAAAACTCATTCAGGACATAATCGATAATATTCCTTCTGTCATATACCTTAAAGACCTAAAAAAACGCTACATCGTCATCAATAAAAAGATGGAGGAAATAATGGGCGTGAGTGCTGAACGCATTATTGGCCTGTCTGACCTGGATATAATGGGCGATAATTTGGAATCTGTGGAAAGTGATGTAGCAGATGAAAAAGTTATTGCTGAGAAGAAGATCACCACTATAGAGATCGTTAAGATGGTGGGTAATAAGCAACACTATTTTTGGGTTACAAAATTCCCTCTGCTTGATGAGCTGGGCAATGTAAAAAGTATTTGCGGTTTGGTTACTGACATCACTGAACGTAAAGAGGTGGAAATAAAACTGCTGGCTGCCAAACGCGAAGCAGAAAAAGCAAAGGCTGCACAAGAATCCTTCCTGGCAAATATGAGCCATGAAATAAGAACCCCCATGAACGGTATCATAGGTATGAGTAATCTGCTCATGGGCACACAGCAAAACCAGGAACAAAGAGAGTTTGTTGAAAATATACAGGAATCTGCACGCAACCTGCTTGTTATTATAAATGATATCCTCGATTTCTCTAAGATCAAAGCAGGTAAATTCCTTTTAGAACACTCTTCTTTCAAGGTGGCGCATGTCATTAAAAAATCCATTTATCCACTACAGCTTAAAGCTGAGGAAAAAATGGTGAAAATGAATCTTGTGTTTGAACCAGGAATACCTGAGTACCTTGTAGGCGATTCATTGCGTTTGCAGCAGATCATTATTAACCTGGTAGGCAATGCAATAAAATTTACATCCACAGGTTCTGTTGATGTACGTGTATCTTGTACCGATAGAAAAGGCGATCACATGCGTTTGCGGATAGACGTATCTGATACAGGTATAGGAATAGCGCCAAATAAGCTGGAATACATTTTTGAAAGTTTTACTCAAAACAACGAAAATAAATCGCGCAAATATGGCGGCACGGGCCTTGGCCTGGCAATTGTAAAACAACTCGTAGAGCTGCAACATGGTCATGTATCGGTAATAAGCGAGCTGGGTAAAGGTTCCACCTTTTCTTTCGAGATATCGTACGAAGTAAGTACACAGGTAACAGACGCTGTGATAGTAAGTGAAGAAAAAAAGAAAAACCTATTGTTGGGGATAACAGTACTTGTAGCGGAAGATAATATAATAAACCAGAAAGTAGTTAAGAATACACTTCAGAAACAAGGGGCCAAGATCACTATAGCTAACAATGGCAGGGAAGCTATAGATGAAATGAAACAGCAGTCTTTTGATATTGTATTAATGGACCTTCAGATGCCCGAAGTAGATGGCTATAAGGCCACACGCTATATAAGGCAGGTAATGAAAAATGACACGCCAATCGTGGCTATGACAGCTGATGCATTGAAGGGTGAGGCGGAGAAATGTTATGAGGCGGGCATGTCGGGGTTTATTTCAAAACCATTTGAACCAAATGATTTGTACCATCAAATAATAAAATTGACAAAAGACAAAGAAAAAAATAATTTTACTAACGTAATAAATGACGATGCAGATATGAAAGCTTTAGTGGATCTTAGTTTCTTGTACGATATATCTGATGATGACTCGAATTATATATATGATGTTATAGAGATCTTTTTAACAACGATGCCTGAGGGGCTGGAAAAACTTGCCGGACTAATAAATGATACTGATGACTACGAAGCCATATACCGGCAGGCACATTTTCTTAAATCGAGTGTAAGCGTGGTAAAAGTGCGCGATATGTACGATTACCTGGCACAAATAGAATACCTGGGCAAGGAGAAAAAAGAGAAAGAAGAGATAAAAAGATTGTTAGGTATTTTACAAGACATTTATAAAGAAGCGCACCCCATAATAATAGCTGAACGCGAAAAGCACAAGCCAGCCCAGATATAATTATTTAAACAGTTCTGCTCTATGTACAGGCATACTGTCAATCTTCTGGAGCGGCATATGCTGCAATGTCCATCCAAAGCTTTGCTGCATGTAGATTGTCCGGGTTGTGGTCTGCAACGTTCGCTTATAGCGCTGCTACGTGGCAATTTGGGCCAAAGCTGGCACATATATCCACCCGGAATTTTTATGGTGGCGCTACTTATCCTTTTATGTTTGCACCTTTTATTTGGTTTCAGGCATGGGGCAAAAGTGCTGATATATTTTTTTGCAGGTACTTCGTTTATTGTTGTCATTAATTATATTTATAAAATAATTACACACCAACTCTAAATGGAACCATCAAATATTTTCCCTCAAAATTATCAGCAAAACCTGCCCAATGCCACAGCCGTGCTGGTTTTAGGTATCTTGTCGCTTGTAGGCATGTGTTGCTATGGCTTACCGGGTTTAACTCTAAGTATTATTGCTGTGGTATTGGCAAGCAAAGACCTCAGGATGTATAAAATTGACCCCGCGGCATATACCGTTTCCTCTTACAAAAACCTGATGGCGGGAAGAACGTGTGCTATTATTGCGCTCATTTTAATTGGCATATCAATAATATCATGCATCATATTAGTTGCTACAATTGGTATCGCTTCAATAACAGACCCTACCTGGTGGAATCAATTTCACTAACCAATATATCAACTAACGGGCGCAGCGAGTGTGCTGCGTAGCGCTAGTTTATACTGGTATGTTGTGGGGCAATGGTTAAGTGCAGTTGAAAATATATGCAGCCTGCTCTTTTACAGGCAAGCTTCCAGTTTATCTGCTATTTAGTAAAGACTTTCTACTGCCTTAATGTCGTACCTTTGCCGACATATCTTTTTTTGAGTAAATAACAAGCATGAACAAACGACCATCATCAGGCAAAAAGGATTCCTTCAAATCTAGCCGGGACAAAGGCGGTGCCACAGGCGGCAAACGCGAAAAAGCGCCTGGCCGGGATAAGCCTTTTGCAAAACGCAGCGATGACAAAAAACCTTTTGACAGATCTGCACGCGACAGGAAGGATGACACTAAGCCGGGCGGAAGGCCGAAATACAATGCTGAAGGTTCTGGCGACAAGCCTTACTCAAAACGCAGCGATGACAGGAATGAAAGACCATCGCGCGATAAAGGTGACGATACACGATCTTTCAAACCACGCGGAGAAGCAACGGGCGATAGGCCTTATGCTAAACGCGAGGAAGGAAAACGTTCATCTGAAAGGCCGGGACGTTTTAAAAAAGACGATGGCAAAACTTACAAACCCAATACGTTTGAAAGCGAAAAAGGCACGCCAAGATATAAGGATGATAAAAGGGTGTTCGACCAACCTAAACGTGAGGATGGTCGCCTGGGTAAGAAAACTGCGTCTGGTGACAAGCCTTTCACAAAGCGTGGTGACGATAGAAAAACATTTGATAAGACAGGCAGGATAAAGAAAGAAGAGCCAAGAACGTACAAGCCCAATACTTTTGAAAGTAACAGCGATCAGGATTTTGAAAATCATCCGGATGCTAAAAAACCAGCAGATAGGCCCGTACGCGAGAAGAAAGAAGACAGCAGACCCTTTAGGGAAAGGAATGATAGCACAGGCGAGCGCCCTTATGCTAAGCGCAACGATGACAGAAAGGATGGCGACAGGCCTTTTGCAAAACGTAGCGATGACAAGAAACCTTATGGCAAAGTTGCCGGTGCTAAATCCGATAGGACAGAGGGCAGCGGCGATCGCAAGGCTGGGAAAAAACCATTTGAAAAAAAAACAGAAGGAAGGATAGTTAAGAAAACATATGGCCCGCAAGGCTCTTATGGCGACGATAAACCCGACCGCAACCGTAAAGAAGGAAGTTTTGCCCGCTCAATAGACTACAAAAACAGACCTGACAGGCCTGATATGCCAGTACCTGATGGCCCTAAAATGCCTAAAGCAAAAAGGGAAAAAGATAGCGAGCCGATAGAAATTGAAAAAGAAAAAACGGCGTTTAAGACGCCGCATAAACATAAAGCTGCCGATAAAGTAGCTGCCCCCCGCCCTGAATATGTAGAAGGTGTTACGCCCGGTGGAAAGACCAAAAGGAAGCGGAAGCATGCTGATGACGATGACGAAGAGGATGATGATGCAGGTGCGGATAAGCAAATGACCTTGAACAAATACATTGCACACAGTGGTGAATGCGGCCGCAGGGAAGCAGCAGAACTGGTGAAGCAAGGTAAAGTGAAGGTGAACGGTGAGCTGGTAATGGACCCTGGTTACAGGGTGCAGGATACAGATATGATAACCCTTGTGGGTAAGAAGCTGCAGCCAATAAAAGATTTTGCTTACGTGCTGCTCAATAAACCCAAAGGGTTTATAACTACCACTGAAGACCCTCAGGAACGTAAAACAGTGATGGACCTGGTAGATAATTCAGGTGTAGACAGGCTTTATCCTGTAGGCAGACTGGACAGGAATACATCAGGTTTACTATTACTCACCAACGATGGTGACCTGGCACAAAAACTATCTCACCCTGGCTATGCTATAAAGAAGGTGTACCAGGTAACGCTGGATAAGAGCCTCACCAAAGCTGACTTTGAAAAAGTTGCTGCTGGTGTAACGCTCGACGATGGTATTGCAATTGTAGATGAGGTAGCTTACTTGGAAAGTAAAAACGAAATTGGCCTGGAAATACATAGCGGACGCAATCGTATAGTGCGCCGCATTTTTGAATCCATGGGTTATGTTGTAGAAAAGCTGGACCGTGTTATGTATGCAGGTCTTACCAAGAAGAACTTGCCTCGTGGCAAATGGCGCTTTCTCACAGATCAGGAAATAATCAGGATCAAACATTTTAAAAGCTGATCCGGTAAATAAAGATGTTATGATACTATTAGCGAGTGCCCCGGTATACACCAGGGCACTCGTTTGAAATTAACGGATGCCGTACTGTATGTTGCGGAACGGAACTCGACCAACAAGAATACTTCACACTACTTATATCTATACAAATGTTCATTACGGCTGCCCGGATACATAATGGTTTGCAATGGCTGCCGCAAGGCACAGTAATAGAAGTAGCCGATGATGGAACTATTATTGACTTACATCGCTCCGGTTCTGTTATAGCAGATGTGGTATATGAAGGCGTACTCTGCCCGGGGTTTGTAAATGTGCATTGCCATCTTGAACTATCGCATATGAAAGGTGCTATTCCTGAACATACTGGTCTTATACCTTTCCTGCAAACTATTCCTCGTCACCGCAATGATTATACCGAAGAGCAGAAAAAAGATGCAAGGCTACAGGCGTTGCAGGAAATGGTAGCAAATGGTATAGTAGCCGTGGGCGATATTGCAAATGTAGCAGATACACTTGATCTGCGGACGCTTGATCTCCTGCACTTCTATACCTTCGTAGAAGCTATTGGATTTTCAGATATAAATGCACAACGATCGTTCGATCGTTCATTGGCTGTCTATGATACTTTTGCACAACAGCCACAAGGCAAGAAGATGCTAAAACAAGTTATAGCGCCCCATGCCCCATATTCTGTATCAGCTACTCTATTTAGGCTCATTGGCAATCATACTAATGGCGTATTGTCTATCCACAACCAGGAGAGCAAAGCTGAAGATGAATATTATAAGTATAAAACAGGACAGGTGCAAGACCTGCTACATGGCTTGGGGATAGACGATAGTTTTTTCGTACCTCCCGGCACATCCTCATTGCAGGCCTATTTACAATGGCTGCCCCACAACCGGCCTTACCTGCTAATACACAACACATATACTACACAGGAAGACTTGCAATTGGCCTTGCAGCTTGTGCCTCAATTATATTGCTGCTTATGCCCTGGAGCAAATCTGTATATCGAAGACAGGCTGCCCCATGTTGATATGTTCTTAAACAACAAAGCCACATTATGTATAGGTACAGATAGCCTTGCATCAAATCATAGTTTAAGCATTTTAGCAGAGCTGCAATTGTTGAAAAAACATTACCCTGCGCTCGATTGGGAGCAGTTGCTTAAATGGGGCACGTATAATGGCGCATGCGCCTTGCAAATGGATGATGTTATAGGCATGATAGCTAAAGGCAAAAGACCAGGTATTATAAATATCAAGGATCTTGATTCTGCAGAAGTGAAATTAGAAATTGTATAAATGTATTGCAATAAATGCATTTAATGTTATAAGCGTTTCAAAAATATTAAGTTTTTTTGTTTATTTTTGCACCACCCAACTATCTCACTTACCTGGCTGTATCAATGTAATAGATGCAGTGCGCTATCAACATACCATGAAAAGCCGTTTATTCACATATGGCATAATTTTCTTTTCCGGGTTTTTTCTTACGCTTGCAGCCGTATATTATTCTGAGTGGCGCTATGAAGAAGATATACTCGATTCTATGGTCAATCGGGTCAATTTATCGTGCAAGGGTAAAGGGCTTGAAGATGCAGTAGATTCTGCCATGAGCCTTACTCACAAGGTCGTAGATCCTATGGCCGATGTTTATGGAAATGAGAAATTTGGTATAGGTAAAGGTTTCTTCATCTCTCCATCTTTTCTGGTATATTACTATGGTCAAGGTTCTTGTGGGGGTTATGCTGCATTCACAGCACGCTTGCTCAACAAAATGAACATCCACACAAAATTTGTACAGCAAACAGTAGGAGATATTCCTGGTGGTCATATTACACTTGTTATAGAAAGTGGTTCAAAACTACTGCTGATCGACCCTTTGTTTGCATGGACTTTTCGGGACAGCCTTGGCCACATGAGCGATATAAACCAGGTAGCAGCCAACTGGCCCTACTATGCTAAGTTTAAACCAAGGCGCTATCGTTCAAGCTACAATTATCAAAAAGGGTGGACCTATACTAACTGGAATAAGCTAGGTGTATTTTCCAAAAGCGCGTATAAGGCAGGTGTTTTAGTTTTTGGAAAAGAGAAAATGGATAGAGTAAGTGTGCGTGCATACTTCCTCGGGGCTACAAAAAAGTATTTTTATGCTTGTATTGGTCTCTGTCTCTGTTTCCTCGCTTTTTTAGTAAACAGATATTTGAAATATAGGTCAATAAAAAAACGTCATACCACTTCAGTAAACCCTATTTCTATATCTGGCAAGCAGCTCAATGAAATGGAACCTTTATTAGAATATTTACCTGAATAGTAGATTTGATCTCCATTTAGCAATGGTCTCATTCGCACTATTGATGTTAGTATTGTTTATAGTCTTTCGTTTTGGCATGTTAGTAATTCACCTCCTACCTTCCCTTTTTATGGGATAGAGCTAAAAAGTACTCAAAACAGCACATGTACAACTGCCTTCAATTTATAATTCCCCACAAATGACAATGGGAATTTACATAAAATAGAAATATACTATGTTAATTAATATTATGTATTAGTGTTTGTAGGTCATACAACCACATGTCACTTAATAATAAAAAACATGGCATTATTTTGCTTGATTAGAAATCAATTAGTAAATTGCATTGGTAATTCAAAATTAATAGTTCATAAAAACTATTCATTAACAAACGAAAAACAAATGCTTAACAATTGACTAGCCGTAAAAATTAAATGCTATGAAAAAGATATTATCTGCTGTACTGTTGTTGTTGAATTGCGTGGTTGGTGTAAATGCGCAGGGTGTATATGTAAAGAAAACGGGTGTTAATCCTTCTTTTCTTACCAGGCATGGCATATACTTTAGCATAGAAGATACGCAGTCAGACAGAGGCATTATTTTTCATACTTTACAGTTCTACAACGATGGTACTTTCTATGTAGGTGGTCACAACTACGATAGCAAAAGCAGCATGTTGGCTATCCTGGATGACAATAACAATCCTAATCACGATCAAAATTCTTTATTGATACAAGATGCCTGGGGCAGCTACTATATAAGTAGGGATACTATTTATATGCAACGCTTTTCTTACACACCTGGCACAGAATTTTCAGAAAAAACAACCGGTATGGTGGCTGTTATAAAAAATGATAGCTCATTCGCTATGATCAAAGAAACTTGCGACTGGTGCGGCATTAATGAATATTTTGGGGTACAGGGTCATATATTTGATCAGCCTGTTGCGTATGATTTTCACAGGCTCAACCGTTTACCAGATCCAGGACTTGCTTGGTTCAGAAGGAAAGCCTGGTTCGTAGAAGGCAATCAGGAACAAACATTTGCAGAAAACAGGTAATAAATTCTTAGCAGCATAAAAAAACGTCCCGCTTTTAGTGGGACGTTTTTTGTAATCTAAATTTTGGGTTATTTATTTCATTGGTTCTTGTGCGGCAAGAGTCACACTGTGTGAAGCAATAGAAGATGGATACGCTGCCGTATTACCATCCTTATCAACAAGGGTAAGTGTGATATTAGATTTACCTACACCAAGATTTTGTATAAAATTAGATTTCCAATCGGTGATCATAAGTGTAGTGTCATATGCAGTTCCGCGAGTATCGTTGCTGATAACCGCCTTCACCTTGTAGCCATCAGGAGATAAAGTACAATTCCATACGTAAAAATCAAGCAGCACATTTGCTGTGTCCTTGCCCAGGTAATCACCCTTAGGTCTGCTATAAAATACCATTGGTGTAGTTGGGTCTTCCAGCTTCTTCAGGTTCCCTTTCTCGTCTATTTTAAAATGGTAAACTACGGCAGCTCCTTTATTCTTTAAAGACTCGTGGTAAGAACGGGAGAGAAAGGCCATCAGGTAATGCTCACTATTGTTGGCCAGCGTTATTTTATTCGTAGGTTCATACAGTGCTTTGTAGGGCTTGTTATCCATAATGAAGTGTATGTGCTGTCCTTGCGCCGAATTGCTGCAGAGTTTAGTGCCGGTATCAGCAGTCTGCATCTTCAGTTCATAGTTCTTTACATCAAAGTTAAAGGTCACTGTAGCGCTGTCTGTACCTGCTTTTTGTGCGGTTACATCTTTTATAGCCAGTTGTGCGTTAGGAAATTCTGGCGACGAACCGGTAGGCACCAGTGAAAGACGTGTGTACACAGGTTTTGCGGTGTCCTGTCCTGTAGTTTCGGTTTTTGTTGTGCTTTGTCCGCAGGCTGCAAACAGCAGGGCAGCCGCCCCAAGCGACAATATTGATGTCTGTTTCATGAATAAAATTTATGAATGTGTCATCAAAGCTAATCCTTATCTGGTAAATAATAGGGTGTAGCATTTTCAGAAAAATTTAAGTATTTACAATTGGCATATAAAAACCGGAACTGTTATTTTTGCAGGCAAGCAGATGCATTTTTTCATATTTGCAGCGCTAAAAGGCACAATGCCTATCTTTTAGCATTTTAATAATGACTTTTAAGCTATTTTGTGACCTAGTATAATAATATGACTACCGCTGAATTATTAAAGAAGGTAAGGCGTATAGAAATAAAGACAAAGGGGCTCAGCAATCATATTTTTGCCGGCGAGTACCATTCTACTTTTAAGGGTAGGGGTATGTCTTTTAGCGAGGTGCGCGAATATGTGCCGGGCGATGACGTGAAGTTCATAGACTGGAATGTTACAGCCCGCTTTTCTCACCCTTTTGTAAAGGTGTTTGAAGAGGAACGCGAACTGGTGGTAATGCTTTTGGTTGATGTAAGTACCAGTTCATTATTTGGTACACACCAGCGCCTGAAACGCGACCTGATAACTGAGCTGGGTGCAGTACTTTCTTTCTCTGCCACTACAAACAATGATAAAGTAGGGGTTGTATTTTTTAGCGACAAGATTGAAAAATATATACCGCCTAAAAAAGGCCGCAGCCATATACTGCGCATTATACGTGAACTCATAGCGCTGGAACCACAACAGGCTGGTGGTACAAATGTAGATGTAGCCTTTAAGTTCCTGAACAATGTGTTGAAGAAAAAAACCATCACATTTGTACTCAGCGATTTTGTAAGCAAACCCTACGAGCAGGGTTTGCAACTTGCTGCACGCAGGCACGATGTGGTAGGCATTCATGTTTACGATACTGTAGATAAGGAGTTGCCCTCAGCAGGGTTGTTGCAGGTTATGGATGCCGAAAGCGGCGGGGTGCGCTGGCTGGATACCGACGACCGGAATGTGCGTACTCAATATACCAGTGCTTTCGAAGATTATCGTAAGTATTGCGCTGCCGCGTTCAGGAAGAGCGGGGCTTCTTTGCTTACTGTGCGCACAGACCAGGACTATGTAAAAATTCTGCAAGGTTATTTTAAAGGAAGGTGATACTATAAATGAAAGTGCGGATACAAAAAATAATATTTACGATCGCGGTCCTGTTGTCAGCAAACTATGCTGCCCACGCTCAGGGTGCCAGGATCACTTCTCGCATGGATGCCACACAGATACTTGTTGGCGACCAGGCCAGGCTGTTCATTGAAATAAAACTGAACGACAAAAATGAGAAAGTCCTATGGCCTGTTCTACCAGATTCTTTTAACCACCTTGAGGTGGTGGACAAAGGGAAGATAGACACCGTAAGGGATGGCGATAACATATCTTACAGGCAGCGTTTACTCATCACAGGTTTCGATTCGGGAGCCTATACCGTTCCTTCTATAGCTTTTAAAGTAAAGCCAAACTACGATTCAGCCTATACCGTTAGCACAGATTCCTTCCAGTTACTGGTACAGACGGTAGCCGTAGATACTACCAAGGCATTTAAGCCCATAAAAGATATCATCAAGGTTAAAGGCTCCTGGCTCGACTATATATGGTATATCCTGGGTGGTGCACTGCTGATGCTACTCATTATTTTTATTGTCACATACTTTATGCGCAATAAAAAAGCTAAGTTGCCCGCTGGTCCTGTTACGCCACCCGAAACACTGCAGCAAAAAACGATACGCTTGCTTGCCTCCCTTGAAGAAAAGCAAATGTGGCAGAATGGAGAAGTTAAGGAGTACTATACAGAGCTTACAGACATACTGCGCAACTACATAGAGATGCGGTTCAAAACCCCGGCTATGGAACTAACTACTGACGAACTCCTTTACAAAGTGCGCATACATCGCGAAATGCAGCCGTTTGAAGAATACCTGGAAAGCATATTGCATACAGCTGATATGGCAAAGTTTGCTAAAAGCCAACCTTTGCCCCAGGAGCATATGGCTGCTATGGAAAAAGCTATAAAATTTGTTGTTGCATCCAAACCTAACAGAAACGAAACCCAACAGACGCAATGATCAGCTACTTTATGGATTGGCAGCATTTTAGGTTTGCATACCCTGCATATTTTGGGTTGCTGTTGCTGGTTCCTTTTATGATATGGTGGCAGGCCCGGAGCAAAAAAAGTAATTTCCCGGTGATGCGCCTCACTACCCTGGCAGGCCTTGAAAAAATAAAACCCACAGGTAAGGTACGCCTTAGGCCTATACTATTTGTTTTACGCATCATAGCAGTTGTCACCCTTATCATAGCACTTGCAAGGCCGCAATCATCCAATGTTACGGAGCGTGTGGATAGCGACGGTATAGACATCGTAATAGGTATCGATGTATCAGGCAGTATGACTGCAGAAGACTTTAAGCCCAACCGTATAGAGGCGGCAAAGGCTGCTGCAGAGCGTTTTGTTAATGATAGGCCAACAGACCGTATAGGTCTGGTTATATTTTCTGGCGAAAGCTTCACCATGTGCCCCATTACTATAGATCATAACGTACTGAAAGAGCAGATACGCAATGTAAAAAGTGGAATGCTGGTAGATGGCACTTCTATAGGTATGGGGTTGGCTACTGCTGTTGATCGTCTGCGCTATGCAAAGGGAAAGAGCAAAGTCATCATCCTGCTTACCGATGGTGTGAATAATACAGGCCTTATAGACCCTAATACTGCCCTTGAAATTGCAAAGGCATACAAGGTGCGCGTATATACTGTTGGTATTGGTACTATTGGCGAAGCGCTGATGCCTGTGCCTACGCCTAACGGCACACAGAATATAATGATGAAGGTAGAAATTGATGAGCCATTACTGAAGCAGATAGCAAGCGAAACAGGTGGTAAATATTATAGGGCCACAAACAACAAAGCCCTCAGCGATATTTATAGCAACATCAATAAACTTGAAAAGACTAAAGTGGATATCAGTTCATTCAAGCATTATACCGAGTTGTTCTTCCCGTTTGCTATGATAGCAGTTGTATGCCTCCTGCTCGAAATGCTGTTGCGCTACACCGTATTTAAGAGTATAACTTAAAAAGGAATTTATTCACTTTATCCATTTAATAAAAAATGCGCCGTTGGTTTTAACTAAGGCGCATTTTTGCATTTGAATTTTTATAGATTATTTGCGTATTTTATACTTATTGCGATTTTTTAGCAAGTTCAACTATCACGTCAACAGTCTCTTTTATCTGCTTTATACTGGTTGGTTTTATCAGGTATTTGTTGGCACCATGTTTATATGAATATTCAATGTCCTCTTTCGCAGAAGAAGTAGTAAGTATCAAAAGTGGTATGTTTTTAAAGGCGGAAACGGACTTTATTTCTATGAGCACATCCCTTCCATGTATTTTAGGCAAGTTAAAATCAAGTACGATCACATCAGGATTTACTTTGCCGCTTTTAACATATTCTACGGCAGCACTGCCATCCTTTGCAACGTCTATTTCGTATATGATCTTATTGGCTTTTAATGCTTCTTCCAGAAGCTCTACATCGTCAGTATCATCCTCTATTAGGAATATTTTCATTTATTTACACGGTAATGGTGGAGAAAATAATTTACGGCAAATATAACGATAAGGTTATTCCAAATGAAAAATAGTAACATAAATAAAAAAATAGATGATTCAGTAAAAACGCACTACGTAGCTGGCATTGGTGCTTCAGCAGGTGGGCTTGAGGCGATCAACGATTTGTTTGATAATATGCCCTCTGCCACTGGGTTTTCATTTGTTATAGTACAGCATCTATCTCCAGATCATAAAAGTTTGATGGCTGAACTGCTTTCCAAGCATACTGAAATGCAGGTTTTTGAAGCCAAAGAAGATATGCTTCTGAAACCTGATTGCATTTACCTTATCCCAACTGGTAAGATCATTACGGTAAGGAACAATATGCTGAAGCTGGTAACAAAAACGAGAGACCATCTGCCCAATACAGCTATCGATATTTTTTTAAGATCCCTTGCAGCCGATAAAGCAAAGAGCGCTATAGCTATTATACTTTCTGGTACAGGTACAGATGGCACAAAAGGGATACAGGAAATAAAAGACGCAGGCGGCACCGTCATTGTGCAAGACCCTTCAACAGCCCAGTTCGATGGCATGCCCAATAGCGCTATTGCTACCGGCTGTGCTGATATGATTCTTGCGCCAGACATGATGGCCGAGGAACTGCTTGAATTTATTGATGAAGCTCCTTTATTGCGATCTTTTAATGTGCTCACCAACCAGGAAGAAGCTATACTGTTGGATATCCTGGAACTAGTACACAAAACAACCGGGCACGATTTTTCAAATTATAAACGCCCTACCATAAACAGACGGCTTTCCAAACGGATGGCCGAAAGGAATATCAAATCACTATATGATTACTATAACTACTTGGTAGGTCATGTAGAAGAGATAAGGGCATTGTGTAAAGAATTTCTGCTCCATGTTACAAGATTTTTCAGAGATGAGGAAGCGTATAAACAACTCAAGGCTGTTATCATTACAGACATACTTGCTAAAAAAGAGGCAGGCGAAATTATAAAGGTCTGGACCGTTGCATGTAGCACAGGTGAGGAAGCATATTCACTCGCCATACTTTTTGATGAGTGCATGGACGAATTAAAAATGCACGATAATGAAGTGAAAATATTTGCTACAGATATAAGCCAGGATGTAATAGACTTTGCTTCCAGAGGCTTATATGGTGACGACCAGATAAGCGCTATTACTCCTGAAAGGTTAAAAAAATACTTCATTAAGGAGGCCAGCGGATACCGCATTAACCCCATATTACGTAAGATGATTGTGTTTGCAAAACACGATATCGCAAAAGATCCGCCGTTCAGCAAAATAGACCTGCTTACTTGCCGCAACATGCTCATATACATGAACCCGTTGCTCCAAAAAAATATCTTGCAAAAGTTCCATTTTGCGCTTAATGATAATGGTTACTTGTTCCTGGGTAGCAGCGAGAATATAGGAATACTGAAAGATGTGATGAACGAGGTAGACAAGAAGTGGAAAATATACAAATGTATTAGCAAAACAAGAGTAGCCTACCTCGAATCATTTTCCAACCCTGCAGAGAAAACACTAGGCACAGTTCCGGCCATCGCAGCAAAATCTAAAAATGCACTCCAGAACTTACCAGAGATTTTTAAAGAGACTTTACTGGAAGAATATGATTACGCAGGTATTTACATTGATAAAGACTTTGATGTAAAGCAAGCAATAGGCAACTTTAAAAAATTCATAGATTTTCCCGAAGGATCATTCAATTTTAATTTGCTGAAGATGGTACCGCCCGATCTTTCTATAGCATTAAGTACCGGTATAAGAAAGGCTGTTAAAGACAATGCTCGTGTAGTACAAAATAACGTAAAAGTACAAGTTGGTAGTGTAGAGCGTAGTATCACCATTATCATAAAACCTTATCTGCAGCAAAAGGCTTACCTGCAGCCCTTTATTTTTATAGTATTGAAGGAAGAAGAAGTTTTCTCAAGAAAAACTCCTGCGTCATCAGTCACCCGCGAGGGATATACCACGGAACGAATTGCAGAACTTGAGCTTGAATTAAAGGATACCAAAGAAAATCTGCAGGTCCTTATAGAAGAGGTAGAATCTGCAAATGAAGAATTACAGTCAAGTAATGAGGAGATCATATCTTCAAACGAAGAGCTACAGAGTACCAATGAAGAATTGCAGTCGCTGAATGAAGAACTGCATACCGTAAATGCAGAACATCAACTGAAAATAAAGGAACTGATAGAGTTGAACGATGATCTGAATAATTATTTCAGGAATACAGATATCGGGCAGATACTACTCGATCGTAATCTTATCATTCGCAAGTTTACACCCGCGGCAACAAAGCACGTAAACCTCATTACGTCAGATATCGGGCGCTCTATTTTCGATATTTCCACCAACATGAAAAACTTGGATTTCATCAATGATATTAAATCAGTGATGGGCAGTAAAGTGGCTGTGGAAAAAGAACTTGTGGTGGACAATGACAATAATTACCTGATGCGCATTGCGCCATACCTGCGGCAAAATAAAACGGTTGACGGAGTAGTGATCAACTTTATTGACATAACCGAGATCAGAAAATTGAACAGTATCCTGGAAGCGGTTTTTAATAGTTCTACTAGTGGCATTATGGCATTAAAAGCTATAAGGGACAGCAAAGGAACAATAACCGATTTCGAATACATATCTGCCAACAAAACTTCCATGCAGCTATTGGGAATGGAAACGAATATTGTAAACAAAAAATACAATGATTTATACAGCCATGTAGATAGAGCTGTTTTTGAAAGGTACGTACAAGTAGTAGAAACAGGCAAAACGGCATCCTTCGAATTCTACAACAATAACACAAACCACTGGTTTGAGATCATTGCTGTTAAAATGATGGATGGACTTGTTATCACATTTAATGACATCAGTGAAAAAAAGGAATCGTCTGAAACAATAGCGCGTGGCTACGAAGAGCTTAAAACAACTACGCAGCAATTACAGTCTGTAAATTACAAGCTGGAACAGTCAAACCTCGATCTGTTGCAGTTTGCATCTGTCGCATCGCACGACCTGAAGGAGCCCCTGCGTAAAGTACAGGCATTTGGCAATCTGCTTCGGGAAAGAACAGCCGATAAAATGGATAAGGTAGAGACTAACTACCTGGATAAAATGATCAACTCTTCTAACAGGATGCAGGTGCTCATAGATGATATCCTTACACTTTCCCGTCTGTCAAATTACGATGCTCCATATTCTAAAGTAAGTGTAAACGGAATTATAAAAGAGATACTGGAAGATCTGGAGATCAATATCAGGGAAAGAAATGCAAACATTACTGTTCAGCAACTACCTATTGTAAAGGGCGCCCCGGGGCAGCTGCGGCAATTGTTCCAAAACCTGATCACAAATGCTATAAAGTTTAATGAAGACAGGCCTGTGATCACCATAGGTGAACAAAAGATATCGCCTGAGCTGGAGCAGCAATTTGGTATAAAAGCAAAAGACTACCTGGGTTTTTATATACAAGACAATGGTATTGGATTTGACGAAAAGTACAGTGAAAAAATATTCGGAATTTTTCAAAGGCTTGAAAAGTCAAACTTCCAGGGCACGGGTATCGGTTTAGCAATAGTTAAGAAAATTGTAGACAATCATAAAGGGTTTATAAAAGCTGAAGGTGTTCCTGGCGAAGGAGCGCGCTTTATTATTTTATTGCCTGCATAATGCCGTAACTATTTTATTTGTTGTATCAATGTGGCCGCATTTATGGTCCCATCTGCAGACTGCAAAAAAGCAATAATAGAACATTCTGCTGCACTAAGGCCGGCCGGCAAATTGATAATTACGTGGCCTGTTTGCGGCGTTGTAGTTATGGTATTTAAATTGCGTACTATATTCACATGCCTTAATGTAGATCCTGCATTTTCTCCTGCTTTCACGGTACTTGTACTGTTTTTTTGTATTAGTGCTACCTCTAGGTGTTTGCCGCTGATGTTGCCCGATATGCTGTATGTTACAGCAATACTCTTATTTTGTGCTGTCGTATTCAAAGCAATGGTGTTTTGTGTTGCCATACTCAGGCTGGCGTTAATTGCAGCATGTAATTTATGAGAGTCAGATCCTGTAAATTCTGTACGCCCGTTTACTATCATTTGTGGTGTATAAACGGAGCTTAAACCCAATAAATTGGCGTATTGCTCTTGCCTGGTCGACCATTCATGGGCACTGTACACATCCTTCCAACCTAGTCGGTTCCAATAGTCCACATGGTATGCAAGCACAAAGACGTTTTTGCCTTCATACTCTTTTATAGTTGCGGCGGCAAGCTTGTCTGCCGGTGGACAGCTGCTGCACCCCTCGCTGGTAAATAGTTCTATCAACGCAAAACCTTTTTCTTGTTGTGCAAAAGCTGGGTATTGGAGCAGCATTATGTAAACCAATAGAATGATTCGTTTCATTATCTGTGTGTTTATGATATAAACGGCATCCCTTTTCAAGCGGATTGGGTACGAAAGTAAAGTTCATGTTAAACTTGATTAGAATAATGTTGTCGCCTCACATTGTTATACCATTTCAAGAATAGTGGAAAATAAGTTACGCTTGAGGATAAATGTATTGTTTGAACAGCGCATACAAACGTTTTCAATTATTCTTTAACAATTCTTCTTACCCCATGCTATTTTAAAATTTTCTTCTACGCTAATCATTATTAATCAATGTACTGGAAAATAGTAAATAATAAAAATATGTATAATAATAATTAATAGTCAATGAATAAGGGCATCGCAGCACTATTTACCTTCCACAACACTCTTTCCTATGGCATAGTTTTTTCTACTTAAGTAGAAATAGAAAACTCAGAAACACTATGAAAAACACATTACTCAAGGCTTCTTTAGCTTTATTTTTGGCGGCTTCGGCCAGTGGCGCGTGGGCGCAGACAATGTATGGTATAACGGGCAGTAACGAGCTGTTCACCATGGCAAACATAAACAGTCCTTCTTCAGTTAGCGGCCCGTATTCTATTAGTGGTGTAGCAACAGGTCAAACCTTGGTAGGCCTAGATACCAGGCAGAGCAATGGCCGGTTGTATGCATTAGGCTATAACTCAGTAAGCGGGCAGGTACAATTATATACCATTACAGGTTCAGGCTCATCTTACTCTGCAAATGCTGTAGGCAATGCATCGTCCATGTCGTTGGGGAGCACTAATAAAATTGGCTTCAATTTTATTTCAACCATTGGTAACCAGGCAAGGATTACGGGTACGAATGGTAATAGCTATGTACTAAACACAGATGACGGCAGCATAGTTGGCGCTGGTACGGGTAGCATGTCATATGCTTCCGGCGATATCCATAGTGGTATTAGCGCAGTTGCTGCAACCTCTTATAGCAATAACTATTATGGTGCTGATGCCGCAGAACAATATGGTTACGATGTAACTAATAACGTTATGGTGAAATTTGACGAAGCTAACTACTACAACAATACCAGCAACTACCCATCTACTTTGCATACCGTAGGTCTTACTTCAGGCCTCTTAATATCTGGCACAAGCAACGTAGGTATGGCTAACTGGTACGATAACACGGCTCACAAAAATACACTCTACCTTACGGGCAGTACATTGCTGAGCGGCGGTGCACATCTGTATAAAATGGATGACCTTACAGGTTTAGCAATAGATATGGGCGCTATTGGTACTGGTGGTATGAATGTGAACGACGTAGCGTTCCAAACAACCCGCGACACAAGCGCTGTAAATGCAGCAATACAAGGGCAAGTAACAGCTGCACTTACACTTAATTCGCGCAACTTGATTTTCTTCGATTCTTACAAGCCTTCTTATATCCGGAACATGGTTGCCATAAAAGGAATGACAACTGGCCAGGCTATGATAGCATTGGCGTATGGTTACGATCAGAGGCTGTATGGTCTGGGTTACAACTCATCCAATCAAACATATCAACTATACACTATAGATAGTGCATCGGGTACTGTCACTGCAATAAACAGTACTCCTGGCAGCATCAATTTGGGCAATACCAATAGCAGCGCAGGCAATAATAGTTACAACAATGTTGGTTTCAACTTTATTGGCGATGCTATAAACCGTATTCGTATCATTGGTAATAATGGCGCTACAAACGTTCAGCTGAGTGCAACCACAGGTCTAATAGCGCAAACGGACAACAGTATGCAATATGCTAGTGGAGATGCTAACTTTGGTAACACTATTAACTTTAGTTCAATTGCTTACACTAATGGCGGCGCTGGTACTACTACATCTTCAATGATAGGTTACGATCAAAATTCTGGCTCTATGGTTACATTGGGCAGCAATGGATATTTGAATACTACCTTGAGCATGACAAATATGCTAAACCTGTTTGCAAACAACACTAGTTATAGAAATGGCTACATGGATATTTACTATGACGCAGCAACAAACGCTAACCTGGGCTACATGGCAAGCAACTACTATGGCGATAGTTCTAGGTCAGATAATTATTCTACATTTTATACCATGAATAATTTTACCGCATCTGGCACTACTGCTTCACAGGGTAATATAGGCGATGGTACACCGGTAAAAACGTTATCAGTTCAAAAAGCCGCCGCATCAACCGGCGTTTACACAGTACAGAAAAATTACAACAATTCCTTGTTGGTTTACCCTAACCCTGCATTGAATAATACACGTATAGTACTTGACGGTCCTGCAGCAAACAATGTTTATGTAGATCTCATAGACCTTAACGGTAAAGTGATTAATTCTTACCAATTTGGTTCAGGTACTTACCAGTTAGATCTGGACCTGGGTAATATACCATTTGGCTTGTACAGTGCCCGTATCACATCAAACGGTGCACCTACACAAAGTGTAAAGATCCTGAAGCAATAATTTTGTTTGCAGGAACTATTTAAAAGGTGGCATGTTTTGCCACCTTTTTGTGCTCTGGGCATGCTGCCGGTCACTTTATTTAGTTCCTGTTAAAATATTTCAACGTAACCCCTATCATAAGTTTATGTTTCAATTATAAGTAACTTCGTAACTCATACTTTATACTATGAAATATATATTTTCGGTTTTATTGGTAATTTTTGGTGTGCAGCTTGCAGTAGCTCAAGAGGTTTACACAAGTAGCGGGCGTCCGGAGTATGCTAAAAAGAAAGAAAAAAAGAAGACTGGTTATGATCCCAGCAGATTGATACTAGGCGGGGGCTTGATTGCCGGGTTTGGTACGGGCTATGCTGACGTTGGTTTGTCGCCAATTGTAGGTTATAGGTTCACAGACCATTTTTCTGCTGGTATTGGCCTGGGTTATGAATACCAAAAATCTACCATACAGCTGTACGATCAGTATGCCGGTGTGTA
Organism: Flavipsychrobacter sp.; assembly: GCA_031292525.1. Taxonomy (GTDB): domain Bacteria; phylum Bacteroidota; class Bacteroidia; order Chitinophagales; family Chitinophagaceae; genus JABDEZ01. The sequence goes on along the minus strand of JARLGY010000054.1, from coordinate 74,602 downwards.
CAATCCGTACAACAGCAGCGCCAGCATTATATCTCCTAGCGTTTGGACCAGGTACTTTGTGTACAGAAATATATTTGTAGAAGGTAAATTCGAATACGATCTCATCTACACCAACGAGGCTAATTACGATAACTCAGGCAATATCTATACTCAAAAGGCAACAGAAACTGCACCTTGCTTGTTGCTGGGTGGTGGCTTAAGGCAACCATTGGGTGGCCGTGTTTCAGTAATAGCTGAGATACTGTACGATGTGTTACAAACACAGTATAGCCCCTACCTCAATGAGCCTGTAATTAACTTTGGCATTGTAGCTGGCTTATAAAGCAGTTTTCAAATACTTTCCAGACTTTGCCTTTTTACAGGCAAAGTCTTTTTATTTTTATGCAATGAATTCAGTCATACTGCTGGTTATCATACTTTGTTACTTTGGGTTGTTGTTGGGCATAGCTTTCTATACTTCGCGTCATTCTAATAATGATTCGTTCTTTATAGGCAATCGCAACAGCAAGTGGTGGCTGGTAGCATTTGGCATGATAGGTACCTCGCTCTCGGGTATGACTTTCATTTCCGTTCCCGGCACCGTAGGTAGAATTCAGTATGACCAGGCACACCATGCCATTGGTTACTATGGTTTCAATTATTTCCAGGTGGTTATTGGTTATTGGCTGGGCTACTTTGCCGTAGCCTTTATCTTGCTGCCGCTTTATTATAAAATGCAGCTTACATCCATATATACTTATCTGGATAGGCGGTTAGGCAGCACTGCATACAAGACTGGTGCTTTGTTTTTTATATTGTCGCGTACGTTAGGGGCCACATTGCGTTTATATTTAGTTATTAAGGTATTGCAGTTATTTGTACTCAGTTCGTTCGGGATTCCTTTTGAGTTTACTGCCATAGTGATCTTGGCACTCATCCTGCTATATACATTCAGGGGGGGGGTTAAGACCATCGTATGGACAGATACTTTGCAGACTACATTCATGTTATTGGCATTACTGGTATGCGTAGGTTATATCATGAGCGAGTTGCATCTCAATGCAGGCAATACCTGGCAGGCAATGAAAGATAATGGGTTTACCCATTTGTTCTACACTGATCCTATGAAACCCAATTACTTTCTGAAGCAAATATTGGGTGGTGCATTTATTACCATAGCCATGACGGGCCTCGATCAGGAAATGATGCAGAAGAATATTAGCGTCAGCAATCTCCGCGATTCAAAGAAGAATATGATCACATTCTGCTTTATTATGGTGGTGGCCAATTTTATATTCCTGTTACTGGGTGGCTTGCTATATCTCTATGCAAGCACTAAAGGTATTGGTGCCGTTGGCGACGATCTCTTCCCTACTATAGCTATGAAAAGCGGGCTGCCTTTCTTAATATCTGTGTGTTTCTTAATTGGGCTTATTTCTGCAGTTTTCCCTAGTGCCGATGGTGCGCTTACTGCACTTACTTCATCCTTCTGCATAGATATCCTTAGGATGAAAGAAAAAACACAGCTAACAGAAAAACAGAAATCACATACAAGGCTTATAGTACATAATGTGTTTGCAGTGGTATTCCTCATCTGCATCTTCATGTTTCGCAAAGTAGATAACGGCTCGCTCATCCAAACGTTGCTGGATATTGCCGGGTACACTTATGGCCCACTGCTGGCTTTGTTTGCCTTTGGCATATTCACTAAACGCAACATCCGTAACGAGCTGGTGCCGCTTATATGCCTGGTAGCCCCGGTTGTTTGCTACATGCTCAAGAAAAATGAAGCTACTTTGCTTGGTGGTTATTCCATAGGTACTGAACTACTCATCATAAATGCCTCTATTGCTTTCCTGCTTATGCTACTATGTTCAAAAGCTGGTACAGCAATTGTTACTACAAAATCCACAGTCATTGTCGATCCAGAACTGGAGCCGGCAAACCCACGATTATAAATAATGAAAAACGATTCGACAAACATAAAAATGCGCGACTGGACTGAGACCAGGGCGCACAGCAGTTGGCAGATATTTAAAATAATGGCCGAGTTTGTGCAGGGCTTTGAAATGCTTGCAAAGATAGGTCCCTGTATGTCTATATTCGGTTCTGCGCGTACTAAACCCGGGCATAAATATTACGAGCTCACAGTAGAAATTTCGAAGAGACTGGCCGAAGATGGTTATGGTATAATAACAGGTGGAGGCCCTGGTATTATGGAGGCCGCCAATAAGGGGGCAAGCTTGGGTATGGGCCGTTCCGTTGGCTTAAACATAGCGCTGCCCTTCGAGGAAGGTTCTAACCAATACGTGGACGGCGATAAGAAACTGCACTTTGATTATTTCTTTGTACGCAAGGTTATGTTTACCAAGTATGCACAAGGCTTCATAATGATGCCCGGTGGATGGGGTACTATGGATGAATTTTTTGAAGTAGCCACCCTCATACAAACCCGCAAGTTCACACATACCCCCATGATATGCGTAGGGTCAGCATATTGGAATGGCTTGTTTGCATGGATGAAGGAGATCATGCACGAGACAGAGAACAACATCAACCCGGGCGACCTGGATCTGATTAAGATATTTGACACCGCCGATGAGGTGCTCGATTACATACACGAATTTTATACCCATAATAAACTGCAGCCCAATTTCTAGCATCATGACACAGCTATTGATATCAAAAGCAATAAATAATTATGCTGAAAAATATACTACGGCTGAAGATGCTCACCTGGCAGCGCTTAATCGCGAAACTTTTGTAAAAGTACAGCAACCTGTTATGCTCAGCGGCCATTTGCAGGGCGCTTTTCTGCAAATGGTAAGCCATATGGTAAAACCCCAAAATGTGCTGGAAATAGGCACTTATACAGGGTATTCGGCTATATGTCTGGCACAGGGGCTTACCCCCGATGGTCATTTGGATACCATAGATGTGAATGAAGAATTGGAAGACATTTGTTTTCGTTATTTTCGCGCCACGGGACTGGATGCTAAGATAACACAGCATATAGGCGATGCCGGGCAAATAATACCAACTTTGGATAAAACCTATGATCTGGTATTCATAGACGCAGACAAAGTAAGCTACAACCGCTATTACGATCTTGTTTTTGATAAGGTGCCTGTTGGTGGTTATATACTGGCCGATAATGTGTTATACGAAGGCGATGTAGTATTACCGCACGAAGAGCAAGGTAAACATGCACGCGCAATGCATGCATTCAATGAAAAAGTACATGCTGACCCCCGTGTGCAACATGTATTGCTGCCCTTACGGGACGGCATAATGATAATGAGAAAAATAGCAGAGTGATGAGGAAAGAGATAAAGTTAACTGTGAATTTAAAAAAATGGCTGGCAGTATGTATTGCCATGCTTTGTGTGTTTACACATACCATCGCACAGGATAGCTATACCGAAAAAGTAAGAAAGTATGTAGATGCTTACCAGGATCTTGCCATTCAGGAGCAATTGCGCTGCGGTGTGCCTGCCGCTATAACATTGGGGCAGGGTATTCTGGAAACAGAAGCCGGCTGCAGTGTGTTGGCTACCGATGCCAATAACCACTTTGGTATCAAATGCAAAAAAGAGTGGAAGGGTGAAACCATTGCACATACAGACGACAGGCCCAATGAATGCTTTAGGAAATATGGTTGTGCAGGTGACTCGTACAAAGACCACTCAGACTACCTCAAAACCGGACCACGATATGCAGCCTTGTTCAGGTTATCACCTACAGATTATGCTGCATGGGCCTACGGCCTTAAAAAATGCGGCTATGCTACCAATCCCGTCTATGCCCAAAAACTAATAAAGATCATAGAAGATTTTGAACTGCAGGAATATACCTACAAGGCGCTGAACGAAAACATGGTGTATAAGCAGCCAAAACCAAAGGAAGACAATCGCTATGCAGCTGCCTTCCACGAAAACGTAGCCGCTGTTGATACTCCCGCATTTAAAAAGTTAGAGGAAGCGGCTGATGAAGCACGTGCTACTATCATTACCACTCCCGTCTCTCGTACTCCATTACCTGTAAATACCAAGGGCAATACTGCAGGTATACAAAAAGTAAACGGACTAAAAGCTATAAAGGCCTATAAGGGCGATATGATGCTGCAGTATGCAGTAGAATACGATATACGTTACGAAAAATTGCTGGAATATAACGATCTGCCCGATGCTCCGCTGGCGGCTGATATGTACCTCTACCTCGAGAAAAAGCCAACTAAAGGGAAACACGAAAGCCATATAGTACAGCCCGGCGAAACCATGTGGCAAATAGCTCAGGATGAGCCAATGCAATTACGCCGTTTGTTAGCTTACAACTTGTTGCAGCCTGGTGAGGAACCGAATACAGGTGTAATACTGCAACTGCAGCACTACGCCGGTGTAAAACCTAAGCTAAGCGATGCACCAAGATTTATGGGTGATGACCTCTCAAAAAAAGATGCAGCATCTAGGGCTCGGCAGAACAATTATATAGTAAAAGAACAGACAACAAAACAAACCACAGAGGCCGCACCACAAACTACTTACAACGACACCTATGTAGAAAAACCGGAAGTAGCTGCCAAACAGTTCGAAGCTACTCCTAAGGTAGCCGACAATACTATACAAAGCACTGCTGCCGCGGCTACAACTACACCTGTAGAAAATACAGTACCAACAGTTACTACTCCAGTACTTGATACGAAAGAAACTGTTGCGCCTGCAAAAGTAGATGCCCCACCGCCTGCTGCAACTCAGGCTGCCACAGAACCACAGGAGCCGCAGGACGAACTGTCGCGGTTAAAGGCCAGGCTGGATAAGATAGTATATGCAGGTGGTGACAAGCCTGGAGCAAATACCTCTGTAGTAACTACGCAACCAACGGCAAAGACAACACAAATAGTGCCTGCACCCGCAAGAACTGAAAAGAAAATTCCGCTGGCAAAGCAATCTGCTGTTAAGTATCATACAGTAAAGAAAGGCGATACAGCCTTCAATATTGCCAAGCGCTACGATATGACTGTTGCCGAATTGCTGGAACTGAACGACATGAAAAAACCAACCGTAGAGCTAGGTGAAAAGCTTAAAGTAAAATAGGCTGCTATGGAGAACATTCGGGTACACGATAAACAGTTCAAAATATATATCAGCCAGGCAGACATTCAAAAGAGAGTAGCAGAGGTGGCAGCTGCTATCAAAGAAGATTATAAAGGGCTTAATCCCTTATTCATTGGCATCTTGAATGGGTCATTCATTTTCGCTGCCGATCTTTTTCGTAACCTCACTATCCCTGCCGAAATATCATTTATCAAGCTGGCCTCTTACAAGGGCACATCGTCAACCGGAAATGTAGTTACTGCAATAGGCATGGAAGAAGACCTGCATGGTCGCCACGTCATCCTGCTGGAAGATATTATAGATACCGGAAAAACGCTCCATGCTTTCCTGCCCGAGATATTACATCGCCAACCTGCTTCTATAAAAATAGCTACATTCCTTACCAAGCCACAGGCATTACAATACCCCGTAACAGCTGACTACAGTTGCTTCAATATAGACAACAAGTTTGTCATTGGCTACGGACTGGACTACGACAAGCTAGGCCGCAACCTGCCTGCATTATATATTCTTGATGAAGATCAATAAAACAAACTCGCCGGCAACTTGTCCTTTACCAACCCACTTTTCTTAGCCTGGTCAAACAAAGTCACCACGGCTTTGCGCCCTTCCTCGCCCAGGTCTGTACTATAGTTGTTCACATACAGTTCTATGTGCTGGCGCATCACGCTTTCATCCATTTCCTGTGCATGCTCGGTTACAAACGGCCCCAGTACCGGGTAGTGGGCCCATGCATATTCCAGGCTGTCTTTTATTACCGCATCTACCTTTGCACAAAGCTCAGCATCAAAGCTTCTCTTCATCACAATACCACCCAGCGGTATGGCGGCGTTCATGGTATTCTCCCACCAGTCACCAAGGTCCATCAGCTTGGTAAGGCCCTTTTGCGCATAGGTAAATCTGCTTTCGTGTATAATAAGCCCGGCATCGTAAGTGCCGTCCAGCACCCGTGCCTCTATTTCACTGAATATTACTTCTGTTTTGTTTTTAGCCTCCGGGTGTGCCAGCGATAACAGCAGGTTGGCAGTAGTATTAAAACCCGGTATGGCTATTTTAAAGTCCGCTGCGTTTGCAAGGTCAAGTTTACTGTTTGCAATAAGCAGTGGCCCTACACCCTTACCCAGCGCACTGCCGGTATGCAATAGTGCGTATTGGTTCACCGTATGCAGAAAAGTGCTGTAACTCAGTTTGGTAATATCCAGCTTACCTTCTTCGGCCCACTTGTTCAGGGTAGCTACATCTTCAAGCACATAGTCAAAAGTAAGTCCGCGTGTATCCACCTTACCATGTATCATGGCATCAAAAATAAAAGTATCGTTGGGGCAGGGACTAAAACCTATGGTTAGTTTCATAAAAAAGTAAAAAGTGTCGCAAAGGTAGGCAGGGCAACTATTGTGCACGTGTTAAAAAATCGATCAGCCAGTTATTTAAATTGATAATGGCATCCTTCATCTTCCAGGCTGCCCGGTTGCGAGGTTCCACATAGTTGCTTATAGCCCGTACTTGTGCAAACGGTACATGTTCTTTCAGGCATACGTAGTGGAAGGCTGCACCCTCCATACTCTCTACTATGCTGGCATATCTTCCTACACGTGCTGCAATAGTGTTGGCATTGCCGCTCACCGTGTTCACCGTTATGCCACTTACCGCAGTCAAGGTATCAAACCCATCGGTCTCGGTTGCGGTCAGCTTGCCATTTGTATATGGGTGCTCATCCTTAGGTAGCAGCCCCATTTCAAAAATATCTATGTATGCATCATGATCCTCCGCGCCCAGGTCCCCATAGCGTTCATCAGTTACTCTTACTACCGTTCCCAGGGGTATATCGGTACTAAAGCTGCCACCTACCCCGGCCTGCAGCACTAAGGTGTAGTGCTCTGTTTGCAGGGCCTTGGTAACAGCATAGGTGGTAGCCACCATGCCCACCCCGGTTATACAGGTGGTAACGGTATTGTCGCCATGCATAAAAATATTGCTGTCAATAGATTGACAATGCGCTTTCAGATGTTCAAGCAACGGACTTATCTCGGCTTGTGTTGCCGCTACCAGGAGTAATTTCATGACACAAAATTAGTCGTAAAGCACCATTCCCCAGATTATTATATAGTTTACTGATAGTTACATATCGCCATCATTTTTTGATAAACCATAATGTAACCTTAATTTTGCACAAATTTTTGATTGATGGTGTACCTGACGCGTGTAGAGCATTTTAATGCAGCACATAAGTTGTATAACGAAAACTGGAGCGAAGAACAGAACAAAGAAGTGTTTGGCAAATGCTCCAATACCAATTGGCATGGGCACAACTATGAGTTGTATGTTACCATAAAAGGAGAGCCCAACCCCGATACCGGTTTTGTATATAATGCCAAAACACTGGGCAACCTGATAAAGGATGTGATCATTGAGAAAGTAGATCACAGCAATCTCAATATGGATGTTGACTTTATGAAAGGCAAGTTCACCAGTGCAGAAAATTTTGCCATAGGTATCTGGAACGAGTTGAAGCCACACATCAACAAGGATGGTGTACAACTGCATTGCATAAAACTGATGGAAACTCCACGCATATATGTAGAGTACTTCGGTTAACTTTTTTGAATTTCATTTGTTATACCTACCCAGTGTACAAAAAGACAGAATCATACAACGAAGAAGTAACCGCCAAACTGGCGGAGCATTACCATTCTGCAATAAGCCTCATGGGCGAAGACCCCGAACGCGAAGGGTTATTAAAAACCCCAGAACGTGTGGCCAAGGCCATGCAGTTCATTACCCAGGGGTACGATATGGACGCACGCGAGATACTCAACTCGGCCAAGTTCCACGAGTCGTATAGCGAAATGGTGATCGTGAAGGATATAGAACTGTATTCTTTGTGCGAGCACCACATGCTGCCTTTCTTTGGCAAGGCGCATATAGCTTACATACCCAATGGCTATATAACCGGCCTCAGCAAAATAGCCCGCGTGGTAGACTGTTTCAGCAAGCGCCTGCAGGTACAGGAGCGTATGACCCACCAGATACTCGATGCCATACAGGAAGCCCTCAACCCATTGGGTGTTGCCGTAGTAATAGAAGCCAAGCACCTGTGTATGATGATGCGTGGCGTGCAGAAGCAGAACAGCGTTACTACCACATCGGCATTCAGCGGCCAGTTCCAGGCAAGCGAAACCCGCAGCGAGTTCATGAACCTGATATCAGCCAAGCTGCATTAGGCTTTGCTCAACTGAGATCAAGTTATTATATTTGCTTCCCAATAATTGAAAACGATACTTACAGGATCAACCCTGTAGTCTCGGGAAGTAGCGCAGCCCGGTAGCGCACATGGCTGGGGGTCATGTGGTCGCAGGTTCGAATCCTGTCTTCCCGACTGAAATTGAAAGCTCAACAGTGATGTTGGGCTTTTTTTAATTGACCGTATAGCGCATATCGATAAGGAGCGGCATGGTCCCAGATTCTCTTGAAAATTTTCGGGTGCCTTCCCCACAAAAAAGCGGCGCAACATTATGTTGCGCCGCCCTTGCTTTAGGTTTACTATGCCTTTTTTACAAATTCTGATTTCAGGGCCATAGCGCCGAAACCGTCTATCTTGCAATCAATGTTATGGTCGCTGTCTACCAGGCGTATGTTTTTCACCTTAGTGCCTGCCTTTATGCTTTGTGCCGAGCCTCTTACCGGCAGGTTTTTTATAGTAACCACCGTGTCTCCGTTTTGGAGCATATTGCCGTTCGCATCTTTTACCACAAACCTAGTTTCCGCTGCAGCCTCTTCAGGGTTCCATTCATGTCCGCATTCGGGGCATACAAGGGTAGCATCCATCTGGTAGGTGTATGTAGATTTGCACAAAGAACAAGGAGCAAGTTCAGCCATTATTTTTTTATATTATTTCATTGCAAAGATAAAAATATTGAAGATCAATGCAATTGCGTTGCAGCTTAGGCCCCTTACGGCCGTAGAATGCTTTGAGGATGCAACGGCGGGAATGCTAATGGTACGTAGCTGCAGGCTCGAATCCTGTCCTCCGACTGAAAATTAGAAGCTCAACAGCGATGTTGGGCTTTTTGTTTTATCGATTAAAAATCTTTGAGTTTCAGTAGCAGACTTGTGTTGAGGCGATTCTATACTTATTAAAGAAAGTGATGTTTTTTGAGTGGAAGTTATGACTTGCTTGGCTAGGAATGCTATTATACGCTATTATCTGCTACCAATAATAATGTAAAAAGAGTTAGCGGATATGGCATAGAAATTAGGCTAATGTTATTATTCGAAAAACGCGAAGTGCGTTGTATCTTGCAGTAATATTTATAAATAATGAATCAAGCATTATTAACAAGGTTATTTAAGTCGATTGAAGGAAATGAAAGTTCAGCCTTAGTTAGAGTTGCTTATAGTATTATCGAAGAAGAAAAGAAAAAAGGGCATAATGGTGTTGCAGAGAGGTTGAATACAATCCTTAAAAATAATCTTGCTGATAACTCCTCCTCATTAAGGCCAGCTTTAAAGGTTACCCGTATAACAAACTTTAAAGTGCCGTTAGACCGCAGATATAAATTACCTCTTGCATCCCATATAGAACATGAAGGCTTGCGGCATAATATGATATTACCCACAGATGTTGAAGATAAAATTCTACGTATTGAGAAAGAATATTTTGCCAGAGAGCGACTAGCTCATCATGGATTACGGCCCAGAAAAAAAGTTCTGTTTTATGGCTCATCAGGTTGTGGTAAAAGTATGGCTGCAGAGAAAATAGCATGGGATTTAGCGTTACCTTTTTACAAAGTTCGTTTCGATACTATTATTTCCTCTTATTTAGGAGAATCAGCATCCAATCTCCAGCGGTTATTTGAGAGTATAAACGAATTCCCATGTGTACTGCTACTGGATGAATTTGATATTATTGGCAAGCAGCGCAATATTGCTGCAAATGATGTAGGAGAAGTACACAGAATTGTAAATATTTTACTTGGTTTGCTGGAAGAGTACAATGGAGAGGGAATTATTATAGCCACCACTAACCTTGATGGGGTTATAGATAAAGCTTTGTTCAGAAGGTTTGACGATTTTATTGAGCTACCTAAGCCTACCCAAAAAGAGATTGCAGATTTATTAAAATTGACATTTTCTGCCCTTCAACTGGATTTGAAGATAGATCTTCCGGATTTTGCCAAAGCAATGCATGGAATGTCATACGCCATCGTTGTTAAAGTGGCCAACGATGCTGCGAAGAAGGCTGTTATAAACTCGAAAGACAAGATAGAATTAGAAGACTTAAAAAAGTCACTCGCTGAGAATGCGGAACTAAACAAATAATGGATAATGGAGCAATTTCCACATTTAAATTTTGTTCAAAAAGTAGAAGGTAAACCCAGATTTTTTGGTGGAGGCGCAAGCAATCCACTTTCTTTACAAAATAAACAAAACAGACAAGCGCATAGCACTGCCCTCGGAACGCAGATAAATGACCTTAAACAGCAATGGGCAGGTATAATAGCTAGACGTGAAGAAGAAAATTTAGCACCATTGAATGCTGAGGTAATATCATTCTTTCTTCAAATAAATCCCGAATTGATAGATGCCGATTTTGATTTGCAAAGCTTTGGAGTTGAAGTTGTTTCGGAGGAGGAAGATGGTTTTATTATGGGAGCATCGTTAGATTCCTTTCGTTCATTACAAGAGAAAATCAATGGATTTGTTCTTGAAAGACATGGCACAGCAGTTGTCGCTGATTTGTGGAGAATAACGACCGAGGATCGAGATGTATGGCGACCAAGGCATATATTATCTGAAGAAATGCTTAGTAAGTGGGAGCATAGCCAGATTTTGGATACTACACAATATAAGGTAGAAGTAAGCATTGCTTTTGATAAGCCTTTAGGTAAAGAGCCTGATCCTGCAAAAAAAGGGGGGCTTAGGAGGTGTCAAAGATATAGAGAAAAGCAGATAGATAGGGACAATAAATTGATGGAACGTGAAGACCAATTTGATGAGTTTATAGCTCGATATGGCGAGAGAACCAGCGATTTTATACACCTAGACGATTGCTTTGCATGCGCAGTACAAATATCTGGTCTGGGTTTAAAGGATTTGGTTAGTAACTACCCTTTTGTTTTTGAAGTAGTTGAGGTTGATGAATTTGAATTTTTAGGTAACGATACAGTGGAGAGTAGTAATGGTGTTGTAGAAATTTTGGCACCCCTAAACGGCAGTGTAGAGGTTGGGATAATTGATAGCGGCATTATGGAGGAACATAGGTTTATAAGAACTGCTATAAATAATGCCAGATCCAGGTCTTACATATCAGGTGACGAATCTACAGCCGATAGTGTAAATGGTGGCGGCCACGGCACAAGGGTTGCGGGTGCAGTTCTTTACCCGATTGGTTTTGCAATTGTTCAGTCACCATATCGGTTACCGTTCTTTATCAGGAACCTGAGGGTATTGGATGGTGCCAATAATCTCCAAACAAAATTTCCTGCCGAGTTAATTGAGACTGTAATAGCAACAAATGAGGATTGCAAGATTTTCAACCATTCCATTAATGCCATAACGCCTTTCAGGAAGAAGCATATGTCAACATGGGCAGCCACTATCGATACTATGATCCATCGACATAATGTTGCTTTTGTCCTATCTGCAGGCAACATCTTTAAGCATACTATTAGAGCATATATTGAGGATGGACAGGCTTATCCTACATACCTGCAAAATGCCTATGTCCGCTTGGCTAACCCAGCCCAAAGCTGTTTTGCTATTACTGTTGGGTCAATAAACCATGAAGGATTTGAGGATGACAATTGGGTGTCTCTTGGTAATAGACATGAGATTTCACCCTTTTCAAGAATAGGTTTGGGGATTTGGGGACAAATTAAACCTGATGTCGTCGAATATGGGGGAGGGTTGATTGTTGCTAGGACAGGCAGGCCTAATGTAAGAGAACATCCTTCCATATCGCCGGAGTTGGTTAGAACTACATTTGATAACGGTGGTGCTATTGGTAAAGACAGAGTGGGTACTTCCTTTGCCGCACCCAAAGTATCACACATAATAGCGCAATTAAAAACACTGTATCCCGATGAGAACGTAAACCTTCTCCGCTCTCTTTTAGTGCAGGGCGCGAGACTGCCAAATCCGTATTTTCTCGACCCTACAATACAAAGTTTGCAGCGTTTTGGGTATGGTCTGCCCTCTTTACAGAGGGTTACTGCGAATTCGGAAAATCGAATTTCTTTTTATAGTACCAATACAATTAAGGCAGAAGAAGGACATATATACTCTTTGAAAATTCCAGACGAGTTGCGTGACCCGGGTAACGATTATGAAATACTGATTGAAATTACATTGGCATTTACCGCAGAAGTGCGCAGAACAAGGCAAAAATTGAAATCTTACCTTTCAACATGGCTTGATTGGACAACTTCTAAAATCGAAGAACCGTTCGAAGATTTTCGTGATTATGTTTTGAAAGAAATTGAAAATAACGAGACAGAATATGATAACGAGGTAAGGAATAGAATGAGAGGGTTTAACTGGAAAATTGGAAGTAGAACGGATACAGGTATCAGAGATGTAAGCAGAACAAACAATTCTATTCAGAAGGATTGGGTATTTATCAAATCTCACGAATTACCCGAAGAAATTAGTTTTGCTGTTAGAGCACATAAAGGCTGGGACAGAACATTGCAGTCAATACCCTATGCCCTTACATTATCAATTGAAGCTCTCAATGTAAATGTACCGGTTTACAATATGATTAGAATTGAAAATGAAGTTGAGATTTAATTCTTCCTCTTATGTTCTCAAAAGCTTATCGTTGTCAAGATAAGTCTATCGACACCACTCTTTTGGTTCGAAAGGTCTCCAGCCATCGCAACAAAAAGAGCAGCCTAGCAACTATTGTAGCCTTCGCGCTTACACGTAAAAATTTGTTCGTTGTTTAAGGCAACAAAATTATCCATCTCCCGTGGAACATCATTTATCGTGGAACGGTGCATATCTTCTTTTGGAAAAACCTCATTGTAACTCTATCTTGCGCCAGCAAGGCACGTAGTACGCGCCATTAACCAGCGCTAATTACCTTTATAAAAAATGTCCGATCAATCGGACATTTTCATAAAAATCTTTACAGTGGCGGCTTCCAGCCAAAATAAGAATGTCCGGTGTCGGACATTTTGGATTAAATTGAGGTCATGCCCTCTGGTAGCGGTCTGCTATAGAATTCCTTGCTTCCGGCACTTCATTCTTCCATAACTTTACCACCTCTCACCCACGTACCCATGAGCGCCTGTTACAGCTGTAACCAGATACTGAATAAAAAAACCACGTCGTTCGAGCATATCATTCCCAATTCCATAGGTGGGGTGTTGAAGTCTGCGCGGCTTATTTGCAAAACATGCAATAGCGCCTATGGCATGACCATCGATGCTGCCCTGGCAAAAAAATTTGTGGATCTCGTTGCATTAATGAATATCGAACGTCACAGATCAAGACCCGTAAACGATACAAATTCATCCAATTGGGATCGCTATCAGTTGGAGAACGGCAACGATCTGTTCTTGAGGTCGGTCGCAAAGATCGCTGTCAATTATTACCTCACGAAGGTCCGTGGCCGTCATCACCTGGATAAAATGATCAGGATCATTAACGGGGTGGAAGCAATTGAAGATCATATCCGCTACCACCCATTGATTGAAGTCATATGGAATGACAAAGAAGTATCCCATGTCATCAGGATAAACGGAACGGCGTCTTCAGGACGACTATATGCGCACGTCATCCTGTTCAATACCCACAGCCTCGTTATCAACTTATGCAACAACTATAACGGCGAGGATATCGATCTCTTTTATAGATACGATGTCCTGCGTCAGAAAGAGATCAGGAGCACAATTGATTAGTTCCGTCTGGCGCACAGACTTCCGGACGATAACTCCTGTCTCCCGTTTAGCAAAGATTTCTATGGCTATCGTTTTTAAAGAGTTTTTTAAAATAGCTGTTCTGTTTGCCATACTCTATTAAGTAAAAGGCTTTATCGCCTCAAATCTCACACTATGGCCGGCAAGATCAGACACCACGTCACTTTAAATTGCATAAGTGACTTGTGAAAACCGTAAGAATACGAGTTAGTCTAAAAAATATATTTATTTAAATAGACAGATTTGTCTATTTAGCATTTATCTTTGTTGTATGAAGCAAAGAGGACAAGCTGTAATTGACAAAATATTGGATACAGCTGATAGATTATTTTACGAACAAGGGTATTGCAATACTGGCATTAACCAGGTAATCGAAGAAGCTGATATCGCAAAGGCATCTCTTTATAAGCATTTTGAATCAAAAGCCGATTTATTGGTTGCTTACCTGCAGCGAACACATCAGCGATGGTATCAAAGATTAGAGGCTGATGTAAATAACGTACCCGAGCCAAAAGGCAAAATACTGGCGATTTTTGATCATCATATAAAACGGCAGGAAATCAGAGATTTTGGTGGATGTCCTTTCATAAAAGCAAATGACGAGGCCGGGACAAGCGATCCACGGGTGTTAGCCGAGATACAGAAGACAAAGATTAACCTCAAGAATCTTATAAAAAGACTGGTCTCCAACTCCGGCCACAAAAATATTTTAACAGACAGCGAATTGGTAGAAACCATATTCCTTATGGTCGAAGGAGCAGTAGTTGAAGCCTCCATTTTTAAACAGACGGCCGACCTAAAGTCTGGAAAAAAAATAATTCAAAAACTCCTCTGATATGAAAGAGATCAAGAATAAATGGTTAGAGCTGATCATCGTATTGTCAGCACCTCTTCTCTCGGTAATAGACGTTTTTATTATAAACATCGCTGTGCCGGCTATCAAGAAAGGAGTACATGCAACAGATGCACAGGTTCAGCTTGTGATTGCCGGTTATCTTTTGGGGTATGCGGCATTTCTTATCACCGGGGGTAGGGCCGGAGACCACTTTGGCCGCAAGAAAGTATTCTTTTGGGGAATGCTCTGTTTTACGGTAGCGTCTTGTTTATGTGGTCTGTCCATAACGCCGCTTCAGCTGAATGTAACTAGGGTTTTTCAAGGGGTGAGTGCTTCATTTATGGTTCCACAAACAATAGCGTTTATACAAGTGCTTTTTACAGACGCAAAGGAACGGGCCAAGGCGATTAGCCTGTTTGGTATTACACTTGGCATAGCATCCGTTACCGGACAAGTACTAGGTGGTTATTTTTCTGATTCTCATTGGGCTATAGAAGGTTGGAGACTCATTTTCTTTATTAACCTGCCAATAGGGATAGTAACATTATGGGCAACGAACAGGTACGTAACTGAAACGGCAAAACACCAGGGTGCAAAATTTGACTACTCAGGCATACTTATCCTCACACTGGCTCTGTTTTGTCTTATTTATCCGTTGATACAAGGCCGTGAGGCAGGGTGGCCGTTATGGAGTATCGGATTGATCATACTCTCATTTGCTATACTCTCTTATTTTATCTACAATCAAAAAAAGAAGCTTGCAGAAAATAGAAATCCTCTGATCGATGTGCGCCTGTTCAAAATAAAGGATTTTAACATTGGTTTGATCGCCGTCTTATTTCATTTTATGCTGCACACCTCATATCTGTTGTTGAGTGCTGTATACTTGCAAAATGGTCTTGGTGTTTCTGCTTTATATTGCGGGCTTTATTTTATCATTCCCGGCGTACTGTTCATGGTCTCATCTATAATAGCTTCTAAATTGATAGTGAGATTTGGGAAACGGGTATTACAAGCAGGCATTGTTTTAATGGGCGTAGCTTTTTTCATGCAAATGGAACTGTGGAAACCTAGCGTAAATGCCGGCCTGATTATAACACTATTGAGTGCATGGACTTTCGGAAACGGGTTTGTGCTTCCCTCCCTGTTAAACATAGTCCTTAAACGTGTACCGTCTGAATACGCTGGTGCCGCCGCAGGTATCTACTCAACCGTACAGCAAACTGCCTCTGCCTTAGGCGTAAGTATAATCGGGGGTATTTTCTTTTACTTCTCCAAAGAAGGGTGGCAAATTGCATATAGCGCAGGTATAATGGCAATACTATTTTGTATCGTATTGGTAGGGATTATGTTGTATTTATTGCCTGGTACTAAGACCATCAGTCAAGGAATGCCTGTAGTTGCAGAGTGATCGATATGGCCTTTTCATTTTTATATAAAAGGTGGAGATTAAGTTTACTAGGAAATAGTTTTCTAATAATAGACCAAACTTAAATGTTGCTAATGGCTGTACCAACAATAAATTTATTGAATTTGATCAATTCTCTTTGGCGTACAGTATTCCGCAGGGCGACTCGTGTCTAAAAATGTAGCCTGTCTCCCTACCGGAATTTGAATGCCGAAGCTTATCCCTAGCTGTCTCGCATCCAATAGTTATTTCACGCCCCCGTGCCCCTTCCCGTCCTCCCTTATAACACCAACACACAACAATCTTGTGGAACACTCCCACGCGTGGAACTGTGCATATCATCTTTTGGTAAACCACTTCCGCAAGTAGTATCTTGCACTGTCAATGTGTTTCCTGGCAGCTCGGTTCAACATACACAAAATGTCTGTTCCCGTTAAAATATTCCAACAGACACTTTAGAAGGTGGACGCACTGAAACGCTATCCAGCAAAGGTTTTCGCCAAAAATTAAAATGTCTCCCAACGGACATTTTAAGACATTTTGGAGCGGAACAGGACATTTTAATACCCACGCGGTACATCGCTCTGGTCGCTCGTTCTTGGGCCATCAGGCTCCACAGTCTCAAAAATAACTTTAATCATAAAAATCATAGTTCCGACAAACCGCCGCACAATAATTTTCTCACCGCCAAACAGACATTTCCATATAAAACCCTTACCAGTATTGTATCACAGTCAATTACCCAATGTCCCCCGACGGACATTTTAAGACATTCCGAAGGGAGAACAGACATTTCATTACCTCTGGCGCACAGTCTCTTTCTTGCATCTGGCATTTCCAATTCATTTCCATTAAACAATAGTCCGGTTTGGATAAATCACAGTGTTAGTTCCTGAATACTTTTGTTAAAAACTATTTACAATGAAAGCGATCGTTTTAAATGAAGCAGGAGGAGTAGATAAACTGACCTACCAGGATATTGAAAAGCCCGTATTAAAAAGTGGTGAGATCCTGGTTAAGGTAAAAGACATCGGCATGAACCCTATGGACGTTCACATCCGCAGTAACGAACAAGTTCTTACTATGTTCATGGGCAGCGAAAGGCCCGTTATACTTGGCTGGGATATTTCAGGAGACATAGTTGAAAAAGCTGCCGATGTAACCGATCTTGAAATTGGTGATGCTGTTTTTGGAGCAACAATGGGCAAAGGCTACGCCGAATATGTGGCCACCAAAACAGACAGATTTGTGCGTAAGCCGGCTAATATCACTTACCAGGAGGCTGCGGCTCTTCCGGTAGTAGGTATTACAGCCTGGGAGGCATTGGTAGTATTGGGTAAAGTGAAAAAGGGAGATACTGTACTCATCCACGCAGGGTCCGGCGGCGTAGGGCATATTGCTATCCAGCTTGCTAAGCATTTGGGCGCCACTGTAATAGCTACCTCCTCGGCCAAAAACCGCGATTTTATACTATCACTAGGTGCCGATCAGCACATAGACTATACCACCGAAAAGTTTTACGAAATACTGTCAGATATCGACTTTGTGCTCGATCCGCTTGGAGGTGAAACCCGTATGCAGTCACTCGATATTGTTAAGAAGGGTGGGATCATTGTATCTATCGTCCCGATAAACTTTGAGGAAGCTCAAAAGAAGGCCGAGCAAAAAGGCATAAATTTGACTATACTCCGTGGGCAGGGCAATAAAGAGGAAATGGAATCTCTGGCTGTGCTTGTAAGCAAAGGTGTAATTAAGCCGCACGTCACAGCTGTTTATCCTTTTGCTCAAATGCAAGATGCTCATCGTGCCATAGAAAGCAAACGTACAGTAGGGAAAATAGTTGTTGAGCTATAATATAACTTGAAAGCAATCATGCCGCAGCCGCTTCGATTTAAAACCATCAGTGAGTTTCACCAGTTCAGGAACCAGCCCCCGCCACTACATCCATTGATCAGTATTATCAACGTCTCTGGTACTAAAAAATTGAATGATGACGAACCGCGGAGCCTCGTTTTTGATTTCTATGGTATCTCACTAAAAAGCGTCTCAAGTGGTCGTATGAAGTATGGCCAGCAGCCGTTCGACTTTGACAGCGGCACCATGGCCTTTTCCTCACCCGGCCAGGTAATGAGTGTTGAAGTGGAAGAAGGAAAAGTATGGGAGCAGTCAGGATGGATATTACTTGTCCATCCCGACTTTCTCTGGAACACACCACTGGCTAAAAAAATTAAGCAGTACGAGTTCTTTAACTATGCAGTTAACGAAGCGCTGTTCGTTTCAGAAAACGAAAAAGAGATCCTCACTGGCATTATTCAGAATATAAAACAGGAAAGCCAAAGGGCTATCGATAAATTTACCCAGGAGATCATTGTTGCACAACTGGATGCGTTACTGGCCTACAGCGACCGGTTTTACCAGCGCCAGTTCATAACCAGGAGGCACGCAAACCACCAGGTACTGGATAAGCTGAACGACCTGTTAACTGCCTGCTTTAATGATGATGAGCTGATGAGGAAACAGGGCGTACCAACAGTCGCTTTTGTTGCCGGTCAGCTAAACGTTTCTTCACACTACTTGTCTGCATTGTTACGTTCCCTTACCGGGTTAAACACACAGCAGCACATTCATATCAGGCTGATCGAGAAGGCCAAAGAACTACTTTCCACAACTTCTATGACCGTTAGCGAGATCGCCTATGCTTTGGGTTTTGGGCAAATTCAATCATTCAGCAAATTGTTTAAGGCAAAAACAAATGTTTCCCCTTTAGAGTTCAGGCAGTCATTTAATTGAATCCATGTAAAAGGATTACAGAGAAAGCATCACCTTTAATTGCTCAAATGTACTTGTGGCAATAGCCGCATGATCACGTCTTCCTGCATCAATTTAGGTTCCGTCACCGGTATCAGGTGGCCCGAATTTTCGAACCAGAAAATTCCCTTTTTAGGTGCGCTCAACTGCTTGTAATATTTTTCTGATAGCAGGCAGTTGGTCTGATGGTCCTTGCGTCCTATAAAAAAATAAACAGGGCAATTAACCTTAGGTAATGAAACCATTAGGTTAATATTGTTAGCTTCTTTAAACAACGCTGTCATTTCAGAGTTTTCTGTGAAGTACTTTTTAAATTCCGTTGTATCCTCAATGGTCTCTCCATTAAAGATCGACAGCCATTTTCTATCGTAGTAATTTTGTAAGCCGTTCTCAAACGGAATTTTCACTTTCCCGAGTTCATTAATCGCCTGTATGTTTTTTTGTTGCACAGCCTTCTGCTTCAATTCGCGTAACGATATGCGCTCACTTTCCCATTGGTTAACCGCAGGGCTTACTGCCATATAAGCATACAGTTGGTCGGGGTATTTGTCGGCCATGTAAAAACCTAATACTGTCCCCCACGACCAGCCCATTACAAACAGCTTCTTCTGGTGGAACTGTTTGAGCAACGCTGTAACCAACTCGTGTGTATCATTTTCATACAACTTCACAGTTAGCTTTACCGGCGATGGATTAGATTTTAATGTTTTTCCACAGTTTCTTTGGTCCCATGCCACCACAACAAAGTGCTTCTTTAGCTCATCCAGGTAAACTTTATTTTCATCGTATATACCCTCTGAACCCGGGCCGCCTGTTATAAAAAGAAATAGTGGCTTTGAACGGTCTTCACCCTGTAAGGTAACTACCTGTTTTATTCCACCTATTTCAAGAGCCTCGGTTGTATCTATTTTTGCCTGCGCAAAACAATAACTATTAAAGAAGGATACCACTAAACAGAGAGACATAGCTACTATACGCACCACATGAATTTTTTATAAAAATAGCTCTTATGTCCCATCCAATTGTGCATCACTTCAATCCCAATAACAAAAGTTTCACAGATACATTATCACCTGTTTTTATCACACTATATCAACAAACAAAGTATAATCAGGAACGCTTGTTCCGGTTTGGATATACCTTTGCGGAACGATTATTCCAAAATGAGAAAAATAATCATTCACAACAATGAAAAAGTTAGAAAACAAAGTAGCGGTAGTAACAGGCGCATCAAAAGGTATAGGTGCAAGCATTGCTAAACACCTCGCAGCAGCGGGCGCCAGCGTAGTGGTAAATTATGCATCAGCAAAAGACGGTGCAGACAAGGTAGTTGCCGAAATAACTGCCGGTGGCGGCAAGGCGATTGCCGTGCAGGGTAACGTAAGCAGCGAAGCTGATGTTACCCGTCTATTTGAAGAAGCCAAAAATGCTTTCGGCGCGGTGGATATACTGGTTAACAACGCTGGTGTTTACAAAATGGCCCCTATTGAAGAGATCAGCGTAGCCGATTTTCACACTCAGTTCAATACTAATGTACTTGGCCTGTTACTTACTACGCAGGGAGCAGTAAAAAACTTTAATGCAGCAGGTGGCAGCATCATCAACATTGGTTCTGCGGTTACCAATATTGCACCTCCCGGCAGCTCTGTATACACCGCCACCAAGGGCGCTGTCGATGCCATAACCCATGTGTTGGCTAAAGAACTGGGCGGTAAAAATATACGCGTCAACTCTATTAATCCAGGCATGGTAGAAACCGAAGGTGCGCACACCGCCGGCTTTATTGGCAGCGATTTTGAAAAGGGACTTGTAAGCATCACCCCACTTGGCCGTACAGGCCAGCCCGATGATATTGCTAATGTAGCCGTATTCCTTGCTTCCGATGAATCGCGCTGGCTGACAGGCGAAATATTGCTGGCTAGCGGTGGCGTAAGGTAGGCATAGATGCTCAAGGCCCTGTTGAATAATTGAGTTCGCGAATATTAGGTAAATAGCATTGTTTAGCCCGGCAGAACAGTAGCTGCCTGCACAAAGCTGCGTCGGCTGCAGCTGTCATAGCTGCCGACTGCCTTTTTTGTTGCTTTTTTTGGCATCAAGAAAAGTAAGGAAATGAAGGGACAGATTTTGTGAAGGCCGGGCTTCGGACACTTGAGAACAGAAGACCCTCCTGCAATAAATAATATAAAATGAATAGCTTTGCTTGTAACAAGCAAGGCTATTCCCGGTTATGGCGAGAACGAAAGATTTTGATGAGAACGAGGTGCTGACCAAAGCTATACAGGTCTTTTGGCTTAAGGGGTACAATGGTACGTCAATGCAAGACCTTGTGGATAGCCTGGGTATCAGCCGGTCGAGCCTATATGATACCTATACCGATAAACACACGTTGTTTATGAAGGCACTGGAGAGCTACCAAAACTCTGGGGCCGCTACAATAAGGGATATTATAGATAATTCTGCATCTGCAAAGGAAACAATAAAAAGGCTGCTTGAACTGGCTATCGGTGACCTGCTGAGCGATAAGGAACAAAAAGGCTGTTTCATGGTAAATGCCGAGGTAGAGGTGGCATCACACGACGCCGAAGTAAACACCCTGGTATGCAAAAACGACCAGCAAATGGAAGATGCTTTTTACCAGGTAATACAAAAGGGCAAGGACAGCGGCGAAATAAAAAATAAGCAGGATGCCCGGGCACTTGCCCGCTTCATCTTTAATGCGGTAAAAGGCATGCGCGTAACCGCAAAATCAAGTACAGACAAGGCTGCTTTTGACGACATTATTGCACTGACAATATCGGTGCTGGGTTAGAAGTGTAAAAGTAAACGTGTTTCCAGGCGAATCTCGCTGTAATATGATGCGTTGTTGTACAAAGAGTTCTGTCCGTCATAATCACGCTAAACCTCATTGAAACAAATAAGAACTATAACCCCCTTTCCTACTTGCGCCAATGCACTGGCTGTGTTGCACTCTATTCTTTAAGTTCACGCATTGCCATGTTAATAATGGGTTTAAGGTGTTAATAGATATGTATTTGTTACGGAATAGTTGTAAGTATTCTCTACCCCTCTAAAACATTTCGTTACAGCAAACTAGCTATTCGTGTCACCAAAACGACGATTGATGACAACGCTATTATCCAGGCTACTGGTAATAGCTATCTTCACAATATTAATCACCGTTTCTATCATTAAATGGATGATAGGATGTTTAAAATGATAAGATACAATGATATTATAATGTCAATTGTATGTAATAATGGCCGGCCCCTTTACCCAAACCGAACATCGCGTAGGATGATGAAGAAATGTGCATGTAGAAACTGTAATGAGACAACAACATTTGAATAAAAAATAGATTCAAATAATGTGATGCATGCTATTCTATAGGTGCGCTCTAATTATTAATGCGTATGAAAAGACATTAAGCTCGTGGTACTAACCATGCAGATTTAAATGTGAAATGGTATCCGATTCAATAATCTTGAGTCGGATATTTTATTTACATGAAAAACAATATATCATTGCACAACAAACCATTAATTATATATTTGAAGCTATTTTTTCCCTATATCGCATTAGTGGTAACCTTTTTAATGTTACCAGCACTTTCTTATGCACAATACAGCCAGTACAATCTTAACGTAAACAACGGTTTGCCCTCAAACCACGTGTACTATGTATTAAAGGATAAAGAAGGTTACCTATGGATATCTACAGACAAAGGTGTGGTTAAATATAATGGCTACGAATTTAAATTGTTCGATCGATCGGTCGGTATGGATAATGATGATATTTGGCATCTGTATGAAGACAAAAAGCAAAGGATATGGTTGTCAAATGTTTCTAATGAGCTTGGGTATATACGAAACGATCAGTATCACAAAGCGGTAATCATATCCGACGATCTGCCATTGTATCCGATTTATATTACTGAAAATGAAAATGGAATTGTTTTTTTAAATCATAGCCTG
This sequence comes from Flavipsychrobacter sp., assembly GCA_031292525.1. Taxonomy (GTDB): domain Bacteria; phylum Bacteroidota; class Bacteroidia; order Chitinophagales; family Chitinophagaceae; genus JABDEZ01. The sequence goes on along the minus strand of JARLGY010000054.1, from coordinate 51,566 downwards.
CGACATTCTTTATGCCAGGAAAAGAATGATACCATAACTGGCCTACCAATGCATATTCCACTTACCAGTGCTTATTTGCAACAGGGTGGTGAGCTCGTTATCATAAAAAATAATAAGTGCTTCTCCATGTCTGTTGGCATTGATGGCATAGCCTACAAGCAAAACACATATCATCCACAATATATATATTACGATCAGGATAGTCAGCCGCAAAGACGATATTACTATTTATATGAAAATTATTTTGTGCCTATTCCTTATAAGGCGGAAAAAGACCACATGCTAAGGGTTACAAACAAAAACAATGGCCACCAATGGACTACATCTATAGAGCGCGATGAGAACATTTATATGTGTAATGAGTATAATGGCGCATGTTACCTAACCAGTAATAAGGGCGTGTATAAGTTACTTAGTAAAACCGGTATCCGGAAAATATTGTCTCTGGATGATATACATGATCATAAGCTGAAAGAGAATGATATTCTTACAGTGAGTGAAGATGATTTTTGGAGACAGTGTATATCTACAAATACCAGTGGGCTCTACATCAATTATAAGAACAGCAGTTTTCAGCCTTTAAAAGAAGATAGAGCAGGTTATTTATATGTTGGTAACGCCAACGACTCCAGTCATTACTGGTGGAACAAATCAAAGAGAACGCTTATCCGCTACGATAAAAACGAAATTGCACACATAAAAAGACACGAGAACATACTCGATATTACCAAGATTGTCCCGTTGGGGGATAAAGCCATTGCACTTACAGAAAGTAATATTTTCATAATTGAAAAAGATAAATTATCCGATTATTATTCCGGTATCAAAAATATAATGCTACGTTTTAATTCTTTAAACAATACCATCCCTGAAAACAAGCGGTATACTATACCACTCTATAACAGGAATTTTACAGATTGTGTCGAAGGTGAAGCTGGTGATTTATTTCTTTTACGGTCTGGTGGAGGATGGCTTATTTTTAAGCGCTCAAAAGATTCTTTAGCTATAACTTACGTTGATAAAAATAGATATAAACATGTTGTTTATGACAAAAAACGGAAGGTATATTGGGCATGTAACGTAGATCTTATTTCCATAGTTGGTAAAGACTTTAAATACGATATTAACAAGTATGCACTGTCACAACTTGGCATCCGGAAAGTAGAAAATATAATAGTCGACAATAAGTATGGAAATATATTTCTGAAATGTGACGATCGATTACTATTATTGGACATACAAAAAAGAAGCTATAAAGAACTTTATAAAAACTACAATCTTAAAGGATCCGTTGAGCTGATAAGTAATAATCGGTTAATCGTAGCCGGTAAGTTTGGTGTATTGCTTAGCCCTATACATGGATTAAAAGACATGGGTGCTCCAGTACTTTATCAAAATATAAAAAATACTAGCTACAACTATGTTAGTGATTTAGAGGTCTCTAATACAGGCCAAATTATATTAAACACAAATAATGGTCTCTTGTCAGTAATAATGCAGGCAGATACCGTTAATCGTAATATTGGGCCGTATTTAGTTCAACCTAAATTCATGATACATTATCACGATAGCATTTATACAGCACAAGACAGTCTCATAACCATCTCGCCTGCTGATCCGGTAGTGCAGCCAGATATTATTAATCCTTATGGTACTGGTATTTTACACTATAAGTACAAGATAAATGAAACGGGAATTCCCTGGCGCAGCTTAAGCGAAGACAAAATATACCTTCAGGAATTAACACCAGGTCATCTATATACACTATCCATAGTAGCATATGATGATGTTTGGAAAAGTAATCCGGTAAATTTCAACATTCAGATCAAACCTCGCTGGTGGCAAACAAAGAGTGGAAAAAAAATCGTGTGGATAACAGGCATTTCATTTCTTGCATTGCTGATAGTTATCATCATACAGGTCACTAAGGGTATTGTTATCCGTAACAATGCAAAAAAGAATATGCAACTTGAGTTAAGCAACTTAAATCTTGAACTCGAATTAAAATCTATTTATGGACAGATCAATCCCCATTTCATTTTTAATACATTAAATACAGCTTTATATTTTATTAAGAAAAAGAAATTTGATGAGGCGTTTACACATGTATCTGCATTTTCTAATCTACTTCGTTCTTATATTAAATCTTCTAGAAATAAGTTTATTAGTCTTGCAGAGGAAATTGAAAATATTGAACATTATATTTTGTTACAGCAAGCACGATTTGAAGAGAAGTTTGTATGCAATATTTCAGTCGATGATAATATACAAACGCAATCTATGCGAATCCCCAGCCTTTTATTTCAGCCGATTATAGAAAATGCTATTAACCATGGTCTGTTGCATAAGGAAGAAGAGTTGGGACATCTTGAAATTTCCTTCAAAAAGGGTGATCAGGAGAACATACTGATTTGTCGAATTGAAGATGACGGGATTGGTCGTGAAAAAGCAATGGAATATCGAGCCCAAAGCAGCTTCAAAACAACATCGTATGGGAATGAGCTGATCAAGGAACTGATCAATACATTCAATAAGACAGGCCATGTACACATAACTATTCAGTACATTGATAAGATGTTACCACAAACTGGTACAATTGTAGTTATTACCATCAAATATCTTGATGAAGTGTCTTGATAGAGTCAGACAAATTGCAACGATATTAATCTACTGTGCTAATAATAATTATAGTAATTTTACCGCTATAAGGGCGTTTTTTTATATTTAAAAAATATTTTAAATATCCTTCGTTCGGTATAATCTATAAAAGTTATTAAATGAAACCCGAATACAGCTGCATTATAGTTGATGACGAGCCTAAAGCAATAGCATTACTTGCGGAAAGTATAACGGATATATACGATAATTTGAAGATTGTAGAAACCTGTGGTAATTGGAAAGTGGCCTTGGAAGCATTGCGGAAAACAGATGTGGATATTGTTTTCCTTGATATTTCGATGCCTCAAAAAACAGGTATGGATCTATTGGATATTCTACCAGACCTTAAATCAGAAATTATTTTTGTAACTGCCTACAGCGATCACGCAATTGATGCTTTTAAGTATAACACTTCAGGATATATCCTGAAGCCGGTTAATGATAAAATGCTGGTTAAAGCAGTAGACAAGGCGCTGGAGAGAAGGCAAGCCAAACGTATAGCAGAGCAAAAATCAATAATAGGTATAAGTGCCAGTGATAAAATTGCCATACCTAATAATAACGGGCTGGATTATTTCAATTTAACGGACATTATGTTTTTCGAGGCAATCGCTCGTAATACCCAGGTAGTGGCACAAAAAAGCAAATTGTTAAGTTCATACAGTATTGGCAAGTTTAAAGAAATGCTGGAGTTGCAAACTTCTTTTTACCAGGTTCATAGATCCTTCATAATTAACCTGGCATATATAAAAAGATACGAGCGGCAGGGAATTATCATTATGACCGACGGCAGTGAAATTCCAGTATCTAAAAATTTGCGGAACGACTTCCTTAGCCTTTATCATAATCCCAGCTCAACCGAAGTTTAAAATATATTCAGCTTTTCCTACCATAGCAGTCGGTATTTTATTTACTACTACTCACTTTTATTACAACCCGCTTTTATCAGCACATTTTTAAATGTGCTAAACGGTGGCGTTTCAATAATAGGTCTTGCTATGCTACCACCCTCCGCCTATACACCGCCGGCGTTTCTCCAACTTTCGTTTTAAAAAGCCTGTTAAATGCCGCTTCAGACTGATAACCCACCTTTTCAGCTACTTCGCAGATGTTTTCCTTGTTTTCCAACAGAAGTTGTTTTGCTTTCAAAATGCGCCAATTAGTAAGGTAACCCAGTGGCGTTTCGCCCAGCAGCCGTTTAAATTCTTTACTGTACAGAGACCGCGACATACCAACATGGGTGGCCAGTTGCTCCAACGTCCAGTCTTTTTCAGGCGCCGCATGCATAGTGTTTAGCGATGCGCTGATCCTGGGGTCTTTAAAGGCCCGCAGAAACCCTTGTGCCACACCTGCCTGCTCCATGTAAGCGCGCACTATTAGTATAAATACAATCTCTGCTAGTCTTCCAAGTATAAGATCACTGGCAGCCTTACGTGTACTCAGCTCATCGTTCATAAAAGCTGCGGCTTGCTGTAGCCAAAGTCTTATTTCGTCCTGATGACTGTTAATATTAATGACATTGGGCAGCGATTGAACAAAAGGATGCTGTATAGGTGATGTGAATTCAAAATGCCCGCCTATCAGCAAAGTCTCTTCATCCGTACCTTGAAACATGGGTTTCCCCGCTTGCAGGGATTTTACAAATTGCGCAGACGGTACACTTGCATTTTGGGGATGGCCTAAAATGCGGTGCGCAGCGCCGTGCGGCACCAAAACAAAATCGCCAACTTCCATTTTTATCATCTCTTCACCCGCGATGCTTAAATAGCAAGTACCCTTTAATAGTCGCCAGAATTGGGAATACTGATCTTGTGCTATAGATATGCCCCATGGTGCAGTAAACGGCACCTTCTGGTACACAACGGCTTTCAGTTTCAAACTATCCAGAACTTCACTCAATGCATCCATACAGGAAATAAATACGATTGAGCAAATTTAATAGACTTATTGCTACTACTCATACTGCACACCTACATAATTTTGTGCGGTAATCAAGAAATTATCTAACTATAAAAACGAGCAACATGACAACTCAACAAATCGCCGACCAATACTACGAAATGGCACAGCAAAACAAATGGATGGAAATACAGGATACACTGTACAGCCAGGATATTGTGAACAAAGAGCCGGAGCATGCCATTGCTATGGGCATACCTACGCTTACCAAAGGGCTGGCTGCCGTAAAGGCCAAAGGCGAGGCCCGCCGTGCAATGATAGAAACACTGCATAGTCAGGAATGCAGCGCGCCGGTAGTGGGTGGTAAGTACTTCAGTGTATCCATGGGCAGGGATATTACCTTTAAAGGCAAGCCCAGGATGAAACTGGAAGAAATAGCCGTGTTTGAAGTACAGGACGATAAGATAATTTCTGAACAGTTCTTTTATTAATCTTCAACGGGTTGTATGCAACGCGCGTTACTTCAGATAGCAGGAAAGAAAACCCTATAGCCTTTTGTAATTAGCAATTAAAATTGCCGACACTACATTTTTACGGGAACTAATTCTTCAACTATTACCTGCTCACTACAGCCTAGTGTACGCATCACTCGGTAGTGCGATGCTACAGCAGCACCCATAGTAGGCAGTGAATGATAGGCCAAACCGGCTTCAAGACATTTGCGCCGTACAATCTTACTGATTTCGGGATAGTGGATGTGACTCACCCGTGGAAATAGGTGGTGCTCAATCTGGTAATTAAGACCTCCTACAAACCAGGTAATTGCTTTGCTGCCGGGGGCAAAGTTTGCCGTTGTTCGTATCTGGTGAATGGCCCACTCATTTTCAATTACTTTATCATCTGTACCACAAAATTCAAACTCAGTCTCTTCTATCACATGGGCCAGCTGGAAAACTATTGCCAACGAAAATCCAAGTGCAACATGCATGCAAGCAAAACCTACTGCCCATGCTCTTGGGCCTACTAATGCTATGGGTAGGGCTATATAGAACACCACATATAAAATCTTGGTAACCCAGAAGATAACATGTTCCCGTGTATTCATTTTTTGCAGCGCGGTGGTGTATATCATCCTGCTGCCATACTTAACAAAATCTGTTATAAAGATCCATAAAATGGAACTCAGCGCATAGGCTATCCAAAGATAAATGTGTTGTATGCGATGTATGGGTTTCCAAACCTGGGTACTGCATTGGCGTATTAATGGGCTTTTTGCAATATCATCATCAATGCCATCTACGTTGGTATAGGTATGGTGTATGATGTTGTGTTTTTGTTTCCAGATAAATGCATTGCTTCCCAGTGCATTAAGCGTAAGTCCCATCAGGTTGTTCACCCAAACTTTGGTTGAGTAACTGCCATGATTTGCATCGTGCATTATGTTGAAACCGATACCAGAGAGCACAAGTCCTAATAGTGAAGAGAGCGTTATCCCCAGCCATGCCGGGTAGTGAGTAATAAGCAATGTTAGGTACATGCTTACAGCCAGCAGAATGAGAACAATAGACTTAATGTACAATTCCCAGTCACCGGTCTTCTTCAGTCCCTTCTCTAGAAAATAATTATCTACCTCTACTTTTAGCGCCTTATAGAAAAAGGCTTGTTTATTATTATAGACGAGCTTTTTCATGACCGTAAAAATAAAATTGTGCACAAAGCAACGCTTTGTTTCTAATATGCGGGGCCAATTCTTTGTTAAGAAACGTTATAGTTATTAGCAAGAACGTAAGGATAGTAAGCTGGCGTTCAAAATCATACAGTATTATTTACATAACCCTGCGTTGCGTTCGCGGACTAATTCTCAATACTTCATACCTGTTCTCAGCTGAACTGTGGTATAGTCGGCGAGGTTCAAAGGCGTTGTCATTTAGGTTACATATTCTACAGTTTTGGTTAGTTCTTTCTTATAACTGAGGATGACCTTTGCAGTATGGAAAATATCAAAGGAAAAGTAGTGGTAATTACCGGTGCCAGTAGTGGTATAGGAGAGGCTACTGCACGCTTGCTTGCTGCACATGGCGCTAAAGTTGTTTTAGGTGCCAGGCGGGCAGGTCGGCTGGATGCATTGGTCGATCAGATTACAAAATCTGGTGGCGAAGCCGTGTATCAGATCACAGACATTAAGCAACGCAACGACCTTACCAAATTAGCAAATTTCGCCTGCGCAACGTTTGGCAGGCTCGATGTCTTCATCAATAATGCAGGAATCAGTCATCTCTCACGTATCGACGAAATGCAGGTAGAGGATTGGGAAGAAATGATAGACGTGAACCTGAAGGGAACATTGTACGGTATTGCCGCTGCCCTATCCATATTTAAAGTGCAGGGCTCGGGGCATATTATCAATATCATATCTACCTCTGGTATCAAAATAGTGCCGTTGCAAGGGGTTTATGCTGGCACTAAGAATGCTGTGCGTACCATTTCGGAGGCATTGCGTCAAGAGTCTGCTGGTAAATACCGCATAACCGGTATATCTCCGGGCATGGTGCGTACTGAGTTTGTAGATAATTTAAAGAACCTGGAGATGAAGGACAGCATCATACGAAAAATGGAACAAATGGCTATATCACCAGATGATATAGCAGGTGCTGTGGTATACGCGATCAGTCAGCCCAATAATGTAGATGTTGGCGATATTGTCATCCGTCCAACTGTACAGGATTAATCGTAGTTTAGTTAGATAATGAAAGCAGCAGCAAGTGCACCCATAATCTACAAAAATATCTCTCAGCTTATGCGGGGTATGGGTATGCCTGCCCCCCGGCATCCTTTGGTTGCATTGGTAAACTATGATATAGATAAGATAAGCCTCCAACATGCAGGTCAGAGTTTTCTCATCGATTTTTATAAGATCTCTTTTAAAAAGAACTTCAAAGGCCAGGTGAAATATGGCCAGGGATATTATGATTTTGAAGAAGGAGGCCTGGCTTTCCTTGCACCTAACCAGTTAGTCACTATGTCTGGCGATGAAACAAGTTACGATGGTTATACACTTTATTTCCATGCCGATCTTATTCGCAACTACCAGCTGGGAAGAAACATGCAGCAATACGGTTTTTTCTCCTATTCGGTCAACGAAGCACTCTTTCTTTCAGAGAAGGAAAAAAAAGTAGTGACTGCATTGTTTGAAGGTATAGCTGCTGAACTGGACAATAATATTGATGCTTTCAGCCAGGATGTACTCGTTTCACAGATCGAGTTACTGTTGAATCACAGCAACCGTTTCTATAACCGGCAGTTCCTTACGCGCAAAGTCATTCATCATGATCTGATTTGTCAGATGGACAATTACCTCACAGAACGTTTTGATCATCGTAATGCAAGCCTGAGCGGGTTACCCACCGTGCAGGAAGTTTCAGATTATTTAAAAGTATCCCCAAGGTATCTTACAGATATGCTTAAGTCGTTAACTGGTCAAAACACCCAGGAGCATATTCATGATCGTCTCATCGAAAAGGCAAAAGCTATATTAAGTACCAGCCAGCTCAACATTGCAGAGATCGCTTATCAATTAGGTTTTGAGCATCCGCAATCCTTCAACAGACTCTTTAAGCGTTTCACCAATCTATCCCCAAATTCTTTTCGGCAATCGTTCAATTCTAATTGACATCGATACCCCATTCACCGCCAATTTCTAATACTGTCGCTTACCTATATTACCACCACCAGCCTTTGGCCACCAGGCACATCGGTTTCCCACAGCTTGTCTATTTCTTTTAGGGGCACTTTTGTGGTCTCTATGTTTAGCTTGCCATCTGCTGCTAATTGCAGCATTTCAGGCAGTATTACTGAGAATAATTCGCGCACTTCTTCCTTGGTCCAGCTTCCCAATCCCGAACCTATAAGTTGTAGATTTACACTGCGCAGTACCTCTGCCGATAATTGCATTTTATCTCCCGTCATACTACCCACCGAAACATAACGGGTTCTATGTGTAAACGATCCAGTGCCTTTTATTGAAGAAAACAGTAGCTCTGCAGAATGTCCCCATAGATAGTCAACGATCACATCAACAGGTGTCTTCTGGTGTATCGCTTTCACTTGTGCCACAAATTGCTCATTACTCTGGTCCACATGAATGATCTCATCTGCACCCAATATCAACAGTTGTTTCAGTGACTCATTATTTCGTCCTGTAGCTATTATTTTTTTGGCGCCATAATGTTTGGCTATTTGCACCGCCAGCCGCCCGGTAAATCCCGTAGCACCATTTATCAGCACTGTATCTCCCGCTTGCATACACGCCCTGAAACGTAGTGCCATTGCTGCGCCAATAACGCCATTGGGCAAAGCTGCAGCAGTCGCATAGTCTATACCGTCTGGCAACACCACCATCTTATCTTTTTCTATTATCGCTTGTTCAGCCATCATGCCACTTACGCCCAGCGCATATACCCGCGTTCCGTCAGCAAGTACACCTACGCCATCCCCGCCAATTACCTTTGCATTTTTTGTATCTGCACTATTGCTGTAATGTGTACCCTTTGCTACACGTTTATCAAAGTGTTTAATAGCACATGCCTTTACGTTTATCAATAGTTCATTTTCATTTTCAATTATAGGAGTATTAACTTCCGCATACATTGGCATTTCTCCTTTCTGGTACATAACTGCAGCCTTCATGTCTTTCTGTTTTATACAGACAAAGTTATTTCCCTTGCAGTCTGCAAACGATAACATTTGTTATTAAATGCAGTCCTCTATTTCTTTAACAGTTTATTTTTTATTCTGCTCAAGTGCACCGTGCTGATGCCTAGGTAAGAGGCTATGTAATGCTGTGGCACTCTTTGTATAATATGGGGCATGTCTTTAAGTAAGTGTTGGTATCGCTGTAATGGAGTATCTCTGATAAAAGAGATAAACTCATTCATATAATGCGTTTGGCGCTGCAACGAAATGTCTAATAGTGTTTTGAAAAAATCGGGAGCATCATTTAATTCCTGCACCAATTCATCAATATACTTTTTGTCAATTTCGTAAACTATGCTGGGTTCTATTGTTTCTATTGTAAAAGTGCTGGGTATATTTTTTCTAAAGCTGTCTATAGAAGACAAACCTTCATTTTCGAAAAAGAACTGCACCGTTATATCTCTTCCGTTATTATTAAACCAAACTCGTGCGCATCCTTTTTCAATAAAGAAATATTTTTTAGACACTTTTCCTTCCTGTAGCAATATAGACCTTGCGGGTAGTTCCAGTCGTCTTTGAAGGCTAAGGTATTTATCCCAATACTTGTCTAACTGTGGAAATCTATCTTTAAGGTGTAGGAACATATCTCAAATCTACTATACTGCATAAGATTATTTTCACTCATCTTAAACCTCGCAAAATTGGTTTGCGCAATTCTATTGCATTATTTTACACTTATATTATCACCTTACAAGGATACAGGGGCATAAAATATGTATTTTGCCCCGCTAATATTAGTCCCTATTCTATGAGCGAGCTTTCACACGAAAATGAAAAAAGAGTGGAAAGTACCCACGATAATCTGATGACATTCTTCAATGCAATGGATGATATTTTTTTATCAATTGATTTGATAGATATGAGATTAATGCAGATCTCTAGGTCCTGCAAAGAAATATTTGGTTATGATCCTGCTGATTTCCTGGCTAATGGGCAGCTTTGGTACCAATTAATTCATCCGGAGGACAGACATGTAATTGCGAACGATCAGGCAGAAATACGTAAGGGCAAGCGTGTAGATAGTATATACCGTATCATTCATAAAGATGGTACTGTACGGTGGGTGGAGAAAAAACTTATGCCAACGTGTAATGAAGAAGGAACGGTAGTAAGAATTGACGGTATCATCCGCGATATTACTCAACGTAAAGCCGCCGATGAGCAACATAAGGCACAAGAAGACTGGTATAAGCAAATTGTTGAAACTGCCCAGGAAGGCATTTGGACCATTGATGAAAATAGAAGAATAAGTTTCGCCAATAAAAAAATGGCCGAAATTCTTGGCTATACCTTAGATGAGATGATTGGCCGCGACCTGTTCGATTTTATATATGAAGATGACAAAGTCTATGCGGCTTTTCATATGGGGCGAAGACTGGATGGTGTAAAAGAAGACCTGGAGATCAGGTATCTTAAAAAAAATGGTATCCCTATTTGGACGAGGATAGCAACCAATTCATTTTTTGATGAAAGAGGTCAGTACAAGGGGGCGTTAGCCATGGTAACAGATATTACTGAACGGAAGCTCAACGAGGATGCTTTGCAAAAATCAGAAGCTAACCTGCGTACTATTTACAATAATACAGATAACGCTTACATACTCTTTGATGATCGGCTCAACGTAATATCCTTTAATGTTTTAGCACAGAAATACTCTGAAGAGCAAAATAAAAAGCCACTGTTTGTGAATGCCCGGTTAGAAGATTATTTTTCACCCGAAAGAATGGTTGAGATACAATATGTCCTTTCAGAAGTAAGAACAAATGGTAGTTACGACTATGAAATAAAGACCGTAAAAAGTGATGGCGCATCAAATTGGTATCATGTAAGGTGGGTGGCTGTCAGGAACAACGAAAATGAAAACACTGGTTTCATTCTCATTAATAACAATATCACAGCATCTAAGCTAACCGAGCTGGAACGTGAAAAGATAACTGGTGATCTCATCAAACGAGTTATAGATCTCGAGCAGTTTAATTATATCATATCCCATCACCTGCGTGCTCCTGTGGCTACCATTCAGGGATTGTTAGCTATGATAAAAAACAAAAAAACAAAACTAGCTGAGGCTGAACAAGCTTTTGAAGGAATAATGCAGTCCACGAAAGATATGGATGTGGTTATACACGACCTTAATGATATTCTGCAGGTTCGCGAACTTATTCATGAAAAAAAGGAGGTAGTCAACTTAAATGAAATAGCCAGGGAAATTAGTACAAATCTTGCTCAGGTTCTCTCGGCAAAAAATGTTCAACTAAACTTCATTTTCGAAGATGACACTGCTCTGTTTACCATTCGCAGATTTATTTACAGTATTTTCTACAACCTCATATCCAACAGCATCAAATTCGGTAAGGATGAGGTTTCACCGGTTGTCCACGTTACTAGTTACATGGTCAACGAGAGGCTAAGATTGGTATTCAGCGACAACGGAAAAGGAATAGACCTTGTCCGACACCGGTCAAAAATATTTGGCTTGTATCAACGATTTGATATTACTACCCAGGGGAAGGGTATTGGTCTTTTTATTGTAAAAGCACAGGTTGAAGCGCTTGGGGGCAAAATCGAATTGAAAAGTAAGTTGGGAGAGGGGACGGAATGTATCATTGACTTCTAATTTGTACAAGAAAAAATCCCCCTGTTTGCTTCCATCAATTCTTTACTTTTACTTCCTATACTGCACCCCATGAAACCATACTTCTATGCCATTTGCTTACTTCTTTTTTTGATCTTATCGGGTCCTGTTGACTATGGCCAATCAGCAAAAAAACAATCAGCAACAACAGCAGAGACCAAGTGGCTAAAACACCAGATCACAACGCTCACCAGTACCACATACTCAGGTCGGGGCTATGTAAATAAAGGCGTGGAGCATGCAGGCAGGTACCTTGTGCGTAGGTTTAAGGAAATTGGCTTGTCGCCTGTGGGTGCAGATAGTTCTTACCTGCAAGGCTACACTTTCCCGGTAAATACTTTCCCCGATGCGGCCGATCTGCGGTTAAACCGAAAAGATCTTATCCCCGGTGTTGATTACCTGGTAGATGCGTCTTCTCCTTCTTTCAACAAGAACAACTTTAAGGTAAAGCGGATAGACTTGGGCAAAATGGATACAATTGCCTTTAAAAAATCACTTGCCGGTTGGCATACTGATAAAAGGGCTTACTTGTTACAGAATGCCGATGATTATTGCAAGCGTGCAGGCACCCGCCTGTGGCGTTTCACACACAGCCTGCCAGAGGGTTGTTACATAGTTCCCCAACACGGCAAGCTCACCTGGACTGTTGATACTAAAACAATTCCCGCAACAATATTTTATGTAGAAGATACCGTATTGCCAAAACATGTAAGCAAAGTGTCAGCCAATGTACATTCTGTCTTTATACCAGAAGCTAAAAATGAGAATGTAATAGGTATGGTGCCGGGCGAGGTAGCGGATAGCTTTATTGTTTTTACGGCTCACTACGATCATTTGGGCATGATGGGGCGCAACGCAGTTTTCAATGGCGCTAGCGATAATGCTAGTGGCACTGCAATGATGCTGTATCTGGCCTCCTATTTTGCAGCACATCCTCAGCACTATACTATGGTATTTATTGCCTTCAGCGGCGAGGAAGCAGGATTGTTGGGCTCTGAGTATTTTGTAGGCCATCCAACAATACCACTCAGCCATATCAGGTTCCTAACCAATATAGATATCATGGGCGATGCTACAGAAGGTATAACCGTAGTAAATGCAACTGGGCAGCCAAAAGAACTAGCATTGTTGCAAGACATTAATACAAAGAACGAATACCTGCCCGCAATTAAAACCCGGGATAATGCGCCCATCAGCGACCACTACATGTTCACGCAAAAAGGTGTTCCGTCCATTTTCATTTTCTCAAATGGCGGTGCCGGCTATTATCATGATGTGATGGACAATGCTAAAGAACTTACATTAAATAATATAGACAAAGCCGCTCGTTTGTTCATTGCTTTCGGTACCACACTGAATGGTACAAAGTGATACCTGTTTTTTTAAAATTCACACAAACACACAGTATATGTATAAAATGAAGACGCTGGCTGTCATAGCTATTATGGCTGCAGGCTTTAACTGCACAGCACAAAATAAACCTGCAACAAGCGATGTGCAAAAGTACCTGGATGCTTATACAAAAACCTATGTAAAGCTTTACACACAAGAGCAGGACGCACAGTGGAGATCTAATATCGAAATACTTGCAAAAGACTCTTCAAATGTGGTAGCTGCCCGTAAAGCAGATGAGGCAATGGCATCATTTACAGGCAGTATAGAAAACATTGAAAAATCACGCACATACCTCAGGCACCCTGCCATCACTCCTATACAAAAGAAGCAGTTGGAGTTTATACTTTACACTGCAGCAAATAACCCACAAACCATTCCCGGTGTAGTAAAAGAACGTATAAAGGCGGAGAACGAACAAACACAAACCATGTACGGTTTTCATTATCATTTGGATGGCAGAGATGTCAGTGTCAATGACATTGATAATATGTTGAAGACCGAGAAAGATGTAAATCGACGTTTTCGTATATGGGACGAAAGTAAACACGTAGGGTTGCCATTAAAAAAAGGATTGGTAAACCTGCGCAACCTGCGCAACCAAAGTGTGCAGGCATTAGGTTATTCTGATTTCTTCAGCTACCAGGTGAGCGACTATGGGATGACGACAAAGGAAATGCTCACATTGAACGATCAGCTGATGCGCGACCTGTATCCTTTATATCGCGAGCTGCATACCTGGATACGTTATGTACTCGCAGCTATGTACGATCAGCAGCAGGTGCCCGACTACATACCTGCCCACTGGTTGCCCAATCGTTGGGGGCAAGACTGGAGCAGTGTACTCGATGTGCCCGGTATGGACCTCGATGGTGCATTGAAACATAAAAGTGCACAATGGATAGTAAAAGATGCTGAGCAAATGTATGTGAGCCTCGGCTTCAACCCACTGCCAGCAACCTTTTGGAAAAAGTCTAGTCTGTATCCATATCCAGATGATAGTGCGGTAAAGAAAAACAACCATGCATCTGCTTGGCATATGGATCTGAATAAAGATGTACGTAGCCTTATGAGTGTAGAACCCAATGCCGAATGGTACGAGACTGCCCACCATGAGCTGGGGCATATTTATTACTACATGACATACTCAAACCCCGGCGTTCCGCCATTGCTCCGCCAGGGTGCCAATCGTGCTTATCACGAAGCATTGGGAACTATGATGGGTCTTGCAGCTATGCAGCGTCCTTTCGTATATGGCCGCGGGCTCATCAAACCCGATCCTAAAGCTGCCGAAATAGACTCGATTCTGCCATTGCTTAAAGAGGCTTTGAATACAGTGGTGTTCATCTACTTCTCATCGGGGGTAATGACACACTTCGAAAAAGAAATGTATGCAGATACCTTGCCGGCAGATCAGTTTAATAAAAGGTGGTGGGAGTTGGTAAAGAAATACCAGGGTGTTGTACCTCAGGGTGAGCGTGGCGAGAACTTATGTGATGCAGCCACCAAAACCCATATTAACGATGATCCTGCTCAATACTACGACTACGCACTCAGCTACGAAATATTGTATCAGCTGCACAACCACATAGCTAAGAAAATACTGCATCAGAGTCCTCATGCTACTAACTACTATGGGCATAAAGAAGTAGGCGACTTCCTCAAAAAGATCATGTATCCGGGTGCCAGCAAAGA
Source organism: Flavipsychrobacter sp. (assembly GCA_031292525.1). Lineage (GTDB taxonomy): Bacteria > Bacteroidota > Bacteroidia > Chitinophagales > Chitinophagaceae > JABDEZ01. Next base: position 36,535 of record JARLGY010000054.1, on the reverse strand, counting down.
TTGGCGGCAGGTACTCAAGCAGTCTACTGGAGACGAACTTAATGGCAAGGCCATGGTAGAATATTTCCAGCCTCTTTATAAATGGTTACAGCAGAACAATGCTACCCGCAACTATACATTGCCAGAGCATATGGAAGATTAGGCAACGGCATTATTATTTAACAGAAACCAAAACGCCACACAATTGTGTGGCGTTTTAGCATTCGTCAGTCTATCTCAATAAAATTTATTTGGCATAGTTGCGCAGCTTAAATTCGGTACGCCTGTTTTGTGCACGGCCCAGCGCTGTTTTGTTGGTTGCAACAGGGTCTGCTTTGCCATATCCCTTCGCGGTTATATGGTCTGCCGCCACCCCTTTGCTTTCAAGGTAATTCTTACACACATTTGCACGGTCGTCACTCAGCTTTATGTTTCGTTCATCGCTTCCTACAGAGTCTGTATAGCCTCCAATATCAATGTATAGCTTCGAATTGTTTTTCATTACATTTACTATCTTGTCCAGGCTGGTGTAAGATACTTTTTTCAGTACCGCTTTGCCTGTTTCAAAATAAACTGAACGTGCAGCTTTTTCAACCAGCTCTATTACTTGCCTTTCTATAATCGGGCAGCCGAAGTTAGATGCCGGTCCCGGTTCATCGGGGCATTTATCAACATTGTCCAGCACCCCGTCATGATCCCGGTCTGGAGGTGGACAACCATTATTATCGGCAGTGCCGGCTACATAAGGACATTTGTCTATATTGTCGGGTATGCCATCTCCATCAGTATCTGGACATCCGTCAAATGCTTTAAGCCCAGGCACAAGTGGGCATTTATCCAGATTGTCAGGTACACCGTCTCCATCTGTATCCGGGCATCCGGCAAATTCAGCTAACCCGGGTATTGTCGGGCACTTGTCTATACTGTCTGGTACGCCATCGTTATCCATATCAGGTACTGGTGCCGCTACAACGGGTGCCTCAGCCATTTCCACGTGTGTTTTATAACCTGGTTTAAACCAGTACACTATACCTGCTGTGTACTGCAGGTGGTTGTAATCATTGTTCGTTATTGCAGCCTTATATCCTGCTTCCAGGTTCAGATATATGTCTTGCTTATTAGACAGTTGTACATTGCCACCCAATCCAAAAGGCACGTCTGCTCCCCAGTATGGGCTATGATAAGATGCTGTTATACCTGCAAAAATGTAGGGAGAAACTATGTACTCTTTCTTGGGCAAAATATTAAAGTTAATGCGTGCGTCCAGCTCGCCCAAAAACTTGTCATAGTTGTTCCCCGTATTATACAGTGCTTTATTAATAAGGTTGGTATCCTTACTGCTTGTAGGGTATTGCAGATCTGCTAATGACAGCCCCAGGTTAATATCGAAATTCTTATTCAATTGAAACCAGTAAGTCACCCTGATAAGCGGGTTCCAGAACAATTTGTTCTTTCGCATCGTATCGTTCACCAGCTGGGGCAGTTGTCCTGCAGGTGCATTATCCTTGTCATTTATGATCTGGGTTTGTTTTGTGAAGAAGTAATCTCCGTTCTGTGGCCCCAAAAAATCGTAACCTCCAAAATGTACACCTAATCCTTGCATCTGGGCAAGTGTTCTGTTGCCGGGCCATACGGCAATGAATAGTATAATAACTGCTAAATATTTTTTCATGTTCAGTGCTTTAAAATGTTTGCTGAGTTATGGTTTTATTATTGGCCTGTGAGCATTACGTTTTGGCCGTTTATGCTCAGGGTATCAGAGGGTGAGTTCAGTGTATATTGTATTACCGGTTTACCTCCGCTGGTGGATACCGTACCATTAGTAGCCGATAATAATCCTAAGTTGGCGAATGGCTGGTCCTGGTAATCGTAGTTGGTAAGCTGTGCCGGAAACACTATATGTGTATTATCTGTCTGCACAAAATATGCGGCCGCCGCACTCAGTGGCCCGGTAATAGCAGCGTCGAAGGTCAGGTATATACCATTAGCCATTTTTTGTACAGTAACGTTCATTGTATCAGTGCCCCGTACGCCGGTGTACGTATCAGACAGGTCGGTGCCGGTGTCTATATCGGTTACACCTATTACATACATCACTCTCGATGCAAAACCATATTTAGTCTTGGCGCTGAACTGGTAAATATACAGGCCTGGTTGATTGGGGTTGAGGTTCCCGTTTTGTTCCACCGTTACCGGTACCGTACCTGTTACAGAATCATATGCAGTAATGTCCGAGACATTCAATGCCGGTGCCTTACCAACAGGGTAGCTGAAGTAAACGACTTGTGCGGTAACATCTACCCCTATGTAGTACGATACCAGGCTCTTACCTTGGTAGGTATTTCCATATCCTGTTATGGATGGGAATGATACTTTTTGTATAGTCGATACATCGTTATCTTTCTTCTTACAGGCTATAGTAAGACAGCTAATGGATAAGATTATTAAAATATATTGAGTCGCTTTTTTCATAATTCTGGCTTTAGTGTTGATTAATGATTATCCCACCATACTGGTACGGTAACTGCCTTAATTCCAGGGAAGTTGAGGTTGCGGGTTACCTCAGAATAAGGATAAAGGAAGCGCCTCGGGAAATTATTTCCAATAAGACTGCTTTTTGATATGGTAAAGAAATCCGGATAGCCGGTACGGCGCCATTCCGTCCATGCTTCAAATCCTTGGTTACCACACATGCTGAACCATTTTTGGGTGATAATGGCCCTTATCTTTTGTGCTGTTGATCCGCCGGAAGGATATATTGCCCAATATGATGAGGTCTCATAGTTTGCCAATGCGGTAGCTACGTTCACCGTGTCAGGAAAATTACTGCTGTAAGAAGTAAAGTTTGCGGCTATCCCTTGGTAGAATAGAGATGTATCGCTACCGGTAGCCCACCCCCTGGCAATTGCTTCCGCCTGCAAAAAGTAACTTTCATAACCGGTAAGAAATTTTACAGGTGCCAGTGCCGATTGGCTGCTTTGTGCATCGCCGGCTACATTGAACGAGGGTATAGACTCCGTGCTCACACTAGTGCCATAATTACCTTGTTGTATGCCGGTGAAAGCGCCGTTAGCGTCTGGTTCATAAAAGACTGAGATGCGTGGATCATTATTACTCAGCATAGAGTCCAGGCATGTAGCGCTTGCCACAAGATTTTGTGTAAAGCCTAATCCCGTTTCTTCAGAATATAGCGGATTCTTATTACCACTGGTAGAGCTGAAGCTCACCTGCGCATCATCTCCCGATCCCAGGAAATATGGGTTTTTAGCGAAAAGCTCTGCTATGCCTGCTTGTGCAGTACCGGGGTCTTTCTGGCTCAAGCGCAAGAGGATTTTTAATCTAAGGGTGTTTGAAAATTTCTGCCACTGCCCCATCTGGCCGCCATATATAAGGTCGTCGCTTCCTGGGTTTGCTGGGTCGCTTGGGTCTATCAATGCGTTTGCAGAATCAACCAGGCCAAGTAGTCCTGTGTATATTGCTTGTTGCGCATCATATTTGGGCGAAGTAATGCCACCATCTCCCCGTAGCGCCTGGCTAAATGGCACATCGCCCCAGGCATCTGTTATTACCTGGAACATGTATGCCTTTAACAAGAACGATATGGCCCTGTATTGTTTTTTGTTTTGCGCCAGTGCCAGGTTGTCTAGTTGCACCAGGTTCTCACCACCTGCGTATAAATTGGTCCAGGGTGTTTCATAATTTTGGGCATTCACATTGTATTGCTCCAGCGGTCTGTACTGGCTGGCGTTAGGGCTCTGCGTCCAGAATTGTGCCCAAATGGAACCATTTATTTCCATATCAACCCCCATGGCCGATGCAAGGTAAATCTGGCAAGATGGAAGCAGTGTTTGCACAGTAGCTGTCTGCGATACATTGGGGTCTTTATTTACATCCAGGTACTTCTTGCACGATGAAGTGGTAAAGAGTAGTCCTGCTATTAGGTATATGAATATCTTTTTGTTCGGGTGCATAACGGATCTTTTAAAAAGTTTATAATGTTACTTTTAAACTTACCCCATAACTACGCATAGAGGGACGTGCAAGGAAGTTGAAGTTTTGCTCGTTGGTAACCCCGCCACCTGAGTTTTCCTCAGGGTCATCGTATTTATTACTCTTGGGTGTCCATATAAATAGGTTAGTGCCAAATACGCCTACCTGTACAGAGCTGAAGGTGGTCCTATCCATCAGCTTACCGGGCAGTGTGTAGTATAAGGCAGCTTCCTGTAGTTTTATATAGGTGGCATTTACCAGGAACTGGCCAGAGGCAAATGGCTCAACTGATGTATAATAAGTATATGGCAGGAACTTGGTCGTGTTGGCTGCGTATGTATTTGCACCGGTCTGCACAACTGAGTTCGGGAAAATATACGGGTTCCTGTTATTATAGGTGGTAACTTCCGAATTACCTACAAAATCCAGTATGCTCTTTGTTTCACTAAAGTAAACACCTCCTTGTTTGGTTGTGAACAAGGCATGCAGCGAGAAGCCTTTATAACTAAGGTCGGTTCCCCACGATGCTATGTACTTTGGTTGGTAAGAACCTTCATATACTGCACTTGGGCTTACTTGTGGAAGCCCGGTACCCGGATCTACAACAACCTCACCTTTTGAATTGCGCAGCAGGTCTGTAGCATAGAAAGACCCATAGGGTTTACCTACTTGTGCCACTATAGACATTCCGTTAAATCCACCTACTGTAACCTGCGATAGGCCATTCGCAAGACTTACCACTTCGTTTACATTATGTGTCAATGTTCCAAACAAGTCCCAGCGGAAACCGGATTTCGTTGAGATGGGGGTGATCCTGAGTGATAGTTCTTCACCGTTATTAGATACACTGCCCAGGTTCACAGTTTGGAACAAGTAACCCGTCGATGGCGCTACAGGTATTGCTGTAATCAGGTTTGTGGTGAGCGTATTGTAGTAAGTGAAACTTAGTGAAACACGGTCCTTAAAGAAGCTAAGATCTGTACCTACTTCATAATCATTAGTACGTTCTGGTTGCAGGTTAGGATCTCCAAGCGTGTTGCCTATCTGGTATCCGGGTTGCCCGTTGAATGGAAATATTACTCCGCCGAATGCACTGGATACTGTAGTTCTTGAATATGCTGCTGGGTTGTTGGCATATGGTGAAGCATCGTTACCAACTGATGCATAACTGGCACGCAGTTTCCCAAATGTAAGCACATCCCTGGTGAAGCCACTGTTCCAGCCTTCTGTAAATACCCACGATGCACCAATGCTCGGATAGAAGTAAGAGTTATTGCCGGTTATCAGTGTAGATGTCCAGTCATTACGCGATGTCATTTCCAGGAATAGCTTCCTGTCGTAGTTTATTTTAAAGTCACCATAAAGGCCTACTATTCTTTTTTGTGTGATCACGTTTTCCACTTGCAATGGCCCCTGGGCATTAGTAAAATTGTAAAAACCAGGTAGGACTAGTCCGTTGGTCGACGGGTCAAGGTCCGACACAAGAGCATTATTTTGCTGGAACCTTATATTATTACCGCCCAGTACTTCCATGCCTATTTTATCAGATAGTTGTTTATTATAGTCTACTATCACATCATTGTTTAATTGCAGTTCGTTTAGGTTATTTTGTAAAAAATAACCTGGCGACTGATGAGGAAACTGATTGTATAAATAAGAATACACATTATTGTCGTATGCAGCATAATTATAAGATGGACCTTCATAAGTACTTCTGTCTGCGGCAACATCCACTCCAATACGGTCATAAATGTTCAGGTTGGTATTAACCGGTTTTATGCCCAGCGTTATGCCACCTATTATCCTGTCCAGTTTATCATAATTGCCATAGTTGTTTACCAGGAAGTATGGATTGTTTGCAAATGCACCATAATACCCATAGCGCGCCACGCCATTGGCATCAAGTGTACCGTAGGCTACAAATGGATTATTGTTGTTGCTGAATTCTTGTATTGGCATGTCTCTTGGCTGCTGGTACAGGTTAATGAGGGGAGCTCCGGCTGACTGTCCTTGTGCCTCAGCTTTTGAATAGGCGTTTATATAATTAAAATTTACGCTAGAGTATATGGTATGGGAGAGTTGTGTATTCGCATTGAATCGCACACTATACTTATTATAAAAGGTACCGGGTGTGATGCCTGTATTGTTCAGCGCGTTTACAGACAGGAAATAATTAGTGGTATCATTTCCACCACTTATAGATACATAGTTGTTCCCCGTTTTGCCGTGGTTGTAGAAGTCTTTTACATTATTAGGTTGTGCGGCATACGGCTTTACTTCCTGCTGGCCTTTTATTATCTGTCCCCATGGTCTCAGCTGGCCATCATATGGCAGGCCCCAGCTAAAGTTGTCATTAGGATTGAAAGGAAAATCTCCCTGGCCATATGCGCCGCCCTGGCCAAACTGGTTCTGGAATGTAGGGAATTTCAGCACATCGCTTTCACTGAATATACTTTTTACCGTTACACGCAATTTATTTTTGCCGCCAGGGTTGTTGCTCTGTGCTGTGCCGCCTCTTTTGGTCGTAATGATGACAGCCCCGTTTGCCGCTATAGAACCATATAGTGCTGCTGCTGCCGGCCCGTCAAGCACGCTCATCGATTCTATATCTTCCGGGTTCACGTCATTGCCACTGTTACCAAAATCCACCTGTGTAAGGTTGCTGAAGCTATTACTTATGCCATTATGGTTTGTGCCCAGTACGTTAAGTGTACGGTCGTAATTGTTGATGATGATCCCATCTACAACAATTATTGCCTGGCTGCTGCCCGATATTGATTTATTACCACGCAATACCACACTTACAGAGCCCCCCGGTCCGCCTGTGGTGCTGGTTACATTCGCACCTGCTACCTTACCCTCAAGCGATGATAGTGCGCTAACATTGTTCGCTACCGTTATATCTTTGTTGTTGAGGGTTGTTGTTGCATATCCCAATTCGCGTTTTTCCCTTTTTATAGCCAGGGCTGTAACCACAGCTCCTTGCAGTTCGCGGCTGCTGGGTGCCATGTGTACCAATATTGCACCTGCCGATGCGTTTACCTCCTGCGTCACATATCCCACTCCCTGCAATACAAGTATGTTACCGCTGTTATCAGGGACGTTCAGCGTAAAGTTGCCGTTGATGTCTGTCACTGTACCCACAGTGGTTCCTTTTACGCCAACACCCGCACCCGGAAATCCCAGGCCGTTTTCATCCAGTACCTTTCCGGTTACAGTATGGGTACCTTGTGCCACAGCCGCGTGGGCTATGAAAAATAAAAAGATAAATAAGATTCTTTTCATGTTGTTTGCTTTAGTTAGTAAATGGTTTAAGCTCTTATGCAATCGATTGCATTTTCCACACTTTGGTTATTTTTAGGGTCATTTTTTCCATAATAAATTGATTTTTAAGAGGTTGTTTTTTTGATTTAGGTTAAGTCGTTGCTTAACAATTTGATAATAGATGCTATTTGAATCATTATAAAACACTGTAATTCAAATCTTTACGCACCTAATAAATAGGTGTTTTAAATTGTTTGATCTGATTTTGTTAAAATATTATGTAGAAAATGTTAAAAAAACCGTGCCCCCGATAGGGGTAGTAAATACCATATGATATAAAGGTTTTAAAGAGATAAAAGGACAGGGAGTAGTTTTATTGTCGAATACACACCTCATTTAAAATATTTTTACCAAAAATGCATTGATAATCAATGTGTTATGGAGCAACACTAAAAAAACATCATAAATTATTTGGTGGTTATGATGTGTACTTTTACCTTTGCCATCCAATTTTTTAATACTTGTATGTGTTGCCGTTTGGCTTCATGGCCAGGTAAACACATCAGAGCAAATATTTAAATAGTAAAATGAGACATCTCAGTTTTAAAACACAATCAGCTAACGAAAAGATCGTACAGCGCCAATGGTTCATAGTAGATGCTACCAACCTTACCCTTGGCCGTATGAGTTCTAAGATCGCGGCTACACTACGCGGTAAGAACAAGGTTTACTTTACCCCTCACTTTGACTGTGGCGATTACGTTATCGTGATCAACTCAAATAAAGTGGTGCTTACCGGCAACAAAATGGATGATAAAGGCTATATGCACTACACAGGTTATCCAGGTGGCCAGAAGGTAGAAATGGCAAAAGAACTTATCCAGCGTCGTCCTAACGTTTTGATAGAACGTGCCGTAAAAGGTATGCTTCCTAAAAACCGTCTGGGTCGTGCTATGTACAAAAAATTGTTTGTGTACGAAGGTGCAGAACATCCGCACAAAGCACAGCAGCCTACAGAAATGAAATTTTAACCCCCGCCCCGGCGTTCGGGGTTAACAATAAAAAGCAACACCATTATATAAATGGAAAAACAGAAAAATGCCGTAGGTCGCCGTAAAGAAGCCGTAGCGCGCGTATACCTAAGCAAGGGCACAGGGATTATCACGGTTAATGAAAAGGATTACAAAAACTACTTTACCATAATGTACCTGCAAAACCAGGTTGAGCTTCCTATGAAAACCATAGAAGGCGCAGCAACAAGTTTTGATGTTGTGGTAAACGTAAAAGGCGGTGGCCCTAAAGGCCAGGCAGAAGCTATTAAAATGGCTATCGCCCGCGCACTTTGCCAGGTAAATGAAGAATACCGCCCGGCACTGAAGAAAGAAGGCCTGATGACGAGAGACAGCCGTATGGTTGAGCGTAAGAAATTTGGTAAAGCCAAAGCACGTCGTAGCTTCCAGTTCTCTAAACGTTAATGGCGCTGTTGTATCCTTTTATTTTTTAACCAACAAGAAAACATTCAAATGGAAGATAATAAAACATTACACCAGCAGCTTTTGGAAGCTGGTGTGCATTTTGGTCACCTCAAGAAAAAATGGAACCCCAAAATGTTGCCGTACATCTTTGCTGAAAAGAACGGTATACATATAATAGATCTGAACAAAACCATCGAAGGTCTGGACGAAGCTGCAGCTGCACTTAAGTCTATAGCTAAGAGCGGTAAAAAGATCATGTTCGTTGCCACTAAAAAACAAGCCAAAGAAATTGTTGCAGAAGCATCTCAGAAAATGAACATGCCTTATGTTACAGAACGTTGGTTGGGTGGTATGCTTACCAACTTTCAAACCATTCGCAAGAGTGTAAAGAAAATGTTGAGCATCGAAAAAATGTTGCAGGATGGTACAATGGACAGCGTTACTAAGAAAGAACGCCTGACCCTTACCCGCAGCAAAGAAAAAATGGAAAAAGTATTGGGTGGTATCAGCCAGATGGGCCGTACACCAGCTGCTCTTTTCATGGTAGATATCAGCCACGAGCACATTGCTCTTGCTGAAGCAAAACGCCTCGGTATCACTACTTTCGCTATGGTCGATACCAATAGCGATCCTACTAAGGTTGACTTTGCTATCCCTGCAAATGATGACGCTACAAAATCTATAGCTATTATCACCAACTACCTTACAGCAGCAATACTGGAAGGTCTGCAGGAACGTGCTCAGAATAAAGAGAACGAAGAAGATAACTCTGCTAACGACGAAGGTTATGAAGGCCGCAACCGTGGACTGGAAATAACTGAAGACGATGATAAAGGCGGCCGTGGTCGTCGCGGTGCAGGCCGTGGCGCAGGTGCTAATGCAGGTGGTGGTGCTCCAGGCGCAGGCCGTGGTGGTGCAGGCGGTGGCCGTGGTCCAGGTGGCCCGGGCGGTGCTGGTCGCGCTCCAGGTGGTCCGGGTCGTGGTGGTCCGGGTGCAGGTAGCCGTGGCCCAGGTGGCGGTAGCCGTGGTCCGGGTGGTGGCAGTCGTGGCCCAGGCGGCGGCGGTACTCGTCCAGGTGGCGGCGCTCCGGTTAAGCGTTAATGCTAACTAATACAAATTTTAATATTACTTTAAAGCCCCTTATTTGGGGCTTTAATAATAATTAACGAATTTTGCACCCTGAATTTTAAACTTTAATAATAAAAATTAGGTAATAATGAGTAGTGTAACTATATCAGCAGCAGATGTGAATAAGCTGCGCCAGCAGACAGGCGCCGGTATGATGGATTGCCGCAAAGCCCTTACAGAAAGCGAAGGCGACTTTGAAGGTGCTATCGACTACCTCCGCAAAAAAGGACAGAAAGTAGCAGCTAACCGTAGCGATCGTGACGCTAAGGAAGGTGTTGCAGTAGCAAAAGCTTCTGCCGATAATACTTATGGTATCATCGTTAACCTAAGTGCTGAAACTGACTTCGTTTCTAAAAACCAGGATTTCATAACTTTTGCAAACGAAATAGCTGACATCGCGCTGGCTACTAAAGCTGCAAACGTAGAAGAACTGAAGGCAGCTGCTATGCAGGGTGCTACAGTTGGCGAAAAACTGATGGAACAGGTTGCACGCATCGGCGAAAAGATCGATATCATCCGCTACGAGCAGATCTCTGCTCCTGCAGTAGTTCCTTACATACATGCAGGTTATCGCATTGGTGTTCTAGTTGCGCTTAACCACCCCGCTACCGATGCTATTATAGCAGCTGGTAAAGATGTGGCTATGCAGATAGCCGCAATGAATCCATTGGCTGTAGATGCTGATAGCATATCTCCTGAAACACTTGCGCGCGAAAAAGCAATTGCTGTAGAACAGGTTATGGCTGAAGGCAAAACTGCTGAAATGGCTGATAAAATAGCTGTTGGTAAACTCAACAAGTTCTTCAAAGATAATACCTTGCTTGCGCAGGCTTTTGTAAAAGACAACGGCAAAACTGTAGCTGAGTATCTTACATCTGTAGATAAAGGTCTTACCGTTACTAGCTTCAGCCGTATAGCTGTAGGTTAATAATATTATTATAGCTAAACTTTAAGGGCTGATATCTTGCATACGCAAGGAATCAGCCCTTATCAATTTAGTCTTCATTTTAACAACTATTCCTTTACCACTTTTACTATACTCTTGCTGCCATCTTCACCCTTTAGCTCCATAAAATAGGTAGCTATAGGCAGTGGGCCTATATTTATATTGTTATTGCCAGTGCTCATAATGCCTGTTTGTACACTATAGCCCTTTTGATCTATAATAGTATAAGCGCCTCTTGTATTCACTCCTTTTATATGTAATACGCCGGTACATGGGTTAGGATAATAAGTAACCCCCACTTCATGTATTGATCCCATACCCGTATTGGCAACGGTAGTGTCCTTTGGTGGTGTAGGCCAGGTTTTAGCACTTGTAAATAAGGAAGCATCAATATTTCCGGCAGTTTCGTTCGATATAAAGAACCTATTAGGCGTAATATATGTAACCCCTTCTGTCTGCCATTCTTGTCCGTTCCCTATTTCTACCCGGCGTTTGTCACCGCTAAAAAACTGATCTCCCTTAAAATCATCCAGGAACCACATAAAAGAATTCACATGGCCTGACATATATCCTATCAGCATTATCTCTTGCGTTGCAGCATTGTAATCTGCTCCAGTTATTAGGCCATCTACGTGGTAAGATGTTATTGGACTTACAGCATAGGTACCAGGTATTTTAGGCAGCTTATATACTCGTGTACTCAGGTCGCCCCGGTCCTTGCTAAACAGATATAGCGAATCTTTTATCGAAACAATTGATTCACAATCAAAGTTATTTGTACTGCTGGCGGTATAACTGGTTTGGTCTGTGTATGAAAGTGATATCGCTTCTGCGTTCACGTGTACGGTTGCTGTTCCTATCGTTATGTCAGCCTTAGCTATTTTTAGTATTTTCAAGTCCCTCCTGTCCCCGTTGTTGTTTCCGCAGTCGCTTACATATATATATAGGCTGTCAGCAGTTATATCCTCCCAGTCTGTATTGGGATAGTTGTCTATAACAACAGTTTGCAAAGTTTTCCCGTTTGTAGTATCTATCCTGTATATATCAGCCGGGTTGCCGCTATCATTATGCGTCCATAAATTACCGTCTGTCCATACAAGGCCCGAGCTTGAGGAAATTGCACTATTAAGTTTCCCAACCAGAAGGGGATTAATAGTGAGCGACGAATAAATGCACGAGCCATCATTGATGGTAGCTGTCGCGTTGTAGTTAGTCGCCGCAGGGTCGGTGCAGCCCGTCTGGGCATCAACAGCTTGGTTGATAAATAACGAAATTAAAATAAAGAAGATATTTGTTGAGCGCATGAGGATGCAAATTATATTATTACATTACAATAATATTATAAAAATTGCAAAAACTACTTAATTAAATTTTATATACATCAGGTGTCACTTTCAATCCTGCACCTCATGCTTCAATATCGGTGCAACCTTATTTGTTTCAGCTTCAGGCGGTATCACTCTTTGCGGCAGTTCCTTTGCTTCATTTTTCACAATAAATACCGCCGTGTCATAAGCTTCTATGCCCCTTCCGCATTTTAATGCATATACCTTGGTAAATTCTGCCCCAAAATATAAAATGATGGATGAGTAATACACCCACGACAGCAACAATATCATAGATGCTGCTGTGCCAAAGGTAGCGGTCATGTTACTGCTGCCCAGGTAGTAGCCAATAGCAAACTTACCCACTATGAACAGCACACCTGTGAAGGCTGCGCCTATTATTGCATCATGCCAATGTATAACTGCATCAGGCAAAACCTTGTAGATTACAGCAAACATAAACGTGATTACAACAAACAAAAAGGCAATGTTTAATACATGAAAAAGCTGGATATTGGTACTGCCGAAGAAGTTTTGCAATCTGTCTGTAAGCAGGTCCATTAAGGTATTAATTACCAGGGTGATCAATAGCATAAACCCAATACCTACAATCAAGGAAAACGATAACAACCGATCCGTAATATATTTCAGCCAGCTTCGTTTAGGTTTCGTTTTAATTGACCATATATAATTTATAGAGCCCTGTATCTCCGCAAATATCCCGGTTGCACTAAATACCAGTATCACTACACCTACTATACCATATATCGTTTTGTGTGGCTGCTTGTTCACATTGTCCAGCAGGTTCAATATTTGTTGGGCGCCGTCTGCACCAACCAGGCCTTTCATTTGCGCGTAGATGTGTCCGGTGATATCAGACCTTTTAAAGAAGATACCTGCCACTGTTATTACTACCAGTAATAGTGGGCCTATAGCAAATATGGTAAAGTAAGATAACGATGCTGCTAATTTAGTACCATTGTCATCAACAAACTCGCTGCCGGCGTCCTTCAGTATTTCAAAATATCCTTTTACTTTCTTAAACATAATTTCTGTTGTACTTACCGCCATACAATGTTAATGCCACACAATGGCTTATCAAAATAAAAAGTAACGCAAATAATGCTTTTGTTGTGAATTTGTGTAACATTTTACACAATATGATACAGATAGACTTAACGTCCTATATAAATATATGATGGTGAGGTTTTTTTGAAATAATTAAAAAAATTCACAATTATGGCCAGACAGTATTCAAAAAGCGCATCAGAAAATGTCCATGAGGAAATGCACGAGATGAAAGAAGGTAAACTGAAAAGCGGGCGTTCAGGCAAAAAAGTTACTAACCCCAAACAAGCTATTGCTATCGGTCTTTCAGAAGCGCGCAAAGAAGGTAAAAAAGTTCCTGAAAAGAAAAGTGCTCCAACTAAAAAAAGTACTTCCAAAACGGCAAGCAAGAAAACCGCAAGTAAAAAGACAGATACACCTAAAAAAGTTGCGGCAAAGAAAACGGCATCAAAGAAAGCAGCTACTAAAAAGAGTGCTACACCTAAAAAGGCAGCTGCACGTAAGTCGGCTCCTAAAAAAACAGCAAGTAAGTAAATAGAGATCTGTCTATTAAATCACTCAGTTGGTATATCCAACTGAGTGATTTTTTTACTACAAGTTACCTGTTCTTAAATGTTCATAAAGGTCCACCAGTTCATTTATAATTGGCTCTGGCAATTGCTTCACAAAATTCTTATCTATATGTGGGAAGGTAAAATCCTTTTCCCACGATAAACTGCAATCTGCATGTTCACGCAATTCAACCGGCGCATTATTGATCACTCGGCTATATGCTTCGCTAAATCGCATTCTTAATTCCTGTACACTCATCCGTCAATTTGGTTTAAAACTTCAATGTTACCTTAAAGTTAAGTAATTATTAATTAATTGCGTGCAAATGTATTTTGTTTATTGGGGTACATAAAACAATGAAGCAGCTACATTTACCAAATCTGGGTCTGAAGCCATAAAACACCCCAAAAGCAACAATAATTTATACAGATGTAATGGACTGTTAGTCAGATTAATTTAATTAATTGGTTTAATGTATATAATTTTTGGTATCGATTGCGTAAATAAAGGGGATTTGGACTGAATAATAAGCATCTTATACTGCATAAATTTGGATGTAATAGTGAGTGAATGCTCACTCTTATTCTATTATTTCATATTAAATATAGCATTATCATGAAACAATTCTCCTTTGCTAAATGGATGGCCTGTTTTGCAGTATTATTCTTTTCCATTACAAGAGCTTTTGGGCAAAACGCAGTAGTGGCCCAGGATGGTAGTGGCAATTACACAACTGTGCAGGCTGCAATAAATGCGGCCCCAACAGGTTCTACAACCACGTGGGTTATTTACATTAAAAATGGTAAGTATAACGAAGTCGTTAATATACCATCCACAAAGCCTTTTATACAGCTGGTAGGCCAGAGTGTGGCAAATACAATTATCCAGTACAATAATGGGGCAAGCACTCTGGTTGCAGGCAGTCCCCTTGGTACGGCAGGCTCAGCCACACTTACCGTAAATGCAAACGACTGTTCTTTTATCAACCTTACCATTCGCAACACTTATGGCGATGGCAGCCAGGCAGTGGCTGTGGAAATAAATGCCGATAGGGTAGCCTTTAAAAATTGTCGTCTCATGGGCAACCAGGATACACTTTATACAAAAGGTGCTGGCAATCCACGACATTACTTCCGCAATTGTTACATAGATGGCAATATCGATTTCATATTCGGCAGCTCTATAGATATTTTCGACTCTTGCGTTGTTTATGCAAAAACACGCACTACCAGTGGCAGTTCATTCTGTACTGCAGCTAATACAACAGCAGGCCAGGCATATGGCTATGTATTCCGAAATTGTATTCTGCCAGCCAATACATTGGGCACGGCATACTACCTGGGCCGGCCGTGGCAAGATGCTTTGGGCTTCAGTCCAACTACTTCTACACCTCAGTCAAATCCTAAAGTAGCGTATATCAACTGTACGCTAGGCGCACATATTAACCCGGTTGGCTGGGTAATATGGGATTCAGGCACCGACACTACCAAAATAACAGACGCTGAATACCAAAGCAAAAATTTTGATGGAACACTTACCAACGTTTCTCAGCGTGTTACTTGGTCTCAGCAACTCAACAGTACACAAGCAGCAGCATATATGGCTACATCTACCATATTCAATGGCTGGGATCCATGCCCGGTTATCGGTTGTGGTGCGTTTACTCCAGACATCGCAGTATCTAATTTCGCGGGTGTTAAAGGTGCAACTGTATCTACTTTCAATTGGAACATCAGCTGGCCAATAGCTGGTGTTACTTACACTTTATATCGTTCCACAGATAGCATACATTACTCGGCGCTCAGCAATACCATTACCTCAGCCAACGACACCAATGTAAATTTCCAGCTTACAGATCCTATACCTCCGCAAGGCGGCGTATATTACTATTACATCCAGGCTAGTAAAAATGGCCTTGCCACCCACATTACAGACACAGTAGTTATTTCAAGTGCACCAACTATCACTTTAACAGGTGCGCCGGGCATACTCACTCAATATCTGGGTACACCTTCAGGCGGTTCTCCTTACACAGTATCAGGTGTTAATCTTACTGCAGGTGTTATCATCACTCCGCCCCTCAATTTCGAAATTTCTTCCGATGGTGGTATTACATGGCATAACAGCACATCACCAATTACATTGGCACCAACAAGTGGTGTGTTGGCAGCAACAAATATATTAGCACGTCTTAATGCTTCCGTAAATGGTAACTATAGTGGCTTCATAGCACACACTACCATCGGCGGTCTGTCTAAGTACGATTCTGTAAGTGGCACTACTTCAAACCCGCCAGCATATACAGAAACTATTCTTGAAGAATGGCCGTTTACTACTGGTAATCTGGATAGTACTGGTGTAAGGGCTCTAGGTATTACAGCTACAGTACCTACTATGCAGCATTTATATCTTTCCAACGGTACTGTTGTGGCCGCTATACCGGCCTACTCACCCACTTATGGCGAAGCTTTTGGTGCCGCAAATTCTACAGGTGATGGTACATGGGGTACCTCGGCTGGCGGCCCCGGTGGCACACTCAATCGTACCATGTACCAGCAGTTCCAGATAACCCCTGGCAACAACTTTAGCGCACGGGTCGATTCATTTATTCTCAACGCTGCATTTTATAATACATCAAACAATACTACCATGATGGTGGTATATTCTAAGAGCAATTTCGTTTCAGATTCAGCTAATGTTTATGGCTATGGTTTTGCTACCAGTGGCGGTCCAGGCGTGCAGGATATCACATTGCCTAACCAAACTTCAGGTCCAACTGCCAACTTTCGCTTAGGTCTTGTAGGCGGGGGCTCTGGTGTCACTCTTAACCATGGTGATACTTTAACTATCCGTATTTACTTCACTTGTGGCAGTTCATCAGCAGGGCGTTACGCTACCGTGCTCAATGTAATTGCTAAAGGCTTTACCACTCAACTGCCTGCAGTTCTTGAAGAATGGCCATTTACCACAAATAATCAGGATAGTGCAGCAGTAAGGGCTACAGGTGTAGCGGCTTCAGTGCCAACCCTAACGAATTTGTATGTTTCAACCGGTACGCCTGCTGCATATACCCCAGCTTTTGGCCAGGCTCTGAGTGCCGGTACTACAGGCGGTGCCACTGCTGGCGACGGTCATTGGGGTACTGCATATGGTGGCCCGGGCGGCAACTTATCACACATTTATTACGAGCAGTTTACGGTAACCCCTACTGCCGGGTATAGTGTGCGCGTGGATTCATTTATCTTGAATGCTGGGTTCTATGGCACATCCTCAGTTACATCTATGATGGTCGTTTACTCAAAAAGTAATTTTGTATCTGATTCTACCAATGTTTATGGATACGGATGGCTCATTCCAAGTGGAGGAACTGCACCTAATATAGATATAGCATTGACAACCAGCCAAACTTCATCCAACTCACTTAATTGGCGTTTAGGTTTAACAAACACAGCCACAGGAGTTACTATCACCCCTGGTACTACTTTAACGTTCCGCGTTTATTTTACTTGTAGTAGTACGTCCGCAGGTAAGTATGCCATTCTTGAAAATGTATATGCTAAAGGTATTACTACACCATTACCTTGTCCTAGCCAGCCTGGTACTATTACTGCATCAATAGCAAATATCTGCGCTGGTCAAACAAACGCTATATATAGTGTGCCTAAAGACACAACTGTTAACTCCTATACATGGGCATTCTCTGGCAGCGGTGCTACATTTTCTTCAACTACAGATTCTGTTGCTGTTAACTTTGCTAATAACGCCAGTTCAGGTATATTAAGTGTTGTTGCAAATGCAACTTGTGGTATATCTACAGCATCTACTTTACCCATTATTGTAAACGCACTCCCTGCTGATTCAATAACTACAACAAACGGTACTACAAATATTTGTGGTAGTGGCACACTTACTTTAAATGCAAATACAGGCACAGGTTATACTTATCAGTGGTCTAATGCTAGTGGAACTATCTCCGGCGCTACCAATGCTACTTACAATGCCAATGCAGCGGGTACATATACAGTAAGTATCACCAGTCCTGCTGGTTGTAGTGCTTCTAGTCAGGCGTTTGCTGTTACCGTTGGTGGTGTACCGGCTACAATTACTGCTCCTGTATCCACCATTATTTGTGGCAATGGTTACTTGGTACTCAATGGCAATACAGGTACCGGTTATTCTTACCAGTGGCAACTCAATGGTGCAAACATTACCAATACTACAGCTACCGATACTGTAAGTGCAGCAGGTGCCTACAGCTTCGTTCTTACCGATGCAAGTGGGTGTACTGATACTTCTTCTACTGTAAACATAACAACTGGTTCATTACCTGCCGATACTGTTACCGCTGCTACTTCTACTTCTTTCTGCGCGGGTGGCAGTGTAGTCCTCAATGCTTCTTCAACAAGTGGTGCTACATACCAATGGTTGAACAATGATGTTGCTATCACTGGTGCTACGTCAGGCAGCTATACTGCTAGCGCAGCAGGTAAATATTCTGTAATTGTCACAGGTTCAAATACATGTACAGATACGTCAGCTAAAACGGTCGTTGTTGTTCATCCGCTTCCCGTACCTGTCATTACAGAAAGTTCCAAAGTGCTGTCAACAGGCACTTACACTACTTATCAGTGGTCATTCAATGGAGCTAATGTAGCAACATCTTCTACTTTGGCTGCAACGGTTAACGGAAACGGTATTTACACAGTTACAGTTACAGACTCTAACGGTTGCTCAAATACTTCAGCGCCCGATACTGTTACCGATGTAGTAGGCGTCGCAAACGTCAACCTGGCTAAATACATTACGCTGTATCCAAACCCTGCAACAGACATCGTGCATATAGATGCTCCACTGAATGTTAATGCAGCAGTAACTGGAATGGACGGCCGTCAGATATTCTTTAAGAACGACGCTAAAGACATAAACATCAGTTCCCTTGCCCCGGGTGTATATCTCATCATGATATACGATGGCAACATGCTGATAAAGACAGATAAGCTATTAAAGAATTAAAAAACATCACTTATTATTTTTAAAAGAAGCTGCCGGGTTATCTCGCAGCTTTTTTTAAAAATGACGATATGATCTTCTATATCTATCTGCACAAGCTTTCGAAAAAAACCTTTAACTATCATTCATCATCTACAATTTCAAAATCAAATGAAACAGAAATTCTATCCTTCTAAACTAGTACTATGCGGTGCTTTAGTACTATTATCCGCTGTTAAGTCTTTTGGCCAGGCAAGTGCTGCAGTGCTCGAAGAGTGGCCGTTTACACTCAATAATCTCGATAGCACCTCTGTAAGGGCTACGGGTGTAGTAGGCACTGTACCTACATTAACACACTTGTATTTATCCACTTCTTCTAGTGTATTACCTTACTCTCCGGCACATGGCCAGGCAATTAGTGCGGGTACCACTAGCCCTGGCGATGGCAGCTGGAGTTCCTCTGCGGGTGGGCCGGGTGGCACTAGCAATAGGAATATATATGAGCAATTCCAACTGATACCATCTACAGGCTACAGTATGAATGTTGATTCTTTTATAGTTAATGCGGGCTTTATTAGCACTGCTTCTAGTACCTCAATGATCATTGTGTACTCGCTGAGCAACTTTGTATCTGACTCTACTGTTATACCGGGCTATACATTCGGTCTTGCCAGTGGTCAGGTTTTCGTAGCTCAGGCAAACACAGCGCCCCTTCCTACGTATCGACTAGGATTGGCTCCGGGTGCTGGCGTTGCGGTACCGGCAGGCGACACATTAACCGTAAGATTTTACATGACCTGCAGCAGTAACTCCTCCGGCAGGTACTTCCAGTTATTGGATGTTATAGCAGAGGGTACAGTTACACCTTCTTCCAGCACACCTTGTCTTTCTCAGCCTGGTGCTATTGTTGCTTCAATACCTACCATCTGTGCAGGCCAGGTTGGCGCTATATATAGTGTACCCGCAGTCACAGGTGCTGCCTCTTATACCTGGACTTATTCAGGCTCAGGCGCAACATTCACTTCCACTACCGATTCTGTTACTGTAAACTATGCAAACAATGCCACTTCTGGTACACTTAGCGTAGTTGCCAATGCCGCATGCGGTTCGTCAACTGCTCGTACATCGGCTATCACCGTAAATGCACTTCCTTCAAATACTATTACTACCAATACTGGTGGCAGCACAATTTGCAGTGGTGGCTCATTAACTTTAAATGCATCAACAGGCACAGGCTATACCTACCAGTTCTTACAGAATAATACTGTTCTTACAGGTGCCACCAATGCCACATATACAGCCACTTCAACCGGCGCTTACACTGTAAAGATCAATACATCTGCGGGCTGTACCGATACAAGTGCAGCATTAAATGTTACTACAGGTCTTGTTCCCCCTTTGCCGGTCATTACTCCTGCTGGCCCTATCAGTTTTTGCACGGGTGGCAGTGCTATCCTAAGCATCACACCGCTTAGCGGCAATCATTACCAATGGCTCAAGAATGGCGTTGCAGCTACCGATACTCTTGGTGTCGATACTATATATGCTGCAGGCAGCTATACCGTTAAGGCTACAAGTGCAAGCGGTTGTGCTGATACATCAGCTGCTGTAGTCATCACTGTAAATGCATTTCCTGTTAGTACAATAACTCCTTCAGGCTCAGTTGCATTGTGCGGTACCAACACAGTTACGCTTAATGTTCCATCTACTTCTGGTGCTACTTACCAGTGGCTTGATAATGGTGTTGTTATTAGTTCTGCTACCACAAACTCATATACTGCAGCGGCAACGGGTGCCTACACAGTATCGGTTACCAGCAATTCTTGTACAGATACTTCTAGTCCTGTAAATGTTACCGTAAATGCATACCCTGCTGATGCTGTTACTGCTGCTGGTGCAACCACATTCTGCGCTGGTAGTTCTGTAGCGCTCAATGCCAGTACGGTTTCTGGTGCTACATACCAATGGCTGAACAACGGCACGCCCATAACTGGCGCTTCAGCTGGTAGCTACACAGCAAACGCATCAGGTCAGTATTCGGTTATAGTTACTGCAAACACTTGTACCGATACTTCTGCTGCTACAACAGTTACAGTAAATCCATTACCAACACCGGTAATAACAGAAAATACATTCACCTTGTCTGCAGGTACATTCACTACTTACCAGTGGATATTCAATAGTACGAACGTAGCTACTACTCCAACGCTCGACGCTAATGTTAATGGCAACGGTTCTTATAAAATTACTGTTACAGATGGTAATGGTTGCAGCAATACTTCCGCAGTATATACTGTTACAGACGTTACTGGCGTAAACAATGTATATGCACAGGCGGTAAAATTATATCCTAATCCTGCTACCAGTGTTTTATATATCAATTCACCAATAAAGGTAAATGTTGCTATTGCAGGTATCGATGGTAAACAATTGCTGTTCCAAAACAACGCAGCAACCATCAATATCGCTAACTTGGCCAACGGCATTTACCTGGTAATGATATACGATGAAAATAATATGCTTATCAAAACCGATAAGTTGGTAAAAAATTAAGAAATTTGTAGTATTATAGTAGTTTAGTTATAGAAAGATAGACGACAGGGTGGCATTTTTGCCACCCTTTTTTATTGCGTCTGTTCCTTTCATCAAACATTCTGTAGGATCATGTGTTATTAACATTGTTTGGTATGCTTTTAGCTATATCTTAAAAAAGCTTTTCTGTATTTAAAGATTGGTTTTTTAATATAGGACTTCATTTTTCGGGCAGATTGCAGTGAGGACTACTTTTTTTGTTTCTTTTTTGGCATCAAAAAAGGAAAAAGGAATGAAAATGAAACTTTTGAAGGGTGACTATTTATCACCTAAATGATGTTACACAAGGAATATTTATTTATTTTTGCTAGATTCTCTTTTTTTAACCAACGTGCATGCAAGATTCCGGCGCAGGCCCATTACTACAGCAGATAGATAGTCCCGATGATCTGAAGAAACTGGATAAGGCCCAGTTGCAGGAAGTTTGTAAAGAACTGCGTCAGTTCATTATAGATTGTGTCAGTGTTCATGGTGGCCACTTTGGTGCCAGTCTGGGTGTAGTAGAGCTTACCGTTGCGTTACATTATGTACTCAATACCCCCGATGACCAGTTGATATGGGACGTAGGCCATCAGGCTTACGGACATAAAATACTTACCGGCCGTCGCGATAATTTTTATACCAACCGCAAGTATGGTGGCCTTAGTGGCTTCCCCAAACGCGGCGAGAGCATTTACGATGCCTTTGGCGTCGGCCACTCCAGCACTTCAATATCTGCAGCGCTGGGCATGGCCATAGCTTCCAAATACAAGGGCGAAACCGCCCGTCAGCACGTAGCCGTTATTGGCGATGGCGCCATGACTGCAGGGCTTCCCTTCGAGGCGCTCAACCATGCAGGTGTAAGCAATGCCAACATCCTGGTGATCCTCAACGACAATAATATGTCTATCGATCCTAACGTTGGTGCGCTGAAAGAATACCTCACAGACATTACCACCTCGCAGACCTACAACCGTTTTCGCGACGATGTATGGAAGTTGCTGGGCAAGCTGCCTACCAACGATATGCAGCGCCTTGCATCCAAGGTAGAAGCGGGGTTGAAGGGTGTAGTAAGCAAAAGCAGTAATTTATTCGAGGCCTTAGGTTTGCGTTATTTCGGCCCCATAGATGGCCATAATGTAAACAAGCTGGTCGATACCCTGCGCGATCTGAAAGACATACCCGGTCCTAAGCTCCTGCATATTAAAACAGTAAAGGGCAAGGGCTACAAGCTGGCCGAAAAAGACCAGACCCTCTGGCATGCACCAGGCACGTTCGACAAGATAACCGGCAAAATCAACAAGAAGATAATAACAGTTCCCGAGCCGCCTAAGTATCAGGATGTATTCGGTCATACTATAGTTGAGCTGGCGCAGCAAAACCCGCTTATCATGGGTATCACACCCGCTATGCCAAGTGGTTGCTCACTCAAGTTCATGATGGAGCTTATGTCCGATCGTGCCTTCGATGTAGGTATAGCCGAGCAGCATGCGGTAACCCTTAGTGCAGGCCTGGCTACCCAGGGCATGAAGGTATTCTGCAATATTTATAGCAGCTTCATGCAGCGCGCTTACGATATGGTGATACACGATGTGGCCATTCAAAAACTCCCCGTCATTTTCTGTCTCGATAGGGCAGGTCTTGTTGGTGACGATGGTCCAACACACCATGGCGCATACGATATCTCGTTCATGCGCTGTATACCCAACATGGTAGTGAGTGCGCCTATGAACGAGGCCGAACTGCGCAACCTCATGTACACCGCCCAGCTCCCTGAGACCGATGTTCCTTTTGTCATCAGGTATCCGCGTGGCCAGGGTGTAATGCCCGAGTGGCGCACACCGTTCGAGAAAATAACCATAGGCACCGGCCGCAAGGTTCGCGACGGGCAACATATAGCTATACTCACCATTGGCCATCCCGGCAACTTTGCCGTAAGTGCCGCCAACATACTGGCTACCGAAGACTTGCAGCCCGCCATCTACGATATGCGCTTTGTAAAGCCCCTCGATGAAGCAATGCTGCACGAGATAGCTGCTAAGTACAACAAGATAGTAACGGTTGAAGATGGCACTATAGTAGGCGGCTTCGGCAGTGCAGTGCTCGAGTGGATGAACGCGCACAACTACACCCCCGAAATAAAAATGCTCGGCATCCCCGACCGCATAGTAGAGCACGGCAAACCCGATGAGTTGCACCGCGAATGCGGCTACGATGCTGAAGGCATTGCTGCTGCCGTTAGGGAAATAGCGGGTGTTGAGGTAGTGAGGTAAAAAAATAAGCTGCATAGGGTCAACGTCAAATTGGCTACTGACAATGAAGCTAATGCAATACCGTACATTTACTGCCTACACAATCATACGCCTTTGACCATAAACTTTTTCCCAAGCGATAACTACTATATCACAACAAAGCTGTCGAAAGCTGAAGTGCAGCAAAAGCTGGAAGCAGAGGCGGACACAGCCCGAACAGCGATTGGTAAAAGCCAACTGTTTGCCGGCATAGCTGGTGCCCGTTTTATGGGTACTGTGGATGCTTCATCGTTTGTTATTGAACCTATGTTCAATTACAGGCAATCGATACAAATAAAAGGCAACGTTCAAGATCAGGTGGCTGGCAGCAGAATAAAGATCAGCACAGGCATCATACCTGCACAACGGCTGGTTATTACTATGCCTCTGGTCTTGTTCACAAGTATATTCCTATACTTTTGGCTGGCAGACAAGCGCCATGTAGTGTTTTTCCAGTTCGGTTTTTTCATGATCGCCGTGTACGTTTTAGGTAGGGGCAATTTCAATAAACGGAACAGGCAAGTGAAGGAGGCTTTAACGAATTACTTTGACGGAGCAATAGAACAAACCGAAAGGTAACTGGGCTATGACCTTCTGGAGCCGCAAAGCTTCTTTATTGCCTTCGGAAATGACAGTTTGTGCCGTTGTTGGTCCCCTGACCAACAACTATCGCGATGAACTTGCGTTTTTATAGCTAATTCAAAACAAAATTAGGCACATGTTTCTCCGCTCGACTTAATATCTAATTAAGTTGCACCCGACAGGCAGTCTCCAGACTGCCGTCATTACATCGACGGCGCAAATCTACCAAAGGTAACCTGAGGTTATAAATCAGCTGCAATATCCTGAAATGTGAAATCGTGATGTACAATCTGCAATCTTTTTTTTATAAAGAATGAAAGTAAGTTGATTGACATGTCGCATACTATGCATTATTTGTATTGATAAAATGTTTTTTTACATTTGCCCCGCTATAACATTTCGGTACTCCTATGACCTATATCCGGACACTTCTGTTTATTTCTGTATTTTCTTTATTACACTGCTGCCATTCCTTTGCTGAAGACAAGATAGTTGTAGGGATTGTACCATTTACCGGGAGTGTGATACCAGATGACCTTAGAGCTGAAATTGTTAATGCTGTAACACAAAGTTTTATCGAAACAAAACGATTTATTATTGTAGATAGATCCAAACTGGACCAAGTAGACAAGGAAAGAAACCTGCAAAAAACAGAAAACTTTATTGACGGCAAAGTGGTAGAACAAGGAAAAAGTTTAGGTGCACAGTACCTGATAACAGGAATTGTAAACCAATACTTTAACGATGGGGAAATGTGCAAAATGAGTTTTTCAATAAATGTGGTAGATGTCGCCACCGGCCAAATACTTAATACAACTACAATTGATACTAAAAAAGGAGGCCATGGCAAAAGTGCGGGTCATGCAGGTCTTTTAGCCGGTGGTCTTTTGGTAGCCTCGCACGTGCCTGTAGTTGGTATCGCTGCATTGGCTGGTGCCGGAGCAATGAATAGAAGAACAAATACCACCTCAAATGACGGAGGAAAAACAAAAGTATTTGAGAAATCGCTGAATGACATTGCGCCTCAGATAGAAGATTTTGTCGAGGAGAATTTTCCGGCTTCATACCCGGTTGTGAAGATTGAAAAAAAGAATAAAAAGGGTCATGCGGTTTCTGTGTTAATTGCCGGAGGTAAAAGTACCGGTTTGGAAGAAGGGCAGAAATTAAAAATTGTAAGGCTTACAGAACTTGAAGTAAGTGGCAAAAAAGTTATACGAAAACAGGAAATAGGATTGTTGATGATAGAAAAAGTGGAGGACGAAAATTTTTCAATTTGTGAAGTGACTGACGAGACTGAAGATATAGCGAACAACATGGATGCCAAGGCTCAAATGGTTGCTATAACTTTTAAAAACGACTAAGCTATAAACCACGTAAAAATGAATTTTAAAATAGTTGCCACAGCTTTTTTATTGTTTTTTACATGCGCGACTCTGTCTGCCCAAGTAAGTTTTGTATCTGGCGAAAAAGGAACAATAACTGTAAGAACATCGGGTAACGGGAAAGGCATAAATGATGCCATTGCTAATGCGGAAAAAGATGTTTTTTACATGTTGCTATTTCGTGGTATAGCGGGGTCTGAACAGAGCTCTGCTCTAATAACAACTCGTGAAGATGAGGCACAACAAAAATATAAAGCCTATCTCGATCCGTTACTAAGTGAACGCTACCCCTCTTTTATCATAAGTGCTGTACAAGACGGCGAGCCGGTAAAAGGAAAACATAGCCAGTATAGCGTTATGCTTGACGTAACAGTAAATGTTACTGCCTTGAGGAAAGATATGGAAGCCAACCAGGTAATTCGAAAATTCGGATTTTAATTAATCTACTCAAATAGTTTTTATGCGTAAAATATTAATAGCCCTGTTGCTTGTTATAGCACCACAGGTATATGCACAAACAACAAGTACTGCAAGTGGCGGACAAACCCTGACCGTACAGCCAAAAATTATGGTAATACCCTTTACTAAAGAAGGCGAAGATATACGTACCATACTCGATCAGGATGTAAATCGCAGGATCGCTATCACTAAAATAAAAGAAGCTTTTGACAACAGGGGATTCACTACTGTTGATTTTATAGGTAAGGTGAAATCGGCTAATGACAACAAGGTGTTTACATCAGAAAACCAGGTAGATATTAAGAGCCAACTGATACAAATGTCTGGTGCAGACATATATGTACAAGCAGAAGTAGACGCACAAAACAGTGCGAGCGGAAATTCTGTGAACGTGATTCTATCAGCGTATGAAGCATCTACAGGAAATTCGCTTGCAAATAAAGTAGGTTCAAGTGGCAAATTCTTTACCGAGGATTTCGGCAAACTTACAACTAAGGCAGTGGAAGCCTGCGGAGCAGATTTTATGATAACGTTGCAAGATAAATTTACCGATATAGTAAATAATGGTAAATCGGTAATGATAGATATTAGTTTTGACCAAGGTTCGAAATATAAAATGTCTTCTGAAATAGGTAGTCTTCCGTTATCTGACCAATTGGAAGAATGGATGGCTAAAAACGCCTTCAAAAATAATTATCACATACAGGGCACCACGGATATGCGTATGATCTTTGATGACGTGCGCATACCATTAAGAGACCAGGCTACAGGCCGAAACTATAACTCTAACAACTTTGCTTTGGAGTTATTCAAATACCTGAAAAGTATTAATCTAGATCCTAAGAAAGACATAAAAGGTAATACTATTTACATTACACTCAAATAATGAACCCCATGAAAAATATTATCGTCTTGTTTGTTTTGTTAGGGTCTTTCTTTATCAGCTCTGCACAGACAATAGCTGATGTGGGGAAGATAACGCTGTCTGTTGTTGCGCCTGAGGAAATGGATAGCCTCACATCAAGCCAGGTAGTTAACTTGTATGCAAAGTGCGTACAGATTGCCACATCTAAACACGTAGGAGCGGTAGGTTATGCTACCAATTTTGCCTTGTCACCAAAACTAACCATAAATGATACTAAAGTAGCTGATGGCGGCATGCAATCCATAACTATTGTTTCTGCTGAACTAACTTTATTTGTACAGCAGGCGGATACCCATATGATATTTGCATCGTTAAGCAAGCGCATAAGTGGGAGTGGGACTAACCAGGCAGCGGCTATTTCAAACGCAATAGCTAATATCTCTGTAAATGATCCGGAATTTGAGCAGTTTATAGAGACCGCCAAAGGCAAAATAGTTAGCTATTACGAAAGTAAGTGCGACGATATAATGAAGCAAGCTGAGGCAATGGTAAAAAAGCAAGACTACCAGCAAGCGATAGGTATATTAATGGGCATTCCTGAAGAAGTAAAAGGGTGCTACGAAAATGCGCAAAAAAAGAGTCTCGTAATTTATAAAGCATACGAAAATAAAATGTGTGCACAACAATTACAGGATGCAAAGATACAGTTGGCTGCAAATAATTACGAAGAAGCCTTGGCAGTACTAAAAAATGTAGACCCAGAATGTAAATGCAGCAAAGAAGCCAATATGCTAATAAAAGAAACCGCTGCAAAAGTAACTGCCCAGCAAAAAAGAGAGTGGGATACCGCATTAAAAATATACGAAGATGCAATTACTATGGAGCAGCATAGAATAGATGCCGAGAAGGAAATAGCACTTGCTGAGTATAAGCATAAAAGCACAAAGAAATAAATTGATGAAAGGGCCTACTTTTACTGACTTGTAATAGGCCCTTTTTATTTGTCTTCTGATTAGGGTGAGCATATCAACCCCGATTTTGCATATCCAGAAGATGAAAGGATCCATATTGTGCCGTTGTTGGTTGCCTCACCAACAACTATCCCGATGGACTTGCATTTTTCAAAACTAATTCACAGCAAATTAGGCACATGTTCCCAGATCTATAAACCCTAGCTTTCAAGTCGGCAAGCAGATAAATATATCGGTTTAAGCCATGATTGATTTGGATGTTCAAACGGCATTATATTTGTGTGAATGCACTTCAACAAGCTCCCGCTCTGCTTAATCTCCTATTAAGTCGTACTTGGTTCGCAGTCTCCAAACTACCGTTTACCACGAGCTACGAAAACTTTAGCAAACATTTTATAGATACATACATATTTCGCATAAAGAAAAATTAAAAAAATATAATCTTCTACTGCCAGTAAGTGCTAAACTTACCATCAGTAATTTGTATCGTATCCTTTGCAGCAGAAATCAGCACTGCCGTAAACGTTCCTATCGCGCTTTTTGATGTTGCAGTAGTCACTACTGCCGATCCTGATACACCTAAGTAGGTCTTGGTGTCATCATTATAGTATAGGTCTGAATAAGTACCACCCGATGATGTTCCTATCGGGTACACCCCTGTTTTATTATTGTAGCTTTCCAGCAAAAAGGTCAGCGATTTCTGTGTCGTACCCGTTGTGTTAGTACCGTTTATACCCACAAAGCCTGTAGAATCTGTTGTAATAATATTCTGCCAGGTAACAGATACACCGCCTATCGTCGCGCTCAAAGATTTAGCCGGGTTACTACTGCTCTTGGTGCAGGCAGGCAAAAGCATACAGCCACTGGCTGCCATCAACAAGGCAAGAGCTACTTTTTTCATACTGGATTATAGTTTGGGTAAATATAATATTTTTAAAATGGAATAGCCTGTATATTAAACCCACTCGGTATTACGACATCTATATCGTGAAACATCACTTCTCGTGGAACTGTGTATATCATCTTTTGGAAAACCACCTCCACCAATAGTATCTTGCACTGTGGTTGTGTTTCCTTGCAACTCGTTTCAACACACATAAAATGTCCGTTCCAGTTTAAATATTCCAACAGACATTTTAGAAAGGTGGATGCAATAAAATGCAATCTAGTAAAGGGTTTTACCAAAATTAAAAATGTCCCCCAACGGACATTTTAAGACATTCTGGAGAAAAAAGACTTTTACTACTAGACCCGGCACACCCCCTCTAATCTCTGGTTTTGTGGTATCACACTCCACGATCTCCAAAATCACCCTAATCAAAAAAATCATAGTTCAGACAAACAACAGCACAATAATTTCCTCAACTTCAAACAGACATTTTCTCACAAAACCCTTACCAGTATCACATTACAGCCAATTACCAAAATGTCTGTCAACGAACATTTTAAGACATTCTCAAAAGAAAACAGACATTGTACGTCGCGCATAAAAGTGCTGGCACATGGCTTGCCACCCCCCATCCCGCATTTCTATCACATTGTTGTAACTTTGCACGCTATGACATTTCTGTTGCCCGTAATGGATGAAAAAGTGAAACCACACCAGGTTACCGGATTGCACTTGCTCAGTGCCTTCGTAATAGCCGGTATTGGGGCATTCTTTTACCTGCTCTATGCTGATGTAAAGTGGGCAGGGTTAGCAATGATGATTGCAGGGTTGGTGCTCCTCTTCATTTCACTTTTTAAGATAAAATGGATCACGCAAGGCATTAATAACAGGTTATTCAGGGTGTTTGAGCTGGCTGCTTTACTGAGCACAGCCATTTACCTGGCGCTACACCACCGGTGGATCCCCACTATTGTACCAGGTAGTCTATCGCTTGCACTATTATTTGCGCTGTATTGGGAACGTGGCGCTTATAAAAATCTTACCATACAGGTAAGCAAGGAAGGCATAAAACTCCCGGTTACCTCGCGCAAACGGCAGGTGCACTGGCACGAGGTGGAACAGGTACTGCTGCGCTATGGTATACTCACCATAGACTGCCACAACAACAGGCTATTTCAATATCATGTAGAGCCAGCTGGTGTAGATAAAGAAGCTTTTGAAAACTACTGCAGCGATAACGTAACTGCCAATATTGACAAACGTGAAAAAGATTGGTAGCCATGTTGCCCATTGTGATGATAAACTATTTGTGCATTTTTTGATTTTTAAGCCATGTTAGATACTTCGCCATACATACTATACTCTGACGGGGACGGTAATATTTTTGAGGATACCACACTATATGCCGTGGGCAGGATGGGTTGGGATGCCGTACCGGTACCTGAAGATGAGTGGATAGAACTACCCGAAGGCGGCTCCCTGTACGAGCTACCTGGTCGCAAGGGCATAGGCATAGATATAGAAACAGGCGAAATGCGCCTGTGCGAAAAAGGTTGGGCAGTAGCCGCCTTTATACCACCAGCACATACCGGCCTGTATATAGCCGCTTATGAGACTCAGGCTGACGCACCAACACTGCCCTTGTTCTGCTACACTGCAGCAAGCTGGCTCAACGATAAATTTTATGTTCCTGCAGTACGTATAGAGCAAGACATACGGCAGGAAAGCGCAGGTTTTGATGATACCAAAGTGCAGATAGGCGTGAAAGACATGCTGGCCCACTACCCACAAAACCGCTTGGTGCAGCACCTGGCAAACAACTGTGCACTCACCTATCATTGTCCTGCTGCCCGCAATTACTTTATGGGCCGTTGGGAGTGCCCGGTACCTTCTTCACCGGCTTGCAATGCCAATTGTATTGGTTGCATTTCTTTCCAGCCAGAGGAAGAAACGATAGTATCTACGCAAGACAGGTTGCAGTTTAAACCTACTGCTGAAGAGATAGTTGAATTTACTGTGCCCCATCTGGAAACTGCACCGTACCCCATCATTAGTTTTGGGCAGGGTTGCGAGGGTGAGCCACTGCTGATGTGGGAAACCATTAAGAAATCGATCATAGAGATTCGCAAGCATACCAATAAAGGCAGTATTAACATCAATACAAACGGTAGCAAACCTGCCGCTGTAGAAGAATTGATGAAAGCCGGCCTGAACAGCATAAGGGTAAGTACCAATAGCGCCCGTGCCGATATTTATACCAAGTACTACCAGCCCAACAATTACAGGTTCGAAGACATAGTTGAAAGTCTGCGGGTTGTGGATCGTTACAATGGCTGGTCATCTATCAACTACTTTGTATTTCCGGGTATGACAGATAGTATTGCCGAATACGAGGCCTTGCGTGAACTAATAAAAACCACTAACCTGAAAATGATACAGTGGCGCAACTTCAACATAGACCCCGACTGGTACCTGGGTAAAATGGGCATTACAGATACCGGCGAATGTATGGGTGTAGGCCAGTTGCTGGAGCTGATACGCGAAGAATTTCCAACGCTAAAGTTTGGGTACTTCAACCCGCCATCAGAGCGCATGAAGAACTTTGATGCGGACTTTGCACATTGGTAGCACTATGCAGAATAACCGGATGACTACAATAGTTTGTGGCTAAACTTTACCAGACTAAACCCTTGTACTGCGATAGAAAATACTACGACGATGTAGGTGATTGCCAGCAAAGGGTCGTGCCATGCATTTTGTGGTAGTGAAAGTGCCAGTGCAATTGACAACCCCCCTCGCAACCCCCCCCAGGTAAGTATGCCAATAACATTCTTTTCAAACTTCATCCCCAGGCTTAGGATGGATATGGGTAGTGCAACCGAAAGCCAGCGCGCCAGCAGTGCAATAACTATAACGGCACAACCGGCTAAAAGTAAAGGGCCATCCATTTTTATCACCAGCATTTCAAACCCCACCAGCAAGAAAAGTATGGCATTCAGTATTTCATCCATCAGCTCCCAAAACTTCCCGGTATAATCCATCGATATGTCAGACATCGCCGATTTGCGGGCTTTGTTACCTAAAATAATACCCGCCACTACCATTGCCAGCGGACCCGATACATGAATGAGATCAGCTATAAAGTAGCCACCCATTACTGTACCTATAGTAATAAGCACTTCTACCTGGTAATTATCAATAGTGCGTATGGCCCAATAACCCAGGTAGCCCAGGAAGGCGCCCCATAATAGGCCACCACCAGCCTCTCGCAAAAATGAAAGTGCAATAGTGCCTGCGCTGAGCTTGTCGTACCCGATCTGCGAGATCTCTAAAAGACTCACAAATATGACCACAGCTACCCCATCATTAAACAAAGATTCTCCTGCTATTTTAAGCTCCAGCGACTGTGGCAACTTAGCTTTTTTCAGTATGGCCAAAACCGCTACCGGATCTGTAGGGGATATGAGCGCAGCAAACAGTAAGCAGTATATAAGTGGTATTTGCAGATGGAACAGTGGGAGCATGTAGAACAAAGCAACAGCAATAAGGGCTGTAGATAGCACCGTACCTATAGTAGATAAGGCAATGACGGATAACATTTGCTTTCGCAGTGCTGTGGCATCTATATGTATGGCACCTGCAAACAGTAGGAAGCCTAGCATTACCTTCATCAGCAGCTTGCCAAAGTCTATGCCACCTATAAGTGTTACAATAAAATTGGAGAACCAGGGAAAGGAGTTACCCGCTGCCAAAACCAATAAAGACAGCACCAGAGAAAGCAGCATCACCCCAATAGTGGGGGGCAGCTTTAAAAACCTTACGTTGATGTAAGAAAAAACACCGCAAATACACACCAGTATCACTAACGCTTCGTATGCCATTTGCGGTGTTTATGGAGTATGTTCTTTATGCCTTCTTCATTTCCTTAACCCAGGCATCTTTAAGTGTAACGGTGCGGTTGAAGACAAGCTTGCCAGGTTGGCTATCCTTATCTACACAGAAATAACCTTTGCGCAGGAACTGAAATTGTTTGCCAGCCTCTGCAGTAGCCAATGAAGGCTCAATATATGCAGCTGGCAAAACCTCTATTGAATTTGGATTTATATGGTCTTTGAAATCACCCTCGGCTGTTGCGGGGTCTTCAACACTAAATAGCCTGTCGTACATCCTTACTTCGGCAGTAAGGGCATGCGGTACGCTTACCCAGTGTATGGTGCCTTTTACATGCAGTCCGCTGGTATCGTTACCACTTTTGCTTTCGGGCAGGTAGCTGCAGTATATCTCTGTTATTTTGCCGCTCTCATCTTTTTTAAAGTCATCGCATTTGATGATGTAAGCACCCTTCAGCCGCACCATTTGACCTGGTGCCAGGCGGAAGAATTTCTTGGGTGCTACTTCCATAAAGTCTTCGTTCTCTATCCATACTTCCCTGCTGAAAGGTACTTTGCGTGTACTGCCGGTTCCATCTTCGGGGTTGTTCTCTACATCAAACAAATCTTCCTGGCCTTCCGGGTAGTTGGTGATGACCAGCTTCACAGGATCCAATACCGCCATAACACGGTCACTGCTTTTGTTCAGGTGTTCGCGTACACAGAATTCCAGCAGGCTAAGGTCCACCACATTTTCGCGGCGGGCCACGCCTATAGTATCGCAAAACTGGCGCAGCGCTTCAGGCGTATAACCGCGGCGGCGCATACCACTAATGGTAGGCATACGTGGATCGTCCCAGCCGGTTACGTAGTTTTCATTTACCAGTTGCAGCAGTTTGCGCTTGCTCATTACAGTATAAGATAAGTTGCGACGGGCAAACTCGTACTGATGGCTTGGGAAGATACCCAACTGCTCTATAAACCAATTATACAGCGGCCTGTGATGTATAAACTCCAGCGTACAGATAGAGTGTGTAATGTGCTCTATGCTATCGCTCTGGCCATGTGCAAAGTCGTACATGGGGTATATGCACCAGGCATCGCCGGTGCGGTGGTGGTGTGCGTGCTTAATGCGGTATATAACAGGATCGCGCAGCAACAGGTTGGGGTGGCCCATATCTATTTTGGCACGCAATACTTTTTCACCATCGGCATACTTACCGGCACGCATGGCAGCAAACAATTGCAGATTCTCTTCAATACTCCTGTCGCGATATGGACTGTTGGTACCCGGTGCTGTAGTAGATCCTTTTGTAGCAGCAATTTCTTCAGCACTGCTGTCATCTACATATGCCAAGCCTTTCATGATGAGGTCTGTAGCGAATGTGTAGATCTGTTCAAAATAGTCAGATGCATAGAACTCGTTGGCCCATTCCATGCCAGTGCCTTGCAGCAGCCATTTTATATCGTTCTTTATGCTTTCTACGTACTCTGTTTCTTCTGTTACAGGATTGGTATCATCGAAACGGAGATTGCACTTGCCATTGTACTTTTGTGCCAACCCAAAGTTGAGCACAATAGACGATGCATGGCCTATATGCAGGTAACCGTTAGGCTCTGGTGGGAAACGTGTTTGCACATGTCCATCATTCTTGCCAGCGGCAATATCAGCCTCAATTATTTCTTCTAAAAAGTTTAGTGATCTTTCTTCGCTCATTGCATGGCAAAGTTAGGCTTTTGGGCTAAAAGGTTGATTACAAAGGATGAAACTGTATTTAAATTACTGAACCTTCGTCTCAGTCTTTGCTTTTTTGTGGAAAAACCACGTTATCCCAGCATCAAATAAGTAGGCGTTATTATGCTGAGTAGCATTGTACGGGGCACCAGCAGGCACTTTGTACATGTTGCTTAACATTACATGGGCAGACGGGCCAGCAAAAAGGGATAATTTTTTACCGGCAGCATACTCCAGATGCACGTTGGCTGTGCCCCACAGACTTACTCTGTGGTAATTGTTGTTAAATGACTCATTAGATAACGTTTTATCGGGATAGCCTGTGAGGGTTTCTTTTTCATCTATATTATAGGATAATTCTGCCCCCAGCGTTGGCATCAGGATGAACTTGCTGGACAAATTTAGCTGATAGCCTGCTGTAACAGGAACAACCAGGTGATGGAAATAATAGCACAGCGTTCGATGTTGATAGCCAGTTAGTGTTCCTGTAAGGGGGTCAAATGTTGCAAATGTCAGGTCTATACTGTTGCCTGTGCGTAGGTAACTTATGCCTGTGGCAAAGCGCCATTTATTAAGTTTGTAACCTATGCCAAAGGAAAAGTTAGTACTTGTAACATTTTTGTAATCGGGTTGACCTCCAAAATCATGTACCACCGTTTTGCTAAACCCTGTTGATGCAGCGGGTTGTAAAAAGAAGCCATTCTGAGCGGTGGCCTGCAGGGTAAATAATACTGCGCTGCATAAAAGGATATATTTTTTCATAGGTTAAAGGTTTTATAACGAACTATAACCTAAATATAAAAGGTTTTAGTATGAAGCACTATAAATTCTTACTTTTGTTGCCCACCTTAATGGTGACAGTATATATATTTTCTGAAAAGCTATGAGTCATAATGAACAAAGGCCTATAAGGGTAGTGGTAGCCAAGGTGGGACTGGATGGCCACGACAGGGGCGCTAAAGTTATAGCCACCGCCTTGCGGGATGCGGGGATGGAGGTAATATATACCGGCCTGCGCCAGACGCCTGAAATGGTGGTAGCAACAGCGCTGCAAGAAGATGCTGACGCTATTGGCATAAGCATACTCAGCGGCGCCCATATGACTGTGTTCCCCAAGATCATAAACCTGATGAAGGAAAAGGGACTGGATAATGTGCTGCTTACCGGGGGTGGCATTATACCCGAAGAGGATATGGAGCAGCTGAATGCCCTGGGCACCGGCAAGCTATTTGGCCCAAGCTCACCTACCGCAGATATAGCAGAATATATAAACGGCTGGGTGCACGAGCATCGCAAGGAACTCTTTTAGTTTTTGATGTATTTTCTGTCTGAAACATACCAATCAACAATTGGGTTGAATTAAATTAAGTATTACGTATTACCTATTTGTCGGTTTGAAAGCGCGCGCGACTATTTTCTTTAGCTGGCGGCTTTCTTTTATATAGTAATTGCCTTGTGAGAAATCAGGGACAAAACCAGCCCCAAGATATAAGTCGTCGTATCTACCATTTATAACAAATATCTTTCTAAAACGTATCCTAATAATCAATTTGTCTTGTCTGCCCTGTCCGGTACCGGACAGGGCAATTACTTTTGTGCTTGGGCTGTAATGCTTGCCCCTAGAGGGTTAAAGCCGATTAGACACTAAGGGTGTCTTGTCCGATTTAAAAACCGGAACCGGACCGGGACCAATCTAATACAGCGTCCTCCTTTTTAAGATTTTGCGAGTGTAACCACCCGGCTGCGGCTACCCCTCCTTGAAAAAAGGATGGGAGCTTGTAAAATGTCTGTTGCAAAAAACGGTTCGTGAAACGGACATTTTGGATTGGAATACAGCCTGAAACATGCCGTAGTAGCTTATATTAAATTTTACCAGCACCTTTAAAAATGTCTTAAAATGTCCGTTGAGAGACATTTATTTAATTAGCAATTTTTAAGAACTCAACGCATATTTTATACTATGCCTATTGACGCGAGGGTTTACAGGTTATATATGCTGACGCAAGGTACTATTGGTGGCGGGTATTCCAGTGAAGAAGTTATGCACTATTCCACAGAGTGAAGTGTTCCTTTAGATTTGCAAAGAGTCTTTTTGAAGACATTATTACTATTATTAGTATTTTCTTTTTTGCTTTTTTTTTCTTTTAGAATCCACAATTTTATGTTGATAAACACCTAACCAACGGCAGCGGCTCATTTTGACTG
>JARLGY010000053.1 GCA_031292525.1 Flavipsychrobacter sp. | reverse complement strand
TCAAAATGAGCCGCTGCCGTTGGTTAGGTGTTTATCAACATAAAATTGTGGATTCTAAAAGAAAAAAAAAGCAAAAAAGAAAATACTAATAATAGTAATAATGTCTTCAAAAAGACTCTTTGCAAATCTAAAGGAACTGTGTATATCATCTTTTGGAAAAGGCTTCCATCCAACCGTATCTTGCAAAGTGATAAAAACCTCTGTGCAATCAGAGAAACCAAATTGCTCGGTTCGTAACATTCCCTGTCCGGCACCGGACAGCATCGGACACCGCCAGAAAGTAAAAAAATTCATATCATCTCCCATAAAGCTTTTCCAGGCATTCATATACCCACCTGTCCGAATTTTAATTTAAAACCGGACCGGACACACCTCAAATAAAATGCCTCATCCCTCACCTATATTTTCATCCTTTAGCTATAATGCCAAAAAACACCATACGCTAAACGGCCTTCTTAATAGCACATGATACCAATACAAAACAGACATTTTATTTTTTCGCCGCGAACAGACATTTTCACCAAAACACGCACCAACACTGCATTTCAGCCAAAACAAAAAATGTCCGCGAGCGGACATTTTAAGACATTTAGCATATAATAACTCTTTCAAGTAAATAGGGCCACACGCCCATAATTGATCTATAAAATCTGTGTCCCTGTTTTATTTTTATTAGTAGTTGATCACCTGTTCTTCCATAACTTCCGGCATCTTCCTGAATTCGTATTGCTGGTTGCGTAGCTGAGGCTCAAAACCGGCTTCACGTATGGCCGCTTGTATGCCGCTGGCAGTAAAGCGGTGTGGTGCGCCTGCTGCGCTCACTACATTTTCCTCTATCATTATAGAGCCAAAGTCGTTAGCGCCTGCATGCATACAGGTTTGGGCCACTTGCTTGCCTACAGTAAGCCACGATGCTGCTATGTTCTTTATATTAGGCAGCATGATGCGACAAAGCGCTATCATACGTATATATTCTTCAGCAGTGGTCAGGTTCTTGGTGCCGCGTATCCTGCGCAGCAAGGTATCTACATCCTGGAAGGTCCATGGTATAAAAGCAATAAAGCCCTTAGAGGTGGCTGGTTTTTTGGCCTGTACTTCACGTACGCGTACCAGGTGCTCCATACGCTCGTATATGGTTTCCACATGGCCAAACATCATGGTAGCAGTAGTAGTAAGGCCAAGCTTGTGGGCTTCGTGCATAATGTCCAGCCATTCCTGCGCGCCACACTTCCCTTTCGATATCAGGCGGCGTACGCGGTCGTTCAGTATTTCTGCACCAGGGCCAGGCATGCTGTCCATACCTGCTTCCATCAGCGCCATCAAGGCTTCTTTGTGGCTCACACCCGATATCTTGCAGATATGCGCTACTTCGGGCGGGCCCAAAGCATGCAGTTTTAGGTTTGGATAAAGTTGCTTTAGTTCTTTAAAAAGATCCACATAGTATTGCAGGCCAAGCACAGGGTTATGCCCACCTTGCAGTAGCAGCTGTTCCCCACCATAACGGAAGGTTTCATCTATTTTCCTTTTGTACGTTTCAATATCGGTCACGTATTGTTCTGGGTGGCCGGGTACCCGGTAAAAATTACAGAACTTGCAATTGGCTACGCACACATTGGTGGTATTCATATTGCGGTCTATGATCCAGGTCACCTTGTTGTGTGGCAACTGTATCTTCCGCAATTCATTGGCCACATACATTAATTCGGTAAGTGGTGCATGTTTAAAAAGAAAAACTCCCTCTTCGGCGCTCAAAAACTCAAATTTCAGAGCCCTTTCATACAACTCAGCTAATTGCATCAAAATGTTTTTATACACAACAAATTTACAGCAAAAAGAGTTTGGTTCTTCTTAATTGCCATTCATTAACTGCTATAAGGCAATAGACAGGTATATTCATAAAAAAACTGCCTGCCACAATACAGCGACAGGCAGTCAATAATAGCTTTAGAAGCTTATTTAGTTTTTTCTACTTCTTTGCTTTCTTTCACCTTTACACCGTCATAGTGTTTGTGTTTGCTGAAAGTGTTATGCACTTTCTGACCAGGTGAACTAGTCTTTTTAATTTTTACTTCTTTCTTTTCAATCTTTTCCTGCGCTGTTGCAGCAATAGATAAAGTACCTGCGATCATCAGGAAAACAAACATTTTTTTCATAGAATAATTTTTTATTGATTTATGACAGTAATACAATTAGCGTGCCACCTCTCAAAAAAAGTCGTGTTAAAGAAAACGTTTACTCTCTTTTGCATGTCTTCTCAACAATACACTTGCCCTGTACCTGTCTTCATGATAAGTGTCGTAAAGCCCGTCCAGTATAGCTAAGCACCTTGCCGCACTCCATTCATCGCACCATTGCAACAGTCCTTTAGGGTAGTTTACACCTTTGGTCATTGCTGTTTCCAGGTCGCTTGCTGTGGCTACGTTCAAGTGTAGCGCATCCACAGCTTCATTTATAAGCATGGCTACAATACGTTCCACAATCTGGGTATTATTACTGTTATCTACTATTTTGTCTGTAGCAGGTTCATTATAATTATAAAAACCCCGGCCTGCCTTCCGGCCCAACCAGCCGGCTTCCAGCAAACGTTTTTGAGAAAAAGACGGTTTATAGCGCGGATCATAAAAGAATGACAGGAACACCGTTTCGGTTACCACATAGTTCACATCATGGCCGATATAGTCCATTAAGGTAAATGGCCCCATTTTAAAACCACCCGATTGTACCATGGCATTATCTATTTCTTCCATGCTTGCTATGCCTTCTTCATACATACGTATGGCCTCACCATAGTATGGGCGGGCCACACGGTTCACAATAAAACCCGGAGTATCTTTAGCTACTACAGGGGTTTTACCCCAGCGTTGCATCAGTTCTTTAGCTGGCTGTATGTGTGCAGGGTTGGTCTGTACTGCAGGTATCACTTCTACAAGCGCCATTAGCGGTGCCGGGTTGAAGAAGTGTAGGCCCATTACGTTGTGCGGCCGGCTGCACGCCGCAGCAATAGAAGTTATAGAAAGCGACGAAGTATTGCTTGCAAGAATACAAGTATCACTCACATTCTTTTCTATATCAGCAAATACAGCTTTCTTGATCTCCAGTTTTTCAACAATGGCTTCTATTATCAAACCGCATTTGGCAAAAGCGCTTACTTCCCCCGCAAAGCTGAAGCGATTCAGCACGTCATCTGCGCTCGGTATTTTACCTTTTTCCTGTAGTTTTTGCAGTGTTTGGGTAAGGTTGGCTTTTGCCTTTTCTAATGCAGTTGCATTATTATCGTAAAGTACAACCTGGTGGCCGGCCATAGCGGCAACCTGTGCTATGCCTGCACCCATTGCCCCACTGCCTACTACGCCTACTATTATATACTGGTCCATCATATTATTTAAAAGAAGGACAAATATAAAGATAAACCCGTGCTGGCGAAATACATTAATAACCTACCGTAAAACGTTTCCTTATGAACCTTTTGTTATCCAACTCATCAACCAAGGCTACAGCAAGATCTTCAACAGATATCTCACATTTACCGGCGGCATCAAACACCGGCTGATCGGTACCTATGCGATATACACCAACACGAGTGCCAGGATGCAGGTTAATCGCAGGGCTTAAAAATGTCCATTCCAGTTCGTGCTCATTTTTAAGAATGTTCAGGTAATCGCGTGCGGCAAGTGCACCTTTTTTCCATTCAGCTGGAAATTGCGGGGTATCTACCAACTGTACACCCGGCGCAGCTTCAAGGCTGCCTGCACCACCTACTACCAGTAATCTGCTTACCCCGGCTTTTTTCACGGCTTCCTGTATATCTTTAGATGCTGCTATAAAGTCTTCGTAAATATTGGGGTTTTCCCAACCTGCGTTGTATGCGCTTATCACTGCATCATGGCCTTTCAGTAAAACCGCCAGTTCCTCTACGTTACGCACATCCGCTTTCTGTACTGTCAGCTTAGCGTCCAACGTAGTTATTTTTTGTGGGTTCCGCACTATAGCTGTTACCCAATGGCCGCGTAGCAGCGCTTCTTTTAAAACCTGCGATCCCACAAAACCGGATGCCCCGATCAATGCTACTTTCATAATTTGAGTTTTTAAATTGTAATAAAAATTGTTACAGTTTCAGTTAAAAAAAATCATTGGAATTTATTGGCAAAACTTTCAAGTGTCTGTTTTTCTAATTTCTTTATTAGCGCTTGTTCCACTTCATCGTATAGCTCTGTAAGGTGTGTATTTATCTGCCGGCCCACCAGGCATGCCGGATTGGGGGAGTTTTTAGACTGCCCAAGCAAGGAAGAAGATCGCACCATATTATACACCTCCGATAACTTTATTTGTTTGGCAGGTTTAGCCAGCATGCTGCCACCGTTCTTTCCTTCGCGTGTTTCTATAAGACCTAGCTGGCGCAGGTTGCTTATCTCCTTGCGCACCAATGCAGGATTGGCATTGATGCTGCCAGCAATATACTCTGACGACAATAGCTCATCGGACTTAGCAAGCAGAGTGAGGATATGCATACATATAGGGAAACGGCTATTACTCATTCTGTAATAAAAATAATTACAGTAAAGGTATGAACCTTTATACTGCTTCAAATCATAAATTTCTTTATCGTGCTATAGCTATTTTATATTTCTGGCCCTTCATCTTCTCATCTCGTATTGCTTGCAATAGGCTTTTCACCTTATCTCGCTTCACAGCTGCGTAAGAGATAAAGTCTTTTACTTCCAGCAATCCCAGTTCATCTTTTTGTAAACCGCCCACTTTCATAAAAAAGCCGGCAATGTCCACTTTGTTCAGTTTGTCTTTTTTGCCACCGCTTATGTATATGGTTGTCCATTGCGGTTCGGGTGGCACAGCGCTATCTATAGGGAGCGTTATTTGTTCTGTTTCTGCATCTACATATTCCGGCAGTCTTTCTTCGGCATTCAGCAATATGTAGGCCGTACCTGTGGCATTCATACGCGCTGTGCGCCCGTTGCGGTGTATAAACTCTTCAGGGGTAGATGGTATGTGGTAATGAACAATGTTGCGTACTTGCGGTATATCCAATCCGCGGGCCGCAAGGTCTGTAGCTATGAGAAACTGCACACTCCCGTTTCTGAAACGGGCCAGGGTTTGTTCCCGTTCCTCTTGTTCCAGGCCTCCATGAAAATAGGCATTCTCAATATCCATCTCTGCCATGGCTTTGGCAGTACGTTCTGTAGCCTCACGGTAGTTGCAGAAAACTATAGTAGGTTCGGCACCCAAATAGCATAACAATTGGTACAGTGTATCCAGCTTATCCTTATCATCAGAAATGACGGTTTTAAATACAATAGCATTTTCTGCGGCCTGCTGATTGGTTATATAATCAAGCACCACAGGATTTGTTACACGCGTAAACTCAGGTATTTCTACCGCTGCTGTAGCAGATACCAATACTCTCTTATTTACCTGTTTTAACTGACCAAGTATGAAAAACATTTCTTTTTCAAAACCCAATGCCAATGATTTATCAAATTCATCAAGCACTAGCGTATGTATGCCATTGGGGTTAAAGCTGCCACGGGTAAGGTGGTCGGCTATGCGGCCGGGTGTGCCTACCAGCAACGCAGGTGGCTCGCTCAGGTTTTGCAATTCGGTTTGCAGCAGGTGTCCGCCGTATGCAGTATTAACTTTAAAACCGGTACCCATCTTTTTCCACACCGCCTCTATTTGTAAAGCCAGTTCGCGCGATGGCACCAAAACCAAAGCTTGCACACCGGTTTGGGTTTTCTTCATTGCATGATATACGGGCAGTAAGTATGCCAGTGTTTTGCCACTACCAGTAGGCGCCAGCAGTAATGTTTCTTTTGATTGTTGTATGGTTTCGTGCGCCTTTACCTGCATATCATTCCAGGCTGCCAGACCCAGGCTGGCTAATATTTCTTTATTGCGGTCACCTTTTTGCATGGCGCAAAGGTACGCAGTTACGCGGTTGTGTTCGTAACAGCCAATTATACCCAGAAAAAGCTACTGTACAAGCGGGGGCTGGTACACACGGGATACTATAAAGTTCTCCAGGAATTTCCTTTCCAGTGCAACTTTATATCCAAATTTGGTAAAATAACTGTCTATGTCAGGTAAGGTTTTGGCCTCAATTCCACAAACAATCCTAAAGAAGAGGTACATAATCTTCAGCAGTGCTTTTTGCGAAAATTTGGTTTCCTGCTTGCAGTTGAAATCACTATATAGCCACAAGCTATTCTCGTTTACATGTCGGTGCAATTTCTCAAATACCTGCAGCGCATTATAAGGCGTAAAAACATCAAAAAAGAAAGGAGTAATGATAACGTTGTATGTGCCGCTAAGAGGTGCTGTTTTTATAGACTCTGTTATGAACTTCACTCTGTTGTTAGCAGCATACTTTTTTTTAGCCAGCGATATCATTTTGGCAGAACTGTCTATATATGTAATGCGCAACCCTGTACCGTGCACTATGCTTAACTCTTCAAGTATCCACCCCGTACCGCCACCTACTATAAGTATGCGACTGCCAGGAGGTATAGCTTGCAGCATATTTGTTTGGGCTAGACGAATGGTTTTGCCGAATATAAGCTTAGCTATACTATCATAAAAGATGGCTACTTTATCAAAATTTTTGGCCATTACTCCACGTTTACTATTTAATACTGTTTAATTATAAAGTAATTATCGGGCTAATTCCCTCAATCAAAGTGCAAGGTCGATATAATAACCGAAAGGAAAACTGCAACAACTAAACGTTAACGAGTATATGTGTTTTGCACATGTTTGCGATATGTAAGTAGTTTATATGCCCACAGAAAACAGATATCATTTTTTTATTTGC
Organism: Flavipsychrobacter sp.; assembly: GCA_031292525.1. Lineage (GTDB taxonomy): Bacteria > Bacteroidota > Bacteroidia > Chitinophagales > Chitinophagaceae > JABDEZ01. The sequence goes on along the minus strand of JARLGY010000053.1, from coordinate 180,594 downwards.
TGTAAATCGCTCGATCGTGAATCAAAATCAAAGTATTTACAGGATTGCTCGATAAAACCATTACCAAAAACGGGTAAGTTCTCTGTGGTATAAAGTAATATAACCACATCTTTGTGCAGCACTTTATCCATCCAATCATACTCCGCTATCTTTTGGCCGGGTTCAATGCCTTCGGTAATTTGTTGGTTATATACCTCACCAAAGTAATACCAAAATTCCCAATAGTTACTAACAGGTTTTAGTAAATCATTACCCACAATTGTCCAACCAAAGCTATCGCCGATAAGAATGACGGATGGCCTGGTAAGCGTTGAATCTTTGGAATACACAACTTCCTGATGGGTAAAAGTATCTTTAGTTATACGGAACAAAAGGTTGAATGCCGCTTCCAGATCCCATTCCTGTGCCTGCGGAATGGTAGTACGTGTTATTTTCCTGCTGATGGCCTGTGGCATACGTATATTTCTTACCCGGCTGATGTACCTCACAATACTATCGGTAGCCAGTTGCGCACCATAAGCCGTCCAGTGCGTTCCGGGTCTCGTAAAAATATTGTCTCGTTTACCTTTTAACCCCCTAAACCAACCATTGCAATCTATTTCATTAATGCCAAGAGAATCGCTGATACGTGTATAGCTTTTATAATTGCTGTTCACAGCCTCCGCACACTTCATGCTATCAGGTAAATACTCAGGGTAATAATAAACTTTAGATGGCGCATATACCACAAGCAGGGTTTTGCCAAGTTTTGCCAGCGTGTCCTGTATCTTTTTTAACCGTGTAAGTTTATTCTTTATCGTTATATCGCCCACATAATTGACGCCACAATAATCATCAATGTATCCTGTTTCGTACATGTATTTGTCCTTACCTACAACGATTCCATTTGCATGCACCTTTTTAAACAACGAATAATCTACCTGATTATTCAAGCGTAGAAGCATTGTACGGTAACCCATGCTGTCATTCAGAAAATCATTCTCATTGCTTTGATAAGTGCCATTCCACCATCCTTTCCAGGTAAATGGGAAATGGTGATGCAGCACATTGTAGCCATGCAGCGTTCCACTTTTGGTGATGCGAAATTTTTGTTGCAGGAAGGGTATCCATAGCATGGCCAGGAATATGAAGAAGATGCGGCCGCGTGCAGTTTTAAATATCATAGCGTTAAAACCTAAAGTAAATAAAAGGGTTAAACGATACTGATGTGATACGTGCGGCGGAAAGAATAATTAGGATAATTGCCACAGGAGCTACCAGGTAATGCCTGCGTATGGTATAATTACTAAAAAATACTTTTTCCTGTATGCGCCTGCCTACAGCTGATAGCGTGAAGAATGAGAAAAATGCAGCAGTAGCCAACGTAAAATACAAATCGTTTGTGGGATGCCAGTTGGAGGTGCCTTGTTGCCAAATGAACATAGTTTTTAGGTAGGCTATAGAAGGTTTGAATTGCACTAACCTAAAAAATACCCATCCGCTTAACACTACTACAAATGTATATATGCAAGCTGCTTTACCTATCCTGGCCAACCACCGCAATAAGAATAAACGTTCCACTATAAGAAAGAGCCCATGGTAGGCGCCCCATATAACAAACCCCCACGCTGCACCATGCCATAAACCACTGGCCAGGAATACTAAAGCAAGGTTTAAATATACCCGCCATTGCTTGCCGCGGTTACCACCCAAAGGGATATAAAGGTAGTTGCGCATCCAGTTACCCAGGCTGATGTGCCACCTTCGCCAAAAATCGGTAATAGATGTAGCGGTATATGGATTATTAAAGTTCTCAGGTATCCTGAACCCCATCATAAGGCATAGCCCAATAGCCATATCAGAGTAACCTGAAAAGTCGAAGTATATCTGGAAGGTATAGCTAAGTGCGCCTATCCAGGCAACATATGTTCCTAATTGGGCATTGGCAGGCACATTCAGTATGCTATCAACTGCAAAGCCCAGCACGTTAGCAATAAGTACTTTCTTGCCCAGGCCTATTGCAAAACGATACATGCCGCGCAACCTGTATTCTGCGGTTTCATAATAGCTTCTGTCATATAGTTGCCCTGCAATATCATGATACCTTACAATGGGCCCAGCTATTAGTTTGGGGAATAGAATGATGTAGAGCTGGTAATCCCAAAAATTACGAAGGGGTTTATGCACTTTGCGATATACATCAACGACGTAAGTAATGGTTTCGAAAGTATAGAAAGAGATGCCAATTGGCAGCACAAGTTGCATCCATTTAACTGGCCTTACACCACTGATCGTGAGTACATAGTTAAAATTGTCAACAAAGAAATTACTGTATTTAAAATAAACAAGTAACCCTAGATTGATGGATAATGAAACTGCAAGCAAGAGTTTGCGCCAATGTTTTGCCGGGCTATTATCCATAGCCCTCACAATATAAAAATCTACTAAAGTGGTGCCCAGTATAACAAATATAAAACGCGGAGCACCCCATGCATAAAAAAATACGCTCCCAATAAGGATGATAGGATTTTTGAAGTTCTTGGGTGCCAGGTAATAGACCGTAAAAAATACAGGCAGAAAGTAAAATAGAAATACAACGCTACTGAATACCAATTTGTAGGTTTATAGATATGTGCTACTTAAAATCAGCACAATATATTTATTTACAAACTTTATTGTACTATTTATTATACAATGGGATCGTAGCCATTCCGGCATCGAAAGATATGTTTTACTTATGGTTCCAAATTGTAAGGCCACTCTTTATACGATATTATTTATTCGATATTTTATTAAGGATAAAATAACCCTCCTATTATTGAAATCTTAAAAAATATCTTTATCTTTATTTTAACAAAAATCTAACTTATGAAAAAGATGTTAATTTTAATTCCCCTTTTGGGATTTTTTTTGAAGGGAAATTCTCAAGGCCATATACCTCCGCCGACAAATTTCCCTTATGTAAATTCTTGTAATTATGGACTTTTAGATCGATATCTTTCTAAATCGATGAATATGACACTATTATATAGTTTAATTAATCAACCTACTGTTTATAATGGGGAATTAAATCTTTTAAAAAACCTTACTCCTGGTTATATTTCTGCAATAGGAGCGTGGGGACTATCAGAAACTCAAATGATACCCAATACTACTACCGGCAGTATTTATAATAACGAAAAACAATGCATTTGGGATGTTGATAATATATATATTAATGCTTCTGTTAGGATTCCAATATTTGAAGCAAGTTTATATGAAGCTGTTACAACCGATATTAACAATGTTGCAATTCCATACTTTGTAGTATCAGCTTTTCAAGGGGATCCAGATTTCATAGCTGCATATGGGAATAATTCATACCCAACTCAATTCAATATTAACCAAATAAAGAATACAGCTTCTAATATGCAGCCAAGTCAAATTGGATATCAACCCAACACATATGTGCCAGATATCAATAGAATTCAGACAAGAATGTGGTTTTATTATTTGGCAACAGTATATATTGACATGGGTTGTAATTCCTTATCCATGGCATGGTTTGATAGAACATTTGCGAATGACGCTCCAGGATATACCAAAACGTACGATTTATTTACCAAAATAAGAACATACGCACAAAACAATAATACTTTCGTTTTGATTACAGCAGGAGTTGATAGACCAATATATTATAATTTCACCAACCAACTTATCTTTGACTTTCTTCAGTCTCCTATACGGCCTGACCCAACAACTAATTCATATGCTAGCACCCCTTGTAGCGCCCAGTATATGGCAGAAATTAATTTCGCAGCATTAAACCCTCAATTTCAAGGATATACTGGGGGCATATCACCTGATGGCATTGCCATCGATAATATACCTGTAGTTTTTGTATTTGATGCTAGCGGTTCTTTTGGATATAATGGATGGCCGACAGGAATACAAGGAAATGGAAATGGACCTTGGAATGTTGATGAAATTACGTGGTATTATTTACTCGGAGAACAATGTCAATCCTATTTTTTAAAAAATGCCGCAAACGCCATAAAAAATGACGTTATCCACAGAGGATACTTAGAAATGCCGGGTGAAACACCTTTGTTATGGTGGGGCTCTCAAAATTATGGATATGCAACTAATTATTATATGACAAATTTCCCTGGTGTAATCGGTACTGTCCAAAATGAAATCTGGAAGTTAAATGATCAGCCTTACTACACAGTAACACACAAATGCATAAAGGATTGTAATAATGCCACTCAGGAAATATATGACCTTAATGTTACCACTCCAGACGTGTTAAATATATATACATGGCATATACTCGATGTAACTACAAATAATTGGTATCCCATGACTTATGGAAAAGAAAGAGTATTATCTAATTTACCTCCCGGCACGTATAATATAGGTTTAAGAGACGATAATGCATCTTTCCCATATAACAACGACGTAATCGCTTTAAATAAAGAAATTGTTGTAACAAATAGCAACTTCTGTTCGAATAGCATTCCTCAAAGCTTGGAACGTAAACAAAAGGTAATGACTGATCCGGCAACTTTAGCAGTGGCAAAGTATCAGGACACAACAGCATCAAATTTAAGCCTAAACGTTTTCCCCAATCCTGCCAATAAGGAAGTAAATATCAATTTCACTATTGACGAGCCAAGCAAAATTAATATCTCAATGACGGACATGAAAGGTAACCTTATCAAAACAATATCGGATAACGCACCTTATGCTAAAGGTAGTTTTACATTGACTGAGAATGTAAATAATTTTATTCCTGGTACATATTTTATTGAAATGACTTCTAACCTAAAAAAAATAACAGCAAAACTTACGGTAAATTAATTTAATGCGGAACACTTAAGGGGATACTAACACTGGCATCCCCTTATTTTATACACACTTCATTTAATGTAAACTAAGGTTGCGCCTCCTTCTGAAGAAAATAGTACTTGTTGTCTCATTGTTTTGAAATTAGCAACTTCGTTTTTTTCAGCATAAATATAATTATCACTCTTCAACAAGCCTTCTCTATCGGCGGGTTCTAGCCAATCTAATTTTTTAGTTATTCTATAGAAATTTACCGTCGGTTCAAAATACCAGGTTATACCCAATTTTATATTTTGCCCCATTGCATACTTATCGTGATGTTTCTCAAGAATGTTCATCATATGTTTTGTATCACTATCATATTCCCAGTCGAGATAAGATTTGACATTGGCATTATACAAAAAATTTATCAAAAGAATTATTCCAAATATATTGCCAACTGTTATAACAATTTTAGGGAAATTATTATGTATAATTCTAAATGAAAAACAAACATTTAAAATGAACAAAGGATATAAAAACAGTGCGAATCTGCCAATGAAATAATCATTATCTAAAATATAGTGCTGAATTACACTGCACAATAATATCACGACTAGAGTGCAGTTTAAAAAGATCAACATGTAAGATTCAGTGAGAAAACTTTTTCTTTTTCTGAACATAGTATATAGCCATTTGATAAATATGCTCAGTATAGTAATTGCAACAACCCAACTCAATGCCATGCCCCAAAAGTATGAGACCGTTACATGGTAAAAGGAAGATACTATAAGGGAATATATAGTATCAGAGACTAAGCCCTTATTACCTCCATATTCAAACATGTGTATTTTCGTTATTTTCCGTAACGGTTCCCACAATAGCAGAGTTGTTATAAACATAAAAAGAATGTTTATACCATTAATAATGAGCAGGCGAAGTATTGGTTTGCTATAGTTGACAGCTAAACTGCCAAAAGCATTTTTTATCTTATAATACTCTACGGCATTAATAGCCAGAAAAGCAGCCACATAAAAATTTATAAGAGTAAAGTGGCTGTATGTCGCCAGCATCGCGCAAATGTTAAATACTAATAAGTTTATCAGTTTACTTGTTTTTAACCATCTCCATATAAAATAGATTCCTGCCATCATTAAACTTATTGCTAACCCATAGCCTCTTGCTAATCCAAAAAAATCAATTAAAAAAGGATTTGCTACAAGCATAAAAAAACATGCGATTTTTATTTGTTTAGGTAAATCCTTCAATAGAAAAATACAAGCACACAAGTAAGTAAATAGACTTATCAAACTATGTAATCGTAGGCTTAATTCACTAACTCCGAAAATCTTACCTGATAATTTCATCATAAGTGTATTCAGAATATGGTTGTTAGTATGCGGATAGGAATATGATACTATATCCATATATCTTGTTGTCACGAAATGTTCGTAAGTATAACTTTCGTCGTGTGTAAAAGAGGTTATGCTGCTTTTATACGCAACAAAAAGCAACAAAATCACCGCGCAAGTGAACATAATAAGTTGATGTAAACTATTCGTAGGTTTGAACATAGTAGACCTTTATAAAACATCATGAAGACTGGTGTTGAAATTAATGAGATATTTTATCAATGAAAACGGAAAATAGTCAAGTCACCATATTCTTTATCTTTGAAGTATAATATAATAATAAAGACACAGCTTATTAATGAAGTCCAAACTTGTAATAATTTTATTTATTGCTTTATTCTTTATTAACCTATTTGCATTTAACGCTTACCATAACACTATAAATTGGGATAAGGCTGGCTATTACTTATACCTGCCAGCAATATTCATTAATCACGACCTGGCAAACCTTGCATTTTACGAGCATGTAGATGCCGAGTACCAACCTACAGGCGATGTAAAAAGATATTCCATTTCCCAGGATAGCGTTACAAAAAGACGTTTAAATAAGTATCCTGCCGGGGTTGCCGTTTTAGAGCTGCCATTTTTCCTGCTGGCGAAGTTATATACTGATTGTACAGGATATCCCGCGCTTTACGGGTATAGCGAACCCTACCAAATATCTGTATGCATTGCTACTATCTTTTGGCTGGTACTTGGTTTGTTCTATTTGCGAAAGTTGCTTTTGCGATATTTTAATGATGGGGTTGTGGCTGCTGCACTAGCACTGTTATTGTTTGGTACTAACTTGTGGTGCTACTCTATATTTGATATGGGTATGAGCCATCCGTTCTCTTTTGGCTTGTACTGCTTATTATTATACTGTACAGATGAATGGTACAGGACAAAATCAGGCCGCCATATTGTTGTTGCTGGGGCTCTGCTGGGGCTTATAGCCATTGTGAGGCCCACTAACGCAATTGCTATCCTCATACCCTTGTGCTGGTACAATAAGGAGATAAATACTATTGGTAGAAAATGGAAATTCTTTATTTCTCAATATCGCTATGTACTAACAGGTTGTTTGTTTTCAGTGGCAATACTTATGCTGCAGTTTGCTTACTGGCATTATATAACAGGGCATTGGATCATTTATAGCTACAAGGGCGAAACCTTCGATTTTACTCATCCCCATATTCTAGATGGACTCACCAGTTACAATAAGGGCTGGCTTGTATATACGCCCATGGCCTTGTTCTGTATAGCCGGGTTTGTCCCTTTTTGGAAACACAACAGGCAATTGTGTATTGCCATTCTATTATTTGCTGTGTTGAACATTTATATTGTATTCAGTTGGAGCTTTTGGCCCTATGGGGGTGGCTTTAGTGCCCGGGCATTAATAGAGTCGTACGCACTGCTGGCCTTCCCGTTGGCGGCTCTTATACAATGGCTATCGTTACGTAAACAGGCAACGCGGGTTGTATTTTGTATTGTATTTGCGTCGTTCATCGTACTCAACATATTCCAAACATGGCAAGTGCATAACCGCATACTACCCAGCATATGGATCAACGAAAAAGAATACTGGAATGATTTCGGTAAGATAAAAGCAGATTAGCATATGAAACAAGGGATTAGAATAATATAGATAATAAATTTAACTTCATAACTCGCTGATAAAGTATTGCTTTTTCGAAAAAACAGTAATCATCTTTTTTTTGAATAGAAAACCAGTATATTTGCGCAAATTTTCAGGGGTACGTTATGATGTGTAAGCGTGTATTTTCTTTGTTTTTATTGGCTTTATCGCTGCTGGCGGGCAATGCTGCATTTGCCCAACAGGAAGAGCTGCCAGGCGCAAAGCAGGCAAAAGAAGGCTTTAATGCTACCGAAGTTATATTCGGCCACATTGCAGATTCTCACGAATGGCATTTGTTCGATCTGAATGGCAAGCCTGTGGCTATGCCATTACCTGTTATCATCTACAAACCAGGCGCTGGTCTTGAAATGTTCTCATCTGCTCATTTTGAAGAATGGGAGAAGATGGAAGACGGTAAAACCAAAAGAAGCGGTTCTTACAACGGTTACCACCTGGAAAAGAACATGAAGGAAAAGCTGATAGCTGACGACGGTTCTAAGATCTACGACATTTCTATTACCAAGAATATATTGTCTATGCTCATTTCTGTAGTATTATTGCTATGGTTGATGATGAGCGTGGCTAAGAAATACCAAACCAAAGGCAGCCTTACAGCGCCATCTGGCATGCAGAACGCAATGGAGTCTGTTATCATCTTCATGCGCGATGAAGTGGCCAAGCCAAACCTGGGCCACAAGTACAAAAAATACATGCCACTTATTCTTACCGTGTTCTTCTTTATATGGATCAACAATATGCTAGGCTTGTTACCAGGTGGTGCAAACTTTACAGGTAACATAGCAGTAACGCTTTGCCTTTCTGTAGTAGCATTCATAGTAATGATAGTAAATGCAAATAAGCATTTCTGGAGTCACCTTTTAAATCCTCCGGGCGTACCATTGGGTATTAAGTTCCTGCTGGTGCCTATCGAGATCATATCATTATTTATAAAACCGGTTGCCCTTACAATACGTCTTTTCGCAAATATGCTTGCGGGCCACATTGTAATACTCAGTGTTATCTCCATGATATTCATCTTTGGTTTCCTAAGCAAAGTAGCAGGTATAGGTTTCGTACCGGTATCCCTTGTCTTTGCCATATTCATGTTCTTCCTTGAGTTGCTGGTTGCAGCCATACAGGCTTTCATCTTTGCTAACCTTACCGCAGTATTTATAGGTCAGGCAATAGAAGATATACACCACCACCACGAGAATGGTCAGGAGTACAATGTAACCAATGAAGAAATAGTAGCGTAGTTTTTTAATCAAAATCCATATACACATGTCGTTGTTAAACACAATTCTGTTACAGGCTGCTACGGTAGCTCCCGCTAAAACCGGTTTAGCTCAGGCTGGCGGTGCAATTGGCGCTGGTATCGCTGCACTTGGTGCTGGCGTTGGTATTGGCCAGATCGGTAAAGGTGCGGTAGAGTCTATCGCTCGCCAACCAGAAGCTTCTGGTGACATCCGTGCGAATATGATCCTTACAGCTGCCTTCGTTGAGGGTGTTGCGCTGTTCGGCGTTATCGCTGGTCTGCTCGCTATCGTACTGTAATCAGGCACGAAAAAATTACTGCATCCAACGCAGAGGGCAGCGGATGCAGTTTTTTTACAACTTGTGAATGGAGATTTTAATTTAGTTTTGATAAAATAAGTTTTTAATACAATAAATACAGTATAATATGGATTTGCTGACCCCGGAGTTTGGTTTATTTTTCTGGACACTCATCGCGTTTCTTTGCGTATTCTTTATCCTGGGCAAGTTTGCCTGGAAACCTATATTAAAGGCTTTAGGCGAACGTGAAAGCGGCATTGCTGATTCTATAGCTACTGCTGACCGTTTGAAAAAAGAAATGGGCCAGATGAAATCTGAGAATGAAAAGCTGATGATGCAGGCACGTGAAGAGCGTACTGCTATGCTGAACGAAGCCAAGGAAATAAAAGACCGCATTGTAAATGAAGCTAAGAACCAGGCTAAAACAGAAGCAAACAAAATATTTGCCGATGCACAGCAACAGATACAACAACAAAAAATGGCTGCCCTTACTGAAGTGAAGAACGAAATAGGCAACCTTGCTGTAGAAATGGCTGAAAAAATACTGCGCAAACAACTGGCTACAGACGAAGCACAGAATAGCTACATGAATCAGCTTGCCAGCGATATAAAGCTGAACTAAGCCTTGACAATTTATTTAATTACAGGATACATACTTAGTATATACTAGTAAACTAACATTAATGCAGAATCCCCGTCTTGCCTCACGTTACGCAAAATCGTTATTAGACCTTGCTATAGAACAAAACAGCCTGGATGCAACCCTGGTGGATATGCAGTTGCTGGATGGTATATGCACCCAAAGCAGGGAGTTTGTAAATGTGCTGCGCAGCCCTATTATTAAAGCAGACAAGAAAGCTGAGATACTGAAAGCAGTATTGCTGAACAGGACAAATGTATTGACGACTGCCTTCGTTATGCTACTGGTGAACAAAGGTCGTGAGGCTTCATTACCCGAAATTGCAACAGCCTATATACAGCAATACCGCGAACTTAAGAATATCAAGACCGTAAAGCTCACTACCGCCCGCCCTGTAAATGATGCTGTGAAGCAAGGTATATTGGCGCGCATCAGTAACAACCTTACCAACAAAGGCACAGTAGAGCTTACAACAGCGGTAAATCCTGACCTTATTGGTGGTTTTGTGCTTGAAATGGAAGACAAGCTTTATGATGCAAGCGTATTGCGCGATCTTAGAGACATAAAAGCACAGTTCCTGGACGATAGTTATGTAAGCAAATTGAACTAAGGCTGAACTACAGCGTTGGTATTTATATAAATTTTTGAATTAAATAATAAAACATAGAGCATGGTTGACATTAAACCGGATGAAATATCGGCGATACTGCGCCAACAGTTAAGCAGTTTTGATGGTAACGCTAACCTGGAAGAAGTAGGTACCGTATTGCAGGTGGGCGATGGCATTGCCCGCGTGTATGGCCTTAACGGTGTACGCAGCGGTGAACTGGTAGCATTTGAAAATGGAGTAAAAGCCATAGCACTTAACCTGGAAGAAGATAATGTGGGTGTGGTATTGATGGGTGACAGCGGCGATATTAAAGAAGGCGCAAAAGTGACCCGTACAGGCCAGATCGCATCTATAAAGGTGGGCGAAGGTATGTTGGGCCGCGTTATTAATACATTGGGTGAACCAATAGATGGTAAAGGTCCGTTGAAAGGCGAACTATATGAAATGCCACTGGAGCGTAAAGCACCTGGTGTTGTATTTCGTGAGCCGGTAAAAGAACCATTGCAAACTGGTATCAAGGCTATCGATGCCATGATCCCTATCGGCCGTGGACAGCGTGAGTTGGTTATCGGTGACCGCCAGACTGGTAAAACAGCTATCTGTATCGATACCATCATCAATCAAAAAGAATTTTACGATGCAGGCAAGCCTGTATTCTGTATATATGTAGCTATTGGTCAGAAGGCATCTACTATTGCCGGTGTTATGAAAACATTGGAAGATGCTGGTGCAATGGCTTACACTACAATAGTTGCCGCATCTGCCGCAGATCCTGCTCCACAGCAGTTCTACGCGCCATTTGCCGGTGCTGCAATAGGTGAGTTCTACCGCGATACTGGTCGTCCGGCACTTATCGTTTATGATGATCTTTCTAAACAAGCTGTGGCTTACCGCGAGGTATCGTTGCTGCTGCGCCGTCCACCAGGACGTGAAGCTTACCCAGGTGACGTATTCTACCTGCACAGCCGTTTGCTGGAGCGTGCCGCTAAGGTTATTGCTAACGATGAGGTTGCCAGCAAGATGAACGATCTTCCTGAAAGCATTCGTCACTTGGTGAAAGGTGGTGGTTCATTAACTGCCCTGCCAATCATCGAAACACAAGCTGGTGACGTATCTGCATACATCCCTACCAACGTTATCTCTATCACCGACGGACAGATATTCCTGGAGTCTAACCTGTTCCTTGCGGGTATTCGCCCGGCTATTAACGTAGGTATCTCTGTAAGCCGTGTGGGTGGTAATGCACAGATCAAATCGATGAAGAAAGTATCTGGTACACTGAAACTGGACCAAGCCCAGTACCGTGAACTGGAAGCGTTCTCTAAATTTGGTGGTGACCTGGATGCCTCTACAAAACTGATACTTGATAAGGGTAGCCGTAACGTGGAAATACTGAAACAAGGCCAATTTGCACCATATAGCGTAGAAAAACAGGTTGCAATGATATACCTTGGTACAAACAACCTGATGCGCGAAATACCGGTGAAGAACATAAAGGCATTTGAAGCAGCATTCCTGCAAGCTATGGATAGCCGCCTGCCAGGTGTACTTGCTGACTTTAAGAAAGGGGCATTGCCAGAAGAAGGCATTGCTAAAATGGTAAAGATGGCCGAAGAAATGGCTCAGCAGTTTAAAAAATAACTATTGATATTCCTATTAATGAAGTGCTCCGCAATTTGCGGGGCACTTTTTGTTTTAATTTATCCGCGTATTTTATACTCTGACTTAAACAGAAGCAATTTTTTGGTGATTTAGATCATCTTTTTGCAATAGAAAATAAATATTATTTTAGTCGTACTCTCTTGTCAACAATATAATTTACTTTTATCCCATAAAATATCACTCGATATAACAACATAATCATAAGTAAATTATATCTATAATACTGAAAAGTACAATCATTTTTTTACGTTTACATGCGCTAATTCCTGTTCATGAAAATAGAAATATCTAAAATGCTGCAAAAGAAGAAGAAGCAGATCATCGACCTGTGGATGAAAAATCAAATGGCCGATGCGACGCTTCGCGATGACCTTATTAGTAATGAAGATCTCAGATCACAATCTGAAGAACTCGTAGATGCTTTACTCAAAAAACTTACTGATGAAAATCTTACCAATATTGATTCAGCAGATTTTGATGACGTATATGAGATCCTCGGTGGAATCTCTATAACACGCGCACGCCAAGGTTTCTCACCACGCGAAACAGGCACGTATATCTTCAGCCTGAAAGATGCTTTATTGACCATATTACAACAGGAAATAAAGAATGATCCTGCCCAGTTGTATGAGGCAACATTGAAAGTAAGTAAGCTGATAGATAGTTTCGGTATTGTTACTTTTGAAACTTTCATCAAGGGGCGTGAAGAGGTGATATTGCGTCAAACCAGTGAGATAACAGAGATCAGTACTCCCGTTATTCGCGTTTGGGATGGTATTCTTGCGTTACCTATTATAGGCACATTGGATAGTGCCCGTACCCAGGTGGTCATGGAAAATTTGTTGCAAGAAATAGTAAACACAGGTAGCAGCATAGCGATACTGGATATATCCGGTGTACCGGCAGTAGATTCACTGGTGGCACAGCATCTGATAAAAACAGTTAGCGCTACTCGCCTTATGGGTGCAGAGTGTATCATCAGTGGCATACGTCCTGAAATTGCACAAACAGTCGTGCACCTGGGTATCGATCTTTCAAATGTGATTACTAAGGCTACTTTGGCAAGCGCGTTAAAGCATGCATACAGCATCCTTCAACTTGAAGTGCGTAAAAAGCAACTTGCTCAAAACTCTTCAAAAACAAATTAGAATACGTAATGGAAAAAATACCTATTCTAAAAATGGGCCAGTTTCTGCTGGTTACCATACAAATTGATCTTTATGACAGGCTCGCGTTGAACCTGGAAGCCGATCTGGTTCAAATGGTGAGCAAGACTGGTGCCCGGGGCGTATTAATAGATATATCTGCAGTTTCTATTGTTGATTCTTTTATGGGCCGTATAATTGGCAACATTGCCAGTATGTCTAAAATTATGGACGCGGAAACGGTTGTTGTAGGTATGCAACCTGCTGTAGCAATAACGCTTATTGAACTAGGACTACCATTAACAGGGGTACATACCGCACTTGATGTGGAAAAGGGTATGGCGCTTTTACGCAAAAAAATACTTGTTGATGGAGAAGAGGACGATGTCGATGACGACGGGGCCGATTACGGTTCTGAATAAGGATAAAATGCCGGTGGTTAAGGAGCAGGATGTTGTTCCATTTCGCAACCGTGTAAAGGAGTATGCTACTAAAATTGGTATGGGGCTTGTGAACCAGACCAAGCTAATAACTGCTGCCAGTGAACTGGTACGTAATATGTTGCGCTATGGCAATGGCGGCGAAACGCTAATTGAGGTAGTAAGTAAAGGCCGGGAGAATGGCATAAGATTGACATTTACTGATAAAGGGCCGGGGATACCAAACATAGACCAAGCTATGAAAGACGGGTTTTCAACAGGTAAAAGCCTGGGGTTGGGATTACCAGGCACCAAAAGATTGGTGAGTGAGTTTGACATTAAAAGTATTGTAGGGCAGGGAACGACTGTAGTGGTCACCAAATGGAAAAATGGATAGCACATCGCATACCAGTTATAATGCTGAAGACCGGAGTTATTTTGCAATACTTAAGAAAGAAATACACCAGGTAGCTACTGCTGCTGGATTCAGTGATAAAAAAACAGGTGAAATAGACATAATAGTCGCCGAAATGGCCAGTAACCTAATCAAACATGCTGGAGGGGGCGAAATACTTGTTCGCCTGATGCAAGAAAATGGTAACGAGGCTATAGAATTAATAAGTATTGATAATGGACCAGGCATGGCAGATCCATTACGCATGTTAGAAGATGGGGTATCTACAGCAAATACGTTGGGTCATGGGCTGGGAGCTATGAAACGCTTGTCAGATACATTTCAAATATACTCGTTAAAGGAATGGGGAACAATAGTTCTTGCAAGAGTCTATAAAAATGAATTACCTCTATTCATAAAAAAACCTTTGGTAGAAGTGCGCTGGGTAGTGGTGCCCAAACCAGGAGAAACTGTAAGTGGAGATGGGGCATACCATCAATTAAATGCAGAAGGACTAAAAGTGTTTTTGGGTGATGGTCTTGGTCATGGACCTGATGCGCACCTGGCTGTACAACAAGCAATTAGTGCTATAGGAATCTGTACCGAAAATAGCCCAATAGATATACTGCGTTACCTGCATACAGCCGTAAAAAAGACACGGGGACTGGTGGGTACAATGGCAATATATAATTTTAAAGAAAAGAACTGGCGCATCTGCGGAATTGGCAATATTGCAACGCGTACGCAAAATTTCATGTCGTTTAAAAACTATATGTCTTATAATGGTATTATTGGTATGAACATACCGAATACCTTGAAAGAGCAGGAAGTTGCTGATGAACGCGGCCAGGTATTAATAATGTGTTCAGATGGAATTAAAACACGTATGGAACTGCAAAAATATACTGGTATATTTAAGTACGATCTGACAATACTAGCAGCAGCTATTTATAAAGACTTTGCCCGCAAAACAGACGATATGTCGGTTATGGTGAGCAGGATCAACACAACAGCATGAACGAAATAACAAACGTAGGGCTGGAAAACGAGATGGACCTGATACTGGCCCACAAACAGGCTATGCGACTGGCAGAACTTGCTGGGCTGTCGCTATCAGCGCAAACAACTTTTGCCACAGCCGTCTCAGAAGTATCACGATATGCAATTGGCAGGGAAAACCATGCTTGTCTCAGGCTTTATGTTTCTGATAAAGCTGAAAAAATAAAGTTCATTTTTGCTGTGCTTGAAGATAAAAGACCAGAATTTGTAGCGGCAAAAGATGACGGTTATATTTATGCAAAGCGGTTGGTCTCTAATATTAGTATCTCATTTAGCCAGGGCCTCAATAAAACAGAACTGAGCTACCGTTTACCGCTCCATACGCGCATAGACAATATAATGGTAGAGAAGTGGCGCACTAATTTAAATACAGATCCTGCCATATCTCCATACGAAGAAATAAAACGCAAGAATAAACAACTTATAGAACTTGCTGATAAACTGCGCGAAAGCGAACAGCAATATATTTCTCTTACAAATTCTCTGCCTATCATGATATTTACCATGAATGTAGAGGGTATGATCACATATGCAAATCAATGGCTGCACAGTTACTCAGGCGCTACTATTGAAGAGATAAATGACAAAGGCTGGCAGCATGTAGCACACGCAGATGATCTGAAAAATGTATTGATGCAATGGGAGCAATCTGCAAACGACCCGGACACTATCATCTCTCCAGAGTTAAGATTAAAAGATGTGAATACGGGCGAATATCGCTGGCACACGGGTGTTTCCATACCAATAAATAATGACGATGGAACGGTGAGATACCGGAATACCTACATGGTTGATGTGCATGCGCAAAAAATGATAGAGGAGGCTTTTAAAGATAATTTGCAGTTAAAAGACGCACAATCTCAACTGGAAGAAAAAGTCAGGTTATTAAATCAAAGTAATGAGCAACTGGAACAGTTTGCTTATGTGGCCAGCCATGACCTGCAGGAACCGTTGCGGAAGATCAGCTTTTATAGTGATATACTAAAAAGGAAGTATGGCCAGGAATTTTCAGGTGAAGCAGCGATCTTTTTTGACAACCTTATCAATGCTACAGGCCGCATGCGGTCATTGATACAAGATGTATTGACTTACTCTACAGTACGTAGCGATGGCTTTACAATGGTAGATCTTAATAATGTGTTTGAAGAAGTATTGTACGATCTGGAAATTGTAATAAAAGAAAAACAGGCGCAGATAACAATAGGAACATTGCCTGTTATTTTAGGTAATCCCCGCCAGCTGAAACAATTGTTTGAAAACCTGGTATCTAACGGGCTTAAATTTTCGAAGCAAAATGCGGTACCTGTAATTAAGATTTCGGCTCAAATGCTTGAAAGCGAAGTTGTATTATCTTTTGAGGATGAGGGTATAGGCTTCGATGAAAAGTATATCGGTAAAATGTTTAGCCTTTTTCAAAGGCTCCACGATCGTGACAAATATACTGGTACTGGCATAGGCTTGGCTATTTGCAAAAAAATAGTTGAGCTGCATCAAGGTTCTATCTCTGCTCAAGGGCAACCAGACCAGGGAGCTACATTTTTAATTACACTTCCGCTTCTAGAGCAACAAGTAAATTAAAAGACCTAACCGTAGTACGTTGTGACCACAATTACCCTTCTTACAACAATCAACGCACCAATAGAAAGATGCTTCGATTTATCGTGGAGTATTGATTTGCACCTAAGTTCTACTGTTCATACAAGTGAAAAAGCAATAGCAGGTAAAACCAGCGGCCTTATAAATAAAGGAGAAACTGTAACCTGGGAAGCGATACACTTTGGTATAAAACAACAGCTTACAAGTATAATAACTGAAATGATACCACCTCTTTTCTTTAGTGATAAAATGGTAAAAGGTGCGTTTAAAAGCATGTACCATGAACATCACTTTGAATACACAGAGGGTGCAACTCTAATGAAGGATATTTTTACCTACGACACTCCATTAGGGCTTATGGGTAAGTTATTCGATTTGCTTGTACTTGAAAGGTACATGCGTCAACTCTTGTTAACACGAAATGCATTCATTAAAAAGATAGCCGAGGGGCACACAACAGATGTTTAGTATTGTTACATTGTCAGCATCTGCCCTTTCAGTGCCACTTTTTTATATTATCGTCTGCAACAAAATAGAAATGGTAACCTTGTTGCTGTAAGGCCCTTATTGCGGTGGTATCTTGCTGGTACTGATACGCGAGGCAATTGGTATAAAACATGATCTCAATAGGGTGGCTGCTATTTAGTACAATGGTACTATCGTTGTTTATGCCTGAATTTATTATGCGGTGTATCGTCTGCATGTAAGCAATATCCTTCTCACTTGTCTCAAAAGGCTTTAATGCTTCAAGTGTATTGCATACAGGCAACAGTAATAATGCATATGCAATACCTATAACTAGCCACCGGTATAGTGGGGTGGTCTTTGTGCTGTAGTATGCCTTAAACTGATAAAATGTTACAGCTGTGATAATGAATATGGCTGGTGACGCAATAAGGGTATAGGCAGGCATTTTTGTAGCAGACAAGGAAAAGAATAGGTAGGGTATCCAAAACCAGGTACAGATAACAAGGCCGGTTTTATTGCGGTTTATATAGGTGTGGTAGGTGAACCATGCAATAGGTATATATACCAGTTGACTATACAGGAACCGCAACTGCCCAAAATGATAAAGCCAGCTACCGCTATGCCCTTCTATTGCCTGATAGAAATGCCTGCTATTGGTTGCATACTCCCATACGGCTTCTGTAGGGTAGGTATGTAATATATACCACTGCCAAGGCAGGAATACCACCATTGCTGCGCAAAATATGATGAGTACGTTAAAAGATATCTTACCCAGGCGTTCTTTATTAAAGAACATAAGCAATGTGTAAACAGGTAGCACTATAAGCGCAGGCAGCCACTTGGTAAGCAAAGCCGCGCCAAGACTGCAGCCAATAAGCAAAGTATATATTATAGTTTGCCTTTGCAGGTACTTAACTGCTAGCCATACCGCAGTTATTATAAAGAATAGGAAAACAACATCTATATGGTCTGATGCCGTTCTGCCAGAAGCTAATTCCATAATAAAACCATGAATGGAAAACAGAAATGCTGCAATAAAGGCCACTTGCCTATTGTATAATTGCTTTGCAATGTCGTAAATAAGCTTAATGCCTATGGTCGATGCTATTACAGACGGCACACGCACTGCCCAGGCATGTATGCCAAATAACTTAAGGCTGCATGCTATGAGCCATAAAGCCAGCGGTTGCTTATGCAGCCATATATTATTTATGGTCCAATTCTTAAAGTCGTATGGGAAAACAGGATCTTTATATAAGGTGGGACGTAGGAAATTGGACATTAAATGTTTCGCTACTAATGCATGATATCTTTCATCCCAAGGGTGTAAAAAAAGATCGGCAGAGGCATATGCGCGTAGTGTGAAACCAAATAACACAAGCAGGGCCAATGCATTTGTAAACTTTTGTTGCGACAGCAATATGAAAGCGCAAATGTACCCGGCAACGCATATCAGGATGAATAGGGTTCCACTAAACAATTGTAACATCGTTACAAAATATCAAAAAATTAGCTGAATTGAAACTATGCTCCAGATCTATTCATGAAAGGGTAGCAAGTAAATACCTGAAAGATTATTGTGCTCTTTCTTTACCAAACTTTTTCATTTTCCAAACACCATACATGGCTTCTTTCACAATGTTGTTAGACATTTTAGAGCTGCCTTCTTTGCGATCCTGGAAGGTAATAGGCACTTCTGCTATCTTGAAGCCAAGCTTCCAGGCCCGGTACTTCATCTCTATCTGGAAAGCATAGCCTATGAATTTTACTTTGTCTAAAGGTATGGTACGCAATACCTTGCTTCTGTAACAAACAAAACCGGCGGTAGGGTCTTGTACCGGCATAAAGGTGATGAGCTTGGTGTATAAAGCCCCTCCCCTGGATATAAGTTTACGGTCCCATGGCCAATTTACAACCTTGCCACCATTGGTATAACGACTGCCCACTGCCACATCTGCACCTTTGGCGCATGCTGCGTGCAGGCGTTCCAGGTCATCAGGATTGTGAGAGAAATCGGCATCCATTTCAAAAATGTACTCGTAATCGTGCTGTAACGCCCATGTAAAGCCAAATATGTACGCTGTACCCAAGCCAAGCTTTCCTTTACGCTCTACAATATGCAGGCGGCCTTTATGCTGCGTCTGCAAAGCCTTTACTATATCGCCTGTACCATCCGGGCTGCCGTCATCAACTATAAGTATATGAAACCCGCCAGCCAAAGACAACACCTTTGCGATGATCTTCTCAATATTTTCTTTTTCGTTGTAGGTTGGTATGATTACAAGCTTATCCAATGCCGGGGTAAAATTATAAGCGTCAAAACTAAGAAATAATGTTAAGCGGAAAGCTATCAGCTTATTAAATAAGCATTTAAAGTTTCAACCCCGATTTCTGTAGCTTCATACGGTTCAATATTTCAGATATTTTTTGTTTGGTGTGCAGGGAAAAGTCTGCTCCCATCATCCAGTCGTAGTATTGTGGTTCTATGGTAAATATTTCTTCTACCTTCCTTCCCTTGTGCTTACCGAAATTAAATACCGGGTGACCGTCTTTCAGTATCATACGCCGTGCATAGTCCACATACTGGTCGGTAGTGGTATAGTTATGCAGGGTCTGTACATCGTTGGTCAGGTCTGTATATTTATCCAATTGGGCTTCCAGCACCTCAATTGTAGCAAGTATATCGGCTTCAGCGTTATGGGCATTTTCCATCTGTTTGTTGCAGTAAAAAGAGTAAGCTGCACTAAGTGTGCGGCTTTCCATTTTAAAAAATATCTGCTGTACATCTACCATATGGCGCTCTGTAAAATCCACATTTATACCGGCCCGTAAAAATTCTTCAGCAAGCATGGGCAGGTCGAACCTGGCAGAGTTATAACCACCAAGGTCACAATTCTTCATCCAATCGTACAGCTTATGGGCTACTTGTTTAAATGTAGGGCTATCTTTTACGTCTTCATCTGTTATACCATGTATGGCAGTAGTTTCTGCGGGTATGGGTATGCCCGGGTTCACCCTTTTTATAAAGCTCTCCCTGGTGCCATCAGGCATTAGCTTCACCAGTGCCATATCTATTATACGGTCTTTGGCGGCATCTGTGCCGGTTGTTTCCAGGTCAAAGAATATAATAGGTTTTTTCAGGCTCAGCTTAGACATATTTGCAGGTATTGAATTTACTTTTGCGAACTTACAGTATTCCAGTCAATTCCATCGAAAGTACCTGAACTCATCAGCAACAAACACACTGGCTGAGTAGCATGTGCTACCAATTCACTGATCTCAGTTTTCAATGTTTCTTTCTCGTCAATGACCATGAGGTCTTCACGGCCAAAAAACTGCTTCACGGTTTCTTTGTCAAGGTTGGGCAAGCCTTTCAGCTGCAATGCGTGGTGGCTAAAATAAACTATAGCATTGTCACAGCTATCCATAGCATTTTTGTACTCGCTTAAAAACTGCTCATTGAGACTACTGAACGTATGCAACTCAAAACAGGCTATCAGCTTCTTATCAGCATATGCTTCGCGCACAGCATCAAGAGTAGCTTTTAGTTTTGATGGTGCATGGGCAAAATCGCGGTACACTACCAGCCCATCTTCCTCCTTCAGGAGCTCTAGCCTGCGTGCTGCACCAGTAAACGATTGTATGGCTTCCAGGCATTTCTGCCGGCTTACATGCAATTGTGTACATACAGCAATAGCTGCCTCAAGGTTCAACAGGTTGTGCCTGCCAAAAATGGAAAGTGTAATGGGGCCATCCTCTGTATCCAGTACAGCTTTACCATTCTCATAATGATAGGCTGGTGTATGGTATGGTATGGCTTGCAGGTGGAAGGTTGATGTTGCAATAACTTTTTGTACCGCTTCATCTTCCTCGTTATAAAAAACCACTTTCCCCGCTTCTATACCTCGTAAGTATTCTTCAAACTGGCTCAGGTAATTCTCGTATGTAGGGAAAACGTTGATATGGTCCCATGCTATACCACTGATAACTGTTATATGCGGATGGTAAAAAAAGATCTTCGGACGTTTTTCTATAACAGATGCCGGGTATTCATCGCCTTCCAATATAATAAGCGGAGCATCACTCAGATGAACAGATTCATCAAAACCGGCTACTTTGGCGCCTACCAGGTAATCGAACTTCATGTTATTGTGCCGCAATATGTGCATCACCATAGATGTAATGGTGGTTTTACCATGGCTGCCCGCTATTACTACTCTCCTTTTGTTCCTGCTTATTTCAAAAACGTATTCAGGAAACGAATATATTGGTATGCCTAATTCCTGTGCTTTTAACAGCTCGGGATTATCTGCTCGTGCATGCATACCCAATACTATAGCGTCAATGTCTTTAGTTATTTTTTCCGGGAACCAGCCCATTTTTTCAGGCAGCAAGCCTGCAGCGGCTAGGTTACTCCTGGCAGGATCGTTGATCTCATCATCACTTCCGGTTACTTTATAACCCTTTTTATGTAATGCCAATGTCAATTGATGCATGATGGCGCCACCCATCGCTATAAAATGTATATACTTCATCAAAAAAATATTATCTTCGTCATAAAGGTAAACATCCTTTGTTACTATTACTTTTAAGAAAGTTTTCTATGCGTTTATCATCTACCATCCGTCGTACAACTCAGTTGATAGCTTTAGCTGCTATTGTCTTTTTATCTTCGTGTGCAGCAACCACAAAGAAATACGGCTGTCCTAACCACCTGCATGTATTTTCATTTATGCGTTAACAACGTATCAATATAGCCAGTACAAATTCAGACATTAAAAGACTGAAATTAAAAAAGCGACATCATATGGTGCCGCTTTTTGAGTATGGTAGAAAAGTACTACAGGAATGCTAATCCCGCATGTATCTGGAATACTCTTTGTTTCCAGGCATCGCCCCCGTTATTATTGAGGTCTGTAATACCAAGTATGTAACGGGCACCCACATTAATATGCAACGGCAATTTCAACTCCAATCCCACAACGCCTGACCCTGTCCCCGATTTAAAAATATTTTTGGCATCGCCTACAAATCCGTTTGGACTTTGGACAGATACTATGCCACTATATTGAGGGCCAATCTGCAACCATAATAACGGTATCACCTTATATTCGAACAGCAGGGGTATATTTATATATGTTGCTTTGAATTCACCATTATGAAGGGAGTCCATAAGGTTATATTTTGAAAAACTGACCAGCCCTTCTAGCTGCACTCCAATTCTCTTCTTGCGCAAGCCCATAAATATGCCACCCTGGAAACCAGGATTATAATCAGAGCTTACTCCACTACCGTTTAGCTGTTCATAGTTTACCCCTGCTTTTATACCCAGGTCAAACTTTGGTAAGGCGCTCAGCACAGGTATTTGTGCATGGGTTACCTGTGCGGTAAATACAAATAATGCGAGAATTACGGCTATCTTTTTCATGGGACGTTATTATATAAAATTACTCAATAAAAAAGCAAAAATTATGCCTCGTTCTTGGCCACATCTTCCACAACAAGAAATTCATTATTAAATGGCTGCATTGCGTTTTTCAGTACTTCAAAGAAAGGATAACCATACGCCAGAAAATACTCGGAAAAGTTCTCTACCCTTTCCTGCAGACCATTGTTAGGAAAGATATTATTTTTCATCTTAGCGATCTTGGCAAGATGCACCTGCATTTTTTTCTTTTCAGCACGCAGCATCTTCTTTTCCAGTACTTGTAGCTGATATTTTATTTTTACCAGGGATGCTTCGGCAGATGCCCTAAGTGTGGGGTCGAGTGCTACAGCCTTTTGTTTTACATGGCCAAGTACATTTTCTATTGCTATTGCTTCCTCATGTGTTTGCCAGTCATCGCTGCTATTTTTGAGCAGAAATTCCTTTATCAATACACCTTCAGGTTTAAAGATATCATTAACCGAGAAATCAAGTTGCTTTCTCATTTTAGACTGTGCAGGGGTAAGCCATAATACTGATTGGCGCAACAAAATAGCAGGGTAGAAAATATGGTAGTGCGCAAATGCTTTCTTTAGTTCCAACCAATAGGCCACTTCTGATCCCCCACCTATGAAGGCAACATTGGGCAATAGTGTTTCCTGATACATGCCCCTAAGTATCACATTGGGGCTAAAACGTTCAGGGTTTGCGTCCAGCTCAGCCAGCAGTGCCGTTTCCGTCCATATAATATCTGTATTCACCACTACCCATTCAGCTCCTTTCTTTTCAATACGTTCGCGAAGGCTATCCTTCAGGTAAAAAAGGTTAATGGGGCGCGGGTGGGCTTGTGATTTATAATTACTTTCCAATAGTTCTATCTGGTCGGTTACCAGGCCAAAGGCATTTTGATGCAACAGGTCATCACGCATCACTGGTATAAAAGACCGTTTCAATTCGGCGTCGTCGGGGTTCAAAATGATAAGCCCGAACTGGCCAAACAGTTTGTTTACCAGGTATTGTGTGGCACCGGCAATTGTATTGTGGTACAGGTACGCTTCAGATAATATATTTTTCAGATCATCGCTGTTCACACCCGGTGGTCCCAGCAATTTGAAGAGTACATTCAGTATAGGCCTTAAACTTTTAGTATCCATACGGCCTACGGCACCCGTCTGGCCATCACCATCCCACACGTATTTATCACCGTTGTAGCGGAATGTACCCAACTCCTCTATATCGTTATCCTCACTGCCCATGTAGTAAACAGGCACAAAATTCTTATCGGGGTGTGCCGCTTTCAGATCTTCTGCAAGCTTTATAGCGTGAATTATCTTGTATACAAAGTATAGGTACCCGGTCATCAGGTTAGGTTGATGAGCAGTACATATTGTATAGGTATTATCCTGCTGCAGCAATTGCAGGTTATGTACTACCTTTTCGTGCTTTTGCAACTCGGCATATTGCTTATTCAGCACACTGGTAAGCAATGTACGGTTTACAGGATAGTTGCTTCTTTCCAATATAGCCTCATTCATACCCTGTTGAGTGGGTGTATAGGCATAGAAAGGTTTTAGGGTTGGGCTGCCAGAAAGGTAATCAGTAATTAATTTTGAAAAATATCCGGTTTCGCTATATGGTAAATAAGAAAAGCAGGTAGCCACGGAAGTTTATTTTAGTCAGCGAAGTTATAAACATGCTTTTATAAATGAGTAAGCGGGTATAAGTAATTATTATAAGGAGATGACCGTTCTTTAATTACGACAAGCTTTCCAATAGAATACCACTTATAACTACTTATCATTTATCGTCTTAAATTGTGCTATGATATCGATAAGGGGTCTACTTTTTTCTGCTATGATGCTCCTGGTATCACAGTCTTTTGGGCAAGAAAATTACATATCAAAGGTTTGGGTGGCTGATAATGGAGACGGTACTTATAAGAACCCTGTACTAAATGCAGATTATTCAGACCCGGACGCTATAAGGGTTGGTGATAACTTTTACATGGTATCATCTTCTTTTACAGAAGTGCCCGGTTTACCTATCCTGCAATCGAAAGATCTTGTAAACTGGAAGCTGATTGGCCATGCATTAAAAAAACTGCAACCTTACGAAATATACAATAAGCCACAGCATGGCAATGGTGTTTGGGCACCTAGTATCCGGTATCACAATAATGAATTTTACATCTATTTCCCCGATCCTGATTATGGCATATACGTTATTAAGGCAAAAAATGCTGCAGGGCCATGGAGCGAGCCGGTATTAGTAACAGCAGGGAAAGGCCTGGAAGACCCTTGCCCGCTATGGGATGATGATGGACAAGCCTACATGGTACATGCATATGCAGGTAGCCGGGCGGGTATAAAAAGTATAGTGGTACTAAAAAAGCTAAACAGAGCAGGTGACAAAGTAATAGATGATGGGGTGATAGTGTATGACGGGCACGAAGCAGACCCTACTATAGAGGGGCCAAAGCTCTATAAACGTAATGGTTACTACTACATTTTTGCACCTGCAGGAGGCGTAAGCATGGGCTGGCAGGTGGTATTGCGTGCTAAAAACATTTATGGACCATACGAGCGCAAAGTGGTAATGGATCAAGGACATTCTTTAATTAATGGGCCGCACCAGGGTGCATGGGTAACCACACAAACAGGTGAGGATTGGTTCCTGCACTTCCAGGACAAAGGCGCTTATGGCCGGGTAGTGCACCTGCAACCCATGCGCTGGATAAATGACTGGCCTGTAATAGGTACAGATAAAGATGGCGATGGAAAAGGTGAACCCGTTGCTACTTATAATAAACCCAAGGTGAGCGAAACATATCCTATACAAACGCCAGCTGAAAACGATGAATTTAACAGCAACACACTCGGTCTGCAATGGCAATGGATGGCCAATCCACAACCTGCATGGAGCTTTATGAACCAGGGAAATGGTACACTGCGACTCTATTCTTATAGGGCAGACAGCGCTGCCAACCTTTGGTTTATGCCTAATGTGCTGTTGCAGAAGTTCCCAGCCGAAGAGTTTATGATTACTGCCAAACTAACGTTTAAGCCTAACCCGAAGCTAGAACATGAGAAGGCTGGATTGGTGATAATGGGTATGAGTTACACCAATATAGCTATAGAAAGCAAAAATGATGGTAATTATATAGTTTACAACATCTGCAAGGATGCCGACAAAGGAAAAGCAGAGCAGGAAACCGTTTTAGGGAAGGCAACAGGCGCAACAGTTTATTTTAGGGTAAAAGTGATGAGAGGTGGACTGTGCGAGTTTAGCTATAGTTTTGACGGCAGACAATTTGCAGATGTTGGTGATAAATTTACTGCAGTCATGGGTAAGTGGGTTGGCGCTAAGATGGGCCTCTTCTGCACCCGGAAAGGGCAAAGCAACGACAGCGGATGGGCTGATGTGGACTGGTGGAGGGTGGAACAGTTGTAAATAGATAAATAATAAGGTAAATGGATAAGGTCTCAAACAGCATAAAAAACTGGAGTGAAGATGATCGCCCTCGGGAGAAGATGCTGCAACGCACTGCAGCAGCGCTTACCGATGCTGAATTGCTCACCATACTTATAAGCAGTGGTACGAGAGAAAAGAGCGCATTGGAACTAGCGCGCGAGATATTGGCACTGGCACATAACAACCTGCAGGAGCTAGGCCGACTAAGCCTTGCCGAACTGCAAAAAGTGAAGGGCATTGGCGAAGCAAGAGCCATAACCATTGCCGCTGCTATGGAATTGGGGCGACGCAGGCAGCTAAGTGAGGGGCTAGACAGGCAAACCTTTACCGAAAGCAAGCATTCAGCACAAGTAGTAATGCCATTGCTGCAAGACCTTACCTACGAGGCTATGTGTGTGCTGTACCTGAACCCTGCCAACAGGATGATACGCCACGAGATAATAAGCAGTGGTGGGTTAACAGCTACTGTAGCAGACATACGTGTCATACTAAAAAACGCATTGCTCAACAACGCCAGCAGCCTCATCATTGCACACAACCATCCGTCGGGCAACAAGCAACCCAGCCAAGAGGATATAAGGCTTACCCTCAAACTGAAAGATTCAGCCACGCTCATGGATATTAAGCTTTTGGATCATATAATAATTGCAGCAGGCAATTATCTAAGCTTTGCTGATGAGGGACTGCTCTGAATACATGTATAATACGTAACTTGCAGCCTTTGCTTTACAAGGTAAACTTTACTTCCAAGCACATCGCGAATGCTTAAGATCGGAATATTTGGGGCCGGCCACCTCGGTAAAATTCATATGCAGCAATGGCTTGAGGTTGCAGATGTTCAGGTAGTAGGTTTTTATGACCCAAATAATGAGCAGGCAACAATAGCAGAACAGAAATATAAGGTGCCCCGCTTTACAGATATGGAGCAACTTATAGCTGCATGCGATGCACTGGATGTTGTGACTACCACAATAACCCACTACGATATAGCCAAAAAATGCTTGCTTGCGGGCAAACACCTATTTATAGAAAAGCCGCTTGCCCATACACTTGATGAAGCTGCCGAACTGGTGCAATTGGTAAAAGAGGCCAATGTAAAATGCCAGGTTGGGCACGTAGAGCGGTACAACCCTGCTTACCTGGCCCTGGATAACCATATTTTGCAACCCATGTTCATAGAAGGACACCGGTTAGCGCAATTTAACCCAAGGGGCACAGATGTATCTGTGATACTGGACCTAATGATACATGATATTGACATTGTGCTGCACCTGGTAAAGTCGCCTGTGCGCCGCATATCTGCCAGTGGTGTAAGTGTACTTAGCGAAAATGCAGATATAGCCAATGCGAGAATAGAATTTGATAATGGCTGTGTAGCCAACCTTACAGCTAGCCGTATATCATTAAAAAAGATGCGGAAGATCAGACTATTCCAGCGTGATTCGTACATCGGCATAGATTTCCTGGAAAAAAAGACGGAGATCATAAAGCTGAAAGATGCGGGCGAAAAGGGTTCGATCACTGATTTCCCGGTTGATATGGGAGATGGAACTAAAAAAGTTATATCCGTACAATTGCCAGAAATAGCGCCAGTCAATGCTATAAATGCGGAGCTTTCTGAGTTTGCACAGGCTATACTGCACGATAAGCCAGTACGCGTAAGTGTATATGATGGTTACCAGGCTATGGATGTGGCACACCAGATATTAAAAAAGATGAGTTTGCATAATGAGTTGCACAATGTTTAACAAAATAGCCCGTTATTAAAAAAGGTTATACAAAAGATTTACCTGCAGTATTAACATGAGATACGCTTTACTTATATTATTTGGCGCTGTGCTATTGGGAGGATGTAACATTATTAACCCCTCAGAACAGGTACCTACGTTTGTACATATAGATTCTTTTAGGTTCGTAAATAGTAATCCTGATGTTTACGGCAGCAGTTCGCACAACATAAATACAGTATTTGCAACCTATAATGGTGTACCAATAGGCGTGTTTGACTTACCATGCACCATACCGGTAATAGTTACAGGCAGTAATCAGCTTATACTTCAGCCCGGTATTGCAGTAAACGGATTCAATGATCAGGAATCTCCTTACCCTTTTTATATTAATGCAATAGATACGCTGGTTGCACAGCCTGGTAAGGTAGTCAACTACACTCCTGTTACAGGCTATGTCTCCAGTACTTCAATGGTTTTTAAGGAAGATTTTGAAAAAGGTTTTCAGTTTTTCAAATACTCAGACACGGGCTTAATAAATAATACGATCCCAATTCCTCCTGGTAATGACAGTATGATAATTGTGACAAAAAGCCAAGACCCGACTAAAGTTTTTGAAGGCCAAGCTTCAGGTTATATAAACATGCCTACTCGTGACAGTGCGACAGAAGCATCACAATATTTTACTATAGCTGCAAATACGCCTGTTCTTTGCGAACTGAATTATAAAAGCAATGTGCCTATAGCTATAGGATTAATACCTATAATACTGACAACTGGTGCTACTACACAGCCCCAATTTAATAACCTGGCATTTAACCCTTCTCCAGACCAGTGGACAAAAATATATATTAATCTTGCAGAAATTGTAAGCCTCTATCCTGCAGACAAGTATTCATTGATCATAAAAACTGCAGTGCCATACGGGCAAGCTAATGGCTATGCGCTGTTTGATAATATAAAAGTTGTAACATCAAAATAGCATGCAGCTTATCCCGGTAAAAAAAAGAGCTATACGGCAACTGGTGCTGCTCGACTATGTGTCGGCACTACTTGCCTGGGTATGCTTTTGGATGTACCGGCAGCACGTGCTTTTTAAGGCAGGTATAACCGATACCCTGCAGATATTTCAGCCGCGTGATTACTTGTATGCTATTGTCATTATTCCCGTTGGCTGGCTGTTTTTGTACAATCTTTCTGGCACTTATTTCGATCTGTACCGTAAATCGCGGCTTAACGAGATCAACCGTACACTTATATCCTGCATCATTGGCTGTGTAGTTATTTCACTGTCTGTTTTCGCCAACGATGAAAAGGATTATTCTTACTTCATCAGTATGACAGGGCATTACCTGCTGATACAAACTGCTTTTACCGTCACCCTGCGCCTCGTTATATACAACCATGTGAAACGCAACCTGGTAAAGGGCAAGGTTGGTTTTAAAACACTCATCATAGGTGGCAACCAGCAGGCCATAAACGTGTACAAGCAAGTAGTTGACAACCCTAAAGTGTTGGGCAATATTTTTGAGGGTTTCATATACTCTAACAAGGAGGCCAGCAATGGCATGAGCAAGCTATTGCCCCAACTGGGCCATCTGCAACAGCTGGAGCAGATAATAGATGATTATAGCATTGAGGAAGTGATAGTTGCCGTTGATTCTTCTGAACATCACCTGCTGGAAAACATTATAACACGCCTTTGCTATCGCCCTGTAGTGGTAAAGGTACTGCCCGATTTTTATGACATCATATCGGGCAGTGTAAAAACCAGCAATGTGTATGATGCAGTGCTGATACACATACACCCCGACCTGATGCCCGACTGGCAGCGTGTGTGCAAGCGCATGATAGATATATTGTCATCAGTATTCGCCTTAATTCTCCTATCGCCATTATTATTGTTTGCTGCATTGCGGGTAAGATTCTCATCGCGCGGAAATATTATTTATAAGCAAGAGCGCATAGGCATCTTTGGGCGCCCTTTCTACATTTATAAATTCCGGTCTATGTATCAGGAAGCTGAAGAAACCGGACCTGCCTTGAGCAGTAAGCTTGATCCCCGTATAACCCCATGGGGCCGTTTTATGCGTAAGTGGCGTATTGATGAGCTCCCCCAGTTTGTAAACATACTAAAAGGCGATATGAGCCTTGTTGGGCCGCGACCTGAGCGCAAGTATTATATAGACATTATTAGTCAAAGCCATCCGCATTATAAATATCTGCACAAAGTAAAGCCCGGGCTTACATCGTGGGGCATGGTACAGTATGGCTATGCCGAAAACGTGAGCGAGATGATAGACAGGATGAAGTACGACCTGCTGTACATTGAGAACTGTTCACTTGCCCTGGATATTAAGATCATGTTGTACACTTTTATTGTGCTGGTACAGGGACGCGGAAAATAAATCCCCCAGAAATTATCGATACACGCAAGAACCGGCATATTTCACATGTGATTGTCAAACGATTTTATTAAATTTAATTTAGTAAAATTCGTGCACATGAAACAATGCTACATTCTCTTCCTCTTTTTATTATTAGGTACAAGTTCATTTGCCCAAAGCGCAGCAGACTACGCTGTGCAGGTAACTGCAACCGTGCAGCAGTCGCCAGCACAAATACAGTTGCACTGGAAGCGGGTAACATTTACCAATCCCACCTACTATGTCTTCCGTAAAGCGCAAAATGCCACATCGTGGGGTAGTTCTATTGCTACACTACCGACAACAGATAGTGTTTATACAGATGTGAATGTTGTAGCAGGCAATACGTATGAATACCAGGTTTTTGCCCTTGGCAGTTTTGCATCGTACGGGTATGTTTTTGCAGGTATTAATGTGCCACCCATACATAACAGGGGTGTCTTATTGTTATTGGTAGATTCAATGTTCACAGACTCGTGCAAAAACGAGTTAAATACCTTGATGAATGATATAAGTGGTGATGGCTGGCAGATAGTACGGCACGATATAGCCAGAACAACAAACGATACAACAATATTCAATACCATAGCTAAAGACTATGCAACATACAGCAATGTAAATGCCGCGCTGATACTCGGGCATATTGCTGTACCATACAGTGGCGATCTTAATCCTGACGGACACGCAGCCCATCTTGGTGCCTGGCCTGCAGATGTATATTATGCTACTCTTGGTGGCCCATGGACAGACAACACAGTATTTGACACCAGTGCAGGCTTTGCGGCTAACAAAAACATCCCTGGCGATGGTAAGTGGGACCAGACCCTTATTCCTTCGGCTGTGCAACTACAGATAAGCAGAATAGATTTTTACAACATGCCTGTTTTCACCAAAACAGAAGTGCAGTTGATGAAAAGCTATCTGAACAAGGACCATCAATATAAAATGGACTCGTTGAACATAATACACCGGGCGCTAATCAATGACAATTTTGGCGCTTTCAACGGAGAGGCTTTTGCTGCTAATGGCTGGCGCAACTTTCCGCCTTTGGTGGGGGCCGGTAATGTAACAGCACTACCCTTTATTGCAACGCTCAATGATTCATCTTACCAATGGGCATACGGTTGCGGGGGTGGCAGTTTTAGCAGCGCCAGTGGCGTAGGAT
Organism: Flavipsychrobacter sp.; assembly: GCA_031292525.1. GTDB lineage: Bacteria > Bacteroidota > Bacteroidia > Chitinophagales > Chitinophagaceae > JABDEZ01. Next base: position 149,018 of record JARLGY010000053.1, on the reverse strand, counting down.
CTACTACCGACTTTACCACCAACAATATTAACGCTATATTTACCATGACATTTGGCAGCTACTTTGGTGACTGGAACACACCCAACAATTTTTTACGTGCTCCCCTTTGCTCCAATGTGCCAGCACTCACCAATTGTTGGGCAGGCCGTCCCAACTGGTTTGTACACCATATGGCTCTTGGCCAGAATATTGGCTACAGTACAATGCTTACACAGAATAACAGCACACTATACTCGCCACCCAATTACGCTGCCAACGCCATACACATAGCGTTGATGGGCGATCTTACTCTACGTACCGACTATGTCAAACCACCCGCTAATCTGGTTATCGCTTCTGTTGCAGGCGGCAGTGCAGTGATAACCTGGCAACCTTCACCCGATGCCGGGGTATCGGGATACTACATTTACCGTGCGGATAGCTTATTTGGTAACTACCAGTTGCTGAATACTGTTGCTGTCAGTTCTATGTTTACAGACTCATTTGGTATCAGTGGTCTTAAGTATTATATGGTGCGCCCGGCCAAGCTTACCCAAACCCCATCGGGCAGTTACTATAACCTGGGTATTGGTATAAAAGATACTGCAACGGTAAAGCTATTCTACCATACTGGCGTGCCTACAATTGCAGCGCCGATGGTTGTTCAGTTATATCCTAATCCGGTTAAAGATCACCTTAACCTTGTTATAAACGCCACTGCGGCAAGCAAGGCGACTATAAAGATCAGCAATATAGCAGGACAAACCTTACTAACCAGCAACACGCAGTTTATAAATGGCAAAAACACATTTGGCTTCGATGTGCAAAAATTTGCTCCTGGTACCTACATTATCAGCATACACGCAGGAGACGAAGTTAAAAGTCTGAAGTGGGTGAAGACAGATTAAAAGATCTCTGTTTCTGCACTATCTCCTATCTTCGCTTTTTAATGTTTTTATGCTCGTAAAAGTTTTCGGTAGCGCGGTATATGGTGTTGAGGCAATGACCATTACAATAGAGGTGGACCAGGTGCCTGGCGCCATGCCAGGATATTTTATTGTAGGCCTGCCAGATAATGCGGTGAAAGAAAGTATAGAACGCATACTAGCTGCCATGAAGAACAATGGCTATGACCGCCCACGCAATAAGATAGTGGTGAACATGGCACCTGCCGATGTAAGGAAAGCAGGATCAGCATACGATTTGCCTATAGCTATTGGAATGATGGCATCTATGGGACAAATAGCAGTTGAAAACCTGAATGAATACGTGATAATGGGTGAGCTGTCGCTGGATGGATCTCTGCAGCCTATAAAGGGTGCGCTACCTATTGCCATACAAGCCCGCGCGGAAAAATATAAAGGATTAATAGTTCCAAAAGCCAATGCCCGCGAAGCGGCGCTGGTGAACAACCTGGACGTGTATGGAGTGGAGAACATAAGTGAGGTGGTGGACTTCTTTAATAAGAATGATACCCTGAAGCCCGTGATAGTGAATACACGCGAAGAGTTTTTTGATGCGCAAAGCAATTTTGATATAGATTTTGACGACGTAAAGGGTCAGGAAAATGTGAAGCGAGCCCTTGAAATAGCAGCAGCCGGTGGCCACAATGCCATACTGATTGGACCGCCCGGCGCTGGCAAAACCATGCTGGCAAAACGCCTGCCTACCATACTGCCCCCTCTGAGCCTGCAGGAAGCACTGGAGACTACCAAGATACATTCGGTAGCAGGTAAGCTGCCGGGCAACTCATCGCTCATTGCCCGCAGACCTTTCCGCTCGCCCCACCATACAATTAGCGATGTGGCCCTGGTTGGCGGAGGCGGCATACCACAACCAGGTGAAATAAGCCTGGCTCATAATGGAGTACTGTTTTTGGATGAGCTTCCCGAGTTTAAGCGCACAGTACTTGAGGTAATGCGTCAGCCTATGGAAGAACGTAGGGTAACGGTATCAAGAGCTAAGGTAAGTGTAGATTTTCCGGCGAGCTTTATGCTTATAGCCTCTATGAACCCGTGTCCGTGCGGTTATCACAACCACCCAGAAAAAGAATGCAGTTGCTCGCCTATGATGGTGCAGAAATACCTGAACAAAATAAGCGGCCCCTTGCTAGACAGAATAGACCTGCATGTGGAAGTCACACCTGTATCGTTTGCCGAACTCTCCAGTACCCGCAGTACAGAGCAAAGCGGCAGTGTACGTGAAAGAGTAATAAGAGCCCGGGATATACAAACAGCACGCTTTGCCAATGAGCCTGGTGTGTACAGCAACGCCATGATGGGCAGCAACCTGCTGAAGCGTATTTGCGTGATCAGCAATGTGGGGCAGAACCTACTGAAAACAGCCATGGACCGCCTAAATCTGAGTGCCCGTGCCTACGACCGTATCCTTAAAGTAAGCCGCACCATAGCCGACCTCGCCGACAGCGAAGACATACGCCCTGAGCACCTGGCTGAGGCTATACAATACCGCAGTTTGGATAGAGAGGGTTGGGCGGGGTAGAATCTTAGTCTGAACCACTGTTGGCTCTGATTAAATTGATTGACACTGATCATTTTGTCAAAAATGTCCGAAAATGTCTGGTGGCGGACAAGTACTTTTGGCTTGAATCATGATTCGTTTGGCTAATGTGGTTTATATAATGCACAATAAAAAAGGTTGCCACTTTGAATGACAACCTCTTTCTTATATAATTCTTCACTACTCTTTAATGAATTTGATGGTCTTCACGGTTTGGCCACTGCCATAAATAGTGAGCAGGTACATTCCCGGAGTCATATTGCTGATGTCTACCTGTTGCCTGTTGCTATTTATTGTTGCCTGTTGCAACTGTCTTCCTGTGATATCGGTAATGCGATATGTATTGTTCCGAATGTTATTGCCGGTGGTTAAAATGATCCCGTCTATTGCAGGGTTAGGGCTAAGCGTCCAATCCCCCTCGTTACTAACAGTTGGTACTTTGGCTGTTTTAAAAGACATGGAACAATCAGTCATTTTACCATATAGATGGTATTTGCTAGGACCGAAACCCAGGCTGTCATGTTCGTTATAAACAAATGACAAATGCATGCCCGATGTACCGAGTACGGCGTTACAGGTGGCGGCAACCGCACATTGTGTTTGTGCTGCGCCATGAAATGAATTATTTACCTGGTAATAATTCACATTGAGGAACGGATTAGTTAAGCTGCTATTATAAAATGCCGGGGCACCCGTATTCCATTGAACCGTCATGGCCAGTATATTACTATCTATATATGCCTTCTGAGGGTAGCAGACGGTGTAGCTCATACACGGTCCTTGCGTAATACTTGGGTACCCAGTCCGCGTTGGGTCGAGAGCAGATGATATATCAAGGCCGCCTGGTGGCAGCAGATTATTGTACAACCGTCGTGCAACACCATACGTTCCAACAGCGCTGTAATAAGCGTACGGGGTTGTTAAGGGATTATTCATCGTATAATCGTCTATTGCGGCAATTACAGCCCCGGAGCTATTAAAAGAATCAAGCACAACAGGTGCAGAAATTACATTAGTCGTCATGTTCCACTCTCTGTAATATGTACCATAGAGCCCCACATATGTAAACAAAGCTAGGTTGTCTACGTTCATGGCCGAATCATATCTTTGTATAGCAGCCACTGAACCAGCACCACACCCGGTAACCAATGTATCCTTCAGGAAAACGGGTGGATTGTTGAGGCTGGAATAGTAGCCATATACAGCGTTATTGTAAGCATCGCCATATGTCACTGCAAAACGGTCGCATCGCGGCAAACCAAGAAAGGGTACTCCATACTCAGCTATTATGTCTGCCATAGGGGCACCTACGTATCTATTTGTATCAATAATTCTGTGGTATTTGAGCGTTGCGGTTAATGCTGAACCTGTACCCACATGCTGAATATCATATATTTCTAAATTTAGCCCCGCAATTCCGTTTCTATGGTTGTATACTACCCCTACAAGATAGTGACTTGTCTTAGAAGTGTTGTTGCCGACAACAACTGCAACTTGGCTGGCTGTGGTATCTAAATAAACCGTGTCTCCAGTACCTACACCGTCATCAACAATAAAACCAGCATAGGTATTACCTCCATAATATCCAAACCCGATAACGCTCAACTGCGAATTTCCACACGAAGTTGTACAATTGGGTGAATAATCTATTAGACAGTTTGTAACAGCTGGTTTGACGGTAGTTATGTATGAATCGGCGATTGATGATGCTACAAGGTTCTGTGCATGCAGCAGCTCTACAGCGCACATAGCGGCAAAAAATGTAAAAACAAAAAAGTGAAGCTTAATATTTTTTTTCATAAATTTTTATTTTAAAAACGGTTTAGAATTTTTTTAAAAAATAAAAGTCGAGTTGCTTTTTTTTATCTCTCCATATGATTTACTATAAAATGCCTACTCTTTGATCCTATTTTCAGCTTCCTAGTTTATTTGAATTTATGACGTCCTTTCGTTGTAGAGATTTTAGATATGCCATTTTTGCATCTATATTTTAACCATCAAAATACCTTAGGTCTGCTCAGCTATGCTGTAGTCAAATTGTCGAATTCAGTATTTTATCAACAGAAGCCTGCTATTAGCCTCCTGATTTATAGAGTAATTAACAGCATGAAGACAAGTATTACACATATTGTTAATTATGATATTTATTATAGTGTATATTTTATTATATTATTAATTTTTGAACGCTTCTTTCACCTGTTTCGTTATAAAATAATTATTAGTGCCTGAGCAGATGTTAGGTAAATATTCAGACGTTTAGGGTTGTGGGGCTGGCTATATATTTATAAGAGTTAGGCTTTACCAAGACAATTATCTCTTGTGTCTTTGAACTGTAAAAGCCCTTCTTTAAAACGGTTTTTGCGTTATAAATTATAGGTGAAAAATGACTGCTTTCATAGCATTAAATGTTATCTGGATAATTTTTCAACACTACTATATTTCAAAATTCTTTTAATCGTGCGCAATTTTCGCCTGCCATTTAGTGAAATACATGAAAACTATAGTGAAAACACGTTTTGGTTAAGGGAGTGTTAATGGGGTCAATAGAAAAACAGATATAGAAAGTGCATCACAACAGAAAATAGATGAACTTACAGATGACGACAGGGCTGACAATATCAGCTTTTATAGAGGTGCCTCAATGACGGCTTCCCTATATTTTGATCATTTTTGCATTTGGCGCGAATTGTTTTGAGGAAACATCAAGACGTTGGTACGCCTACTTGCTATGACCCGCTTAAGGCATTTTACTTTATATGTGAACTCATCCGGTTGCTTAATCTCTTAAAACCTACGCTGGTGCGGGGCCCTGTGTGATTATCAGCAGGTAAATCATCTTGTACCATTAACCCAAAATTCATTTAGCTGTTGTAACTTCCTTCTTGTAAACGAAGCATAATATAACAACAGGTTTGTTGTATCAACGAGGCCCAATGAAAAAAAAAGTAAAAATTCTATTTGTTTTTTTATGTCTTTGCTTGAATAGCCTGGAGCAGGAAAATATAACTTACAATCTAAATTTATATAATGGCCTTCCTTCCAATCACGTTTATTATTCCCTGGTTGATACCTACGGTTATCTGTGGCTGGCTACAACACAAGGAGTGATAAGATATAATGGTTATTCGTTCAAAACCTATAACCTTTCTGATGGAATGTCTAACAGTGATGTTTGGTATTTGTTTCAAGATAATAAAAAAAGGATATGGCCAATCTCAATATCTAACAATATTGGATATATATATAATGGCAAATACAAAAAAATATACATTCAAGATACAGATGCGAGATTATATCCAACAAACATTATAAATACCACTTCTGGAGTGGCATTTAGTAATTTATCCCGGAAAGACAGCAAAAATGCGGAAGTTTATTATGAGCATAATGATACACTAAACAACTTTAGTCTGAAAAAATATTACTCAGGTCTTTATTATTTAAGTAATTCGATGCAACTTATTATGAATAATGACCATCATTATTATATAGCAAATAAAAAAAAGTCATTCTTTCATGTTAATGAAATTTGTAAAAATACAAGTACAAGTTATAAAAAAGATGACAACGTATGGTTATTTATATATTCGAATTATATTATCCAATATACGCCTTCTATATTGTTACCAAAAGGCCTTTCCAATAAAGGCTTAGGTGCCTTAAATTTCGAAACATGTGAGCAAAAAACGATATCACTTAATAAAGATGAACGCATCAACGTCCTATCGTTGCTGAAGCAGAACCTTTGTATTGTTACGGATAAACACATCTATGTCTATGATACATCTTTAAGATTAGTACGTAGTAGATGCAACCTTACTTTTTTAAAGAATAAAAAAATAGCAAGCACCATTGTATCCTATTTAGAAAACCCTTTATGGGGAGAAAACGTGGCCACAACAGGCCATGGTTATTATATATATTATAAGCAATCAGCCTTTAAAAAGGCTCCGTATTCGTTGACTAATTATTTGTTTTGTGGTACAGCGGCCAATTCTGAATCTTATTGGTGGAATAAGCAAAATAGTACGCTATCAATAATAAAAGACGGGAAAATAACTTCCAAGAAATATAAAGCACTTGCAGATATAAATAAAATCATTCCGTATGACAAGGGAAAATCTCTAATACTTACAAACAACAGTATTCTGTATTTGGACAATAAGACAAAAAAAATCTCTAACCTTTTCGACTATTCCAACATTTTTTCAAAAGCTAAAAATTGGAAATCTACTGTAGATGAAAGCTTTAAAATTCATTTCTATAGTATAATTAAGGGTATAGAAATAGATAACGACTTTTACTGCTTACTACCTAATTTGTTTATTGATTACAAATACGATAATAATAATTTATATACAATAGCCTTAGATAAAAACAAATACAAAGACTTATTGTATGACACTGCCAGTTGTAATTTATTGGCTTATGGGAACTATAGAATATTAGTATATAACATTATTAGTAAAAAAAAGGCTTACATAGAAAAAAAGGAATTGGACGGTTACGGAATTTCAAAAATTGAAAATATTATCATTGATAAAAAATACGGAAACATTTTCCTGAAGGATTACGATCATTTTTTTGTGTTTAACTATAATACTTTCACATATCGACAGCTATTTAAAAATTATGCTTTGCAAGATGTTTCGTTTCAACTGAAAAATGACATATTAGTAGCAACCGGTAAGTTTGGCATTTTCTTCAGTAAAATAAAAAATGCATTGTCTGTTACAGAACCACTCGTGTATAAAAATTTCAAATGCGTTGTTTATGAAAACATTAATGACGTATCCGTACAAAAAAATGAAGTTACATTGAATACCGATAAAGGAACTTTTATCGTACAAGTGCCAACAGATAAAGAGATTGAAAATAATACATATAATCTCTTGGCCGACAACTATAAGTTGGTATGCACAAATAAAGATAGCGTTACCAACATAGTATCTGGCGATACAATATTCATAAAACAGCCGGTAACATCTATTAGTTTTGATTTAATAAATCCTACAGGCAATGGAACTGTAAAATATTCGTCCCGGATAGCTGGAATTGATTCGGGCTTGCATGAACTTAATAGCAATGAACTGTCCCCAGATATACTAATGCCTGGGAAATATTACACACTTTCGTTATTATTATCAGACGATGTATGGAAGAGCCCCGCAATAAACATAACTCTGTATGTACTTCCATATTGGTGGCAGACATCATTAGGTAAAAGCCTATTATGGATAGCAGGAAGCATAATTTTAATATTGATCATTGTCCTGTCAGCTTATATAGCCAAGAAAATTCAGATACGGAAAAACGAGAAAAATAATTTACAATCAGCACTGGAATTAAAAGCTGTCTATGCCCAATTAAATCCCCATTTTATTTTTAATAGTCTAAATCTTACCCAATATCTGATTTCCAAAAATAAACTTGACTTGGCTTATAGTCATATTTCAAAATTCTCAAGTTTGTTAAGGTCCTATCTCAAGTCTTCTCGCAACCGCTATATTTGTATAGAAGAAGAATGTACGAATCTGAAAAACTACATAGAATTACAGCAAATGCGGTTTGATAATTTATTTTTTTACGAAATAATTATAGACCCCCATATTGCACAGAAAGTAACATATATACCGGCTTTACTAATACAGCCAATAGTCGAAAATGCCATTAATCACGGCCTAATACCAAATGGGACCGGTGGACATTTAAGAATTGAATTCAGCATAAAAAAAGAAAATAACACCATTGTGTGTTATATAGATGACAATGGTATAGGCCGGAAAAATTCAGTAAGGATGCATGAGGTTCAAAAACCATTAAATGAGTCATATGGCACATCTTTAACTAATGAACTAGTCAATATTTTTAATAGATATGAAAGGACAGGCATTAATCTATCCTATATAGATAAAGAAATGCCACAAAAAGGAACTTTAGTAAGAATCGAAATTAAGAATCCATTGTATCAATGATTGAGAAATTTACTTGCATAATAGTCGATGATGAACCGTATGCTATCGAATTATTAAAAGAACGGTTGCAAATATTCAATAAAAATGTAGAAGTAATAAACACATATTCTTCATGGGAGGATGCTTTGGAAGGGTTACGTGAACATGAGTGCGATATATTACTTCTTGATATCTCTTTACATGAGAAAAATGGAATGGAGCTATTAAAATTTGTTCCTAATATAAAAAGTGAAGTTATTTTTGTTACCGCACACTCTGAATTTGCAATCAATGCTTTTCGTTTATCAGTTTCAGGATATATACTAAAGCCTATCAATGATGCAGAACTTGTACATGCAATAGACAAAGCAATAGAAAGTATACAGATAAAGCGACTTGCAAGAAGTATAGCTCAAACCCCTATAAGCAACAAGATAGCTATACCTCAACAAAAGTCGGTTATATATGTAGACGCTAACGATATAATATACCTAGAAGCCGTTAATGTGTACACGAAGATAGTCTTGAAAAATGAAGAGCTTATTTGTTCGTATAACATGGGCCGTTGCAAATCATTACTACCAATACAGATGTTTTACCAGGTTCACCGATCTTTTGTTATTAACCTGAATTATATCGCCAGATATGAGAATTCCGGCATTTTAACAATGAGTAATAATAAGGAAATTCCTGTTTCAAAAAATATACGAGAGGACTTTTTAAAACTTTCCAGCAAGGTTGCCAGAAAATAGGATACCATAAATTACCATTGCCCACATAATAATGAGTGATTTTGAATCTACTAAATACTTTGTAGCCAGCTTCAATAAATGCTTAGTCAATTTTACTAATCAGACTGATGACATTCTCATCTATTCTGACAACATACTAACCTGAAATATAATTTTGTAAAGAAATAGTAGTTTCCAGCAACGTTGGTCAGAACCTCTTAAAGACTGCTATGGACTGCCTCAAGGTCAGCGCCCGTGCCTGCGCCCCTACCCTTAAAATATCCCGCACCATAGCCGACCTCGCCGACAGCGAAGACATACGCCCTGAGCACCTGGCTGAGGCTATACAATTCCGCAGTTTGGATAGAGGGGGCTGGGTAAGTATATTCGCAAGTGAAAAACGCCTGCTGATATGTTGGGCACAAGATTGAAAACACTTGCGCCAATGGGGGCATTGGGGACTTTCTGAATCTGATTTCAAAAACATTTCCGTAAGTTAGTATCTGCTGTCCTGCTTTAAATGGACGGAGGCTAAATGAGTACTATAGAAAAAAAGAAAGATGCTCCACCCGAACCATTTGCATCAGCAAGTGCATGGGAGAAATGGCTTGCTGCCCATCATGCAAAGTCAAATGGTATCTGGCTGCGTATTTTCAACAAAGAGTCGGGTAAAAAAACTGTTACGTATGCAGAAGCGCTTGACGAAGCACTTTGTTATGGTTGGATCGACGGACAAAAGAAGAAACTCGACAGTGATTCCTGGATCCAGAAATTTACGCCACGCCAGGCACGAAGTATATGGTCGAAACGAAACATAGAGCACATTGAACGGCTTACGAACGAAAAGAGAATGAAAGCCGCCGGATTGAAGGCGTTTGAAGACGCAAAGAAAGACGGACGACTGGCGGCCGCATACGATTCACCTTCCAATTCGACAACCCCTGACGATTTTCTCGAACTCCTTGAAAAGAACAAAAAAGCAAAAGCTTTTTTCGACACGCTGAACAAAACCAACAAATATGCGATCACCTGGCGGCTTCAAACTGCTAAAAAACTGGAGACACGCGAAAAGCGAATGAACATTATCCTTGAAATGCTGGCTAAGGGTGAAAAATTTCATTAGATAAAAGATACAGGAAATACAGGCGTTTTGATAGAGAAGGCAGGAAGGGTAAAAGATATAATACTGCCTATACTAACTGTGTATTTATTTCTATCTGGTGAGTCAATATTTTATGGATAGGGCAGGCATTGGCAACACTGAGTAACCGAGCGCGTTGTTCTTCATCCAGGTTACCCTCAACATACAGCGCTCTATTAAATGTTGTTTTACCTTCTTCTTCTAAAAGTGTTATTTCTACGATCACTTTTTGCAGGTCCCAAGCCTTGTGGCTTGCATACATTTTTAAAGTAGCGCAAGTGCATGCTGCTAGCGAAGCAGCCAACAACTCCTTAGGTGAAAATCCTCTATCCTGCCCACCCTTGGTAATGGGTTCATCAGCGATTACAACGTTTCCTGATGGTGATGTAATTTCGATCTTGAATAATTCTTGGCCGATATTTGCTTTTACCTGCTCCATAATTTTATTTTTTACCGATGGAAGGATAGGGAACGAATTCTGTTTCGTCTCCTTTTATTTTATCAAATGCTTGTAACATCCATTTTTGTTTTGCTGTCTTGATCAACTCTTTATCGGAAGCAACGAAATTCCAATCGATAAAACGCTCTTCGGGGAAAGTCTCTCCACCAAAGATATATATAATGCTATCAGCCGCAATTGTAAAATCGCACAAGCTACTTTCATTAGCTATCAATAATTCTTTAGGTTGGTAGGTGTTGCCATCGTTTTCAATGTTGCCCTCAAGTATAAATAAACCTACTTCGCCATAAAGTTCATGGCCAATATTAATAGTTTGCCTGATGCTGCTTTTTATTTCTACCATGAACAGCCTGCTGTAAACTGGAACAGGAGACTTTTTGCCAAATGCTTCGCCGGCTACTAATTTGAATTGAGTACCATCGACCTCCCACGCAGGTAGCTGTTCCTGGTCGATATGGAAAAATTCGGGCTCCATCTGCTCAAGTTCTTTTGGCAAAGCCACCCATATCTGTAAGCCATGCATATTTTTGTCGGAATGGCGCAGATACTCTGGTGTGCGTTCAGAATGAACGATCCATTTGCCTGCTGTCATCCAGTTGACCGCGCCCGGTTTTATTTCTACAGCATTGCCCAAAGTATCGCGGTGCAAGATGCTGCCTTCAAATAAAAAGGTAAGTGTAGAAAGGCCGATATGTGGATGTGGCTTCACATCAAAGTTTTCATGGTCATTCAGTTTTGCAGGCCCCATGTGATCAATAAAAATGAATGGACCCACCATTCTCTTTTGCCTGAATGGCAGCAAGCGCCCCACCATAAAATTGCCCACGCTGGCCGCTCTTTCTTCAATAATGAGTTTGATGTTTGACATATAATCAGCTTAATTGCTGTAATTTAAATATTGCTTTGCTTTGAAAACTCTTTTGGGTTAAAATTTGTTGAAGCTGCCTAAGCGTCAGTAATTCACTTCTCGCTTTAGTCACACGAAATGTGGTGGTAAATAACTAAGAATGAAAAAACATAACGATATTATAATAACAAAAGCATCTGGCAATATTGAAAATTTCTCAGAGGATAAACTACGAAGTTCTTTACAAAGAGCCGGAGCAGATGAAAAACAAATAGATGACATTATCAATGAGATCAGTGATAAGATATATCAGGGCATCTCCACAAAGAAAATATACAACTGGGCGTTTAGGTCCCTAAAAAACAAATCAAGACATGTTGCTTCCCGTTATCATTTAAAAAGAGGCATCATGGAACTTGGCCCTACTGGTTTTCCTTTTGAAAGATATGTAGGAACATTGTTAAAAGCGCAAGGATACAGTATAAAAATTGGAGAGATTGTAAAAGGCCAATGTGTAGATCATGAAGTAGATGTGATAGCAGAAAAAGGCAACGATCATTTTATGATCGAATGTAAATATCACAACAGGCAAGGCATGATCTGTGATGTCAAGATTCCCCTTTATATACAGTCCAGATTTAAAGACATAGAAACTCAATGGATAAAAAGTTACCTGGTCATGAAACCAAATTTCACCAAGGCTGGATAATAACGAATACAAGATTCTCAGCAGATGCTGTACGATATGGGATTTGCCAACACTTAAACCTGATCAGTTGGGATTTTCCGGAGCGCGGAAATTTAAGAGATCAAATAGATGCATTGGGTCTATACCCTATAACTTGTCTAACATTACTTTCTAAAGACGAGAAACTAAAGCTACTAGATAAAAGCATTATCCTATGCAGAGATCTGGGTCAAAATAGAAAAATGCTTGATGAAATAGGCGTACCGCACCCAGGTTAGACACTATACTACACGAAGCAGAGAAGCTGTGCCTAAGCCGGTAGGAGTGAAATAAAACTAATTATCTGTATGTAATGCCAGTAATGGTATGCGTATCTGATTAGCAATTGTTTTTGTAATACTCCTATTCCAGATAGATTCCATAAAAAAACGGTGATGCGTTGACATAACAAAGAGATCATTTGATTTGCTTGATGCAACATCTTTCAATTTATCTTCCGTTTGCATAACAAGGTGCAGACTATAGGTTATGTCCCTGTAAGCATACTTCTTATCTATCTTTTCTTTAAACTTCAACAGGTCATTTTTTTCTGTTTCCATATTGTCACCATTATAAATATGGACTACATCTATGTGGGCCATATATAATTCTGCTAATTCAAGCAAAATCTTGAAACAAGCCAGGTCGTTTTTATGATAATCTGTTGCAAATACTATTTTCCTGATCTCATGGTATTTAGCCACCTGGGGTATTGCCATAACCGGTTGGGTAGCTCCACTGATGATCCTGGCGGCAGTGCTCCCGATCATAAAACCTTTTAAGCCAGTCGCTCCTTTTGTTCCCATTATTACCAGGTATGGTTTCTTTTGTTTTATAGTTTCCAGGATCACATCTGTTGCTTCTCCAAACAAACTCACGTATTCACACTTCACAGATTGCAATTCATAAATTTCCTTTGCTATAGAACGCAAATGAGCATTGGCTAATCCTTCAACGTGCCGTATCTCATTCTCTATAAACTGAGTAGGATAGGGGCCAATATTATATGCATAGTGTATTTGGAAGGCATGAACTAACAATATTTCTGCATTTGTTTTTTGGGCAATACCTATCGCATAGTTCAAGGCATTTTTAGCGCTCTTAGAAAAGTCTGTAGGAACGAGTATTGTTTTCATGCTGCAACTATTTAATTAGCAAACTTAGCATACCAGATATCGTTAATATAGGATGTATATCAGTATGCTAGATGATAGTAGTCATATAGTGAGTGACTTTGGTTTAGAAAAAATGCCAATGTCGAGGGGGTATTATTTCTACTGCCAATTGAATTATTATGTTTGTGCCCACCACAAGTTTGGGCGTTTACATGGGTAAGTAAACAGAGAATGTAGCGCCCTTTCCAAGTTGGCTGCTGGCGGTTATGAAACCGTGGTGGTTTTCTACTATCTTATTGCATAGGGATAGCCCAATGCCTGTACCGGCATATTCCTGTTTTCCGTGCAACCTTTTGAATAACGAAAATATGGTTGTCTTGTATTGCTCTTCAAACCCGATCCCATTGTCTTCTACCTTAATGAGATAGTATTTATCGGCAGTCAACGATTTTGATACATCAAGAACCTGATCTCTTGATACGACAGTAGAAGTTATTTTTATTAAAGGAGTGTTTTTTGAGAACTTTAAAGAATTGCCAATAAGATTTGAAAATAGCTGGCCAAATTGAAGACGACTACCAGTTACTGTTGGTAACGTGTCGCAAATAATTGTTGCACTTGTCTCTTCAATTAAAAGTTCAAAGTCTTGTTTTACTTCATCTATAATGGAGTTGAGGTCTACCTGCTCATCGTAGGCGTTTTCATTTTCTTTAGTAAGCCGACTATAATTCAGTAATGATTTAACCAGTGCTGACATCCGTTTTGCAGAAGCGTCCAGCTTGTCAAAATACCTGTTGATGAATTCTTTGTCATCAAAGTTCTTCTTGATTAACTCGGAAAAGGTTTGGATCTTCCGAAGTGGCTCCTGTAGGTCGTGCGATGCTACATAGGCAAATTGTTCCAGCTCGCGGTTTTGCATTTCCAGCTCGGCAGTGTACATTTCCAGCTTGTCATCAGCCATCTTTTTTTGCGTAAGGTCGCGGGTTACTTTTGAAAACCCGATGATCTCGCCACTTTTGTTATGTAAAGCAGTGATAACGACTGAGCCCCAAAACTTTGACCCGTCTTTGCGGATACGCCACCCTTCCTGTGTTGCCTTACCAACTTCCCTGGCAGTATTTAAAAGCCTTTTGGGCAGTCCGCCCCTTCTATCTTCTTCCGGGTAAAAAATCTCAAAGTTTTTCCCTATAATTTCATTGACGGTATAGCCTTTAATATTTTGTGCGCCAGCATTCCAGTTTTCAATAGTACCATTTACACTGAGCAGGATAATTGCATAGTCTTGGACCTCAGCAACCATTTGGTGGTACCGCTCCTCACTCATTCTTAATTTGTCTTCAGTGGTTTTATTGTCTGTCAGGTCACGTGTTACTTTACAATAGCCAATAACGGTATTGTCTTCGTCGTGCAATGCTGTAATGGTTACACTACCCCAGAATATAGAATTGTCTTTCCTTTTTCTCCAGCCTTCATGCACCGCTCTGCCAGTTTCATATGCCTCATTTATCAGTTTTTGAGGCAAATTATTATCAAGGTCTCCAGGCAGGTAGAAGATGCTAAAATGCTTGCCAATAATATCCGATTCGGTATAACGTTTAATTTTTTCGGCTCCTTTATTCCAGTTCCTTATAATACCATTCGTATCTAAAAGAATTATGGCATAGTCCTGGATCTCCTCAATCATCCGTTTGTAGAGATTTCCGGTTCCTGTAAAACTACCCATCCCCCCCTGTTCCTGATTCGGCATACTAAGATTAGTTATCGGTTAGATTTAAATACCATTGCAAGCTGCTCCTCCAATGCCGATATATTTGATGGTTTTATAAAAAAATCGCTCGCTTGTAATTTCTTACTTTCTTCTAAAGCTAATCCTTCTGCGGTAGTGGAGTACATATAAATTCTGGCATTCATTAGTTTTTCCATCTGTTTTAATATCCTTAAACATTCGATGCCTGTCATTTTGGGCATATTTACGTCTATAAAAATATAATCGGGAACATATTCTGGGTTTGACCTGAGCATTGATATGGCAGATACACCATCGTTCATTGTTGTACACTCAACATCTTCGCACACCTTTTCAAGGCACATTAAAAAAATTTCCTGATCATCCAAGTCATCCTCAATAAGCAAACATTTCTTCATGGTTATATATACACTGCTTGTCTGCACAATTAGTGCAGAAACGGGAAAATAAAAATAAATAACATTACATATTATGTTGCAAAATAACCATGCCAGATTTAATGGATAATAAGAATATATGAGCATTTACGGCTTCAGTCAAAAGGTAACAATTGCCTGTCTGGTCACAAGAAAAAATTGAAATAGGACAGGATAGCATTCCGTCTGGTCTGTAAAACGTTCACAGTGGCTATTATTAAATAATCTTCAACTGTCTGGTGGTGTCCGATGCTGTCCGGTACCGGACAGGGTGCTGGAATGGATAATTCGGTTCTCCTGATTGCCCAGAGGGCTTTACCACATTGCAAGATACAATTGGACGATAACCATTTCCAAAAGAAGATATGCACCGTTCCACGGTCGGCGATGTTTCACAGAAACCCTGACGCCCCGATCAGTTATAGTCCGCCCGAACTTATTTTATACCTATTAGCGTACAACTGTCTGTGCTGCTGTTATGTATGATACATTCGTTACGGGCCTGGGTATTGGATACCTCTCCCAGGTTGTATGAAGAGTCTCCATAAGGGTTTCCGTTTACTGATGTGCAAATACATTGATAAGATGTTTTAGACTTGCAGGAAATGAAGCCTATGGCCAGTAGCAGAATCATTGCGATAGACCAACTTGTTTTCATAGATGCTATTTTAGGATATTATACGGCAGATCTTAGTTTTTATTGTGTAAGGTGGGGGCGTTTTATTTAGTTCATGATGATTGAACTGCCTGGCTTTCTTTAAAACGTTCAGCTTTTCAAATGCAAACTGGATGAAGTATTTTTGGAAACCGGGTTTAGCTGGGTTTGCAAGACGGCAATCTAAGATTGCCTGCCGGTGCGACAAAGTTGAAAACTTCGCCGAGCATGGGACGAGAGGGGGCTATTTGATGAAAAAGAAAGAGCAAAAAGCAACAGGTGGCTATCAGGACTCGAACCTGGGGCTGCTCACGCAGCTTCAACCGACGAAGTAACACCTGCTTACGGCATCTTTCAATTTGATAAAAAAAAGGGCAACAGGCGGCTGGTGACGAAAATATTAAACCACGCGTATTGCTACACGGCCGGATTTGAACCTGCACCTACCCTTTCGGGTCGTTAAACCGAAGTAACACCAGCCTATGGCACCTTTTAATTGCAACATAATTAAAGAGCAAAGAGCAACGGGTGATGGGATTCGAACCCTGGTCGCCTGCACGACATTCAACCGATAGAAGTAACACCCGTTTACGGCATCTTTAATGTTTAACTTTAAGGGCAACAGGCAATATACGCAGGTAATGGTTTCTGCTCTACCTACTGAGCTACGTTGCATTGCTGCAAGGCTGGACTCGAACCGGCGACACGAAGTAGCGCATACTTACGGCACCTATTTCAATTTCTTTAAAAAAGAAGGGTAAAAAACAATGAGTTTATTATATGCCACCTGCTCTTCCAACTGAGCTATTCTGAATTTACATTCAGAAACCGGATTCGAACCGGTGACCCGGCGGTCCCGATGAAATACTCATTTACGACACCTCCTGATATCATTTATTTTAAGGAGCAAAAAGCGACACGGGCAAGGGGATCGCACGAGGACTCGAACCTCCATCATGACGTTTGCCACAATGCCCTCCCCCTCTATTGGAGCGAAGTAACCCGTTTCTACGGCATCCTTAATTTCTTTAAAACGTGGCTTGTTGCCTGCGCAGCAAGCCACGCGCATTTATAATTCTAAGCTATTGATCTCTGCAAGTGCATCAGCGCCTTTGTCCAGTGCCGCAAGCACATCAAATATCTTGTCGCTCCAGCCAG
Source organism: Flavipsychrobacter sp. (assembly GCA_031292525.1). Classification (GTDB taxonomy): domain Bacteria; phylum Bacteroidota; class Bacteroidia; order Chitinophagales; family Chitinophagaceae; genus JABDEZ01. The sequence continues at coordinate 131,568 of JARLGY010000053.1, read as the reverse complement.
CAAGCAGGTGCACATCGCGCTGTAGCAGCGTTAGTGGTGCATATCCGTGCCCCGCCAGGTCGAATATATACAACTTTGCATTGGGCGCAACGGTGCGTTTGTAGCGATCCCAAAGTGATGGCAAACTTTCTCCTGTAGCATTGCTATTCCACACCTGGCAGTCGGTAAAGATCATTACCTTGTCCATCACTACATGGTTGGCCAGCAGATCGGCTAGCACCAGGTACGCATTGGTAGCGTAGCCCACCTCGTTTGCCCGGTTATACAATTGCTGCACACTACCGAGTATGTTGCTGCGTGGTACGGTGATGGTCTTCCAGGTATCACCAAATATGCCCACCTCTACATAGCCGCACCGTGACTTCAACAGCATAGCCAGTATCAACCCGATATCATAGAGCCGTATTTTTGACTTGGCAGATATAGTTCCTGTCATTGACCCTGACACATCGCAAGCCAGCAAAACTTTTGTATCGTGATCGAACCCAGCAATGTTTGCAGCGCTGCACTGCACGGCCTGTTCAAGTACATCGAGCAACTCACCTGTATAGCCTTTACTGCTTGTAAAGAACCGGGTTACTTTGCCCACTACTCCATCGGCTGCAGGCTGATCCATTTGTAGCAACTCCCGATAAGCAGCAAGGTAGCGGAATGGAAACTGCTTTGCCTTTGCAACCTGTTCTGGCGCGGCAAGTATTGCACCTATCTTTTTGATGTGTGCATAGCTTACCCCTGCTTCTACTACGTTGCGTAAGTTGCGCAGCAGCGCCATGTAGCCCAGCTTGCCGCTGTCTATCAACTCCTCCCATTTGTTGCGGAAAGCTATGGCACGTTCCTCATCGTTCACGTACTCCACCTGGCCTAGTGCCGACAATTCGGTTTCCCAGGTGTAAGGCGTCTGCAACGTATTGTTTGCTATTTTATCGAACAGCGCCTGCCGTGCATCGTCTTTTGCTTTAGGGTGTACCAGGAACAAGGCATCGCGCAGTTTGATAGCACCAGGCCTGTTATACTTGGCAAACTGATACTCATCGAACCGGTTGAACGCTGCACCTAAACCTTTTTGTATCTGCTTTGACAGTCTATTTAGCTTTTTAGGACCCGTGCGGCCGTTAAGTATCTCGTAGCAAGCCAGCAGTTCGGTTATTTCATCGGCGCGGGCTATTATGCGGTCTGTAACCCGGGCAACAATATCGCCGCCCGGGTGCAGCTTAGCCAGTTCTGTTACCAGCACCAGCGGTGCCGAGCGCATATACATTTTGTGACGGGCATATACTGCCAGTTTTGCTACAAATAAAGGATCGTTCTGGGCTACCAATTCCTGCACACGTGCCATGCGTTTGTTGTTCTTTTCGTAGAACGAATCGCCAAGGCTCCAGGTAACTATTGCGGTGTATAATTCCATGGCAGGGTTCATTACGAATACCTTTGCGCCTTCGTAATTCTGTACTGCTGTTGTGGTGGTGTTTGTGTTGAATTTCATGGGAAACCTCCCTTTTTGTTTGGTGATACAAAGATGAGATGGTGCTGCGCAGTGTATTTGCGCAGTAGAAATTATTTTGAAGTTTTTTGAAAAATTATTTAGAGGGGATGAGGTTTATGGTGTTTGATGCCTGTCGCGAGGGTTCGCAAAGATGCATGAAGGAGCGGGTAGCATAAAAATAAAGTGCCCACATTTGCGGCGCTTATCTAATCCTCTGGCCGCTCCTTCGGGTCGGCCATTCTTACTATTCTTGGGTTAAATGTTGCTATTACTTCTACCAGGTCGTTCTGGGCGGCCATGACGGTATGGATGTCTTTGTAGACCATTGGGGCCTCGTCCATGTCTGAGCCCATGAGGGTGATCTTTTTATCTACCAGGTTGGCGGCAATGGCTGCCCTGTCGAGCGTGCGGAAGGCTGCGCTGCGGCTCATGAGCCTGCCTGCACCATGTGCTGCTGAGTTGATAGAAGTAACATCGCCCTTGCCACGTACCACAAAGCCTGGCGTGCTCATAGAGCCGGGTATGATACCGAGCACTCCCTCACCGGCTGGGGTGGCACCTTTACGGTGTACCATTACTTCGGTACCATCGGCCAGTTGTTCCTTCCATGCAAAGTTGTGGTGGTTCTCGATACGGGCTATAGGGGCAAGGTTCAGTGCTTTGGCTATCTTGTTGTGTATCTCGTGGTGGTTGGCCGATGCGTAGGCGCCGGCAAGGTTCATGGCTATCCAGTATTCCTGTCCTTCGTCACTGTCCAGGTCGAGCCAGGCCAGGTGCTTTGCTTCCTGTGGCAGCTTTGTTTTGGCCATGGCTACTTTGCTGTAATGATCGGCAATGGCGCCACCAAAACCGCGTGAGCCGGAGTGCGATAACAGCGCCAGGTAATTACCAGCCGGTACTCCCTCCATAGCCCCTTCGGAAACAGAGAGTTCGCCCCACTCTACAAAGTGATTACCGGTGCCGGAGGTACCTAATTGTGCAAATGCTTTATTGCGCAGGTGGCGGATAACGGTTGTAGCGTTCCAGTCCTCGCGCTCGAACAAAGAACTATCGTGATGGGTTTTAAAAGTGCCGCCTATACCAAAGTTGGTGTTGGTGAGCAACAGGTTTTTGAGCAGCGCATTTTCTGTATCTACGGACGCTGCAGGCATATCAAAAACGCTGAGGCACATGCGGCAGGCAATATCTACACCCACTGCGTATGGGATAATGGTATTTGCATGGGTAGCCAGCACCCCGCCGATAGGCAAGCCATACCCCTGGTGGGCATCGGGCATGAGTGCGCCGGCAACGGCAATGGGTAATTGCATAGCTGTGCGCATTTGCGCCAGTGCGCCTACCTCTATATTCTCGGCACCCCATACCGGGAAGGTGGTGAGCTCTTTTCTGAGTTCGTGGATAGCGCGGGGCTGCTTGATGAACTTACCTTCTTTACGCAGGTCTATAATGCTTTGTGCTATGTTGTTGAACTTGCCGCCCTTCTGCAATGCATAGGGTGTCGGGTCTTCTATCATAGCCTCCATGTTGGCCAGTATTTCGGCCTTCGTCATCCTGTCGTGTTTCAGCAATCCGTTTGCTACGCGGCTGAACTTAGCCAGCATTTCATCGCCCTCAATACCCAAGGTATGCAGTTCGCCATTGCTGATCTTTTCTTTTTCCATTGTATTAAAAATTAACCGTCACTTCCATTAACCGTTAATGACAATACAAAGAAATATACCTACTGCGCAATCTATTTGCGCAGTGAAAAATAAATGCATAATTTCATAAAAATACTCCCCAATGCCCGTAAACCGTAATGCGTTGATACGCTACCGCACTATTGATAAATGCCTGCAGAACAGGCGCCGCAAATGGACGCTGGACGACCTGATAGCTGCCTGCAGTGATGCCCTGTACGAGTTTGAGGGAATAGAGCGGGGACTGAGCCGCCGGTCGGTACAGGCTGATATAGAAATGATGCGCAGCAACAAGCTGGGGTATGAGGCGCCAATAGTGGTGGTGGACAGGAAATACTACACCTATGCCGATAAGGAATACAGCATTACCAATATACCGCTGAATGAGCAAGATATGGAGATGCTGGGAGAGGTATCTGCATTGCTTAAACAATTTAAAGGCTTTAGTCATTTTAGCGACCTGAACGAAATGGTGAGTAAGCTGGAAGACAAAATATACACCCAGAAGACCCAAAACACACCAGTTATAGACTTTGAAAAGAACGACCACCTGAAGGGGCTGGAATATATAGAGGTAATACGCAAGGCTATAGTAGCTAAGAGAACGCTGAAGGTAACCTACCACTCGTTTAAGGCACGGCAGGCCAGCACGTTTTTCTTTAGTGCCTACTTGCTAAAAGAATATCGTAACCGCTGGTTTATGGTGGGTATATCTCACGAGCGGAAATCGTCCTTCCTTACACTGGCGCTGGACAGGGTAGAAGGCCTTGAAGAACATGCTAATCCGTATAGGGAAAACAAGATCATAGACCTGGCTACACACTATGCTGATGTAATAGGTGTAACCAAGAGCATTGGGCAAAGGGACTGTGAGGTAGTCTTCTGGATAGATAATAAGAATGCACCCTATATAATAACCAAACCCCTGCATGCATCGCAAAAATTGCTGGGCATGGAGGAGGATGGTAAAATATTTAGCATAAAAGTAGTCCTGAACTTTGAGCTGGAGCGGGAACTGTTGGGTTTTGGAGGAAAAATACGAGTGTTACGGCCGCGAATACTGGTTAAACAAATGAAACAGCATCTGGAACATGCACTCAAAAATTATGAGAAATTGACCGAAAAAAGCCTTCAAGCTTCTGACGACTAATACTGTCCGCGCCTGCTTTCCTGTACAGGGCGTTTTACTACGTGCCTGTGGTAACGGGGGCCAAACATGTAGCCAATACCTATTTGGCCATTGATGAAATTTTGGTTGTAGCTGAATGTAGGGCCTGTAGAGACATTGCCATTATCTATAACTGTAACATTTGGCTTGGCAACGATGCTCACAAAATCGACAGAGGCCGTGAGTGCCCACCGGTAGCCAATGGGGACGAAAGCGCCGACGCCTAGGCTGTAGGCAAAACCAAAAGTAGGATCGGACTGCTCGAAAGTAACTTCGCCGCTGTTATCGTAAAAGCGCATACCGGCAGTTTGGACTGCACCGAAGCCGATCATTGCTTTTGCATAGATAGGGAAATCGGACTGTTTAAAATAGCCACCCACTAACAGGCTGCTGGCGTTTGAGTTGCTGCGCAGATCTACATAGTTCTCACCGCTGACATCGAGGAGGCGGCCTGTTTTAACTCCGTTGGATGCGCTGAAGGTGCTGGCTGCTAAGCCGAACCACTCATTAAATTTATGTACATAGTTGATATTGAAACTACCACCAGTACTGGCGAAACCTGCCTTATCGTAATAATCGCTATTGGTGGCAGCAAAAGCCCCAACAGGCGTGCCAAAACCAAAGCCTATACCTAAATAATCGGCAGTGGGCTGAGCAAAGCCTTTTATGGCAAGCAGTGATAATGCGATGATAAATACTGTCTTCTTCATAGTGCGTAAAAATTTAAATGTTGCTGTATGAGGGGACTAAATAATTGTGCCCTTGCTAGAGAAATAACATACGCTAGGAAACTGTATAAGGAGTTTAAAATATGCGCATGTCTAACATGTTGAAATACTTTTATTTATAATTATGTATTACTTATAAGTGTGTTTTTTTTGAACCATTAATTTTTATTAATATTTTGCCTGATATAAACATAAATATGAACCGTAAGAAACACTATAAGCCTATATTGGTGGAAATTATTGCTTTTATGGTTTTGCTGCTGGCAGGCAGTTGCCCATTGACAGGCAAAGAAAACGGTAATACCACCCAAGTAGCCGGTAGCATACCCATACGACAACATAAAAACAAGTTGCTTTTCATTGAAAACCGTGGACAGGTAACAGATGCCTGGGGCAAATTGCGACCTGATGTTCTTTTTACATCGTCTAATGGGAGTATGCTACTTTTTCTCACCTCGACCAGCATCAATTACCAGTTTACTAAAACAACGTTTCCTGACGGGTATGACACAAAGAAGATGATGGATCCCGCTCAGCAGGCGTCCTTAAAAAAACAGATCCAGAACGAAACTTATAGGTGTTCGGTCTCGTTGTTAGGTGCAGACCCGCACGCAACAATAAGCAAGGAGGCAAAAAGTAAGTACGTGGAGAACTATTATACTGCGGGGTGCCTGAGTGGTTTGCTAGGCGTAAATAGTTATGAAAGGCTGGTTTATAAAAATGTATATCCACACATAGATTGGGTGATCTACAGCAATGGCAACCACCTGGAATATGACTTCCTGGTACATGCCGGTGGCGATGCAGGCCAGATAAAATTAAAAATTGATGATGCAGGCAGCACGCAAATAACTAAAGACGGCGAGTTGCTGATAAAAACACAGCTAGGTGAAGTGAGGGAAAAAGCCCCCCTAAGTTATGCCGATGGAAAGCAGGTGAAAAGCGCATTTAAAATGAATAGTGATGGTACCATTGGCTTTGAGGTTGCGAATGTTGGCGGAAAAGAATTACGTATAGACCCTAATGTGGCCTGGGCCACATATTATGGAGGAATTTATGAAGAAAGGATGTGGGGCTGTGCTGCCGATAGCGCAGGTAATGTGTATGCAACGGGCACCACAAATTCTGCCAGTAACATTGCATTGGCGGGGTATCAAAGCACTTACAACAGCAGCAATGGCCACAACAACGCCTTTTTGGTAAAGTTCGATAGTTCTGGCAATCGGCTTTGGGCTACGTATTATGGTGGCAGTGGCGACGATAACGCACAATCGTGTACTGTAGATCTACAGGGAAATGTTTACATGACCGGACAGGCGAGCAGTCCGGGGCTTGCTACTCCCGGTGCATTCCAGACATCAGTAATAGGCTTGGGCAATCTTTTGCTGGTGAAATTTGACCCGTCTGGTGCCCGTATCTGGGCAACATATTATGGCAATAATTACGATGCAGGATATTCATGTAAAACCGACCGCTCGGGTAATGTTATTATAGCGGGCAACACATGGTCACTCACCGGTGTTGCCACTCCCGGTGCCTGCCAAACAACTTTTGGCGGTGGCTTGTGCGATGGATTAATTGTAAAATTCGACTCTTCGGGCAACAGACTATGGGGTACATACTACGGTGGAAATGGTCTTGACTATGCAAGCAGTGTAAATGCAGACGATTCTAACAATATTTATGTGGCGGGTTATACAGTATCTCCTGATAATATTGCGACCAGCAATGCTTTTCAACCGGTATATGGAGGGCCCTACGACTGTTTTTTGGTGAAGTTTGATTCGGCAGGTAACCGCCAATGGGGTACTTACTACGGCGGCACAACCAATGATTTTACTTATAGCAACACCCTGGCCATTGATGCAGCACAGAACGTGTATTTCACAGGGCATTCGCTTAGCAGTAATGGTATTGCATCGCCGGGAGCTTACCAAACGAACATGAATGGAGGCTATGATGCTATATTAGCAAAATTTGACCCTTCAGGAAACCGTATATGGGCCACTTATTATGGTGGGTATGGGTCTGACGAGGGGTATGCAGTGCTGGCAGATGCTATAGGGAACATATACCTGATAGGTGCCACAACATCTAACAATGTTTTTGTAACTTTTGGGCAAAACGAGATCGCCACTCCGGGTGCTTACCAGGACACGTTATATGGTGGTGGCAACGACGGATTTTTAGCCATTTTTGATACGGCAGGCAATAGAGTATGGTCCACTTATTATGGCAACACCGGTTATGATATTTTTTATAGTGGCGCAGTTGATGCATTGGGCAATGTTTACATGGCAGGATATACAAATAGCACATCTGGAGTTGCGACAACCGGGGCTTATCAAACTACACTTGCCAGCGTTAATTATGATGATGGCTTATTGGTGAAATTCCGCAACCACCCGCCGTTAATCACCACCGGCTCAGTTACCGGCAGCCCATTTTGTGCCGGTGCTTCGGTAAGTATTCCGTTTACTGCTACCAATGGTTTTTACATCACCAATAAATTCACTGCGCAGCTTTCTGATACTTCAGGTTCTTTTGCTGCACCTGTAACAATAGGTACAGTAACGTCGGCCGCGTCATCAGGTGCCATTACAGGTACCGTCCCGATGAATGTGTTGTCTGGTACGCATTATCGTATAAGGGTGGTGAGTAGTAGCCCGGTGGCTATTGGCACCAATAATGGAAGCGACATGGTTATTAACGCAGCCGCAGGCATACCTTTATTTTCTGCCGGCACTATTACCCGTTGTGCAAACAATGGCACCACAAGCGCTACAGCTACAGCAAGTAACAGCACGGGAATCAGCTATTCGTTAGACAGTGCAACTGCAGCTTTTCCCGGGAATAATATAGCCCCATCAACAGGTGTGGTGACCTTTAGTGCAAACTGGAGCGGCACTACAATTGTTAAGGCAATAGCTATAGGCTGTAATGGACAAACTGAGGCTACAGATACCATCGTTACAATTGCTTTGCCCACAGAGCCTGCTGCATTTATAGTAATTGACACTGCGGTTTGCAGGGGACAATTGAATGTTGCTTACATGGTACCTAACGACTCTTCAGTAATTTATCACTGGACGTTCATGGGCACCGGCGGCAGCATCACAGGCAGCGGTAATAGCATACAAATTAGTTTTGATACAATTGCGCTGTCGGGTGCAGTTCAGGTCGCGGCATCAAATACTTGCGGCACATCGCCAATACGCAGTACATATGTAACTGTCTATGCCAAACCGGTGGTGAGCATTTCGGGTACAGCATCTGTTTGCAGTGGCGGGGCAGATACATTGATAGCAGCGGGCGCCACTTCCTATATATGGTTACCTGCCGCCTCACTATCTGCGTCTGCAGGCGACACCGTAGTTGCAAGACCTCTGGTAACAACAACCTATACAGCCGTAGGCACATCAAACGGCTGCAGTGATACTGTAAGCCAAACAGTAAATGTAACCTCGATACTCACCGATACTATCATCGCCGAACATCCGGGTATTATATGTTCAGGCACCACAATTGGCCTGGGTTCGGCTTCAGCTTCCTCATACCAGTGGCAACTAAATGGTACGGATATAGCAGGGGCTACCGCAAACATATACTATGCAGCTGTTGCCGGTAATTACGATGTTCGTGTTACTACGGCACAGGGTTGCATCATCACGTCAAACCATATACAGCTCGATTCGTCTAATATTTCAATCCCGGTTATTGTATTTTCCTACGATCAGTTATGTGTAAGCACAACGTACAGTTCATATCAATGGTTGCTCAATGGCGTGTCTATTGCCGGGGCAACAACCCAGTGTATTAAAATAGATAAAGGGGGCGACTATAAGGTTACTGTTACGAATGCTGCAGGTTGCAGCGCAATCAGTAATGTCTTTTACTTAAACACAGGTGTAAGTGAGTTGGCTGGTAACAGCATACGTGTATATCCAAACCCGGCAACAGACGTGGTTAATATAACATCGCCATTCCCCGTAAATGCTTCATTGTCATCGATAGATGGGAGGGTATTGTACAACATAAAGAAGGCAACGTTTGTAAATATTAGTGCATTGCCGCCAGCGGTTTACACTTTAAAAATTTATGATGAGGCTAACAATGTGATTGATGTCGAAAAAGTAATAAAAACAGACCGATAAGATAAAACGGGGTTAGTGTCCAGTGGAGATCAACCCGTTGTTTTTTGACGGTAGTTTTAATGAATGACATTTATACAGTTTGCACTCTCGTGAACAGTTTAAATGGGTGTATTATGTTTGAACATAACTGCATTGCGTGTGGTAAAATCGTAAATTTTAAGAAATATTAAATATATCTACTGTAGCACCTTATCGTACACCATACTGCTAAAATACCCGGTTTTATTTTTCTTACGGGTAGGTAATACTTAAAAGCGATCCTATATGCTGCCGCATTCCTTACCACGCATCATTTTTTAACTTATTTTCGCAGCCTTATCTTTTTATATAGCTATGCTCACTGCCAACGAGATACGACAGCAGTTCCTCGATTTTTTTCGCGACAAAGGACACCAGATAGTGCCCTCAGCGCCTATTGTTATAAAGAACGATCCCACCCTGCTGTTTACCAACGCGGGTATGAACCAGTTTAAAGATTACTTTTTGGGTAACCGTGTTCCCGAACATACACGCGTGGCAGACACCCAAAAATGCCTGCGCGTAAGCGGCAAGCACAACGACCTGGAAGAAGTGGGGGTAGATACCTACCACCATACCATGTTTGAAATGCTGGGCAACTGGAGCTTTGGCGACTACTTTAAAAAAGAAGCCATAGAATGGAGCTGGGAACTACTGACCGAAGTATATAAAATACCGAAGGACAGGCTGTATGTAACCTACTTCCAGGGAGATGCGGCCGAAAACCTGGACAAGGACGACGAGGCGTACGGCCTTTGGAAACAATTTGTGGCCGAAGACCGCATTATACCCGGTAATAAAAAAGACAACTTCTGGGAAATGGGCGATACCGGCCCATGTGGCCCGTGCTCTGAAATACATGTGGACTGCCGTACTGAGGAAGAGCGCAATGCAAGTGCTGGCCGCAACCTGGTGAACGCCGACCATCCGCAGGTGATAGAAATATGGAACAATGTGTTTATGCAGTACAACCGCCTGAAGGATGGCAGTCTGCAACCATTGCCCGCCCGTCACGTGGATACAGGTATGGGGCTTGAACGCCTGGTACGGGTACTGCAAGGCAAGCAAAGCAACTACGATACTGACTTGTTTACCGGCACCATAACGCTAGTAGAACAGATGACCGGAAAGAAGTACGGCTTCACAGATAGCAAGGCCGATGTGGCCTTCCGTGTGCTGGCCGATCATATACGTGCTATCAGCTTTACTATTGCTGATGGACAATTACCATCGAACACCGGGGCCGGATATGTGATACGCCGCATATTGCGCCGTGCTGTGCGGTACTACTATACCTACCTCGATCATAAGTACCCGTTGCTGCACAGGCTGGTGCCTGCACTAGCTGCACAGTTTGCAGGGGTATTCCCGGAACTGCAACACCAGGCAGACTTGGTAGGCAAGGTGATAAAAGAAGAGGAAGATGCGTTTTTACGTACGCTGGATAAGGGGCTGAAACGCATAGATGATATACTGGAAGATACCCGGCAGCAGAATACAAAGATCATAAACGGTAAGGCTGCTTTTGAACTGTATGATACGTATGGTTTTCCCATAGACCTTACCCGTTTGATAGGGCAGGAGAACGGACTTGAAGTAGATGAACAAGCGTTTGACAGCGAAATGCTACAGCAGAAAACCCGCAGCCGTGCTGCAGGTGTGCTGGATACCGACGACTGGATAATAGTACGCGAAGGTGGCGCTACCCGGTTTATAGGTTATGATAGCGCAGAGGCGCCGGCCAACGTGCTGAAGTACCGCAGCATGAGGGCCAAGGGCAAAGAATCTTACCAGATAGTGCTGGACACTACACCTTTCTACGCAGAAAGCGGTGGCCAGGTGGGCGATACCGGAACGTTGCTATTTGGAGATGAAGCTGTAACCGTTGCCGATACCCGCAAAGAAAATGACCTGACAATACATTTTACCGATGCACTGCCGGCAGATATTGAAGCGCCGGTGCATGCTAAGATAGATGTGGCTCGTCGCCTATCAACTGCTATACACCACAGCGCTACGCACTTGTTGCATGCTGCGTTGCGGCAGGTATTGGGCACCCATGTGGCACAGAAAGGATCGCTGGTGAATGAGGACTACCTGCGTTTTGACTTCTCGCACTTTGCAAAGGTGACCGATGAAGAGATAGCACAGATAGAAGATATTGTGAACGCTAAAATACGCGAAAACATACCCGTGGTGATCAACGAAATGGCAAAGGACGCTGCGGTGAAGCTGGGCGCTATGGCGCTGTTTGGCGAAAAGTATGGTAATCTGGTGCGCGTTGTTGTGATGGATCCTGCATACAGCATAGAGCTGTGCGGCGGTACACATGTGGGCGCTACCGGGCAGTTAGGTTTCTTTAAGATCATTAGTGAGAGCGCTGTAGCAGCAGGTGTGCGTCGTATGGAAGCTGTAAGTGGCAAAGCGGCAGCTAAATATGTAAACGAAAAACTACAGTTGCTGCACCAGATAGGTAACCAGTTAAAGAGTACTAAGGATCCGCTGAAAGCAATAGAAAGACTGCACGAAGAAAAGGCGCTGCTGGAGAAACATGTGGAAAGCCTGGAGGCACGCCAACTGGTAGGTGTACGCAACGAGGTATTGACCAAGGATGAAATAATAAACCAGGTAAGCTTTATAGGTGCAATAGTGAATGTGAGCAGTGGCGATGCCCTTAAAAAACTGTGCATGGATGTAAAAAGTCACCTACACGACCACGTGATAGCCCTATGCGCCAATATAGATGGTAAAGCATTTGTTGCCATTGGGGTTGCTGATACCGTCGTGGCAGCTAAGGGACTGGACGCAGGCAAGATAATAAAGGAGATAGTAGCCCCATTAATAAAAGGTGGCGGAGGTGGCCAAAAAACACTGGCCACAGCAGGCGGGCAGTTTACCGGTAACTTGCAGGCTGTGATAGATGATGTAAGGAAGTTGTTGTAACATACTATTTTGAATTGCGCAGACACTGTCTGTGCAATTCAAAATTCTACGATTGGTTAAGCATAATTTTACTATATATTTATAGTGAGTATTAACCAAACCGCATATGGCAAAGTTGTTGAAAACGGCTTTTGTGGTGCTGCTGCTGACAGGGGCAACCTACAGCATGGCACAGCAGACCATAGCATTGCGGAAACTGTGGGTGAAACCACAGGTGGTGGTGCAGTTTGGCGCTTACCGAATATGGTTTACCATAAAGGATATTGAAAAAGCCATGAGCCTGCTGACAGAAAGCGACCAGGCGAAATATGGTATTACTGCTGCGCTGGATACCAACAGGGAATATGCCATAGAGCTCCTGCCTGGCAGGCACCTGGAATATCGCTACCCACTGCAGGATATAATGCAGAATGCAGTTGGCGCATTTTTACTATATCGGGGACATGCTTATATAGAAACCGGGCGCCACAAAAAGATACACTCCATAAGTATGAACATTGGGCCACCTGTAGATATGGATGGTTACTTAACAGTGGCTATAACTGTGTATGACCCGAAGACGAATGCCATGATATTTTCGGGCATTATGAATGCAGAAATGTACTACAAGGACCTGGGACTAGATTGACGCAGCTATTGAGCTGTTTTTAATATTAAAGGTTGAAAATAAAACTTGCCATCAAATGGAAAGCATGACCTAATTTTAGAAATAAAACTTTAAGCACATCATAATACTGGTAATATCTATAAACGTACAAACGGAAATGTCTATAATTGAAGAATTTGCTAAGAAAAAAAGCAAGAATTGGGATGAAATATTTAATGCAGAAAAAGTAACTGCTGATAATTTCAATTTAATACGGAAGCAGTTATTAGCTTCAGATTTTTCATTAACATCATCAGATGCAGAACTAGTCGTTTTTGGATCAATTGCAAGAAATGAATGTACATCTCATAGTGACGTTGATTGGACTTTATTAGTGGATGGTCAAGCAAATCCTAACCACCTAAATGTTGCTCATTTAATTGAGAAAAACCTTGTTTCGACAGGTCTTGCAAAGCATGGTACAAGTGGAATGTTTGGTCAAATAACCTTTAGCCATGACCTAATTCACTATGTAGGAGGTCAAGATGATACTAACCATAACCTAAGTAAAAGGATATTATTACTATTGGAGTCTGCAAGTATAACTAACAGTGGAAATGAACAAGGAACAGCTTTGGATAGGGTTATTAGAGGTATTATTGGAAAGTATATTGATAATGATTCTGGGTATGCAGCAAGCGGCAAGGAAAATGTACCTCGTTTTTTATTAAACGATATTATTCGATTTTGGCGAACCATGTGTGTTGACTTTGCGTATAAACAAATTGAACAACATGGTCAAAAGTGGGCGTTAAGAAATATTAAATTACGGATGGCAAGGAGATTAATTTTTGTGAAAGGTCTTTTAATGTGTGCCAAACTGTATAATACCCAATTAAGTTTAGATGAGATCAAGCAAGAGTTACGTAAATTTGCTTTGATGAAACCTTTAGAATTTATGGTTTCTACATTTTTAGAATTCAATATTCAAGAAGACTACATTGTTAAAATACTTGATGCTTACAATTCTTATTTAGGAATGCTAAACGATGAAAGCTTTCGTCATGCGATGAGCACCTTGGATATGCATCAAGCTTATGGTAACGAAAAATTTGAGTATGCTCGAGAAAACAGTCATCTTTTTTTAGATGGATTAGCGAGTATTTTTTTGAAGGATTCAAACGAAATAGGAAAGTTTACAATTAAATATGGCGTATTCTAAATGAATATAGGATTTTCAACAGGTAGTATTTCAAAAGGTGATTTCAAAAAGGCAATTGAAATATTAAGATACTCAACTGCCAATGTAATTGAATTAAGTGCTTTAAGAGAAAATGAACTTGAAAATTTAATAAATTCTCTCGATGATTTAAACTTAAGGCAGTTTGATTATGTATCTTTTCATGCGCCAAGTAAATTATATAAGCACTCTGAAGAATGGTTGATTGAAAAGTTGCAAAAAGTAATAAAAAGGGAGATAAATATCATCGTTCACCCGGATATAATTGTTGAGATAAAAAAATGGAGATCTTTAGGATGTTTTTTATGTATTGAGAATATGGACAAAAGAAAGCCAGTTGGACGTACTTCTCAGGATTTAGAAAACATTTTCAGTAGTCTGCCAGAGGCAAAGTTCTGTTTAGATTTAGCCCATGCTAGGCAGGTTGATCCATCAATGACGGAAACACTCACAATGATAAAAAAATTTAGAAATCGGTTATCACAAATTCATCTAAGTGATGTAAACAGCCAAAGTATTCATGAGCCATTAAATCTAGAGTCAATTTTATTTTATCATAAAGTATCTCCATATATAGATCACAATATACCCATAGTTCTAGAATCTCCGGTTCATGAAGAAAATATTGAAAGAGAAATACAATTAGCTGAACTGATTTTTAACAATGAAAAATTTAACACATTGATGTCATCTTTAAATATAAGATTACATTCCCTTTCCGGACAATTTTACGAAGGTTAGCTGTAAATGCATTTATACGAAAGTACAGCGTCGCTGGTTTGGTAATAAATCTAAACCATTATCTTTTTGCATTACTACATGCGGAATACCAACCTCGGTAAATACATTGCTGACTATGTGGTATCCCAGCTTGCTGTAGAAATCTGCAGCCACCATACGGGCATGCAATACTATCTTTTTGTAATTCTGTTCGCTGGCGTATTCCTCGGCATGCTGTACCAGCAATTTGCCTACACCTTTGCCCTGCCATTCGGGATAAACAGCCATCTGGCGCAGCTTCATGAGTCCGGCATTTAAATGATGCAGCATTACACAGCCTATTACTTTATCATCGGTCTGGGCTACAAAAATGGTGTCGTTCGCATCCATACCCAGGTCTTCATTTTTTAAAGACATACCTAGCGGCTTGCGCAATACTTCTTCCCTTACTTGCCATACCTGTTGGTAGGTGGGGCTAACTATGTTGACTATATGTACGGTGATGGCGCTCATTTTATTTCAGCTCCACTTCAGTGGTTTGGTTACTTTTTACGTTAAAGGTGTTTATAGTTTCCTGGGCAAATGGCTTGCTCGGGTCTTTAAAGAAATGGGCCTGGTAGGTGCCGGGCTGTATCTGCAGCTTCTGGCCGGCGAGGTTGCCAGTGATCTCTATAGTATGGAACTTGGCAAACATATCGCCCAGTGGCGTATAAAGGCTTACGCTGCCCAGCCTGTTTGTGTTGGTGAACTGTACATAGCCCGGCTCGTCTATAGCCAGTATGCTTTCTGATCCCGGGTCAATATCTTCATTGCGGCGCGATACAGGCAGTGTGTTGATCTCAATAAAGTAATTGCCCGGATCGTAACCCAATTCTACACTGCACTTCTGGCGAATTACGGGGCCACCCCTGTCGGTACGCAAAACTACTACAGCCTGGAATTCAGTTATCGGCCTGTCGGGTGCGTTCTTATACTCAAACTTTAAGGTGCCGTTGTTTACCACCACCATTATTTTGTTGATCTTGTTGGGCTGCACATTTATATTGCGCACTATCATGCTGCTTTTGCCGCCAATAACAATATTATAATTGCCATCCTTCATTTTTTGTGCATCGGGTGTATTAGATGCATCGAGGGTGCGATAAAATTTCTGTATGGCCTCGCCTGTTTTAGGGTCGTTTACCATAACCTGTGGCGATGTGTAGTAGAACTTGCCTTTACCATTGGTCAGGAATATCTCTACGCTGGTTTCTTTTGCATCTTCTGTTTCTACTGTAAACGGTACTTCCTTGCCTTCATCTTTCTTTACTACAGGTGCAGTTGGTTTGGTTGGTTTTTTTACCGGGGGTTTAGTAGGTGTGGGAGTAGGTTTAGGCGCAGGTACTGTAGCTACAGCATCTGGTATTATAGTAACTGTTACCGGCCTGGTTGGTGGCAGGTTGTATATAACATTAGGTATAGGCTCGTCTGAGAAGTAGCTCAATTCCTTTAGCTGGCGCCTCATGGTTAGTGTGCTCTCCTTGCTTTTAATATGAGGTGGCGGGGGTGGTATTACTGGTGCAGGCGGGGGTGGTGCAACCACCACTGGTGCAAGTGCATCGGGCTGTATGTTTATGGGTACAAAATGTGGTACTACAACGGTTTTCTGCCTCACGTAATGGGTAACATAACTTACCTCGTACAAGGTATTTATAACAGGCATTTTTTCAACCAACTGCTTTACTGGTGGTGCAACTGGAAGTTCAATCTTAGGTTCTACTGGTTTAGGTATATCTGCCTTTACAATTGGCTTAGGCGCTTCTGTAACCGGAGGTTTGGGTTTTGGCACTTCTGCAATGGGCTCTTGTACTACCGGTATTTTTTTTACAATATCGTTATCGTGTTTTACTGGTTTCAGCATGGGGCGATAGGCCTGTACAATGGTACTTACCGTTTTGGGTACATCGCCATTGGCAGTTACCTGCAGATAGTTGCCCAGGCAATCGTATTGTGTGCGCAGCGGTGCATAATCTACGAGGCTTATGATATAGGGTTTGAAGTCTATTTTCCTTTGCAGGAGTGTCTTTACCACATCGCACAGGTTGCCACCACAGCTTTCGCCACCGTCTGTTATCAGTATTATGCTGTATGCATATTTGCGTTCGTCAACAAGATCATTTTCAGCAGCTTCTTTAAGTGCGTAAGCAATTGGGGTTACCCCCAGCGGAGTGATACTTGCCAACCTCAACGACATTTGTGTGTAGTTGTCTTTACTGAACATCACCTCATTCTTAGTATCGTAGCAATTGTTTTCGGGTACGGTGTACTGGTGGCCAAAAACACGAAGCGAAAATTCTACCTGGTCGTTTACCTTATACACACTATCCATAAGGTCGAGAATAATGCGGTCTGCAACCTGGTAACGTTTTTCGTTACCCCACTTTTCTACCATGCTCGATGATTCATCGAGAAGGATGAGTATACGGGGTGACTTAACATCGGGTACGGCTTGCGCCATGGCAATGCTGCCGGTGATAAAAAAAAGGAAAATATAGAAAAAAAAGAAAGCCCGCATGTATGGTTTTAACTGTACGGGCAAACCTACGTCAATTGGCTAATATTAGGAACTTATTAGTAATTAAGATGCCAGACAGCCTGATATTTTCACATTACGTAATCAACAAGTTTGCAAAGAGAAGTAGGTGAACATAATAGTTTCTCTTAAATTTATAACTACTTCATGGTTTGATAAAAATCCAATTATATGAAACCTGTTTTGCTTGATATGGTTTGGCCGGCAATATTTGTGAGTGAAACCTTTTGGCATTTTTGGTTTTTAATTATAGGCACAATAGTCATAGAAACTTTTGTGATCAAATATTTTCTGAAGTATTCCTGGAAGAAATCCATTATTGTTTCAATTGTTGGTAATTGCGCTTCAGGCATCGTAGGGACATTTATTATGACTTTTGCAATGCTTTTCTGGCATCTTGTAGCAGACACACTTATTTTTCGTGCAACCTTTAACGTTTTCAACTGGATAGCAACCTTTGTTATCATGTGCCTGGGCAGTGTGTATATTGAAACATATACTATCAAGATACTTTACAAAGAAAAAATAAAACAGCTTTTTCTGCCTATGCTGGTAGGTAATTTCCTTAGCTATTTATTTATTGCGTACTATATGTTAGTCAATCATAAGATAAATTTATGATCAAGTGAATAACATTAGATTAGAGGTTGTCACGAAGGTAAAAGCTCTGTATTGATCCGGTAACACTTATGTGCTAAAAGGGTGCTATACTTTCTTCTCCTCCAGTATCTTTATCTGGTTTAGCTTGTGCATTTCCAATATGGTGGTTTGCCCGTCTGCGCTATCGTGGTACATGGGTACAAACTTGGCGTTGAACTTCATTTCCTGGTAGGTATAAGAGGTGCGTTGCAGTACGGGACTGCTATACACAGCGTCAAACCCTGTTATCAGCACATATATCTCCACATCGGCATTCACCATATCCTGGTAGTTAAATCCGGCTATAGGACTACTCTCGTCTATAGGGTGAACAACCGTCCAGTTCAAAGGGAGGCTATCTACTTTATAGCGCTCCAGTGCCAGGTCGTAAAACTTGTAAACATCTTTACCATCTTCCGGAACCTTTAAAGCAATATTTACTTTTATTTCTACATTGGTGAGCACGTGGTTATCCTTATAGGTAACAAAGCGGAAGGTGAGTGCAGTTATGTTTTTATACGGACTTATCAGTGCCATATTGCTAAACATAAGATAAGACCGTGGTTTGGCGAACCTACCGAATATAAGACCAGTTGCCAATGCAAAAGAGAGAAAGCCAGTTAATGCCTCTATAGCAGCTATCAGGTTGGCCCAATCGCCCAGCGGATTGATGCGCCCATAACCAACAGTAGTAAAGGTCTGGCAACTAAAAAAGAACAATTCTTTATACTTGCCCCAATTTGTTGTGCATGTTAAACCTTGCAGCTCACTTACCCCGGCAACCATGTAAGCCAGTGTAAACAGCACATTGATGACGAAATAAAAGAGGAATATAATTCCCACGAACTTCCAGCGCGGCAGGTTGAGCATTTGCTGGTATATACTAAACCTGTTGACAAACGATATGCCTACCCGCTTAAGGTTGAACGTACCATCTTTATTGACAAACCGGCCAGCATTCTCACCGGTAATAACCCCAAAACCAGTGTCATTATTGGCTTTAAGTTTGGGGTCTATGCTTTTTAGTTTATCTATGGCCATGGTGTATTGAAGCTAATATAAATATTTTTACCTTGTAAAGAAACCATTATTTCTGCAAGCTTGCAATTGCCTTATCAAACGCATTTATATCTTCTTCGGTAGTATCAAACGCACACATCAGCCGCACTTCGTGTGTACTTTCCTTCCAAATATAAAACGGGAAATACTCTTGCAGTGGTTCGTACCAGGCTGCGGGTATTTCTGCAAATACAGCATTTGCCTGTACAGGTTTTGTTACTTTTATCTGTGCGTATTTATGAAGAACGCTATGCAGCAATTGCGCCATTTTATTGGCATGTTGTGCAGTTTGTCGCCACAGCTCACCATGCAGCATGGCCTCAAACTGCGCAGCAATAAAACGTGTTTTAGATGCAAGCTGCATGATCTGCTTGTGCTTGTATACAATATGCTGGTTCAACTCTGTATTAAAAACAACCACGGCCTCGCCAAACATCATTCCTGCTTTTGTGCCACCAAGCGATAATATATCCACTCCAGCTTTGCTACTGATGTCTGCCAGGTTGCAACCCAACGCGGCGGCGGCATTGAAGAAACGGCTGCCATCTACATGCAAATACAAGCCATTTTCATGTGCCAGATCTGCTATTGCCTTGATCTCGGCCGGAGTGTATAGTGTGCCGTATTCGGTAGATTGGGTAATGGATACGAGCTTTGTTTGTGCATAGTGCACATCGCCACTGCGTATCAGTCTTTCTTTTATGGCTGCCGGTTCTATTTTGCCATCGGCATTTGCCTGTAGCGGGAAAAATCTGCAACCGGTAAATGTTTCGGGGGCCGATGACTCATCGTTATAAATGTGAGAGGTATCTGCACACAGTATGGCATTGTACGATTGGGTAGCAGCACTAATGCTGAGCACATTGGCACCCGTGCCGTTGAATACGAAGTAAACATTTGCATCTGCTTCAAACACAGTATTGAATAATGCCCTGGTGCGGGAAGTGATCTCGTCGGCGCCATAAGAGCGTGCATGTCCGGTATTGGCATTTTGCAAAGCCTCCATTACCTGTGGCAGTACACCTGCATAGTTATCGCTGGCAAAACTTTTAAAATGTTTCATTGTGGCTAAAGGTACTTAGAGGCGTGGATATAGACAATCTGAATATGATATTATAAATATTAACATCGGTAATGCCATTTATCCCCAATCTGTTCATCCGCTTCCTATTTCCGATTGCAAAGAATTATCTTTGACCAAACACCCCTTTACTCAAAATGAGATTTATAGTAACATCTACCGCTTTACTGAAGAATTTGCAGCAGATAAGCGGTGTCATAAGCGCCAATACGGTTCTTTCAGTACTGGAAGATTTCCTGTTTGACCTGCAGGGCAATACACTGACCCTGACTGCAACAGACCTGGAAACAATGATGCGTGTGCAGATGGATGTAAATGAAGCACAGGGCGACGGGCGTATATGCATACCATCTAAAATACTGATGGACTACCTGAAGAACCTGCCTGACCAACCGATAACTTTTACGATAAGTGAGCAGGACCTGAGCATAGAAATGAGCAGCGAAGTAGGTAAGTACCGCATAGGTGGCGAAAAGGCTGATGATTTTCCTAAGGAACCAGCCCCGGTAGATACTACCAGCTTCACTATGCCTTCTATAGCGTTGATTGAAAGCATCAATAAATCATTATTCGCAGTAAGTACCGATACTTTAAGGCCCGCTATGACAGGTGTGTTCTTTGAACTGGCGCAAGATAGCATCACTTTTGTATCTACAGATGCCCACCGTTTGGTACAGTTCCGTCGCAGCGATATTAACTGCCCGGTACAGGAAGGTTTTGTGGTGCCTAAAAAACCATTGCAACAACTGCGCGCTACATTGCCAGCCGATGATACCCAGCTGCAACTATCTTACAACAACAGCCACCTGTTTGTGACCAGCACACGCCTGAGCCTGAGCTGCCGCCTGATAGATGCCCGTTTCCCTGATTATAAAGCAGTAATACCTACAGACAACCCATACAGGCTTACAGTAAGCAGGGTTGACTTTTTGAGTGCACTGCGCAGGGTGAACATATTTGCCAACAAAACTACCAACCAGGTAGTGCTGGATATTAATGGCAACACATTGCAACTGAGCGCACAGGATATTGATTTCTCTTACGAGGGCAAGGAAACCCTGAGCTGCCAGTACAGTGGTGAGGATATGAAAATAGCCTTCAACGCCCGCCTGATGATAGAACTGGTGAACAATATAGAAGGCGCTGAAATAAACGTAGAACTAAGTACCCCAACACGTGCCGGTATCTTCCGCCCTGTAGAAACTACAGAGAATGAAGATGTACTGATGCTGCTGATGCCGCTGATGGTAGGAGTTTAAGATATCTAAATGCAAAATGCCGGTTGATCCTTATAGTTCAACCGGCATTTTATTTTACAAAAACAACGTATGGTTATGGCTGGGCCCCTTCCTGCCTAAGTGGTGGTAAGCCTTTTCTGTGGCTTCACGGCCACGCGGAGTGCGCATAATGTAGCCCTCCTGTATCAGGAAGGGTTCGTAAACTTCTTCTATAGTACCGGCCTCTTCGCCTACGGCTGTAGCTATGTTACTGATACCAGCCGGACCACCTTTGAATTTATCGATAAGGGTAGAGAGTATTTTGTTATCCATATCATCCAGGCCGCTTTCATCTACATTCAGGGCTTTAAGGCCGTGCTCCACAATGTTCATATCTATTACGCCATTGCCTAGTACCTGTGCAAAATCGCGCATGCGGCGCAGCAGGCCATTGGCTATACGTGGGGTACCACGGCTGCGGCGGGCTATTTCAAGAGCTGCGTCAGACGTTAGTTTTACTTTAAGTACATCAGCGGCACGCAATAGTATGCGCTGCAATATTTCGGCAGTATAGTATTCTAGTCGCGACTTGATGCCAAAACGTGAGAGCAAAGGAGCCGTGAGCAAGCCCGAGCGGGTGGTGGCGCCTACAAGGGTAAAGGGATTCAGGTTGATCTGTATGGTACGCGCGGCAGGGCCGCTGTCTATCATTATATCTATCTTGAAATCCTCCATGGCCGCATACATGTACTCTTCTACTATGCTACCCAGGCGATGTATTTCATCTATAAACAATACGTCACGGGTCTCAAGGCTGGTGAGCAGGCCGGCCAGGTCGGCTGGCTTTTCTATTACCGGGCCACTGGTCTCCTTTATGTTTACCCCCAGCTCATTGGCAACAATGCGCGACAAAGTGGTTTTACCCAACCCCGGAGGGCCATGAAATAGTATATGATCCAGCGCCTCGCCACGCAGGTTGGCAGCTTTTATAAATATGCGCAGGTTTTCTATAAGATGCGGCTGGCCTGAAAAATCTTCAATAGTCTGCGGCCGGATGCTATTTTCATATTCACGCTCCTTTGAATCGAGCGCATCCGTAGGCCGCACATGAGATTTTTCCATGGCTTAAAGTTACTTAATCTCTGCGTTTTTGGAACTATGTAACGCCCATCAAGCCACAAACCATAAATAAAATTACCTTTGCGCAAATTTTAAAAAGTAATTATGGCCCTGCAAGTAGGAATAGTGGGTTTACCCAATGTAGGAAAATCAACGTTGTTTAACGCTGTGAGCAATAGTGCAAAAGCACAGGCAAGCAATTACCGTTTTTGTACCATAGAGCCCAATGTAGGCCAGGTAGATGTACCCGACGAACGTATAGACGCACTTGCTAAGCTGGTGCAGCCAGATCGTACTGTGCCTACAACTATAGAGTTTGTGGATATAGCAGGTTTGGTAAAAGGCGCCAGCAAGGGCGAAGGACTGGGTAATAAGTTTTTGGCCAACATACGCGAGGTAGATGCCATAGTGCATGTAATACGCTGCTTTGAAGATGAGAACATACTGCGCGATGAGGGGGACATTAACCCCATAAGCGACAAGGAAATAATAGACACCGAGCTGCAGCTGAAGGACCTGGAAAGTGTGGAGAAGAAAATGCAGCGCGCTGAGAAAATGTTTAAAGTAGATCCTAAACAAAAAGTGGTGTACGAAGTACTGGTGCGCTGCGCCGAACACCTGGGTCAGGGTAAGAACATACGCGGTCTGCAGCTTGAAGGCGAAGAACTGGATGCTATAGCTGACCTGTTCCTACTAACGCAGAAACCAGTACTGTATGTAGCCAATGTGGATGAAGCTGCTATACTTACAGGTAACAAATATAGTGAGGCGCTGAAAAAAGCCGCCCACGATGAAGGCGCTGAGGTGATAGTAATGAACAACAGCATAGAGGCACAAATAAGTGAGCTGGAAACACAGGACGATAAGGAACTGTTCTTTAGTGAATATGGACTTACCGAACCCGGCCTTAACAGGCTGATACGTGCTGCATACCAATTGCTGAACCTGATCACCTACTTTACTGCCGGCGTGCAGGAAGTGCGTGCGTGGACCATACACCGTGGCTGGAAGGCGCCACAGGCTGCCAGCGTAATACATACAGACTTTGAAAAAGGCTTCATAAAGGCAGAAACTATTTCTTACAACGATTTTGTACAGTATAAAAGTGAAGCTGCCTGCCGTGAGAATGGCCGTTTGCGCATAGAAGGTAAGGAATATGTGGTACAAGATGGCGATGTGCTACACTTCAGGTTCAACGTGTAATCACCCCAACAACATTGATATTTAACTAAGAGACCCTGGCTGATGGCCGGGGTCTCTTAGTTGGGGGCATTATTATAAGATCAGGTTACTGATACGATGCCTGTTTTGATAGCGTAGATGGCAAGGCCTGTACGCGATTTTATATCCAGTTTCTGGAAGAGGCTTTCGCGGTAACCATCTACCGTGCGTGGGCTAACATCCATTTTCTCAGCTATTTCCCTGTAGGTATATTCGCTGCAGCAGAGCACCAGGAAGCTGGTTTCTTTTTCGGTAAGTGCGTTGGAGTTTTTGGTTTCTGGTACCTGCAGCAGTTTTAATACCCTACCCGTAACAAGGTCTGAATAGTAGAACTCGTGTTGGTATATTTCGTTTATAGCGTTTCTTAATTCAGAGGGATCAGCATCTTTAAGTACATATCCATTGGCGCCATTACGCAGCATTTTAATGATGCTCAGTTCATTATCATACATGCTCAGGGCCAGTATTTTACAGCCTGGATATTTCTTCTTTAATGCATGGGCAGTTTCATAACCGTTCATTACCGGCATGTTTATATCCAGAATAAAGACATCGGGTATTTTATCCTGCGCGGCGGTTTTCTCCAACAATTCCTTACCATCGCCTGCTTCATATACCACATTCATGTTGTCGAATTTGGAAATAAGCTCTGCTACACCTTTTCTTAGTATGGCATGGTCGTCTGCAAGCGCTATACTTATCATGTTTGTTGTTTTTTTACATTATCTACTTCGAGGCGTATGGTAGTACCCCGTTCTAATAGTGAGTTTATAGTAAGCCTACCTTTTAACATTTCGGCACGCATATTCATATTATCCAGGCCTATACCGTCACTTTTGTTTTCGTTCCTGTTGAAGCCGATGCCATTGTCGTGTATGTTCACGGCAAACATGCTGACTCCATAATCCAGATACACGTCTATAGCCGTGGGTTTAGCATGTTTCAACGCATTAGCTATGGCTTCCTGTATAATGCGGAATACAAGCAGTTCCCGTTCATTACCCATGTTATATACCTCTCCCGATACATGCAGTTTTGCTTCGAGATGCTTTGCGGAATGGATATATGTGAGTTCTTTTTCAATAGCTTCTACTATACCTGCTTTGGCAACAAAGGAATTGTTGAGGGTATGACTGATGTTGCGCAAGTCGTTAATTGCCCTGCCCAGCAATTCTGTAGCCTCTGTCACCCGCTGTATGGTGCTTTCTTCGTGGCTTTCATCCTTTATATTGTACAACTGATATTTTACAGAACTCAGTAATTGCCCTGCGTTGTCGTGTATCTCTTCTGAAAAATATTTGAAAGATTGTTCTTGTACCTCTAGTTTGGTTTGCAGCAGTTGGGTATCGTAACGATGTTGTATCTCCAGTTTTTCAGTATAAAATTTCACATGCTTCTTTTTATACTGTATCAGGAACAATATAAGGGCTGATACAAAGATCGTGATGAACAAAGTAGCAGAAAGAAAGATGAAAAATATGTTGTCAGTTGAATTCAAATGAATAGGCTATTAGGTTAGATTAATAACATTGGTCTTCCTTTTAAGTCTCAATAGGGTGTATAAAATCAATATGTATATAATATCGTTGAAAGCAATATAAAACACATGTATTACAGGATATTGATATGATTTCATAATTGAAATTAAAAACTCCCAATAAAAGAAAGTTACCGACCACCATATCAGGATACTACGCCATATGTAAAAATGCGGATAGTCTGATAGTTTAGTGATGTCATCTCTATTTGAAATCATATATAATACATAAAGGGCTTGCGGGCATATCAATAGACTCTCTACAACAATCATGTAATTATTATACTGTTCAATTTTTTGAAATGACATGTCAATCAATTCGAAAACTATACTGCAAATAATACTAAGGAGTATGAGGTAAGTTTTAGGTTTTGGGAAAATGGTATATAAAAAGTAAATAGTAATTAGCGCCAGTTCAAAAATGCTATAGACATGAGATACTGGAGATGCATTTTTATAGGCTTTTACAAAAAAATAGGTAATGACTTCGTTTAGAAAAATAGCAACAATCAACAAGTAAAAAATACGGAGTGCCTTGTCCATTTTTTTATACTGCAATGCACCGACAATTGCATTGCAGGAAATAACAACCAAGTAAAGAATGTATAGAATATCCTTCATTCAATCAAATGGATTGATCGTCAGTTTGAAAATTATAGCTCTTGGCGGTTGAAAATGCACCAAGAGCATAAAAAATTTATTTAGCACCTCCACCGCCCGCAGGTGGCATCACAACATGTTCCAGCACGCACTGATTTCCACTTGCATCAATATGATATACAGGAACGCCACCCGCATAACAAGTAAGAACAATAGTATTAGTACCATTGTCGTTTATTCCTTGCTGGATATATATCCTGTCTGCAGAACATTCATTAATATAAGCCTGCAGATTAACGAGATCTACATAGAATATATCAGTAGGGCCTGGGGCTACTCTTCCTGTTATTCTTTCTGCATCGGCAAGTGTTACAAATTCTCCGGACATTTTAGTTTTTATTTTTGAGCGTTAAAAATAATAATGTGAAAGTAATCATACTGTTTTATTTGGTGGGGGGTATTTTCCCCATTTTTGAATGGAGGAAGAAAATTATCTAATCTTCGTGCAAAATGTATGGTTATCCTTACTTTCACATTCTCATTTTAACGCCAGTATATGAAATACACTTCCATCCCATCCGCTCTATATACAGAGAATCGCCGCAGGTTTGTTGAACAGATGAAACCTAATTCCGTAGCTATTTTTCATGCAAGCCCTACACTGCCCAAAAGTGGTGATGGTACTTATTCTTATCACCAGGATGCTGATATACTTTGGCTAAGTGGTATTGTACAGGAGAAAACACTGGTGATACTCTATCCCGACAACCCGGATAAAAATGCACGTGAGGTGCTGGTATTACTGCGCCCGAATGATACACTTGAAAAATGGGTAGGTCATAAATTAAGGAAGAACGAAGCCACAGCAATATCGGGCATTAGCAATGTGCAATGGCTGGATGGCCTGGATGTGATGCTGCAGGTAATGATGAATAGTGCTGACTATGTGTACCTGAATACCAACGAACACAACAGGCTGGATACCGAACTGCCCCGGCTGGACCTTGAATTTGTACACAGCACTATGAAGTTATACCCGCTGCACCACTACGAGCGCGCAGCGCAGATAACAAAGAAACTGAGACCTATAAAAACCGCCGCAGAAATAGATGTGGTGAAACAAGCAGTGAACATCACACACAAAGCCTTGAACCGTGTGCTGCAATTTGTGAAGCCCGGTGTAAAGGAATATGAAATAGAAGCAGAGATCATACACGAGTTTATTAGCAACCGGGCAACCGGGCATGCTTACGACCCCATAATTGCCAGCGGCGACAGGGCACGCGTGTTACACTATATTGACAACAATGATGAGTGCAAGGATGGTGAACTGATACTGATGGACTTTGGTGCACAGTACGGTAATTATAATGCCGACCTTACTCGTACCATACCTGTAAATGGTAAATTCACTCCACGGCAGAAGGAAGTATATGAAGCTTGCCTGGCGGTACATAACTTTGGTAAAAACCTCCTTAAACCAGGTCTCCAGTTTCCCGACTATGTGAAAGCGATAAATGAGGAAATGGAAAGGCAGCTGATAAAAATAGGGTTGATAACAGAAGAAGATATAAAGAAACAGGATGCTGATAACCCTGCCTTCCGTAAATATTTCTATCACGGCGTTACACACCACCTGGGGCTTGTAGTGCACGATTCTGGCAGCTACATGGATGAGGTGAAAGAAGGAATGCTATTTACTATAGAGCCTGGTATTTACATAGAAGAAGAGCAAATGGGCATACGTATTGAAAACAACATCTGGATAACTAAAGATGGTAATGAAGACCTCTTTAAAGGCATACCTATAACAGTAGATGAAATAGAGGCTGCTATGAAGAAAGGATAAATGACCTGAATAATTATTGCTGCTTTGCGAGGTACGAAGTTTGTGGTTGAATATTTATCGATCACGTAAAATCATACGCTATGATACAGGCGCTGAAAAAGGGTTTGCTGCATCTATTCTATCCACACTTGTGCTATGGGTGCAACAAACCTTTACTGGCCGGCGAAGATGTGCTGTGCCTGCACTGTGGGCTGATGCTGCCTGCAACTTCCTATCATGATATTGCTGATAATGAGACTGCTCAACGCTTTGCTGGTCGCCTGCCTTTTGTATATGCAACATCTTATGCACACTTTACCAACGATGGATTGTTGCAACACTTGCTGCATGGCCTTAAATACAAGAACCGGCAGGATATAGGCCGCTACCTGGGCCGGCAGTTTGCACGGGAACTGCAAGACACCCAATGGATAAAAGATATAAATGGTATTGTTGCCGTACCCTTACACCCGCGTAAGGAAGCAGTAAGAGGGTATAACCAAAGTGTACTGCTTGCGCAGGGTATGGGCGAAGTACTGCAATTGCCTGTATTGAAAAACGTATTGCAACGAGTGCGCCATACCGAAAGCCAAACCCAAAAGACACGTGCACAGCGTATAGTAAACATGCAAAACGCATTTGTAGTAAACGAAAAGAAGCTAAAAGAAACCCGCCATGTATTGCTGCTGGATGATGTACTGACCACCGGGGCAACACTGGAGGCTTGCGCCATGGCACTGTTAAACGTGAAAGGAGTAGAGGTAAGCATTGCCACAATTGGCATAGCCGACTAATGAATAACTGCTTTTTGAGCGTGGTATAAATAACGTTTATGCAACTTATTGATTAATAGTCATACCTTAATATTAAATTAACACAGTAGTACAGTTTCATTAGTCATTTGCTTTAAAAAAATTGGATCTATGAAAAGACTTTTTTCGATCGGGACCGCCCTTACACTATTTGCGGGAACCGCATTTGGCGCGGGATACCAGCTGAATTTGCAAGGCTTAAGACAATTAGGAATGGGTGGTAGCGGAACGGCATGGCCATGGGATGCATCGACCATATTTTATAATCCCGGAGGCCTTGCCCGGTTAGATGGCATACAAGCTTCTGTGAGTGGCCTGATGATCATTCCAACTGTACAGTTTGCACAGGCATCTACAGGTAATGTATATACCACACAGTCTCAACAGTTCTACCCGTTTAACGTATATGTTGGCGGCCCTGTAGCCAAAGGCAGCAAACTTGCAGTTGGTGTTGGGGTATATACCCCGTTTGGTAGTGGGCTTACCTGGGATAATAACTGGGCAGGCAAGTACTTTATACAATCTATATACCTGCAGAGTATTTTTATACAGCCTACAGCCAGCTACCGTATCAACGATATCATATCAGTAGGGGCAGGTTTTATATATGCCTTTGGTAATCTTGAGGTAAAACAGGCTTTACCTGTTAGTAATGAAAATGGCGTAGATGGCCAGGCTGATCTTAAAGGGAATGCCAATGGTACAGGTTACAACCTGGGCGTGCAATTGAAAGCCAGCGATAAATTGCAATTTGGCCTTACCTACCGTTCGCAAGTGAACATGAAAGTAAAGTCGGGCAATGCTAACTTCAATGTGCCTCCAACGGTAGCATCATTGTTTCCGAGTACAAATTTCTCCTCACAATTACCGCTGCCGCAGGTAGCATCAATAGGTGTGGGTTACAAACCTATTAAAAAGCTAACGCTGCAACTGGATGTTAATTTTATAGGATGGAGTGCGTACGACTCATTGAAGTTTGATTTTAGCAAACAAACTGCAGATCTGAAAAACCAACATGCTCCACGCTTGTATCAGAATACAGTAGCGTTCAGGCTGGGTGGTAATTACGACTTCAGCAAAAAGTTCTCTGCAATGGCAGGGGCTGCTTACGATCCTACTCCTGTACATGATGGTTTTGTATCGCCAGAATTGCCAGATGCAGACCGTATAGTGCTTACCTGTGGTGTAGCATATAGCCCCATACGTAAACTGACTGTGATGGCTGCTTTGGAATATACTACAACAGCTAAGCGCAATTCAACTTATAACGATGGTCCCCTGAGCCTGAATGGGCAATACCAGACCAAAGCGCTTACACCAGGATTGGGCATTAACTACAATTTCTAACCACACAAACAGGAAAAAAATGAAGAAGATATATAGCGTGGGATTGCTGGTATGCTTACTGGCAGCCTGCAAACCAGACCTTAAAACAAGCGCACCTAAACCAGGTAATGCAGACTTCAGTGTTTACCTGGCCGTGGGTAACTCACTTACTGCGGGATATGCTGATAATTCACTGTACTTAACTGGTCAGCAAAATTCTTACCCGTTACGCCTTTCAGAACAATTTAAGCTGGTGGGCGGCGGTGCATTTAAGCAACCATTGCTGATGAGTGATGTTGGCTTGCCTTCACCAAAGTTGGTACTGGCCCTGTCTACATCGTGTCTTGGCGTTACATCATTGTCACCCGTACCAGATCCTCAGCCTGTAAACTGGGCCGATACTATTAGTATTGCATCGCAAGGACCATTTAATAATGTGGGTGTACCGGGCATACGTTGCATAGATTATATAGTACCAGGCTATGCCCTACTTGCAAAGGCAAGCGGCATACCTTATGCCAGTCGATTTTTTGCTAACCCGGCTGCAAGGCCGCTTGATGAAGCGTTGCGTATAAAAGCCACTTTCTTTACCTGCTGGCTGGGATCTAATGACGTTTTATTGTACGCTACAGGCGGTGGTATAGGTAATGATCCGGGTACTAATGTAAGCCCGGCCGATATTTCTGCACCAGCATTTTTTGATGCTGCATACAATATTGTAATTGATTCCCTTACATCAAAGGGGGCTAAGGGTGCACTTATGAACATTCCCGACGTTACTGCAATACCTTTCTTTACCACGGTGCCTATTAACGCATTGGTACTGCGCCAGGGGCAGGCAGATTCTTTGAATGCTGCCTACCAGGGGCTTAACGGTATCCATTTTGCAGCAGGTGCTAACAACTTTGTGGTACAAGACCATAACGGGGTGCCTAAGCAAATACAGCAAGGTGAATATATATTGCTCACCGTGCCGCAAGATTCACTTACCTGCAAAGGCTGGGGCAGCCTGAAACCTATACCTAGCCAGTATGTGTTGACCAGTGAAGAAGTAGCTAATGTAAAGGCCGCTACAATTGCATACAACACAACGATACAGACTGCAGCTACCAACCACAACCTGGCATATATTGATATGAATAGCTACCTGAAAACCCTGACAGCAGGTATTACTTTTGACGGTGCAGCTTACAACGCTACATTTGTAACCGGTGGTGCGTTCTCTCTAGATGGTGTACACCTTACACCGCGTGGTTATGCTCTGGCAGCCAATTTCATTATACAAGGTATTAATGCAAAATACGGCTCAACTATACCGGCTGTAGATGCCAATAAATATTCTGGGGTTAAGTTCCCATAGTACTCGTTGAAAAATATAAAGCCCCGGTCTATTTATAGGCTGGGGCTTTTTTATGGCATATATCTTTCTAACCTTATTGCGACGACCTATAGGGAAATGAACCACCATCAACAATATGAATATTCTGCCGGCGGCGAAGTCTGGGATTCTGATAAAAAAGAATAGTTCGGCTGTCCACATACACTTCTTCAAGCTGCATGAGTTGGTTCAGCTCATCTGGCAATCGCATAACGCCACAATACACAACATCCAACTCTTGCAAAGCCGAACAATTACCTATAGACTGTGGTATGTTTTCCAGTCGGTTGTAAGACATGTATAAATAGGAAAGGTGTGTAAGGTTACCGAAATTTTTAGGCAGATTTTCCAGTTTGTTATTGCCGAGGTCCAGGAGCTTAAGATTTGTGCATTGAGCCAACTCATCAGGAACTGTTTCCAGCTCGTTATAAGAAATAATGAATCGCTCCAGGTGATGCAGATTGCCAATGGCAGTTGGTATATGAGCAATTGTATTGCCTGAAAAGTTCAGCGACCTTAACGAGGTCATATAGCATAAGGAATCTGGAATCTCAGTAAGTTGATTATACCCGAAGATGGCATCTTCCAGGTGGGTGAGCTGGGTAATACCATTAGGTATTTGTTTTAGCTTGTTGCGGAATAGTTTTAGTGTTTTCAGATTTTTACAGGCAAACAGGTAGTCGGGTAATTTCTTAATGCGATTGTTGCTGAGATCTAACTCTTCAAGATTGCGGAACTGGGTAATGATAATAGGAACACTATCCAGCTTATTGAAAGGCAGCCTGAGGATATGTACATCATCAGGGTTCTCAAGGGCACGGGCTATATCTGTATAGATCCGGGTAGCCTCAGCGCCAAAAGGTAACAGGAGCATGAGCAAAAGGGCGGGCAATAGGTTTCGTGTATTCACGAATATGAATTTACGAAAATTTACTTGAAATACATTACTTATTTAATTCTTTGTACTCTTCATTGCTTACCATTTTGTAGTCTGATGGTATGCGGAACGCTGCATTTTCAACAGGAGTCAATTCTATTTTTTCTACAGTAAAATGTATAAGCACTTCCTGTCTATCCTCGGTCACATCAAATTCCAGGGGTATAAAATTTGCCGCAGGCAGGCGGTCGAAAGTGTGCTCATATACGGGTTGCCATTCTTTGGAGTAATATATGGTTTTGTTTGTACCATCCACATAAGTAACTTCTGCTTTTTGTGCTTCGTAGCCACCTATAGTTTTCTTTTCACCATCATCTTTAATGGTAAAACCTTCAAACTTTTTTTGGCGTGCCAGGTGTACATCCATATCGTGCTGAATGGCGTATTTTTTGCCTCCCGTGGTTTGTAAAGTGTATAAGGTATTGTTATTGCCATTCATGATAACAATGTCGTTATAGCCGTTATCCAGCTTTAGTTCTTTCCTTACCAGCTTTCCCTTTATGGTATAAGTATAGGTGCCATCGTAGCTTTTGGTATCTCTAAGAGGATTTAGGCTTTTAAAAACCGCGTGGTAACGAATAGTACCTTCGTCAAATGGCTTTTGGGCAATGGCAGGGATTGCCGTGCACAGCAGTACAAACAACAAAATATAAACGCCCCTGTTCATAATATATAGTAAGAATTTTTAGGGTTGATAACTACGGTTACCTGATGTTAAATATAAGCAATTCACTTGTTAGGGCATAAAAAAAGTCTCCCGCAAGGCAGGAGACTTTCTAAATATTGTCTGTTAAGATTATTGACGTGTAAACTTGCGGGTAGCAACTATGTGGCCTGCACCATCCATCATACGTATAAAGTATATGCCTGAAGGTATGTTGTCGATATTCAGTTGAGCGCTACTGTTATCCAGTGTGTTATAGACTTTTACCACTTTACCTATAATATTGTATATAGCAATAGTTTTCACATTTGCATCAGGGCTGTAAACTACATTTACTTCACTGGTTGCCGGATTAGGATACAAAACGACATCATTTTCAGTTTTAGCTATTGTAGAAACGCCTGTAGTATAATGGCCTACTTTGAAAGTAACTGTTTTACTGTAATGAGGCGCAGCAGCGTCTGTAAGTAATACAGTAATATAATAAGTGCCTACGGTGGTAGCGTTACTTAAGTCAAGGGAAAGATAAAACTGACCGGTTTTTAATGGCTGATATACTAGTGAAGTATATGTAGCCCCACCTGTACCATTCCACATAGTTGTACCGTTAACATTATACTGGCACTGATTGTTATCGCAAATACCCAATGCAGCTTGTGTTAACCAGTCTGAAGGGAAGTTGGTCGCAATAACATTCCAGTTTAAAGTAACACCACCAGAGGCTGCAGATGCGGTAACAAAATCCGGTACCGACGGGCCATTGCCCTGAACCTGTCCGAAAACAGTATCAGCATTTGGAGATGATGCAGTAGTGGCAAGGGTACTAAACGTAGCTGTTTGTGCAGAACCGGAAATGGAATGCAAAACGGCAACAGCAGTAAGTATAGAGAGTAAAATCTTTTTCATTTTCAAACTTTATTTGGATGCAAAATAATACTAATTAAACGATCGGCAAAATTCAATTTCATGAGACATTGTTAAAATTGGCCATTACAATCGATACGAATGTTATTTTCGTACATTACAATTAAAGTATTTGCAAGTATTATGCCAGCACCATTCATGAAAAAAATAAGAAAAGCGAGAGGGTTTGTAGCCGGGGTTTTGATAACAGGTACATGCTTTCTTTTCATTCAGGCAAAGACAAGCGACTCCTATTTTGAGATATCTAAGAACCTGGACATTTTTGCCACACTATTTAAAGAACTGAATACTTATTATGTTGACCCTATAGAACCAGGCAAGCTGGTAAAGGTAGGTATTGATGCTATGCTAGACGACCTGGACCCCTATACCAACTACATAACAGAATCTGACATAGAGGATTATGAATTTATGACCACCGGTAAGTATGGTGGTATAGGCGCTAACATACACAAAAAGGGCGATGACACTTATGTAGGCGATGTGTACGAGAACAGCCCGGCGCAAAGGGCAGGCCTGCACCCTGGCGATCTTATAGAGTCTATAGGTAACCAGCCGCTGAAGGGCAAGAATATGGATGACATCAGCTTACTGCTAAAAGGGGCACCCGGTACGCAAGTAAGTATGAAGATAAAGAATCTGTACACTGGCGCAGTGATGTCTAAAATAATAACAAGAGGAGAAATTGAAGTTTCGAGCGTGCCCTACGCAGGCTTTGTAGGCCCGCAGAAAAATATAGGCTATGTAAGGCTTACCCAATTTACCCAGGGTTGCGGCCGTGCAATAAAAGTAGCGCTAGACAGCCTGAAGGGGGTGAAGCCTGACATGAAAGGTGTAGTACTGGACCTCCGCAATAACCCAGGCGGCCTGCTGGATGAAGCAGTGAACGTATGTAACCTTTTTGTGGACCGAGGACAAATGGTGGTAAGCACAAAAGGCAAAATGGCCGAGATGGATAAAGACTACAAAACGCAAGGTACCGCATGGGA
Source organism: Flavipsychrobacter sp. (assembly GCA_031292525.1). GTDB lineage: Bacteria > Bacteroidota > Bacteroidia > Chitinophagales > Chitinophagaceae > JABDEZ01. Next base: position 96,946 of record JARLGY010000053.1, on the reverse strand, counting down.
TGCCCAGATACCACTTACCGTGCTGGTGAACCACTCATCGGCATCAGCATCTGAAATAGTAGCAGGCACTATGCAGGATCTTGATAGGGGCGTTATAATAGGTGAACGCTCCTATGGCAAGGGCCTGGTACAAACTACTTACCCGCTGGGATATAATGCACGCCTTAAACTTACCATAGCCAAGTACTATACACCAAGTGGCCGGTGCATACAGGCGCTTGACTATACACACCGCAATGCAAATGGCAGCGTGGGCCATGTGCCCGATAGCCTGAAAATAGCTTATAAAACAAAGAATGGCCGCAAGGTACTGAGCGGCGGTGGAGTGGAACCTGATGTGAACCTGAAAGAAGAATCCATAAGCCAGATAGTGATCACACTATACACCAAGAATTATTTCTTTGATTACGCATCTGACTACGCTAACCAACATGCAACTATTGCCAGCCCCGATAAGTTTACACTTACAGATGCAGAATATAACAGCTTTGTGAAGTGGCTGGACAATAAAGACTATGCTTACAAGACTGAGACCGAAGAAGTATTTGACTCATTGAAGCGTGCTGCAGAAAAGGAGAAATATTATGAGGATTCAAAAAGCCAGTTTAATGCGTTGCAGGAAAAAATATCACACGACAAAAAGCAAGACCTGGTGAAGTTTAAGGAAGGCATTTCACATGTACTTGAAAACGAGATCGTATCGCGCTATTACTACCAGCGTGGCCGCATTGCCCAGAGCCTTATATATGATAAAGACCTGGAAAAGGCAATGGCACTGATACAGCAGCCAACAGGGGAATACCAAAAGATATTGCAGGGCAAATAATCGATTCAGAATAAATAAAAAATGGGCTGGTTACTATATGTATCCAGCCCATTTTTACGTAATTTATTTCGCCTAATTCACCGTTGGAAGGAAGGCGTATTTCTTGCCGTATTCCATCATTTGGTGGTAAAAGCTCTCGGGGTAGGTAACCTTAATGTCTGTTATTTCGTTGCCGTTCATAACAGCTTCCAGTTTAGGCTGTACAAAACCCTTGTATGGTTTTATGCCTAGTTTAGCAAAGCGCTGCAATACTTCTTTATGAAGTGTAGGGTCAACTTTTACACCATAGTTTTCTACCAGGTCTTTACCTGCGTTATAGTCGCCTTCGCTTTTTATGCGCTGCATTTCTTTCAGCAATTCGCCAAACAAAGTGCGCAGTTTATTATAATCGTTTACCTGCACATAGGTTTTGCCGTTCTTCTTTACAAACTCCACTACATTATCAGCTTTGCCATGCTCATAGGCCCAGCGTGCTATAGTTTGGCGGTTGCGCATGTGTGCTTCTTCCAGTTGTTCACCTGGCTTCAGGCGGGTAAGCTGGGTCATAAGGCCATTCATCATGTAACTGTCATACTCTGCTTTGGCCACATCCATACTAGGCATCACACCAATTTCTATCAGCTTCTGGTCCATTATGAAATACAGGCCAACCAGGTCGGCGCGGGCTTCTTCAAGTGTGCTTGCGTAGTTCTTCAATGTCTTGTCTGTAGTTTCTACGCCTGGGTTTATCTGTCCTGAAGCATGGCCTATACATTCGTGCATATCGGTATGCAGGTCAGATGCAAGCGGAGCATATTTTTTAAGACGATCGAGTACTTCTTTATTTACAGCAAACTCATCCAGCATTCCACTTTTTGCACTGCTTACATTGTATGCATGGATAACATTGCTGAGAGAAACTGATTTTGATCCGTGCTCCTTGCGTACCCAATCAGCATTGGGCAGGTTGATACCTATTGGTGTGCTTGGTGCCGCATCGCCACTCTCCACTATAACGGTTATAGCTTTTGCCGTAATGCCCTTTACAGACTTCTTTTTATGTGCATCCATAATAGGAGAATGATCTTCAAACCACTGTGCCTGGTTAGCTATCGCTTCTATGCGCTTTGTTTCCTCCATATCTTTCAGAGATAGTGTACTTTCAAAGCTTCCTTTTTTACCTATGGCATCTAGGTACACCTCTATAAAACCGTTCACAACGTCTATACGCGATTTAGTATCCTGTACCCATGCTATACTATAGTCATCCCATATCTTCAGGTCGCCGGTTTTGTAGAATTGTATCAACAGGCTAAGCGCTTGCTTTTGGTCCTCATTTTCAGCCACTGTTGCTGCTTTTTCAAGCCAGCCAATGATCTGGTCTATTGCAGCGCCATACATACCGCCACTCTTCCATACTTTCTCTTCTATCTTACCATTCACTTTTACCACTTTGCTGTTCAAACCCCATGATGGTGCATTGCCTTTGGTGTCAAAAGTGGCATAGTAGGTTTCTACTTCGCTTTGGGTTACACCCTCGTAAAAGTTGTTGGATGAGTTGACCACGTTGTCAATGTTTGGTCTTTGATCTACAACTTTAGGCTCTACATTAGGATCGTAGATAAGTGGCTTTATTTTTTCCAGGAACATATCTACACTCAAACCATCGGTAGGTAGCAGTTTGGTATCACTGTGCTTTATAATTTCAGCAAAATAAGTGTATGGGCATTCAGGCAAGAACTTCTCGTTACTGTAGTGGTGGTGATTACCATTGCTGAACCAGAAGCGTCCGCAATAGACTTCGAACTTTTTCCAGTTATCAGTATGTTTGTCACCTTTGTATGTGCCGTAAACAGTTTCCAACGTTTTGCGCAATAAAATGCCATTCTTACTCTTTTGGTCGTAGATAATGTCACGGCCGCATAGCGCAGCCTGGTACAAGTAGTAAGACAATTTCTTTTGTTGCAGGCTTAAGCTCTTAAAGCCAGGCACTTGGTAGCGAAGCAGTTGGAGGTCTGCAAATGCTTCGGCCTCTACCTTAAATTTTGGGTCGTAACCATCGTTCTGCATTGTTTGTTGTTTTGCCGTTTTGGGTTGTGCAGTTGCAGAGTTAGTGGGAACCATTATTTGTGTTCCCAGTAATACCATAACAGGCACCGCCCATTTTTTCTGGTTAATATTAAATTTCATCAGTCGGGATTTGGATATAGGGTTAAATGTACGTAAACCTTTTTATTACCCCCGTAAGGGTTAGCCATTAAAGCCGACTGCGAATAAAATACTGCACATTTCATACCATGCCTTATTTTTGCTGGCAATGAAAAAATGTATTTTATTTTGCTGCTCCTTTGTACTGCTCATTGCGGCATCGTGCAGCGGACACAAGGATAACGATGATAACGGTACCTATGCGCCACCGCCCCCTGGCCACATAGTTGCGGCAGACAGTGTAAAAGTAAAAGATGACCCTAATAACTTTACCTATAAAGTAACGGTAAAGACGGGCGACAATACTGCCTCCTATGGGGTTTATGATGTAGTTGCAGAATGGGGACCAAATACTGCCGAAAGCCAATTTACCATGCCACGAGGCGGCGAAAAACTGAAGCCACTCATAAAGAAAGGTACTGAACCATATACTTACATCATTGGTTTCCATTACGGTGACGATAAAAAAACCTTTTACGATTATTACCAGGTAACCGGCACTAAGGGAATGGTAGAAGCGAAATATATAAAAGCTTATTCATTTAAATGATGCTATCCTGGAGAATGCTATAATGTGAAACTAAATCCTGGCAAAGGCAGCTATTTTACAATTGCTATAGCCATTCCATCGTATTCTTTTGCACCAACAGTTTGTATAATAGTAGCAGTAACCTTATTGCAGGTAGAGAGGAATTTATTGAGCCGTTGTACGCCCTGTACCCTGTCATCGGTAGTGTTTTCGTTCACTACTTCTCCGTTTCTCACTACATTATCGCAGATGATAATGGTACCTGATCTGGATAGTTGTAAGGCATGTTCAAAATACTCTTTGTAAGGTTGCTTATCAGCATCAATAAATATAAGATCGAAAGGACCTTCTCCATTGGTTAGAATTTGGGGAAGGATATCCAGGGCTTTGCCACGTCTTATATCTACCCTGGATGAAAGCCCGGCATTATCAATGTTTTTTTGAGCGACAGCAGCATGGTGCTCATCAAATTCAACAGTGATAATTTTACCATCTTGCGGCAATGTGCGTGCCATCCATATAGTGCTGTATCCGGCAAGAGTACCAAGCTCCAATATCTTTTTTGCATTGCAGGCAAGCGCCATTACCTGCAAAAATTTCCCCTGCGGTGCAGATACACTTATGCTGGGTATCCCCTCCCTTTCTATACTATCCAACGTGTCGGTAAGGGCTTTGTCTTCCGGTGTAAGGAGGTCGGTTATGTACTTGTCAACTTTTGCGAAAATGAGATCGTCCATGGTGATGAAGGATTAAAGCGGAGACATAAAGATAAGGATGCTGATACCACTTTCGTGCAAGACACCAATGGCATTTTGGTTAATCCTTTAAGAAAAAGACTATGTACATGAACAAGAATAATCATGAACAAGAATAATTATGTTATGGATTGGTTGTAGTATAGATACTGCCTGAAGAAAGTAGAGCTAAGCGCCAACTTCCCCCGGCCCTAATATTTCCAGCGCCTTTTGCGCGGCAACCTGGCCGGCTTCTTTTTTATTGTAGCCGCTGCCGCTTGCTACCAGTAAGCCATCCAGCATTATACCTACTACAAAAAGTTTGCGGGTGCCTTCCATGCGCTCTTCCATAGTATCGAAGGTGAGCACCTGGCCGCTGCGTTGTGCCCAGCTGAGGAGTTGGTTCTTATAGTTGGTATCAGTACTTTCCAGTACGTCCAGGTCTATATAGTTCTTTACCATTTGCTTTATGATGAAGCGGCGGGTCTTTGCAAAGCCCTGGTCCAGGTACACGGCGCCTATAAGGGCTTCAAGCGCGTTGCCAAATATATGGCTGCGGCTCAGGCCCCGGTCGTTCTGGTTGTACTGCACCATTTTATTGAGGCCCATGCGAAGGGCTACATTATTGAGCGTTTCGCGACGCACAATACGGGAGCGTAGCTCAGTAAGGTAGCCTTCTGTACGGTAGGGATATTTTTTAAAGAGGTATTCAGCAATTATAGCGCCCAATATAGCATCGCCCAGGAACTCCATGCGCTCATTGTTTTCCTGCACCTCCTCCAGTTTGGAGCGGTGCATGAGCGCAACCTGGTAGTAGCCTATCCTTATAGGGGTAAACCCTAAGAGGTGTTCAAGCTGCGATATTAACTGCTTGTTGGGCGAGAATAGTTGTAAGATGCGTGAGGTGAAGCGCCGCACAGCTACTTTTCGTATTTTTTAAAGATAACGGATGCATTGTGCCCACCAAAACCAAATGTATTACTGAGTGCAGCCCTTATGACGCGCTTCTGTGCCTTGTGAAAGGTAAAGTTGAGGCGGGGGTCAAATTCGGGATCGTCTGTAAAGTGGTTGATGGTAGGCGGCACAGTATCGTTTACCATGGCAAGTATAGCAGCAACAGCTTCTATAGCGCCGGCAGCACCCAACAGGTGACCAGTCATAGATTTAGTACTGCTGATGTTTACATTGTAAGCATGCTCGCCAAATACGCGCTGTATAGCAGTGGTTTCGCTTATATCGCCCAGTGGGGTAGATGTACCATGTACATTGATGTAGTCAATGTCTTCAGGTTTCATCCCAGCATCAGCAAGTGCATTCTTCATTACATTGAATGCGCCAAGACCTTCAGGATGCGGCGCTGTGAGGTGATAGGCATCGGCACTCATACCGCCGCCGGCCACTTCTGCAATGATGTTTGCACCACGCGCCAGGGCGTGTTCATACTCTTCCAGTATCAACGCGCAACCACCCTCACCAAGTACAAAACCATCGCGGTCTTTATCAAAGGGGCGACTTGCTGTTTGGGGGTCATCGTTGCGTTCAGAAAGGGCCTTCATGGCGTTGAAGCCACCTATGCCTGCCTCTGTTACCACGGCTTCAGAGCCGCCGCACACAAAAGCATCCGCCATGCCCAGCCGTATGTAGTTGAAACCGTCTATTATAGCATTAGTAGATGATGCACATGCACTTACCGTGGCAAAATTGGGGCCGCGGAAGCCATATTTCATAGATATATGCCCTGAAGCAATATCCAATATCATCTTAGGTATAAAGAAAGGATTAAAACGGGGCGTTCCATCACCTTCATTAAAGTTCTTCATTTCCTGTATGAACGTGATCATACCTCCTATACCGGAAGCCCAGATCACACCCACACGGTCGGGGTTGATACCCGGCGCATCAATGCCTGAATGCTTTACCGCCTCGGCAGCAGCCACTAAGGCTATCTGCGAAAAACGGTCAAGTTTCCTTGCCTCTTTGCGCTCAAAATAATTCTCCGGGTTGAAATCCTTCAACTCACAGGCGAATTTTGTTTTGAACTTGGTTACATCAAATTGTTTAATGAAATCGGCACCCGAAACTCCATTAACCAGTCCGTCCCAGTATGCAGGTACAGTGTTGCCTAATGGCGTAAGGGCACCGATACCGGTAACGACAACGCGCTTTAGCGATCTATTCATCGAAACAATCCGGTTACTAAAAAATTTTGATAATTACTTTACGTGTTCTTCCAGGTAAGCAACAGCCTGACCAACTGTAGTGATGGTTTCAGCTTGTTCGTCAGGGATAGAGATATTGAATTCTTTTTCGAATTCCATGATCAGTTCTACTGTGTCCAGTGAGTCAGCGCCCAGGTCATTAGTAAAACTTGCTTCAGGTGTTACCTCTGATTCGTCAACACCAAGTTTGTCCACAATAATTTTCTTAACGCGATTTGCAATTTCAGACATGGTCAATCATTTAATTTTGTTGTGCAAAAATATACTTTTTGCGAAAATGTAAAAGTAGAATAAAATTTTATTTCTCGCAGGAAGTAATTATATAGGGGCCAAACATTTTATTCTCCCTTTTGGCCGAAGATATAAGGTAATTGCGGCACATAAGGGCGCTTTTGTGATACACGAGCGATACAAGCAGTTATAGATGAATAAAGCTAATGGTATGCTCTAGCCGTTATTTCTTATCTCGTCCACAATTTTTCCATCCAGCATAGTCAGTTTACGGTCTGTCATGTCTGCCAATGTTTCGTTGTGTGTGATCATTACAAAGGTTTGCCCGAACTTATCCCTCAGCTGCAGGAACAGCTCATGTATAGCGTGTGCATTTGCAGTGTCCAGGTTGCCTGTAGGCTCATCGGCCATGATGATGGATGGTTTATTGACCAACGCACGCGCTATGGCAACACGCTGCTGTTCACCGCCCGATAGTTCGCCTGGTTTATTCTCCAGCTTGCTGCCCAGCCCTACGGCCTGCAATGCGCCTGCAGAAAGTGCTATACCTTCTTTACGGCCTTTCCCACTTATCCATAGGGGCACTGCTACATTCTCTACCGCACTAAACTCAGGCAGCAGATGATGAAACTGGAAAACAAAACCCATATGCTTGTTGCGAAAGCGTGCCTGCTTCTTGCCCGTAAGGGCAAAAACATCGGTGTTGTTTATAGTAACAGTACCGTTATCTGGTTTATCCAGCGCACCCAACAGGTGTAGAAGCGTGCTTTTACCTGCCCCTGACGGGCCTGTTATAGCTACTATTTCGCCCGGCGCCACCTGTAGAGATACGCCATTGACTACTGTGAGCGTACCATATTTTTTATAAAGGTTGTTGGCAGATAACATGTTGTAAATGTAAACAGACTTTGCAATAAAAGAGTCCTGTAGATATAAAGCAGGTGGACCGAATAATAATCTCTGCAACCCGCCGTTTTAGATATAACGTGGATAACGTGGTATAAAAATGAGGGATTTTTTTCAGCAAAGCCAACTATAATTGTATTGCTGCCGTCCTAAATAATATCTGCGGGTACTATTTTGTTATGTACATAAAAAATACGTTACATTTGCGTGATTCTATATAAAATAATTAAATTCATAATATGTTTTGGACATTAGAACTTGCCTCTCATCTTGAAGACGCACCCTGGCCAGCCACCAAGGACGAATTGATAGATTACGCCATTCGCTCTGGCGCTCCACTGGAAGTTGTTGAGAACCTGCAGGAACTTGATGACGAAGGTGAAATATATGAAGGTATAGAAGACATTTGGCCCGACTATCCTACACAGGAGGACTTCTTCTTCAATGAAGACGAATATTAAAACCATCGAAGGGCAATAGAAATTTAGCCGCCTCATTTGTTTGAGGCGGCTTTTTTATTATTCCCTGCTGGTACATATACAGCTATTCAGGCTACAATAAATATATTGTGGTCAAATACTTCCTACATGCCCTTCATTACCTCAACGATCCTCAAGTATTTTAAAGACAGGTGGATACTGTGGGCGACTGTTGCAGCATTTATTGTCTACAAAATTCCCCATCTCTACTATCCTTTTTATTGGGATGAATCGTGGAGTTACGAGCCTGCTATAAGATTAATGTACGAGCATGGCCCCAGCCTGATGCCCAATGCAATTGATACAGACTATTCAAGGGGGCATCCTTTGCTATTCTATTTTTGTGCATCTGCATGGATGAAGATATTCGGTCCGAGTGCTTTCTCACAACATGCATTTGCACTCTTTTTATTTGTTCTGCTTATCATTGGGGCATATGAGGTGTGCAGGTATTTGTTTAATAAAAGAACGGCACTGCTCACACTAGCCATCTTCCCGCTACAGGTTATATTTTTTGTGCAGTCAACCATGTTGCTGCCAGAAATTATGGTAGCGCTATTGTCTTTGCTGAGTATCTATTTCTATTGTACCCGCAGGCATATTCTTACATTTATCACTTTACTTGCATTGTTGCTCACTAAAGAAAGTGGGATGGTTACCGGGTTGCTACTTGGTGCTGATGCTACAATAAAACTATTTAATAGAAGAACATCCGTCAAAGAGCGCTTAGTTAATTTTTTACCTGTTTTATTTGCAGGCGTAGGTATAGCCAGTTTTTTTGTAGGGCAGAGATTGCTAAATGGGTGGTACTTTTTTCCGCAACACCTGGGGCTTGTTTCTTTTAAGTGGGATAGGGCATGGGGAGAAATAAAGTGTATGCTAGGCATACTGTTTACAGATGACGCCCGCCTACGTTTGTTCCAGATCGTAATGTTCTTTGCATTGATATTGAGTATCAATACAAGGAAGATAAAGTATCTGCTTCCTGTACTTATCGCTTTCTTGGTATATATTTCTATCAATGAAGTTTACGATGATATAGTACCCAGGCAGGCGGTAACAGTGGTATTGGCATTAACCATTTTGGCTATGACGAAACAACTTTGGTCTTTTACCAATAAAGAGCAGCAAGAGGGTAGATTGTTTATACAGCTTGCGTTGTGGTTTATTGTCCTTTACATGAGTTTTTGTGCCACCAATTTCTATACCGACAGATACACTATTCCTGCACTTGCAGTATTGCTGGTACTGACCGCCTACTACCTGGATAGGTTGATAGCTATGTTCTACGATCCCATTTATCTGATCGTTGCGCTCATTATTATTTTAACCGGGCAGTATGCTATTAATAATGACAAGGGATTTGGTGATATTGACATGGCAGCTTTTGGGGGCATGAAGGTGGAGCAGGATATTGTAAAATACATGCAGGACAATAAGCAGTATAAAAGCTATATAGCCGCAAGCAGCTACCAGGATTTTGTACATCTCACAGATCCCAGGACTGGCTTTATGGAACAGAAGGAGTTTGAGCATGTCACCCAGCGCGTTACCGACACCACCCAGCTTGTAATTTTCAACAACATTGAGCCCAGCGATATTTACAATGGCATAAAGGAAAAAGGCAAGCTGGTTTACAGGACAGAACACAACGGGTTGTGGGGTGAAATATATAGGCTGAAATAGCAGCGCTAATTGTCTGAAGACGCTGTATATTGCTCAATTGTTCTTGTTGCCTGAATAGCCGAAATTGATATTTACAATTTAATAGCTGGCGCATTAGTAGTTTTACATATTGCAGGCCAGTATGCAATTATAGATTATACATGCAACAGAATACTTCAGCAATTCTCAATTATTTTAAAGGCAGGTGGATGCTGTGGCTGGTTGTTGTAATATTTGTTGTTTGTAAAATTCCCCATCTTTACTATTCTTTCTATTGGGATGAATCGTGGAGTTACGAGCCTGCCATAAGATTAATGTATGAGCATGGCCCTAGCCTGATGCCTAATGCTATTGATATCAATTATTCAAGGGGCCACCCGTTGCTGTTCTATTTTTGCACGGCCGCCTGGATGAAGATATTCGGTCCGAGCGCTTTCTCGCAACATGCATTTGCATTGTTGTTGTTTGTGCTGTTGATCATCAGTGTATATGAGGTGTGCAGGCATTTGTTTAATAAAAGAACAGCGCTGCTCACCCTGGCCATTTTTCCATTACAGGTTATATTTTTTGTTCAATCAACCATGTTGCTGCCAGAGATCATGGTGGCGCTCTTGTCTTTGCTGAGTATCTATTTCTATAGTACCCGCAGGCACGTGCTTACTTTTGTCTCTTTAATAGCACTCTTGTTCACCAAAGAAAGCGGGATGGTTACCGGCTTGCTTCTTGGTGTTGATGCTACAATAAAATTATTCACCACAACAAAACTGCTAAAAGAGCGTCTAGCTAATTTTTTACCTGTTTTATTTGCAGGCTTGGGGATAACCGGTTTTTTCGTAGCACAAAAATTACTGAATGGTTGGTTCTTTTTTCCTGAGCACATGGGGTATATATCTTTCGGTTGGGCGCACGACTGGGATAAGATAAAATACATGGTGCAAATTCTGTTCAATAATGATTGCCGCAGTTATCTATTCTGTATTTTATTATTGGGGTCAGTGATCATTGCAGTTAAAACAAGGAAGGCTAAATACTTGCTTCCTTTACTTATTGCTGTACAAGTGTACATCTGCATTAGTGGGGGCTACGGACATCTTATATCCAGAAGGGTATTGGCGCTGACATTAATGCTGTCTGTAGTAGGAATGTCGAATGTGTTGAGATCATTCACAGGTACGAATGATAAAGCAAGCAGCACATTTATCCAGTTAGGGATATATTTTATAGCGCTTTACATCTGCTTCTGTGCTGTTAACTTTTATACTGCAAGATATACAATACCCGCACTGCTCATGGTTCTTATACTTGCCTCCTACTACCTGGATAGGATAATAGCCTTGATCTATGCACCAATTTATATAGCATTCTTACCCGTGATTGCACTTATAGGTGTTTATGGTTTGAAGGATAGTAAAGGATCGGGAGATACTGACATGGGTGCTTTTGATGGGATGAAGTTGCAGCAAGACGTAGTACAGTACCTGCAGCGGAAACAATATTATACCAACTATATCACAACTACTGGTTACCAGGATTACGCACATCTTACAGATCCCAACACAGGCTTTATTCAACAAAAGGAATTTATGCACGTTGGGAAACAGATTACCGATACTACCCAACTGGTAATATTCAATAATATTGAGCCCAGTGGTATTTACGATGGTATAAAGAATAAGTACAAAAACAGCCTGGTTTACCGAGCGGAACACAATGGTTTGTGGGCAGAAATATACAGGCTGAAATAAATTTTATTAATTTCAAAACAACATGAAGCGTTTCATTACCTGTTGTTTGTTGGTTTTAATGTGTGGTGCCTGCTATGGGCAGCGTTATAGCCACGTGCAGATAATGGAACAGGCCGATAGCATACTGTCGGCTAAAATGGGAACATTATTTCATTACTGCCTGCCAGATGATAAGGGCAGTTATTACAGCTACGAAAAGAAGAAGAAAGAGCACTTTAAAAAATTGGGTAAGGGGATGACATGCAACCATTTTATGAGTGTAGCTGTGCATTACAACTTCGTGATGCCATATCCTAAATGCCCCTGTATGGATACTATCACAGAAGGCATTACGGTGTACCTGGATACGGCTCTGCATCTGATAGAGGATATTGATAAGGGCTTTGTGCCCAGGTTTGCAATTGATGATGATAGTTGCAGGTTTATAACCAAAGAGAAAGCTATAGAGATCGCCTTGCAGCAAAAATTGCACTACAGCATTTCAGAACCATATGCTTATATACACAGCACTGCCCTGGGCCGCGACTATGCATGGATCGTTTTACGCACCATATGGAATGAAAAAAATACAAGCGGCCATAATACGGTAAAAGATGATATGGTAATTATAGACGCTCTGACAGGTGAGGTAAAAGAAAACAAGGTAATACCCTACGCACCGCATGTGTACTGACAGTGAGCTGTTTTTAACGATTAAACGTACATTTAACCATGCTTTCCCGTATCTCTTATTTTGCCTGCGCTTTACTCATGCTGTATGCCTCATTTAGCTTTTACCCTAAATGGAAACAGGGCAATTCAGAAGCGACAATAAGCTGGGATGCGAGTGGGTATTATTGGTACTTACCGTCATTCCTTATTTACCACGATGCCAAGCACCAATCTTTTAAAGACAGCATCATAAACAAATACCACCCCACTTATGATGATCAACAGGTGTTTATGGATAGCGCAAGTGGCAGCTATATTATGAAATACTCATCAGGCGTGGCAGTAATGAGTTTGCCTTTCTTTACGGCTGCGCATCTGCTGGCAGGTGCCTTGGGTTATCCTGCTGACGGCTTCTCAGCGCCCTACCAGTTGTCTTTGCAAATAGGTGGGGTACTGGTGGCTTTGTTAGGACTTTGGTTCTTCAGGAGGTTTTTGAAATTGTATTATAGTGATGGCGTGGTAGCCATGGTGTTGTTGGTATTGGTATTTGGCACCAACTATCTTAACTACAGCGCCATAGATACCGCCATGAGCCACAACTGGTTGTTTACTGTTTATGTTTTCCTGCTGCTTGCTACACACTACTATTATCAAACCCCGAAGGTGAAGTATGCTGTAGCCATTGGTTTGCTTATAGGGCTTGCTACGCTTACGCGCCCCACAGAGATCATCAGTTGCCTTATACCCATACTATGGGGAATTAATAGCGTTTCATTCGCAACAATAAAGGAGAGGCTTAATTTCTTTAAACTCCACATCCTTCAATTAGTGATAACAGCAGTTTGTGCTGCCGCAGTTATTTCTATACAGCTTATATACTGGAAGTACGCCAGTGGGCATTGGCTGGTTTATAGCTACCAGGATCAGGGTTTTTCCTGGTTGCATCCCCATTCATACGTATATGCACTGAGCTTTAAGAGTGGCTGGCTCACCTACACACCCATGATGGTGTTGGCCTTTGCTGGTATCATCCCGTTTGCAATGAATGGGAAGAACAAAGTAGCTGTATTAATTTTCTTCCTGCTCAACTATTACATAGTGAGCGCCTGGGACGTATGGTGGTATGGAGGCCGTGCTATGGTACAAAGCTACCCTATACTGATGATCCCGGTGGCAGCGCTAATGGAAGCAATGACACGCAAACGTGTTTTGCAGGTAATACTTATTCCCGCGATATTGGTGTTTGCATTTATGAATATATGGATCACCTATGCCGAACACCGTAATGGCATATATGTGCCCGATATGATGAATAGGCACTACTACAAAGCAGTGGTGGGTAGGTTTACGATAAATGATGAGGTGTGGAAGCTGCTGGACAACGAAGATGAACTGTTTACAGGTACACCCAAAGACAAAAAACTGTTGTATCAAAACGATTTTGAGAATGATACTACCAGCCACTGTACACTTCCTCCTATATCTGGCACACAGTCACTATGCCTGGATAAAGAACATAAATACTCACCCAACTACACATTTGCATATAGGCCTGGGAACCTGAAATGGTTGCGAGCAGAAGCTACCTTTCGCCGCCCAAGCGAGGTATGGGATGTGTGGGATATGGCGCAGTTCAACGTCAAGTTTTATAACAAGGATAAAGAGATCATGATACAAATGATAAGAATAGACCGGTTTATGCATAACAGGGATACAAGAAATGTTTATCTCGACGTAAGAACACCACAACAACCATTTGATAGTGTAACCATATTGCTGTACAACGGAGAAAAAGATAAAATACTTGAGGCAGATAATCTGAAAGTATGGGGCTTTAACGACTAAACTACCTGATGAAAGCGACGAACCCTGTCGGTATATTTTTCAAACCAATATTTTACTATGCTATCCCGTATATCCTATTTTTCTTGTTTGTTGTTGATGCTGTATGCTTCATTTAGTTTTTACCCACGATGGAAGCAACCTCATGAACAAGCTGCAATAGCGTGGGATGTGAGTGGCTACTACTGGTACCTGCCTTCAATATTTATTTATAAGGATCTTAAACATCAGCAGTTTAAAGATAGCCTGCTCAAAAAGTACGAGCCTACTCCCGATTTCCAGGAAGCCTTCCTGGATAGTAATAGTGGTAATTACGTGATGAAGTATTCTTCTGGTATGGCGGTTATGTTCCTTCCCTACTTTACAGCGGCACATTTTGCTGCAAAAGCTATGGGTTATCCTGCCGATGGCCTTTCGGCACCATACCAGTTTGCCATACAAGTAGGAGGTCTTATCATGTCCTTGATAGGGCTGTGGTATTTTAGAAGGTTTTTGAAGAAATATTACAGTGATACTGTGGTGGCTCTTGCATTAATTATTCTGGTATTCGGCACCAACTATCTTAATTACGGCGCTATAGATACGGGTATGTCGCATACCTGGTTGTTCACACTGTATGTATTCCTGCTGTTATCCACCCGTGCCTATTACGACAGACCTAACGCCAAATATGCGGCTATTACTGGTTTTTTAATGGGTTTGCTTACACTTACACGGCCCACAGAGACCATTTCATGCCTCATACCATTGCTTTGGGGAATGGAAAGTTTCTCCTCCCAAGCCATTAAAGAACGCCTTGCTTTCTATAAAAAGCATTTGAAACTTATAATCGTAACTGTAGTATGTGCTGCATCTGTAGTATTTGTACAGATGATGTACTGGAAGTATGCATCTGGGCACTGGATAGTGTATAGTTATCAGGACCAGGGTTTTTCGTGGTTCCAGCCACATCTTTACGATTATCCGCTCAGCTTTCGTAGTGGCTGGCTCACATTTACCCCCATGATGATGTTTGCTTTTGTGGGGCTGATACCTTTTATAAAGTATGGGAAGAACAGGATAATGGTAGTATCTTTTCTCCTACTCAATTTTTATGTGGTCAGCTCCTGGGATATATGGTGGTTTGGTGGGCGGGCCATGGTGCAAAGTTATCCTATACTCATGTTGCCCATAGCTGCTCTGCTGGAGGTAATGTTGCGTAAAAGAGTATGGCTTGTAGTACTGGCTCCCATTTTTATTTTATTCTTATATATAAACATATGGTTTACCTACATTGAGCACGCAGGCAATGCTTACGATCCTTACATGACTAATCCGTACTATTGGTCGGCAATAGGCAGGTTTACAATACCAGAAGAGAAAAAGAAGCTACTGGACAGGTATGATAAAATATACACAGGCACATTGAACAATAAAAAGTTGCTGTACGAAAATGGCTTTGAAGACGATACGGAAAACCATTGCAGCTTGCCACCTATAGCAGGCAACCGGTCTTTGTGTTTAGATAAAGCACACCCAGATTCAAAGAGCTATTCGTTTGCATACATACCACAAGCACATGGATGGATACGCGCCGAAGCTACATTTTACAGACCAATGGAAGCCTGGGAGCCGTGGCACATGGCACAGTTCATCCTTAAGTTTTACAATAACACCGCAGAGGTAAAGAAACAGATGATAAGCGTGGATAGGTTTATGCACCACGGTAATAAGCAGGACCTGTGGATAGATACAGAAATGCCTACCCAACCTTTTAATAGTATAAGCATATCCTTTTACAATGGTGATGAGGATAAAGTAATGGAAGTAGACAATCTTAAGGTCTGGAAGTTTGATGAGTAAGTAGCTGGGAAAACAGCCCGGATATTTGCACTAAGCAACCCGTCCGGGATATTTTTTTCTGGTGCCTTTAAACTTCTCATTCATTCCACAGTCAAAGGCTTTGATTTTTTTACATAGATACAACTGTAAGGGGCTATTCTTAGCCCTTTTTTATTTCCCCTAAAGCTCACCTGTTTCTTTGGCATATAATTTATTAATTATATGGTGTTGGTTTTTTTGTCCCATTTATATTGCTTGGCATAGTATTTATTGAGTGTTAAACAAACTAAAAAACTATTTCACCATGAGATCACTATTGTATATCATCGCAGTCATCCTGATTATAGGTTGGGTATTAGGAGAATTTGTATGGAGCGCAGGCAGCATCATACACGTATTGCTGGTACTGGCCATCATCTCCCTGCTGTTGGGCTTCATAAGGAGAGGTTCTATCGACTAAAGATATTTAGTACCTAATAGGTTCAGGATACATAGCAGTATGCTTATGCACTGTTGTGTATCCTTTTTATTTGCCAATGGTTTTCTTGCAGTTCCGTATTTCTGGGTCGTTTATTACGCTGTCAATATGCTCCAGGGCATCACTCTCGTTGGGGAATTTCTTCATTACTTTTTCCATTACACAATCGCAATAGGTTTTAGCATTGGCTTCACTGCCGGCCCAACCCTTTGCATCATCCATGCACGACTGGTAAAACATCTCTTTATCATCTCCATCCCACGTCTTGCAGGAAGCGATACATAACAAACTAATGAGAAGGATGGGTTTCATACCAGTGTAAAATAATAATAAAAGTGCATCCCGGCAATTGCGGCAACCTTTCTTTTCGTAATTTTGCGGCGGATGAATTTGCCTGTTTTGCTGGGTTTGTATCAAAATGATATCCGCTTAAAACAATTAGCGGCTGGCATTTCATTGCCCGACAACAAGATCAGGGCTTACCTGGATAACCTCAGAGGCTCTTCCATCGACTTTATTGCTACTGCCATCTGGCAGGCTACAGACGTGAATCACGTTTTTATTTTAACCGATAAAGAAGAAGCTGCCTACTTCCACAATGATCTGGAACATCTAACCAATGCACTGGATATCTGTTTTTTCCCGGATTCCTTTAAGCGTAGTGGTAATTTTACTGATCTTAACAGCAGCCACGTTATGCTGCGCACAGAGGCGCTTACCAAGTTCAGCAACGTAACTACTCATAAAAAAGTACTGGTTACATACCCTGAAGCCCTGTTTGAAAAGGTAGTCAACCCCACTTCGCTGGCCGGCAACATGATCAGCATAAAAGTTGGGGAAACGCTAAAGGTGGATTCCCTGCTGGATCTTTTTGTGACCCTAGGCTTCCGCAGGGAAGATTTTGTGTACGAGCCTGGGCAGTTTGCCATGCGCGGAGGTATATTGGATATCTACTCCTTTGGTAATGAACACCCATACCGTATAGAACTATTTGGTAACGAGGTGGACAGCATACGTATATTCAATCCTGAAACGCAATTGTCTGAAAGGAAGTTGCTCTCGGTTTCTATATTGCCAAACATCGAAACAAATTTTGACAGCAAGGAGAAAATTTCTTTACTCGATTTCCTCCCGGAGAACACAGTGATATGGGCCAAAGATTTTGACTTTACCATTGGCCGTATAGGTAAGCTGGAGCACGACCTGCCTGAAACCATAAATGTAGGTACTGTAGCTATAGACCAGGATGAACAGTTGTTGAAAGAACTGAACCGGTCTGACTTTGAATATGCTGATGCCTGGAAAGAGAAATTGCTGCAACGCCACCTTATTGAGTGGTACAACCATTCACTGGAAAAAATAACTGGTAGCCCGGTTGATGCGACATTACAGTTTGCAACCGAAGAGCAGCCCGTATTCAACCGCCAGTTCAACATGCTGATAAAAGACCTGCAAGTGCGCAGCACGGCCGGTTACACCCCATATATATTTGCCGACAACCCTAAGCAGCTGGAACGGTTGAGAAGCATTTTTGAAGACCTGGATGCCAAGATCAATTTTGTACCCGTACCTACATCTATAAGTAAGGGTTTTATTGATCATGAAAAGAAAGTGGCCTGCTACACAGATCACCAGATTTTTCAGCGGTACCATAAGTACAATGTAAAACAGGCTTACACAAAGGGCAAAGCATTAACTCTGCGTGCCTTGCGTGAACTACAGCCCGGCGACTACGTAACACATATTGACCACGGTGTAGGATTGTACAGCGGCCTGCAGAAAATAGAAGTAAATGGCAACATGCAGGAGGCCATACGCATTATATACCGCGATAATGATGTGCTATATGTAAACATCAACAGCCTGCACAAAATAAGCAAGTACACTGGTAAGGAAGGTAGTGTACCTAAGGTGAACAAGCTGGGTAGCGATGCATGGGAGAAGCTAAAGAACAAGACCAAGAAGCAGGTAAAAGATATCGCCGCTGACCTGATAAAACTGTACGCCCGTCGCAAAGCATCGCAAGGCTTTGCACACTCGCCCGATAGCTATATGCAAACGGAACTGGAAGCTTCGTTCTTTTATGAGGATACCCCCGACCAGAGCAAGGCTACTGTAGACGTGAAAAGAGATATGGAATCACCATCGCCTATGGACAGGCTGGTGTGCGGCGATGTGGGCTTTGGCAAAACGGAAATAGCTATACGCGCAGCCTTTAAAAGTGTTGCCGATAGCAAGCAGGCAGCGGTACTGGTCCCCACTACCATATTAGCATTCCAGCATTACCAAACGTTTAAAGAACGCCTGAAAGATTTCCCTTGTACGGTAGATTACATCAACCGTTTTAAATCGGCGAAGGAAAAGAAAGAGACGTTTAAAAGACTGGAAGAAGGTAAAATAGATATACTGATAGGTACCCATGGCATACTAAGCAAGGATGCAAAGTTTAAAGACCTTGGGATACTCATAATAGATGAAGAGCAGAAATTTGGCGTAACCGCCAAAGAAAAGCTGCGTGAGCTAAAAGCTAACGTAGATACCCTCACCCTTACTGCAACCCCCATTCCGCGTACCCTGCAATTCTCGCTAATGAATGCACGCGATATGAGTATCATCAATACACCGCCACCCAACCGCCAGCCGGTGCATACAGAGGTACTTGTGTTTGATGAATATGCCCTGCGCGAAGCTATTTATTTTGAGACCGAACGTGGCGGCCAGGTATATTTTATACACAACCGTGTACAGAGCCTGCCAGAGATGGCAAACCTGTTGCGCAATCTGTGTCCCGACCTGGAGATAGGTATGGCCCACGGACAAATGGAAGGTCACAAACTGGAAGAAGCCCTGTTCAACTTTATAGAGCGCAAGTACGATGTACTGTGCTGTACCAACATAGTAGAAAGTGGTGTGGATATTGCCAATGCCAATACCATTATCATCAATAATGCCCACCAGTTTGGCCTAAGCGATCTGCACCAGTTGCGTGGACGAGTAGGCCGAAGTAACAAAAAAGCGTTCTGTTATTTATTAGCCCCACCATTAAGTACTCTGCCCAACGATAGCCGTAAGCGTTTACAAACACTGGAGCAATTTAACGAGCTAGGCAGCGGTTTCCAGATAGCTATGCGCGACTTGGATATACGCGGCGCCGGTAATATGCTGGGTGGCGAGCAAAGTGGATTTATAGCAGAAATAGGCTTTGAAATGTATCACAAGATACTGGACGAAGCTATGCGCGAATTGAAGACCACAGATTTCAAAGATGTATTTAGTGAAGAGATGGACCGCAAAAGAGATTTTGTGAGTGACTGCGCTGTAGATACCGACCTTGAAATATTAATACCCGATACCTATGTAGCTAATATCACCGAGCGTTTATCCTTGTATTCTCAATTGGATAACCTGGAGACCGAAGAGCAAATGGTTGCCTTTGCTACCGAACTTACAGACCGCTTCGGACCCATACCGCAACAGGTAAAAGACTTGTTCACCACCCTGCGTTGCCGCCAGCTGGCCTGCGAACTTGGTTTTGAAAAGCTCATCATGAAAAATGAGAGTGTACGCCTTTACTTTGTCAGCAACCCAGATTCGCCTTATTTTGAGTCGGAGACTTTTAAATACATCATGCAGTACATACAAACCCGCACAAACAATGCCCGCCTGAAGCAAGTAGGGAAGAATTTTATGCTGCTGGTAGATAAGATGAAGGACATGAGCGCAGTGTTGCGTTTTCTACAAGCGCTGAAGAAAGAGGAAGTGGTTGAAACACGTTAATACTTTTTGCTTTCATAATTAATTATTTCCTATCTTTATTGCCTAAGCTTCATATATGAAAAGCAGGTACTCTAAGGTCTTTGTTTTTGCAGGCAAGTCTTTTTTATGGGCTGCAGCTTTGTATTCAGTGTGCTTGCTGGCTTTGTATAAAGATGATATAGCTAGTGCAGTAGCTACCAGCCAGGCTTTTAGTGTTAACATGAAAGTGCATGCCCTGCCCCGTGTTGATACTACTATAGTGCCCAACATACCGCATACAGGCATCTTTTTATCTTCGCACATGGGCTTAAGGTCTGTAGAGGTGAGTATAGATGGCTTATTACGCATAGTAAACCTGTTCAGGAAATAATCAACATTTTTCTCCAGACTGCGCTGCCGCATATCATGGCACATTACCTTTGCGGCATGGCCCGCAATTTTACAAAGCGCATTTTTTACGACGGCAAGTCGACCTTTGCAGCCATAATACCAGAGGTGCGGCAGGATGGTACTTACTTTGAAGTGAACGTAAAAAACCTTCCCCGTTTCTATATGACCTGGACCGAGCTTGGCCGCTACGATATGGTGCCAGACCCGGAGAACCCCATACAGGTACCTTATGGTTTGGTATTGGCAGTGAGCGATGTTATTGAAGAGGTGGTGAAGAAGCGGTAGGCGTGACACCGCTTGTCAACAAAACTGAACGAAATGATCAAGATCAGTAAAAACAACTTGACGAATAGGATAGCAGGATTTGTTATCACATCTTTTCCAATGGATATTGTTTTACTTGTTGGTTGGTCTGGAAAGGAAAACTTGTTACAGCTTGTTATATGTGCATTGATCAGTTGCTTTTTATTAGCACTGAACATCTATCTGAATTTCTTTGACCATGAGATCTTTTTTGATGAAGAGAAAGATGCGATAATTATTAAGCGCTACAAAAAGGAATATCCGTTTAGCAATTACAGAGACTTTAATATCGACTGCTATCTATTTCAATTAAGCACCGGCCTTCAGTTTTATCGATTTGAAATAGCCAACAAAAAATACAGATTTAAATATCTTTACTCACATACTAAGTATGTTCTGGATATGAGTTCTATCTCTAAAGGTATACATGATGAGATAGTGCAAAAAATAGAATCATCAAAAATACGCAAGGCTTAGGATCGTCTCATATATGTGAGCCATCGGGCCACCCACGCCAGTTGGAATTACTTTTAGTGCCACATCCTTCAGAAGATATGGAACGTCGTTTATAAAAGAAAAGACCCGCGTTGTGAGCGGGTCTTTTCTTTTACGATTTTCGCGTTATTTTTATCCTTCAGCTTCCATATAGGCTTCTGTAGGTTCGCAGGTACATACCAGGTTACGGTCGCCATAGGTGTTGTTTACACGAGCTACAGACGGCCAGAACTTGTTGTGTTTTACATATTGTAACGGGAAGGCTGCCTGCTGCCTGGTGTAGGCGTGGTTCCACTCGTCTGCAGTTATTACACTTTGTGTGTGTGGCGCGTTCTTCAGCGGATTATCAGTTTTGTTGGCAGTACCATTTTCCACTGCGCGTATTTCTTCACGTATGCTCAGTAGTGCATCACAAAAGCGGTCCAGTTCAGCTTTGTCTTCGCTTTCCGTCGGCTCTATCATTATAGTGCCAGCAACAGGGAAACTCATAGTAGGCGCATGGAAACCGTAGTCTATAAGGCGCTTAGCTATATCTTCTGCTTCTATTTCTGCACTCTTTTTAAAAGGGCGCAGGTCAACTATAAATTCGTGGGCGCAAGTACCGTTAACGCCGGTGTACAGTATTTCGTAATCGTCTTTAAGACGGGCACGCATGTAGTTGGCATTCAGTATAGCGTATTCAGTAGCCTTACGTACACCATGTACGCCCAGCATTTTAATATAGGCATAAGATATAAGCAGGATGCTTGCAGAACCATAAGGGGCTGCAGATACTGCATTTGCATCTTCACCTTCTGTATCAAACACGTGGCCTGGTAAGAAAGGCGCAAGGTGCTGTTTTACGCATATAGGTCCCATGCCGGGTCCGCCACCGCCATGCGGTATAGCAAATGTCTTGTGTAGATTCAGGTGACAAACATCGGCGCCGATGAGGCCGGGAGCTGTAAGACCCACCTGTGCGTTCATGTTGGCACCGTCCATATACACCTGTCCGCCGTGCTCATGTACTATCTGGGTAATATCTTTTACGCTTTCTTCATACACACCGTAGGTAGATGGATAAGTGATCATGATACCGGCCAGGTTGTTAGAGTGCTGTATGGCCTTTAATTTAAGGTCTTCAACATCTATGTAACCATTCTCAAGTGCCTTTACCACTACCACTTTGTAGCCTGCCATCACTGCCGATGCAGGGTTAGTACCATGTGCAGATATTGGTATCAGTATCACGTTCCTATGCCCCTGGCCATGCGCTTCATGGAAGTTACGTATGGTAAGCAAACCGGCATATTCGCCTTGTGCACCGCTGTTGGGCTGCAGACTGCAGGCATCAAAAGCAGTTATTGCACACAGGTATTGTTCCAGCTCTGTACACATCTGCTGGTAGCCTTCCGTTTGCGATTTTGGCGCGAACGGATGCATTTTACCCCAATGTGCCCAGCTCAGCGGTGCCATTTCTGTAGCAGCATTCAGCTTCATAGTGCAAGATCCCAGCGATATCATGCTGGTGTTCAGGCTCAAGTCTTTATTTTCAAGCAACTTCAGGTAGCGCATCATCTGCGTTTCACTGTGGTGGCTATTAAATACCTGCTGTGTCAGGAATTCTGATGTGCGCACCAGGTGGCTAGGTATGGTATGCAGTATGTCTTTATTTATATGCAGTGCAGAAGAGTTGATTCCAAACACTTCAAGTATGGTGCGTACATCGTGTATAGTGGTTGTTTCATCCAGCGATATGCCTAATGTTTCATTATTATAGTAACGGAAGTTAAGCTCATGCTTTTCGGCATGCGCGCGTATGTGGGTTACGTTGTCTGTGTCTATAACTACGGTATCAAAGTATTGCGTATTGCGCACTTTATAGCCGCCGCCTTTCAGCGCTTCGCCCAGGCTTTGCGCCAACAGCGCCACACGTTTTGCTATATCTTTCAGCCCATCCGGGCCATGATACACAGCATACATAGCCGCCATATTGGCCAGTAATGCCTGTGCTGTACAAATATTAGAAGTTGCTTTTTCGCGTTTGATGTGTTGCTCACGGGTTTGCAGCGCCATGCGCAGTGCGCGGTTACCCTGTGCATCTACACTTATACCTATTATACGACCAGGTATCTGGCGTTTAAAATCGTCTGTGGTAGAGAAGAATGCTGCGTGCGGGCCACCAAAACCAAGTGGTACGCCAAACCTTTGCGAGTTACCAAGGGCTACATCGGCACCCAGTTCACCCGGAGGGGTAAGTAGTGTAAGGGCCAGCAGGTCTGTAGCCATGGCCACATAAGCGCCGTGGCTATGTACCTTAGTTATAAAACCCCTGTAATCTTCAATACTTCCTTTATCGTTAGGATATTGCACCAATGCGCCGAAGTAAGTTTCATCTAAAACAGCTGTTTTAAAATCGCCTTCAACTACTTCAATATGCAATGGCAGGGCACGCGTAATCACCACATCTATAGTTTGTGGAAAAACATCCTTATCTACAAAAAACCTATGGCGGGTAGGGTTTTCATGGTCCTTGTTCAGGGTATGGAAAAACATAGCCATAGCTTCAGCTGCAGACGATGCTTCATCCAGCAGGGATGCATTTGCCAGTGGCAGTCCGGTAAGGTCGCACACCATAGTTTGGAAATTCAGCAGGCTTTCCAGGCGTCCCTGGGCTATTTCAGCCTGGTATGGCGTGTATTGTGTGTACCATCCTGGGTTTTCAAACAGGTTGCGCTGTATTACGCTGGGGGTATTGTTATCGTAATAACCTTGCCCTATATATGTTTTAAATACTTTATTTTTCAGGGATATTTCTTTCAGGCTGCGCAAGTACTCGGCCTCGCTTATGCCATCAGGCAAGTTCAGGTCGTGGTCCATACGTATGGCCGCAGGAACAGTGTTGCCTATTAATTCTTCCATGCCGGTTACGCCTATGGTATGCAGCATTTCCTGTGTGTCCTGTGCACCCGGCCCTATATGGCGGTGTGTGAACTCCTGGTTCTGATTGGAAAACAAACTCATATAAAAGGATAGAAAACTAAAAAAATTAAAAGATGTGCAAAGTTAACTTGATTTGGGGAATGTGTCAATTTTAGAATTAGATGACACTCATCATCGGTATAGAATACAGTCAAACACCAAAAGGCTTGTACATTCGTGGCGCGCTATTTATAATATATATTTAAACGTTAACTAATGCCAACATACGGAATACAGTTACTTTGGTTGTTTATACTTGCTATACCTATTGCATGTATTGCCTGGACCGTAACACACGAAGAGGTATTCAGGGAACCTCGCGAATATTGTGTAGGTCGCAGCAAAACCGGGAAAACATTACTGGAAAGAAAATTTTTTTACCTCTTTACATGTGAGTATTGTTTTAGTCATTATGTCACTATATTATTCCTCATCATTACGTCATACCACCTGTTATATGCCGACTGGCGGGGATACCTCATAGGTGGTTTTGCACTTGTATGGATAGCCAACATATATATGAGCTTGTTTGGTTTCCTGCGTATGGGCATAAAGGTGGAAAAAATGGAGGCCAACATTAAGGAAGAACAACTAAATAATGAGGAGCACAATAAGGATTGAAAAGTTGGCACGACTTTTTATGATACACTTTTATAAAACACCATTATCATGAAGTATCGTACCATCCAATACCTGAAAAAATGCAAGGCAAGAAAAATCTTCCAGAGTCCAACTCAAGCTGACCTGGCCACATTCCTGAAAGCTACTATTGAGCTCAGCCGTAGCAGGATAGTAAAAAGAGATATCAGAATGACATTACAACAACTGCAGGCTGTTGCTTAACACCTGTAGTTGTTTTTTTAATAAGCCTCGGCTGTAGTACCCCCGTAATTATATTCCGCCAAAGCTTTAAATGCCTTTAGCATTCTGCTATATAATCCCGGTTCTGCATTCCAATCAAGCCGTAATACCGCAGTTCCAAAATGCATATTGCTCATTGTAGATTTGTCTGCTGTGCGGGCAGTAAGTTTTAACGCGTCAGGTATTACATTGGTCGCGTCATATACAGAATCCACTCCCGATACTTCGTCAAAGTGTACGTAATCCTCTTCATAGTTGGTACTGTATTCAATACGTTCTACTAGCACCGGGTGGTGTTTGTCTCCGGTTACCCTGCTGTACTCAAAGGCTTGGTCTAGATTGTCTGAAACATCCACCCTCAAACCATATCGGTTTATTTTATCTGTCAGCCATTTTATGGTAGTATTCTTATCTGTTTTGGCCTGGCCATTCGCGTTTGAATGCCATCCAAGAATGCAAAACAATAAGAGAAAAAGCTGAAAGCGCATCTATTTACTTTTTTTAGCAGATTACAAAATTAATCGCCTTGAGCGATATTTTTCAACCGTCTGGGAAAATTATTGCCATGTTTCGTCCTCAAATCAATGCAAAGATCAATTCACGCTTAAAATGATCTGCAATACATAATATTAAATGGAGCACACCGTTTACCCTATTATAATTAGTGCTAAAAGTGGCATTCTATCAAAAGCAGATGATTTGCTATCTTTACCACAATAGATAATAATGAAAAAGTGCGCCCTGATATTTATTGCATGTGTTTTAATTGCCGCCTGTGGCAAGAAAAAAGGGGCTACGCCAATACCCGCTCCTCCAGTATTTGTAGATAGTCCTTTTGTAACTGCCAGTATAGGTAATTTAAATTTTGCTACAGACAGCGCCACCATATTAAGTGTTGCTTATCCGGGCGATAGTGCCAAACGGGATGTTTCATTGCAGGCAGTAAAAACAATAGGGGGAGTAGGCTACATGCTTTTATTCTACATCACAAATTTTACCGGGGTTAATACATATGCTGTTGCACCACCCCAGGTATCGATCACCTATTACGCTAACGGAGTTCGCCACTATGCCCAATCCGGACAAATTGTTGTTGCAACCGATAGCAATAATGTCATTACAGGCACATTTAACTTCGTGGCCGATTCGCTGGTTGCTACAAATGGGACATTCAATGTGATCCTTTAAGGTTGTTGCAAATCGTCTGGTCCAAATTAACAGT
This sequence comes from Flavipsychrobacter sp., assembly GCA_031292525.1. Taxonomy (GTDB): domain Bacteria; phylum Bacteroidota; class Bacteroidia; order Chitinophagales; family Chitinophagaceae; genus JABDEZ01. Next base: position 70,645 of record JARLGY010000053.1, on the reverse strand, counting down.
TCCATTTGCGCTGCCTTTATTAACTTTATTCCCGTATGAGCTATTTATCCGCACCTGCAGAGCAAAGCATCAATCCTAAGGCCCTCACCTGGGCAATTGGGGTGCATGTGCTGCTGTTCTTATTATTCCTGCTGTGGCAGTACAAAGTGCCAGTTGCTGTGGCACCTGTGGAAATGGGTATGGAAGTGAACCTGGGTACCAGCGATAATGGCAGCGGTACAGATCAACCTATGTCCACAGAAGACCCTGCCTCGGGTGTATCTGTTAATTTAAAGAGTGCATCGGCATCCAGCAATACATCTAAAGACCTCATGCAGAGTAACGATGTAAATGCCCCTGCGGTACCTATGGCCAATAAGACTAACAATACAAACAGGAACAGCACGCTTACAAATAACGAAACTAAAAAGACAGCTAATCAACAGGCAAACGATAAGAATAAGAAACAACAATTGCAGCCCCGTTATGTATATAACGGTGGTACAGGTAAAGGTGGCAATAGCGCCATGCAAAATATAAACGGCAAGGGCGAAGGCAATACCACTGGCCCAGGCGATAGAGGTGTACCGGGCGGTACACCCGGATCTGCAAACTATGTGGGCAGCCCCGGCAATGGTACTGGCGGCATCAACCATACGCTATCTGGCAGGCAAATATCACCCGATAAGTTTGAGGCCTCTTTCCATGAAGGCGGTACTGTAAAGATTCGCGTTACAGTCGACCGTAATGGCAATATCATTGATAAAAGTGTGCAGAGTTCTCCCAGTCCCGAGCTTAGCCGCCTGGCGCTGCAAAAGCTTAGCCAGGCAAAGTTTAGCCCCAGCCCGGATGCGCAACCCCAGCAATTTGGCACTGTAACCATTGTTTTTAAAACGGGCGCATAAATTATTGTATGACCGATAGTGTTTACCAACAAACGCTCGACTACCTCTATACCCGTCTCCCCATGTTTTCTAAACTGGGCAAAGACGCCATTAAAGCAGATCTTACCAACATACGCAAGCTGTGTACCGCCTTTGGTGACCCGCAATTGGATTTTAAAACCATACACATTGCCGGCACCAACGGCAAGGGCAGCACCAGCCATATGCTGGCTGCCATACTACAGCAGTCTGGTTACAAAACAGGGCTATATACCTCACCCCATATTCTCGATTTTCGTGAGCGCATACGCGTGAATGGTATTTGCGCTAACCGTGAATGGATAGTGAACTTTGTGGAGCGCTGCAAGGAAGTAATAGAAGAAATACAGCCCTCATTTTTTGAGATCACTGTTATTATGGCGCTCATGTATTTTAAAGAGCAGCAGGTTGATATTGCAGTTATAGAAACTGGCCTCGGCGGCAGGCTGGATAGCACCAACATTATCATCCCAATACTATCCATCATCACTAATATCAGTTACGACCATAAGGATATACTGGGCAATACATTAGCCGAAATTGCAGCAGAAAAAGCAGGCATCATAAAACCAATGGTACCTGTAGTAATAGGGGAGCAGCAGCCTGAAACCGAGAACGTATTTTTCGAGCATGCCCTGCGCAACCAAACCACGCTGTTTTATGCAGAATCGCTCTGGGACCTGGTGCGTATAAAGCAGGATGAGAAATACCAGTACTTCAAAGCTGTGAACCGCGCACAGCAGGAGATGTACAGCCTTAAGACCGACCTGTTGGGCACCTATCAGCGCCACAATATCATCACAGTACTAGCGGCTTGCGATATATTGAAGAACACAACCGGGCTACAGCTTTCTTTTGAAGATATTAAAACTGCCCTGGCACATGTAAAACAACTTACCGGCCTGCGTGGCAGGTGGGAGTGGCTGCAACAGAACCCCATCATCATTGCCGATGTGGGCCACAACGCAGCGGGCATGAGCGAAGTGATGGCGCAATGGGCGCAAGTACCTGCACAACATAAACACATTGTAGTAGGTTTTGTAAAGGATAAAGAAATAGACGATGCACTTGCACTCTTCCCCAAAAACAATACTTACTATTTCTGCAACGCACAAATACCACGGGCCCTGCCTGCAGCACAGCTGCAAGAACAAGCTACCCTGGCTGGCCTCCATGGCGATGCATATGCCACTGTGGCATATGCAGTAAATGCTGCTACTAAGGCTATGAGCGCTGTTGATGCATTGCTAATCACAGGTAGTTTTTTTGTGGTTGGTGAGGCATTGGAACGGTTAGCTCAAGATAACAGCTAATATATTTTCTTACTTCATGTTATTTCTATCTGAAACGATGATCAACGTTATTTTTTCTAATGACGTTGATCATCGTATTTATTAATAAAATAAATCTATCTTGCATACATAAGAGAGAAAAGTATTTTATGGGTGACAAAGTAGCACAGCGTGTTGATGTTGTTGACATCTTGCGTGGTGTAGCCCTGTTGGGTATTATTATTGTACATTTTATGCACTGGCATGTAGCAGGGCCAATACCTGAAAATATTTATACAGCAAGGTATAATGCCATTGACTTGCATATAAAATGGTGGTGTGATACCTTGCTTAGCGATAAATTCATTTTGCTCTTCTCTTTGCTCTTCGGCCTTAGCTTTTCTCTTTTAATATCCAGTCTCGAATACCGCGACATGCCTATACCCAAAATATTTAGCTGGCGCCTTCTTCTATTATTTTTTATTGGTCTCATTCATCAAATGTTCTGGATGGGCGACATTCTTTTTATTTACGCTATACTAGGCTTTTTTATGCTGTTCATGAAAAAGAGATCAGATAATATGCTATTCCTGGCAGCTATCTTTCTCATCTGCAACATACCGGGTATTGCATTGCAATTTGGGGAGCATAGTTGGCAAACCAATGCCCTGACATTTAATACACCAGGGGCAAAAATAAAATCGAATATATTTTATGATCTGATGCAGCATGGGACCCTTCTCGATTTCATCAGGTATAATCTGCATGCTATACCCGGTAAAATAAAGTTCCATATTGTGAGTGGACGTTTATTTACCATTTCTGGATTTTTTCTGTTGGGTTTATGGTCGGGCAGAACCCATATAGTTTCCAGGCTTAAATACAGCCCGCCAGCAAAACAATACAGGTATCTGGCAACAGGCCTCATAGCCTGCATTATTTGTTATTGCATACACAACAGTTTAGCCTCAATATGGCCTCTTGTATTGATCAAAATGTTGGCCGATGCTATAAAAAATGCGCTAATTGCAATATTATATGCGGCATTGGTTATCCTGTTTTTTCAGCGCAACCGCTTTCACAATTGGGGAAATGGGCTTGCAGCTGTTGGCAAGATGGCATTGACCAATTATCTATTGCAAACGGTAGCAGGCTTAATTCTTTTTTATCCTTTTGGCTTGCACTTGTTTTTAGTAACCTCCTCTGTGCAAAATCTGTTTCTGGCATTAGGCGTGTTTGCACTGCAGGTCATATTTAGTTATTACTGGATGAAATATTTTCTTTACGGTCCGGTGGAATGGTTATGGAGAACGGCCACTTACGGTAAAAGACAGAAAATAAGGAGAGCAACATATTCCAAACCGAAACACATCCCTATTTCAGATGCGGGAGAACAGCAAATGATTATTCTTCCTTGAATGGGTACTGGTTTTTAAGAACGTATGATCTTCTTTATACAACCTTCAAATGTTCATGTATAAACTGTACTGCCATAGAGCCCTCACCTACGGCTGACGCCACTCTTTTTACAGAATTACTGCGCACATCGCCGGCAGCAAAAATACCGGGGCGGGTAGTCTCTAGGAAAAAAGGCGCCCGTTGTTCCGTCCACAAGGGTGATCGCGCTGCATCTACTCCCGTTTTTATAAACCCTTTTTCGTCCTTTTCAATTTCTGAAGGCAGCCAGGCAGTATGTGGCATAGCCCCTATAAAAGAGAACACTGCCGATACTTGCAGGTCTTCGGTGGCATCGCTTTTTTTATTAAAAATGGTTACCCCTTCCACATGGCCGTCACCCATTATTTTTGTTATCTCGGTATGGAAGTGCAGCTCTATGTTGTCTGTCTCCACTATCCGCTGCTCCAGGTACTTGCTCATTGTAATGGCCAGTTCAGCTCCACGCACTATTAAATATACCTTGCGTACACGACTGGCCAAAAAGATGGCGGCCTGCCCTGCAGAGTTGCCTGCCCCTACCACTGTTACCGGGTCTGTAGCACATATATCTGCTTCCATTTTTGTAGCTGCGTAGTAAACACCCCTACCCTCATATTGTTCAAGCTCTGGTACGGTCAGCTTCCTGTATGCAGCGCCACTGGCTATAAGCACGGCTTTAGCCTTTATTTTTTCGCCCGATTCCAATTCTATGATATTCAGTTTATGCTCAAAAGACAGGCTCTTTATTTGTGAGGGTATGCTCAGTTCAGCACCAAACTTTTCTGCCTGCGTGGTAGCCCTTGCAGCAAGCTCACTACCCGATACACCGGTTGGGAAACCCAGGTAGTTCTCTATCCGGGAGCTTGTTCCCGCTTGTCCGCCAGGTGCCATCTTTTCCAGCACCATTGTTTTCAACCCTTCCGATGCGCCATATACTGCCGCTGCAAGGCCCGCTGGGCCACCCCCTGCTATCACCAGGTCATATAGTGTATCTGTGAGCTCATGTTTCAAACCTATCTTTTCTGCAAGTTGCATGTTAGATGGGTTTTTGAGCAGCCATTCTGTACTGTAAGCAACTATCGGTGTTTCACTAATGGTTATATGAAATTGCTCCAGCAGTTCTTTAGCATGTTCGTCATGATCCACATCTGTCCAGGTGAACAGAACTCCGTTCTTTGAAAGGAAATCGCGGATACGGAATGTATCTACGGAATATTGCGACCCTATAACACGCAATCCCGTAAAACCGCTTTCAGTTAGTGCCGTACCACGGGCTATAAATGCCTTCAGTATAGTTTCACTTAGCTCAGGTCTCTCACTGATGATCATTTTCAATTCAGAGGAACAGATCTCATATACTTCAACAGTACCTTTAGCAACAGCATCTACATGCGATGTTCTGCCAGATAGATTGGCTATATCGCCTGTAAATTCCAGCGGGCCATGGGTAAGTATGGTACGTGGTTTGTAGCCCGACCGGTCTATGATCTCAATCTCACCTTTTTGTATCACATGAAATTTGAACTCCGTTTCCCCAGCTTTAAACAGCACTGTTCCATCAGGGTAAGTGCGGCACTTAGCTATTTTAGCTACCTCGCGCATTTGTACAGGCGACAATGTAGGGAAGGCTGCCGGGAATTGTTCTTTATAATTCAGTTGGGTCATTGCTGTTTCATTTTTATGGTACAAGCTTAGTGGACTGCAGCAAGGTTTAGCGCAGCAAAAATGTTACTCGCAGCATCATTATACTACGAATGAACACAGCAAATATAAACAGCAGATCATTGTTTACACATGCAAATGCATAGACTTCACTTCGCTGCCAAAAAATACGCTGCCTTGACGGTCAAAGTCCTCAATGTCATCGGTAGTGTAGAAGCGTATATTGCCATTTTCTGTTAAAGAAGATGCCATTTTTTTGTGTCGCAGCAGATAATCTTCTAGGCTGTCTGCTACAATACCACCTTGTGCAACAACTTTTACATGAGCCGGAATGTGTTCCTTTATCTTGTCTATTAATAGGGGATAGTGGGTACAAGCCAGTAAAAGAGTATCAATATCAGGTTGCTTACCCAGCAACTCATCCAGGTTTTTCCTTATAAAATAATCTGCCCCCTTCGATCCGTATTCGTTATTCTCTACCAATGGCACCCACATTGGGCAGGCCTGCTGGTGCACATGCACTTCAGGGAAAAATTTATTGATCTCTATAGGGTAGGAAAGCGAATTAACAGTACCCTTAGTGCCTAATACACCCACATGGTTGGTAAGTGTATAATTGCCTATCACTTCTGCGGTAGGGCGTATCACCCCCAGTACTCTTTTCTCAGGGTCAAGGCGTGGCAGGTCTTGCTGCTGTATAGTGCGCAATGCTTTGGCGCTTGCGGTGTTACAGGCCAGTATTACCAGCGGACAACCCATCTTAAAGAACCATTCTACACACTCCAGTGTGTATTGGTGTACCGTGTCAAAAGAGCGATTGCCATACGGCGAACGGGCATTGTCGCCCAGGTACAGATAATCATATTGGGGCAGGCGTGCTGCTATTGCTTTGAAGACCGTGAGGCCCCCATAACCTGAATCAAAAACGCCTATAGGCCTTGAGCCCGGTAAATGCATGTCCATGTGCTACTGCAAATTACATAGAAGGTACAATATTAACAGGCTATAGGCGTTTATTTCTTACTTTTGAGCGTCATCTTTTATCATGAATATATTTAAATATTTATATGTTTTATTGCTTTTGCCTGCAACCTGTTGCTTTGGGCAAGACAAACCTATAGGCTACTGGCGTTCTCACTTGCCCTACAATACGGCGCTGGGTGTGGCTACCGACGGCAACACCCTGTTCGCAGTATGCACCGAAGGCTTTTTTACATTCGACAACCACAAAGGCCAGCTGGAATCTTATAGTAAAGTAGAAGGGATGAGCGACCTGGGTATGGCTTGCGTTGCATATGACAATGCAACCAAAACAACAGTGCTTGCCTACCAGGATGGTAACATAGATTTGTTCAAAGACAATTCTTTCTACAACATCCCCGACCTCAAAATTAAAAGCGTACCCGGCACAAAAAGCATACACCATATCTTCATAGAGGGTGGTACTGCCTACCTGAGTACAGATGTGGGTGTTGTAGTTGTTGATCTTACCAACAAGGTGATACAGGAAACATATGTGTTCACCCTCAACAGTCAAACTGTACCCATAATAGATTATACTGCCGATGACTCAAACTATTATGCTGCTACCCCCTCAGGGCTTTACCGTGCATCAAAAAGTTTATATGGTCAGCTGCAAAACTTTGCCGTGTGGACCAACCTTGAAAGTAGCCGTAATTACAGGTCGCTCGCCAATGTAAATGGTAATATCTATGTAGCAGATACTATGCGTGTCTTTGCGCTGTCTCAAAATACACTAACACAGATATACAAATCAGCAGCAACAGTAAATCATGTGGATGCAGGCTTAAATTCATTATTGATCAGTGAGTACATACCCAGCAAGTTTGCGGGCAATATCAAGATCATAGATTCATCTAACCATCTTTCAGACTCATTTAATATAGCCGGGCAACCTGTGCAGGCAGTACAGTTACTCGATAAAAGCTTTTGGGTAGCCGATGCCTTTAAGGGGCTGGTAAAACGTACGGATACAAATGCTACAGGAGCTTTTTATCCCAATGGCCCTGGCGACCATAACTCTTACGATATATTTGCTTACAACAAAAATGTTTGGGTAGCACACGGCGGTTATAATCAGATCTATGCGCCCAACAATTCTGGCGCAGGTATCTCTAATTTTGCCAACGAGAACTGGACCGCTTATCAGGATTTTTCCTACGGTCCTTTTTATGACACCATGAAAGATTTCGTTGTTATCACTAAAGATATACAAGGCGATAGTACGGTATATGCAGGCTCGTTCCAGAATGGCCTTTTTGAATTTAAAACGGATTACTCTTACCAGATACTCAAACAGAATTCAATATTTGACCTCAGCTACAACAATAATTTGTACCAGATAATGGGACTTGGATTTGACCATGAGGATAATTTGTGGATGACAATGCTTGGTTCTCCGCACGAGCTGCTGGTAAAAACACAAGCAGGTCAGTGGTATAAGTTTAACGTCAATTCCGTGTTGAGTACTAAAGTTTCTAGGCCGTCAGCTTCTGGCTACCAGTTTGCTGCTGGGCCATTGATCATAGACCAGAACGACCAGATATGGTACCAGGGTATATCTGGCGGCGGCGTAATTGTATACAATTACAATGCTACTCCCGATAATCCTACCGATGATGTAGCAATGGCTATACGGAGTGGCGCCGGGTCAGGCAATTTGCCAAGCAATAACGTGGGCAGCATAGTGCAGGATAACAATGGCGACATGTGGATAGGTACCGATAATGGTATAGGAATAATAAGCTGCGCCAGCAGTTACACCACGCAACCATGCGATGCCACTATACCTATTGTACAATACGATCAGTATGCAGGCTACCTGTTCGCAGGCGAGAACGTGCACGCTATGGCTGTGGATGGTGGCAACCGTAAATGGGTAGGGACAGATAATGGTGTATGGCTACTATCGCCCGATGCCAGCAAGATCATCTTCCACTTTACAATAGATAACAGCCCGTTACCGGCCAATGCTATTCAAAAGATAACCATCGATCCTATTACAGGCGATGTATATATTGGTACATCCTTTGGTCTTGTAAGCTATCATGGCACAGCAATAGAAGGCGGTACTACCAATAGTAATGTGATCAGCTATCCCAATCCTGTACCTAGCGGCTACAGTGGTACCATAGCCATAAAAGGACTGGTAGCAAATGCAGATGTTCGTATTACGGATATAACGGGCCAGCTTGTATATCGCACTACAGCGCAGGGTGGCCAGGCTGTATGGAACGGCAAAGACTATACGGGCCACAGGCCGCAAACAGGGGTATATCTTATCTTCGTTACCAATACAGATGGGTCGCAGACCTACGCAGGTAAGATGGTGTTCATCCAGTAATATATGTTGCAAAAAACAGGCGGTATCGTATTGCGGTCCATCAAGTATGGCGACACCAGCCTTATATGTACCATCTTTACAGCTGTGTATGGCATACAAGCATACATGATACGCGGTGTGCGCACTGCAAAAGTACGCAGTAACCGCGCTATGTTGCTACAGCCTGCCACCCTGCTCGATATTGTTGCCGACCACCGCCCGCAGCGCAGCCTGCAAAATATTCGCGAATTTCAGCCCGCTTACATTTACCATTCCCTGCAAGAAGAGATCGTGAAGAATAGTGTGGCCCTCTTCACTGCAGAACTACTTTTGCGCTTGCTACCCGAAGCTGCGCCTATGCCTGAACTATTCGATTTCACTTACGATTATTTTGTGCAGTTGGATGGTATGCCTGTAAGGGAAGTGGCCAATTTTCCGCTGTACTTCATTGTGCAATGCAGCCGCATGCTGGGTTACGATATAAAGGGTAGCTATAGTGCAGACACCCCGCATCTAAACCTGCAGGAGGGGGGCTATACCCGAGAGCAACCATCGTCGCAGCACTTTGCAAGCGAAGAAGATGCAAGAATGCTAGACCGTTTGCTGCGTGTTGAAAATCTTGGTGAACTAAAGAATATAGAAATGAATGCGGCTATGCGGTACCGCCTGCTCGACTGGTATATGGAATACCTGAACAGGCACACACAGCACCTGGGCAATATCAGGTCGCTCGCCGTACTCCGGGAGATCTTACATCAGTGATCATCACGTAGTTTGCCTTGTCAGCCATTCTGGTATTTCTGGCGCTGTATAATGCTCCATCTGGTACAGCAGGTCATTTATATTATTACTGATGAGCAACATGTTTGCTGTATTTTCTTTCAAAAAGCCTTCTGTTACCATGCTCTTATTCAGGGCCGCAAGGCTATCATAATAGCCATTTACATTCAGCAGGCCTATGGGCTTGCGGTGCAGGCCAAGCTGGCCCCATGTCAGCATCTCAAAAAACTCTTCCATAGTGCCCCAGCCCCCAGGCATGGTTATCACTGCATCGCTAAGCTCGTGCATCTTCAGCTTTCGTTCATGCATATTACCCACAGTTACCAGTTCGGTAATGCCGGTATGCACTATCTCCACTGTTTTCAGGAAACCCGGTATTACGCCGGTCACAATACCACCATTTTCAAGTACACCATCTGCAATAGCGCCCATCAGTCCGGCCTTTGAACCACCGTATATTAACTCAATTTTTCTTGTTGCTAATGTAGCTCCTGCCTCCCGGGCAGCTTTCATGTAAACTTTGTCATAACCTTCTGATGAGCCGCAGAAGACGGCAATACTTTTTATCATGCGCTATAATATTAATGAGGATAGCGGCATGATTTCAGCCGGCTATATATACTGCTATAAAGATAGCTTGTATAACGGTATTATATTTTATTTGCTCATTATTTTATAGTTGCCGGTTCCATCCATAAAAAAATCCCAATAAGAATATTCCTTATTGGGATCTAAATAAAATTATTGAGTCCTGTTGTGGCAACTATTTCGCAATAGTAAAAGGCAATGTATAGTTGCTTTCGCGCGATTGTATTTTTAAAATATAGTTCCCCGGTCCGGCATTCAGGTTTAGCTGCTGGTACAGTTCGTTATTGTTTACAGGCAGCTTTTCTTTGTAGATCACCCTGCCGGTTACATCTATAACTTCCACCGTGGCTTCAGTCACCATATCTAATGTGCCCGAAATGGTGAAACTGCCATTACTGGGGTTAGGATATAAGCGTATGTTATCAGTCGTACCATTCAATGTAGGTACAGCCACACCAATCACATTGCTCGATCCGGTACGTGGTGCAGCACATGGGAAACCACTGGTTACTACCACCCATACCTTATCACCTAGCGCCACATTATTTGTTTGCCAGCTACTGGTAGTAGCGCCTGGTACCTGGCTGCCATTCTTCATCCATTGAAAGGTAAGGCCTACCCCGCCATTAGCAACGTGTGCGGTAAAGGTTACCGTATCTCCCGTTACATAGACAGTGGGGTAAGGTGTAATGGTAATTGTTGGTGGCGGCAGCGTATTCTGCACCCTTATGGTTATCGGTGCGCTTTCGCTGGTCTTTTGCACTTGGCAGGCGCCCAGGTTACTGGTTACAACACAGCTGTATTGGTCGTTATCGGCAACGGAGCTCGACGTATAGCTGCTGCCTGTCTGGCCTGTTATAGCTGCATGAAATTTTTCCCACTGGAAGGTGGATCCTACACTTGCATTAGTAGTATTTGCCACCAACGTTATGATGCCGCCGGTACAAATGGTATCGCCATAAGTAGAGGTCACTATAATACCCGGTGGTGGCAAAGCCTGGCTTACTGCCACCGCTAATGTATCCAGCGATACACAACCATTTACGGAAGTATCAGATGCTATGAAGTTTCCCGAATCGACAGATGTAGCACTAGTTATAGTCAAAGACTGTTGGTTGGAAATGGTATGGTTTGGGGTTTGCCAGCCATAGGTAACATTGGGTATAGTGGCAATATTTAGGTTAAGCGTACTGCCAGAGCATATCGGTGCGTTTGATGTTGCCACGGGCACCGGCGGCGACGGGTTTACATATATGGTTGAAGTGTCGGTATAGGTACAAGTGCCTACCACGGCAGATATAGTGTACAAGCCTGCCTGGGTTGCCTGTATGTTTGATATTGTGGGGTTTTGATTGGACGAGGTATATCCTCCCGGTCCAGACCAGTTGTAAGTAGCTCCCGGTACTGTGCCACCAGACAACATCAGCGATTTACCGCTGCAAATAGCATTATGGGTAGCATTGCTGGTTATATATGTGGAACTGGTGCAGATGCCACTAAAAAACATATTGTAAGTAAGACCATCGCCAAAAGTAGCATTTGCGGTAGTATTAGAATAATCTACCTCAAAAGAGGTGAAGCCCGAACTTTGGTTGATGGTTACTTGTACGCCGGAACCTGGATTGGAACCCACTGGGTTACCGCTGCTGGTCAGGTTGCCGTTTACGAAATTTACAGCATAAGGTGCAAAACAAGTACCGCTATATGGGGTTAGATTTACCGCTGGTGGCCCACCCGAAACCGGGAAGTTGTTGCCATTTACTTTAAAGGATATTACCTCGTTATCGTTTAAGCCATACACCTGGACCCTTGCCGATGTAACGGGATTGGAAAAAGTATAGATGTAACCGCTGGTTACACCACCCACGCCTATAAAATATGGCCCCGTTCCGCAATTGGCTGACGGTACTACCGTACTGGGCGAGCCACTGGTAGTTACAGTAACGTGGTAGCCGCTCACCACTTGTGTGCCGCTGGGAGCAGTAACGGGATAGTAGATTTGAGCTGCTACATATGCAGGCAATAATGCGAGCATAGAAACAAGCAATAGAGGTTTAATTGTAAACATTTATCAAGGGCATTAACATTAATGATTAAGTTAAAGTTATGAAAAATTTGAACATTTACACCTTTTAAGTGTTTGTACATCGATTTAGTTCTAATAAGCGAATTCATAGGGGGCATTTACCTATATCGCCAGCAGCCCACAACAGTAAGAAGAGTTTTATATAAAAAAAACGGGCTCATCTTTGATGATAAGCCCTTATTGTATTTATTCCTTGGTTAGTTTGAAAGTAGCTATCCCAGGTCTATTTCTGTATTATCTCCTATGTTCAGGCTTTGGCTTAGTCCGCGCACATAGGCATCGTTACCTATGATGGACGCTTTAAGTACCACCTCTTCCAGCTCGGCATAAGAGCCTATAATAGAATCTTTAATAATACTGAACTCTACAGTTGTGCACTCCCCTATGGTTACATTAGGCCCTATTATAGAGTTAGTAATGTGGCAACCTTCAGCTATGCTCACCGGCGGTATCACAACCGTATTATGATAGCTATGATGTTGCACTTCAGTAATATCGCCGCCCATTTGCTTCAGCAATATTGCGTTGGTCGATAGCAACGATTCTTTTTTACCGCAATCAAACCAGTTATTCACCCTAAACGCCTGGAAGGTAATGCCGGTTTCTATCATATATTGCAGCGCATTGGTAAGGTGGTATTCGCCCTCGCTGGTTGCACGGTTCAGCAGGTGGTGATCCAGGGCTGCAAACAGTTCTTTATTCTCTTTTATGTAGTAGATACCTACCATGGCCATGTTACTCTTAGGTATCAATGGTTTTTCTACTGCTTTCAGCACTATATCTTTCTCGCCCAGTTCTGCCACGCCAAAGCTGCGCGGGTCATCTACCTTTTTCACCCCTATCTGGCTCACTTCGCTGTTCAGTACATCGCGTACATTATAATCACATACCGTATCGCCCAGTACTATCATCATTTCATCTTCCCCTACAGCATCGCGTGTTAGCCATATGGCATGTCCGGTTCCCCTGCGGTCTGTCTGGTTCACAAAGGCACAGTTCAGGTTCGGGTATGTTTTTTCTATGTAGCGCTGTATTTTCTCACCCAGGTAGCCTATTACAAAAACAAAATCGGTTACCCCGGCTTCCAACAGCTGGTCCACTATCACGCTCAGTATTGTTTTGCCGGCAAGGGGTATCAGTGCCTTTGGCTGTGTGTAGGTAAGCGGTCTTAACTTTGTACCGGCACCGGCAACAGGTATTATGGCTTTCAAAGGAGTATCAGTTTTGCGCCGTGAAAATACTATAAAACCAACTCAACTCACCAATATGCTTAAATAAATAAATTATATCTGCAATATTGTGCTCCTGTTACCCAACTTTTTTGCTTTTTAGGCTTTCTACTAAGGTAGTATTGTAGGTCCATACCACATTAATTATAGTAGGATAAGAAAAGTTTATTAAATTTATGATGGTAAAGCCGAAATTTTATTAACATACTACCCACGGGTAGTTTTAATTATATTGGTTAAATAATAACAAGCAAGTACTTTCTATGCGCAAATATTTACTCTTACTCATTCTTTTTTCTTGCTCGTTATATGGTACTGTTATTGCACAGATATCCAATCAACCCGAACAAAATTGTTCGGGTGCAATTTCTGTGTGTCATGGCGACTATACACAAACCACTTCCTATTCCGGTAGTGGTACTATAAATGAATTGACCAACGTATTTTGTCCGGGTGGCAATAATGGTGCTTTGGGCGCAGGCGAAAAAAACGGCGTGTGGTACCAGGTAAACGTAGTTTGTAATGGTTTTCTTTCTTTTACTATCATGCCCCTTGTAGGAACTGAAGATTACGACTGGGCATGCTGGAATATAACAGGTGGTGGCTGTAGCCTTATATATAATTATACAACCAACACACCCAACTACTACCCGCCATATGGTGGCACTTGCGGGCCTCCGGTTAATAATGGGGCTAGTAACTTTGCGCCTAACCTGGGTATTGGTGGGTGGACAGGCCTCACACAAAACCCTACATTGTTGTTAAATGGTCAGTTCAATCCATCTTTCCCGGTAACGGCAGGGCAGACATTCGCTATCTTGGTAAGTAATTATTCATCATCAGTTCACGGTTACACCATTTCGTTCGATTCTTCCACAGCTTGCCTGCACGATACTATACCACCAAAATTTATCTCGGCTATTGCTAAGTGCGGATATACAGCTGATAATATTGAGGTGACTATGAGTGTGCCTATAGAATGCTCCACGCTTGATCCTGATGGTTCTGATTTTTATCTTACCCCAGCCACTGGCACTGCAGCACCAACACAAACAATAGTTTCAGCAACAAGTTCTTTATGCATATCGGCTATATCAGCTACTACTAGTTACAATATTAAATTCTCAAGCGCACTGGCGCCAGGTGCTTATTGGTTGCACTCAAAAGTGGGTAACGACACTAATACACTTATCGACTATTGTACCAATCACCAGTTGATAACGGACTCAATAGAATTTACAATGACTCCGCCTGCACCTCCCGTAATAGTAGGTCTTGATACGCCTGCCTGTAATAGGGCAAGAGTAGTATTCAACCGGGGTGTAAAGTGTAGCACGGTAGATGTAGATGGTAGTGACTTCCTCATCAATGATGCCGTTGGCGATACTATAAAGATAATCAGAGCGCTTGCTGTGTCTTGTAACGATATTGGTCTGGTAGATACTGTTGATCTTTTCTATGCTGCTTCTATCATACATCCAGGCTTGTATCAACTTTCTATCGTCACGGGTCATGATGGTAATGCAATTACAGACACCTGCGGCCAGGTGGTACCCACTGTATTCCCATTTTATGTCTCAGACGGCGGGGTAACGGCCACAGCCACACCTAACCTCCTTTGTGCTCCCGGATATTTCAACCTCGGTGCAGGTACTATAATGTTGCCACCACCACCACGGGTTACCACCTGTGGCGCAAATGGCACAGTTTGCACAGGCGGTACTGGCTACCAGGCAGGTATCGGCACAGACAGTATGAGTGCCGTGCATACGTTGTTTGGTGGTTCTAAAACGCAGCGCCGCACACGTATGCTATATAAAGCTTCAGAACTCACGGCCTTAGGCATAGGGGCCGGCACATTTAGTCAGGTGGCCTTTAATGTTACAACCAAAAATAGTACCCTGCCATTCCAGAACTTTACTATTAAAATGGGTTGCACTGCAGATAGTCTCATAGACACCTCTCAGAACTTCCCTGCATCATTTAGTCCTGCATTAGAAATAGTGTATGGTCCAAAGGCATACACTACCAATTTAGGATGGAACTATTTACAGCTCGACAATACGTATGACTGGAGCGCTACACAGAACCTGCTGGTTGAAATTTGCTATTCAGATACTTCGTTAAACGGTGATGATATTGTACAGGGTACTATTGTACCTTATCAGTCTTTCAGTGCATATTCAGCAAACCAGGTAGTTCCCGGTTGTGCATTGAGCAGCGGTAGTGGTGAGTTCGATACAGTAAGACCTAACATGCAGTTTACCTTCTGTCCGCAAGACACTACACCTGTATTTAACTGGGTTTGGACACCAAGCCATTACCTGTATAATGGTCTTGTTGATTCTACCACAGCTTATGCTTTCCAGACTACTACATACACTGCAACTATAATAGATAAAGATTATTGCTACCGCAGAGATACTGCCCTGCTTACCATATCTGTGCGTCACCCATGGCTAGGCCCGTTAGATACGTCTTTGTGTATTGGTAACAGTGTGTATTTAAACGCAACAGGTGGAGTGTCTTACAACTGGTATCCAAATAAGGGCCTCAGTTGCGATACCTGCGACTTCACCTTGGTAACAATAGATTCTACAACCACATACTTCGTAAGGGTAGGAGACCAGTACAACTGTGCTGATACCCTGCAGGCTACAGTAAATATCAATTATTTGCCTGTAATAAATGTATCACCAAAAGATACTCTTGTGCTGTATCGGGTACCTGTGCAGATATTTGCATATTCACCTGGCGCGCGCTATTATACATGGCAACCTGCCACAGGGCTTGATAACCCAGATGCACCTAACCCGTTTGCAACTCCTGATACTAATACCGCTTACATTGTAACGGTTATAGACACCAACAGTTGCAGCAATACAGACACTGTAACCGTTCGTATTTATGAGCGTGGGGTAGAGATACCAACAGCATTCACGCCCAATGGCGATGGCAAGAACGATGTGTTCCATGTAGCCAACCTAACTAGTCAGAAGGTAGCTGAGTTCCGTGTATTCAACCGCTGGGGACAACAGGTTTTTGATGGCGGCAACAGCAACAAGGGCTGGGACGGTAAGTACAATGGAGTAGAACAGGGTATTGGCTCATACAACTACCTCATTAGAGTAGCCTTCCACGATGGCTCTCTGAAAACATACAGCGGCTCTGTAACATTGATCAGGTAAAAGCCAAACAGCATAAACTAAAAAACCGCCGTATTGGCGGTTTTTTTTATTGGGAAGTATCTGTAGTGGATGTTAGCAGCGTGTATTTTTATCCTTACCAACCCACCTTTTTATCTATAAGGTAATGGTTGCGGTCTGCCGCGCTGCGCGAAACCAATTCTGCAATAAAGCCTGTAAGGAAAAAGAAAGTACCCAGTATCATAGCCGTTAGCGCCATGTAGAAGCCTGGCTTGTTGGTAAGGCCATAGTTGGCACCCTCTGTAAGGCGCTCTACTACCAGGTATGCTGTAATAATAAAACCAAGTATAAAAGTAAGCGAACCTAATGCCCCGAAAAAGTGCATCGGCTTCTTGCCAAAGCGGCTCACAAATTGAACTGATAACAGGTCCAGGAAACCATTAATGAACCTGTCCCAGCCAAACTTAGAAACTCCATACTTCCGTGCGCGGTGCACCACTACCTTTTCACCGATCTTACGGAAGCCTGCTGCTTTTGCCAGTACCGGTATAAAGCGGTGCATGTCACCATATATCTCAATGCTCTTTACCACCTTACGCCGGTACGACTTAAGTCCGCAGTTAAAATCGTGCAGTTGTATGCCACTCATGCCTCTGTTCACGGCATTGTACAGTTTAGAAGGTAGGTTCTTGGTTACTACGTTGTCGTGGCGTATTTTTTTCCACCCGCTTACCATATCAAAGCCGTCCACTATTATCATGCGGTACAGTTCTGGTATTTCGTCGGGGCTATCCTGCAGGTCAGCATCCATAGTGATCACCACCTCGCCCTGCGCAGCTTTAAAAGCTTCGTTCAGTGCAGCGCTCTTACCATAGTTGCGTTGGAAACGTATGCCCCGTATAGCAGGATACTTTGCTGAAAGAGATTCTATAACCTGCCAGCTATTGTCTGTGCTGCCGTCATCTACCATTATAACCTCGTAGGCATAACTATTGGCTACACATACACGGTCTATCCATTCTGCCAGCTCGGGCAATGATTCATCTTCATTATACAACGGTACAACAATGGATATGTCTAAATGCATAGGGCTGCTAAAATAATGCTTTTTATGTAATGCCGGGCTTTGTATGGTCAAACACCCATCAAAACATTTGTTTCCTGTATGGGTTATACATAGATTTAACTTGTCTTTATAATAATCAAAGCATATTCTGCTCCCGTAGCAATCGAATAAATATTGGTTATTGAAGCACCTTTAGTGTTTGGCAGGTTACAATTGAGTATAATTGTTTAGGCAACATTTAAACAAATATCGCAAGTCATGAAAACATCAATAGCTATAGAAGAAGCTGCCCAGTTTGCACTTACCATACTCGCTATCTCACAATTGCCCATAAGCATCCACTGGTGGATAGTGCCCGCGTTCTTTGCACCCGATCTCTTTGCTATAGGTTACCTGGTCAATCCCAAGGTGGGCGCTTTTATGTACAACCTGGCTCATCATAAACTGGTTGCAATATTGGTTATAGTTGCGGGCTTTTATTTTAAGCAACCCTATTACACACTGGCTGGCCTCATCATATACAGCCACAGCAGTTTCGATCGCATGTTAGGCTATGGGCTAAAATACAACGACTCCTTCGGCCATACCCACCTGGGCTATATTGGCAAAGAGGCCTATAAGAACAAACAAGCAGAAGCATAAAAAAAACAGGCTGCCCTAAAGCAGCCTGCTATACATGTTTACTAACAATAATTACTGCAGCGGTTTAGAAGGCCCGTCAAAACTCTTGCGCGGGTTACGTTGTAACACTTCATCCACCATACCGTATGCTTTAGCTTCTTCAGCTGTCATCCAGTAATCGCGGTCACTGTCTCTTTCTACTTTTTCAAATGGCTGGCCACTGTGGTCGGCAATTATTTCGTAAAGTTCTTTCTTCAGCTTGCCTATTTCGCGCGCTGTTATTTCTATGTCGCTCGCCTGGCCTTCTGCACCACCCAATGGCTGGTGTATCATCACACGGCTGTGTTTCAGCGCTGTGCGTTTGCCCTTGGTACCTGCTCCCATAAGTACAGCTGCCATAGAGGCTGCTATACCAGTGCATATTGTTGATACATCAGGGTTGATGATCTGCATGGTATCGTAAATACCCAGGCCTGCGTAAACGCTGCCACCTGGGCTGTTGATGTACATCTGTACGTCGCGTGTACGGTCTGTACTTTCCAGGAACAAGAACTGTGCTGTAACAATATTTGCTACATAGTCATTGATGGCCTCACCAAGAAAAATGATGCGGTCCATCATCAGTCGGCTGAATACGTCCATTTGCGCTACATTCATAGGGCGTTCCTCTATGATATATGGTGTAAGACCTACTGGTGTTTTAGATATTGAGGCAGTATAACTATCGAATGATAAACTGCTGATGCCATGATGTTTTATGGCATATTTCCGGAATTCGTTTGGATTCATAAACTAATTTTTAGGAATTTTTTGAGCCTGACTATAGCAGGCAAATTTTAAACCATACTAAATATAATGCCATTCCGTCACATTGTAATGACATTAAGCCCTTTTCCCTCACTTTCAGCAGCTTTTTATGTGTACATGCAACTGCTTTAACTGACGGATAATGCAAATTAAGATTAAATTGCAGCCACGTATTTATGCAGCTACCGCACGGAAAGAAAATATACTTCGCTTCAGACTTTCACTTTGGCATACCCAACCATGCCGCCAGCATAGCCCGCGAAAGGCGTGTATGCAATTGGCTGGACCAGGTGAGCAAAGATGCAGCACAGATATACCTGGTAGGCGATATGTTTGATACCTGGTTTGAATACAAGAATGTAGTGCCAAAAGGCTATACCCGTTTCCTGGGCAAACTGGCGGCGCTTACCGATGCCGGTATGCACATAGAAGCTTTTACAGGCAACCACGATTTGTGGATGAAGGATTACTTTATAACAGAATTGAATATACCGGTACACCACCACCCCATACAACGCACCTTTAACGGCAAAAAGTTCTTTATAGGGCATGGCGATGGTCTGGGCCCAGGCGATAATGGGTACAAAGTGCTCAAAAAAGTACTGCGCAGCCCTGTATCGCAATGGATGTATCGCAGGCTGCACCCCGATACGGGTGTTGGGCTGGCTGGCTGGTTCAGCAGGCTGGGACCAAAACATACCGCCGAAACCGAAGAAAAGGAACCTTTTTTGGGTGTAGAGAAAGAATGGCTGGTGCAGTTTTGCCTGCAAACACTGGAGGTCGAGTATTTCGACTACTTCATATTCGGGCACAGGCACCTGGCAATGGAGTTCCCTTTACCGCAAAACAGTCTGTATGTGAACCTTGGCGACTGGCTGCGATACGACAGCTATGGCGAATTTGATGGGGAACAGATGCGCTTGAAATACTATAAACCATAACTACCATGAAAAGAACTTTAATTATAATGCGCCATGCCAAAACAAATGCCCAGGAACCTGGACAGTTGGATTACGACCGTTCCCTTACAGGTCGTGGGCATCGCAATGCTGTTGATATGGGTATCAGGATGAAGGAGAAAAGCTTGATTCCCGATCTTATAATAGCCAGCCCGGCAAAACGTACCCGCCAAACGGCCGAAGAGGTAGCTGGGGTATTGGGCTACGATAAGAGTAAAATAAAGTTTGTAAAAGGCCTGTACCATTGCACCCCTGCTATTTTTGAAGAGGTGATCTACGAGACAGACGATAAGGTGCATACCATAATGATAATTGCGCACAACCCCGGCACCAGCGATTTTGCAAATCAACTGTCGCCAGTATTTGATGTGGATGACTTGCCTACGGGGGCAGTGGTAGCAGCATATGTGGACGCAAAGCACTGGACTGATTTCAGTAGTGCAGGCAAAGAAGTGTTTTTTTATACATACCCTAAAAAGGAACTATGACCAACGGTAAGCAGGCAAATATTGTAGCAGGACTGGAAAAATTATTTGAAGAGCACTTTGGCAAACCCGCCGAGCATGTAGAAATGTTGCCTGTATCGGGCAGCGACCGCAGGTATTATCGCTTAAGCAATGGCAAAACTACCGCCATTGGTACACACAATCAGAATGTAGCAGAAAATAATACGTTCTTTTATTTTACTGAGCTGTTTCGCAAGCACGAGATAAATGTAGCGCAGGTATATGGTGTAAGTAAAGACCGCAAGTCTTACTTGCAGCAAGATCTCGGTACCACCAGCCTCTTCGATATGCTGATGGCTGAAGGCTTTACAGACAACGTACGTCAATACTATCATAAAAGCTTGGCCCAACTGGCCCGTGTGCAGTGGATAGCCGGCCGCGAGGCAGACTATAAACAATGCTTTGCCAGTAACCAGTTCAACGAGAAAGCCATAATGGCCGACCTCTTGTACTTTAAGTATTACTTTGCCGATCTGCAGCGCATACCTTACGATAAGATAGCGCTCATCAGCGAGATGGAAGAATTGGCTAAGGAACTGGGCCGCACACAGCCACAAATGCTCATGTATCGCGATTTCCAGAGCCGCAATATAATGGTAGTGGAAGACCAGGTGTACTTCATAGACTTCCAGGGCAGTATGCAGGGACCTCCCCAGTACGATATTGCGTCGCTATTATGGCAGGCAAGAGCGCAACTACCCGAGGCGTGGAAGGAAGACCTGCTCAACGGTTACATCACTACCCTTAACGATCTGCATGTACCCCGTATGGACGAGATCTATTTTCGTCGGGGGTTTGCACAATTTGTATTACTGCGTCTGTTACAGGTATTGGGTGCTTATGGCTTCAGGGGTATGTTGCAGCACAAACCACACTTCCTCAGCAGCATAGGCCCTGCATTAAAGAACCTGCAAACATTTCTCAGCAATCATCCTTCTATACCTGCCTATCCTGAAATGCGGCATCTGTTAGAGAAGATTTCAACTACAGAGATGCAGGAGCGCTATATACGCACGCATGCCAATACAGAGAGTAAGCTCGTAGTTAATATTTCAAGCTTCTCTTACAAAGTGGGTATGCCGAAAGATAAGAGCATACATGGCGGTGGTTATGTGTTCGATTGTCGGGGCATACTAAACCCGGGCCGCTACGCAGCCTACAAAACACTTACAGGGCAAGACGAAAAAGTAAAGCACTTTCTCGAAACAGAAACCACCATGCTCGAGTTTCTCGATCATGTATTTGCACTGGTGTCTATGAACGTAGAAGATTACCTGGCACGTGGTTTTGAACAGCTTACTGTAGCTTTTGGCTGCACTGGTGGTCAGCACAGGTCTGTATATGCGGCAGAGCAGTTAGGTAAATATATTACAGCACGCTACAACATACCGGTAACCATCACACACCTCAACGAAAGCAGGTGGGTGAAAGAAGACCGCACCGTGGCAGAAGGTTGATGCAGTAAGTCTTTCAGTAATGAGCGATACGCCCCAGGTAAAAAAGTACAACACGCGCACATTCACAGACAGGTACATGCCTTCTGATGAATTGAAAAGTATGTACCGGGGCGACATCGAAAAGTTTCTTATTGTGCCTGTAGAAGAGATGTACAAGCATGTACATAAGTCGGTACCGCCATCGCGTGCTACCAACCATACCTTCATATACCTTACAGAAGGCGAAGGGTATATGAAGATAGGGAGTGATGAGTACCGCATACACCAACACGAAATGTTGTGTGTACCTGCCGGACAAATTTTCTCCTTCGAGGCTTATGATACTACCAAGTACAACAAAGGTTTTTTGTGCAACTTTAATGATAGTATGCTGGCGGGTAAATTTGGCAAGATCGAACTCGTAAACGAGTTCGAATTTCTCAACGTTTGGGGCAATCATTCCATTAGCCTGGGCGAAGAAATTTCAGCATTCGTTGGGCAGCTTTTAAAAAGGATACTGGTTGAATACGCAAAAAGCGGCTTGCAGCATATTGATTTGGTGCAGTCCTATCTGCTGGCATTGCTGTGCGAGATCAGGCAGGTGTACCTTCCGCTTTTCAACAGCAGGCAAACAGCTGCAGTAAAGCTCACCAATAGTTTTAAAGACGTGTTATTTAGTAACATCACCAGCAAGCACATGGTTACAGACTATGCATCAATGCTCAACGTTACGCCCAATCATTTAAATAAAGCAATAAAAAGTACCACTGCAAAATCACCAACCAGGTGGATAGATGAAACCATAGTACTGGAAGCGAAGGTACTGCTCTACCAAACCACTCTTTCTGTAAATGAAATTGCTTCTGCTATCGGCATCACAGATCCTTCCTACTTCAGCAGGTTGTTTAAAAAATATGAAGGGATCACACCGCTTGAATTCAGAAAAAAGATTGAAATGTCCTGATAAATGATTTGTGTGTCCTGATGCATTTATTATACACAACCGACCTTTGTGCACATAAGTGAATCGATGTATGTTTTCTAACTTGTTGTTCTATTTATTCTTTCATTCTCTGTTCCGTTGGCTGGTACTAGCCAGTCTCATCTATGCCATATACCGCGCTGCGAAAGGATATGCGGGCAAAGCTATTTTTACAAAGTTCGATGATAAGGTAAGGCATTACACCGCAACTATTGCACATATACAATTGGTGCTAGGCATACTGTTATACACACAAAGCCCTATCATAAAATACTTCATGCGCAACTATGCAGTGGCCGTTCACGAGCGCGAAACTAGGTTTTTTGGTATGGAGCATATCACTGTTATGGTTACAGCAATTGTGTGCATTACAATAGGCTCGGCAGCTGCCAAAAGAAAGCCAAACGACAGGGCAAAATTCAAGACAATGCTCATCTGGTTTTCTATCGGGCTGCTACTTATCCTTACTTCCGTGCCATGGCCATTTTCACCCGTGGTTGCCCGTCCGTATTTCAGGCAGTTTTAAATGATCTATAATGAAAATAATTATTATAATAGCAGGGATATGGTTTGTGATCTACGTTTTTTACAAAACATACAGCCGTAGCCATGTAGATAAAAACCTTAAAACCCTGATCTTAAAAGGAGCGGTAATACTGGATGTGCGCACCCAACCCGAATACAACAGTGGCCATATACCGGGTTCAACAAACATTGCGCTAAGCAAATTAAGAACAGACTCAATACCCTTCGCCCCAAACCAGGCCATAATAACCTGCTGCTCTCACGGCCTCAGGAGCATAAAAGCTGTGGAATTACTCAAAGCCCGTGGCTTCACCAATGTACATAATGGTGGTGCACGGACAGATCTCCAGGAATATACCAACCCAAAAAGTAGTCGTTAACGAAGTCGCCACTGATGCAACTTTCTCCTTCCCAAACTTTTAACACATCCTCACCCATGGAATAACTAATTTGGCTCGTCTTACTATAAAATTGTGTCTTATGTATCGTTTCCCCCTTACTGTTTTACTTTGTTTTGCGCTTGGTGCCAATTATCTGTATGCCCAACAAACAATAAAAATGACCCCCAAACATGTAACTGTATTTTTCAGAGGCACTGAAATGGACAATATTGCCAAAGTAACATTACCGGTGGGTGAATCTCAGGTATTGTTCACCAATATGGCCGATTATATAAACCAGGAAAGTATAACCGTAGGTACAGACAATGGCAACGTCATTATACAATCCGTTACTTTTCTCGACATGTATTCTGATACCAACATTACCATAAATCCGCTCACAAAAATATATAAAGACAGTCTTGCCTTAATTATATCAAAACGCCAGCTAACAGACAACAAGCTAAGCGTAATAAAAGAGCAGATAGCTATTATAAAAGCCAATGAAAAAGTATCCGGAAATAATGCTGATCTAAGTATAGCTGTGCTCGAGAAAATGCTCGATGTAGTAAATACACGTATGGGCACGTTGCTCAATGAAAAAAGTGCGCTGGAGAATCAGCTAAAGCAAATGGATACGCAGGTAGAAAGGCTTAAAAATGAAGGGCCGGGATTAGAAAAGCTGCCTGGCGGCGAAGTGTTGGTTAAGTTTTATACACAGCAAGCTGCAACCATAACAGCTTACATAAATTACATCGCTAACGATGGGAGCTGGGAATCTGCTTACGACATGCGGACAGCCAAAATTGGCGATGCTATAATACTTGTACATAAAGCTATCATTTTCCAGGGTACCCGTGTCAATTGGGAAAATGTAAGCATCTCATTATCTACAGGCAATCCAAATGAAAATGCTACTGCGCCTACGTTTAGTTCAAACTATTTATCTTTTTACCAGCCCGGTATTTATTCTGCTTCCCCCATGGCATTCGAAAAAAGCATTAAGATGAGTAATGTATCGGCAGAACGAATAACGCATGCAGATAACCAGGCAACGACCTTCGTTTCTCCGGTAGCTACCACTTACGATATCGAAACACCATATAGTATCCCTGCTGGGCAAAAACAACAGGTCGATATTAATACGCAGAAATTACCTGTTACATACCGTTTTTATGTTTATCCTAAAGCAGATAACAACGCATATCTACAGGCGCAGCTTACAGACTGGGGCAATGTGGATATAACGCCCGGCAGCGCCAATATCTATTTTGGCGGTACTTATGTTGGTCAAACCTATATAGATCTGCACACCGTTACCGACACTCTCACATTCTCCCTCGGCAGAGATAAGAAGATTGTGGTGAAGCGCATACAGGATACTAAAATGCGCAGTACAAAAACCATAGGCTCAAACGTAAAGGAACAGTATGGTTATACCATCACCGTACGCAATACCCACGCACAACCTGTGGATATTGTTGTGGCAGACCAGGTACCCGTAAGCACAGATAAAGACATAAGTATTGAAGATATTGAGACCAGCGGCGGCAATTATAACGAAACCACTGGCGAAGTTAATTGGCACCTCACCTTAAATGCAAACGAAGCCAAAGACCTGAAGTTGGGCTACACCATTAAATATCCCAAAGGCAAAACACTGACTAGCCATTAAATGCTCGTCAAAATCTAATACCATTTAGACAACTAATTTAAGCAGGTTATCATGGTATGCCCTGTAGAGGTTATACCTGCGCTTTGTGGATGCGTACTGGTAAGAGGTAGAATTGTTCAACTCGGCAGAACAGTAGTACTGTTGCCTGCACAAAGCTATGTCGGCAGCAGTGGTAATCTCTGCCGACTGCTTTTTTGTTACTTTTTTTTGGCATCAAAAAAAGTAAAGAAATGTAGATCAGACTTTGGGGAATTGAATTGCTAAAAGTTACTCTTTATTCAACCTTATTTCCTGAAGCAGGTAGTTGTTATTGTCCTTCAGCTTAAAAAGAATATAAATGCTGTACTTACCGGTATTGGTAGTTAGGTCACCAATAGCAAATTTTGAAGAAGGTGTTGGTGCACCGCTGTTAAGTATCGTTATGTCCTTAGGGGTATTCTTGCCAAAAAAATCTTTCAGTACAAGTTCCGCTTGGGTGCGGCTATAAGTACTTTGCACATTATTAATAGTAATAGGCACTATATTATCAAAATATTTGGTCATATCAGACACCCTATTCGATTTTATAGCATTTACTACGTCCTCAAGCTGCGTCTGTGCTTGTACAGATACAAAAAAAGCAACGAATGTAAATATTAATAACGCCGATTTGTAAAATTTATTCATGAGAATAACAGACGAAAAAATTCGTTAAAGTTTTAACAGCAAAAAACAAGCCAAAAATAAATAATTATTAAAATTATAATAAAATAATTCCATGCACAACTAGCGTGTGCCTGAATACGTGTGGTAAAAATAGGTATGTTTTGTTTAGCTATTGCAAACTATTATAAGTAGCATTCTGGCAGGCTGCTTTCAATTTTATCTTGCCTGCTCACCATATTATCTTCAATATTTTGTAATTATGTGCTTTCAAAATTTTAAACACCTGTAAATGAAAAAAAGCCTGCTGATCGTTTGTTTATGCTTCCTGGGCGTGGTTGCATACGCTCAAAAAGAAACCAAAGTATCTATCGAGACTGAATATGGTAAAATTGTTATGCTGCTCTATAACAATACGCCCCAGCATCGCGATAACATGATCAAACTGGCCCAATCGCATTTTTACGATAGTACCTTGTTCCATCGTGTCATTCCCAATTTTGTGATACAAGGGGGCGATCCGCAGTCTAAGCATGCCCAGCCGGGTACAATGCTCGGCAATGGAGAGATCGGATACCGCATACCTGCAGAAATAAATACCGAGGATTGCCATATACGTGGTGCCGTAGGCATGGCTCGCGATGGTAACCCTAAAAAGGAATCAAGTGGTTGCCAGTTCTACATAGTTACTGGAAAACCTGCTACCGATGGCGAGCTGGACAATGTGGAAAGGAGCCGTGGCGCAAAATATACTGCAGCCCAGCGCGGAATATATAAAACGCAAGGCGGTACTCCGCATCTTGATGGTGGCTATACCGTCTTCGGACAGGTAATAGAAGGTATGGATGTGGTAGATAAAATATCTGCACAAACCTGCGATCAAAACAATCGCCCCACAAAGGATATTGCTATGATCAAAGTAAGGCTGGTAAAGAAGAAAAAGAAATTCCTCGGTATATTTTAATAAGAGGTGCATAAGGAAGCGCCCTTGCCAATACACGGCAAGGGCGCTTTTGTATTTATAGCTTATTTATTAGCGCACTGCAAGCTTGCCCTCGATAGAATCATCCAAAGTTTGCCCAATTATAGCGCCCGTAACCGATTTAAGAAAAGAAACAGCAACACCATGCTTGGTGTCCCAGTAGTATCCTTCCTTTGTTTCCACTTTTATTACAGATATACGTGGGTCATCTATCCCTTCTGTAAACCATGTTTTCAGTATCGGTTCCCACAGTTCCTTTATCTTTTCTTTGTCTTTGCTGATCGTAGCTTTCCCATAGATACTTAAAAAGTCGGTATATGGCGATCCCTGGAACAATAGCTGAACATGAGGATCCTGTTCCACCTCCAGGTTCTTATGGCTGTCTGTAGCACTCAAAAACCAAAAAACACCATCCTCATCCGTTTTCTGTACAGACATAGGTCGCACGGTCAATGCTTTACCGGTCTGTATATCACTGCAGAAGTAGCAACTCTTCGCAGTATCTGCCAGTTCTTTTATCTTTTTTCCTGCGTCTTTTCCCGCAAGGTCTTTGTGGTTTTGCTCTGGTTGTTGTTTGTTGATGCTGTCCATGTTTCTTGTTTTTATGATGATATCTTATACCAAAACGTAAATCAGTAATATTGTGCCAATTCTGGCAGGTAAAC
The DNA here is from genome assembly GCA_031292525.1 of Flavipsychrobacter sp. GTDB lineage: Bacteria > Bacteroidota > Bacteroidia > Chitinophagales > Chitinophagaceae > JABDEZ01. The sequence continues at coordinate 42,955 of JARLGY010000053.1, read as the reverse complement.
TGACCATTTTTTGTTTTGTAGAAGAAACAATATTCTGGCTTGCCTAAAGATGGAACAAATTGGAAACTTGGAGTGCAACTAAAGATGCTAACTGAAATTTAAACGGAGGTGGAACACAAAATAATAGAACTGAAGCGGCTCCTTGATGAAAAAGTTGCGCACTACAACCAACCCGGTTTTATTGATAAAGATCCTATAGTTATACCCCACAGTTTCTCCCGGCTGCAGGACATAGAGATATCAGGATTGTTTGCTGCTGTATTGGCTTGGGGCAATCGCACTACTATCATCAACAATTGCCGTAAGCTGATGGGCTGGATGGATAATGCGCCCTACGATTTTATACTCAACCATAAGGATACTGATCTGAAGCCATTTGTGCATTTCACACACCGTACGTTCAATGCTACAGACCTGTTGTATTTTATTGAATTTCTTACCCGGCATTACCAAAAATATCTCTCGCTTGAAGATGCGTTTGTACCTGCAGGTACCTATACAGAAGATACTGTAGAGCAGGCACTCATACATTTTCACGATTACTTCTTTGCCGAGGAGCACCCGGAACGTACCCAAAAACACATAGCTACCCCACAGCGCAAAAGTGCATGTAAACGCATCAATATGTACCTGCGCTGGATGGTCCGTAAGGACAATGCAGGCGTTGATTTCGGACTGTGGAAAAAGATACAACCCCGGCAGCTGGTTTGCCCGTTAGATGTGCATGTGGCCCGGGTGGCCCACCGCCTTGGCCTTCTCGACCAGAATAAGGCCAACTGGCAAAGTGCATTGCACCTTACTTACCAGTTGCGCCTGTTAAATCTTGAAGACCCTGCTATATATGATTATGCATTGTTTGGGCTGGGTATGGCAGAAAGGTTTTAAACCATAAACATTTCCGATGCAGATGATTCCTTTAGTTCAGGCACAAAATCTGCAAAAGCATCCGGCATCAGTATCAGCGATGTGTTTTTCTTTTTCCACCAGCTTTCATCTTTCAGTTTGCTAAAGCGGATGATGCCAATTACAGAACATCTTTTATTATTGCTGCTCCACTCCTCTATCACTTCAAACAGTTCGTGCGGCACGTGAAACAGGCCATCGAAGCTTACATACACCCTCAGGTAAAAATCCTGTGCAAGTGCAGCGGGTTCCTGGTAGCGTAGCTTTTTATATTCATACTTGTAGTCGTAGCGCAATGCAGACAGATCGCTCAAAACCGCCGATGCCGTTGGGAACCCACCAGCACCTTTGCCATAAAAGAATTGTTTGTCGGCCAGGCCGCTTTCTATAATAACGCCATTGTACTCGTTCTTTACGTTATACAGCTGGTTATCTTTCTTCAGGAACTGCGGTAACACAAAAGCAGCCACACTTCCATCCTCCAGTTTCTTGGCCTGGGCAACCAGTTTTATTTCGTAACCTTTTTCTTTTGCGTAAGTAGCATCATGTGCGTGCAGGTTTTGTATGCCGGTATGCACTATTTCTTTGGGCAACGCCACGGTACCATAGGCATGCGTAAGCAATATGGTAAGCTTGTTCACCGCATCAATACCCTCCACATCAAGTGCTGGGTTGCTTTCTGCAAAACCTTCCTGCTGCGCTAGTTTTAGGGCTGCTTCAAACGTAAGGCCGTCTTCTGCTATACGGGTCAGTATGTAATTGGTACTGCCATTTACTATACCGCTTATGCCCTGTAGTAGGTCGTTGTCATAGTATTCTTCCAGGTTGCGTATCACGGGAATACTCGCGCAACAGGCAGACTCATACAAGAATGGGGTCTGGTGGGTACGTTGTAGTTCCAGTAGTTCGTTCTGGTGCTCTGCTATCATTTTTTTATTGGCGCTTACCACGCTTTTCTTATTGCTCAGCGCGTCGCTTACTATTATGTATGCAGCATCAGCATCGTCTATCAGCTCTACTATCACGTTGATGTTGTCATCTCTCAAAAGGTCCTGTGGGTCAGTAGTAAACAATTCAGCAGGTGCATTCCTTTTTTTATCGGCATGTTTTATACACACCTTGCTTACCTGCGCGTTCAGCGATTTGTTGGTCTGCAAAACGCGATATAGGCTCTCGCCCACTACACCAAATCCAAATAGGCCTATGTTCAGTTTTGTTTGATTTTGTTCTGGCATTACTATGGTCGTTAATTATTCTGGTTGTTATTGTTAAACTGGTTGATTCTTCATTTCAATTGTATGCTATCCACACCGTCATAGTGTTATAACACTACAGCACTGCGCTTTCATATTTACGTGCCGCTGTAGTTTTAGCAGGTAGTACTTTATCCAGCGCCTGTGCTATGTCGGCTACCAGGTCTTCTGCATCTTCAAGGCCCACGCTTAGGCGCACCAGGCTGTCAGCAACACCCACTGCTTGTCTTTTTTCAGCAGGTATGGTTTTGTGGGTCATGGTTGCAGGGTGGCAAAGCAGGCTTTTTATTCCGCCCAGGCTCTCAGCCAGTTTAAAGTACTGGGTGCTACATACAACTTCTTTTGCAGCCTCAGCAGTATCCGTTTTTAATGTAAAAGAAACTATGCCTCCAAAGCCACTGGCTTGCTCTGCAGCTATATTATGATTGTGATGTGTGGCCAGGCCGGGATAATATACTTTATCAACAGCTGGGTGTGTTTGCAGGAACTCTGCCAGTGCTTGTGCGTTTTTGCAATGCTGCTGCATGCGCAGGTACAGGGTCTCTACTCCGCGTATCACCAGCCAGCTATCTTGTGGTCCCAGTATTGCGCCACTTGCATTCTGGTAAAATTTTATCTGCGCGCCCAGTTCTTCTGTTTTGCATACCACAAGTCCGGCTATCAGGTCGCTGTGGCCGCCTATGTACTTGGTTGCACTATGCACTACTATATCAGCACCCAGCTTTATAGGCTGCTGCAAGGCTGGCGATGCAAATGTGCTGTCCACACACAACAGTATGTTACGCTGTTTTGCTATAGCGGCTATGGCGGCTATATCGCTAATTTTTAGTGTAGGGTTGGTAGGTGTTTCCAGCCATATCAGCTTGGTAGCAGGTGTTATGGCTTTAGCTACATTATCTGCGTTGGTAGTATCCACATAGTTCACGGTAATGCCAAACTTAGCATATACCTGTGTGAACAACCGGAAGGCTCCGCCGTATATATCATCAACTGCAAGTATCTCATCACCACTTTGCAACAGCTTCACTACTGCATCTATGGCAGCAAGTCCGCTGGCAAATGCTGCGCCTGTTTTGCCGCCTTCAAGTGTAGCTATTATTTTTTCAAGCGTGGCGCGTGTGGGGTTATTGCTGCGTGCATAATCATAGCCACGGTTCACACCTGGCTCATCTTGCACAAATGTTGAGGTCTGGTAAATGGGTACTGAAATAGAGCCTGTTAATTCATCTACCGGAATACTGTGTATCAGGTTGGTTGCATTGCTCATTGTCTGGTATAATTTGAATCTGGTTAAAAATTGTTTACAATTTTCCATACCACTTACCAGGAAATTACCGGGAGAACTTCTGTACACGTACACGAAACATGTGCGCATAAAAAAAGCTCCACCGATAAATCAGAGGAGCTTAAGTTATATTGAGAAACGCGTGCACACGTTATTCAGGCAAACTGATCATTCTGACTTATCTACCCCACTTTTATGCGGGATGGAATTAGCACCAGTTCTCAATTTGCATTGAGGAGGTTGCTAAGGCTTCACAGGGCCATGACCCTCTGCCTTTCTTGATAAGAGATATTAAAGAACTGCTACAAAGGTAATGGCACAAATTTCAAACTTCCAAAAAATATTTTAAAAAACCCGCAAAACCATTGCTGGTTGCGGGTTTGATATTTAATAGTATTTGTGTTTTAAAAACTACTCGCCGTCGTTCTCTGCCTCTTCTTCAAATTCATCGTCATCATCATACATGTCGTCTTCTTCAATGACTTCTAGTGCTGCCGATACAAAGTTCATGGTAGGGAACGCGCCATCTTCTTCGCTGTACCATTGTGTTTGCACTGTTTCGCCGTTCTTGGCAATAACCGTCATGGGGATGCTTCCCGATTTTAGCAATACGATGTCTCCAATGTTCAGTTCCATAGTTTTGTGTTTAAGTTGGTTAAAGCTATGCAATGTTACCCGCACACCAACATCAAAAGAAAATGATTACTGAAATTTAACGCGCTGTATGTTTGGTTATTTTTCTATTTTACATACACATACTTTATGCTATGGCGCGCCTCACAACTGATGAACTCCTTCGCATTTTCCTTACGCTGAAAAATGAATTGAAGCTTTACGAAAAAGGCGCTGTGAAAGCTCGTTTTGATATGGAAGGCAAGTATGAACTTGTATCAGAAAAAGAGGGTATAATGGCGTTGGGCAAACCACGCAAGGAAATGGATTTTAGTGCATTAATTGTGCAAAGCGGCTATGTAGGTTTCTACTTCATGCCCATCTATTGCAGCGCCGCCATCCGTTTGCAGTTGTCTCCAAATCTGCTCAAGCTCCTGAAGGGTAAATCTTGTTTTCATATTAAAGCAGTTGACGACGCGCTTTTAACTGACATAAGGCATGCGCTAAAAGTAGGCTTTGAGGGATATAAAAAGCTAAGCTGGGTATAGCATTCTAATTGAGGCGCCTTTCGCCGGCACCATTGGGATTTTTTTATACCCCATAACGTTAAATCTATAAACCCGCCATTCCAGCTCCCGCTATATATTCGTAAATTTGCATTGTAGATATGGAACCGATAGTAAATAAAGTAGCTGAAAGTGGTATTATTACGCTCGACCTGGCGCAATATGTACCTGCCGATGAGGACCTGGTGTTATTCGATCTGAAACCATTCCTGTATATGGAACTGATACTGCGCGAGAAAGATTACCGCGCAGCATTGCAAACCCACGACTGGGCACAGTATGCAGGCAAACAAGTAGCGCTAAGCTGCACTGTAGATGCAATAATACCCGTATGGGCCTACATGCTGGCCGCTAACTACCTGGAGCCTGTTGCTAAAAGTGTATATTTCGGCACCATTGAAGAACTGAAGAAGAGCATAGTACTGAACGGCATAAACAATATAAACATAGAAGAATACACAGACAAACGTGTGGTGATAAAAGGTTGTGGCGATACTCCAATACCCGATGCAGCATATGTAGCTGCTACTTACCACCTCAAACCCGTGGTAAAGTCAATCATGTACGGTGAGCCATGCTCTACAGTGCCTATCTACAAGAAGCCCATGGCAAAGGGGGTGTAGTTATAAGCAAATTTTACAAAGGCAAAATACTCTTGCTGCAACCCTGGCGCTAGGCCAGGGTGCATACTCAAAAAAGTTTGGGTTTCAACCACAACATAGCAAACAGCTTCATCGGCACAGGTGATGGGGTTTATAAGGGCTGGCCATTAAAAGCGGTAACAGAATATACAATAATTATTTCCACAGACCCTTGTGCACTTAAACGTGCTTTTTAACAATTTATTTCTTGTGCTGCATAATTATATGTTGGTCTAAAATCAACACTGATCGTGTAGGTGCACGCTGCGCATGTTTTACGTCTTCGCACACGACCAGCACGCAAAAGGCGATTGTTAATAAAAGATAAGTACCTGCGCCATCCGGCTACAGTTATTTTTTTGGCTTCCCGGCGTTTTGCAGGTGTAAGGTTAGCCATAAAAGTGATAAGCATTTCATGCTTTTGTTGCTGTCTGTTCATGTTTCAACAGTTTTAGTTTTTTATCATTGTCAGGCGCTTTTCAGTAGCGCCTGTGGTATTGCATTGTGTATGTAAAACAGTTCATCCTGCACTATTTCAAGCCCTGCACTATGTAGTTTTGCAGCTACTTGCTCTGTGTGCCTGTCAGCCAGTAGCAAAGCTTTTGCGGGTTCATGCACAGTGCGTACGTAGCCGGGTAGTTTTGCAGCCAGCAGTTCTAATACTACTTTCTGGCTATAGCCCTTACGTATCTTCAGCCGCGGTGTTCCCAGCCTGAAGCCTACTATCCCATACGGAGTGCCAATGCTTCTCCTGTTGGCAAAAAGCGTAGTTTTCTGCTCACGACAGTAGGTTTCTATTGCATTGTATGCGCAGCATTTATTATGCTCCAGGCACGTAAGCTTAGGTGCGTACTTTTTCCTCACTTCTTCTAGCTCTTGCTCCAGTTCTTTTGTCAATACAGTTGCACTTTGCAATGCCGTGCTGTATTGTTCCAGCGCTGTTTGGAAAGCAATACTTGTTACATTTTTCACTACCGGCACGGCTATCTTTATCTTAGGGTTGTAGGTTTTCATGTAGTTTATTTTTAAGGTTTTCATTGTTACTGTTATTCTGCCGCAAACTTCAGTTTGCTACATTATGCTCACAACTAAGAAGCTAACGCACTCATCTTTTGTAGCAGGCCGCCTACAATTACTTTGGCATAGCGGTCGTGGCGTATATCCAGCATATTCCACAACTGGTAAAAGGCCATGGCTTCCGTCCCTGTGAGGTTCAGTGTATATCGCTCCTGTCTGCGGTCCACCATTTGTTGCAGCCGGTGCTCCAGCTCCAGCATGTATTCTTTCAGCAATCTTCCGTGTTCGTTCTCAGGTTTAAAATCTTCCTTCATCGATACGCACAAGCTGTGCAGCGCTTCCAGCCGTTCCCCGGTCACCCGGATGGGTATTATTCGTTTATCCATTGGTTCACAGTATTTAAAGCATGTTTGTATTGGGCTGTAAACACAACATCATTAGTGTACAGCAGGTTTTGTGCACGGGTCAGCGCGTTCATTATAGAGGTATGGTCTTGTCCGCCAAACAGCAGGCCTATCTGTTTCAGCGTTATGGTAGGGTAGTAATACCTCAGCAACAGCGCAGCCACAAAACGTACTTCCACTACTTGCCGCTTCCTGTTTTTCTCCTGGAATACTTCTGGCGATGCATTAAGCGATCTCGCCACTACCCGTAGCATCTGTTCAGGGCTTTTCAGCGGGGTATCGCTGGGGCACAGTACCAGCGTCACCCGCATACCGGTCTTGGTTCTTATTTGCTGTTCTGCTGCGCGGGTTATGTGGCGGGCAACAGTTTGTGTCATTGCATAGCTCATAATTATCTGTTTTTATCGTTTCATTTATTTTTTGTCGTCCATGCATCATGCGGCTTTGCGGCGGCTTTGTTGTACCAGGTGTTCTATGCCATGTAGGCTATTGCCGCATTGTTCCTTTATGTAGTCTATCACATCAGCGTTTGTAACGCCATTAGCTCTGCATATCATATCCACATCATTTGGTCCTGGTCGGCCAAGGGTTATAAACCTGCGGCCTATGGTATTGTATATCATCGCAAATCCTTCACGGTTTTGTCGCGCACCGGTAATAATGCGTGTGCTCAATTCTTCATTGCCCATTATCACTATCCCACACTTATCACTTACACAGTTCACTATGGTTATTAAAAAATGCAGTACACGGTCTTTAAGCTTATGGGCATCATCTATTATCAACAGGGGTTCGTTGCGTTCTGCTATGGTGTCGGCAAATTGCTGCACCAATTCGGGTACAGTACCTGTTACAGGTTGGTTCAGGCTTTCCAGCAGTGCTGTAATAAAAGTTTTGCGGTTGTGCAGTTCTGAGCAGCTTATAATGGTTGCAGTTTCATTTTCACGCGCATATTGGCGGGCGGTAAACGTTTTGCCCAGCCCATTACCAATGGCAATACCATAAGCGAGTGCAAAATGTTGTGCATCGCTAAACAATATGCGTAGCAGCAAGTGTGTGCCTGTATCTGCAGGATTCCATTCATTCTGGAAAAAGCCTATCCGCCGCGCCAGTTGGTGCCATGTTTTTTCAGTCACCATCTCCCAGTTGTTATGCAATACCTGCGCTACGTGCTGAGTGGTAATGCCCTGCAATGTAGCCGCAGCGGCAATGCAGGTGGGGTGCGCAGCCACGTAGCGCACCAGTGCTTCTTTGATCTGTAATTTCTGTTCTGTTGTCATACGGCTCTGTTTATTCTGGTTTATAATTTTATTATTTAGACAAATTATTTGGCACAAATATTTTTTATTAGCTATCTTTGATGTCATATAAATTGTACTACGACACAAAAGTATTCCAAATTATTTGACAAATCCAATTTTGTGGACAAATTTGCTAAAAATATTTTTATATGAATCTATCAGGCAATCTTAAGTTCCTAAGAAAAAAAGCCGGTAAGACACAAGACGGATTGAGCGCTGACGTGAGTATAGGCCGTACCACCATCGCCAATTACGAGGCTGGCATCAGCGAGCCCAACCTGGAGACCTTAATGGTATTTGCCAATTATTTTGGAATTTCCGTAGATGTGCTTTTGTCAAGAAATTTGGATAAAGAAGGCCTGCCTGATACTAGTGCTGCAATGAGTGTGGTTCCGCATAGTGGTAATATTCCTTATAATAAGGTTCCCCAGGTAATTAGTGTCGATCGCAATGGAAACGATAATATTATATACGTACCCGTAAAAGCCAGGGCAGGCTACCTGCTGGGTTATGGCGATCCTGAGTTTATGGAAACACTACCTACGTTTAGGCTGCCAGGACTCAGCAATGCTACCTTTAGGATGTTCGAGGTAGATGGACCATCCATGGCGCCAAACATCATGCATGCCGATCGTATTATAGGAGAATGGATAGAAGGCTTTGACAAGATACGTGACAATAGGGTGCACGTTATTGTCCATAAAGGTGGAGTTGCAGTAAAACGCATACTCAACCGAATAGAGGAGCGCGGTAAACTTTATCTTAAATCAGACACCATAGCACACCGCCACGAATTTCCCACAGTAGAGATAGATCCCGAAGATGTAAAAGAGATCTGGTACGGCCGCCTCAAGATTAGTGGGGACTTTAGCGAACCCGCGGAAGTTTATCACCGCCTCGCCGATCTTGAAGTAGATGTAATGGAAATGAAGCGGTTTATGAAAGGGAAGTAGTTTATTACTATTATTATATTACATAGAAAACGTAAATTAAGGATAGATAGTGGTCGCAATTGGCTAAGGGCGATTCATTAGAAGTCGAAATGGAGATTAGGCAAGAGTTTGATAAATCAGTAAATACTTACATTAATAAAGCATACAAAATCAATAAAATTATTAAACACATTTCCATGCCCCCCGCAAGGCAATCTCAATCGTTATTATAATTATTCAAGTTATCTCTTAATTCCTCCTGGTAGAAGAATCATTTCGTCCTCAAACACCCCCAAGGTCAGCTTCGACTGGCGATTTTTAATTTCAATAAAATATAGTAAATTACATAAGTTTAAGTGAAATAAACCTACGTGTAGTTGAAACAATAAAAAGTACTCAATGAATCAACTTAGATCACTATTCGTCCTCGCCGCAATATGCACAGTAGCATTTGGATGTAACAAGGGTACATCTCCTATAGCGGATAATACTCCCACAGCAACAACTACTGTACTCTGGAATAAAATAGCCTCAACCAGAACTTATACAGGTACCTATACTGACATAGCAGGCGCATGGGGTCAACCACCTCTTTTAGATACAACATTTCCTATCTCTGGAAATATCACTATCACCAAGGTAAATGATTCAACCATCCAGGTAATACCGGATTCTTCACTAAATCGTTATGTGACGAATTACACAGTTAATCCTCTTCTGCTGTTAGATAAGTCTAATGTATCAATAACCTATGCCACTTTTGCCACTGTGTATCCACAGTGTACCGCCTATTACTACTACCAAAATGATAGCATTGCTTACACTTACAATTGGCATCAAATGGGATATGTACGCGCCGCAACAATAGGGGCCAAATCAATCCGATGAGTGAAGCGCACTCCTCGCTGGTCAGGCATTTGCTTCGGCCTCAAACTCCAGCAAGCATCCGCTTGCCCACCATTACACATCAAACTAAAAGAGGATAATGAAACAAAAAAAGAGCTTCCAAAATGAAAGCTCTCTAAATTTATAGTTCATCAAAAATCGATTAGTCTTCTCTAACAGTAGTTGAGGTAGTAGTAGTTCTCGATACTTCCCTGTTTGCTACAGTCCTTTTGCCGCTCGTTGCTGCTACTATTATTATAATAAGCAAAACTACACCGCCAATAACCCATACTATAGGGTTACTGTACCACATGGATGGGTCAGCGGTTGCTCCGCTTGTTTCTGAGTGACTTGTGTTTGTAGTCGTTTGCGTGGTTGTAGTCCCGTCCTGTGCTATTGCATAAAAGCCGGATAACAGGAACATAAATAGTAAGAACAATTTCGTGTTGATACTCTGAATGGTGTTTTTCATAATAATAGTTTTTAGTGTTTTGAGTTACATGTTAAAATAATGCCAGCATATCATTTTGTTCAATAATTATTGCAGAATTATATTTTAAACTCTGGCTCAGGTCTTCTGTAAGGTGACCTGTGTCTACCTAATGCTGCCGGTTTGTAACCGGAATTTGGAAAACCGATGCTAATGGTTAACCAGGTAGCTGATGGAATTAAACAACCCATCCGTGGAACATCTAACTCGTGGAACTGTGCATATCTTCTTTTGGAAAACCACTTCCGCCAATAGTATCTTGCGCTATGGTTGTGTTTCCTGGCAGCTCTATTCAACACACAAAATGTCCGTTCCGGATTAAAATATTCCAACAGACATTTTAGAAGGCCGAGGCACTGAAACGCAAACCAGTAAAGGCTTTCACCAAAAATTAAAAATGTCGGCCAACGGACATTTCAAGACATTCCATTCACTAAACAGACATTTTTTATAGATAGCACCTACTCAAAACTAGCCCTGTCCGCTACCGGACTCAACCAGACAGTTGAAAATAAATGCATATTACATACTGCAAACACTTTCAAGGTATTCTGGCACTTGGCCTGTCCGGTTTTGCAATAAAAGTCGGACAGGACAATACCAATAAATTCACACCACAAATGCTAAATAAAGCCGCTCAATGGTCTATACCAACATTCCACAATTTTCACCCCACGCTAACTAATAATAAGATAATTTTGCACTTATTTTCAGCATGGCAGATTTATACCTACATAATTCATATACAAGGCAAAAGGAAAAGTTTGAACCTATAACGCCCGGCTACGCAGGCCTTTATGTATGCGGCCCTACCGTCAGCGGCGAAAGCCATCTTGGCCACGCACGCCCCTACATCACTTTCGATGTCGTGTACCGCTACCTGCAGCATCTCGGTTACCGTGTTCGCTATGTCCGCAACATTACCGATGCCGGTCACTTTGAAGAAGAGGGCCGCGAGGCAGTAGATAAGGTGAGCGACAAAGCCCAGCTCGAAAAAATGGAACCTATGGAACTGGTACATAAATATACCAACCTGTTCCATTGGGGTATGCGCCTCTTCAATACGCTCGATCCCAGTATAGAGCCCACCGCTACTGGCCATATCATAGAGCAGATATCTATGATAGAGACTATTTTAAAAAAAGGCTACGCATACGAGGTGAACGGCAGCGTTTACTTTGATGTAAAGAAATACGCAGAACACTACCCATATGGTAAGCTCAGCGGCCGTATAATAGACGACCTGCTGGAAACCACCCGCGAATTGGAAGGGCAGGAAGAAAAAAAGAACAAGACCGATTTCGCGCTATGGAAAAGTGCGCCACCGCAGCATATCATGCGGTGGAAGAGCCCTTGGGGCGATGGGTTCCCAGGCTGGCACATAGAGTGCAGCGCCATGAGCAGCAAGTACCTGGGCGAAACATTTGATATACACGGTGGCGGTATGGACCTCCAGTTCCCCCACCACGAGAGTGAGATAGCCCAAAGCACTGTTGCCCACGGGCATGCACCGGTAAACTACTGGATGCACAATAACATGATCACCATCAATGGTAAGAAGATGGGCAAAAGCTATAACAACGTCATCAAGCTCACCGAGTTGTTCAGTGGCAATCATCCTATATTAGAGCAGCCATACCACCCTATGGTAGTACGCTTTTATATATTGCAAACACATTACCGCAGCACGCTCGATTTCAGTAACGAAGCCTTGCAGGCTGCAGAAAAGGCGTTTCGCAGACTATGGGAAGCATACGAGGTATTACAGAAACTGCAGCACCCCGGTGGTGCGGCAACAGATGCTGAACTGGACAAGCAGGTAGTAGAGTGGTGCCATAGCTGTGGTGAGTACATGAGCGATGACTTTAACACCGCCAAGGTGCTGGCAAGCTTGTTCGAGCTGGCTCCTGTCATCAACGGCATTAAGGGTGGACAAATAGACATTAAGGCGATCAGCAGTGATACGCTGGCATTGCTGCAACAAACCTTTACTACGTACCTGGTAGATGTTTTAGGTATGCAGCCATTGCAGGCAGCACAAAACAATAACCTGGATAAGGTATTGCAACTGCTGGTAGAAATAAGAAAAGATGCCCGCGCCCGTAAAGACTTTGCAACCAGCGACCAGATACGCAACAGCCTGGCACAAGCCGGGGTAATGCTGAAAGACGAAAAGGATGGCACAGTAAGCTGGACGCTGGAAAACTAAACAACTAAATGAGAAAAATAACAAAATTGCTACGCTACCTGGCCGATTACAAAAGCCAGATAGTTTTATACTTTATAGCCAATTTATTATCCATTATTTTTTCGCTGTTCTCATTCGGTATGCTGGCCCCCGTGCTGCAGGTACTGTTCATGGGCAAAGAGCCGCCCAAATTGAGCATACACCCCGATCTGCTGGATAAAATAAACTATTACGTTTATGGCTTCATTTTGCGGGAAGAACCGCTCAACGCTTTGGCAATAGCCGTGGGTATCGTTATCGTTTTTACAATATTAAAGAACCTATTTCTATACATCTCCGTTTACATACTCAACCCGTTGCGCAACATGATATTGCGTCGCCTGCGCGATGACCTGTTTACCAAAACACTGTCACTACCCATAGGCTTCTTTACAGAAGAGCGCAAGGGTGACCTTATTAGTCGCATGACAAACGACATAAACGAGGTCGAGCTATCCATCATGAGTGTGCTGGAAGTCTTTATCCGTGAGCCTTTAACCATCATTATCACAATTGGTGCAATGCTGTTTATCAGTGTGCAGCTTACTTTATTCTTTGTACTATTCCTTCCAATCCCAGTACTCATCATAGGCCAGTTGGGCAAGACGCTGAAACGCCCGTCAAACGAGGCCCAGGAACAACTCGGCAATATGCTTGGCGTGCTCGATGAGACCATCGCCGGCATGCGTGTGGTAAAAGCCTTCAATGCCGAGAAAAACCAACACTTAAAATTCACACAGATCAATAACATTCTGTTCAGGGCACGTAATAAAATTGCTGCACGCAGGGAGCTGGGTTCACCATTGTCCGAGGTTATTGGTATAGCTATGGTAGGTGTGGTTTTATGGTATGGCGGCAAGCTTATTTTCTCCAGTCAAACCTCGCTTACCGGCCCTCTGTTTGTGGTGTACATTGGTTTGATGTACCAGATCATAGCGCCGTTCAAAAACTTGTCAAGTGCTAATTATAATGTGCGTCGGGGTACTGCCGCGCTCGATCGTATAGAGCAGTTAATGAGTGTGGAAAACACTATCTTAGAAGCTCCTGATGCCAAACACATTCAAAACTTTGAAAAAGGTATTGAGTTCAGGAACGTAAGTTTTGCCTATGGTGATAAGCAGATATTGCAAAACATAAACTTCACTGTAGGCAAAGGCAAGACCATTGCATTAGTAGGTGCCTCTGGCGCCGGTAAGTCAACACTCGCCGATCTCATACCGCGCTTTCACGATGTAACAGGTGGAGAAATACTCATTGACGGTGTCAATGTAAAAGACTGTAAAATAGACGACCTCCGTAGGCTGATGGGTGTGGTGGGACAAGACCCAATATTGTTTAATGATACTATTTACAACAACATCATACTCGGTACTGGTGGCGCTACAAAGGAGCGAGTAGAAGAAGCTGCAACAGTTGCCCACGCCCATACATTTATTATGGCTAAGCCTGATGGCTATAATACCGTAGCGGGCGATAGAGGCTCAAGGCTAAGTGGCGGCGAACGCCAGCGTGTTACTATAGCACGTGCACTGCTTAAAAATCCACCTATACTTATATTGGATGAAGCCACATCATCGCTGGATACTGAAAGCGAGCGTATAGTACAGGATGCTATTAATAAATTAATGCAGAATCGTACTTGTATAGTAATAGCCCACAGATTGAGCACAGTGCAGCATGCCGATGAAATAATAGTGCTTGAAAAAGGCCGCATCATGGAACGTGGCACACATGCCGGGCTCATACAACAAGACGGAATATATAAACGCCTTGTAGAAATGCAGCAGGTGAAATAGATACCTTATATTTGTGTATAACCTCTACGCAAAATGAACAAGATATTAGTTACCGGCGGTTGCGGCTACATTGGCGGCCATACTATAGTTGACCTCGTAAAGAATGGCTTTGAAGTAATATCGGTCGACAACCTGTCACGTGGTTCTTTGCGTATGCTGGGAGGCATCAACAAAATATTGGGTAAGACCATCAAGAACTATAAAGTTGACCTTTGTAATCTTGAAGATACCGAAGCCGTTTTTATAGAGAACCCTGATATAGTAGGTGTCATACACTTTGCAGCCTACAAAAGTGTACCTGAATCCGTAAAAGAGCCACTTAAATATTTTCGCAACAACCTCAATTCACTGGTAAATATTTTACAGTGTGCACAGGAGTACGATGTTAATAATTTTGTATTCTCATCATCATGCTCAGTGTATGGCAACGCCACCACATTACCCGTAGTAGAGGATGCACCGTTAGGCGAGGCGCAGAGCCCATACGCCCGCACTAAACAAATGGGCGAGGCTATATGCAGGGATTTTTCGAACCAGAATTCAAGGTTCAATGCAACACTGCTGCGCTATTTTAATCCCGTTGGTGCACACCCCAGCGGTCTCATAGGCGAGCTGCAGGAAGTGCCCGAGAACCTGGTGCCATTCGTTACACAAACTGCCATAGGCAAGCGCAAAGAAATGATGGTGTACGGCAGCGATTATCCCACCCGCGATGGCAGTTGCGTGCGCGATTACATACACGTCATGGATATAGCCAATGCACATACCAAAGCATTGCAGCACCTTATAAAGGGCGACAACGCAGAGCGTTGCGAAGTATATAACCTGGGTACCGGCAACGGTGTAAGTGTACTGGAGCTGATAAGTGCCTTTGAGAAAGTAAGTGGCAAAAAACTCAATTATAAAATTGGCCCGCGCCGCCCCGGCGATGTAGTGGAAGTATATGCTAATAACAATAAAGCACAAACTAATTTGGGCTGGCATACACAATACGATCTGGAGCAGATGATGGACACCGCCTGGAAATGGGAAGTTGCCCTCAATCGCGAAGCCGAGCAAGTAAAGCTCAACTAATACAAGGCTTTTAAAGGTCAGTAAGTATATCAGGATAAGTAACACTTGTCCGTGCATTATGAGCAAAAAACAAGATGTAGGATTCATTAGCTGGGCAGAACAGTAGCACTGTGCCTGCACAAAGCTGCGTCGGCAGCAGCGGTAATCGCTGCCGACTGCCTTTGTTTGTTACTTTTTTGGGCATCAAAAAAAGTAAAGAAATGAAGAGCAAAACTTCCGGAATAAAATAGTAGTCAAGAGCTTATTTTTTCACACTATTCTGCTCTATATAATCCGCCATGGTGTTGATGTCAACAAGTACTTTACGACCATCCTTAGGGTCGTTAATGCTAATGCCATACTCGCGTTTCAGCAGCACTATCAATTCCAGCGAATCTATTGAATCTAGCCCCAGGCCATCACCAAACAATGGCTCATCATCTTTAATATCAGCAGGTGTCAGGTCTGTAAGGTTCAGGAACTTTATGATCTGGGTTTTGAGTTGTTGCTTCAGTTCTTCTTTTTCCATAGTATCTAAATTAGGTTTTTACGCCTCAGGCCCCACAGTGTAAGTGCCTGGAAAATTATAGCGATCAAAATTAGTGATAAAACATTTGGCAGCACGTTTGCAAGCGTACCATCTTTTAAGAACAATTCGTAATAAGCCTGCAAACACCAGTGCAGCGGCGATACTTTGCTTATTGTATGGAACGATGCGGGCATAGCAAAACTGGGAACCATCAGCCCACCTATAGCCGCTAATATTACGATAGACATAGCGCCAAAACCATTTGCCTGCTCTTGCGTTTCGGCAAATACGCCTATACAAATGGCATAGCTTACTGCACACCATCCACAGGCAATTGTTACCACTATCAGTGCCAAAGTATCGGTAGGTAATTTTAGTCCCGGCAGGCCTATGTGTGGGAACAGCCATATGCCTATACAACATATAATAACCGCCTGCAAAAAGGTAACTACCAGGTAGGTAAGTTGTTTAGATAATAAACCTACCCAAAATGGTGTAGGCAGCGTTTTCAAACGTATGAAACTGCCGCTACGTTTCTCACGCACCACACTGCCACCCAGCGATAGTATGATAAAGAACATTGCAAATATGGTCCAGGATGGCACGTTGTGCTGTGTAGCATTGGGTACATCACGTTGATTCCTGGATAGGGGCACCTCATTTATTGGCGACTGGCTACCCAGCAATTCACGTTCTGTACTATCCGGCAGTGGCTTGTCGTTAAGTGAGGCATAGAGTTGCTTTAAGGTTTCGCTGCTGCCAGTAAGCTGCAATGCACCCTGTATAGCGCCTTCTATAGAAAATCGGTAGGCATCCTGCAATACCGGGTCGTAATACAACGTCACGGGCGTACTAGTTATATTCTTACCAGTGCTATCAGCCGGTAGGCCAAAACTCTCAAGGGCTTTGATGCTTACATTCTTTGCCTTGTCGTGTATGTTCTGCGAGAAATCAGGGGGTATCAGTATTGCTATCATTGCGCCCTTTTCGCGCACCAATTGTTTTATATCTTTTTCACTATTAATAGCTGGTACTGGTATCAGGTTCAGCAACCCTACTTTATCCAATGCGGCTATAAATTGTTTGCTTGCTACACCAGTATCCTTGTTACACAAAACAGTAGTGAGTTTATTCTTGTTCACCATCTGGAAAGCACTGTTCTGTATGCTGGTAACAATGATAACTAGCAGTACGGGCATACCAAATATCAATGCCAGTCCCACTTTATCGCGGAGCAGGATCTTCGTGTCTTTCAGTATAGATGCCCAGAGTTTATACATGCCAGTTGCTGACTAATTACGGTAGCTTTTACCTGTTATTTTTAAGAATAGATTTTCGAGGCTCGATGTATTGTGTTGCTCCAGCAACTCATTGATGCTGCCCTTAGCTACAATTTTACCCTCGTCTATCAACGCCATTTCATTGCATAGGTCTTCGGCCTCGTTCAGTTGGTGGGAGGTATAAACAAGGGTAGTGCCATTATTATTCAGCTCTTTTAAGTAACTAATGATAGCATGGCGGGTTTGCACATCTACGCCCACAGTAGGCTCATCCAGGAACAGTACCTTGGGGTTGTGTATTACACCAATGGCCAAATTTACCCGCCGTTTCATCCCTCCTGAAAATGTTTGCACTTGCTTGTTTCGTACATCTTCAAGTCCAAGTATATGCAGCAATTCCCTGGTACGCTTCATTATAGTATTACCATCAAGTCCTGCCCATGCCCCAAAAAAATGCAGATTTTCTGCTGGTGTAAGTTCTTTATAAAAAGAAAGCTCCTGTGGCACAAAGCCAAACAGCTTATTGATCTCTTTGTTCCGCGTTGCAGTATTATGCCCCAACAGTTTAATGCTCCCTTCCTGTGGGTACAACAGCCCGGTCATCAGGTTCATAAGCGTGGTTTTGCCTGCACCATTAGGGCCAAACACACCAAACCTGTCACCCTGCTTTATATTTAAGTTCAGGTGGTCATATATTTCTCCCTCATTGCGCGGATAGGCAAAGCGAACATTCTGTATATCTATCGCGTCAACGGTTACCATTTTATATTTTTAAGCGCAGTGAAGGCATTTCGCTCTATAACAGCAATATCTATCAAGTAGTTGCCCATTACATCAAAATCTTCCTGGCTGCCCAGGCGGCCCTTATAAATACCCGCTGCTTGTACAGCAGCATTGCGCCACATATCGCCGGCCTTGGTGAACTCTTTTGATATTTCCAGCAGTTGCTCATTGGGTATATAAGCGTAGGCTTGCTGCAAAAATGCAGCATATATATATCTAAAACCGCCGCCACCTGTACCTATTTCTTCTTGCATGCGTACCAGTTGTGCCAGGTATAGACCCGCGGTCTTCAAACCTAGTTTATCGCGCCATTTTTTTATATTTTTCCCGGTATAGGCAATGCCCTTTACTCCTGCAAACCAGCCGGGGATGTTCAGCATGTTGCGTACATTCTTCTGTATTCCCTTAATGATCGCTTTCTTTATCTGCTCATCTGTTACATGTGCCGGCCCCGTAGGATAATATATTTGCCCTTTAGGTGCAAGTGCTCCCTTTGCAAATCGTACTCTTTCTAACTCGTACGATGACAAGCTGGTAGCATGTTCCATTATAGGATCGCTTACCAGGTAGTTATCACCTTCCTTGCCAAACACTATGAGATTGTGTGCATTAAAATGAAAACGGTATTCCTTGGGAAAATAAGGAAGATAATATACCCCCACCTGGCACCCCACAGGATTACCCGCATCTATCTGCCTTTGGAGGAAATTTGCAGCTTCTTCCTTCGATCTAAACTTTTTCCTCGTTACAGGTATACCCAGTGCGTTGCAAGTACGTTTAAATATTAGACCTGGCAACGTACGGAAAGCAATTGCCGGGCCATTGTTTATTTTGATCAGGGGGATGTGCGCAAAAAACAAACCTGCCCCTATGCCAAACGCAAGGGGTTCTGTTATTTGGGTAACGCCTATATTTTGCAGCAGGCTAGTGGTTACACCTGTTTCGCAATGTGCTGCCTGCCTGTGCTCAAAATTAACCTTCATTTATATGCATGCTTTTCAGGCTGTCTATGCTTACGTTAAAAGCTTCAGCATATTTCTGCAGTGTTGATGGGGATAGTTTTTTAAACACCGTTGGTTTTAAATGTCTTTTTATCTGCCACTTCCACAGTCCTGTATAGTCGCTCAATATGTTTATGTCCATTAGCCTGTACTCCATAAAAAATAACAGTGGGCTGGCTTCACTTGCATCTACTTTTTGCATTGCTGCCGCAATCCGGCCGTCTATATCTTTCCATGCTGCATCCAGCGCATCTTTCTTTACTTCCCATCCGGTGCTCAGGTCTGTTACATAATTTCCGTTCTCATCGGTTACATAGCATACCTCCCTGGTCACCTTTCCTAATGCACTTTCATCCTGGGGTACATTTTTCTGCTCCATGGCTATCGGTTTAGCATACGGTAAGCAAAGCGTACATATAAGAGAACCGCGCGCTTTCAGGTACCAGCAACAATATCTTTTCGCCTTTTTTCAATGTGCCGTTATTAAACAGTTCATCTATCATCAAGTACACAGAAGCAGCACCTACGTTACCTACCGTATAAAGGTTTATGAACCATTTTTCGTAAGGTATGCCACCACCATATTCTTCTACCAGGTCGTATATCTTACTCTTGAAAAAGTTACTGGATATGTGGGGTAAAAAATGATCTATATCTGCTGCTGTTAGTCCCTTTCGTTCAAATATCTCTTTTATTTTTTGCCCTCCCAGCTTCACAATATTATCACTC
The DNA here is from genome assembly GCA_031292525.1 of Flavipsychrobacter sp. Classification (GTDB taxonomy): domain Bacteria; phylum Bacteroidota; class Bacteroidia; order Chitinophagales; family Chitinophagaceae; genus JABDEZ01. The sequence goes on along the minus strand of JARLGY010000053.1, from coordinate 23,268 downwards.
AGCAGGGTGATGTCCTGCTTTATACTGAAGATCGATTTTGTCATTATTTCTTCAGGGGTGTAATCCATAAAGCCCTTCAGCGTACCATCTGCCTGCTTGTCACCGCCCATATACATGCAGGTTTCAATTTCGTTGGCGTACGATACTCCCTCTACCCACTCCACCCGCAGGCTAAGTCCTTTTTCATTTGGTTTGTCGGTCATCAAGAAAGCAGAAGCTCCGTCAGACAACATCCATCTTAGAAAATCTTTTTGAAAAGCTATGTAGGGGTTCTCGTTCAGGTCTTTTAGTTTCTGCACTTCATCTTCAAAAACATCTGCAACCAACAAACCTGAAAAACGTTCAGATCCTGTGGCTACGGCCTTATGTACCTCACCGGATTTAATAGCCAGGTAAGCATATTTAAGCGCATGCATACCTGCACAGCATACGCCTGCAGGCGATACTACCTCTATCCCTTTCATTTCAGGCAATTGGCCATGCGCCATTACACCATGGCTGGGTATCATCTGGTCGGGCGATGAAGTGCCGCAAGATAGTAGCTCAACGGTCTTAATTTCTGCCGGGTCTTTTTTAAACAGTGCTCTTACCGCTTGTGCGGTCATCTCTGCATTGGTATGCGTCGATTTGTGGTTTTTATCCAATGCGTAGTACCTGTTTACAATGCCATTGTTGCGCAGTACTATTTTTTTAGACTTAGAAGGTTTGTTATCAATATAGCCCAGGTATTGTTCCATATCGTCGTTAGCAACAGGCTCATTAGGGAAAAATGATGATGTACTATTTATATATACTTGGTTACCTGCCATAGCGGGATAATAATTATTTTAGCAATGAGTAATGTAATTTTTTCTGTCTTATTCTTTTAGCCGAAAACGGTTTAATAAATATTGCATCCAGTGTTATTAATATTGGCGCACCTAAAAAAAGCGCTGCAAATAAATAGTATTTAAAGGCAGTTATCCAGGGAGTTTTATTTTTTCTTTTAGCTATAAATTTAGCCCACGCTGCAAATATATACTTTGCCTTGCCTTCAATCACCATTAACGGGTAGTTGATCACAACCGCGTCTTTTGCCATTAGGTCTTTCTGCACATTCTGCACATTACCTGCAAGCAGGTGTTCGCTTATTATTTTTCCGTACACTTCGGTTCCTTTTATATCCTTTTCATCTACACCAGGCTTCGGAAATTTATTGAGATAACGTTCTTTTTTACCGGTTAACATCCAGTAAAATATGGTTACGAAACTGATGAAGTTGGGGTGTTTATCTACAAGGGCAATATTACCTTTATGTTGTGCTCCCGCATCTATAAGCATTTTGTGTACACGTTCATACGCGCTCAACCACATATTTCGTGCGGCCGATATGGTAACAACAGGTGTATTCTTTATAGTCTGCCTGAAAGTAGGATCCTGCAAAATGGAGTTGGATGGAATGCTTGGGGATAGGAACCATGGCTGATAAGCCAGTATCACCAGGTCATACTGCGTTTCCTTTAGTAGGTAGGGTTGTAACTTTTGTGGCACGCCAAGTACACAGTCAGGCATAACACTAAAAAAGCGTGGACCTGTCCATGGGAAAGCGTATTCAGTAACTGGCTTTACTGCAACAGCATCTACTTCTATTCCGGCTGCAACCATAGGTGCAGTAAAGGAATCTATTATTTCCTTCATTTGCCCCGATTGTGTATAATAAATAGCAAGTACTTTTTTACCCATTAGCCAAAGTTAAAATCTTCCCTGTGTAACACTCCCGAATTTTTGCTATACTCTACTATTGCTTTTTGCACCGCCGCAGGCATATTTTTAAAATGCTGTATTATAAACTGTTTATCCTTTTCCAGGTCGCCCTTGTACTTCACAGCATTGGGCGCATGTTCTTGTATTGTCAACCGCAGAAAATGATATTCCCCGTTATCTGCATTTGCCAATATAGCACCGTCAAATTTTATTCTGCCTTCTTTAAAATATTTAAGTCTATCCTTAGATTTGGGTACGAGACCTGCTTTGCGCATAAGTAATGCACCCTCGTAGCCCTGTTTTTCATCTATTGCTGCATTTTGCACCACTTCTATTTCATGGTCAATCTTAATTAATTCTCCCGACGCCATTACAGAATAGAATGCTGCCTTATTAAATTCTTTTGCTGCATGTACCCGCATGGGATGCATACATAAAAGACCAACGCATAGCAATACTAATGCCTTATATTTCATATGTGTAACAGCAAAAATACCTAATGATTAAGGCAAATGCAATTATTGTACCACGAAGTATCAACAAAATATATTGCTTACAATAATTATAATAAATAGTAGCGCGTGTATTTATTTTATTTGGTTAATAAAATTAACCACTTTACATTTGTAACATAAATAAAAAGTCATGAGTACAGATAATATCAATGAAAAACAAAGTTTAGAACTCATTGAAAATATGATAAAGACTGCCAGACAAGATAATTATGCAGGTGGCGCTTTTTACTTTATTCTTTGGGGTATCATAGTTATGGTTTTCTCTATTCTTATGTTCATCGCTATCCAGACGCATGCTGATTGGCAACCCTGGACTTACAACTTATTTGCATTGGGTGGTCTATTATCCATTCTCCGCAGCAGGCGCGATGACCGTGTTGAGAAAAGCAAGTCCTGGTTCGACAGTTTATATATGTATGTATGGATAGGCACAGGTATTTGCATTGCACTTACTGCTATGTTCGCGCCCATATTGGGGCTGCAAAATGTAATACCTGTAACCCTGATATTATATGCTCTGGCTAACTTTATCACTGGCGGTGTTACCAAGTATTACCCATCACTAATAGGCGCAATTATTTGCTTTGCTTGTGTGGTAGTGGCATTTAACCTTAGCTTTGCGTACCAGAATTTGTTATGTGCCTTTGCAGTGCTTTGCACCCATGTTATACCAGGATTAATGATGAGAAAATACTACGCTAAGAAAGGATATGCTGAATGAACTTGATCCGATATTGCACTCGCAATTAAGGCTGGCTATAATGTCATTATTAGTATCCTTAGAAGAGGCAGAGTTTGTGTACCTGAAGGAAAAAACAAAAGCCTCTGCCGGCAACCTTAGCCTGCAACTGGATAAGCTAAAGGATGCGGGGTATGTGGAAGTAATAAAGACCTTTAAAAATAATTATCCCCTTACTAAGTGCAAGATCACAAAGAAGGGGATAAAAGCTTTTGAAAAATATATTAACGATATAAAGGGATATCTGCACCTGGAGTAGGCGTTATGCTTCCACCCATTGCTGCAAAGCATCCGCAATAATACGGTCGTTGCTTAAACGAGGTACTTTATTTTGGCCGCCTAGTTTGCCTATAGATCGCATATACTGTATAAAACCGCTTTTCTGAACCTGGTTTATTTTTAATGGCTGTAGTATTTTCCCGTTAATGAGGTCGTTGTAGTAAATGTTTTTATTCCTCATGTAGTTATCTACCTCTAGACTAAACGCTTTCATGTCATGGGGTTTTTGTTCAAATTCTACAAACCACTCATGATACGGCAGCTCAGTGGCTGTATCTATTTTTGGCGCAACCGTAAACTCTGTTATATGTGCATTGTGTGTAGTAGCTGCAGCCATTAATGCTTGTTCTACTTCTTCGCCTATCACATGCTCGCCAAATGCACTGATGTAGTGTTTGATGCGGCCTGTAACTACAAGTCTATAAGGCTCAGTGCTCAAAAATCTTACAGTGTCGCCCATATTATATCCCCAAAGGCCGGCATTTGTGCTTACGATAAGTACGTAGTTAACGTCCGTTTTTACATCCTGTAAAAATATACGTTCAGGGTTCTCCTTATCTATTTCGCTTACAGGTATAAATTCAAAGAATATTCCTGAATCTGTATTCAGTAATAATCCTTCTCCTTTCACAGTATCCTGGAAAGCAAAAAAACCTTCTGATGCGGGGTAGGTCTCAACCATATCTACTTCACCACCTAAGCTCTCCAGCAGTTTTGTTTTGTAGGGTTCAAAGTTCACGCCCCCGTGCACTAACACCTGCAGATTGGGAAACAAATCTTTTATTTTCTTGCCATCGTTGCGTGCAGCCAGCCAGTCAAAATACATCTGCATCCATGGGGGTATTCCGCTTATCAGCGTCATATCTTCCTTCATGGTCTCGTTCACTATTTTTTCCAGCTTTTCTTCCCAGTCGTCTATGCAATTGGTTTCATAACTGGGCATCTGGTTTTTACGCAGGTAGCTGGGTATATAATGGTTTACAATGCCACTTAGTCGTCCTGTAGGTATGCCGCCTACTCTTTCAAGTGTAGGTGAGCCCGACAGGAATATCATCTTGCCATCGGCAAAGGCGGTATTGCCGCTTTCTGCCATATAGCACAAAAGTGCATTGCGCGCAGTATCTATATGATTATTTATAGAGTCTTTACTTATGGGTATGTATTTCACACCGCTTGTAGTGCCAGATGTTTTTGCAAAATAAATAGGTCTGCCCTTCCACAGCACATGTTGCTTTCCATCCTTTATATCTTCTATGTATGGCTTAAACGCTTCGTAATCGCGGACGGGTATAGCTGCTTTAAAATCCGCGTAACTTTTTATATCATCAAATTTATGTTCTATGCCAAAGGCTGTGCAGCTGCCTTGCTTCACCAGGTAATGCATTATGGCTTGCTGGTCTGCTACTGCGGTTGCCCTGCTTTTTAATATACGCCCGTGTATCAGGGAAGCATATGGTTTGGCCAGAAAAGATTTTATCTTCATACTATTATTCAGAGGTAAAGTTAATTATTAATTATAACCCTAAATAAATATCAGTTTGCCAGCATCAAAATATAACACTTTGTGTATTCTTTGCATTACTACATTAGGTATTATGTTCATGGCATTTTACAATGGCTATCCATTAGTGTCGCCAGATACGGGAACATATATAGATACAGCTTTTAATTTTTATATGCCGCCAGACAGACCCCCTTTTTATGGTATGTTTCTGCGCATTTCCAGTTTATCGGTTTCACTATGGTATTCTGTTTTTGCACAATCTTTCATTCTGGCGTTCCTGCTATACCGCTTGTCTGGCTTGGTCTATGGTAACCAATGGTCTATAAAGCTGTATACCACAGGCTTCATCATGATTTTAGCCTTTACCTATATTTCATGGGTAAGTAGTTTTTTAATGGCCGATACATTTACGCCAATTCTCCTGCTTGCAATGGTGTTGTATTTGTATCGGGATACGCCCCTCGCAACATTGATATATTTGCCGCTGATTGCTGCTGCAACCTTGATGCATAATTCACATTTTGTCATTACACTACTGTTTGCTTTTTTTATACTCGTGATGGCGATAAACAAAAGATCAGGCGCGCTTGCTGGCAAAGGAATGGCCTTGTTATCTGTATCAATATGTTGTTACTTACTCATATGCAGCATGAACTTGTTAAATCATAAGAAGTTCACCTTTGCCAGTGGTAGCCATGTTTTTATGATGGGCAGGCTTGCAGAAACAGGTATATTAAATACCTACCTGGGCGACCATTGTGCAACTGAAAAATATAAGCTGTGTAGTTATGTAAATGTTATTCCAGGCGACGCCGGAACATTTATATGGGACCCCAATAGCCCTTTTTATAAAACTGGTGGTTGGGATAGCAGCGCGCTTGAGTACAACCACATCATACATCACATTTTTACACAACCTAAATATGTGGTAATGTTCGTCGCAAAATCTGCTACATCTACTCTGCGTCAGCTATCACAGATCAACATTCCAGAAAAACCCACCCTGCAAGGAAAAGGCAGTGGTATTTGGGTGGGCGTAACCCGCTATTTTCATCATGAGGAAAAAGAATATCTGGCATCTAAACAGAATTTTAATGTTCTTGATGTGAATGGATTGAATTTTATTTATGGCCTGTTCCTTGTAGCGTCGTCAATATTTGCTGTCTGGTATATCAACGATAGTCCCGACCATAAACAAATAAAGAATATCTACTTCGCCATAATTATACTTATAGTGCTTAATGCCTTTGCTACCGCTACTTTTGGCAATGTGCTGGACAGGTTGCAGAACAGGGTGTTTTGGTTATTGCCTGCATTGAATGCTATGCTGTTGGCTAGGTATTTATATGAGGTATCTGGTATAGAAAAGAGAACAGTTAAGTAAGAAATTTCAAAAAATCAAACTTTATTTTTCCAAAAACAAAAAAACTATATTAACTTTGCGAAAAATATATTTAGTATAGTCATGTTTGCGATTGTAAGTATAGCAGGTCAGCAATTCAAAGTTAAAAAAGACGATGAATTATTCGTTCACCGCCTGGAAGGTAGCGCTGGTGACAAAGTAGAGTTTTCAGACATCCTGATGGTGGGCGACCAGGGAAATATAACAGTAGGCAGTAAGTCTTTAAAAATACAGGCTGAAATCGTGGATCACCTTAAGGGTGATAAGGTTATCATTTTTAAGAAGAATCGCCGTAAGGGGTTCCAGAAGAAAAATGGTCATCGTCAGAGCCTTACTAAAATAAAAATAAACGCAATAGCTTAATTTTATCAATAACTTTTTAAGTAGTAATTTAAAATGGCACATAAGAAAGGAGAAGGTAGTGTACGTAACGGCCGGGACTCCCAAAGTAAAAGACTAGGTGTGAAGATATTTGGCGGACAGCCTGCAATATCAGGGAACATAATCATACGCCAGCGCGGTACTGAGTACCACCCTGGAGTGAATGTAGGCTTAGGGAAAGACTTTACCATATTTGCACTTGCCGATGGTATTGTTGAGTTCAGAAAGACAAGGACCAAGACATTAGTGTCTGTAAAAGAAGTTAACGCGATCGCCGAGGCCTAACCCGCTCGGCGATTTTGCCATAAGGTTTTTTTTTACCCTTAAATTCACAACAATTATGGCAACAGTAAAGAAAGCAGCTCCTGCGAAAAAAGCAGCTGCACCAGCCAAAAAAGCGGCAGCTCCTGCAAAGAAAGCTGCGCCAGCAAAGAAAGCAGCACCTGCTAAAAAAGCAGCTCCTGCAAAGAAAGCAGCACCCGCTAAAAAAGCGGCACCTGCTAAAAAAGCAGCTCCTGCAAAGAAGGCTGCGCCAGCAAAGAAAGCGGCTCCTGCAAAGAAAGCCGCACCAGCAAAGAAAGCGGCTCCTGCTAAAAAAGCAGCTCCTGCTAAAAAAGCTGCACCGGCTAAGAAAGCAGCACCTGCTCCTGCAAAGAAAGCAGCACCAGCAAAGGCAGCACCTAGTGCTACACCTAATGCCGGTCCTAAAAAGGTGGCCGCTAAAAAGTAGATCTCTAATTTTTAGCGTATTTAAAAGAGACTGTTCTAACCCGCAGTCTCTTTTTCTATTTATACCATCTGAACCACTTGTGAACTGATGGATGAGTGAAAATATCAATCAAACCTCTTTGCGTGCTCCTATAAACAGCATAAAATAAATAGATGGAATTGGAGGTCAGGTAGTTTTCAATTCTTCAGACAATAGTTTTATGGAATTTTCATCCTCTCTCGTCTATATTCCAATCCAAGGGTCACAAATTTTAATGAAACTTTATAACCCTACACCTTCTCAGTCATGATAAAAAACAATTATAAATTATAAATTTGCCACATCAAAGAAGAAACAGATGAATTACGAAGAACGGAATGAGCAAAATAAGAGCTATCGCAATTTCAGAACAGGACTGGATTTCGGGATGGGCATTTTTTACATTCTCATAGGTATTTCAGTTGGCTACTTAAGATATTTTGGCACTATTGAATTACAGAAAGTATATGCATACGCACTAGGGATGCTTATTATACTATACGGTGCATTCCGTATATCAAGGGGCATTGCTGGTGTAAAGGAACAGAATGCGAGAAAAAACCGCGTGCAGTAAACAACTAAGCAACGTGACGTTGGCTGTATATGCTGTTAAATAATTGTTAGAACAATTCACATATTCCATCATTATTTTGAATAATTCCATAAAATTGCATCTATGCGTTGGTCTCATCTCCTAATCCCCGCCGTAACCGGTTTACTGTTTATGGCATCCTGCGATGATGGCGTAAAAAGACCCACTGATAACCTGAGCTCCGGTACAATAGATATCTCTGTTGACGAGACATACAAGCCTGTTATAGAAGCCCAGCTCAAGGTATTCGACAGTAGCTATCCCGAAGCCCACATTAACGTACATTATAAGCCTGAAGCCGAGTGTTTCAAAGACTATTTTGAGAATAAAGCACGCCTTATACTTGTTACCCGTCAGCTATCTGCCACTGAAAAAGAACTTGCTGATCAAAAACAAATAGCCCCCTCGTCGCTGTTGCTTGCAAAAGATGCCATTGCGGTGATCGTTAACAAGTCGTCAAACGACAGTATGGACAAAGATGAGCTCAAGGGAATATTGACGGGCGCCTACAAAAAGAAATACACAGTAGTATTCGATAACCAAAACAGCAGTACTGTACGTTATATACTGGATTCATTGATACCGGGCAGCAAACTGGGCAGCAATGTATTTGCAGCCAAAGGCAATAATGAAGTGGTGGACTATGTGAGCAAAAACCCTGATGCTATTGGCTTTGTAGGGTTGAATTATGTAATTGATGCTGCCGACTCAAACAACACCGGTGCATTTACAGACCGTGTGAATGTGGTAGCAATAAAGAACGATAGTGATGGCAGGTTTTACAAACCTTACCAGGCATATATAGGCACCAGGTACTATTCACTTACCCGCAATCTCTACTATATCAACCGCGAAACCTGGCAAGGATTGGGCAGTGGTTTTGCCAACTTCCTCACACAACAGCAAGGTCAACTTATATTCTACCATCAGCACCTGTTTCCATGGCAGATGCATATTGTTATCCGCGAAGCAGAAATTAATCCATAAATTTTAAATAATAATAAAAAATAGAAAACTACCGTTAAGGCAGAATGTTGTACACGATGAAAAGATCAATCATAGCAATAATAGCAATGGCAGCAGCTACAGCCAATGCACAGACCGTAAATGATGGCATAAAAATGTATAATTATGCACGCTATGCCAGTGCCGAAAAAATACTAGCTCCCTTAGCTACGGCTAACCCATTGGCCAACTACTATTTTGGCCTTTCTCAACTGGAAGAAAATAATGTGGAAGGTGCAAAAGCGACCTTTGGCAAATTTCCAGACGATGCAGCGAACATAGCCGGACAGGCGCGGGTTGCTTACTACCAAAATAATATGGCAGGTGCTATGCAATTGGCTACAAATGCTGCCAACAAAGCGAAGAAGAAAGAATGGCAGCCTTTGGAATTTGCAGGTGATGCTATTACTTACTCAGACAACGTAACAGATCCTGCAGCATTGCAACAGGCTATTACCTGGTACAAAAAAGCATTAGAAAGTACAGACGATGCAAATGTGCATATTGGCCTGGGCGATGCTTACCTTAAGCTAGCCGGCGGTGGTGGCGATGCCATGAATAACTATGAGCATGTTACAGAAAAAGATGCAAAGAACTCTTTGGCATTTTCACGCATTGGTGTATTATGGTATGCCGCACGTAACTACCCGAGCGCACTTGATAACTATGAGAAGGCAAAACAAGCCGACCCCACCAATCCTATACCTTACCGCGACCTTGCAAATGCTTATGAAAGAGTAGGTAAGTACGATCAATCGTTGCAGAACATGCAGCAATACCTGCAACTCTCTGATAAGTCTGTTGATGACCAGATACAATATGTTGAAATACTGTATTTATCCAAACACGATAGTGCCGCTGCCAAATCTGCCGATTCGTTAATAAATTCAGGCGTGAGGAAACCAGGATTGTATGGAATACTGGGCTATAGCCAGTTCAATATACTGGACACTGCAAATGCCCTAAAAAATGCAAGGGTTTATTTCAATACACAAGACAGTAAAAAAATTACTTATAGCGATTATGTGATTTATGGCAAGATATTCTCGGGCAATAGCATGGCCGACTCTGCCGATTACTATTACGGCAAAGCAGCGGCTATGGATACGGCAAAAGATAAATCTGACCTGTATCGTCCTATAGCAGAAGGTTTTAAAACCCAGAAAAACTATCCTAAAGCAGCAGCTTGGTACAATAGAATAATCACTGAAAATCCTGGTGCCCAACCATCAGATTACTTCTGGGCTGGTGCTATGTACTATTACGCTAAAGACTATGCAAACGGCGCTTCTGTTTTTGAAAAAATGGAAACCAAGTACCCTGATCAACCTTCTGCAACTTATTGGCGTGGCCGAGTAGCGGCAGCTATAGATAATGAAGCTAAAGAAGGCACAGCAGCGCCATTCTTTATTAAGTGGTTGGGCATAGTAAATAATGCACCTGATAAAAAAGGCGACATCAAGATAGCTGAAGAATACCTGTTACTGTATAGCTTTAACAAAAAAGACAAAGAGAACGAGGAGAAATACAAGAAAGCAATTTTGGAGATCGATCGTGATGATAATATGGTGAAACAGATAAACGCTGTAGAAGCAGCACCAGCTAAACCAGCTAAGGCTGCTCCTAAGAAGAAGTAAAGTTAAGAGAATAGTTTCATCCGCCTGTCGCATTTGTGGCAGGCGGATTTTTGTTTTGTGGCTCTATGCATGGGTAACTTGTTACCTGGAATTTCACATTTCTTCCCATTTGGCATTGCTTCATTTTCTTTAAATTTGTAGTATATGAAATTTCAGATAGAAAGTCCCTACCAGCCTGCCGGCGACCAACCGGATGCAATAAGGCTGCTAGCGGAAGGAATAGAGGAGGGTGAAAAATTTCAGACACTGCTGGGGGTAACGGGCTCGGGTAAAACATTTACCATGGCCAATGTGATACAGCAAACCCAGAAGCCGACTCTTATACTCACGCACAACAAAACACTTGTTGCCCAGCTATATGGCGAGTTCAGGCAATTCTTTCCAAATAACTCGGTAGAGTACTTCGTTTCTTACTACGATTATTATCAACCAGAGGCTTACATGCCTGTGTCGGATACTTATATAGAGAAAGATCTTTCTATAAATGAGGAGCTGGAAAAACTTCGTTTAAGGGCTACCAGCAGCCTGCTCAGTGGGCGTCGCGACATAGTAGTGGTTGCATCCGTATCATGCATTTATGGTATGGGGAACCCTGTAGATTATGCTGCGGGTATCATAAGGTTCAACAAAGGTGATAGCATTGGCCGAAATCCATTTCTGCACAACCTGGTAAATGCATTGTATAATCGTAGCCAGGGGGAATTTACACGCGGTACTTTCCGGGTGAATGGCGATACAGTTGACATCAACTTACCTTATGTAGACTATGGTTACCGCATCACCTTCTTTGGTGACGAAGTAGAAGAAATAGAAAGCTTTGAAGTTGATACAGGCAAGCGCATTACCACTATGGGCAATGCCGCTATATTCCCGGCAAACCTATACATGGCGCCGCGTAATATGATGGGGCAGATCATCCACGAGATACAAGATGAACTGAATGCACAAACCGAATATTTTAAAAGCATTGGTAAGCCACTTGAAGCACAGCGTATAAAAGAGCGTGTTAATTACGACCTGGAAATGATACAGGAACTGGGCTATTGTAGTGGTATAGAAAACTACTCCCGCTTTCTGGACAGACGCAAACCAGGCATGCGCCCTTTTTGCCTGCTCGACTATTTTCCTGACGATTTTCTGTTGGTCATAGATGAAAGCCACGTAACCATTCCGCAAATAAGTGGCATGTATGGCGGCGACAGATCTCGAAAGCTGACGCTTGTTGATTTTGGCTTCCGCCTGCCATCTGCATTGGATAACAGACCACTCAATTTTCATGAGTTTGAAAGCAAGCTGAACCAGGTAGTGTTTGTAAGCGCCACTCCCGGGCGTTATGAACTGGAACAAACCGGTGGTGTGGTAGTAGAGCAGATAGTGCGCCCTACCGGCCTTATAGAGCCCCCTATTGAGATACGCCCAAGCATGAACCAGATAGATGACCTGCTGGACGAGATAGACAAAAGAATAAAAATGGGCGACCGTGTGTTGGTAACCACCCTTACTAAACGCATGGCTGAAGAGCTGGACAAGTACCTGAAACGCATCAATGTGAACTCTAAGTACATACACTCAGAAGTAGATACCCTGGAGCGTGTGGAAATATTAAGGGAGTTGAGGTTGGGGATTATAGATGTGCTGGTGGGGGTAAACCTGTTACGTGAGGGGCTCGATCTTCCCGAAGTATCTTTAATGGCTATACTGGATGCCGATAAAGAAGGCTTTTTGCGCGACGAACGTTCGTTGACGCAGATGGCAGGTAGGGCCGCACGTAATGTAAATGGGCTTGTTATCTTCTATGCAGATACCATTACCGATAGTATGCAGCGCACAATAGATGAAACAGATCGCCGTCGTGAAAAACAGGTGAAGTACAATGTGGAAAATGGTATCACCCCCATGACTATAATACGCTCGAAAGAGCAGATCTTCAAACAAACCTCGGTATTGGATATTAAGGGCTTTGATGAAAACAATAAGTATGCGGTACACGATGAGGTACCCGTTCTTGCGGCCGAGGATGAAGTAGTGTACAAAACGGTGGGGCAGTTGGATAAACTGATTGCCCAAACCAAAAAAGGCATGGAAAAAGCTGCTAAAGATCTCGATTTTATGGAAGCTGCACGACTGCGTGACAAACTCTTCGCCTTACAAAAAGAACGAACTGAATTAAAATAAACAGGATATACATAGTTGTAAAAAAAATTAATTCAATTGGGCGAAAAGGCTTAAATTGTAAGTTACCTCTTGTGATACATCACTTGAGTTTCCCTATAAGATATATGGACAAAAAATGCTTTTACTTGTTTGATTTGTTCATTTATCCACTCCCTCGTTTACAGATCAAATAAATATTTGATACTGTAATTAACCATAAAAAGATCCTAATGAAGCAAATTTACTATTTGTCATTACTCGCCTGTGCACTCCTATTAACTCAGGCATCTTATGGCCAGATCCAGATTCTGACGCCCAACGATACCACTATCTGCAACGGAACTTCCGCCACATTACGTGCCCAGGTGTTAGGGCGTACAGCAACGGCACTTACACTTTCTGTAGATGATGATTACTCCGGTGTTATACCTATTGGTTTTCCGTTTGAGTTCTTTGGTACTTATTATACTGAATGTGTTATTTCTTCAAATGGCTACATACGCTTCGATACCAGTTTTGCTAATGCTTCTTCGGCATGGCAATTAGGTGGTGGTTCAGGAGTCCCTATTCCCGGGGGGCCAGGTCGCCTGCCTGGTAATCAAAATTGTCTTAATTCACTGTGTGGTGTATACTCAGACATTTATCCCATGCTGGGGGGCGTCATCGACTATTCTACCGTTGGTGTAGCGCCCAATAGACGCTTTGTAGTCAATTTCTGTTCTGTACCTATGTATTCATGTACTTCCCAGATCATTACTTTCCAAATGATATTGAGTGAAACAAGTAATGTACTGGAAGTACATATTGGAAACAAAGACACTTGTACCGCCTGGAACGGTGCATATGCTATAGAAGGGGTGCAGGACCCTACTGGTTACGTGGCCACTGTAGTACCAGGCAGGAACGATAGCTCGGTATGGACAGCCCATATGGATGCATATCGGTTTACGCCAACGTTTGCAAACCTCACCTATACGGTAGCGCCTATACCATATGCGCCTATACCCCATGCCAATGCTACACTTTACTGGTTCCAGGATACTACGTACCTGGGCAGCGGTCCTACAATAACTGTATCTCCTGAATCCACTACGGTATATACGGTCAAAGCAGTAGATTGCGGAGATACCCTTACTTATAATGCCAATGCCTCTGCTTTGGCCCAGACAACTGTTATGATAGGCGGTGGCCCAATGGTTTCCAGCATCCACAGTGTTCCAGCTACTTATTGTGGTGCGTGCAATGCACAGATTGTACTGCACGGGCTTATACCCAACCAGATGGATAGTGTATTCTATAGGAAAAATGGCGTAGGTCAACCGGTACAGATTATCCCTAGCCAGCCAGATAGTACAGTGACCATTATTAATCTCTGTCAGGGTATTTACGATAGCATACTGGTAAAAGCCGGAGTCTGCCATTCTGTACTTGCCGGGCCTATACGCATTACCGACCCTCCGGTAACTGCACAGTTCAATTACAATGTATTATATGGTTGTGCCGGCGATACTGTGGTATTCACCAACCAGTCATCTACCATTGGTGCCAACCTCAATTACCGTTGGCAGTTTGGCGATAACTCCGCCGATACAGTTACCAATCCAGTACATATTTATCAAAACCAGGGCACCTATACTGTTAAGTTAAACGCGAACACCGTTTTTTGCAGCGATACAACTTCACAAACTATAAAACTGCTGCACCCTGTAAAGGCAAGCTTTACGGTCAGCAGTGATACCATTTGTCAGAACCAGGCTATCACATTTACAAATACTTCGGTTGGAACAACGCCTACCTATTTCTGGACGTTTGGTAATGGGGATACCACCAGCAATGCAAGTCCAACTGAATTATACACACATGCGGGTATCTTCAGGGTTAAACTCCTGGAGGCCGATTTTGTACCTTGTTACGATTCAGCTTTCATAAACGTAAATGTTGATTCTGTCAGCTTCTTAAAATTGACTAAAAACGACAGCTCACTTTGCCAGGGCGAAGCCATAACATTTACAGGCTCTTATCTTAATTATGGATACATAGGGAATACCTGGGATTTTGGTGACGGGACGATCATTAGTAATTCAAACCCAATACTCCATGCTTACGAGGAGCCAGGCACTTACACAGTGAGCATAACTGCTAAGTATAGGGTGTGCCCTGATACAACAATTAAAACCGCCATTACAATAGCGCCTTATCCCGCGGTAAATGTGGGTACCGATACGTCATTGTGCCCGGGCTCTGATGGTCTTATTATCACAGATATTGCCAACGTAGGCAACACTGCTGCTTCATGGACTTGGAATACTGGCGATACGTCTTCGTCCATCAATGTTACTCAGCCCGGTATATACTACGCGACAGTAAAAGTAAATGGATGTGCTGCATCAGATAGTGTGCTGGTAAAGAACGATTGCTATATTAATATACCCAATGGGTTTACGCCTAATGGAGATGGAGTGAACGATTATTTCTTCCCACGGCAGATATTAAGCAGTAGCGTTACCACCTTTAGCATGTCTATCTACAACCGTTGGGGACAGGAAATATTTGCTACCACAAGCATAAATGGTCGCGGCTGGGATGGTAAGTTTAATAGTACCGATCAGCCTACTGGTGTTTACATCTACATGATCGATGTATCGTTTAAAGATGGCCATTCAGAGCATCATCAAGGCAATATTACGTTGATGAGATAGTCATGGGTGAGTATTGATAGACATTCCTACGAATCATACTATTCACATTTGCTATAAACAGAAATGGCGCCTTGGTTAAGGCGCCATTTCTGTTTTGTAAAAGGTTATGTTTATCCTTCAGTTACTGCATCTTCAAAAACCATGCGTGCATTATCGCTGTTACGACGTTCCTGTGCTTGTTTAGCAGCTTTCACCAGCGATACGAATAGTGGGTGTGGTGCTTCAACAGTACTCTTGTACTCGGGGTGAAACTGTACACCTATAAAGAAAGGATGATCTTCTATTTCCACGATCTCTACCAATCCTGTTTTAGGATTTTTACCTACTGGTAGCATACCTGCGTCTTCAAAAGCCTGCAGGTATTCATTATTAAATTCATAACGGTGGCGGTGGCGTTCAGATATATGCGTAGTACCATAGATTGCCGCTGTTCTGCAGTTGCTGTCCAGTTCACAGTCATAAGCGCCAAGGCGCATAGTACCACCTTTCTGGGTTATGGCCTTCTGGTCCTCCATCATGCATATTACTGCGCTATGGGTGTTGGGGTCCATTTCTGTTGAGTGAGCGGTGGGCATACCTACTACATTACGGGCAAATTCAACACATGCCATCTGCATACCCAGGCATATACCAAGGAAAGGAATATTGTTTTCGCGCACATATCGTATAGCTTCTATCTTACCTTCTATACCTCTGCTGCCAAATCCAGGTGCTACTATTACCGCATCCAGGTTGTTCAGCTTCTCAGCTGCGTTTTCCTGGGTCAGGTATTCACTGTGTATATTGCGTATCTCTACTTTGCATTCGTTCATGGCGCCAGCATGTATCAGCCCTTCAAGTATGCTTTTATAAGCATCCTGCAGTTCCACATACTTGCCTATCAGGCCTACGGTTACCTTACTTTTCGGGTAGCGTAGTTTATTCAAAAATTCTTTCCACTTGGTCAGGTCGGGTTCAGTACCCAGCGGCAGGTCCAGCTTTTGCAGGCATATCATATCCAGTCGCTCACGCATCATTTCAAGTGGCACACCGTATATAGTATCTGCATCCAACGCTTCTATCACCGCATCTATACGCACGTTGCAAAACAGCGCTATCTTTCTTTTCAGTTCGGTATATAAGGGCTCTTCGGTACGACATACCAATACGTCTGGGTTTATTCCGTTTTCGCTCAGCAGTTTCACAGAGTGCTGGGTAGGCTTGGTTTTCAATTCCTTTGCTGCTTTCAGGTAAGGTATCAGCGTCAGGTGCACTACCAGGCAATTATGTTCACCCATTTCCCATTTCAGCTGGCGTACCGCCTCTATGTATGGCAGCGATTCAATATCGCCCACTGTACCGCCCAATTCAGTTATCACAATATCAAACTTATTGTCCTTGCCCAGCAGGGTCATGCGGCGCTTTATCTCGTCTGTTATATGTGGTATTACCTGTACGGTCTTGCCCAGGTATGCGCCCTCGCGTTCCCTGTTTATTACATGCTGGTATATGCGGCCTGTGGTTACGTTATTGGCCTGCGATGTAAATGTGTTTAAGAACCGCTCATAGTGCCCAAGGTCAAGGTCTGTTTCAGCTCCGTCTTCCGTAACGTAGCATTCGCCATGTTCGTAAGGGTTCAGCGTACCCGGGTCAACGTTAATGTATGGGTCAAATTTCTGGATGGTTGTCTTGTAACCCCTTGCCTGTAGCAGTTTTGCCAGTGAGGCAGCTATAATTCCTTTTCCTAATGATGATGTAACGCCTCCGGTTACAAAAATGTACTTTGTCATAACGCTCCTGTTTTTGTGACCGGTGCGCAGCTCAGATTTATATTAAATAAAAAAGAGAGAAGAATCTGTTGCGGTCACACAAAGATATGAAAAACCCTTTACAGAAAATGACAACGATTGCAAGGTGTGGGTAAATTGTTAGTTAAAGTAACTGTGTTATACTTATTTTATGCGATGCCTGTCCCTTTAATAAATACAGGCAGTCGTTGCGATCTTGTGGAGTAAATAACACAATTCCAGCGTAACTCTATTGGCTAATTGATACATTAAGGTACTTTTGCCAACAAATTAGATCTATGCAGTTCGACCGTAGTGGTTTATCGAATGAGCAATTAGCAGAAATATATATAGAGCTACTGCGCCCCAGGATGATAGAAGAGAAGATGTTGGTGCTGCTTCGGCAGGGCCGCATTAGTAAATGGTTCAGCGGTATTGGCCAGGAAGCCATAGCAGTGGGTGCAGCGCTAGCGCTCGATACCGATGAATACATTATGCCCCTCCACCGCAACCTGGGTGTATTCACCGTACGACAGATGCCTTTTGAAAAATTGTTTAAACAATGGCAGGGCAGCCAGGAGGGTTTTAGTAAAGGGCGCGAACGTTCTTTTCACTTTGGAGCTAATGAGTACCATATATGTGGTATGATATCCCATCTCGGCCCCCAGTTAGCTATTGCCGATGGTATAGCGCTGGCTCACAAGCTGCGGGGCGAGCAGAAAGTTGCACTGGCCTTCAGCGGCGATGGCGGCACAAGTGAGGGCGATTTTCATGAAGCGCTGAACGTAGCTGCTGTATGGGGTTTGCCGGTTATTTTCCTGGTTGAGAATAATGGCTACGGCCTCAGCACACCCAGCAATGAGCAGTTCATGTGCAAGAACATTGCCGATAAGGCAATAGGCTACGGCATGAAGGGGATAACTATTGATGGTAATAATATACTGGAGGTATTCAGGCAGATAACCGTTGCCCGCCAGTATTGCATAGATGAGCAAAAACCTATACTTGTAGAGTGCATGACCTTCCGTATGCGGGGGCATGAAGAAGCAAGTGGGGTGAAATATGTACCCAAAGAGCTATTCGAAGAATGGGGTAGGAAAGACCCATTGGCCAACTACGAACAGTTTTTGCTGGATATTGGTGTACTTACAAAAGAGATGGTAACTAAAACCCGCGACACAATCCGCGAAGAGATAGAGGCAGGCCTGGAAGCCGGTTTCGCTGCTCCGCCTGTAGTGGTTAATACTGCTGTAGAGTTGGCCGATGCGTATGCCCCGGCCATTATCACACACGTACCTGCCGGTGAAGCTGTTACAGAAAAGAAATTTATACAGGCTATCAGCGATGGCTTGCGTACTGCAATGGAAACGTTTCCCAACCTGGTGTTGATGGGGCAGGACATAGCAGAGTACGGTGGTGCCTTTAAGGTAACAGAAGGTTTTGTAGAGCAGTTTGGTAAAGCACGCGTACGGAATACTCCATTGTGTGAAAGCGCCATCGTGGGTTCGGCTCTTGGGCTTTCCATCAAAGGTTTTAAGGCTATGATGGAAATGCAGTTTGCTGATTTTGTTACCGTTGGCTTTAACCAGATTATTAATAACCTGGCTAAGATACATTACCGCTGGGGGCAGAATGCTGATGTGGTAATACGCATGCCTACAGGTGCAGGGGTAGGCGCCGGGCCATTCCACTCCCAGAGCAACGAAGCCTGGTTCGTGCATACCCCAGGTCTGAAGGTGGTCTACCCATCTACCCCTGAAGATGCAAAGGGGTTGCTCATAGCAGCCCTGGCCGACCCTAACCCGGTTATGTTCTTCGAGCACAAAGGCCTTTACCGCAGTATCAGTGGCCCGGTACCCGATGGGTATTATACCGTAGAAATTGGCAAGGCAAGAGTGGTACAACCCGGTACCGACATCTGCATCATTACTTATGGCGCTGGTGTGCACTGGGCTATGGAGTATGCTGCACAGCATACCGACACGTCGTTTTACATCCTGGACCTGCGCACATTGTTGCCGCTAGACTATGATGCTATACGTGAGGCTGTAAGCAGTACCGGCAAGGTATTGCTGCTGCACGAAGACACCCTCACAGGTGGCATTGGTGGCGAACTGGCGGCATGGATAGGTGAACATTGTTTTGAGCACCTGGATGCTCCGGTAATGCGTTGCGCCAGCTTGGACAGCCCGATACCATTCGCTATAGAGCTGGAACGCAATTTTCTGGCCAAAAGCAGGCTAGACGAATGTGTGCAAAAACTAATGGGCTACTAACGAAGGTTGATAAAATACAATTTCATTTTTTAATTTAGCAGGCACAACCGGTTTCATGGCAAAGCGCACTTCGTACATATTATTGGCAGCATGTTCTATTTCAATGCTGGCCTCTTGCACAGGCAATGGAGAAAAAGGGCATAGGGCGCCTATAGTGCTTGGTGACTCTTCTACAATAATCACTGAAACTGATTCCCGTTACACGCACGATCTGGTAGCAGACCTGCATCCCAATATACCTACCAAAACCCACCAGGACGAAGACGAAGCAAAACCCGCGACACCAGATAGTAGTAAACCGGTTGAAACTCCAAAACCTGCCGCTACTGTTACGCCTGTTGCAAACAATACAAAGCAGCCTGCACCACCTGCACCCGCAGGCAACGGCCTCACTATAGCGTTTAAAGATGTATCTATAAGCATACCTGGTATTGTAGTAAAATCTTACCGGCCCCAGGATGCTATGAAGGCTAATGGTGTAAGCTACCA
This sequence comes from Flavipsychrobacter sp., assembly GCA_031292525.1. Taxonomy (GTDB): domain Bacteria; phylum Bacteroidota; class Bacteroidia; order Chitinophagales; family Chitinophagaceae; genus JABDEZ01. The sequence continues at coordinate 3,339 of JARLGY010000053.1, read as the reverse complement.
ATTAGTAAGTGGCAGCATACAAAACAGCCGTCTTATTATAAATAGTGGTACAGCGCTTAAAGTATCCATGCGCTACCAAAGTCAATTGGTAGTTAACGGCGAAGACAACGATCTTCCATTGGATAACCTCTCTATAACTACCGATTGGGTACCTGTAGTTGGGAATAAAAATAATTATCCTGTAAAGGGTCTTGAACCAGCCAAACTTCAAGCACCAGAGTTTACCGCAAACAGTCTCCGCAATGCCATTAGCAGAGCTTCTCGCCGTCATCGTCTCAGTCGCAAACATGAACAGGAGTTCCAGGCTAGTGTACGCAACGTACGCCGCGCTGGCCCAAAGCCGATCAGTGTAAGCCTCCGCAGTGTAATGTGGAAAATAGATGGCAAGGATGCCGCAGGCAAGCAATTCTCCAAGCAGATACGGGTCGATTTGCCATAATAGCAAGGCTAATTTATTATTCCTTTATTATGGCTGATGCCGAACTACGACTTGCGGTTTACGCTATCCTACCTCAGCCACACACTTCAACTCTATAGCAATAGCGGTAGGCAAGGAGTCTATACCTACAGTGGTACGGCAGGGTTGGTTATCCTTAAAGTACTCAGCATATATTTTATTATAAGTTTGGAAGTCGCGCTTCATATCCACTAGAAAAACAGTTACGTCCACCAGCTTATCCCAGCTGCTGCCACTTGCTTCAAGTATGGTGCGTACGTTGTCAAATACGCTGCGGCATTGCTCGGCAAAGTCAAATTCGTGGTGGTTACCATGCTTGTCCGTTTTCAGGCCCGGTATCTCATCGGTTCCAGCCTTCCTGGGACCTACGCCCGATAAGAATAATAGGTTACCCACTCGCTTTGCATGGGGGTACAATCCAACCGGTTTCGGTGCCTTATCTGTAGAAAATTGTTCTGCCATAATATATCTGCTGCCTCAAAAGTAAAAAAAGAAAAGCGTACATGACCAATATCATACATAACCGCCCCACCTATCACTAACATTTATAAACTTCACCGGCCATTCCTCCCCGTTTTTTCAATAAATTGTGTGACAATTATAGTACTATAGTATGAACAGAGCTATTCGTAAAGTTGCAGTTGTAGGTTCAGGGGTTATGGGTTCCCGTATTGCCAGTCTGTTTGCTGGTATTGGTGTACAAACCCTTTTGCTCGATATTGTGCCCCAGGCACCCAACGATGCTGAAACTAAAAAGGGCCTTACGCTGGAAAGTAAGCTGGTACGTAACCGTATTGTGAACGATGCCCTGCAGGCTACTATTAAAGGAAAACCCAGTGCATTTTACACTAAAAAGGCACTTGAGAACATAAAGACAGGTAACATAGACGACGATCTGCACCTTATTGCCGATTGCGATTGGATAATAGAAGTAGTTATAGAGCGCCTGGATATTAAACAACAGGTGTTCGACAAAATAGAAAAGTACCGCAAACCGGGTACGCTTATCAGTAGCAATACATCAGGCATACCCATACACCTCATGAGCGAGGGCCGTAGTGAAGATTTCCAGAAGCATTTCTGTGGTACTCACTTTTTCAATCCTCCCCGCTACCTGCGGTTATTAGAGATCATACCTTCTCCTCATACCGATCCGGCCATCATTAGCTTCCTTATGGACTATGGCGATCGTTTCCTGGGCAAGACCACTGTGCTGTGTAAGGATACCCCAGCATTCATAGCGAATAGGGTTGGTGTATTTGGTTTCATGGCGGTTTTTAAAACCATGCAGCAACTGGGGTTGAATGTAGATGAAGTAGATGCACTCACAGGGCCCATATTGGGAAGACCAAAATCGGCTACATTCCGCACCGGCGATGTAGTAGGTCTTGATACCCTGGTGCATGTAGCCAAAGACCTTCCGCAGAACGCACCCAATGATGAGGCCGTAGATATTTTTAAGCTACCTCCCTTCCTGGAGCAAATGATAGCCAATAAGTGGCTGGGTGATAAAACAGGACAGGGCTTCTATAAAAAAGTTACTGTAGCTCCCGAAGCTAAGCCACAGGCCCAGGCATCGTTTACAGAGTCGCCAGAAAGCAGGGGCGATGAAAAGAAAGTGGCTGCAGTTGCGCAGCCTGCACCTGCTCCGCAAAAAGGGAAGAGCGAAATATACACGCTCGACCTCAACACCATGGAGTATGGACCTAAACAGAAATCAAAGTTTGCAACTATAGAGGCTGCAAAACCGGTAGATGATCTGGCAGCGCGCCTCAAAGTACTCTACAATGGCACCGATAAGGCAGGCGATTTTTACAAACAGTTCCATCATCTCCTGTTCGCCTACATCAGCCACCGCATACCTGAGGTCAGCGATGAACTATACAAGATAGACGATGCCCTAAAGGCAGGCTTCGGCTGGGAGATAGGCGCTTTTGAAAGTTGGGATGCACTGGGTGTAGCCAAGGTGCTAGCCAACATGAAGGCGGCTGGACTAGACGTAGCCCCATGGGTGCAGGAAATGCTGGATGGGGGTAACAAAACCTTCTACAAAACAGAGAACGGCCAGCGCAAGTATTACGACATACCTACAAAAACATACAAGGCCATACCGGGCACAGGTGCATTTATATTGCTGGAGCACCTGGATGAAAAAGTGGTATGGAAGAACAGCGCCTGCAAGCTCTACGATATTGGCGACGACGTAGTAGCCCTGCGCTGGAATACCAAGATGAACAGCATAGGCGGCGAGGTGCTTGAAGCGGTGACCAAATCGGTAAGTATTGCTGAAGAAAAGTACCGTGGCCTGATACTGGCCAATGGTGGCGCCAACTTTAGTGCCGGTGCCAACGTGGGTTTGATATTCATGTTCGCAGCAGAGCAGGAGTATGATGAGCTGGATTTTGCAGTACGCCAGTTCCAGAATACCACTATGCGCCTGCGTTACAGTAGCATACCTACCATTGTTGCGCCCCATGGCATGACGCTGGGTGGTGGCTGCGAAATGTGCCTGCATGCTGATGCCGTACAGGCCGCAGCGGAAAGCTACATTGGTTTGGTAGAGGTGGGTGTAGGCCTTATACCCGGTGGTGGTGGTACCAAGGAAATGGCACTGCGCGCTGCCGACCGTACCATAAAAGAAGATGTGGAAATGAACTACCTGCAGCAACTGTTCATAAATGTTGGTACAGCCAAGGTATCTACTTCGGCGGCAGAGGCGTTTGAGAATTTTGTGCTGCGCCCGGGTACCGATCAGATCTCTATGAATCCTGATCGCCGCATTGCAGATGCAAAACGCAAAATACTATTGCTGAGTGAGCAGGGCTATACACAGCCTGTGGCGCGCACCAACATAAAGGTACAGGGCCGTGGTGGCCTGGGTG
>JARLGY010000052.1 GCA_031292525.1 Flavipsychrobacter sp. | reverse complement strand
TATTCAAGTCACAGCCAGCCCGATACCGACAGTAACGCTAATGAGCGACACTTCAGTATCGATAAGTATAACCCCAACAACGGCAACGTTCAGAACCAAGGTAACCAATGCCGTGGGAACAATGAAGTATCATTGGACCATGTCCACCGACAACTGGGCTACTTCAAAAGAATTGCCATGGACAACAATAGGCACATACACTTTTGCACCCGATTCCTCATCAGTAACAGTATCCAACATAGATACACTTATGACCGGGTATCAATATAGAGTAGATGTAACCGACAAATCCACCACCTGTAGTTCTACCTATTCAACAGTAAAATTGACGGTAACAAATGGCCCGGCAGTTGGATTCGTAGCAACAAAACCAAGCTGTGCAAAAGAAAAAGATGGCAAGCTGGCAATTCATATCAGTGGAGGCGAACCAAATGAAACCTACTCGATAACATTTACAGGCCCAAGCGGTGCAAATATTCCTAACCCTAACCCGCTTACCTATGTTGCAGGACCAACAGCAGTGGCAGACGTTGTTCTAACAGGTCCGGCAGGCGCATACGATGTAGAGTTAAAACCTGTAAGCGGACCATACCTTGGATTGCCAACACAAACTAAACACTTTAGCATAGAACCTCAAATACCGGTAAGCGTCACCCTTGTTTCGGACAACGATCAGGTTTGTGCAGGTAATAACATTAACCTTACCGCCGACCTTACAGGAGGCCCTGAGGGAGGAGCCAAAACATACCAATGGTATGAATCGACAGACGATGGAGTGTCTTACACCCAAAGAGGGGAAACAAGCTCAAGCATCTCCATTCCGTTAACTAAAAGTTCTGTCTTTAGGGTAACAGGTATGGTAGGCACCTGTGATACAACTAGCAACACGGTAGCCGTGGCTGCTTTGCCAACACCAACGGCAAGCATCGTGGCAGCAACTGATACCGGATGTTATTCATTCGACTTGCACAACCTACAGGTGGTGGAAACCACAGGGATAAGCGATTACACGGTAACCCTGCACTCGGCAGCACCTAAAGGCATAAATGATAACCGATACCTGATACCGGAATCGGACTACATTGTGACAAAGGACATGACCGTATATGCCCGCTTAACGGTAGGCGGATTGTGCTCCAGTACGGCATCAGGAAGCGTGTATATAAAGAAAATGGATCAATGCTATCCAATAGCAGTACCGGAATTTTTCTCACCTGATGGCGACGGGGTAAATGACTTGTTCCAAATAGATAATTTGCAAGCGTATGATAATCCAGAAATAGTTGTTTACGACCGCTATGGAAAACAAGTATTTAAAGGAGGGAAGGAAGCCTTAACCCCTCCGAATGGTTGGGACGGCAAATACATAAGCAAAGACCTACCTTCGGGTGACTATTGGTACGAAATGAAGTTTAAAGAAATCAAGACTAAAGTAGGTCATTTCTC
>JARLGY010000051.1 GCA_031292525.1 Flavipsychrobacter sp. | reverse complement strand
CCAGCCAAAACTTCGACGGTTACTGTAACCTTAGCAAAAGCATTAAATCAAGTAGCTCCTCTAAAGATCTTTGAAACTAAAACTAGTAATAATGAATTAGAAAGTGCGCAAACAGAACTTGACTACGCAGCTCAGGTGCAAAGTGCAACTCCGGAGACAAACAACGTTTTAGCTGCGCCTAATGCAATATTTATCACAGGATTAAATGCTGGTGATAAGGTATCAGTCTATGCTGTAGCTAGTGGAGCAAAGGCAATTGCTACTGCAACAGTTGTAAAAGGAAATACATATGCTCTCGTCACTTTTACAACTACTGCAACTTCTGTATATTTAACAACCACATCTAACAATGAGCTCGAATCCTCGCAACTAACTGTAAATTTACCAACTACTAGCACAGGAACTAGTACAAATAGCTAATATATACAGGTAACTAATATTATATCAGCATACTAGAATCACATGCTCTAAAGACCCATTTGAAATATCCTACATTCGGAAGATATCCGAGTGTAGGATGTTTTCATTGATATTCAAATGAGATAAGGCTATAATAAGAACGCTAGTTCGATTAATAACCAAATATACGTACTGCGAGGTGAGTGGAATGAAAGATGTATGCGCTGATTGCAATCGAAAATCATATTGTCTTGAGCCCTGTGAAGACTGGTTAATTGCTCATAACCAATGTCCGGTTTGTCAAAACAAGCTCATTCGCGTTGGTGGTTGCACGGAATGTATCACAGGTGATTGGGCGAAGTGTGGCTGACATGAAAGTGCTTATGTGTCCTATAGAAATGATCGCTTGGTTTGATGTCCCAGGTACTCTGCGCCCCATAAGATTCAGGCAGGAAGGCAATGTTGAAGGTTGAAATGATTAATAGAATATCTGAGGAAAAACTTGCCGGTAATCGTACGAAGATTTATGAGTGCCAAAGTAATGTTGGCGGAGCGATGAGAAGATTTGAGCTTAAGTATGAAATGAGCACCTGCAAATGGTTTTTGTTCAAAATGTAGGGAATATACGATTTTAATGCCCTACATAGGATGATGTCTTCCTAGGACGCACAAAGCCCTTGAAACCGCTAATATTTACGATTCGAACAGCATAGAAAATTGAAGCTATGAAGAGTATTGGGTAGATCGGATTTTTATTAAAAACACGTAATACGCCAAAAGTTAAAACACCAAAATCTGCTTCAAAGCCTGATTTTGGTGTTTTTTGCAGGATGAGTATTCAGTCAACCTGTAATAGTATCAATTATCAGACCCAAGGGCTAAATAAAGGTTAATGCTACCAAGGTTTGGCGCTGCCGAATCAGCATCTCTGGCTTTGAAACGGTCAACGAGGTTATGATTCTTTGCCTGTCATCACGAAGCCCGCCCTAACTT
>JARLGY010000004.1 GCA_031292525.1 Flavipsychrobacter sp. | reverse complement strand
CATGAAACAATCAGGAGAGACATTGTATTTACAAACGAGCAAGTTGGGTGTATAATTTACTTGGAGGGAATTCATATCTATATAATTTCTTTATATTTAATTTTTCCTAAATTATAAAAGCCCTACATACGAGTTGCATACATTGCTCCACAACATACGGGTGATCCAGTATTTCCATTTACAACACACGACAAATAGATTGTGGTGGTTGAGGTAAGTGTAAAAATTCTTTGTGGAACACATGACGAATATATGGTTAAATAGTTAGTTGTCAGAGATGGAAAAGACGTATATACATAGTCAGGCAATGTTGCACTGACATTATTAAACCACGACATACACATATAAAAATAAGCAGAACTCGCTATATATGAATTTCCCGTAACAAGCCAGTTACCAGGGGGTAAAGTCAGTGAAGTTATATTGGTGTAAGTACTAAGTGGCAACGAGATTGCAGAAGTTTGGGGAATGATACTAGAATATAATTTACCAGGTCTCCCATCGTCATAAACAGCGGGAATAGTCGTATCCGTTGAAATTGTACTCATTAACGAATATGTAACGCTACCTGTGATTTTAAGACTTATCATAATTGTTCCGGGATTTGTATAATTTACTCGTACTAACCGTAAATTATTCGTCCCACCTGCACCAGGTGTGTTAATGTCGATTCTATACGCGCCAAAGGATGGACTACTCTTGGTTGGAATAAGGGTTAACCAAGATGCGCTAGGAGTAATTCCAAATTGCATTGGAATATTATAGATTGCGGAATCACTAAATGACGAATCGGAAACACATGTACTCATATCGATTGCGTAACCACCATTAGGACTAGCCATCTGAATGAATGTGATGCAATTACTGGAGGTAGTTGATGTAGGAGCAACTACACTTGTACTGATATTATGAGTGAATTGACCGACTATGAAATCACCATTTACTCCGACACCAGAAGAGGTAATTTGCATTTGGCTTTGACCAGAAGAGGTTCCAAATCGTAACGATCCCGCAGTATTTCGATATATCATATCACCTGCAATCGTATCAGGAAAGAAATTACCACTAACATTGGCATATCCAGCTAAAATAGCATTACCACTATTAGATATCAGAGTAGGACTACTACCATTAGTTAGTGCTATACTTGTCCCACTGACGCTCAGATTTGAACAAGTTAATGTACCACCAAAGGCACATCCAGCACTACTATCTCTCAGAGCCAATGTAT
>JARLGY010000050.1 GCA_031292525.1 Flavipsychrobacter sp. | reverse complement strand
TGGCTGTTACCGTTAAAGGTGTTGCCCTGGTTGGTTACTGTGGGCGCCAGCCTGGCCACGTTTATTGTACTGCTGGTGGCGCTATTCAAGGCACTGATCACATCTGCTCCTGTTGCAGGCGTAGAGGCAATAGTGGGGTTTGGATATGTACCTGTAAGATCGCCGCCTGCATTGCCTGTTGGCGGGAAGGTGGTGGGTGCGCCTGTCAGCTTGCTGTATGACATGCTCACTATCTTGCCATCGGTAACACTGCCGTTGGCCAGGTGGTTGGTCTGGATCGAACCCGATATGATCTTGGATGAGTTAACTGCGCTGTCTGCTATTTTAGAAGTGCTGATGACCTGTGCACCTACCGTGGGGTTAGGGTAGTTGCCCACCAGGTCGCCACCTGCAGCGCCTGTTGGTGGAAGGGCTGTGGGCGCTCCGCTGAGTTTGGCATAGCTGATACCATAGGCTACCTGTGCATCGGTCACTGCTCCATTGGCTATATTGCCTGTAGTTACTGCATTGTTTGCTATTTTAGAGCCTGTAACCGCGCCCGGGGCTATTACTGTAGCGCCTTGCGTACCCGTCACATCTCCTGATAAGGTTCCGCTAAAATTGGTCACCTGCGCCAGCTGGCTGATGACCTGGAAATTGTTACCGTCATACATCACCGATATGATTTGACCCGCCGATATGTCATTGGGTTGCAGCGATTGTACTACGTTCTTCAGCACTGCCTTGGTACCCAGACCATTCACGTTCAGGGTCACGGCTCCGCTGTTGGCTGCATTGCTCATAAAGCTCACCATCATGCCCGCAGTATAACCTACCGATACCGGTAGGGATACCTGGTAGTTGTTACCACTGCCCGTGGCTGGTGCGTAGCTCAGCACTCCGCTCTGCACGTTGGCTGCGCTTACAGCGTCGCTGGTGTCCTGGATCGTGCCCCCAAGGCCCGTTACTCTACGGTCGGTGGCCGAACTGCCCGTAAGCTGTACAGGCTTATCCACCTGCACCTGGGCTTTGGCTCCTATCGCCATAAGCATCATCGCTACTGGTAAGGCGTAGTACTTCTTTTTCATATGGTCGTATTTGTGTTGAAGTGTTTTTTTAAAGTTTTCTTCTGCTTGTCCGCTTAGTTGGCTTTCACTATTTTAAGGCTCTTGCCAAAGTGATCATTAAATACCTGTACCAGGTAGCTGCCTACTGCAAGGTTGCCTACTTCCGGCAGCGCTATTACTGTGCTCCTGCCTGCTTTATAGGTATTAGATAGCACCGTCTGCCCGGTCATGTCCATCACACGCACCTGTACCGGGTCATCATCATCCTTGGTGATGCCCAGGCTCAGGACACTCCCAAACGGATTTGGGAAGGCGCTTACTTTGGCTGCCACTGCGCTTACTGTCTTTATGCCTACAGGGTTATGATCTGAGAAGGTGAACAGCCTGTTATAGCTATTGAGGTTAGGCAATTGATACACCCGGGGGTCGGTGCTGGATACATCGCGGGCCGTAGTATTCAGCGCTGTATAGCCATTGCCGGTGCTGTCACTGCCATAAGGGAATATCGCCGTCATGCCCCTGTTGTTGTCCACCGCGCTCAGCCAGCTGAAGGTGACATTGCGGGATGGACCCGCTGCATTGGTACTGCTGGTTATTACCCAGTTCTGCGCTATAGACACATCGCCACCTATGAACACAAGCGACTGGGGGCCGCTGTTGCGCTCTATACTTACTGTGCCCAGGTCTGTGCCTGCCACCATGTTGCAGCCCAGGAAGTTGAGTGCATTAGTACCTACGGCCAAAGGGTCCAGTATGGCCCTGCCCACGATGCGGGACTGGTTAGTCTCTGCAGGGTAGCTTGCCGTATTGGCAAAGTGTACAGGGGTAGAGGTATCAGCATATAAAATACCATTGTTCAGCACCAGCTGATTATTTATGGTAATACTATTGTCGGGGGTAAGACCTGATGGGTTGTTCAATACCAGGGTAGCTACGCTCAGCGGGGCCGCCGTATTGAGCTGCTGGGGGGCAGTACCGTTATATACAAGGGCAGATGTACCGTTGAATACCGCAGAACCGTTATTAGAGAAATTACCTCCATCCATCAGTACAACACCGGTAGTGACCAAGGTGCCACCATTACTGATGTTCACGTCGTGGGCCATCATCAAGGTTGTACCTCCCGTAACTGATAATGTAGTACCAGGCGTAACCGTAATCTGCGCCACCGTACATACAGATGAAGAGATCATGCCTAAAAAGGCAAGTGTAATTATCTTACTCATGAGTAACAAATCTATTTAATTAGCAGGAGATAAAAGTATCTTATTTATCTTTGAAATCATAGCAAAACAACAATTTTAATAACAAGTTAATAACACCACTTCACATTAAAATTATTTTCAATAATAATTTCCACCCTTATACTGCAATAAGACACATAATAACAAGCAGATGCATCCTAAAGTCCGCTACGACATTGATTGTGCTTATATTGACACTAAGTTTGGAATTTGAACGCTAAAATAATAGAAAAAAGAAAAAAATACGGGTTTCCCCTACCATACAAAAGTGGAAAATCATCTATACCCGGCTGCCTGGTCATTGCCAATAAGGCAACTGCTCATCTAATTATCTGCATATAATTATTGTTCATTTCACTAAGTTCTAAAAATCGCCCTTCAATAACCTCTGTTCAATAAATGAAGCACAGCGTATTCAGTTTTTCAAATAGCCGCTATTTCTTGTAAATATTCTAAATTGCAGCCTGTCTCATAAATTTCTTATCCTGCCTATATATAGTATCATATGTCATTGACCAAATTAAAAAATTACGCAGAGGGTAACTGGTTTTCATCTAAAAAAGAAGGTGATGTCTTATATAATGCTGTTACTGGCGATGCTTTGTACACTGCCAGCAGCGATGGACTTGACTTTGGCGCCATGATGCAATATGCCCGTAACGTAGGGGGGCCTGCTTTGCGCAAACTTACCTTTCATGACCGGGGCAGGATGTTGAAAGCGTTAGCCATGTACCTGATGGAGCGTAAAGAATATTTTTACCAGGTAAGTGCGTACACCGGAGCTACACGTGCCGATAGCTGGGTGGATATAGAAGGTGGAATAGGCAATCTGTTCTCTTATGCCAGCCTACGCCGCCAATTTCCTGACGAGCGTTTTTATGTAGATGGCGATACCGCAAAAATATCAAAGAATGGTACATTTATTGCGCAGCATATTATGGTACCACGGGAAGGGGTTGCCATACATATCAACGCATTTAACTTCCCAGTTTGGGGTATGCTGGAAAAAATTGCTGTGAACCTGCTTGCAGGAGTACCTGCCATAGTAAAGCCCGCCACGCTAACATCTTACCTTACAGAGGCTGTTTTTGAAGAAATAATAAAGTCTGAAATATTACCTGCTGGTGCATTGCAACTCATTTGCGGCTCGGCACGTGGCATACTAGATACTGTTGAAACCGGCGACGTGGTAACATTCACCGGCTCTGCAAGTACTGGTATGAGTTTGAAGGCTCACTCGCGCATCCTTTCAGAAGCTGTACCGTTCAACCTGGAGGCTGATTCGCTCAACTGTTGTGTATTAGGCCCGGATGTGAAACCAGGCATGCCCGAGTTTGACATCTTTATAAAAGAAGTGGTACGTGAAGTAACTACAAAGGCAGGGCAAAAATGTACTGCAATACGCCGTGTAATAGTACCCGCTAATATGGTAGAAGATGTACAGATAGCACTGGGCAAGCGCTTGCAAACCACTACTATTGGTGATCCTAGCCTTAAGGAAGTGAGAATGGGACCGCTTGCAGGCATTAGCCAGCGCAATGAAGTGAGAGAGAAAGTGCAGTTACTGGCACGCCACCAGAACATAGTAATAGGCGATATGGAACATTTTGAGGTGATAGGAGCCGATAAAGAAAAAGGTGCTTTTCTGCCACCGCTTATATTCCTGAATACCGATCCATTCCATAACCTTGATTGCCATGAAATAGAGGCATTTGGACCGGTATCAACTATCATACCTTACAACGGACTGGGAGAAGCGATAGAACTAGCCAGGATGGGCAAAGGGTCGCTGGTATGCAGCCTGGTAACACAGGATGACGACATTGCCAAAGAATACGTTTTAGGCACAGCCACTACACACGGCCGTATATTGATATTGAATAACGACTGCGCTAAAGAAAGTACCGGCCATGGCTCACCTTTACCACTTTTGATACATGGAGGCCCAGGAAGAGCTGGTGGCGGTGAAGAAATGGGCGGTAAACGCGGTGTAATGCATTACCTTCAGCGCACTGCAGTACAGGGCTCCCCTACTACACTTACTAAGATCACCAACGTATATCAGCAGGGCGGCAAACAAACCGAAACAGATATTCATCCTTTCAGAAAGCATTTTGAAGACCTGATTGTGGGCGAAACTGTGATAACTGCAAAACATACCGTTACAGAAGCAGACATCACCAATTTTGCAAACGTAAGCGGCGATAACTTTTACGCTCACATGGATGCCACATCGCTTGAAGGCACTATTTTCGAACGCAGAGTAGCACACGGTTACTTTATACTTTCAAAAGCTGCAGGCCTCTTTGTAGATGCTAAGAAAGGCCCTGTATTGCTAAACTATGGACTGGATGAAGCTCGCTTTACCAAGCCAGTGTACCCTGGTATGACCATTGGAGTAAAGCTAACCGTGAAGGAAAAAACCGCGCAGGAAAAACGCACTGAAGATGATATTGCAAAAGGCATAGTGCGCTGGCTGGTGGATGTATATGACGAAACCGGCGAAACCGTTGCAATAGCAACCATACTTACCATGGTGAAGAAAAAAGATCAATCATAACATGTTCAAGGTATTTTTCACAATATTCAGCATAGCCTTACTCTGGTATCTAATAAAAGTATTACCGGGTAAGCTAAAACTGGATAGACATTGGCGCACGCGCTTTTACCTGTTTATGATATCAATAACAATTTTAATAGTGCTAAAATGGATATTTTAGCGCCTTAAAATACCAACTCATCCTATTTTAACGTTTATTCACTATTCGATTGTTTAATATTTTTTTACTTTTGAGTTTCAATAATTTAGTAGATACCCCTTCAATTAAAAATAAATATGCAACACGCTGACGGTTACGTGCGTAGCGAGATAGATCATGGAATTGCCACTATCGAGTTTTTTCACCCTTCAAGTAATTCTTTACCAGCCGCTATACTCAACGACCTGGCTAAAACAATAAACGATATAGGCCTTGACCATAAGGTAAAGGTTATAGTATTAAAAAGTGCAGGCGAAAAAGCCTTTTGCGCAGGAGCATCTTTTGATGAGCTGATGTCTATAAAGACAGAAGCTGAAGGCAAAACATTTTTCATGGGTTTTGCAAATGTCATCAATGCAATGCGTAAATGCCATAAGCTAATCATTGGCCGGGTACAGGGCAAAGCTGTAGGCGGCGGTGTAGGGCTTATTGCTGCTACGGATTACGCTATTGCTACAGAAGCAGCATCAGTAAAGCTAAGCGAACTGGCTATAGGTATAGGCCCATTTGTAGTAGGCCCTGCAGTAGAGCGCAAAGTAGGTGTTTCCGGCCTGTCTCAATTGGCTATTGATGCCACTGAATGGAGGTCTGCTGAATGGGCCAAAAAACATGGCTTGTACGCAGAAACCCATCTTCATACATTTATGGTGGACGATGCAGTAAAAAACCTTGCAGAACAACTTGCACACAGCAGCCCCGAAGCCATGTCGCAACTGAAGAAAACATTTTGGCACGGCACTGAGAATTGGGATACGCTATTATCAGAACGTGCTGCCATAAGCGGCAGACTCATATTGAGTGAGTTTACCAAAAATGCAATCAATAAGTTTAAAGCAAGGGCTCAAGCCTGATCAATATATAGTTATAACCGCAAGTAGGATATGCTTGCGGTTATAATTCTCAACTATATACTAATTTTCTCCTTCCAGTATAATGAGATGAATTACTCGCTCACTACTTACCATAAATGTAAAAGAAAGTAAGCCGCCATACTGCATCGGTACCTTTGACACCTGCTATATTGGGGTTCATAGGGTCATATGCCGCACTCGGAGCTAATGATGAGATGTACGTATTCACCCAAAGATTAGGCATGATGTGTACATTCTTAATTGGGATGTAATCAAATCCAAGAATTAAAAATTGTTCTTTAGTAGTAGGGTCGTAGAACGACGTTGTTGCTGCGTAAGTTTTCGTATTCACCCCGTTCACAATATTGTTTAGAGAGCCACTGGGATCATAATTATCATAACGCGCAAAGAATCCCAGACGTGCATTACCTGCATGGGTAGATAAGATACGGCCTCGCACAAATATAGACATATCTAACGCCTTTGTGGTGCGGTAGCATGTATTTCCGTCGTTACCTGTCACTTTTACATCGCCCATTATCGTGTTTCTAAAGCCCTCGAAACCTATGGTCAGTTTCTTTGTATTCCAAGCAGCAAATAACTTGGTCATATTACGGTCGTGATACCATGGGCCGTTCGGCCCCTTTGTATATACTCCCCAATTCAATCTTTCATAATCCTGGTATATATCTATCAGCAATCTTTTGTCTAAGAACTTGGCATATACATCCGCATAAAACCACTTGTACATATCGTTTTCTGGTTTCGCCTGTTGGCCGTTGCCTGCCATAAGATCATAGCCAAAATTGCCTTTACTGTCAAACCATCCTTGTAACTCTGCTCCCATATCATAGCAGGGAGTACCTCTCAGGTCTGACACGGTTTTCTCTATAGACCGGTAGCCCCAAACTTCTTCAGATGTCTGGTCATTTCTTCCGTTTTTACCGTACGCCGGGGTGTTTACTTGCCCTATAACCAAGTCTGTTCCCGGCCATAAATTCTTCCACCTCAGGTTGGCAATTTTTATATAGGGAGAAAACTTATTGTTAGCTAGTATATCTCCGCTGGTTTGCTGCCCTAATACACCGGCCTGATAATCAGTCTCCGCTGCAAGTACAAATTCTGCAGAGAATTTTTGACTAATGTTATAATCATAGCCCAGGTAAATACGTCTCCACTGAAACATATTGGTATTGATAGGTGTTCCACTATATTGATTCACACCACGATTCAATATGTCAGCATTACCCTTGTAGTCAAAATCTCCAAAAGCCATGCCCCATAACTGTCCGTGAGATTTAAACTTTTTGTCCGTTTCGTTTTGTGCAAAAACTACAATATGCAGACAAATTAATAGTAAAGCTGTGCAAATAATTGTCCTAAATGCAAAAAAAACAAGTAGACGTTTTGCCATAATGATCGTTCAATTTTAATGCGCCAAACTTACAAATATTTATATTCCATTAAATGCCATTTTAATAAAATATAATCCACAACTGACTATGTCTTCCATCAAAGCCTCGAAAACTTCTTTAGCAGAATTGCATCTGAGATATTACTTGCAGGAATAAACATGGGAAGTTTTTTTTAATTACCTTAGATATTGACCCATTCTATATAGCATTTAATGAAAAAAATATTTATCCTTTTACTTACAATAACCTCTGCATATCTATCCGCAAGCTATGCACAAGAGTCGCCAAAGGCTATATTGCCTAAGCTATCTGCATACACAAAGCAATATTTTGCTGATCGTAAGCAATACAGCAGCAAGACAATATTACTAGGCTACGTTTACAAAAAAATAAACAATAAACCATACCTAAGCGCATTTATAAGAGTGAATGCAGGTATGGAGGAATCCTTATTGAATAGGCTGGGTATATACGTAGGAACCAAGGCAGGAAATGTATGGACGATACAAGTACCGGCAGATAACATAGATGCCATAATAACCATAAGCGGCATAGGCTATATAGATCTGGACATGCCTATTTTTCCACTACTCGATTCAGCACGAAAGCAAACAAGAGCCGACTCCGCACAAAAGGGCATTAGTCTCCCTATACCTGTAACAGGCAAAAATGTTATTGTTGGAGTTATAGATGCAGGGTTTGACTATAACCACCCTACCATGTACGATACCACATATAGCAAGTATAGAATACAACGTGTATGGGCGCAAAAAGCCAGTGGCACGCCACCCACCGGTTTTGCTTATGGCAACGAGATGGCAGATACAAATGCTATAAAAACCGCTGGTAACGATACCATTATCCTATCGCATGGTACGCATGTGGCGGGTATAGCCGTGGGGTCTGGCTATGGCAGTAATACAGCCAATAGCCAGTACAGGGGCATGGCATTTGAGAGCGATATTGTGCTGGTGGGCATTATGCCTGCGCCATCAGAATGGGCTGTGGCAGGCGAGTCTGATATAGTAGATGGTATGAGCTACATTTATAAGTATGCCGCAACTGTGGGTAAACCTGCAGTAATTAACCTGAGTTGGGGAGCTACTATAGGACCACATGATGGCAACTCCCTTTTTAACCAAGCTTGCGATGCACTTACAGGAGCAGGTAAAATATTTGTTTGCGCTGCAGGTAACAATGGAGAAGACACGGTGCACTTGCAAAAAACATTTACATTAACAGATACCGTAGTAAGCACGTTTGTCACATTTTCGCCCTACTTACCAGCTAACAACCGGCAGACATGGGTGGACGTATGGGGCAACCCAGGCAATACGTTCTGTTTTACCGTTAAATTATACAATGCCAATACGGCTATAGATTCGACAGCACAGATATGCCTTACTGATACCTCTCGATCATTTACACTTATTGGTTCTAATAACGATACATGCTTTGTAAGTATGGCCATGACTGACGCAGAATACAACGGCAAACCACATGCTTTATTACACTTTTACAGCAAGGTAAATGACAATATTTGCCTCACAACCAAGTCTTTGAACGGTGTTGTAAATATGTGGGAGGGATATGTGCTTCCTCCCGAAGGATACTATGGCTATTTGAAACAACTTTCTTATCCATGGGCGGTATCTGGGGATGCAAATATGACTGTATCAGACATCGGGTGCACCAAGTCAGCAATTACAGTGGCAGCCTACACTTCTAAAGCATCTTTTAGGAATATTAGTAACCACATATTATCATATGCAGGTGCCATACGTGGCCAAATAGCACCATTTTCAAGCTTTGGCCCTACAGAAGACCTAAGGGTAAAACCCGACATCGCAGCCCCGGGTTTCGCCTTGGCATCATCCGTCAACTCTTACGACACCAGCTATAGTGCAAGTGGCACCAATTATTCATCTATTGTGCATGCATACACCACCAATAGCAAAAAATACAACTATGCTATGCTGGCAGGTACATCTATGGCATCCCCTTGTGTGGCAGGTATTGTAGGTATGATGTTGCAATTAAATCCAACACTTACTCCTGACTCTGTAAAAGCTATATTGGCCACCTCTGCTATTACAGATACGTATACAGGTATATTGCCAGCGGCAGGTAATACAACATGGGGACATGGTAAAATAAATGCCTACAGAGCCTTGCGCACAATAGCCTCAAATCTGAGTGTGGAGAACACACAAAATGCAGATCCGCTGGAGTGCATTTTATTTCCCAACCCCAACAAAGGTAGTTTTACCATAAGCTACAAAGGCAAAATGCCCGAAGTACTTACAGTGAGCGTATATGACATCAGCGGCAGGCTGATCTATATGCAGGAATGGCGGATAGGCACCGGATATAACACTCGTCAATTTAATCCTGGTCCGATGACTAAAGGCATATACATTGTAAAAATTGCAGGTGCTAGTGGACTCAACACTATAAAAATGATAGAGGAATAGACTTAATGAGCCAATTGTATTTGCGAGACTTTTCTGTCCCCTATACATATTTATGTGTGTCCTCAAATGGGATTATGCCAATCTTCTATTTGCTTATAATATGCTCCGTGTTGTATTCATTGCTATGCTATTTCTGTAAAAGCATATTCAGTTATACTTTTTGCCTGTCTTCAATTCTCTGGCGGGTATTTTGTACACTAGTAAGTAAAGATGATGTAATCCATTATAGGTCAGCCCCAACAGTTTGCTATAATACTTGGCATGCTCATAATATTAAGTATATGAGGATCACCTCGGTTCCAGCCAGTATATACTAATACTAAAATACTAGGCATTAAATATTTTTCACTTCGTACTGGGGTTCAATGTGTGCTTATACGTCTTAATACTAATCACATATAGATACTGCCGTTGGTGAATAGCCAAATATTCATCTCTGAATTATTATGCCTTAAACAAAATAAATCCAGAAATATGAAGCAACTTTTCATTCTTTTTATTGCTTGCATTGGTACATATGCCACAAGCATTGCACAGGAGAAATGCGGTGCCACAATTATGCTAAACAAGTATAAGGTTATGCAACCGCAAATTGCAGACTATGAGGCTCAATTAAGACAACAGTATCAGGATGCAGTAAGAGCGACTTTTCAGAAACAACTGGCAAAAACCAGTACCCCTAACGATTCTTTTGTTTACGACATCCCGGTAGTAGTACACATCATTCACAATTATGGAGCTGAGCTATTGCCTGACGATAGTATATACAATATGATACAGGAGATGAATGCTATCTATTCGCTCAACTACGATTATTCAGCAGTTATACCTCCGTTTAAGAAATACGTTGCTAAAGCATATATGCGCTTTCATCTGGCAACAATAGATCCTTTTGGTAATCCCACAAAAGGGATAACGCATCACTTTAGTTATCTTACCTATGGCGGCGATGACCAGGCAAAAATGGACTTATGGGCGCCAAGCAACTATTATAACATCTTTATAGAAAACCGGATTGGGCTTGGGGTTGCAAATGGAGAAGTGCTGGCTTATGCCGAATTTCCTGCCACAGGAGCAGCATATCCATTTATAGATGGTGTAATAGCAGGCTACCAGTTCGTTAACCCAAACCCATTTGGCCCTTTGACTATAGAACACGAAACCGGGCACTATTTTAACCTCTTGCACCCATGGAATGACAATGGCGCTGGCATGGGCGTGTGTGGAGTAGCCTGTGGAGATGATGAGGTAGATGACACACCGCCTACAAAAGGACACCCCAGCACTTGCCCGCTATATGATACAGAATGTGCTAACGGGTATAAAAAATATTATCCCACAGCTAATTCCAGCGCACCAGATTCGTTGGTGGATTATCCTGACACGACAAATGAGCAAAACATTATGGACTATGCCACTTGCCCGCTTATGTTCACCCATTTGCAGGTATTGCGTATGCATACAGCACTTAACAGCCCTGTAGGCAACAGGGATAGCCTTTGGACACCCCATAATCTTACTATTACCGGTGCGCTTGCCCCTGTACCAGACCTACCGCCAATAGCAGACTATTCTGTAAATAATCATTTCGTTTGCGAAAATGCGAGTGTACTTTTTACAGATCATAGTTGGAATGATACTATCACTAAGATTTCCTGGACATTTCCACAATACGCTACCACTACCACCTCTTCTGCTTCAAGAGTTACCAATTCGTTCTCACAGCCAGGCTGGGTGAAAGTATCGCTGGCTGCAACAGGGAATAATACAGGAGCTACTACAATTATAGATAGTAATAATGTTTTTGTTGCAGACCTGAATGCAACCTCAGCAGCAGGATATGTTCAGGAATTTGACGCGTCGACCACAAGCAACGACCTGGCAAAATGGCCTATGTTTAACTATTACAATAATAGCTTTAAATGGAAAATAAATAGCCAGACCGGCTTTTATGATCACAGCTGTATTGAGTACACTGGCTTTGATACACGCCTGTTCCCTACAACCGCCACAGGTTCACCAGTAGGCGATTTTGATGATATGTTTACGCCAGTATTCGACCTTACGCAATTGCAGAATGGTGCGGGGCCCGTTAGCCTCAATTTTATGTATTCAGCTACAACGGCTACACCAAACGCTGCCGATATAAACGACACACTTGAAATAGATTATAATATTGGTTGTAATGGGGTTTGGCACAATGCAGCACATCTTACCGGTGCAACACTGATAAATATGGGTGTATACTCATCAGCATATGAACCTCTATGGCAGGGGGCCTGGAGTTTAAGAAGTATTGCATTGCCTGCAAACGCAATTACACCGAGTACAATATTCCGTTTCAGATATAAGCCCCACACCGTAACTCCAATTTCTGCCAATCCGGGCTTTGCTATTACCAGCAATAATTTTTATATGGACAGGCTAAATTTTAGCAACTATCCACTCGGATTAAATACGTTACTCTCAGGCAATACTAACATTGTTATAGCACCTAACCCAACAAATGGAGATGCCTATGTAGTTATTTCAGCCGCCGGCACAACAACAGAAGTTTCTGTTACTGATATCACAGGAAAAATAATGTACAACACACAGCAGCCATTAAATATGCAGATATCAAAAGTGTTGATACCAAAGGAAGTGATATCAACCAAAGGGATATACCTTGTGCACGTAATAGCAGGCCAATACAATAAAACAGAAAAACTGGTTGTTTATTAAGCCGTAAAAAGCAAACCATATCAGCATTTAATCATCATCAATACAAAGCGGCTGTCTCAAAAATCGAGACAGCCGCTTGTTTATTTGGGTATCTAATAGAGACCTGTATGCGTTTAAGCGATTCTCAAAGTCTTCATCTTATTTTTTAATACAGCCTCTTTGTGAGCTAGAGAAACCGTAAAACAGAATAGCAAAATATCGAACCTACTGCCCATTACCAGAAGCTGAATAATTCACAGGCACCCAAACGTATCCTTTTCCATCAACACGGATATGCCCTATGCCAGGGAAAGAAATGTGTGACACACCAACCCAATAACCTGCATCCGCGGCTTCGGCAAGTGCTTTTTTGCGGGTTACGGCAGCTTGGCCTGCATCATAATCATAGACACTGGTTACTGATGGTTCTGGTAATTGCACCGCATCTGACACCAAAACATCACCCATAAACAGCATTTTTTCGCCTTGACTTTCAACTACGTAAAAGCTATGACCGGGGGTATGTCCAAAACTGGCAATCGGGATAATACCTGGAAAAAGTTCACCATCAAAATCAAATGTTCTTAGTTTTCCTGCTGTTAAAATTGGTCTTAGCTTTTGTTCTGCACCATCAAAAAAACGTTTGGCACCCTCTGCAGCTTTTGCTTTATTAGCAGGGTTAAGGTAATAATCAGCCTCTATTTTGCTAATGTAAACTGTGGCGTTGGGGAAGGCTATTTTATCGCCGTTCATCAGGCCGCCAATATGATCCATGTGGATATGGGTAAGCAAAATGGCATCAATTTGCTCTGGTTTATATCCAGCCTTATTAAGGCCTTCGGCTATGTGGCCCAAAGCCAGTCCGTAAACATCGGATGTGCCTGCATCAATCAAAATCAACTTACCATTGGCCTTAACCAGGTAAGCATTTACCGAACATTCAATAATGCTGGCCTGGTAGTGTTGTTTTAATAAACGTTCTACCTCGCCGGGTTTTGCATTAGTTAATAGTTCATTTAACTTTTGAGGTGTGGTACCATCTGACAAGGCTATTACTTCAAAATCGCCTAAAGCCATATGATAATAGCCCGGCTGGTTTAAGGAATTTGGTGTGTGTTGTGCTTTAGCATACGGACTATAAATTACAAAGACGATAGCCATGCAGAGTATGGCTTTTATTAAATTTTTCATTGTTTCTTTTTATAAAATGAATTTTTGATTTCTGATTTTGGCTTTCGCGATGCCATCATCTTTAAATACCGATCTGATCGTACGCAAAGTTGAGACTATAAGTACATCATGACAAGTACGTACTTCATTATCACTTATGGATTAATTTATCCCTATGGACGGCTCTGTAACTTATACGTACTTTTGTGGCGTAAAACAATGTAATATGTACGAGCGAAAAATCCAGAGGAAGGTTGAATGTGGCATTACGTTTATTATGGAAATAATAGGTGGGAAATGGAAACCATGTCTTATTTATTATATTGACCAGGGTGCCAAAAGGCCCAGCGAATTACAGCGGCAAAACCCTACAGCTACCCGCCGTGTACTTAACCAGCAACTTAAAGAGCTGGAAGAACATGGCATTGTAAAACGCGTGGTTTATGCGGAGCTACCGCCAAGGGTTGAATATTCATTGACCGATGTAGGACGTACGTTACTGCCGATTATTCATGTCATGTACAACTGGGGCGATGAGCAGATGAAAAAAACAATGGATCTGTCAATAAGCGCACCATGACCCCAAGAGATTCTCTTTAAATCTTTCAATTACGGTGCGTGTATGATTGGGGAATGACTTAAATTCTCAGCTTTCAATAATATGATGTTTGCGGCCACCTTCAACGCTATTATTTGTCCTTATTGCTGGGAGTTACATAGGGCTAAGATATATAGACACAAAAAAAGAGTTGTATATCAGTACAACTCCTTGTAAATGAACCTGTTAAGACATTTCCCACTTGTGGGCTTGAACCAGAGATGCGCTGATAAACAGTCAGAATTATTTTTTAAAAACCATCAGTTAATAGTCTGTAGCTCTTTATGCATTGTTTATTGCTTCGTAATCATTCGATTTATGCTATTATTTATGCGGATCACATATAACCCATTAGAGTAATTTAGCATTGATATGTGTGCCTCATACCCACTTAGTTTATCATACTTAGTAAGCAACTTTCCAGTCATATCAAAAACTTTTACGCTGTAAATATCATCTGTTTTGGATAAGATGGAAATCATATCGGAAGCCGGATTAGGATAAATGTATACTTCTTTATCGTTAATTATATTACTTACCCCAGTTAGTTTCCAACCTGTATGGCCACCGTTGCAGGAAGCCGAATGTGTTATAGGGCCGGACGTACAAATGTGGTAGAAGCTATCAACAAAAGTTACGGTAAGCGACAGGGTTGCTCCATATCCTGTTGGCACCCGCAGTATATCCGAATCCATACCTGAAGTAGGATAAGGTGGATAATGCGTGTCAGTATCGCTGCCACCAGGCCAGCTTGATATCCAAACATACTTAATGGGAGTCCAGCAACTTGACATAGTTGGACCGGATATGCATTTAAACCAGCAGCCAGAGTCGAAAGTGCCTGCGCTGTCAATAAGTGAGATGGGTAAAAGTGATGGACAAGGTTCATTGCAACCAACATGCCTGCCTGTACCACCAGATCCAGTACTTCCACCAGATCCAATGCTACCCCCACCAGAATTGCCAGTTCCAGTAGCAGTGTCACCACAATTTACTGGATATCTAGCAACATTTTGTACATATTGGTTACTGTTGTCACCATCAGCACCGATAGCACCTGTAAATCCCCAGAAAACAGTATTAGGTGAAGTAAAATAAGTTATGGGATTGATAATGGCTTGATTAACAATTGTATCTCGATAGTATACCCGTAATAATCCCAGACATGCGTTCCAGTTAATTCTATAATGACGATAAATATTATCTTTAATGTTAGCTGTAGGTAAATTTGTTGCTGCAGCAAGCGTATGTAGCAAGTCAAACATACCGTCAGCAGCGATCATCGTATGATCTGTAAGGCTGCTAAAATCTCCCGCATATGGTGGGTATAAGTAGTCATTTTTAGTATCTATTTCAACAGCTATTGAATGGTTGAAATCTGGATTATAAGTTCCTCCAGGATCAGAATAGTATCCTAAAAATTTACCACCGCTATTTATGGAGGTAGATGTGATGTTGTTGCCAAAAACTATTGCAAGTCCGGCACCTCCTGATAATTTTAGACTTGGCTTATCAAACTTTGCATCAAAATCAATTTCAAAGCTATGCGTAAAATCCAACGTATCAATTGTCCATATAGATCCGCTATGCGGAATTCCATTATAAGCGCTTGAAGATGTTAGCTGTATAAGATGGGTAGTACCACCAATATAGCTTGCAATACCATTAGGAGTGGAGAATTGGCCCCGACCTGTTGTAGTCATCAATAGACAGATACCTACTAATAAAATTTTCATTTTCATAGTTTTTTATTTTCTAATAAAATTAGAAAATCCCCTACCTCATCATCATAAATCTTAAGGACCGTCCTGGTTTCCTTTTTATCGTTAAAAAAAGACCGTTAACTAAATAAATAGCCCGTTTATTAAGATTCTTTGGCATTCTTATAATGAACGATATATTTGTAGCAATTAAAGATGAGAGATGAGTTTGGTAAAAAAAATAAATGCTATCATTATAGATGATGAAGAAAATGCCATCAATAATCTCAAGTACTACATCAGTTGTTTTTGCCCATCAATAAATATTGTTGGCACATCAAATAAGGCTATAGATTTTTTGCGATTTATTAATACAACCTCATTCGATTTAGCCTTTTTAGACATCCATATTTTCGACGTCAATATTTTTGATATTCTGCGTCAGATACAAAAACAAGAATTCAAAATAATACTTGTTACAGCATACGATAATTACGCAATAAAAGCTATAAAGTATGACGTATTTGATTATTTACTGAAACCCATATCCAATAAAGAGTTTCTCCATACAGCAGAAAGAATAAATCAACATTTTGAACACCTGTCCACCAAAAAGGCCTCAAAAGACATGGTTAATCTTGCTGATGTAAGCAGGAAAGTGATCTTCAGAGATTCTGGTAGTGTGCAAATAGTGGACGTTAACGATATCTTTCTATTCATAGCAAAAGGCGTTTATACAGTAGCCTATTATGCCTTTAATGGTACACAGAGAACCACAATCATGTCCAGGCCACTGAATCAAATCGAAAAGGAACTTGTTGGTAGTTCTTTTTTTAGGATCCATAAATCTTATCTGATAAACATAAATAAAATTGAAGACATTCATAAGGATCATGCTGTACATGTCATGCTCAAGAACCAGCTAACTGTTCCTGTTGCTAAAAGAAGAGTACAAGATTTCCTTTCCCATTTAATCTGATTGCTTGACCAGATATACATATATATGGTTGTTTGCGCTTGTGGTTCTTGTTGGCGCACCACAACACATATTGGCTTATTGTTATCGTCAATATACCAAAGCAGATGGGCTAACAAGCAATAATGTATACCATTGTTACAGAGATAGTAAAGGATATCTCTGGTTTTGCACTGATAATGGCATTTCTCGCTTCGATGGAAAGGAATTCAAAAATTTCACATTGATGCAGGGATTAAGCGATAATGATATTTTCAACTTGTATGAAGATTATATCGGCAGGCTTTGGATTAGTACTTACAATGGAGAGCCGTGTTATATATGGCATGATACTGTGTACAATTCCGATAACAGCACATACCTGAAGACATGGCCAAAACTGCAGTACATAAACGCTATGTATGGTTACGACACCAATCTATACATAGGTTATTTACATGGCCAATTGATCCATGTTACACCTCACGCCATCAAATGGATGGCAACCGAAACTGATACAACTTGTAAAGGTAAATTAACTGCAATTTTCCGATATAAAGACACTATATGTGTTTACAGTGCATGTTCGAAGTATCAGATAATAGGTGACCGCATTGTACACCAAAATGCTTTGCCTCCATGTTATGCTACGACCTATAATGGATATAAAATTACGGCTTTTGATAATGGTGTACAGGTGTATAGAAATAATAAATTAGTTGTAGAATATCCAACTCGAAATTACGGCTACAATATAAATGATCTCTACCTGGACACAAGAAATAATTTGTTCTGGAGCACAAATGAGGGACTGACAATTACCAATTTATATAATAGAAGGCAGCACAAGCTATTTCCCAATCTTCGCATTACAAGTGTCAAACAGGATATTAGCGGCAATTATTGGGTAACGACTATCGGTAATGGCATTTTCTGTATTAATGAAGCATTAGATGATATAAAGAAGATAGAAAATATTGAAAGCTACAAGGTGATAAAAACTAAGCAGGAGCAATTGTTTTTTATTAAGAACAACACCCTCTCTGCACTACAAGATTCGTTTCCTGCAATTCACAAGCTTCATTTACCATTTCTCGACAAATACACGCCGTTATATGTTGATAAGGATTTTGCACTTTATAGAGAAGAAAGTTCAAATTCAATGTATTTATATCAATTTGCGACATCACGCTACACGACTTATGACAATGTTACCGCACGTACAGTATATGTATACAATGATAAGTTGATTACCGTGACCATACAGGCTATAAATATATTTAGGCTCGACAGGCTTAAGCTTTCAGCATATAAGACCGCGTACACAGGTAAGGTATCAAGCGATTATTTTTTAAATGGACATCTTTATTTCACTGGTGGGAAGTACTTGTATGTCTATAACGTAGACAGCAATACACTTACCAAAATTGATTCTTTTAAACACATATTCGAGGTGGCTAACATTTTTTGCGATCGCGGAAAGCTAATGGTCTTCACTAAGGGTGGCAGTGTTTTTACTTACTGTCTCGCTACAAATAGAAGATGTGATGTAATGCACTTCCCTCTTACCATCAATGAGGTCGCTAAAATTGATAATGCTTATATATTAAATACCAGTGAAGGCTATTATCTTTATCCCTTTAAAAAACTTTTCCCACTTAAGATATACTACCCTTTCCGGCAATCGGACATTCTTTTTTTATATCCTCGCGCTAATGGAATTATTAGCAATATTGGCGGTACGTTATATTATTGCAACCAACAGCTGCTAAATAAAAAAAATGATACACCTACATTCTCGGTAAATAAGGTAAGTATCGCCGGTCAAAATTACTACAACGATAATATAACTGTATACAACAGTACAAGTTGTAATGCGGCGATAGATATGAATACACTTTACTTCAGTAACGTCAGCAGTTTTTATCAATACCGTATTTCACATGAGTCTGAAATCCTCACAAACTGGACAGCATACAAAGGCAATATCATCGATATACTTCTAAATAAGCCAGGATTGTATGAAATAGAAATTAGATCGGTAGGCAGCAACGATATAATCTCAAAACCCAAAGTAATTCATCTTACCCTCTCCCCCCCCTTCTATCGAAGCAATATATTTTATACTTCGACAATCTTTTCCTTTTTTCTCGCAGCACTATATGGTTTTCAAGTAGTAAGCAGACGACGTAAGCAAAAATTTATGAGCGAGCTTAATTATATGCAAATGGAACATCGCGCAATTAACTCTTTGCTCAATCCTCATTTTATTTTCAATGCTATAAATAATATACAAAGTCTTATCAACGCCAATTCGCCAGTACTTGCAAATAATTATCTTGTAACACTTAGTCGCATGATCAGACAAAACATAGATAACCTGCAATTCAACCTGATACAGGTAGGCAAGGAACTAAATCTTGTGAGAAATTATGTAGAGCTTCAAAACCTTCGTTTCAACAATAAGATTGGCATTGCAATTCGGCATGATATAAATGCAGATGCCGTATATATTCCGCCGTTATTAATTCACACATTCGTAGAAAATGCAATAGTTCATGGATTCCCAAATGAGATGGACGGTTTTATTATCACAATAGAGCTTACCTTGTCAGTCGATAACTATCTTATTATAGTTGTAACTGATAACGGTAAAGGATATTATCCAGGGAATCACCTGAACGAAGAAAAAAGCTCTCTTGGCATTAGATTTACGCAACACCGCCTCGATAGATTATCAGAGTTCTGCGGAGTTAAATTTGATCTTGCAATAATAAATCTTACAGGCAATAAAAGGCAAGGAACAGAGGTAACCATCGTTATTTATGCAGGATTGCTAAATCTATTACCAAACGCAATAATATAACCAGTAGTTACTCTTTAACCAGTAAGAGATAAATGTGGGATAGTATTTAACGGCACAGTGTTTGCTTAGATACTAATATGAAAAAACTATTTCTATTTACCACGTTGGTACTCTGTACTTGTTTTGGAACGCTGGTAAGCGCCCAGGTTAATGTTAGCTTTAATATTGGCGTACAGCCGGTATGGGGTCCTACTGGATACGATGAAGCTAATTATTACTATCTCCCCGATGCCGGGGCATATTATGATGTTAACCACAGGGTATTTGTTTATCAGCAAGGTGGCCGGTGGGTTAATGGGTCTGCATTGCCAGGACAATACAGGAATATAGATCTGTATCATACCCATAAGGTGGTAATTAACGAAAGAACACCATGGATGCATAACGACCGATACAGAGGGCAATATGCACAATACCGTGGCCGCCACGATCAGATGGCTATAAGGGATAGTCATGAAGAACGCTATTTCCAAAACCCAGGCCATCCACAACATAATGTATGGATGCAGCAACATGGCAACGGCGGTGATCATCGCGATAATGGCAACCACGGTGGTGGCGATCATCGTGATAATGGCAACCACGGTGGTGATTATCATGGTAATGGTGGTGGAGATCATCGCGATAACGGTAACCACGGAGACAATGGCAATCATGGCGGTGGCGATCACGGTCATGGTGGCGATGACCATCGCGATGGTGGACAACGATAATTATTTTACTGATCAGATATTGACATCAAGAGGGCCGCGCATTAATGCGCGGCCCTCTTGATGTATGCGGGTTATAGAATTAGCCATTTAATACCCTTGGAAAACAGATCCAACTGCAACGTAGGAATTATAGCAGTGGGCCAGTTTCGGCTACAACAAGAGTAGATTAGACTACATGCTTTTCTTTTTTGTTATGGAGCTTTGCATTGTAATGTTCATGCTTGCTGTGCTGCTTTACAATATTGTTGTTTAACCAAAAATCAAAAAATAAAAAGTATGCGTGTTTTTGTTACCGGAGCCACGGGTTTTGTAGGCTCAGCCGTTGTTAAGGAATTAATTAGTGCTGGTCACCAGGTTCTTGGTCTTGCCCGCTCAGAAGCGTCAGCAAAAGGGCTTGTTGAGGCAGGTGCTGAAGTGCATATGGGGCACCTGGAAGATTTAGATAGTTTGCGGACTGGCGTTGCAACCACAGATGGTGTTATTCACACCGGCTTTATCCACGACTTTACCAAGTTTAAAGAGAATTGTGAGATTGATAGGCGCGCCATAGCGGCAATGGGCGCAGAACTGGAGGGTTCCGATCGGCCCTTTATTATTACATCCGGTATAGGTGTTTTAACTCCAGGTATTTTCACTACTGAGAAGGATGTGCCCAATACTTCCGGCTTTAATCCTCGTGTGGCGTCTGAAGAGGCTGCAGATGCAGTTGCGGCCAAGGGTGTGCGTGTTTCTATAGTACGTCTTCCACCTACAGTTCACGGTGTGGGCGATCATGGTTTCGTTCCAATGCTCATTGGTATTGCACGGGAAAAAGGTAGCTCAGTGTATCAGGGAGAAGGCGGTAATCGCTGGCCGGCCGTTCACCGCTTAGATGCCGCCAGTCTGTTTAGATTAGCGCTTGAAAAATCCGCCCCAGGCGGTACCCGTTATCATGCAGTGGCAGAAGAGGGTGTGGCTTTCCGCGATATTGCCGAAGCTATCGGTAAGGGATTAAATATCCCGGTGGTAAGCAAATCATCAGAAGAGGCTGCTGCTCATTTTGGTTGGTTCGCTCACTTCGCTGCTTTAGACTGCCCCAGCTCGAGCAAACAAACTCAGGAAATCCTGGGGTGGCATCCTGTACAACATGGGCTCATCCTAGATCTTACGGGCGATAGTTACTTTACAGTCTAAAATATTTTCGTAAAAGCCTGTGTTAGAGGTATTACAAAAGAGGTATAATAAAATTAAGGCGGTACTCTTCTTGAGTACCGCCTTAACCACAAATTAGGACACTACTCAATGGTGATATAAGATGGTTGCCTAGCCGTTTACAAAATAGTAGGTTCAACTACAACAAAAGTAAGTTTGGCTACATAGGTCTCTCTGTTGTTATGGAGCTTTGTAGTGACAAAAAAGAGAAAAATGAAAATCGTATTAACAGGTTCGTTAGGACATATTGGTAAACCACTGGCACAAGAGTTAGTGCAAAAAGGGCATGAGGTTACTGTTATAAGTACCAAGCCGGAAAAGCAAACCAATATAGAGGCTTTGGGTGCCAAGGCTGCTATTGGCTCAATAGAAGATGTTGATTTCCTTACCGCCACTTTTACAGGTGCAGATGCCGTTTACACTATGTTGCCCCCAGGTAACTATTTAGACTCCAACCTCGACCTTGTGGCAGAGTGCCAAAAACTGGGCAATAACTTTGTTCAGGCTATTGAACGGTCAGGAGTAAAGCGGCTTGTTCATCTCAGTAGCATAGGTGCCCATTTAGTAAAAGGTTCCGGGCTCATTGTGCTCCATCATGAAATGGAAGTTGTTTTGGACAAACTGTCTGATGTTGCCATTACTTTTATGCGGCCCACGGGTTTCTATTATAACCTGTATGGCTACATCCCCATGATAAAAAATATGGGCTATATCGCATCAACTTATGGCGGCGATGATAAGGTGGTGTGGGTGGCGCCGGTAGATATTGCAGCTGCAATTGCTGATGAAATCGTAACACCACTTGTAGGCCGTAAAGTACGATATGTAGCAAGTGAAGAAACTACTTGCAACGAAACAGCACGTATCTTGGGCGAGGCTATCGGTAAGCCCGATTTGAAGTGGATAATTATCACCAACGAGCAAATGCAGAGTGGATTAGAAGCCGCGGGTATGAATCCAACGATCGCCTCTGGCTTAGCTGAAATGTACGCGTGCGCTCATAGCGGGGCATTGTCAGAAGATTATTTCCGCAACAGGCCAGCCGTTATGGGAAAAGTAAAACTGGTAGAATTTGCAAAAGAATTTGCAACTGCTTTTAAACAATAAGAGTTAAATTACAATATGGCAAACGCACCGCTTCACCGCATAAAAACGATCAGTGAATATCATCAGGTTATGGGGCTTCCCAAACCGGAACATCCATTGGTGAGCGTTATAAACCTGGACGCGTTGGAGGCTCTGCCACCGCATGGTTCCGTAAGTATAGTATTTGACTTTTACTCTATTTCATTGAAAAAGAATTTCAATACTAAAATTAAATACGGTCAGCAGGAGTACGATTTTGATGAAGGTACCATGTTCTTCATATCGCCGGGGCAGGTTTTTGGTATAGAGGTGGAAGAAGGAACAATAGTAAAAAGATCGGGATGGTTGTTACTTATTCATCCCGACTTTTTATGGAATACACAGCTAGCCAAAAAAATAAAGAAATACGAATATTTTGACTATTCGGTACACGAAGCATTGTTCCTTTCTGAAAAGGAGCAAACAACCGTAGTAAGTATCATGCAAAATATTCAACAGGAATATCAGTCAAACATCGACAAGTTCAGCCAGGATGTAATTATAGCACAGGTCGAACTTTTGCTGACTTATGCAGAACGGTTTTACCAGCGTCAATTTATAACCCGCAAAATCACAAGCCACAAGATGCTCGATCGTTTAGAGCAGATCATTTCAGAATATTTCCGAAGCGATTCTTTGGTAAAGAAAGGTTTGCCGACTGTTCAGTACGTTGCTGAGGCATTAAATGTGTCCCCCAATTATTTAAGCAGCATGCTTAAAGCATGGACAGGGCAGAGTACCCAGCAACACATACACGATAAGTTGATTGAAAAGGCAAAAGAAAAACTATCAGCGACAGACCTTTCGGTAAGTGAAATTGCATACGAGCTGGGTTTCGAACACTCACAGTCGTTCAGCAAACTATTCAAAACAAAAACTAATCTTTCACCACTTGAATTCAGGCATTCTTTTAATTGATGGATGCGCTATAGTCTATAAAATTATATTCAACCTCAGCAAAACTAATCAGTGAGATAACTATTGTAAGCCCTACATTTGCACTCCCAACAGCGCGAGGTAGAGCAGCGGTAGCTCGTCGGGCTCATAACCCGAAGGTCATAGGTTCGATCCCTGTCCTCGCTACTCAGAATGGCAAAAGCCCTGAAAGTCGAACTTCTCTATTGAGGATCAAGCACTTCCGGGGCTTTGGTATTTACAACGATTTCGTTTCCTTTCAATTTCTTTCATCAGTTGATATTCATTTGGTGAATAGCCTACATGTAACTAAAAGAACCTGTAAAGTGTTGTGGATAGTTATATCTCAATTCTTATTTCTCACAGGAGTATCCCTTCAGTTAGCATACGAAAAACCACAGTTAGCTTATAAATCTACGGCAATGGTGCCTGACCTTTGTGTCATGGAAAATCAACACAAACGCATTGCCCTGGTCACTGGTGCAAACCAGGGCGTCGGCCTTCAGGTCGCCAAAGAATTAGTTGCTAACGGGGTTACTGTATTGCTTGGGTCACGTGATTTTGAACGTGGCAAAATAGCTGCCAGAGAAATTGGCCCCGGTGTGATCGCTATCCAAATTGATGTAACCAACCAGGATTCGATCATGGCTGCGACGGAACGTGTGGAAAAAGAATTTGGCCGCCTTGATCTGCTCGTCAATAATGCGGCAATCTCTAATACTCGCAAAGGCGACCTTTCGCTTCAGGAATATGCCAAGATTAGCAGCGCAAGCACAGTTTCCCTTGACGAGATTCGTGAAGTATGGGAAACTAATGTGTTTGGCCCACTGGCTGTTTATCAGGCCATGTTGCCGTTACTACGCAAATCGTCTGATGCCCGTATTGTTAATGTATCGAGCGGTGTCGGGTCTTTGACTGCTAATGCAGATCCTAATTACCCTTACCATAAATTCTTCAGCCCTGTTTATCCTGCGTCTAAGACAGCACTTAATGCCATCACGCTGGCTATCATGGTTGAATTGGAAGGTACCGACATCAAGGTTAATTTGGTTTCTCCTGAGTTTACCAGCACAAACCTTAATGGTTATGAGGGTACACAATCTGTTGAAGATGGCTCCCGCGAAGTGGTGCGCGTTGCACTGCTTGGTCCAGACGGCCAGAGCGGCACTTTTACCCGTTGGGAGAATACAGCTATACCGTGGTAATATAAATGTTTATCTTAGCTATAAGTAAATGAAAAAGGAATCAGGCGCGCTCTACAAATTTGAATCTATTTCTGAATTTCACCGGGTGCTGGGATTGCCAAAGCCCATGCACCCGTTGATTAGTCTTGTGTATAACACAGATGGAAAAATCAGGGTGCCGGATATGGCCTGCAAGCAATTTATGATGTCTTTTTACAAGATCTCGTATAAACCTAATCTGAAAGGGAAATTCAGGTACGGGCAACATGATTACGATTTTGATGAGGGCGGCCTGTTTTTCCTTGCACCGAATCAGCTTACCGGAACTAGTGAACAATACCTGGACTTTAGCGGCTTCACCTTATTCATCCATCCCGATTTGTTGCTGAACTATTCTTTGGCTAAAAAAATCAGGCAATATAATTTCTTTTCCTACTCTGCCACGGAAGTTCTCCACCTATCCGATCAGGAAAAAGAAACTATCCTGGTAATTGCCAAATTTATTGATACAGAATTGAACAGCCGTATAGATGCGCTTAGCCAAGACGTAATCATTTCCCAGATCGAGCTATTGCTCACATATGCCGACCGCTTTTATAAACGCCAGTTCATCACCCGCAAAGCAGTTAATCATGATCTGCTGCAAAAACTGGAGGAAATATTGGATGAGTATTTTAAGGATAATGCAGCCTTTAATAAGGGTATTCCGACAGTACAATACCTGGCAGACCAATTGCATCTTTCGCCGCACTATTTAAGCGATATGCTCCGTTCTCTGACCGGGTTAAATGCTCAGCAGCACATCCACCTGAAGCTCATAGACAAAGCGAAAGAAAAGTTATCCACCACCAAATTATCCATCAGCGAAGTTGCTTACCAACTGGGCTTTGAACATCCTCAATCCTTTAGCACTTTATTTAAAACAAAGACCAACTTATCACCCTTGGAATTTAGACGGTCTTTTAACTAATAATAAGCGCTAAATAC
Source organism: Flavipsychrobacter sp. (assembly GCA_031292525.1). GTDB lineage: Bacteria > Bacteroidota > Bacteroidia > Chitinophagales > Chitinophagaceae > JABDEZ01. The sequence continues at coordinate 248,822 of JARLGY010000050.1, read as the reverse complement.
TTTTAAAAATTTTAAAGATTGGCAATTACTCCTTTCATTTTTTCAATTGCCTATAAAATCAATTTTAAAGTTCGACTTATAAATGCTTCTCTCTACACTTCAAAGGCAATCGGCAATGGTTGCCTTTTATTTTGCTTGTGTAGCTTATTTACTCCCCAAAGCTTTCGGGATCATAGGTTCGATCCCTGTCCTCGCTACACTTCAAATACAAAAGAGGCATTCCGGGAAGTTCCGGAGTGCCTCTTTTATGTCACAATTAATCCTTAATCGCCAAAAGTAAAACTTCGCTCGTTAAATGCAGGTAGCGATGGTGGATCTTAGTAAAAGTATTTGATCTTATCACGGCAGTGCGATAGCCCCAGTCGTAGACTAAAATTTAGGAAATGTTGTTAAATAATAGCATCGTTCTCGTTGCTAATCGATTGCTATACTATCAATTGCTTTCTCCATAGCATGTTCCATCACTCCCGGCACCTTTAGCCCTTCAGCACGAAATACAGTGAGATCTGTCATGCCAAGGGCTCCCAGGAAGCTTTTCAAATAAGGAGCTACAAAGTCGTTTGCCTTACCCGGCCCTTCTGAATAAACACCACCTGAAGACATGGCTACATATACTTTCTTGCCGGTCACCTTACCCACAAGACCATTTTCATTATGTCCAAACGTTATCCCTGCTCGGGTAATATGATCTATCCATGCCTTTAACGATGTATGAATGGTAAAGTTGTATAGCGGCGCACCAATTACAATAATATCTGCAGCAAATAACTGCTTAACCACCTCGTCAGAAAAGCGAATGGATCGTTTCTCATCTTCAGAAAGCTGATCTCCGGGAATGAAGAATGTGCGCAGCACATCAGGATTAAGGTGTGGGATTTCAGTTGCTACAAGGTTCAATTCTTCAATTGTACTCTCGGGGTATTTTTCCTGTATTTTCTCTACTATGGCCTGCCCCAGCTTTATACTATACGATTGTTTGCCTTGCAGGCTTGACATTACATGAAGGATGTGTTTCATAAAATTTTAGTTGATTGATAATGTTGTGTTTTAAATTCCTCGGCGCTAAGTTTTCCTTTTGTGTGAGATAGAAGTTTTGTTACCTGAATTGTCAAATGCAAAACTATAGTTACCCGCTGTCTAAAGGTTAGTAGTTACCCCAAGGAAAGCGGTTACATTGGGGTAAGTGGTTACCTTTGTGCAGCTATGGAAACGATGATAAACGATGCACTGCCCAGTTACGAAGCATGCGCAGGGTCGCTCAGGAATGTACGGGATGCCCTCTATGTACTTAACGGTAGGTGGAAGCTGGCGGTTATTCTGTGCCTGGTGCAATCATCAAAGCGATTTAACGAGATTCAACATGCACTCACGGGCATATCTGCTAAGGTTCTGGCCAAAGAGCTAAAAGATTTGGAGCTGAATGGTTTTATAACCCGTAATGTCTACTCTACAACCCCCGTAACTATTATTTATGAAGCTGCAGAGTATAGCCGTACGTTAAAAAATGTGCTTGGCGAACTCAGCACCTGGGGTGAACAGCATAGAGAAAAAGTGAAGCAGAGTATGCGGGAGCAATCTTCACCAATAATATCATCAAATCTGCACGTTTCATAAATTGCAGCTATATCACCAAATTATACTGTATGGTAAATGAATGACTCCAATAATTTGTAGAAATATCTTTTATTCAGAATGAATATTTTTGATTTTTAAACTGCTTGTAACTTGATCAGAAGTTATTATCTATCTCCGTGCTGCAATAGATAGGCAGTTTTAAAAAAAAGCCTTTGCGTATAGTAGGTTCTCTGGTAGTAGGCTTAGTGAAGATGGATTTGAAAAGATTGGTAATACTGAAGGTGCTGATCAATGTCGTAAAGGACACATGCTGGCCTACAGTCTACCTTGTTTTATTTACGGTATCCCTGTTAGTTAAATGTTTGCCGAAACTCCAGCGGAGAAAGATTAGTTTTTGTTTTAAATAATTTGCTGAATGATTGAGGATGCGCAAAACCCAACTCGTATGCAATTTCGCTTATAGCTAGGTTTGTTGTGGAGAGTTTCTCTTTGGCTTTTGCAATCAGTTTCTCATGTATGAACTGCTGCGTACTTTGGCCTGTTAATAGTTTAAGAACACGGCTTAAATAGCTTACAGAAATGTTCATGGTCTCGCATATAGATTGCACTTTCGGTAGGCCGGTACAGATCAGGTCGCTGCTATTAAAACGGTCTGTTAGTATTTTGTCTAATTGGTCCAGTATCTCATCATTGGCTTTTTCACGCGTTATAAACTGACGATGATAAAATCGTTCACTATAATTGAGCAAACTTTCAATTTGTGAAATAATTATTTGTTTGCTGAATTTGTCAATATTAGAATGATATTCTTGTTGGATGTTTTTTACGATGTTGTTTAAAATATCTTCTTCTTTTTGAGAAAGAAACAGTGCTTCATTTACTGAGTAGTCAAAGAAATCATACTTTTTTATTCCGCTTGCCAAGGCTGTATTCCAGAGAAAGTCCGGGTGTATCAGCAGTATCCAACCCGATGGTGCTGCAAGGCCTGCACCTATGTTTAGGCCCATCACCTGGTTAGGTGCCATAAAAAACATAACGCCCTCGTCAAAATCATAATCTTGCTGACCGTATTTATACTTTACACCCTGTGTTCGTTTAATTGATATGCTGTAAAAGTCCAGCACAAAATGGTTTGCATTTTCGTCTACTCGTATTATATCTTCTATATTTATCACACTGATCAAAGGGTGCTCTGGCATGGGCAGGCCACGCAACCTATGAAGTTCGCTAATGGTTTTTATCCTGTAAGGTCTGCGTTTTTCCATGGATGCATATTTACTTCTGTTGATAACATACAGCGGCAAATTCTTTTGCAAATTCTTTCAGCTTCGTTTTGCCTAAAACCGGTCTGTTACGAAGGTAATTTTCATAAACTGTACCACTGTGCGTTGCGGCCTGCATATTCACCAAATCTTTGGCTAGTTGTTCAGGAACGCCCGAGTTTAATAAGCCATTCAGCATCTGCTCCTCTGTTATGGTTATCCATTTTAATTCGGGTTTGCCTATTGCTTCTCCTAGTATACGGGCAGCTTCATCACAGGTCAATTCATCACTTGCAACATAGCGTATTTTTCGACCTTGAAACTTTGTTGTCAATTCTTCAAAAACCGCAATAACTATGTCCGATGGCGAAACAAATGCAATTCTATCTTCACCACCATAGTTGGCCATTATTACACCTTGTTCTTTTATCATTCCTATATAGCCGTAAAAATTAGTATAAAAGGAACCCGGGCGCAACTCTGCCACAGCTATGTCTGCTAGTTGTTCAAGAATTGGTCCTGCATTATACGATCCAGCTATGTCAGCAGCCCAACCACTCAAAAATACCACCTGTTTAATTTCCGTGGCTTTAATGGCCTGAACATAGCTGTTAACTATTTTATTGAAATGATTTTTTGGGTTTTGTTCTTTAAAATCAAAAGGTATCATACAATATACAGCATCCGCTCCCGTAAAAGTTTGAGTCAGAAAATTAGAGTCTTCCAGCTTGCCAATTGCCGCTTTGGCATTTAAAACCTCTATGTCTTTCTGTCTTTCAATATTGCTACTGATAATAGTAACCGAGTGCCCGTTTTTTATCAGCAGCTGTGCCAGTGGTTTGCTGATGTTTCCTAAAGAGCCCGTAACAATAATATTCATCTTGCTGTTTTTTATTCCTGCAAAATTGCTTCAACGTCAACAACTTAATTTAGCCGAATTTGACTTTCCTGTAGTCGAAATGATGGCGAAATCCCCAAGCTGTCGCTCACTAGCTTGCTTGTAATTCACGGGGCAAGCATTAAAAAGCAGAAGGGCGGTCGAAGGAATAACTGTACACAGGTAAACTCTTGTTTTATAAAACAGGAACAGTCGGGGTAGTTGCGTCATCTGTTTGTATTTAGTGGTATTGGCTACTAAGATCTTGATAATAAGTTGCTTATGTTATTATAATTGTGTGTATGTCTAACCTTCTTATCGTTCTTAGCGTCTTTACTGTATGCGGTATATCTATATGGCTTTCCTCCGCAGTAAAACATTATTCTTTTATTTCAGCTTATTGTTAATGAGCGGGCATTGCTTTGCTCAATTACCAACCTGTAGCGGAGCTAGTGCCAACCTGCTCTATTATGTTGCGGGCGATACTATATACAGTATAGATCCAACACTACCTGTTTCGCCAACTAATCCTATGGCCAATACCATACCTGCGCTAACCTGGCCATTCGGTTTTGATGGTGGTTTGGCCATTGGAAAGAATCTGAATGCTGCCGGGCCATCACCAACTTTTTATACTGTTGGCCCCGACAGCACATATTTTTATTATAACGGAACTGCATGGGTGAATACAGGTCACCTGCCATCCACTTTTGCATTGAGTAACCAAGCTATAAATATTGCTGCTGGAGGTAACTATGTTTATAGCCTGGTAGGCAGCAACGGGCAAGTCTACAGATATGACGGTACCGGGAATGCAGTTTTGATCACCACCATTGTTAATTGGAATATTAGTGACCCATACGATTTATCAGCGGATTGTAACGGCAACTTTTATGCACTTGAAACTAAGGTAAGCCCCGGACATTTATATGAATATAATTCCTCGGGATCATTAATAAACTCATGGACCGTTTCTGGCTACACGGGAACGGGTGGAGGAGGTCTTGCCGTTATTAATAATCACGTATATTTTGATGTGGCTCGAAATACGCTGTATGGGGGCGTCATCTCAACAGTAGGGGGTAACATAAACTTATCCGCAGTTGGCAGCGTACCCAACTATGCTTATGCTAACGACTTTGCATCGTGTCCATTTAATATCTCGCATACTACAGACAATATATTTGTGTGTTCAACAGGTACAGGTACTACGCTCAATGCTTCTGGCGGAAGTCCCTATACCTGGTCGGTTGTAAGTGGCCCCGCAGTTATAACTGGTGGTGGTGCCGCTGTTAGCGTTATAGCCGCATCCAATTCCGTAATTGTTGAGCAATCAGGTGCGCAATCAAGTTGTGTGTATTCTGTTGATACTTTTAATGCGACAGTGCTCACTACTAACTTTACGGTCGCCGATCCCAACCTATGTACCGGTGAGGTAGCGATGTTTACAAATACAAGCTCTGGAGGAGCTACAAATACCGTCTGGAACTTTGGCGACGGTATGGGCTCTAACATAACCTCTCCAACACATACTTACGCGGCGCCTGGTATATATACTGTTACACTTACCGACATTGATACTGCTGGTTGTCGCGATACACTGGTCAAAACAGCATACATCCATATCGGCAAACCTAATGCAGGCTTTTCTGGAACAACCCCGGCATGTTTGTATGATAGTGTCCATTTTGCAGATACTTCTTCAGGGCAATTCTCGCCGGTTAACAACTGGCGCTGGAATCTTGGTGATGGTACTATTGCCTTTGTTCACAATCCTGTGCACAACTATCAGGCAGCTGGTAGCTTCCCGGTAACGCTTATAGTTACAGATGCTTCAGGGTGTAAGGATTCTGCCACTAATATAGTCACTGTGCGCTCATTACCATCCATAACAGCTATTGGAGATAGCACTATCTGCCCAGGCGATTCTGCTCGTGTTACCGCACAAGGGGGTAGTGCTTACACATGGTCCCCGGCAGCCACTGTTCATTGTGCTTCATGCGGTTCAACCTATGTTTTGCCAGCAACACCTACAAATTATGTAGTAACGGGCGCCGACGCGTATGGGTGTAAGAATACAGACACGGTTAAGATCGCTTTTACTTATAAGACTAAGAGCTATCCTGGCCCTGGAGGGCAGCTATGTATCGGCCGGTCTATTGTTCTTTCCGACTCCGGAGCACAAAAATATAGCTGGTATCCACCAACAGGGCTGTCCGATAGTTATAGCTCAAATCCTTTAGCCAGTCCTTCTGAGAGCACTATATACATGGTTATAGCACAAACGGGAAGCTGTATAGCCGATACTGGCTATGTAAATGTTACCGTACACCCATCGCCTAAAGTAACGGCATTGGGTGGGGGCACTGTATTAGCAGGTGCAAAAGTAAACCTGCAGGCATATGGATCTGATATCGTATCATTTTTATGGAACCATGCAGATGTACTCAGTTGCGATGACTGCACCGATCCCATTGCTACTATGCAACAGACTACATTATTTACGGTAACAGGTACCAACCAGTATGGTTGTGTAGATAGTGCAAACGTACTGGTAGATGTTTTATGCGATAAGAGCCAGGTATTCATACCTAATACATTTACACCTAATGGCGATGGACAGAACGATGTTTTTTATGCAAGGGGCGTTGGCATAAAAACAATTACCTCATTCCGCATATACAATAGATGGGGTGAGTTGATATTTGAGGGGGATAACATAAATCTGAACGATGAAAGTAGTGGCTGGGATGGTGGTTACAAAGGAGCAAAACCTTTGACCGATACTTACGTTTATGTGCTTGAGGCTGTATGTGATGAGGGACAAAGTATGATGTGGAAGGGCAATGTTACGCTTGTAAGATAGAATAAGGCTTTATCATAGAGTTCAAAAAATAAAAAAGCTTTCAAAACAACAGATTTTGAAAGCTTTTTTATGAAGATTACACCGTGGTTTACCATGGGCTAATGCCTGTTTCAGGCACATTATCATCACTAAAGAATTGCCCTGTGGGGCCATCTGCACCTAGTGTGGCTGCTTTTACAACCCTCGCAGCGGCATCAGGCACAGTTCCAGGCCCAGAGTGATTATTGAAATCTGTAGCAGTATAGCCAGGGTCAACCGCATTTACTTTAAATGGGGTATCGCGCAAGTTATAAGCTAATACAATGGTATAAGCGTTGAGCGCAGCTTTAGATGCCACATAACTGGCTGGTTTTACCTTGTAATGCTTCCATGTAGGGTCATTATGCAAGGTGAGCGAACCCAGACCTGAGGTAACGTTAACTATTCTTGGTTCCGGCGATTGCCTTAGCAGATCTATAAACGCCTGCGTCACTTCTATTACGCCAAAAAAGTTCGTTTCAAAAACCTGCTTAAATATACTTACATCGGTTTCTAATGGCGGCTGGGGCAGACCACCACTAATGCCTGCATTGTTGATCAGCACATCCAGCACTTTAGTTTTCCGTCCAAGCACTTCGCGGGCAGCCTTTATTGATTCTCTGTCATCTACATCTATCTCTATAGGCGCTACCTGGGTTAAGCCTTCTTGTTGTAACTGGCTCACCGCTTGCTCGCCCTTTTTTATATCTCGGCATCCCAGGTATACAAAATATCCCTGCTGTAATAATTGCCTGGCTGTTTCAAAGCCAATGCTTTTGTTTGCTCCTGTTATCAGTACTGTTTTCATAATGCAAAGCTATAGCGTGCTTGGTTCTTGGTTGCGACACATCCAGCGGTTTTAATGGTACATTTTGCGGGTGTTAGTTCTGTATTCGGCTGGTGTTACACCTGTTTCACGTTTAAAGAAGCGATTAAAATAAGAGGCATCTGCAAAACCAAGGTCAAAGGCAATTTCTTTTAAAGAATTATTGGTATGAAAGAGCAGGCGCCGTGCTTCCAGCGCTATTCGCTCATGAATGTGCTTAATGGCCGGCTTCCCGCTTTGTGTTTTCACCACTTCACTTAAATGCCCGGCTGAAATGTGCAGCAAAGAAGCATAATCACCCACCTCACGCAGTTCGCGAAAACGTTCATTGATCTTCATTTGAAAATTCTTCAAAAGAAGCTTATTCACAGAAGTGTTGTTATCCTTAAACTGTTCTGTGTACAGTCGGCTCAGGTAAGTAAGCAAAACCGTCAGGTACGCGGTCAACATGCGCTGCTGCCATTCACTTGGGTTTTGATATTCAACGTTGATCTTGGTTAGCATGTCCTCCACCAAGTCTATATCTGCATCCGTTAGCAATAATTCATAGCCGCTATGAGGATTTTGAATCAGTGGTAACTTGTTCAGCGAATCGTTTTCCTGGAATGATAGGAACTCCTTTGTAAAAGCAATACCTGTACTCCACAACTGTTTAAATTCCTCCTTTATTATTATTTGATTAGGGCCAGTAAAATAAATAGTGTTTTCTTTAAGTATGTAAGGTGTCATGTCTATCCATTGCCTGCGTCCTGCGCGCCGTATAAATACGAGCAGGTAATGGTCCTTTCTGTGCGATACAAGAAGGTCCGACTGGTTAGGTAAATTACCATCATAATTACCTCCAAAGTTATATACTCTAAAATGTTTATTGCCGGTTTCGTCGGGTTCTAATCGGTAAACCGGAATTTGTTGATTGTTGTTATGCATGTGCATTAGCTGGAACTAAAAATAAAGTTCTTCTTTATTTGTATAACTAATGTATATCGTCTGTTAATTAAAAGACTTCCTGAACTCCAACGGCGAAAGATTGGTTTTTGTCTTAAATAATTTACTAAACGATTGCGGATGTTCAAAGCCCAATTCGTACGCAACTTCACTTACAGTTAAGTTAGTAGTAGATAGTTTTTCTTTCGCTTTTTCAATAAGTTTATGGTGTATGTGCTGCTGTGCATTTTGTCCGGTCAATGAGCGCAGCATATCACTTAAATAACTTGCTGTAATGTTCAAGTGTTCGGAGAGGTATTGAACAGTTGGTATTCCTTGGCTTAGAGATTTTTCGTTGTTGAAATAATCATCCAATATTTCTTCCAGCTTTTGTAACAGGTCATTACTTACCGCTTTACGTGTAATGAATTGGCGTTTGTAAAAGCGGTTCGCATAATTCAGTAATAGCTCTATCTGCGAGATCATAACGTCTTGGCTAAAGTCATCTATCCTGCTGTTCAGCTCCTCTTCCATGAATTTAAAAATGGAAATGATCGTCGCCTTTTCATGTTCCGAAAGGTGTAATGCTTCATTGGCCGAATAAGAAAAGAAGCCGTATTGTTTGATCTTTTTTGCCAAAGGGTAATTCAACAAAAAATCTGGGTGAACCAGCAAAGTATATAAAGAGCATTCTCTTACTTCGCTTTCATCGTGGCCACCAATAACCTGGTTAGGGGCTGCGAACAATAACCCGCCTTCATCAAAATCATAATAATCCTGCCCGTATCTAAATTTCCCACCAAGCTTTGGTTTGTACGATATTTTGTAAAAGTTAAGCACATGCGATTGTGGCGGTCTGTTAAATTCAACCGACGTGTTTGTACTATTGATGAGGCTGATCAAAGGGTGCACGGGCTTTGGCAACCCCATCGCTTTATGCGCATCTGATAAAGAATCAAATTTATGCGGGATGTTTTCTTCCTTTTTCATTTTTACAATTTAATGCAATGGCAACCGATAATGAAAAATATTATCGGTTGTCGCTTCTATTTATAACTAGATTTTTTTATTAGCCTTGGGCCGAATTAGAAATCTCTTCCCAGGCTTCCCACGTTGCCAAACGTTCTGCATATGCCGCCCTTACCCAGGGCAAATTATGTCTGCCTAAATTAAAGCGCAGCGGCGGGTTTTCGGCGTCCACAACTTTAAAGATGGCGTCAGGTGTCGCATTAGGGTCGCCTCTTTCCATGTTTTTTAAGCCGTCAAACAGTTGTGTTTTCAGATCTGTATATATGTCCATCCCCGCAGCAAACTTCAAAGACTCCTGGCTGCCAAACTCGGTAGCATAGGCTCCAGGTTCTATTATTGTCACCTTAATGCCAAACTGTTTTACCTCAGCGGCCAGGCTTTCATGTATCGCCTCAAATGCCCATTTAGAGGAACAGTAATAACCTATTACCGGCATCGTCACATGGCCAAGTCCACTCGATGTGCCGAGTATGTGGCCTCCGCCCTGTTTCCGCAGCAGTGGCAAAGCAGCTTTAATAACTGCAAGCGGCCCCAAAATATTCGTCTCGTACAGTGCCCGCACATCGTCAGCGCTGGCTTCCTCTATTGTGCCCACAAGTGAATAGCCCGCGTTATTGAACACAATATCCAGCCTGCCAAAGTGTGCATGTGCTTGCTCCACAGCAGCCTTCACCTGTTCAGGTTTGGTCACGTCTAGTTCCAGGGTCAGTACGTTTGCGCAGTACTTTTCTTTCAGGTCTGCAATGCTTTCCAGCTTGCGTGCCGTAGCAGCTACCTTGTCGCCGCGCTTAAGCGCTGCATCAGCCCATACACGGCCAAAACCACGCGAAGTTCCCGTAATGAACCAAACTTTACTTCCACTCGAATTATCATTCTGATGTTCCATTGTTTTCATTTTTCAATTATTGAAACACAAAGGTCAACCCATATAGTTCGGTAGTTGTAGCCTAATTGAGGGTTTCCGTAGCCAAAGTGAGAAAGTAGCATAGAGCTCAGCCGTTCAAATATCCTCGCTTCAACAAGCGGTTCGCTCAATACACGTTATTGCTTTTTTATCTCGTAATGCAATTCCACCATACCGTTCGGGTACGCTGTAACGTCTTTCAGGTGCAATGCCTGTTCCTGTTCTATACCCTCGAAAAACAGCACGCCCTCTCCTAAAATAATAGGCATAACCGACAACCTTATTTCATCCGCCAGTTGTAAACGAATGAATTCTTTAGCCAGTATAGCCCCACCCACAAGCCATACATTCTTATAGTTAGGTTTTAGCCGTTCTTCTACCAATTTGTTCAGGTCGCCCGAATAAGTTTCAACACTCGACCTTTCAACAGGCAGGTCTCTATGAGTTAATACAATGGTCGGTATATCACCATAGGCCCACCCGTAAAGTTTCGAAAGTTCCAAGGCATGTTCATATGTCCGCGCGCCCATCACATAGCAATCTATTGTTTTAAGGAATGCCTCTGTATCCTCTTCGGTAAGTACAACGCCTTTCTCATAATGGTCTTCTGTATCAAACCAATCTGTACCATTGTCTTTTTTGGCAATAATGCTATCCAGACTTGACACCATATGTATCGTTATCTTAAATGTATTGGTTGTCATCTTGCCGTCTCATTGCAAATTTGTTATATGTTTCACATTCTATAAAATGACTTTTTCGAATATTCAGGTAATCTTTTTAATTATAATACCATTTGATTCATTAACGGATTGAGTGAAAAATTCAACGTTTTCGTATCCAGGATGCATATTTATTATTTTGCGAATTGTTTTTTTATCAACCTTGGAAGCACGTTCTCCATAAATAATACCCTTTAAAGCTTTCGGGTCAAATGCAGCTAAATGATTAGTGCCGTTGTCTAACTTTATAACCGATCTTACTTCTTGCTCGTATGACCAATGTGCCAATTTAGTAAGAATAATATTGCCTGTTTCAAACAGGCCGTTACCACTGTAATAAACTTCAGGGATAGTGTTCTTATATTGTACTTTATAACCCATGAAAAAAGAAGCATGTTTTTCCCATTCAAACATAAGGCAGATGCCTGTATGCTTGTCGGCATAATGTGACCACATAAGGGCATTATCATTCCTTTCAGAAAAGCATGTAACACCTGTTTCTTTTTTTAATCTAGTATTGAATTCAGTTTCTATATCATTAAAAAACTCTTTGTTGTCTAAATAATAGCGCGATATTTTTTTTGCTTTTTCTTCTGAAGAGAGGTTTAAACTGTTATAAAAATTTATTACTCCATCTATTTCCGCGCTTACTTTTAATTTGAATTTGCTGTCACGTGGATCATTGAAATCTTGTGGAGATGTAAAATGTAGTTCGTTATTAACTATAGTTTGGAGTGTGTAGACGTTAATTGGAAGATATTTAAAAATGAGCTTTTCCGAAGTTTTAATTACATTTTCTGACATGAATGAAATTAATGTTTTACTTTCAAATTATTTTATATCATATTGTAAAATATAGTAGCCCAGTTCTGGTCCTCAAATGTTTCGAAGACCCACCAGCGCAGAGTCTGCAACGCCCGTGAAACATCCCACCTCGTGGAACTGTGCATATCTCTTTCGCGTATATAAGCTCAGCCATTAGTATCTTGCATCCGTTAATCTAGCATGTAAACCGTCAATGCACATGCGTAAAGTCACGAAAATTAAAATGTCCGTCAACGGACATTTTAAGACATTTTACAGGAATCCGAATAACTGAAGATTCGCTCCTGTGGCTACATTTAATCCTATTAATCCTCCAAAATGTCCTTTTCATTTTTTTATTTTCCAACAGACATTTTACGTTATAGCGCAAAACAAACCACAATAAAAAACGTTTAGCCTATGGCACAAAGTTGGAATTTCTTTTGCTTGAACAGAATCACTTATACTTTTATGTCAGAATTTTCAGTCCGCCCTTTATCAATAAATAGCAATTACTATGAACATACTTAACACAACAGAAATCGTTGAAGCCCTACGCCAGGCTTTGGAGGCAAGAAATTACAATGTGTTTGTCGATCTCTTTGAAGGCGACGCAATATTTGAGGTGCCTTTCGGGCTACAACAAAACACAAAACGCTGCCAGGGCATTGAAGCAATAAGGGCGCATTTCAACATTATTGCACAAAATCCCTCTACCAAATTACTGTAACTGCATAAAGTTCAGGCTACCCAGCATCCTGGTGCCGATCCTGATAAGGTAACAGTCGAATTTCGCATTCAGGGCACATCTGTCTCAACAGGTAACATATTTGATATTCCTTCTTCTATAGCTATCATTCATTGTCATCAGGGCAAGGTGAAGCATTACAAAGACTTTCCAAATACCATTGGCTATGCGCAAATAGCCGATGTACTTCCGCAGTTTGCAGCTTCGCTGACCAAATAGAGGAGGCTGCAAACTGAAAGCTACCGCTCGTTCAGGCATGCTCACCCTGTCCAATGACCGGACAGGTCAGACAGTTTAAAATAAACGCATATTAGCCACCACAAAGCATTCTAACATACATCAAAACCCATATGTCCCCTTTTCCTTTAAAAACCGGACAAGCCCACCCCAAAAAAAAGCTCATTAAAATACCTAAATCCGATGCCCATCACCAAAGTTTAGTCCATTTACCATGCGATTCTCGCAAAAAAGACAACCGACAGGGCACAATTGGCAACTACCCCCACACCCCGTAACTTTGCAATACAATGGATAAAAATCAGGAATACATATCTTTTGAGCAGGTACCGTTTGGGGGAAATGACTTTGCAGATAACCCGGAATCGCGGTGCCCGTGCATGTTGCTGCTCGATACAAGCGGGTCTATGGCTGGCATGGCCATGCAGCAGTTAAACGAGGGGATACAGACGCTGAAGAACGAGCTGATGCAAGACCCGTTGGCTATGAAAAGGGTAGAGGTCGCCATGGTCACATTTGGCCCCGTGCAGCTGGAGTCTGACTTTAAAACAGTCGATAATTTTTACCCGAAACGCCTCGTAGCCGATGGCGATACCCCCATTGGTGCCGCGGTCACTATGGGCATTGAGCTTATCAACCGGCGCAAGCAGGTATATAAAGAAAATGGGGTAGGCTACTACAAGCCATGGATCATACTCATCACAGACGGTGCCCCTACCGATAATTGGGGCCACGCTGCCGAACTCATTAAAGAAGGCGAGGCAAAAGGCTCTTTCGCGTTCTTTGCCATAGGTGTGGAAGGCGCTAATATGGATGTGCTGGGCAAGCTGGCTGTGCGCACGCCGCTAAAACTAAAGGGGCTCATGTTCCGCGAGTTCTTCTTATGGTTGTCATCCAGTATGAAAATGGTGAGCAGCAAGAACCCGGGCAGCGCTATCAATCTGTTACCACCTTCAGGCTGGGCCGATCTATGATATGGAAATGCATAGGCCAAAGCGTAATTGGCACCTCTCACACTGGCAGTGGTAAGGGCTGTGAGGATGCTGTTTGCTACAAAACAGTTATGCTTCCTACTGGCAATGAGGCGCTGATCGGCTTTGTAAGCGATGGGGCAGGCAGCGCCATGTATGCTGCTATGGCAAGCGCAGCCGCTGTACACAATAGTGCTGCCATTGCAGAGCAGTGGTTGATGGGCGGCGTGGAAATTGACGAGACCCACCTGCTGCAATTGGTAGAGACTGTTTACGATACGCTCAGCGTATTGGCCAAAGAACAAAATGCACCGCTCAACGAATTTTCATGCACCTTATTGGGGTTTGTAATACTCCCCGAACGTGCATGTTTTTTGCAAATAGGCGATGGCGCTATAGTGCGTAATGACGGTAGCGGATTCTTCACCTATCTGTGGTGGCCACATAATGGTGAGTATCAGAATACCACAACCTTCCTGGTCGATGATATCCATTTTCGTAACCTGTATACCAGGATCATTGAAGAACCAATAGGCGAGGTAGCCATGTTCACAGATGGGCTGCAAATGCTGGCCTTGAATAATGAAAGTGAAACAGTGCACCAGCCATTTTTTACTGAGCTTTTCAAGTGGCTGCGTATGACCACCGATCCAGAACATGTGGCCATACTGGATGGTAAGCTGACTGAATACCTGGGTAGTGCCACCATCAACAGCCGTACCGATGACGATAAAACTTTATTACTAGCCACCAGGGTGCAAGCATGATAACACAGTTCTACACCGGGCAGAAGGGAAGATACACCGTGGGCCGGGAGGTCGGTCGCGGTGGTGAGGGGGCTGTGTACGAGGTGAAGGAAGATGCAAACCTGGTACTGAAAACATACAACGAACGGCTGGACAGGGACAAGACCCTGAAGCTGCAGCACATGCTGGCCCTGCAGGATGCAGACCTAAACAAACTGGCTGCTTGGCCGCAAGACCTCGTGGGCGACAACACCAACGAAGTTTGTGGTTTTGTAATGCGAAAGCTCGAAGGCTATGTGCCCTTGCACATGCTCTTTAGCCCTATGGACAGGAAGCGGTTGTTCCCCGATAAAGGGTATAACTTCCTGGTGCATGTAGCCCGCAACCTGGCTACTGCATTCCACAAGATCCATGCTGTGGGTATTGTAATAGGCGATGTGAATGAAGGTAATATATTGGTGAATGCTAATGGCCTCATCAGCCTCATAGACTGCGATTCGTTCCAGGTCAAGAACGGCAACACATATCATTTTTGCGAGGTAGGCATACTGCGCTATACCCCACCCGAATTGTTGAACAGGGGCACGTTTAATTATGTAGTACGTACTCCGGCTACAGACTCATTTTCGCTGGCAGTGCTCATATTTCAGTTGCTATTCCTGGGGCGGCATCCATTTACAGGTACTAACCTCACAAAGGAGGATATTGATGAGGAAAAGGCCATTAAAACAATGGAGTTTGCCTACTCATTAAAACGCAGCAACAAGAAGCTAAATCCGGCAAAGAACAGTCTCGATATGCACAGCTTTACTCCTGGCATAATAGACCTGTTTCACAGGGCGTTTGAAACGCTGGATACCCGCCCCGCACCGGGCGATTGGGTGCAGGAACTGGATAATTTTGGCAAGGAGCTTATGGTGTGCAGTAGGTCGGGCTTGCACTATTATCCCAAGCAGCTGGCGCAATGTCCATGGTGCGCATTTATAGATAGGTCGGGCATCGTTTTCTTTCTCGATGATACTTATCTAAAATCGGCATCAGTTCTTAACGATATAGACCGTTTTATACATGGGTATAAGATGGAGCAGATAGTGCCTAAAAAACTAACTGCTCCACCGGTAAGCGGCATTGTAAAACCCAGTCCTATCGATAGACAGTTTTACAACATTAAAAAAGCGCACAGGGCCAGGATGGTGGTGGGTTTGCTCATCACACTTTTACCTTGTCTCATCAATCCTGGCCTGGTTTTAATTGCCGTGTTGTTTGTCTTGGTGTATAATATGTACTCGCCCGAGAAGAAGAAGCTGAATGCAGAACTGGCCAGACGCAATACCGTGCTGCGCGCTATACATGCCGAGGTAGATGCTACTGCTGCCCGCTATAAAAATCCGCCCGAACTGGATAAGTATAATAAGTCCCAAAATAAGCTGGGCAGCATTATTAGCAACTATAAAGGCTTACAGGGCGAGTTCAATAGTATGCGCCGGCAGATAGATGAGAAATACTATAACCAGCAGTATCATGAGTACCTGCAGCGGTTCGAGATAAAGCAGCACACCATCCCTTCCTTTGGTGTCACCAAGAAGGGATTGCTATACTTGAATGGGATAGTGAATGCCGCAGACATAACAAAGCTCAACAGGATAAAAATACCATCCATCGGCCCCAAGAATATACAGGTACTTATAGACTGGCAACGGCAAATAGGGTCTGCATTTACCTATATTCCCAACCACAAAGCCATCAACACAGACTTGGCACTGGCCATGAATGACATAAACAACAGGCGTCAAAAATATGAGGAGGAGATAAAGACAGAATACAAACAATTACAGTATCTGAAATTGGGTGTCACAAATGCATTTACAACTATAGAGCGCCACCACGAAGCCTTAATGAAAAATGCCCAACAAGCCGAAGCAGACATGAAGGCATTCAGAAAGTTTATGTAATAGCTGGTATGTTTTGTTTGAATGAGATATTTGGCTGTACCGCCACCAATATGAAGTCGAGGTCATAGAGCGCTAATCATAGAAAACCCAGACCAAAGGTCTGGGCTAAATGAAAGGTCAGTTATAATGGAAGGTATAAATGATTACGCTTCTGCCTCGTGATCCACATTGGCCAACTGGCCGCAGGCAGCATCTATGTCTTTACCACGGCTACGGCGCAAGCGCGCGTTCACTTTTTTAGATTCCAGGTATTCCATAAACGCATCAACATCTTCCTCATCCGGTTTTTCAAATTGTGCCGCATCAATGGGGTTATACTCAATAATGTTGATGAGGTCAGCGGGTACCTGCCGGTATATCTTCACTAGGTCGTCAGCATCTTGTATGCTGTCGTTCACACCTTTGAAGAGTATGTATTCGAAAGTGATCTCGTTGCCGGTACACTTATAAAAGTAGTTGAGCGCTTCTATAAGCGTTTTCAGGTTATTACTTTCATTAATAGGCATTATCTGGTTGCGCTTGGCATCCGTAGGTGCGTGCAGCGACACTGCCAGTTTGAATTTCACCTTATCATCACCCAGCTGGCGTATCATTTTGGCAACACCTGCGGTAGATACAGTAATGCGTTTAGGGCTCATTCCCAACCCATCGGGGCTGGTGATCATCTCTATGGCCTTTAAAACATTTTTGTAGTTAAGCAGGGGTTCGCCCATACCCATGAAGACTATGTTGCTGAGATTCTTACCATATTTTGCCTGTGCCTGCTGGCCGGTGAGCACAACCTGGTCATATATCTCATCATAATCAAGGTTACGCTTACGCTCTATGTAGCCAGTAGCACAGAACTTGCAAGACAACGAGCAGCCTACTTGTGAAGATACACACACCGTCATGCGGTTTTCGGTAGGTATCAGTACGCTCTCCATAAAATGAGAATCGTGTAGCTGCAGCCTGTTCTTTATAGTGCCATCGTTGCTGTGCTGTGTATGGTGTATTTTTACCTTGGGTATAAAGTATTGTTCGCTAAGCTTTGCACGCAGGTCTTTAGATAGGTTGGTCATGTCGTTTATATCACCGGCATATTTTTTCCATATCCATTCATATACCTGCTTTGCCCTGAATTTAGGTTCACCAAGTTTTACAAGGATGGTTTCCAATTCAGGCAAAGTATAGCTGCGCAAATTATTCATGGTGCAAAGGTACGTAAGTGATTGTGACTGAAATGTAAAAAATGTTGGCTTTTAATATATAACAGGGCTATGTATTGCTTCTCAACTTTTATACATTTGCAAAAAACCACTTATTTATGAAAAGTTTCTTACGCTTTTTATTGGTATTGCTGGGTGTCATTGTAATAGGCATCATAGTATTGGGTGTTGTTGAACCCAAAGATGTCACCATACAGCGCAGTATAGTAATAAATGCCCCGAAAGCTGCTGTTTTCGAGCAGATAGTTAAATTCAAAAACTGGCCGCATTGGAGCCCCTGGTACCAGATGGATACCAATGTGCAAATGACCTACAACGGTACAGATGGTACACAAGGAAGTAATTACCATTGGGTAGGCGACCCCAAACGTACAGGTGAAGGCGAAATGTCTAATGCAGGAGTAGAAGGAACAAAACTGAACTATGCACTGCATTTCATTAAACCCTACGACGGTCAGGCACAGGGCTATTTTAATGCAACAGATACCGGGAATAACCAAACCAAAGTGGTATGGAGTATCAGCATGCACCAAAAATTCCCTATGAATGCAATGAATGCTTTCATGAACATGGACAAGATGCTGGGTGGCGATTTTGATCGCGGTTTACAGAATTTAAAAAAATATGTTGAATCCAATGCCGGGGCCACCACAGGCTCTATCACCGAAATGGACCAGCCCGCTATGGCATTTGCAGGCGTCCGCAAACAGATGGCATGGAGCGATATGACGAAATTCTTCATGGACACATATCCTATGCTAGGCAAAACCTTGCATCCTGATGCCAATACCCATGCTTACGGTCTCTATTATAACTGGGATACCGTGCACCATACAACAGACGTCGCTGCAGTTTTTCCTGTAAAGGATACTGGATTGCACACTGCTGGAGTGAGTTACTTTTATGTACCCGCGGGCAAAGTATACGTAGCAGTACACAATGGCGGATATGCTAGTGAAGGCAAGGAGCATTATGCACTGATGCAATACATGGCAGCTAAAAACCTGCGTCCCGGGGTGGTACTTGAAGAGTATGTAGTTGGGCACTATTCTGAACCTGACTCAAATAAATGGGTAACACGGATCATCTATACAGCGCAATAAATATATCTGAAATATCTAAAGAGCCGTGGTACAATGTATCCACGGCTTTTTCGTTATTAACGGCAGTGCGCTTATATTCGCAACTTCTTTAGCCTGAGCATGAAGCTATCTGTAATTATTGTCAACTATAATGTAAAGTACTTTCTTGAGGTGTGCCTGCATTCGGTAAGCAGGGCTGCAAAAGGTATAGCTGCGGAAATAATAGTGGTTGATAATAATTCGAAAGATGATAGTTGCAATATGGTGAAAACGCAATTCCCGGATGTGGTATTGTTGGAAAATAAAGATAACCAAGGGTTCTCAAAGGCAAATAACCAGGCAGTGGCAATAGCCCGTGGCGAATATATATTGTTCCTGAACCCAGATACCGTAATGCCTGAAGACTTTTTTACACAGACGCTGGGGTATATGGATGCCCATCCTAAGGCCGGTGCCCTTGGTCCCAGGCTTATAGATGGTAAGGGGCAGTTTGCACCCGATGCCAAGAAGTCTTTCCCTACATTGCAGGTGGCGCTCTTTAAAACTATAGGTATTAATAAGCTGTTCAGCAAGTCCCCCTATTTTAATAAATACTATGCAGTGCATGTTGGTGAGCATGAAATAGCGCC
Source organism: Flavipsychrobacter sp. (assembly GCA_031292525.1). GTDB lineage: Bacteria > Bacteroidota > Bacteroidia > Chitinophagales > Chitinophagaceae > JABDEZ01. Next base: position 229,442 of record JARLGY010000050.1, on the reverse strand, counting down.
TGTTGAAGTATTGAGCGGATGTTGTATGCTGGTACGCAGCAGCGTGATAGCAGAAGTAGGCGGCGCTTTTGATGAAGATTATTTTATGTATTGCGAGGATGTTGATCTTTCTTATCGCATACAGAAGGCGGGTTATGAGAATGTATATTATCCCCCGGCCACGCTCATACATTATAAAGGTGAAAGCACACGGAAGGCCACCTTGTCATACGTGCGTATATTTAACGAGGCACTCATCATTTTTGTAAAAAAGCACTATAGTAAAAAACAGGCCAGTCTTTACCTGCTTTTTATAAATGTTGGCATAGTGCTGCGTGCAGTGCTAGGGGCGCTGAGAAGGGCTCTTAAAATACTGCGTATGCCATTATTCGATGCATTGATACTGCTGGGCACTTTATGGCTTATCACCAGTTTTTGGGTATTGCAGGTAAAAAATATGTTGCCTATACCATTCAGCTCTCTATATGCCACTTTGCCGGTTTATACTGTGTTGTGGATAGTAACACTATATTTTAATGGAGCTTACGACCAGCCATACAGGGCATTGCGAGTGACGCGAGGCATGGTGGTGGGTACTATAGTAATATTGGCCTATTACGGCCTGCTGCAGCCGGGATTGCGCTATAGCCGCGCTATTATTATATTTAGCGGATTCGTGGGTACTGTATTGCTGCTGGGTCTCCATGATATATTGCATCGTCTTGGTATTTTTAAATATATAGCGTACGATAAGCTGCCTCGCAAAGCGGTGATAGTTGCCGATGAAACTCATTACCGCCAAACGGCCCATACCCTGCAGCGTGTGCATTATGCCCCGCAGGTAGCAGGCCGCATAAACCCATACATTCAGCAGCATGATGCCTTGGGTAGTACTGCCGAAATGAAAAACCTGTTGTACACTGCTAACATTAATGAAGTCATCTTTTGTATAAACGGACTTAGTTATGCTGATGTATTTGCCCAAATGCAGACCTGCGGTGCCCGGTACGACTACAAGATACATCTGCCAGGCAGCCAGAGCTTTGTGGGTAGTAACAGCAGCCATACAGCAGGAGACCTTTATACCGTTGATCGTCGGTATAACCTGGACAGTTTTGCCCAAATGCGTAATAAACGGATGATAGACTTGGTTTCCTCGGTATTGTTTTTGGTATTATTGCCTGTTACCGCCTTTATGGTGAAGAAACCAATGAGTTTTATCGAGAATTGTCTGCTTGTAATGGTAGGTAAACGTACATGGACGGGGTATGCGCTGCATCCTTACAATGCATATTTGCCTCGTATCCGCAAAAATATATTGCCACCATACAATATAATTGCAGGATATACGCCGGGGGAAGAAGTGAAAAATCAATTGAATATTGCATACGCACAGCACTATACAGCGGGCATGGAAGTAACCCTGATGCTTAACAATTTTAAATATTTAGGAGAATAGTGAAAAAAAGTTTTGCAAAAAGAAAAAGCGTCTTATTTTTGCAATCCCAAATGACAATCTTCCTTAGCTCAGTTGGTTAGAGCATCTGACTGTTAATCAGAGGGTCTCTGGTTCAAGTCCAGAAGGGAGAGCACCTTAACAGGTTCATTTACAAAGAGTTGTACACCAGTACAACTCTTTTTTTATGTTCATATATCTCAACAGTACTGAAATTCGCACTAAACTGGCTCAACTTGTGTTTGTCGGATCAAGTTGAGAAGTTAGGGATTTGGTAGGAAATTATTTGTTTCGCAGATATTTTAATTGTGAAACAAATTGGACTCGACCTACCGTAGTTTGATTGAGTTATTTCTGCGAAAAGGGATATTAGAATATTTTGAGTTGGTCAATGGCGTCAAAAATTCAGAAGGATAAAATAAGCCTCGAAGAAAAAAATATCTATCCGAAGAGTACAAGACAGAAAATTTGCATTCAAAAGGTTTTTATCCGGAGATGAAAGTCCAGGATTTTCCTATCAGCGGTAAAAAAGTACAGTTATGTACCAAACGCAGATGATGGGAGATACAATCTACCTCAGCCATTGTAAGCAGAGACTGGACACTTGTGCGCGCAGGAACCCGGATGACCACTGAGTTCAGTCTTTTTTTTAAGGGATATTTGGATAGTAAGCCGATAAGCTGTTTTCAGCTTGGCGAATATTTTCAAATAGATGACAAGCTGATGCAGCAGCAATACAAAGAACATATCAGTGATTTCAACGGCTGGGCCCAACGGTCGCATGCCAGCGACTGGATGAAACAATTGCTGGCCCGAAGCCGGTACCTGTTATAAAGTGATAATTGACGGACTGGATGAAATAACTGTTTATAATGGCCATTCAGCTATCTTGGAGATTTTGAAAAAACTTTTTTCAAATGGGATCAAACAATTTGTGCTCACTTGTATGGCTGCCGATTGGCACGATGATATAAACACGGAAACGACAGCATTTTTAGAATTTTCAGATTGGAAGTTTGAAGACATGAGACAATTGTCCGATTTTTTTTAAAAGAGTTGCAGATTCATTAAAGCTCAATGTTTGCTGCCCGTCGCTCAATGCTTCCTCCGGATTTTTATGCACTTCGTAGATCAAGCCATCGGCGCCGGCAACAATTGCAGCAAGGGCAATCGCTGTCACATGTTCACGGATACCTATCCCATGAGACGGATCAGCTATTACCGGGAGGTGTGATTTCTTTTTCAGGATAGGTATGGCATTGATATCAAAAGTATTTCGTGAGGCATTTTCAAACGTCCGTATGCCACGTTCACATAATATGAGTTTTTCATTGCCGCTGGAAAATACATATTCAGCGGATTGAAGTAATTCATCGATAGTTCCACTTGTCCCCCGTTTAATGAGAACTGGTTTATCAGTTTTGCCCAGTGCATGCAGCAAATTAAAGTTTTGTGAGTTTCGTGCGCCAACCTGGAAAATATCTACAAGGTCGCACATCTGGTCTATCTGGTCAACTTCCATTACCTCAGATATGATCTTGAGCCCGTGTTGTTTGCATATTTTATAGAACATAACAAGTCCTTCTTTTCCTAAACCTTGGAATGCATAGGGAGAACTTCGTGGCTTAAACACTCCCCCCCTCATTATCTGCACACCATTATCCACAAGGTGTTTTGCAATAGACCATACCTGGCTTTCATTTTCAATGGCACATGGGCCGGCCATAATAGTAAAGTCAGTATTTCCTATCTGTACATCGCCAACGGAAATGCTGCTGGGCCTCAGTTTCCATTTTGCCGACACCAACTGGTAGCTATCTGATATAATATGAACATCCATAACTCCTGGAAGTGAGCCTATTTTTCGTATGTCAATATTGTTTTTTGATATACAGATAAGGTATGCTGCCATTTGGGTTTTTACCTCAGTGATCGTAAAGCCTTCACTTATGACCTTGTTTATAATACCTTGCTTGTATTGTTCCTTCAGGTCCTTTTCTAATTGTATTATCATGACTTGATCGATTTTATGAATTGATGAATATTCTCTGATATGCTTTGTTTGCCATTGTTCAAGGCACTGATAAAACCGCTACCAATGATACCCCCATTTACATATTTGCACACTATTTTGTACCCTTCATTATTGCTGATACCAAAACCCGCCAGTACAGGATTTTTAAGATGTAAGAGTTGGACTTTTCTCAGTGCCTCTGTCTGAGCATGTCCAAATTGCACTTGCCTGCCTGTGACCCCGGGACTTGTAACTAGGTAGATAAATCCAGTATTTACCTCATCTATTTTTCTTAACCGTTCCTCAGTTGTTTCAGGAGTTATCAGAAAGCAAATAGCCAGATCATTAGCCTCAAAAAAAGGCCGATAAATAGCTTGGTATTCCCTTAGTGGCAGATCTGGTATGATAATTCCATCAACGCCGCATTTTCTCGCCACGCTACAAAATTTTTCAGCACCATATTGCATAATAGGGTTGAAATATCCCATAAGAACCATTGGTTTATGGGTCACATCCCTTATGTCTTTTAATTGTAAAAAAAGCCGTTCAATGGATATTCCGTTTTTTAATGCGGCTTGATTACTTTCCTGTATTATTACACCATCCGCCATTGGATCGGAAAAAGGAATACCTATTTCAATCATGTCGACTTCACTGTTGTCAAGCTCTTTTATAATTTCTATGGTTGAATTGAGTGTAGGGAAGCCCGCAGTAAAGTATATGGTCAATATGTCCCTCCGTTTATTATTGAATAATTCTTTGATCCTGTTCATTGTTGTTTATTATTGACATACGTCGTCAGATCTTTGTCTCCCCTGCCTGAGAGATTGATAACAACTGTATCTGTCTGTAAGAATTTTATTTTTTTTAAGGCTGCAAAAGCATGTGCCGATTCCAATGCTGGAATGATACCTTCAAATTTCATCAGCTGATAAGCTGCTGTTAAGGCATCATCGTCCGTTGCATGCATATAATGAACCCGCTTCTCTCTGAACAGGTGGGCATGTAGTGGGCCAATACCTGGATAGTCAAGTCCCGCAGATATGCAATATGGTTCTGTTATCTGTCCATCCCCGTCTTGCATAAGGTATGTTTTGCTGCCATGTATGATACCTGGCTTACCTTGAACCATTGTAGCCGCTGTTCTTCCGGAATAAATCCCTTCTCCGCTGCCTTCGACCGCGTACAATGCAACTTTTTCATCAGAGAGGAAATGATGAAAAGCGCCTATTGCGTTACTGCCTCCACCTACACAGGCTATGATAGCAGTAGGATTTTTATTGCCAGTTTTCTCTGCTAATTGTATCGCTATTTCTTTTCCTATGATACTTTGGAAATGAGTTACAATCTCGGGATAGGGATCGGGCCCAACAACTGACCCTATGATGTAATGGGTGTCATCCGGATGTGCAATCCAGTCTCTTATAGCTTCATTTGTGGCATCTTTCAACGTTTGAGAACCACTATGTACAGGCACAACCCTGGCGCCAAGCAATTGCATCCGGTCTACATTTGGTTGTTGTCGCTCTATATCTGTAGCACCCATATACACAATACATTCCAGCCCCATTAATGCACAGACAGTAGCGGTAGCAACACCATGCTGGCCTGCACCGGTTTCAGCTATTATCCTTTTCTTTCGCATTCTTTGAGCCAAAAATATTTGGCCGATGGTATTGTTGATCTTATGCGCGCCGGTATGGTTTAGGTCCTCCCGTTTCAGGTAAATATTAGTCTGGTAATGCTCGGACAATCTTTTCGCATAGTACAATGGAGATGGTCGTCCAACGTAATCAGTTAATAGTTCATTCAACGTTCCTATAAATGTCTCATCAGTTGCAATTTCTTTGTATGCTGCTTTTAGTTGGTGCAGATTGTTGTATAGCAATTCAGGTATGTATGCTCCGCCAAATTCGCCATAATACCCAAACTCATCTATTTCGTACTTCATTTATCAGTTTTTTTACTTTGTCAATATTTTTTATGCCGGGACTATCTTCTATGCTGCTGTTTACATCAATACCAATTAGGTTTGGATGAGCTATCTTTTTTATACTTTCTATATCGGTACTTGCTATTCCACCGCTCAAAAAAAAAGGATGGCTGCAATGGTAACTACTCAGAATGTCCCAGTTGAATTTCTTCCCACTGCCTCCATATTCTTTTGTATAGGTATCAAATAAGAAAAGAGTTGTGGATTCTATATAGGTTTCTAACGTCTGCCACTCAAATATCTCACCAATATGAAAAGCCTTTATTACAGGAATGACCTTGTTGACCCCATCACAGAACGTTATAGTCTCATTTCCATGCAACTGTATAAAGTCAAGATCATGATCAGCGACTGCTAACATTACCTCATCATAAGTTGGGTTCACAAAAACACCCACCTTCTTCACACTGGTTAACTTTCTGGTGTAATCTTCTAAGATCGGATCGGAATGTATATAACGTTTAGATTCCCTGTAAAATATCAACCCGATAAAATCTGGCTGCAAACGTGCTACAGCTTCTATATTTTCACTATTCCTGAGCCCGCATATCTTCACCAGCATATAACTGTTTTAGTTCGTTAATGAATTGTGCACACGTATGGCCAGGCTGGCTATGGGTCATAAACTGTTCACCGATCAGTAGGCCATCAAAGCCTTTCTTTTTTAGTTTGTAGGCAATTTCCGGAGTATGTATGCCACTCTCTGATATTTTGACAAACTGTTTAGGGATATGATCATACAATGCGATTGATCTTTCAATATCGGTAACAAAAGTTGCCAGGTCCCGGTTGTTGACCCCTACTATGTCAATACTGTTATTTACTTTGTTCAATTCCTCTTTGGTATGAACTTCAAGGATAATTTCAAGATCTAGTGCTTTTGCGATTCCAGATAAATGGCGTATCTCATTATCACTTAAAATGGATGCTATCAACAAAACAGCGTCAGCTCCTATCGCACGTGACTCTATGACCTGGTATTCATCAATGATGAAGTCCTTACGAAGAATGGGGCAGTAATTGAACTGCCTTGCGACTATCAGGTCATTGTTTGTCCCAGAAAAAAAGGGTTCATCTGTGAGGATAGAAAGCGCGCTGGCACCAGCCCGCATGTAACCAATGGAGGTTTGTTCGACAGAAATATATTTATTCAAAACACCCCTGGATGGAGAACTTCTTTTGATCTCGGCAATAATGCCACTTTTCTGTTTTTGGGTAAGATAGCTTTTTAACGAAACTACCGGGCTGCTGAAATGCTCTGATCGTTCAAGAAGCTTAACGGGATAAAGCATTTTCTTTTGCTTTACTTCTTTGCGTTTTTGCTGTACTATTTGTTCAAGAATGCTCATGATAACTCGATTATTTTTTTTAGTATTTGGTATGCTTTCCCTGAATAGAGTGCTGTTCTTGCCATTTCAATACATTTGTCAATTGTTTTAAGGCATGCGCATTGTATAGCAAAAGCGCTGTTTGCAATGACAACCATTTCTTGCTGATGGGTACCCCTTCCCAATAATATATCGAGGAATATTATGGCGGATTCATCTACGGAATTACCTGCCACTAAACATTGTGGGGCAATTCTTGTCATCCCAATATCCTCCGGGTAATAAAGTTTCGTTCCATCACGCCCAGTTATCTTAAAACTCCCTGTCAATGAGATCTCGTCGTAACCATCCATTGCATGAACAATACCATACTCCTTGTCTGTTTCATTCAGTAAATATTGATACTTTCTTATGTGAGAATGATGGCTTACTCCCAATAGTTGTTTGCCCGGTTCAGCAGGATTTATAAGGGGGCCCAGCAAATTAAAAATGGTTTGCAACCCCATTTCTTTTCTTACTTGTTTTACGCTTCCCATTATTGGATGTAATAAAGGCGCATGGAGGAAACAAATATTAGTAAGATCTAGTTGACGTTTTAGTATAGACTTGTCTCCGGAGAATTGATAACCGAGCTTTTCAAGAACATTAGATGATCCTGAAACAGAGGTGGACCCATAGTTGCCGTGTTTGACGACTCTAACACCCGCCGCCGCAACAACCAGGGCAGAAAGTGTCGAGATGTTGAACGTATTTTTCCCATCCCCCCCTGTACCAACGATATCAATAGCATCCCTGGCATCAAGATCAATTGTTTTGCACGATTCCATTAAAGCATCAGTAAAACCTTGAAGTTCTCCGATGGTTGGCTGACGCATATTGTACACGGCAAGAAAGGATGCTACATGCGATGGGTTGACATTCCTATCAAGTATTTTATGTAGTAAAGTCTTTGCACTGGAACGGTCAAATATTTCATGCCTAAAGAGCTTTGCTAATTCTGTTCTCATGTCAGCTATTTATCCAGTTAGTAATGATTTGTTGACCATATTTTGTCATAATGCTTTCAGGATGGAACTGGACACCTTTTACATCATCTGTTCTATGCCGTAGCGCCATGACAGAACCGTATTTATCTTCAACGGTCACTTCTAAGCTATCAGGTAATCGCTGTTTATCTACAACCCATGAGTGGTAACGTCCTACATTAAAATGTTGCGGCAACCCCGAAAAGAGGGTATCTCCTATTACCTGCTTAACGAGTGTCTCTTTTCCATGAACAACATCCGACATATTTATAAGTTCGGCACCATAGTGGCAAGCGATAGCCTGGTGTCCAAGGCATACACCTAAAATACATTTACTTGTTGCATAATGTTCAAGCAGTTCCATTAATAAGCCTGCATCTCCCGGCACTCCAGGACCTGGAGAAAGAATAACCTTATCATACCTAGCAACCTCTTCCAATAAAAAACGGTCATTTCTTTTCACATGTGGTTCTTCGCCGGTGATCGCTCTTACCAGGTAAACAAGATTGTAAGTAAAGCTGTCGTAATTATCTATAATAAGTAGTTCCATTACAATGTATTTGCAAGGTTTAAAGCTTTCCTTAAAGCATTGATTTTATTGTTGATCTCCTGTAACTCATTTTCAGGCACGGAAGCAGCAGTGATGCCAGCACCTGCGCGGTAATGAAGTGTGTTGTTCATACTCAAAAATGAGCGTATCATTATTGCTTTATTGATCGAGCCATCGAGACCAATAAAGCCTACACATCCTCCGTAATATCCTCTTGGTGTAGACTCAGTTGCTTTTATGATATTCATAGCTCTATACTTAGGTGCGCCGGATAGCGTGCCGGCAGGAAATGTGTCAGCAAGTATTTGCAAAGGATGCACATCTCCTAACAAATGCTGACCTTCTACCCTTGAGACCATGTGCATTACATGAGAATACTGTTCTATTTTTCTGTATTCTGCCAGGTTTACCTGCAGGTAGTGTTTGCTCAGGTCGTTTCTTGCCAAGTCTACCAGCATGATGTGTTCGGAATTTTCTTTTGTATCCTCTTGTAATTGCAACGCAAGCCTTTCGTCAGTTAAAGGATCGTTCGTTCGTTTATAGGTACCTGCAATAGGATGTATACTTGCTGTGCCATTAGTGATCTTAAATTGAGCTTCGGGAGATGAACCAAACAAGTGGAAGCTGTTATAATCGCAGTAAAACATGTAGGGAGAAGGATTGACCGATCTTAACGCACGGTATACATTCAGGTCATCACCAAGGAAATCCATTTCAAAGGACCTTGATAGAACAACCTGGAAAACGTCACCCTTATGGCAAAAAGTCTTCCCTTTTATTACATTGTCAAGGTATATATCATTGCTCGTATCAGATCTTTCATCAGAGGTAGCTTTAAATGGATAAGCAGGAATATGCTTATTGCTGATAATAGACATTATATCTATGGTAGTTACAGGTATTTCATCAACCCCACTTATCGTTATTAGCTTCAGTTCGTTGTTAGTGTGGTTGATAACTATCATATAACGATACAGATCGTATTGCAGATCTGGTATTGATAAATCTTTATTTGAAGGAAGCTCGATATCTTCAAAATACCTGACAGCATCATAAGTCATATAGCCAACTAAACCTGGAAAGCCACTCTGTAAACCATCAATAATATACCCCTGCAGATGATCAATGATATCTGACAATACAGTCCTGTTGTCCGTTATTTTTTTGATGGTTTTCTTGCCGCCTGGATAAGATAAAGTCATATCAATACCCTTTACCGATATACCCGCAATTGGGTCAAAACAGATGTAAGAATGCTGGCTTGAGGTCAAACCGCCTTGTGCATTTTCCAATAAGACACATTGGTTAAAATGTTCCCGGATCTTCAAATAGATACTTATCGGTGTCTCAGTATCGAATAAATAATTGGCGTAATTAGCCGTAAATGCAATGGTCATTTGTGTAAATTTTAAGGATCGGACATGAAAAAAGGGCTTGCTGAAACAGCAAGCCCTTGAGGGGAATATTATACAAATAATATTAGCTGTTCACGAGTTGCCAACGTGAAAGCCACCAATATTTATTTGAAAAAAAGTTGTTCATTTAAGAAAAATGTCGTCCTTATCCGACTCTCCAAAGCTGAAACAAAAAAAACAATTTTCCAAAAATTATTTTTTCGTTCCGGAATTTTACTATCAAAATTCCGTGTTGAGTAAAGTGAAAATAAAGTTTATTTGTATGTTAATATGACTCCGGAATTTCTTAGAATTTGTTCTCAGTGAGTGGTTTGAGATTATGCTATGTGACAGCATTGCTTCCTCATCTCTCCTTGACTGACCGACTACTTGTATACATTTATATACTGTCAAATTGTATATACTGTTATCCTTTACTTTTATATCGAAAGTCCTGTTTGGGCAGACCTATCTATATATATGCGCATTATATTTCTATAGTGCATTGAATACCCAAACAGATTCGAACTGTTGTAACCAGATTTGCAGTCTGGCACCTAACCACTCGGCCATGGGTATTTTATATTAAAATGGGGCTTGGGAATAAAACAATATTATATTCCAAACCAACAATACCCCGACAAAGCCAAAGAGCATGCAAGCTGCAATAGTAAGCAGTCTCCTCCTGCTACTTGTTTTATAATTTCCGGCAACGATCATGTCATTTGTGATCCTATTTAATGCTTTAACTTTCGCGCTAAAATCCCCATCCAGGTTACCCCGTATAACATTCATATTCTCTAACAAAGTATCAATATCATCTGGCAACCATACCTGCAGATTTTCTTTGATCCGCTTGGCGATAGTGGGGGATTTTCCATTAGTAGACACAGCAATTTTCACATTTCCTTTTTGCACGATAGATCCTAAATAAAAATCGCAGAGACTGGGTGTGTCCGCTATATTTACGAGCAATCCAAAAGCCTTAGCATCAGCCCTGATAGCAGCACTTAGTTGTTTATTATTTACTGCTACTATTACTATATCTGCAGCATCTAAGTGCCAAGTCTCATATGGTGCAGTTATAATCTCAAAATGGTGTTGATTGCGCAAACGAATAAGCTCACTACATATTTCCCTGCCCACAACTTTTATAGTTGTACCAGGCGAGTTTTGCAAAATGGTACGCGTTTTCTCAAGGCCGACATTTCCACCACCAATAATAACCAACCTTAAACTTTCAAGCTTTAAAAATACAGGAAATAGCTTGTTGCCTCCGTTTAGATCATTAACTGCGGTGGGTAGAGATAGGGGGGCGCTTAAGCTATCTGAATTTTGTGTTATCATATTTATCCGACATTATTATTTTATTAAATGGTTAGGTATTTATGAGTGAAATCGCCAAAACTTTCACCATCACTTTTTTGTTGACGATATATATTAAACAGCGCATCTAATTCGTCTAGGATCGTTGCTTCATCAAGGCTTTCTTTATAGATACTGTTTAACCTCAGCCCATGGTTATCACCACCCAAGTACATGTTATAACGGCCATATGCAGTTCCTACAAAACCTATCTCGGCAGCAAAAGGACGAGCGCATCCATTAGGGCAGCCCGTCATTCTGATAATGATCTCTTCCTGTCCAAGGGCGTGCTTATTTAGCAATATTTCAATCTTAGAGATAAGTTGGGGCAGGTAGCGTTGGCCTTCTGCCAAGGCAAGGGGACAGGTATTAAATGCAACGCACGCCATTGCATTTCTGCGGATAGCGGATGTGTTTTCCGTGTGAGCAATAACATGATATTTATCAAGCAGATTTTGTATTACTATTTTATCCGCCTCCTTAATATCGCTGATGATTACATTTTGATTGCCTGTAAAACGAAAGTTTGCTTTTCTTCTTCTGGCAATCTCGAGGAATGCAGTTTTCATGGCTACGGCCTCATTGTCCAATACGCGACCATTTTCTACAAATACGGTATAGTACCAAAGCCCTTCATGGTTTTTCTGCCAACCGTAGTAGTCTTTCCGTTTATTAAGCACATAGGGTCGTGCAGTATCCAATGAAAACCCGATGCGTTTTTCCAGTTCCTCTTTAAACCATTCTATACCATATTTATCAAGGGTATATTTCAGTCGTGCATTTTTCCTATCGCTACGGTTGCCATAGTCGCGTTGTATGGTCAGTATTTCATACACTGTTTTAAATGTCTTTTCTTCACTGTCTATAAAACCAATAACAGTCCCTAAGCGCGGATAAGTAGCTGTATTACCATGAGTAGTACCCAATCCGCCACCTACCGCTATATTAAATCCCTTTAGCTGGTCATTTTCAATAATGGCAATAAGACCTATGTCATTTGTGAATACATCTATATCGTTATTCGGCGGTATGGCAATTGCAATTTTAAATTTTCGGGGCAGGTAACGGTCCTGGTATAGCGGATCTTCTTCATCTTTCTTATCTGCTATCTTTTCTTTATCCAGCCATATCTCGTAGTATGCATTTGTTTTGGGCAATAGGAGTGTGCTTAATTTGTCTGCATAAGTAAATATCTGTGCATGAATAGCCGACTGCCCCGGATGGGCACTGCACAATACATTACGGTTGATATCGCCGCAGGTAGCAATAGAATCTAGTTGTGCCTTATCAAATTGATAGATGGCAGGTTTGATCTTAGATTTTACCAACCCATGCAATTGTATGGTTTGTCGCGTAGTGATCTTAATTACACCGGTTGAATGTTCACCTGCAATGTTATGTGCAGCTTCCCATTGTTCCGGTTTTAAAAAACCACCTGGTAAGCGTAGCCGTATCATAAAAGTATATAGCCTTTCTAGTTTTTTTTCAGCACGTTCTGTTCTCACATCACGGTCGTCCTGCTGGTACATGCCATGAAATTTTATGAGTGTCTGATCATCTTCGCTTATACTACCCGTTATTTCATTTTGTAAGCTTTCATGTATGGTGCCCCTTAAGCCATCACTATTTTGTTTAATTGCCTCTACTTCTGAAAGGTTTTTATTGTTGCTCATTGATCTGTATAATTTTTTATGAAGTAATTTTTATCAGTACACATCTTTTAATAACCTACCATCTTCCTCTAATTGCTCCAGGTAAGCTTTTGCCTGTTCAGCTGTGTAGCCACCTTGTTGTGCTATTATCTGTTGTAGTGTTTCCAGAACATCCATGCTCATGGAGTCTTTAGTGCCACATATGTAGATGTATGCCCCGGAATGAATCCAGTCGTACAGTTCTGCGGCATTTGCAAGCATCTTATGCTGCACATACACTTTTTCAGGCAAATCTCTTGAAAATGCGGTATTCACTTTTGTGAGCAAACCTGTAGAAAACCAGTTTTGTATTTCTGTCTGGTAAAGAAAATCTGTAGTAAAATGCTGGTTACCAAAGAACAGCCAGTTTTTACCTGTAGCGCCTGTAGCATCACGCTCCTCGAGAAATGCTCTGAATGGCGCAATGCCAGTACCAGGCCCGATCATAATAATATTTTTATCGGAGTCGGGCAGGCGGAACTGATTGTTTTTATGCACATAAAAGTTCAACTGTGTGTTTTCTGATAACTGACCCAGGTAGCCGGAGCATAAGCCATATCGTTCTTCACTGTTGATATAGAACTTGTCCTGGCACACAGTTATATGCACCTCATCAGCATGCGCATTTAAAGACGATGAAACAGAGTACAACCTCGGGGTTATAGGCGTCAACACATTAACTAGCTGCTCAAATTGCTGTGCATCTTTAACAGGATATATTTTCAGTAGGTCTAACAGACCAATGTTAGTTTCCGGTATTTCCTGATTTATGATAGTTCCATATTGCTTTGTGATCCGTTCAGGCAAGTAAACTATATTTAGCTCGTTTTTAAATAGGCCAAATAGAGATTTTTCCTCACCACGGTACTGCATTAGTTTATCTGCATTTATACCAACTGTTTCAAAAATGGCATTTACAGTCTCATGCTGATTTTCAGGAATAATTCCAATAGAATCTCCTGGCTCGTAAACCAATCCTTCAGCAGTAATTTCTAAATGGTGGGTCTTCTTTTCAGATCCTTTATCATTCAGGTTAATATTGGTTACTACTGTACCGGTATAGGTCTCCTTACCCACCTTTTTTACTGCATGCGTCTGCGGACGTGAACCTGCGTCAGTTCCATTTTTCAAAACAGACAATACTTGTTCAAACCATTCATTGGCAATAGGTTCATAGTTAGTATCGCATTTTTGCAAGGTAGTGATCCGGGTGCCCCCAAGTTGTTGTAGCTGGGCATCTATGTCTGCTCCTGTTTTGCAAAATAGCGGGTAAGCACTATCTCCCAGAGCAATTACTCCGTATTTTAAATTGGATAGTGTTACTTTGTTTGTAAATAAATGGTCGTAGAATTTCTTTGCTGTCGCCGGTGGTTCCCCATCACCCTGTGTGCTGATCACAACAAGAAAGTACTCTTCATTAGACAGATCATTTAACCTGTACTGATCCAGTGATGCAACATTTACTGCGATACCATTCTGTTTTACTTTAGTCGCGAAACCTGTGGCTAACTTTTTTGAGTTGCCCGATTCTGTACCATAAACAATTGTGATCTTGTCTATTTTTACCGATGCTGCTGCAACTGCCGGACGGGATGCATTGACAGAAACCGCACCAGATATGAACCCATTCATCCAGATCAGTTCATAGTAAGTGGCGTCACTTACCAGTGCAGTCAACGCATTTAATTTAGATTTTACTAACATCATTTTTAAAATTTATTACAATACACTAAGTCGATTTTTTATGTTGGCTACTGATTTGAAATAGCTGTCTGAATTTATGCTGTTATCCTTCCAGCTAAACCGCTGGTATAGGTTCACAACCTTACCAATAATGATAAGAGTAGGTGAAACAAAAGCAGTATTCGTTAATGTATTTATATCATCAAATTGGTAGATGGATACATGCTGACAAGGCGTAGTAGCCTGAGTAATTACCGCGATCGCCTTATCGGCTGAAATATTGTGGCGAATCAGATTGAACACAAGTGTGTCAATGTTTTCTCCCGACATATAAAAGACAAGTGTATCATCTGTTTTTGCCAGTTCTCTCCAATAATTTTCCGGCTTGTATTCTGATTTATAGCAGGTTAAATACCGTGCCGAATCAGCATAACCTCTTGCAGTGAGTGGGATACCAGAATATGCAGCAGCGCCTGAAGCAGCAGTTATACCTGGAATAATTTCGTAGGGTATCTTGTGCTCCTGCAATGTTTCCAGCTCGTCGAGAATATTGGAGAATATAGAAACATCCCCCCCTTTTAACCGCACCACCAATTTATCCTGGTAGTAATGTTCTACCAAAAGATCATTGATCTTTCTCTGCGGCGTAGAACGGGCAGAACCAGCTTCCTTACCTACATATATTATTTCTGCCTCCAGATTCACGTATTCATCCAACAGTTCCCTGCTTACCAGCCGGTCTGTCAGTACCACATCTGCCTGTTGCAGGTATTTTACTGCCTTATGCGTTATCAGTTCCGGGTCACCCGGACCAGCACCCACTATAATTACTTTGCCTGTGTACATTGTTATTTTCTTTTACCTGAAACAATTCCAGTTGTGATTGGTTAGTTATAAAGCCCCTCAACAGAAAGATATCTTTCACCTGTGTCGTAGTTAAAGGTGAGGATCTTTGCACCTTTGGGTATGTCTGCCAGCTTTTTAGCTATTGCAGCCAATGAAGCCCCGGTGGAGATACCTACAATGATACCTTCCTGAAGTGCGATTTGTTGTGTATATCTAAAAGCTTCTTCTTTCTCTACCTGTATGATGCCATCTAAAATGTGCACATTTAATATGTTGGGGACAAACCCTGCACCTATACCTTGTAAAGGATGTGGCCCTGCTGTACCACCACTCAACACTGGTGACAAAGTAGGCTCAACAGCAAATACTTTTAATGATGGGAACTGTTCTTTCAATATCTCTGCAACTCCTGTAATGTGACCACCTGTCCCCACACCAGTTACCAGATAATCTATACCACCAGGAAAATCATTCAATATTTCCCGTGCTGTAGTTTTACGGTGTACGTCAACATTGGCAGGATTGTCAAATTGTTGTGGCATCCAGGAATTAGGAATGCTTTGTGCCAGTTCATATGCTTTTGCAATTGCAGCTTTCATTCCACCTTCTCTTGGGGTCAATTCAAATGTTGCTCCGTATGCAGTCATGATCTTCCGCCGTTCCACACTCATCGATTCAGGCATAACCAGGATGATCTTGTATTTTTTTACAGCTGCTACCAGCGCAAGCCCAATACCTGTATTCCCGGATGTCGGTTCTATGATAACGCTATCTTTATTGAGTAACCTCTTGCGTTCCGCATCCTCTATCATCTCCAAGGCTATACGATCTTTAATACTCGCACCAGGATTATTCTTTTCTAATTTTATCCAGATCTCATGGTCATTCCCAAAGAGATTATTGATACGGACATGAGGTGTATTACCTATAGTTTCTAAAATTGTTTGTGCTTTCATTTTATTTCTTTTTAATTGAATGATTAAATCATCTTTTACCTTATATCACGAAATTCAATGGTGCAGGGAATGGATACTTATCTTTTACTATCACTTTACTTTTGTGATAAACTACCGAATGAGGTTCCACACTTTCAGTCAGCCACACGTTACCCCCTATTACACTGTCATGTCCTATTCTTGTGGTGCCGCCTAATATTGTAGCGCCTGAATAGATGATCACATTGTTTTCAATGGTGGGATGCCGCTTAGTAGTTGAAGCATTCTTTATAACATTTAAGGCGCCTAATGTTACCCCCTGGTATATTTTCACGTTGTTACCAATAAAGGTGGTCTCCCCTATAACAATACCTGTGCCGTGATCTATAAAAAAAGATTCACCAATTATTGCACCGGGATGGATGTCTATACCTGTTTTGCTATGTGCAAATTCAGACCATATCCTACTGAGCGTATTTAGTTTTAGTTTATAGAGTTTATGAGCAAGCCGATATACAGCAGTAGCATAAAACCCAGGATATGCAAGAAGTACTTCTTCCAGGGAGCCTGCAGCAGGATCGAATGCTACTATAGCAGTTGCGTCTTTTAGCAGTGTGTTGTAGATATGCGGAATGGAAAGAAAAAAGTGTTCAATAATCCCTTCTACTTCCGCATCATTACGCAATATGTCGTAAACAATATTTGATAAAGTAGTTTTAAGATTATCATACTCATTCACAAGTTGCTCCTTAGAATCATACCTATGCTCTTTTGCTGTAAACAGGAAGTTGAACAGCTTATCAATGTATTCTTCGGCCAACTCTTTATCAGGAAAGTTCTGGGTACTGCTATAGTTTCTTTGAAACAATGTTTGCAGCAAATCTGATTCGTTCATTTTTAAATTATTTTATCTGTTATTGTAAAATGGCTGCAGCAACTGTAGCATAGCTTGTTTCATCAATGAGTATGGCGCCACCGCCTGTATGCAGTACTGTATATTTATCATACGGAACAGGCGATGCCGTTTTTAGTGTAACACTTACTATATCATTTAGCTCAGCAGTAGCAGGGTTATGCGTTTTATCAATTGTATTTACGTCTACCTTGTACCCGATATGCTTCACAATAGCCGGTACAGTAAGGCTGTTGAGTTGTAATAAATATCGGTTGCCTGGCAGCAGTGGTCTCGTATCCATCCAGCATAATAAAGCTTCCAGGTCTTGTGAAACTATTGGTTGCAGATCAGATTTTTTCACAATCACATCGCCTCTGCTAATGTCAATGTCATCTGCTAATTGAATGGTTATGCTCTGCCCTGTATGAGCTTCATCTATTGCGTTGCCTCCTGATTCGATAGCGCTGATTGTTGTTGATATACCAGATGGCAATGAGATAACATGATCGCCAACATGAAGACTGCCACCTGTAATTCGGCCAGCATAACCGCGATAATCATGGTAGCCCGGTGCTTGAGGGCGTATTACATACTGTACATATAGTCTTGCTTTATTATTTTCTGTACTTCTTTTAATATTTACCTGCTCCAGAAATGCCAATAAAGGTTCCCCATTATACCAATCTAGTTTCGTACTGTGTTCAGTAATATTATCGCCTGTGATAGCTGCTATGGGTATATAGGTTACTTCATTAAGGCCTAATGAAGCAGCAACTTCTTTATAGTCATTTACAATTATATCAAAAACTGTTTCGTCATAGTTTACAAGGTCCATTTTATTGACAGCTACAACAACATGAGCAACATCCAGCAACGAAGCAATAATAGAGTGTCTCCTTGTTTGCTCTACTACCCCATGCCTGGCATCAATAAGTATAATAATAAGGTCTGAATTGGATGCCCCTGTCACCATGTTCCTGGTATATTGAATATGGCCCGGCGCATCTGCTATTATAAATTTCCTTCGGGGTGTGCTGAAATATTTATATGCCACATCAATAGTAATACCCTGCTCACGCTCGGCCCTTAAGCCATCGGTTAACAATGCAAGGTCTATTTCCCCATTTGCTTTATTACTTGCCTTCTCTATAGATCTCAACTGATCTATCAATATACTCTTGCTGTCGTATAGCAATCTGCCTATCAGGGTACTTTTACCGTCGTCAACACTGCCTGCGGTAATAAAACGAAGTATGTCCATTATAATGTTTTTTTGTTTGTTAGAAATAACCATTCTTTTTCCTGTCTTCCATTGCGGCTTCAGATACTTTATCATCTATCCTTGTCTCCCCACGTTCACTTGTATTACTTGAGATGATCTCTTCTATTATATCGTCTATAGAGAAGGCTTCTGAAGCAATTGCTGCTGTACAGGTCATATCCCCTACCGTTCGGTACCTTACTTTGCATTTAAAGACTACATCTTCTTTATCCAGCCTGATAAATGGCGACAATGCAACAAGCTGCTGATCGTATTCAATAACATCGCGTTCGTGGGAAAAATAAATGGACGGCAGTTTTATTCCTTCTCTTTTTATGTAGTTCCACACATCCAGTTCGGTCCAGTTACTGATGGGAAATACACGCACGTTTTCTCCTTTATGGATCTTTCCATTGTAATTATTCCATAGTTCCGGGCGTTGCAGTTTAGGATTCCACTGGCCAAATTCATCCCTTATAGAAAAGACGCGTTCTTTGGCTCTTGCCTTTTCTTCATCCCTTCGTGCACCACCTATGCACGCATCAAAACGAAATTCATTAATCGTATCCAGCAACGTGTAAGTTTGTAATGCATTGCGGCTGGCAAACTTACCCCGTGGTTCTGTAAGGTTCTTTGCAACTATTGTATCCTCTACTTTCCTCACTATCAACTTTTCTCCAATCGCCGCTACAAGTTCATCCCTATAATCAAGCGCTTCCTGAAAGTTGTGCCCTGTGTCTATATGCACCAATGGGAAAGGAAATTTACCGGGCCTGAATGCTTTTAATGCCAGGTGTACCAATACTATTGAATCTTTACCACCACTGAACAGCAAAGCTGGTTTCTCAAACTGTCCAGCCACTTCTCTCAGTATATAAATAGCTTCTGATTCCAACAGGTCTAAATGGTCAATTCTTTTATTGCTCATGATTGAATGTCTTTTTGATTGTTATTGCTTAATATGTAATCCACACTCTTTTTTACTATTATCTTCCCACCACCACCGCCCGGCACGAAAACTTTCACCGTCTCTGATAGCTCTAGTACAAGGCTCGCACCCAATGCTTACAAAGCCTTTATCATGCAGGGTGTTATAAGGTATCTGAAACCTGGCCATGTAGGCTTTCACTTCATCTGTTGACCAATGCAGCAATGGATTGTACTTGATGAGCTGATTACCTTCATCCCATTCTAACAGCTCAAGACCTTCACGCGATACAGAATGTTCTGCCCTAAGTCCTGTGACCCAGATCTGTTTGCCGTTCAATGCCCGTTTAAGTGGTACTACTTTCCTGATGTAACAGCATTCTTTCCGGTTATCAACAGAAGAATAGAACGCATTGGGTCCCTTTTCATCCAGGAATTTTTCTACCTGTATGTTATCAGGATAGTAGCCTTTGAGTTTGATGTCAAAGTGGGCATTTGTATTTTCCCATACCGCATAGGTCTGTTCAAATAATCTACCTGTATCTAATGTAAACAGGCTGATATCCGCACCACTTTGTGCGATCAAATGGGTGATGACCTGATCTTCCAAACTAAAACTGGTAGAGAAGGTTACTGAGCCGCTATAATCTTTTGCAAGTTTTTTTAGTGACTCATCAATTGTGAGATTGCGCAATTCGTCCAACAATTGCGCAATTGCAGCTTCAGAAGCATGTGGCATGATCTGTAATTAAATACGTTAAAAAAGGGAATGATTAAAGAGTGGACAGAACTATGGCTGTCCATTGCTGGTTTACCTTACTAACAAGAAATAAGAATGTAAAGGTGAACCTTGTTGTTAGATACAACAGCTGCAACAAATGAAACAACAACACGCAACCATAAATGCGGCAGAAGATATGCTGGCATTTTGAATGGCAGTGGCGAGTGATGTTAACTGTTTCATTTTAAATAGACTTTTGAATTGTCTTTCGTCCCACAGTTTGTAAAACGATGCATTGCAAAAGTAGATGGACTTATTTTCAAATCCAAAAAATAGTTTTGTTCTTATCTGATTAGAAAGCATGTGCCTTATTTTTAGTAATTAGTTATTTGTAAGCAATGGATATGAATACAAAGAGCTCAATGACCGGTGTTTAAATAGTCTTTTAGAATCGGAGATACTGGATGCTCAAATAGTTGCTCAGGAGGCCCCTGCTCTACTATTTCGCCGTAGTACATAAAGATCACATTGTCTGCCAGGCGTTTAGCCTGTCTTAAAATATGAGTTACAACGATGACGGTAAAATCATCTCTTAATGCAATGAATTTTTCCTCGATCTTTTTACTCGATATAGGATCAAGTGCAGATGTTGGTTCATCAGCCAGGATGATCTCAGGGTGTACGGCAAGCCCCCTGGCCAAACAGAGCCTTTGTTGCTGGCCAATAGACAATCGCGACGCAGGGCTGTGTAATCTATCTTTTACCTCGTCCCAAAGGCCCACCTCAGCAAGGTAGCGTTCCACACTATCATTAATGATCTTTTTGTCTGATACACCTTGTATCTTCAACCCAAAAGCGATATTCTTGTAAATAGACATGGGAAGTGGATATGGCTTTTGAGAAAGCAACCCCATTTTTTGTCTTATCCTCGTCAGCCCATCAGTTACCTGCAAAATATCTTCATCATCAATGAAAATACTGCCTGATATCTTTAAGTGCGGCTGCAGATCTGTAAGACGGTTCAGGCTTTTTAATAATGTTGTTTTTCCGCAACCTGACGGCCCAAGAATAACAGTTATCTTATTGCGCGGTATCTCTACATTAATGTTCTTTAAAATGGCAGTATTACCACTTTGTACGTTCAAATCCTTAATACGGACAATTGCTGAGTTTGACATGATCGGTACTTATAAAACGTATTTTTTAAATCGTCTGCCTGCTATACGCGACAGTATACTAATAACAAGAATGATGATCGTTAATACTAATGTTGCTGCGTAGGCTCTTTCTTTCACTTCCGGTATAGGAGAGCTAAGTTGAAAAAATATGGCTAATGGCAATGTTGCCGTTGGGTCTGTTAATCTTTGTGGTACATGGTCTGTATAGCCTGCAGTAAAAAGCACAGATGCTGCATCACCAATACCCCTGCACAATGCCAGCAGTACGGCTGTAATAAGACCAGGGAGCGCTTGCCTGAAAAAAATAACAAATGATGCTTCAGAGCGTGTACCTCCAATTGCATAAGTTGTTTCAAGTAGGCCGTTAGGAATCGTTCTTAATGCTTCGTCAAAAGCCCTGGTAATGATAGGCACTATAAGCAAAGCCACTGTAATGATGCCTGCTAGCAACGAAGCTCTTAAGTGAAAATAGACCATTATGCCGAAGGCAAATGCGCCATATACAATAGAGGGAACCCCCCATAATGTATCCAGCAAAAACCGGATGACAGTAACCCATATTTTGTACCTGACCATGTGTACATTCATCGCCAATGCCACTGGCAAGCCTACAAGTATGGCAAGAATAATAGCCCCAACAGAAAGATATACAGAACCCAGAATTGCATTTAAAATGCCTCCCCCTGCCCCCAGGTAAAAACCACCTTGGGGTTCCTCAGAGATCATGGCCCATGACATGGCGTGATAACCTTTCTTGAAAATCACAAATAACAAGCCCGATAAAACCATAATGATACTGGCAGTCGTAAACCGCATCAACCATAAAAAAAACTGTTCTTCAATACTTCTTTTTTTCATTATTCTTTAGTTTGCTTGTAGATGAGGATATTGGTAAATACATTGAATAACATGATGATCAAAAAGAGAATTAAAGCAGCAAACATCAAAGCAGCTTCATACACAGGTATCGACATCATGTCGCCATAATTATTGGCCAGAAGGGCAGGTAAAGGGTATCCCGGCTGAAACATATTTTGGGGTATCCTGGCCACATTACCCACCACCATCAAAACCGCAATAGTCTCGCCAAGTGATTTTGAGATACCTAAACCTAATGCGGCAACAATACCTGAAGATCCTTTCCTGATCAGCACAAATTTTACTGTTTGCCAAACATTCGCACCAAGTGAAAGAGAAGCCTCTTTTATTTCCAACGACATCCCCTTAAATATATCTATCAGCATATTCAGCATATACGGTATGCTCATAATAGCCAGCACTATGCCTCCTGCAAGAACAGAATACCCTGATGAGTTAATATTAAACAGTGGCGCCAAGTTGTCCTTGATAAATGGTACAACAACAAGAACACCACCAACACCATATACTACTGATGGGATACCAGCCATTACATCAATGATCAGGTTCATTATATACAGTACCCTGGCATGTGCATATTGTGTAAGGTAAATAGCAGACAAGATGCAGACAGGAGCCGACAAGACAAAAGCTATTGCAGTAACCCAGACAGAGCTGATAATGAATGTGTAGAATCCGAACTTCCCTTCCATTGGAGACCAGTCTGACGAAGTCAATAACGCTCTCAGCGGAAAGGCTTTAACTATAGGAAGGGATTCGATGGCTAACCCCAATCCTATAGCTAATGGTAATAAGAGTAGTAACATCACGGACAGCACAATCCATATACTGGAAATACGATCAATTAGCCTCCTACGTAAATGCAGGTATTCTATCATTTTAGTTCAGTTTAGAAAGTTGCTCTGCTATTTTATTGGGTTCAAGAGGCACAAATCCAGCTTCTTTTACAAACGCCTGTCCATCTGTTAATATCCATTTCATGAAAGCAATAACTTCAGGATCTACAGGTTTGCCATTAGAGATAAAATACAACTCCCGGGCAGGTGGTGCAGGGTATTTCCCTTTTGCAATAGCATTGAGTATAGCATCTGAGTTTTTATAGAAATTTTCATCGGTATCTATTTTATGATTACCATTGATATCAATTGGCACCACCTCTACACCAGGATATTTATGCCCTGTTTTAGCATCATAGATATAGGCAACATTATTGAAGCCAATGCCCTGTGGATCCTTTGCAAGAGCATCTGCCAGGCCTGGGTCACCATATATACCTATACCTTTTATGCGCTCTTGTTTACTGCCGAGGTATTTTGCCCAGGTATCAGCAGCACCGGCTGCATCAGAACGGGTATATACGTTTATCTTACTACTATCTGCTGTTCCAAGCTGGCTGCCCCACGTAATCTGGGCTCCAGACAGAAATATGGTTTTAAATTGTTCTTGAGAAAGCCCACTTTCAAGAAGTGCATTGAGCGACGGGTTCTGAGTGCTTACAGTAGGAATAACAGCATCTATGGCTACTGCTATGCTCCATATCCCTTTTGCTTTCTCCTCTGGTGTAAGATCGCGGGAAAACATACCTATATCAGCAGCGCTGGCAAGCACATCTGTCAACCCCTTACCTGCACCCCCTCCTGAAATATCGAATCTGATATTCGGATGTGTTTTTTTATAGACATCAGACCATTTGATGGCAAGCGGATATAAGGCAAAAGCACCTGTGATATTCAGCCTGTTCTTGTTCGTGTCTGAACCGCAAGCATTCAATAAAAGAATGCCTGCAATCAGAGTTATAGTCCGGATAAAATTGAAGTATTCCATTTTTATTTGTAGCTGTTTTGAAAATTTGGGATTATTGAAATTCATTGAATCTTGCAGGTGACGCGCCAAATATGTAAGTGAACGTTAGCCTGTAAACCAGGTCATAATCATTATTGGCAGTACCGTAGTTTTTAGGCCCTGCATTGCTATAGGTATTGTACCAAACGTTGGGCATTATATGCACGTTGCGTAATGGCGCCCAGTCAAGCCCCGCGCTTACAAACTGTTCCTTTGTATTGGGATCATAGTTGGTAGTGAGTGGGGTGTACTTGCTGTACTTACTATTGTCTATATTGCCTGCGGGATTGTAAACATCGTAACGTGCAAAAAATGATAGTTCCTTTTTATAGATACTGCCCCTTATGTACAGCGATACAGCAGTTGCGCTGTTGGTAAGTGTATCTGATTTCCCGTCCTGTCTTCTCGTGGCAACATCATCTGCATGTATAGTATTAACAAAAGCCTCAACCCCTGCGGTGATCTTTGGTGCATTGTATGCAATAAACCCTTTTAACATGTGCCTGTCATGGTGCCATGTTGGGGTCCAGTTCAACCGCTCATAGTCAGCATAGAGATCAATTATTATATGCCTGTTGAAGAACAGTCCATACACATCACCATAAAACCATTTGTA
Source organism: Flavipsychrobacter sp. (assembly GCA_031292525.1). Taxonomy (GTDB): domain Bacteria; phylum Bacteroidota; class Bacteroidia; order Chitinophagales; family Chitinophagaceae; genus JABDEZ01. The sequence continues at coordinate 204,864 of JARLGY010000050.1, read as the reverse complement.
GCTATCGTTTTCAGGCTTTGCAGTTTGCCCGTTACCAACCATAAGGTTGTATCCAAAATTGTCGTTACCCGGAACGAACTTACCCTGGATCGCAGCGCCAAAGTCGTAAGAAGGCGTTCTTCTGATATCAGCAACAGTACGCTCTACAGACCTATAGCTCCACACCTTATCCGTAAGTAGAGAAAAAGAGGGTGTTGACATTTGCCCGATCACCAGATCTGCTCCTGGGTATATTTCTTTCCAGCGTATGTTGGCCCATTTTATGTATGGAGCTATTTTGCCGTCCTGCAACAAATCTCCCGATGCAAAATCATCTTCAGATGAAAGCAGGAATTCTGTAGAGAAGCGTTTGCTAAAGGTGTAATTATAACCCAGGTATATTCTGCGAAACTGGAAAGCATTTTTATTTTGAGGAATACCTGTATATTGATTAGAACCGCCCCTTCCGCCACCTACAGTATCAGAGTGGGCCTTATAATAATAATCGCCAAAAACCTGGCCCCATATTTCGCCATGTGGTTTAAAACCATCTCCGGATGCAGTATCTGGTGCACTTTTAAAAATTGCAGGTGTGCTTTGTGCTGCCACCGACATTGCAAGGAAATTAAAGCCTATGCCTGCTAAGGCTATCGTATATATGTATCTTTTAGTGTGCATTATGTATGTGTTAGTAGTAATCATTAATTGTTATTCAGACGATAAGAATGAACAGTACTAACACGATGCAATGCCACCTTTACTGATGCCACTAAAAGAATGGGCTGAGATTATGATCACAGTATTAAATATTTAGCATCTGGCAGGCAAGCTTAATCGCTTATGCGCGAGAAGCAGCAATGCTCAATGCATGAAATTTGAAAATGGAGATTGATTGAGATATCCTTTGAGAAATGAGCACAGGCTATATTATGCTCTGTAATTGAGTGCCATTAAACAAAAAAGATAAATGTGGGCTGTTGATTAGTTACAACAACAGCAGGCCTGAGGACAACACAAGCAAGGGCATGCAGCATAGTTAGTAACTATAGACTGAAATGCATTGGCGGCAGATGAAATTACCTTGCTCATTGTTCTTATTTTATGATATTTATTCTTAGTTCTGGTACATTACGTAAGCAAGCAGGCATAAAATAAAAAACCTTCCTGATATAGTCAGAAAGGCATACGTTATCTAAAATGATTTTATAACTGTTGCATCTGACTTATCTATCCTAACACATGTGTTAAGATGGAGTTAGCACCGTATCTGTTTTACCAAATGGGTTGCTAAGGCTTCATTGGGCCATATCCCTCTGCCTATCTTGATAAGTATTTGTAAAGAACTGATGCAAACTTAGGTCTTCTTTTTAAAAAAACAAATTTGATTGTAAAATCACTTCTTAAGCACTTTTTGTCTGATTCACAATTCTCTGAGCGAACGGCCGCGAAGTAGTGCACTCCTACTTGTAATTAACTATGTTGTCACTGGTTCACGATATTGTTGTGTCTTATCAGAAACGGCTCAAAGGTCATGAGTTCCAGGTGTGGCAATTGGTAAAATATGCCGGTTATAAGGCATAGTTATATGTACTGATGGAAATGATACGGTATTGGTAAAACAGCAAATTCCAGACTGAATTGAAACATAGAAGTTACTCAATATTTCAGTAAATATGCGCTGAATAATGAAATGTTACCAAAGTTCAGTACAGATCATGTTATTTAGTAGATATAGGCTGTCTGAAATTACATGTAATATAGGGGGATAGCATCTGCAGGTAAGGGTTTCAGACTATAATGTTTGAAACCATTTTTGTGTTTGCATGCATTTTGTTAGCTAGCCGATTAGCGTCTAATATTTGGTATTATTAATGCCTGCCTGTCATTAATAATAAAATCCTATTATTAGCGTTTGTTGGATTTCAGCTGACGGCAGGCATGCATCTCTATCGTCCTATCAATTAATATTCAACACGAACAGCGTGTCATATATACCATATAGATATACAACTAGATTGGAAAATATTAACTGGTATTAAGTTTTAAAACCAATTTTTACTTTTTGCCATTCTGTTTTGCTTCCATAAGCGCATCAAACTGCGCTACAGTAAGGTGCCTGCCCACAATATGCTTGTCCTTATCCAGAAGGTACATGGTAGGCGTCTCATATACTTCATATAACTGCCGGAAGGTAGGTAACCCATTTTTAACTAGCTCGCGAGTCTTCGCATCGGGCTCGTAGGTATGAATCCAGTCGGGACTCAGATTGTTAGACTGCACAAATTTTCTCAATTCAGGCATCAACGTGCCATTAACATTCACACTGTACAGCTGCATACCTATGGCCTTCCACTTGGCTTTATAAATGCTATCCACCCTTGGCACCTGCTCTTTGCAATGGCTGCAAGTAGGATCCCAAAATACTATAAAGGTATAAGGCGCATGTACGTCGTATAGCGACACCTGCTTATCGTTAATGTCTAAAAGATCCAATGCAGGTGCTGGGTCGCCTACCTGGTTAGCCATATATTGATACGCCCTTTCGTAGATCACTTTCTTGAACGAATCTGTTACCAACGTAGTATCGCCTTTCAAGTAGAAGTTTTGGAACAGATCGATAAATACTTTGTTTAGACCTGGGGCTGGCACGAGGTAACGATTTGTAAACTTGCTTAGTAAATAAGGATAAACCGCCTTGCCAGTACGTGCATATAAGAGCATATAGTCCATATCCTTTATTACTGAATCAGGATTAGGAGGTACAAAAGCCCTGAAGTACATATCCAATTTATGATCAAAAAAAGGAACGTACAATAATCGGTCGTCGTTAAAAGCTACGTTATCCCAGTAGTGTTGTTTCATGTAAAAACCACCGGCAACAGAGTCTGCTTTATTTTTAGGAATAAAGCCCGCAGGAGTATGGGGTGGACTTTTTAATGCTATGTAGATAGCAGTTAGCGACCCAGGATATTTGTGAATAAGAGAATCACCAGAAACCTGCAGTTGACCCATTAGTGTCCGCTCGCCGTCCCTTATCCGTTGTACCTCTGTCATATCCTTTGCGGTACGCACTTGCTCATTCAGCAAGTTAAATTGCTTCGCGTTGGCATCTACCAACGAGGCATATTCTTTAAATTGATCGTTGTCGGGAGATCCTTTAAATACTATCTGCGGTATATGTGCCGTATCTGCAACAATGCTAAACCTTTGGTTTTTACCTAGCAGCAGTTCAAACAGCATTTTATTATCCGGGGACGAAACAAAGTAAACACCTTCAGGTAACTTATGCTTATGTTTAAAATGCCCCTCACTCTTAGCATCGAGAATGGCGGTATCAACAGTTGTTTTATTCTTGCCATAATAGCTGCCTAGGTACACCAAAGCATTCTTATATGGAGTCAGTTTTATAGATATATCGAGGTCTGGTGAGGTTTGCGCAAAACAACACAATGAAAATAATAGCAATATAAAAGACAATAATAAAGGCTTCATAGTTGTTTCGTAAGATCACAAATTTAATAAAAGAAGCCATTTTTTTGGAAGCTGTAATGCACTGAATCGTTCTTTAACAGACTTTTGATGGGCAGTGTTTGTTATTTTTACGTGCCAAATGCGATTTGGGCAAATGGTTGTTGTACATTGACGTTGTAAACTATAATTATTTAAAGTATAAAAGCACTTCATATAAAATGGCTCAATTAATAAGAAAGGAAGACGCATTAGAGTATCACGCTAAAGGACGCCCCGGAAAAATAGAAGTTGTTCCAACCAAAGAGACAAAAACACAGCGCGACCTGGCACTGGCATATTCACCCGGGGTAGCAGACCCCTGCATGGAAATCTTCAACAATCCTGAAGATGTATATAAATACACTGCGAAAGGGAACCTGGTTGCCGTTATCAGCAATGGTACTGCCGTGCTGGGCTTGGGCAATATTGGCCCTGAAGCTTCAAAACCTGTAATGGAAGGAAAAGGCCTACTCTTTAAAATATTTGCAGATATCGATGTATTTGACATTGAACTGAACGCACTTGACATAGATTCGTTTGTAAATGTGGTTAAGGCTTTAGAGCCCACCTTTGGCGGTGTAAACCTGGAAGACATAAAAGCGCCTGAATGCTTTGAAATAGAAAAGAGGTTAAAGGCTGAGCTAAAGATACCAGTAATGCATGACGACCAACATGGCACAGCCATCATATCTGGTGCAGCATTATTGAATGCACTTGAAGTAGTAGGCAAAAAAATTGGCGATGTAAAGTTCGTGATCAGTGGCGCTGGAGCTTCCGCGATATCTTGCTGTAAGATATACCTGGCCCTTGGCGCTACTGTAGAGAACATCTACATGTTTGACAGTAAGGGATTGATCGTAAAATCGCGTACCGATCTGGATGAACACAAACAAATATTTGCCCAGGACAAGCCTTCTATGCAACTGGAAGACGCCATGCATGACGCCGATGTATTCATAGGGCTTTCAAAGGGCAATATCGTATCGCAGGACATGGTAAAAGCTATGGCGCCATCGCCTATTGTTTTTGCACTGGCAAACCCTACCCCTGAAATATCTTATGAAGATGCTTTGGCTGCAAGACAAGATGTAATAATGGCAACAGGCCGCAGTGATTACCCCAACCAAGTAAATAATGTGCTGGGCTTCCCATTCATTTTCCGTGGCGCACTGGATGTACGCGCAACTACAATAAACGAGGAAATGAAACTAGCTGCCGTAAAGGCTTTAGCTGCACTGGCAAAAGAACCGGTGCCTGATATTGTGAACGTAGCATACAATGAAAAAAGCCTGCACTTTGGAGCCAACTATATTATCCCTAAACCTATCGACCCCCGCCTTTTGGTTACGGTATCGCCTGCTGTAGCTAAGGCTGCAATGGATAGTGGTGTGGCCCGCAAACCCATTACTGACTGGCAGGCTTATGAAACAGAATTGTATCGCAGGCTGGGTACCGATGATAATATCATGCGCTTTATAGTGAATAAAGCCAAGCAAAACCCTAAGCGGGTAATATTTGCTGAAGCTGAAAACCTTAAAGTGCTGAAAGCCGTGCAAACCGTGCAGGACGACGGGATAGCTATACCTATACTATTGGGCAATGAAGCCATAATAAGGGGCATGATAGCGGAGAATAACCTGCACCTGGAAGGAGTGCAGATACTTGACCCCCAAAGCCCTGAACTGAAAGCAACCTGCAAAAAATATGGCGACCAATTCTTTGAAAAAAGAAATAGGCGCGGATACAACCTGTTTGAAGCCCACAAGGCAATGCAGGATCGTATTTATTTTGGCTGCATGATGGTGGACAATGGAGACGCTGATGCTTTGATATCTGGACTTACACGTAATTACCCAGATACGGTGCGCCCCGCAATACAGATAATTGGCCTGCAGGAAAATGTAAAGAAAGTAGCAGGTATGTACCTGATGCTGACCAAGAAGGGACCATTATTCTTTGCAGATACAACTGTAAACTTTAACCCAACAGTAGATGAACTGATAGACATAACCTTGCTTGCAGCAAAGGAAGTAGCCCAGTTCAACATAAAGCCCAGGATAGCTATGCTGTCTTATTCCAACTTTGGGTCTTCAAACTCCGCCGAAGCAATAATCATACGTGAGGCAGTAGCTAAAATGAAAAAGCTATATCCCGAAATAGTTGTAGATGGTGAAATGCAGGCAGGGGTAGCCTTCAATAAAGATCTGTTGCGCGAAAACTATCCCTTTTCAGACCTCGTGAACGAGTCGCCCAATGTGCTCATATTCCCCAATCTTGCAGCGGGCAACATTGCCTACCACCTCTTGCAAGAAGTTGGCGGATCAGAAGCTGTGGGACCTATATTACTAGGCTTACGCAAGCCAGTACATGTATTGCAGCTGGGCAGTACCGTACGCCAGATAGTAAACATGGTTGCAATAGCTGTTGTAGACGCACAGGAGCGAAGCAAATAGTGGGTGAAAATTTCAACTAAAATGAGTTCCAGGCTATCTCCTGGAACTCATTTTAGTTACAGCCATGTGGTATTCTTTTTAGCTACTCTACTATGATAGATCTGCGCTGTCTTTTCAGTAATGCATCTATAGAGTTTCTTCCTGCCCCTTCTATAAGTAAAAACACACAGACTAAAAGCTGCGCGTAATCTGATCTTATTTCGTGCAGCACAGCCCAAATACCCATCTTGGGTGGCGCTGGCGGTAAGGGTAATGGACTTGTGCCCAGATAAAGTGATATTTTGGTGGAAAATATAGCCACTATCATTTCAGCAATAAAGTAGAACGCTGCAAACCGGGTAAAAAGACCAAACAATAAGAATAAACCACCAATAATCTCTGTTGTGGCTACAAAGTTGGCTGTAAGCTCGGGCATAGGGAAGCCTAGTTTAGTAAATCGGCCTACCCCTTGGTTTACATAAACGAATTTCAATATCCCTTCCCAAAAGAAAACGCCACCTGCCATGAAGCGCAATGCCAAGATAGTTGAAGGACCTGTAACAGGCGGGTCGCTTAACCAGATAATTACTTTTTTCATTTTTTAAGATCTTTAGATGTAATTTGATTGAAGCACAAAACAAAGCCAACCTGTTATTACCGTAAAATAACTTACATGAACCCGAGGAACTACTTGATTATCCCCTGTTTTAGTGTTAATCAAGGTTTTGGGATAGTTGGTGTAAAACATATAAACATAGCTGGCACAGGTAGTACCTTTGGTATAAGCAATGATGACAAACAAAAAAAATAACTGGTTGCAGCTACTATGCTGGGTGGGCTTGTACATCTTCTGGATCATGGTTTTCCAGAGAAGGGCCTTTGCTTTCTCCCAGACCTTAACCGTACAGTTCTGTTATCTCCTATTCATTGCTGCCAACTTCTATTTTAACACCCTTTTTACCATACCCGTATTTCTGTATCGCAAACGATATTTTGCCTTTGCAATTACAATGCTTACAGGGATATTTATTACTGCATGCTTGCGGGTGCCATTGGCCATGTACCTGAATGCACATTTTTTCCTGGTGAACAAACCGCAACCCGGAGGTATTGAATTATTAACCGGGTCGTTCTTAAATATTTTCATCTGGGTAGTGTGTATCGTTTCGGGAAAACTCATTGTAGACAGGTTTCGTTTTCAACAATACCTGGATGATATGGCGCAAGAAAAAGCAAGAGCAGAGCTTGATTTTTTGAATGCACAATTTAATCCACACTTCCTCTTCAATTCCATTAATTCCATTTACGGTCATATAGACAAACAAAACACAACAGCCAGGAGCATGCTCCTTACCTTCTCCGAAACGCTACGGTATCAACTGTACGAGTGCAATACAGAAACTATAGGGATAGACAAAGAAATAAACTACCTACGCAATTACGTAACTATGCAACAGGCACGCAAAGAAGACAGCCTGGTTGTTCAATTTTGTATAGATGAGGATATAAATGGATTTACCATCGCTCCACTTTTGTTTGTAGCCTTTGTGGAAAATGCTTTTAAGTATGTTAGCAATACTGATGATGCCAGGAATGAAGTGATCATTAGCTTCCAGAAAACCGAGGACATATTGTTGTTCACATGTTTTAATACAAAAGAAACAATAGACACCAATACTATAGAACATAAAGGCATAGGCATTACCAATGCAAAACGCAGGCTGGCATTACTCTATCCGGGCAAACACGATCTTAAAATTGAGGATAGCACAGCTGCATATAAAGTGACATTAAAACTTCACCTTCATGAAAATTGATTGTATTATAGTGGATGATGAACCAGTGGCCAGAAAGCTGCTGGAAGAATATATAGGGGATATTGATTTTCTACAACTAGTTGGTAAGGCAGAACATCCATTAAAGGCACATAATCTGCTTAGCACCCAACATGTTGACCTCATGTTCCTTGATGTCAACATGCCCAAAATGAATGGTATCAACTTTTTGCGCAGCTCTACATCGTTACCGCTTACCATTATGACAACTGCATATGCCGAATATGCTATTGAAGGTTTTGAATTGGATGTACTGGACTACCTGGTAAAACCATTTTCCTTCGAACGATTTTTCAAGGCATGCAATAAGGCTAAAGAATACATTGAGCTGCAACAGAGGAGCAATGTCAGTGCTCCTCAACAAACTCCCAATTTTTTCTTTGTTAAATGTGATGGACGTATTGAAAAGATATTGTACGATGAACTGGTGTATGTAGAAGCCATGCTCAATTATGTGGTGTTGCATACAGATACCCGGAAGCTCATTGTTTACCTCACTATAAAAGGGGTAATGGAACAACTGCCTTCTGAATTTTTTTTAAAAATTCACAAATCGACCATTGTGAATATCAATAAAATAAAGAGTATTGAAGGCAATGAAATAAACATGGGTAAAGCCAAAGTGGTGATCAGTCAAACACTACAGGATGGCATTATGAAAGAGATCTTGAAAGACAGGATGATGAAACGGTAACCGTTTAGTTTTACCTGTCATTAGTGTTATAGCTTTCCCACATACACCTTTGTATCGTAATGAATAGTGATCTTCCCTTCAGCCTGATAGCGAAAAAATAATTCTTTCAGGTCGGTTATCATTTCAGCATAACCAGGCTCGATCCTCGCAGGCATATAAGACGATGATGCCAAACGTCCCACCAATCCATCAAAATCAAACACCTGGCTGTTCTGAAATATTTCGAGACGGCAAGGGTTCGGACTAAAGAATGCTTCGATATGCGCAAGGTCAATATTGCGGTGATCTACCTTCACATAATCAGTGGCATGTTTGACGATCAAACTATCATACTCTTTCTCAAAACCAGATGCCATTTTTCTTTCATTCCATATCAGTACTACTATACCATCATCTTTTACTATTCGCTTAAATTCTTCCTTAGTCTTCGGTACATCAAACCAATGGAAAGCCTGCCCACAAATAATTGCATCTATACTGGCGTCGCCTAATCCTGTGTGCTCAGCAGAACCATCCAGAATTGTAAAACCGGAGAAAGCATTTAGCAATTCCACGGCCTTTTCGCGCATCTCCTTATTGGGTTCTACAGCTACCACATCATACCTGGCAACAAGAAATAGCTTACTTGACATACCTGTTCCGGCACCTATGTCTGCAATCTTTCTATCACTGTACAGACCGTAATCATTTTGCAAAAAACCAATAATTTCTGCAGGGTATCCTGGTCTGTATTTAACATAATCGTTTACCCTATTACTGAATCTATCTTTGCTATCCATAGTAATACTAAGATAAGACGATTGTGCAATAGACAACAGCACTAGTTTTACATTCCAGACAAGTCCATAGCCATCGATTCCTCATCAGTAAATACACGCGAACGGGTGATAAATCTGTACCCAAGCGGTATCTCTAACGAGAAACTGGAGCCCCGGCCCTTAACTACATCTACCGTTAGCTGCGTATGCTGCCAATATTCAAATTGGTCGCGGGCCATCCAGAACTCGCAACCGTGTACCACACCCAGGCATATATCGCTATCGCCAGTTTTGAATTCGCCTTTTTCAAAGCACATAGGCTGCGATCCATCGCAGCACCCGCCACTTTGATGAAACATGAGTGGCCCATGTATAGCCCGCAATGTATCTATCAAAGCCTTTGCCTCTGTCGTTATCAATACTCTTTCCATAGTAGCCGTTATTAAAAAAAATAAAAGGGGCTGCTTTTAGGCAGTCCCCTTCTCAACCCCTAATGCCATTAAAAGAATCCCAGCTTGTTCTTGTCGTAAGAAATGAGCATGTTCTTTGTTTGCCTGTAGTGGTTCAACATCATTTTGTGCGTTTCGCGGCCAAAACCTGATTTTTTGTAGCCACCAAATGGTGCGTGTGCAGGATAAGCATGATAACAGTTTACCCATACGCGACCTGCCTGTATAGCACGTGGCACCTGGTAAAGTTCGTGAGCATCTCTTGTCCATACGCCCGCTCCAAGTCCGTACATGGTGTCATTAGCAATGGCAATTGCTTCTTCTGTAGTTTTAAACGTGGTTACCGCAACAACCGGCCCAAATATTTCCTCCTGGAAAATGCGCATTTTATTGTTGCCCTTAAAAATGGTAGGCTGCACATAGTACCCGTCTTCCAGTCCGCTATTCAACCTTGCAGCACCGCCGCCGGTAAGTACTTCTGCACCTTCTTGCTTCCCTATATCTATGTAAGAAAGTATTTTTTCGTATTGATCGTTAGATGCCTGGGCGCCTATCATAGTTTCCGGGTCAAGTGGATTCCCCATCTTTATGGCTTTGGTACGTACCACTACCCTTTCCATAAACTTGTCGTAAATGCTTTCGTGTACCAATATGCGCGATGGGCAAGTACATACTTCGCCCTGGTTCAGCGCAAAGAGAACAGCACCTTCCACTGCCTTATCGAAAAAGGCATCGTCTGCATCTCCAACTGAGGCAAAGAAGATATTGGGGGATTTACCACCCAGCTCCATAGTTACCGGTATCAGATTTTCAGATGCATATTGCATGATGAGTCGGCCCGTAGTAGTTTCTCCAGTAAATGCTACTTTGGCGATACGATTTGATGTAGCTAATGGCTTGCCAGCTTCAGGGCCAAAACCTGTAATTACATTCAATACCCCAGCAGGTAAGACGTCGCCTATTAGCTCCAGCAATACCATAATACTGGTTGGGGTCTGTTCAGCTGGCTTCACAATAGTGCAGCAACCAGCAGCAAGCGCTGGTGCAATTTTCCAGGTAGCCATGAGCAATGGAAAATTCCATGGAATGATCTGCGCTACTACACCCAAAGGCTCGTGCAGATTAATGCTTACAGTATGCTCATCATGTTCAGAAATAGTACCCTCTTCACTTCTTAATACCCCTGCAAAATACCGGAAATGATCTACCACAAGCGGAAGGTCTGCTGCAAGTGTTTCCCGTACCGGCTTACCATTGTCAATAGTTTCGACAATAGCCAGGTATTGCAGGTTATCTTCTATAACCTGTGCAATTTTCAATAAGATATTGCTTCTGTAAGTGGCGGCTGTTTTGCTCCATGTTTTAAAAGCTTTTTCAGCAGCATCTACGGCCAGCTCCACATCGGCCTTACCCGATCGGGCTGCCTGAGTAAATACTTTACCGTTTATTGGCGAGGTATTATCAAAATAGACACCTGATACCGGGGGTACCCACTCGCCACCAATGTAATTTTCGTACCTGCTTTTAAATGCAGGCCATTTAAAAGCCTTACTACTTTTTTCTACTGCTATGGTATTCTCTGTTACGGTACTCATTGCTTAGGTTTTTAATTGTTACCAAAGCTATTTTTACTATAATCAAATGAGTAGGTAAATAATATCATTCTATAGTACTAAAATCCCATTCCTTTTTTTGTCAGGCAATCTTCGTAACTTTTCGACAGGAAATGCCACACACATGAGCTTACTTAAGCATATTCAGTTAACTGCTCCTAAAAATCTGCTTACAGATGTAGAGAACAGAAGTGTTTATAACCTGAATCATTGTGAGCTTAATGTTTTTGAAACTTACCGACCGGCTGAAAAAGTTCAGCTCACCTTTCACGACATGGTGATCACCAGCATGGTGCGAGGCAAAAAAGTAATGCACCTGCCTAACACTGAGCAGTTTGACTATTTTCCCGGAGAAACAGTACTTGCCCCTGCAGGCACCAGGATGTTTATAGATTTCCCTGAAGCCATGGCAATGAGCCCTACACAATGCATAGCGCTGACACTAGATAATGACTGCCTGACCAATACCATAAATTACCTGAATGAGTACCACCCCAGGAGCAATCATGGCGAAAAATGGAACTTCAATTTTAAGACTGGCCATTTAAAGAATAGCAATTCACTGGCCGAGGTGATCAATAAAATGGTGACTATCTGCACCGAAACTACAACCACTAAAGATATACTGGCTGACCTGACGATGAAAGAGCTGGTGGTACGCCTGGTGCAGCAACAATACCTGAACCAACTAGACGGTATAGCCCAAGTAGGCAGCTACAGTGGCCCCTTTCAGCAGATGGCCAACTACATTCGCGAGCACCTGCACGATAAGCTGGATATAACCCTGCTTAGCCGGAAAGCATGCATGAGCCGTACCCAGTTGTTCCGCACTTTTAAAAGAGAATTTGGTATTACACCTGTCCAATTCATTACCAAAGAAAGACTTAAAATAGCAAAAGAGTTGCTCTGCAGCTCAAAATACACGGTTCAACAAGTGAGTATGGAAACCGGGTTTGATGATGTAAATAATTTTATTAAAGTATTTAAAAAGACAGAAGGCACTACGCCCGGAGGCTATCGAGTAAAGATATTAAGCCAGGTGCCAGAACCGTCCAAGCAATGATATTGTTATTGTACAGGGGATATTTGTTAAAAAGTATTTTCTGCAATTTTAAATGCAATATTTTTTTTGAAACTGCGTTTTTTATGTACTCAAACCATTTATATGAATAAAACTGTACACAGAACAATTACACAAAAGACCTTTAAAGCCCCCACTGCAGCCCCAATAACACATAAAACTTATATTACGCAAGCCGAGTGCAGCGATATGAATACATATCTGCAAGCAGCAGCTACTGACTTACTACAACCGCGTGATGAAGCAGTTGCTCGTATTTTAGAAATGGCACGCAGGAACTAGACCAGTTCTATTACTGTAATTTCGGGCAATATACCCAGACGGCCAGGATAACCAAGGAAACCAAACCCTCTATTCACATACAGGTATTGCTTCTCTTCCTGGTATAAACCTGCCCATTCTTTGTACATATACTGCACAGGGCTCCACTTTAGCCATTTGCTTTCTATGCCAAACTGCATGCCGTGGGTATGACCGCTTAATGTAAGCTGCACATCCCCATAATGTGTCCGCACCTCTGCATCCCAGTGCGAAGGATCGTGCGACATGAGTATTTTTATTGGGATATTTTTTGCATCCAGTCCGGCGTATGCTTTTGCCATATTGCCATACTTGGGAAAATTGGCCTTGGCACTCCAGTTCTCAATACCGATGAGCGCAATTTTATCGGTACCTTTTTCCAATATCACATGTTCATTCATAAGTAAGCGCCAGCCCATGCTTGCCTGTATCGCTTTTAATTTTTCCAGGTTGGCAACTTTTGCGGCAGGTGTTGGCCATTGTACATAATCGCCATAATCATGATTGCCTAAGGCACTATATACCCCCATGGGTGCGTTCAGGGTGGCAAAAATCTTTTGGTAGTTTTCATCTACTTCATCAGAGTGGTTGTTCACCAGGTCTCCTGTAAATAGAATGATATCCCCTTTTTCAGCCAATGCTTTTTTTATCCCTTTAGCTACGGCAGCATGGTTGTCAAAACTTCCTGTATGTATGTCTGACAACTGCACGATCTTAAATCCCCGGAAAGCAGCTGGCAAACCGGTGAGCGGAAGCTTTATACGGTGTATATGATAGTTATACCTATTGGTAATACCATAAATAAACCCTACCAGCGAGGTGCCTCCAAGCAGTAAAGCAAGGCGAGTAAGGAAAACAGAACGGCTGATTGCATCATCTCCGGGAGCTACAGATGCCCGGCTTTCAGTAATTGCATTATATATCCATACACCACCTCTGCGTAGGTCGTCAACAAGCATAGTTATGAGTATCAATATTTTACCCACTATAAAGCCAATAACAAACGCTATATAAATGTTGCGCAGCAGGTGCGGCACGTTTGCCCAGTTGATGGTACGAAAAAATGCAATGCCGGCCCATGCGGACAGACTAAGCAAAATATAAAGGGACATTGTACCAATACGTAAGCCTGTTGGTAACGACTGAACGGCTGCACGTACAGCCACGTAACTATAATACTCAGCAAGGGCGATGATAGCCAGGATAATAACAAGACGCAGCATATCTTCTCTTAGTAGCTTAAAAATTCGTTCACTTGTTCATTTATTGCCTCTACGGTGGCAGGCTTTAGTAGTTTCCCCGTCTCATCCATTTCCTCGTTTATGCGGCTGAGTGGTATTTTGTTATAAAACACATGCATCTTCAGGTAGTGCAATATATTGGTCATATGCTCTAAGCCGCGCAGGTTGCCACCTCGCCCATCGGCCACGCCTGTAAGCATCACCTTCTTGTGCCACCAACATTTCTTTATATCGCTATTATCCAATAACATCTTTAGTACGCCGGGGAAACTGCCATTGTATTCGGGCATTATAAACACAAACTTCTCTGCCGGTATCAGGTATTTATTTTCCAGCGCAGTAAGCCCGGGGCCGCGCTCCCAGATATCTTGTCCTTCCAGCGATAGCAATTGTACATCTGTAGCCTGCTCTGAAAGTAAGCGGGTATATAATTGGGCCACTTTTAAGGTCATACTCTCTGGCCTGTTGGTAGCAGATATTACAGTGATCATCTATAAAAATAAGGCATTAAAGATAAGTAAGCTTAAGGAGCATGCGCATATAAAAATACTATATCGCAATTGTGTATTCTTTAAATTAGCAAATCGTTAGGTATTATTTTTAGCAGGCAACTCAAAAAGTAGCCCCGGCCTGTGAAGACCGGGGCTACTTTTCATTATACCATGCAAGGCGGTTTAATAATAACCCCAGCTGACCTATTCTAATTATTTTCTTTAAACTTCTTTACTGCGGCAGTAAGGCGCGGTACCACTTCCATAGCATCACCTATTACGCCATAGTCAGCAGCCTTGAAGAAAGGCGCTTCAGGATCTTTATTGATCACCACAATGGTTTTGCTGCCATTAACACCTGCCAGGTGCTGTATAGCGCCACTTATACCTACGGCAATATATAGGTTGGGGCGAATAGTACCACCGGTCTGACCAACGTGCTCATAGTGCGGGCGCCAATGTGCATCGGCAACCGGGCGTGAGCATGCCATTGATGCACCCAGTTCCTTTGCCAGGTCTTCCAACACATACCAGTTTTCAGGTCCTTTCATACCGCGTCCGCCAGAAACTACCAGTTCAGCTTCTGATAAAGGCACCGTGCCTGTTACCTTATTCACAGCTTTTACCTGTATGCTAAAATCTTTATCGTCAAACGCTACCTGGAACTGCTCTACAGTTGCGCTGCCTTCACCTTTCACTACAGGATAAGTATTAGGCATCAGGGTGATCACTTTAATATCGCTGGAAATGCTGACGTTGGCAAATGCTTTGCCACTGAATACAGATGTACGCACTACAAAACCATTGCTCACATCAGGATAAGCGATAGCGCCAGATACCAGGCCAGCCTTCAAACCAGCCGCTACCTGTGGTATTACGGATTTGCCCGGTACATCGTGCAGACCTACTATTACTTTAGCGCTTTCTTTTTGTACTGCGCTTATTATTGCTTTTGTGTAGGCACGTGCGTTAAAATCGTTCAGGCGGGCATCGGCAATGTGCAATACTTTTTGTGCACCATATGCACCAAGACCCTGCATTTCGCTATCGGCCACATTACCTGCAGCTATTGCAGTAACTGTAGTGCCAAGATCCTTAGCTATTTTAGCAGCATACTGCAGCGCTTCAAATGTTTTCTTCTTAAAAATTCCTTGTGCATGTTCGGCTAAAACAATTACAGACATATACTGGAGTATTAATAATAGTTAAAAGATTGGTTTAGATAACTTTAGCGTTAGAGTGCAACAGACTTACCAGCTCATCCATATTTTCGGCGTCTATCATTTTCACACCGGTTTTGGCTGGTGGCAGCTCGTAACTTACCACTGTAGTAAGTGGGCTTACAGCAGCAGCCGGAACTACCTTTAATGGCTTGGTACGTGCTGCCATAATACCACGCATATTGGGTATGCGTGCTTCAGCAACCCCCTTCTGGCAACTAATTACCAACGGCAGGCTGCATACATTTGTTTCTTCACCACCTTCTATCTCCCTGTTCACAGTTGCTTCTGTACCAGCAACATCTATTTTAGTTGCAAAGCCTATATAATTTACATCCAGCAACTGAGCCAGCATAGCACCTACTGCGCCGTTGTTATAGTCTATACTTTCTTTGCCACACAATACCAGATCATACTTTTCGGTACGTGCATATTCGGCTATTTGTGCAGCTACCATATAGGTATCGCTGCTGTCGGCATCTATGCGTATAGCCTCTTCACCACCCAAGGCAAGCGCTTTACGTATTACAGGTTCTGTATCGGCCTTGCCTACAGTAACCAGGTGCACTGCAGTGGCCACACCGCTTTCCTTTAATTCAAGCGCACGCACTAGTGCATACCATTCATCGTATGGGTTAATAATGAAAGTTACACCCTGGGTATTAAAGTGTGTGTTGTTATCGCTAAACGCGATCTTGGTAGTAGTGTCAGGTACCTGGCTGATGCAAACTAATATCTTCATATAAAATATATTTACTGCCAACCGCATGGCGGTTTAAATGGAATGTAAACCTACGGTAAAATTCAAAAATCGTCAGCAAAAGTTTCAAAATAACGCCAGTTAATGGCATGAATTTGATAGGGTAATATTACAAAGCAATTTTTATGATAGAGCAGATACAAGACCTTCCACAAAATGTAGTAGGCTTCAGGGGAACCGGCAAGATCACCAAGAACGATTACGATACTACATTATTACCGGTAGTAGATATGCTTGCTGATAGCACAGGCAGCCTCCGTTACCTCTTTGTACTAGATTCTGATGTAAGCAACATAAGCACAGGTGCCTGGTACGATGACATCAAATTGGGACTTAAGCACCTGCTGCAATGGAAAAAAATTGCCATAGTAAGTGACCAGAAATATGTGAACAAATTTACTGAGGTTTTTGGTACTGCTATGCCCGGCGAGGTTCGTGCTTTTACGCTTAGCGAACTGGAGACGGCTAAAAAATGGCTAGCGGAGTAAGTGCAAATTTTGCGCTACAGTATTAGTGATCGTTATAATTATAAAGAACCTTTATAGGTAGTTAAGTAATTGACTTTTGCAATTTAGACCTTTCAGTCTATTTTTACATCGTCAAACAAGTAGGACCATGACCAAGGCAGAGCGTACGAGGCAAATGATAATAGAGCAAGCCGCACCAATCTTTAATGAGAAAGGTATAGCTGGAACATCTATTGACGACGTACTTAAAGCTGCCCATGTAGCCAAGGGATGCTTATATGGGCACTTTGACAGCAAGGAAGCGTTATCGCTTGCTACAGTAGATTATATGCTGTTGAAGATGGGTGATGCTACTGCATTTTCCATGCAACATCATACCACTGCGAAAAGTAAGTTGCTGGCTTTTATGGATCTATACAAAGATCCCCTTAACAGCATATTTCGTGGAGGTTGCCCTATTATGAATTTTAGTACGGAAGCTGATGACACCAATCCTTGCATCCAACAGAAAATGCAGTCTTTTATTGGTGATGCCACCGAACAATTTATAGCTATTGTAAAAGAAGGTATTGCCAACGGAGAGTTCAGCACCACACTAAATGCCGAAGGATTTGCTACCAAAATGTTTGCCGCGATAGAAGGGGGTAATATGATATGCAGGGTTATGAAAAGCAGCCAACCTATGCAAACGATTATTAAAAGCCTTAAAGAAGAATTAAATACTTATTGCACACTTAAATAATATATAGCTATGACTTAGAAATCTTTTTATTTATCTAAAAATAGACCAAATGGTCTAAAATATTCATCTCAAATTAATCATAAACAATTCATTGTAACAAAAACAAGCAAAATGAAAGATCAGAAAGTTGCACTTATTACCGGTAGTAACCGTGGTATTGGATTTGAAACCGCCAAACAGTTGGGCGAAAAAGGGATAGCTGTTATACTAACGGCGCGTAAGCTGAGTGTTGCAGAAGCTGCAGCAGCACAACTAACAGCACAAAGTATTGATGCCTATGGCATACAGCTGGATGTAAACAATGCCGCTGAAAGAAAGGCAGTGGCAGCCTATATATCAGACAAATTTGGCAAACTGGATATACTCGTAAACAATGCAGGAATAGGGCCTAAGGAAGACTCACTGATGGTAAAGAAAACTACAGAAACGACAGCCGACGAACTGCATGAGATTTTTGAAACCAATGTGTTCAGCATTATCTACCTCACCAATGATCTGCTGCCATTGCTGAAGAAAAGCCCGGCTGGCCGTATTGTGAACTTATCAAGCATATTAGGTTCACTCACCATTCACGCACAGGAAAACAGCCCGATATCCTTTAGCCGCAGGTTATCTTACAATGCTTCAAAAGCAGCGCTGAATATGTACACTATACACTTGGCTGATGAACTGGCAAATACAAACATAAAAGTCAATTCAGCCCATCCAGGATGGGTAAAAACAGAACTAGGCGGAGTGGAAATAGCCCCCATGGAAATTGCAGATGGTGCAAAAACAAGTGTGTCGTTATCGCTGGTAGGTACTGATGGCCCTAATGGAAGGTTTATACACATGGAAGAAGAACTGCCATGGTAGTAGTTATCTAAAAGGCAAACAATAATATCATCATTTATCTCAAGGCAACCTTAATAAGGTTGCCTTTCTTGGCTAATTACATATAGCATAATATTAATTATAAATAAAATTTAACAAAATATTGCACAACAAAATTTTACGTATTATAATTATGCAAAAATATAACTACATGAAATTTATTTACGCAGCTATTGCCCTTATAGCTTTAACCACATCGTGCAAAACCCAACAACGACTTGCAGACCTGCACACGGCAAAAGAACCCTACGTGCAATTGAAAGACGGTGCAAAATTCACAGGGTCTGACGTAGACCGGAAACACGGCGCATTTAAGAAAGACAAAATAACCCTTGGCGATACAAGTTTTAGAACCAAGGATGTAGCGTTTTACTCACCAGGAGATTTTACATATGCAAATATTGGTAGAAAAACCTTTGCCACGCAGGTATTGACAGGCAAGATAAATATGTACCGCTATGAGTCTACCTCTACCTCTTATAGTGGTACTGGCGGGGGCTTTGGTGGTGGTGGTTTTGGTGGTGGCATGGGGCATACCACAACGCAGCATCATCTTTCTTACTATATACAGAAAACAGATGACGCCCCCGTGGTTTCTCTATCATACAATCATTTAAAGCCAATGATAACACCGCGCACTCCTGAATTTAAAATGCTTGAAAAATACAGAACCAGGAGGGTTACATCGAGAGCCTTGATAATTGGAAGTGGCATATTGTTTGCGGGTGGGGTTGCCCTTTTAGGGGGTAGCAGCGATACGCAAGCAGCTATTGGTGGTGCAGCCATGCTAGCAGGGGTTGGTTCATTTTTCTCATGGTTCTTTGTAGCAGGAACTAACCGTTTACGGCTTTATAAAGCCGTGCTGCTCGCCGATCATGCTAAAAAAACCATACATAAAAGTGCCCGTTAACATGAATAATATTGCCTTGTATAAAGAGACCCAACAGATACAGAAGAGATTTCCTTCTGTATCTGTTAACATTTATAATATAACCTCAAACAGCCCCCCGAAATTGAATGAAAACCATCTTCTATACAGTTATCACACTGGTATTATTTTCTTCCTGCAAAACCACAAAGCGCTTACCTGATCTGCAGACCCCTACTAAACCATATGTGTTGCTAAAAGATGGCCGTAAGTACATAGGCACCAAAGTAAATGAAGAAGCACAGGGGCTCGTTACAAATAAGATAACACTGGACGACAAGATATTTGATAGCAAAGACGTGGCCATTTTCAGTCCCGGTGATTTTACGTACGCCAATGTTAATAGATATTCGTTTGCGCCGCAGGTTGTGGCAGGTAAAATAAATGTTTACAGATACCAGGGTGCATCCGAAAGCTATGCAAACAGTTATAACACAAACTCGTCCTACTCTTCAGAATCGGAGAGAAGTTCTTCAACCAGGCACCTGGGTTACTATATACAAGACACAGATAGCGGGGAAGTAAAAAGGTTGAGCTATAAAAACTTACTGCCAATGGTAGAGCGTGGATCGCCCGAGTATAGAGCAATCAAAAAATACAGAAGGAAACAAATAATTACAAAAGTGCTGAGCTATACGGGAACAGGATTAATGCTGGGCGGTGCAATATGGGCAGAAGCCGATGGCTCAAACACCGGCCTAGGATTATTTGTGGCAGGATTAGTGATATCTATACCCAGTACAAGGGCGTGGGTTTTAAATGAGGAGCGACTTTTTGGTATTGTATTGTCTTTAGACCACTACGTTCCTAAAAAAGCATTTCATAAACAGGTAGGACAAGCGCCAGCAGCATCTTCTCACAAACGCGTAAATTAGAAATAAGCAAAACCTGGGGATAACCTTACTTATTTTATTTTAGATAGCAGTTGGTCTTTCCATCTGTCTATTGCGTCTTGCAGGTCTTGTATTTTATAGGGCTTTGAAATATAGTCATCCATACCCGTAGTCAGTACTTTTTCCTTTTCTTCAACTAGCGCATTGGCTGTAAGTGCTATAATGACGGGCTTATCATTACCAGGGAAAATTTCGGAGATGAGCTTCGCTGCCTCGTAGCCATCCATTTCAGGCATCATCATGTCCATAAAGACCAGCTGATACCTTTTATTCTTTGCTTGCTCTACTGCCAGCCTTCCATTTTCAACAATATCGCATGCATAGCCCATTTTACTCAGCCCCTTTTCGATGACCTTGCGATTAATGAGATCATCTTCTGCAACAAGGATATTGATAGGCAAGGCCCCCTCTTTGTTAGTAAGCGGTGCAGACTTAGCAACAGCACCAACATGTTGACTAAGGACGGTTATCAATGTTTCTTCTATTTGGCTTTGCTTAACGGGTTTATGCAATACACCTGCAAATAGTTCCTTTATATGTTCATTTTTCAACGGCAAGTAGCCGGCAGAACTAAACAAAATCAATGGCAGGTCCTTATGCAATTGTTTTATAAGCTTTGCTACTTCAATACCATTGGTATCGGGCAATAGCATATCTATAATTGCCAGGTCAAATTTGTTGGTATTGATCAATTGTAATGCTTCCTCATGACTATCAGTAGTGGTTGCTTTCATTCCCCAAATAGCACATTGTCCACTGAAAATTTTCAGGTTGGTCTTGTTATCATCGAGAATAAGAATAGATTTTCCTTTCAGGTCTGCAAGCTCAACCTTTTCTTTTTTGTTGTAAAGCGTAGCATCTCTGTTCGCCTCTGCCTTAATAGTAAATATGAAAGATGCCCCATTGCCATACTCACTCTCTACCCTGATACTGCCCCCCATAAGCGCAACAAGGCGCTGACAGATAACCAGGCCCAGCCCGGTACCACCGTACTTACGTGTGGTTGATGAATCGACTTGCGAAAAGCTTTCGAAAAGCCGGTGATACTTATCTTTAGGAATGCCGATGCCGGTATCTTTTACAGTAAATTCAAGAGTATATACATTGTCCTGAACATCTGCCAGGTTAGCCATTACATAAACCTCGCCGCGCTCTGTAAACTTTAGGCCATTAGATACCAGGTTTACAAGTATTTGCCTGAACCGGGTGATATCGCCCACTATTTCGGACGGCACACGGGGATCTATATAATACAACAGATCAAGTCCTTTCTCGTTGGCCTTTACACTTAGCAAATCAAAAGTCTCTTCAATTACTGTCCTTATAGTAAAAGGGTGATATTCCAACTCCATTTTCCCAGATTCTATTTTAGAGAGATCCAGAATATCGTTGATAATAGAAAGTAGCGCTTCGCCGCTTATTCTTATAGTATCTACATAATCACGCTGTTCTTCATCAAGCCTGGTACTTGTAAGTAAGCTGGTCATGCCTATAACGCCATTCATAGGGGTACGTATCTCATGACTCATATTGGCTAAAAAGTCAGACTTAGCTTTATTCTGCTCTTCTGCGATCTTGCGTTTTTCAGCAAGTTCTATATTAAGTTCCTTCAGCTGGTTATTAGCCAGGTGGATCTCCGTTATATCTGAAAATACCCAAAGCCGTCCATTTATATTTTCAGATACCGTTGGAACACAGGATACGCTCAATACCCTGGTAATCGGCTCACCAAATATCCATATCCAATCTTTAACCGTTTTATTAGGCGAACTGAATAATTCTCTACCGGTTTTTGCGATATCGTCCTGGTTGATGGCCCTACCTCTTAACTGCTGCATAGCCCCTGCTATAACCATTGATGCATTAGCTTCTGCAGGTATTTGCAACAATTCAGACGCGGCCCCGTTTACCCATCCGTCTCTGCCCCTGTCATCTACAAACACAATGCCCTCCTGGATAGTACCGAGTATAGCATTGAAACGAGTAGCAAACTGCTCAGTTGAATAATATGTGAGTACCAACCTGGTTACGTCCTTAAGCCCTATCCATATATTTTGTAAAAACCCTTCAAAATCGGCACGAAGAACAAACTCTTTATCTACGCATAATATAAAGACTCCATTAAAGCGTCTTTCATTGCCCGGAAAAAAAATGATATATTCATCAGGAGAACGATCAAGGCACTCACCTGTCTTTATCTGTATCTGTTCATCTGCCAATACCTGGCCAATAAGCTGGGGATCAATAAAACCTGAAATTGCATTGTTGGTGCAATACAATACGCGGGCAGTTATGTCATCTTCACTCCTCACTATAGCAGCCCAGTTGGCTTGGGCATGCTGATGCAGCAGGTCTGTAACAGCAACACGTATCTTTCTGATATCTTTCTCCATTTTTATTGGATAAAGACCTACCAGGAAGTCTAATGCAACTTGTTGCAGGCTGATATTTGCAGAAATAGCCAAAATGTTAGAGATACTCTTTAATAGCAGCTATGATCTCGGCAGGGGCGCTGATATGGGGGAAATGCCCCTCTGCTTCCACTACTTTGAGTATGCTGTTCTTAATATTATTATTCAAATATTGAGCAGCCTCAAGGGGAACTGCGATATCATGTTTTGTCTGTAGCAGTAAGGTTTCTATATTGAACAATGGAAGGTCCTTTCTATGATCGGACTGAAAAATAACATGTGCTACGGACTGTGCAATATCGGGACGAATGGTGCTTAACGTTTGTGCGAAACTCTCTGCCAATTGCGGTTTATCAGGATTGGCCATTGCTGCCGGAGCAAAACCACTTACCCAGCTAAAGTAATTATTGGTCATGGCCGCATATATTGCATCCAGACCTGCCTGATCAAATCCCCCAACGTAATCTTTATCGTTCAGGTACCTGGCGGTAGCACCGATCAATATCATTTTAGCAAAATGTTGCGGGGCTTTAATACCTGCCAGCAAACTGATCATACCACTTACTGAGTGTCCGACCATTATTGCATCTTTTATATCAAACTCAGCACATATATCCAGCAGGTCTGCAACATAAGAATGCAACGAATCGTACTTGTTGCGACTATAGGATGCTTCGTCTGCTTGTCCACCCCCAACATTATCGTATAAAACAAGCTGGTAATCACTCGAAAACGCAGCTGCAACATCCTTCCAGGCAGACTGATCGGTGCCAAAGCCATGCGCAAAAATAATGGTGCCCTTCGCATCCAGCGGAGTAGAAATAGTAACATTATTTTTCCTTACAACACTATAAGGTTTTCCCGGTTGCATTATTATATAAGGTTTACTTATGTTTATGTAAAGATAAAGCAATACATTGAAATACGATTTAAAACAAAACCATACATGTACAACACTTAAAATAAAAAAATGTTGAGCGCTACCAATAACCGCTTTAAAATATGATCATATTTTAACACATGCTCATTAAAAGCGCCCTATTTTTTAACGGGCTTGAATATATTCTCATCAACGGGCTTATTGATGTCTATATGCGTAAAGTTGATGCTACTTCCCTGGGTATTTACAATAGTGGCTATTAATACGCCTTCGGGCTGTTTTTCATACCCCCTATACACAGTTGCTACGTCCATTTCATGCCCGTTAACCATTACATGACTAAGGGAACTCACCAGGTAGTAACTGTCAGCACTTACATACAGATGCTCTTCCCTCCCGTTCTTTTCAGTTATTTTTAGGCGATAACAATCCTGACCTTCTGTTTTTTCTTTGCCTAAATATTCCACCTTGGCTCCCCTGCTCTTGTAATCTATAAGATTGCCTTTTACATTGAGTTGTGGTTGTGCATCATATACTTCTTCCTTACTCAGTTGCCGGGTCTGCTCGTCGCCAGCGCCTGGCATAAACATCCAACCCGCTGTAGGGGTTATTATCTTGTACCCGGTAACACCCATCATGGTAAAGTCCTGACGAAAGGCTTTGCCATCTACCACTGTAGTACTAAAGTCTGCCACCTGTCCACCAGCCGATAACGTTCCGGACATAGATATAGAATGTATCTTGTTCCAGTTATCGCGGCCACCTATTGCAGCAATATGTTTCTCCAGTATCTCATCGGCCGTTTGTGCCTTCAATAACATTGAGGGCATGGCTATAGCCAGTAGAACAAACAAAATTATTTTAACAGTACGCATATGCAGCATATTATTATGATCCTACCAATTCGCTGAGCTCAAGCCAACGCATTTCTTTTTCTTCAGTAAGGTTACCAATCTCAATAAGTCTTGCACCCATTTTTTGTAGTTCGTCGTAAGACAAAGAAGCATCACTCATCTTTTCTGTTATCGTCACTTTCTCAGCTTCTAGTTTGGCAATTTCTTTTTCCAGCGTCTCGTATTCAGTCTTTTCTTTAAAAGAGAGTTTGCGCTTTTCTTTTATGTTATTGGCAGGTGCAGCTTCTGCAATGCTTCCACTTATCTCCTGTCCCTTTACTTCCTTATCCTTACCACGTTGTGTAAGCCGATACAGTGTATAGTTGCCCGGAAAATCACGCACTACCCCATCACCTTCAAACACAAACAGATGATCTACCAACCTATCCATAAAATAACGATCGTGCGATACCACCAACAAGCAACCCTGGAACTCGTTCAGGAAGTTTTCCAGAACAGAAAGTGTTGGAAGGTCAAGATCATTTGTAGGTTCATCCAGTATCAGGAAGTTAGGATTACGGAAGAGCACTGATAATAATTGTAAGCGCTTCTTCTCTCCCCCGCTTAGTTTTGACAAGTAGGTATATTGCTGGTCTGGCGGGAACAGGAACAATGCCAAAAATTGCGATGCTGTAATAGAACCACCACCTGCCAGCGGAAAGCTTTCAGCAATGTTCTTTACATATTCTATCAAGCGCATATCGTCCTTGATCTCTAAACCCTGCTGGGA
Source organism: Flavipsychrobacter sp. (assembly GCA_031292525.1). GTDB lineage: Bacteria > Bacteroidota > Bacteroidia > Chitinophagales > Chitinophagaceae > JABDEZ01. Next base: position 179,684 of record JARLGY010000050.1, on the reverse strand, counting down.
GAAATTGCCAAAAATGACTGTTTCACCAATATTTATTTTACCAGTATCGGCAGGCTCTAAACCTTGCAGCATTTGCAAGAAAGTAGACTTTCCTGCACCGTTCTTACCCACTACACCAATGCGCTCACCCTTTTTAAATGTATAGTCGAACCCACGGAGAATGGTTTTATCACCAAAGCTCTTATATACTTTTTTCAGTTCAGCTATTTTCCCACCCAAGCGGTTCATCTTCATTTGCAACTGTACCTGGTTGTCTTCTATTTTCTGCTTAGCCTTACCCTCTATTTCGTAGAAATTATCTATACGGCTTTGAGCTTTGGTGGTACGGGCCTTGGGTTGCTTACGCATCCATTCCAGCTCCTTACGGTATTCATTCTTAGCTTTGTCTATATTAGCCTGGGAGTTTTCAATTCTTGCCGCCTTCTTTTCCAGGTAGGTTTCATAGTTACCTTTATAGGTGTACATGTTACTGCCGTCTATCTCCCAAATCTCTTCGCAAATAGCATCCAAAAAGTAGCGATCGTGGGTTACCATAAGCAACGTTACCTTTTGCTGGTTCAGGTAATTTTCAAGCCACTCCACCATTTCCACATCCAGGTGGTTAGTAGGTTCATCCATTATCAGCAATACATGCTTGTGTTCAAACCCAATATCTATAAGGGTTTGGGCAAGCGCTACACGCTTACGCTGTCCACCAGAAAGCGTTTTTACAGGTTGCTCCAGCATGTGAATATTCAGCTTGCCTAGTATCTGCTTCACCTTGGCTTCAAAATCCCAGGCATTCAGGTCATCAATCACACCCAGCGCATCTGATAGCTCCTGTGGATCATGTTCTGGCATATTCAATATATGCTCATACTTACGGAGCGCTTCAGCTACGGGATGTTTATAGTGAAATATATTATCAAGTACAGAAAGTTCTTCCTGAAATTTAGGTTCCTGCTCAAACAATGCAACAGTTACATCTTTATGTACCCAAAGAGTGCCAGAGTCTGGCTTATCAAATCCTGCCAGTATTTTTAGTAGGGTAGATTTACCACTACCATTACGTGCAACAAGAGATATCTTATCTCCTTCACTAATATGAAATGAAATATTATTAAATAAGGGTTTAATTCCAAATGACTTACTGATATTCTCGGCCGACAAATAATGCATATGTGCAAAGATAAGGCAAGATAGGCGGGGATGCGTATAGCAGCATGGGAGAAAAAAGTTAAGATATGTAGATCATTTTTTCACAGAATCCAATACAAGGCCATTCCGTGCTGCATAGGCATTTTGCAGTATCTGGATGTTGGTAAGCATATTAGTCTCCCGTTTGGATACCAATTTCAGATCGCTTAGCGATTTTAGCACCTCTTCATCGCTGGTAGTTGCATTAAAACGCTCTATGGAAACCACATTAGTAAACATTTGCTTTTCAAACTTTAAAAAATCCAGTTCATGGTTGCGTAAGTCTTCGGAACCACCTACGTCGTGCATATTGGCTACTGTTTGCAAAGCGCCATCTAAATAATTTAATTGTTTTACGCGTGCAGCAGCCACTATCGTATAATCTTTGGTTACCACGGCCTGACCTACATTCTCACCCCATATTTTACCTATGTAGAAAACAGTATCATTAATAGTAGTAATTGTTTTACTAAGTGCGGTTGCAGCCTTCTTATCGGTGGTTGCGCACGCCTGCAATACCAACAAAAAAATACAGATCGCCAGCACTCTAAAACCATTTTCCATATACATCATTTAAAAAACTGATGCTAAAATAGACAAATGCTCATTATTGCATCTTGTCTTCACTTAGCAATAACATTCAAAAGCACTTGTAGTACCTTTGCAGCCTATAACATAAAAAAGTATGGGCAAAGTAGCCATTAACATAGCCACAGGCAGCTTACAACAGGAGGAAACAATTGTTGGCATAGACCTGGGCACAACAAACAGTCTTATAGCCATAGTGCGCCAGGATACTAAAATGCCACTTGCACTGAGGGAGATAGATGGACTGACACTGGTACCCTCTATAGTACATTTTGACCAGGATGGTAATATTACAGTAGGCAACCCGGCAAAAGCATTGCTGGTGGCAGAACCCGAACGCACTATATATTCAGCAAAGCGATTGATGGGTAAAGCCTACAATGATGTGAGCACGGATGCCGGTTTCTTTGCCTATAAAGTAATAGACGATGGTACAGATGCCCTTGTAAAGGTGCAGGTGGGCGACAAATTTTATTCGCCCATAGAATTATCGGCTTATATATTAAAGGAGCTAAAGCACCGGGCAGAACATATATTGAAAACGCCAGTGAACAAGGCGGTAATAACAGTACCTGCGTACTTTAACGATGCCCAGAGGCAGGCAACCCGCGATGCAGGAAGACTTGCAGGACTGGATGTGTTGCGTATAGTAAATGAACCCACAGCAGCCAGCCTAGCCTATGGCCTTGGAGTAAAGCCAGAGGAAGAAAAAACGATAGCTGTGTATGACCTGGGTGGTGGAACATTTGACGTGTCGATTCTTAGGATCACAAATGGCATATTTGAAGTACTGGCTACCAACGGCGACACCTACCTGGGTGGCGATGATATGGACAGGGTACTTGGGCAATACTGGACAGACAAGTTAGGATTAAAAAATGCTGACCTGGCAAAAGACAAAACACTTACCCAACAGCTGCGCGTATTGGCAGAAGCTGCCAAGATACACCTGTCGGATTATGACACATTTGAGGCCGAACTGAATGGACAGAAGGTAAATATAAGCAAAACTGAATTCAACAATCTGATAACACCGCTGGTAGATAGGACAATAACCAGTTGTAAGAATGCCATGCAAGATGCAGGACTAAAAATTAAAGATATAGATGCCGTAGTGATGGTGGGGGGCAGCACCCGTGTACCTTTGGTTAAAGAACGCGTAAGTGCCTTCTTTGAACAAAAGGTACATGATGAGCTAAATCCGGATGAAGTTGTGGCGCTGGGTGCTGCAGTGCAGGCCGATATACTTGCTGGTAACAATACCGCCATGTTGCTGCTGGATGTAACACCACTATCGCTAGGCATTGAAACTATGGGTGGTTTGATGGATGTGCTGATACCACGCAACTCTAAAATACCTAATAAAGCAAGCCGACAATATACCACACAAAAAGACGGGCAAAGCGGTATGCGTATATCTGTTTACCAGGGTGAGCGTGACCTGGTACAAGACAACCGCAAGCTTGCCGAGTTTAACCTGACGGGAATACCAGGCATGCCTGCAGGATTGCCCAAAATAGAGGTAACCTTTTTGATAGATGCAGACGGCATACTAAAAGTGAGCGCAGTGGAACTACGTAGCGGCGTGCAGCAGAGCATAGATGTGAAACCACAATATGGCCTTACCGATGAAGCTGTGGAGCAAATGCTAATGGACTCCCTGACCAACGCTAAGGAAGACATAAAAATACGCGCCCTTGTAGAAGCAACCACAGAAGCACAGCAAATGCTGGAAACTACAGAGAAATTCCTGCACAAGCATGTGACCTTGCTGGATGAAGACGAAATAATAGTAACCGAAGACCGCATGAAAGCATTGCGTGAGGCTATAGAGGCAAAAGACAAAGACAGGATACAAAAAGAAACGGAAATGCTTAATGATATAAGCCGACCTTATGCTGAACGTGTAATGGATGCTGCGCTGAAAGATGCGATGAGAGGGAAGAAAATAATATAACCCTTCCGCAGCAATTGTAGAGCAATAGTAATGGCCTTCAATGATAAATATCATCAAAGGCCATTTATTTAATTACTAATTTTCCCGCATTATGAGCGATACCTTATTTACAGATCCCCGTTTATTAGATGAGATCAGGAGATACGCAAGGGTAAAGTCAGTAAAAAGAGATACGATACTTATAACTCCGGGGGAGGAGGTGCTTTTTATCCCTATTGTACTACATGGTGTTTTGCGCATTGTGAGGCAGAATGAAGAAGGAAAAGAAATCTTTTTATACCACCTATACCCGGGGCAAACATGTGCCATGGCTATCAATTGTTGCCAGGCACATAAAGAAAGCATAGTTAAAGCCATTGCAGAAGATGATACTGAAATATTGCAAATGCCGGTAAATCTTGTTGAAGATTGGCTTAAATACCCGGAATGGAAATTTTTTGTGAATAATACTTATGCTGCCCGGTTTGCTGAACTTATTGGCGTTATTGATCTTATTGCTTTCAGCAATATGGATAAGCAAGTGCTGCATTACATACAAGAAAGAGCCAAGGCTGCCGGCACTAAAATCATTTCTATCACCCACCAGCAAATAGCAGATGAGCTGCATACACACAGGGAAGCCATTAGCCGCCTGCTGCGCACTATGGAGCAAAAAAACATGTTCAGATTGGGGAGGAATAATATTGAGCTGATTTAAGTGACGATGATAAAATAAATACGTCACTAAGTTATGTAACACTTGTTCCCAACCGACTAAAAATGATACGCCAACTTTGTTCTACAAATTGATGATCATGAAAAAGAACATGGGTACTACTGACAGCATTGTGCGTATATTGATCGCCGCGGTCATAGCAACACTGTATTTCACACACATAATTAATGGCACAGTAGCCACTATATTATTGGTACTTGCAGGTATTCTCATACTCACAGGGTTTATTAGTTTTTGTCCGTTATACCTTCCCTTTGGCATAAGTACATACCCAAAGAACAAAATAAGAAAATGAAACTACAAGTTTCGAAATACAAGCTGGAACTAACCGGCCTTGCAGCAGGCCTAATTGCCGGCTGGTGCTATTGGTATTTTGTGGGGTGTGCCACAGGTACATGCGCAATAACCTCAAAACCGATTAACAGTGCACTGTATGGAGGCGTAATGGGCATACTTATCTTCGGCATGTTTAAGAAAAAGAAATAATCATTATAAAACGACAAAAGTGATACAAGCAATTAAAAACTTATTTAGTGGAAGCCCCCGGGTTGACCTGGGTGATCTCATTGCAAAAGGAGCGCTTATTATTGACGTGCGCTCTATCCAGGAGTTTGCTTCTGGACATTTAAAAAATTCGGTGAATATTCCTTTGACCAACCTTAGCGGTCAAATGGCCAAACTGAATAAAGACAAACCTATTATTACCTGCTGCGCATCGGGAATGCGAAGCAGTTCAGCAAAAAGTATATTACGCAGCAATGGTTTCCAAGAAGTACATAACGGTGGCAGTTGGCAGAGTCTGAAAAAATATGAACAATGAGCAAATTAAAAGAGCAGTTATTTACAAACTGGCACTTGATGCGCATTGTAAGGTTAGCCCTTGGCATAATGATCCTTGTAATGGGTATACAAACAAAGGACTGGGTACCGGGACTTTTCAGTATATTCTTCTTGTACCAGGCGATAACTGATACCGGATGCTGCGGCGCAAATGGCTGTTACGTGCCGAAACAACGCAAAACCACCATGCCAATCGAGATAGTCGAATATGAAGAAATTAAACAATCGCTCTAAACATCTTAATCTTTATCGCGATTGCCCGAATAGATATTCCCATTAGGCTTGTTGCATGGCTTGTAGATAGCACCTGTTAAAAAATCAGTTATTAATGCTGGTGGAAAAAAAGTATCTGCAATAAACACTACTACCCGTATTGGTCGCACACCGCCTTGTGGTTTTACTTTTTGACAGGTAAGTATCTTGCCACCGAAAATTGTAGCACAAGACGACATACACATCGTAAACACTAAAGCGAATAAAAGAACTGGGACTATAGAAATGCGTCTTATGTCTTGCATACCACAATGTATAGCAGAAAACCCGAACTAAAAATAAGTTCAGGTCGAATCTTGTCGTTTACATAGGTTAAGCAGATGTCGTAATTTTATAGTTACAGCGGTTATATACTCCGCTGCTACTATGCCCGGCCATCGTAAGATCATACATATTGACATGGATGCATTTTATGCATCAGTAGAGCAGCGGGATAATCCTGAACTAGTGGGCAAAGCTATTGTTGTAGGTGGCTCGCCTGAAGGCCGGGGCGGCGTGGTTGCTACTGCAAGTTATGAAGCGCGCAAGTATGGCGTGAGATCGGCCATGCCATCTAAAACCGCTTTACGATTATGCCCGCATGTTATTTTCATCAGGCCGAGGTTTGCTGCCTATAAAGAAGTCTCTACACGAATACGCGAGATCTTCGGGCGATATACGGATCTCATTGAGCCACTATCGCTGGACGAAGCATACCTTGATGTAACGGAAGATAAGTTACAGATAGGATCCGCCATGGAAATTGCGAAACAGATCAGGCAGGCTATACGAGATGAACTTAACCTCACAGCATCTGCCGGGGTATCCATCAATAAGTTTGTAGCCAAGATTGCATCGGATATGAACAAGCCTGATGGGCTCACCTTCATTGGCCCATCTAATATTGAGCATTTCATGGAAACATTGCCCGTAGAAAAATTCCATGGGGTGGGCAAAGTCACTGCTGAGAAAATGAAAGCAATGGGATTACACCATGGCGCAGATCTGAAAAAACTGACGCTAGAGGACATGATGGATCGTTTCGGAAAGTCGGGGAGGTTCTACTACAACATTGTACGTGGCATTGACGACCGGGAGGTACAACCTTACCGCGAAACAAAATCGCTGGGTGCAGAAGATACATTTGCAGAAGACCTCACCACAATTGATGAGATGAATGTAGAGCTGGATAAAATAGCCAAGACCGTGTATGACCGGCTACAGAGATACCAACTTAAAGGCCGTACAATCACAGTAAAGATCAAGTATCACGATTTCAAGATCATAACCCGAAGCCAATCGTTCCCTTATCTTGTTGGTGACATAGAGACCCTATCCTCAACTGCAAAAATATTACTGGCAACAAGTGGCATTGAAAATGTGCGTATCAGACTACTGGGAATATCCTTGTCCAATTTTGACGTTGCAGAACCAAAAGGAAAGAGAGATAGACCCGGCCAATTGAGCTTGTTTGAAGGCCTTTAGTTTATCAGTCCGTTAAGCTTTGCATATTGGAGCAACATTATTGTCTTCGCATCCCTTATTTCCCCGGTTGCTATCATATTGAAAACCGCATCAAAAGCTAATTCCAGCACTTCAATGTTTTCTTCCTCGGCTTCTAAACCGCCGCCTTCTGTCACCTTCATAGCTGAGGTATATTCAGCAACAAAAAAATGAAGTAGCTCGGTGACTGCTCCTGGTGACATGTACGCTTCAAAGACCTTTTTCACATTGGTTATCTTATAGCCAAGCTCTTCCATTGCTTCACGCTTCACACATTCTTCGGGAGTATCCTTATCTAACAGGCCAGCACACACTTCAACAAGCATACCGTTTTCATTGTCGTTTAAAAAAGTTGGCAATCTAAACTGGCGAGCTAAAAGCACTGTCTTTTGTATAGTATTGTACAACAAAATAGCAGCACCATTTCCCCGGTCATATACTTCCCGTGTTTGAGTGACCCTTGTGCCATTATTTTTAAGATACGCATAAGTTACTTTCCTGAGCACATACCAGTTGTCAGATAAAACCTGGGTATTTACAATGTTAACATCAGTGATCATCTAAGCGGATATTTTTATGACGTGAGACAGATTAGGGCTCAAATTAAACTAAATATTGCTAGCTAAACCAGCACTTAAACCTTATCCTCACCACCTTCTTTAGCCTTTTGCTCTTCGTGTTCCTGGGCTATTTCATATTCCAGTTCAGGATCTATATTCTGCTGCTCTGCTTTCTTAGCTTTTTCCATCAGGTCATCGTGATGAGCTTGCAGGTAAGCCAGTTCTTTTTTGCCATAAGATATCTTTGTAATGACCACAAAGAGTACCGGCACGATAAATATAGCCAGGCTGGATGCAGCCAGCATACCACCCAATACAGTGAACCCTATTGTTTTACGGGCAACAGCACCTGCACCACTTGCAAACACCAATGGCATAACGCCAAGTATAAATGCAAGCGATGTCATAATAATAGGCCGCAGACGTAACTTCACAGCTTCTAACGTAGATGCTATCAGTTCCTCACCACGGTCAACACGCACTTTGGCAAACTCCACAATAAGTATGGCATTCTTGGCCGATAAACCTATAAGTGTAATAAGCCCTATTTGTGCATATACATTATTGGTAAGTGGTGGTATGCATATGAGCATAAGTATAGCCCCAAATGCGCTAATAGGTACTGCCAGCATCACAGACAATGGCACGGACCAACTCTCATAGAGTGCTGCAAGAAATAAGAACACAAATACAATGGAGAAAATGAAAATGTAAATAGTGGTAGAGCCTGCTTTTATCTCCTCGTAGCTTAACCCTGAAAATTCATAAGTATATCCTTGCGGCAGGTATTTCTGTGCTGTTTCTTTCAGTGCTGCTATCCCCTCGCCTGTACTATAGCCGGGCGGCGTAGAGCCATCAACTTCAGCAGAGCGGAAGATATTAAAGTGTGTAATAAGTGGTGCAGCAACCGTTGGTTTGTATGTAATAAGTGTACTCAACGGCAACATGGCACCAGCCTGGTTGCGTACATAGTATTTATCCAGATCAGATATCAAAGCCCGGAACGTTGTATCGGCCTGCACCACCACGTGGAAAGTACGATTATACAGGGTAAGATTGTTTACGAACAGGCTGCCCATATAAGCTTGCATGGTAGTGAATACATCTGATATATTGACCCCCATTTTCTGACACTTTTCGCGGTCCACAGTCACATCATAGCTTGGCGTATGGGCTGAATAATAGCTAAATGCTGTAGATATAGCCGGGTTCTTGTGCGCCTCGGCTACAAACTTCTTCACTACTTTTTCGAATGCGTGTACATCATCGCTGGTGTTACCCTGTTCTATCTGCATACTAAACCCTGCAGCCTGCCCTATGCCACGTATGGGCGGTGGCGGGATGACCACAACATTTGCATTCTTTATGCCTGCTGCAGCAATGCGTTTTTTTATCACGTCCATAATCCCCGGCACCCGTTCTCCTGGCTCTGTGCGCTGCTCCCAAGGTTTAAGCGTAACAAAGATGGTACCGTTGTTAGAGTTAGAACCTCCATTCAAAATGTTTAAACCTGACAAAGCCGCGTAATGCAAGACACCAGGGGTATTGCCTACAATACCCATTAGTTTGGTAATAACCGCTACTGACTGAGTTACTGAAGATGCTTCCGGCAGCTGGTAGGTAATGAATAAACGCCCTTCATCTTCAGATGGGATGAACCCTGAAGGCTTACTTTTAAACATAACTACGGTGGCCACACAAATGCACACCAATAATATTACAATGTACCGCGAGCCCTTAATGCTCCGTTTTACACCATTGCTATAACTATTAGTAAAACGATCGAACCAGCGATTAAATGCGCCAAAAAACCGACCAACAATATTGGGCTTTTCCTCTTTTTTTGTTGGTTTTAAAAGAAGAGTACAAAGCGCGGGTGTGAGTGATAATGCGATGAAAGCAGACAGCATTACTGAGATGGCTATTGTAATAGCAAACTGCTGGTACAAACGTCCAACTATACCTGGTATAAAACCTACAGGCACAAACACAGCAGCCAATATCAAGGCAATAGCCACTACCGGGGCCGAGATATCTTTCATGGCATTGTATGTCGCTTCCTTCGCACTCATATTATGCTCATCAATGTAGTGCTGTACAGCCTCCACCACTATAATGGCATCATCTACCACTATACCTATGGCCAGCACAAAGCCAAACATAGTAAGGGTATTGATTGTAAAACCAAGCGGTATAAAAAATATGAAAGTGCCGAGAATAGATACTGGTATAGCCAGTATAGGTATAAGTGTAGAGCGTAGATTTTGTAAGAATAGGAATACAACTATTGCCACCAGTGCCAGCGCTTTGAGCAACGTATCTATCACCTCATGCATAGAAACCTTTATGATCGTAATAGATTCGAAAGGCACTGTATAATCCACATCAGACGGGAACGACTTTTTCAATTGTTCAAGAGCAGCATATATATTATTAGCTGTCTCCAGCGCGTTGCTGCCCGGCGCCTGGAATATTTGCAGGTAAGATGCCCGCTTACCATCGACAAAAGAGTTGCTGGAGAAAGTGAACTTCCCTAATTCAACACGGGCTACGTCTTTAAGATAAACAAGCTCTCCAGTTGCGGGTATTGTTTTTACTACTACTTTCTCAAAGTCTGCCGGTGTTTTCAGCATTCCGTTCACAAGTATTCCCAACTCATAAGTTTGGTCGCCTTGTTGCGGCGGCGCCCCTGCTGAACCTGCTGCTACCTGCACATTTTGTGCGTTCAGGGCTGCAATTACATCAGACGGGGTGAGACTATGGTTAGCCATTTTTTCCGGGTCCATCCAAACACGCATACTGAAGGGATCGGTACGTGTGGTTACATCACCTACACCAGGTACACGCAGTATAGCATCCTCAATAAAGATGTTTGTATAGTTATCTAGAAAAGTAATGTTGTGAGTGCCCTTTGGAGAGTATATGGCAACCATCAGCAACATACTGGGGTTACGGGCACGTACGGTAAGCCCCAGGCGGCTCACTACCGAAGGTAATAGCGGAGTAGCAATACCAACCCTGTTCTGTACATTGAGCGCAGCAATATGCACATTGGTGCCTATATTAAAGGTCACATTTATGTTCATACCGCCATTGTTGGTATTGGTACTTGTCATGTACTCCATGCCGGGGGTACCGTTTACCTGTTCCTCAATTGGAGTGGCAACTGTTTGCTCTACCGTCTCTGCATCAGCGCCGGTGTACTGACCTGATACTGAAACCGCAGGCGGGGATATATTAGGATACTGGTCAACAGCAAGGTTGTTAATGCATATTGCCCCCGATATCATCAAGACGATGGATATGACAATTGCAGTTACAGGCCTTTTTATAAATGTGTTCGCTATCATCCCTGGTCTGGTTTATTTAGCTCGCGCGATTTCTGTATCTCATATTCCAATTCAGGGTCAATATCCTGCTCTTCCACTTTTTTGGCTTTCTCCATTAACTGGTCGTGATGTGCCATCAGGTATTCCAATTTCTTTTTGCCATAAGACACCCGGGTAATAACTACAAAAAGAACTGGTACAATAAAAATAGCCAGGGTAGACGCAGCCAGCATACCGCCAAGTACAGTAAAGCCTATAGTACGGCGAGCCATGGCGCCCGCCCCGGTTGCAAATACCAGTGGCATTACACCTAGTATAAACGCAAGGGAGGTCATAACAATAGGACGTAGCCTCAATTTAACCGCCTCTATGGTAGAGCCCAGCAGATCTTCACCACGGTCCACACGCACCTTAGCGAACTCCACAATAAGGATGGCGTTCTTGGCTGCCAGTCCTATTAATGTAATGAGCCCGATCTGCGCGTAAACGTTGTTGGAGATATGTGGCAGGAACACCAGCATAAGGATAGCACCAAAGGCCCCAATAGGTACAGCCAGCAAAACGGAGAAAGGCACCGACCAACTTTCGTAAAGTGCGGCAAGGAATAGAAACACAAAGGTGAGCGAGAAGATAAATATATAGACGGTGGTAGAACCTGCTTTTATTTCCTCATAGCTTAAGCCCGAGTATTCGTATTCATATCCTTGTGGCAAAGTTTTATCAGCGATCTTTTTTAGTTCATCCAAAGTTTGGGTACTGCTGTATCCGTCGCCCGAAGCTCCATCCACCTCTGCCGAGCGGAAGATATTAAAGTGCGATATCAAAGGAGCGGTCTCAACAGGCACATAGCTGATCAATGTACCCAAGGGCAACATTTCGCCAGCCTGGTTGCGCACATAATATTTATTCATATCGCTTACCAGGGCACGGTACAATGTATCAGCCTGTATCACCACGTGGAAAGTTCTGTTATAAGTAGTAAAGTCATTAATATACAAGCTTCCCATGTATGCCTGTATGGTGGTGAATACATCGGCAATGTTTACACCCAGCTTCTCACATTTGTCCCTATCTACAGTAAGCTTCATATTAGGGGTATGGGCCGTGTAGTATGTGAATGCTTTAGTAATGGCCGGATTCTTATTCGCCTCAGTCACAAAGTTGTTCACCACTTTTTCAAACGCATGCAGGTCGTCATTGGTATTGCGTTGTTCTATTTGGAAACTGAACCCTACCGTAGAGCCTACACCAGGTATTGGTGATGGTTGTATAACCTGCACACTGGCATCTTTAATACCTGCTTCTGCAATACGCTTTTGCAATACTCCTATTATACCGGGCACCTGCTCACTTGTCTTCCCTCGTTCATCCCAAGGGCTGAGTTGACAATAAATGGTACCGCAGTTTGAGTTAGTTGCGTTGGTGATGACATTAAGACCAGACAGTGCCGCATAGTGCGCCACACCTGGTGTTGAGGCCACCACCTGCATGAGCCTAGTCATTACTGCAACTGACGCTGCTGTAGATGAAGCGGGAGGCAGCTGGAAAGTAACATAAAGATTTCCATCATCTTCAGATGGAATAAACCCTGTTGGTTTATTTTTAAATAACAAAGCTGTAGCAACACAAATACAAACAAGCAAAACAATTACAAGTCGCGAGGCTTTGATGCTTTTCCTTACGCCTTCTGAATAGCGCTCTGTTATTTTATCAAACCATCGGTTGAAACGCCCAAACTGCCTGTCCGCCCAGTTTAGCTTTTTGTCATCACCTTTAGGCGTAGGCTTTAGCAATAACGAACAAAGCGCTGGGGTAAGTGACAAGGCAATGAAAGCTGATAATATTACTGAAATGGCGATGGTGATAGCGAATTGCTGATAGAGGCGGCCTACAATGCCCGGTATAAAACCTACCGGAACAAACACCGCGGCCAGGATAAGCGCGATAGCAATTACAGGTGCAGATATATCTTTCATGGCGTGGTACGTTGCCTCCTTGGCACTCATACCTTGCTCATCTATATAATGCTGCACTGCCTCTACCACTATTATGGCATCATCTACCACTATACCTATGGCCAGTACAAAACCAAACATAGTAAGTGTGTTAATTGTAAAGCCCAGCGGTATAAAGAAGATAAATGTACCCAATATAGAAACCGGTATAGCTAATACAGGTATCAATGTGGACCTGAAGTTTTGAAGGAATAGATAAACCACAATAGCCACCAACAACAATGTGAGCAATAAGGTATGTACCACATCGCTCATAGATACCTTTACTACAGTAACAGACTCAAACGGTACACTGTAATTAACATCGGCAGGAAATGACCTTTTCAAATTGGCTAGTGCCGCATACACCCCATTTGCTGTCTCTAATGCATTACTACCGGGCGCCTGGTATATTTGCAGATAAGATGCCCGTTTACCATCTACAAAAGAATTGCTGGAAAACGTGAACTTACCAAGTTCCACACGTGCTACATCTTTAAGATAAACAAGGTCTCCAGTTGCAGGCAATGTTTTCACCACCACCTTTTCAAAATCGGCCACCTTACTGAGGCGTCCGTTCACCAATATACCTAGCTCGTAAGTTTGGGTTTTCTGCTGTGGAGGCACACCTGCAGAACCCGCGGCAACCTGCACGTTTTGGGCATTCAACGCGGTTATCACGTCAGCCGGGGTTAGGCCATAAGCAGCCATTTTCTCTGGGTTCATCCAGATGCGCATACTAAAGTCATCTGTAAACCTATTGATACTGCCTACGCCTGGTACGCGCAACAATGCATCCTGCACGAATATATTGGTATAGTTATCCAGGAAGGTAATGTCGTGCGTGCCTTTAGGGGCATATATGGCTACCATCATCAACATACTGGGGTTCACTGCGCGGACCGTAAGCCCCAATCGACTCACCACCGCAGGCAATAATGGCGAAGCTATGCTTACACGGTTTTGTACATCCAGCGTGGCTATATCTATGTCCGTGCCTATTTTAAAGGTTACGTTCATTTGCATCAGGCCATTATTGGTATTGTTGCTCTGCATGTATTCCATGCCTGGTGTACCATTCACCTGCTGTTCTATAGGAGTAGCCACGGTCTGCTCCACGGTTTGTGCATCAGCGCCAGTAAACTGACCGTTCACCTGCACCACCGGTGGTGTAATGTCCGGGTATTGGTCTATGGGCAGGTTCAGTATGCATATTGTACCGGTGAGCACCAATACAATAGATATAACAATAGCTGTAACCGGCCTTTTAATAAAAGTATTAGCGATCATGGTTGTTCATCATCTGTACAAAAGAATTTATCATTTTACGTTTAGGGCAGCCGTCATTTTTTATCAGGGCTTCCACTGGTCTGCTGTCCCTTCCCTTTACCTGCCTGGTCTGCCGCAGTTTTGTTGCTGGTGGTAATAGCCGAGCCATCGTGCAGCGACTGCACACCATCCACAACTATTTTATCCCCGGCAACTATTCCGCTTTTTATGATCACGTTGGCTCCTATTGTTGCACCCGGCACCACCTTGCGTTGAATGGCAAACAATCCACGATGCTCATGGCTCTTATCTTCACCGTTTGCGGCATCATGCTTTTTACTGCTGGTATCGCTGGTGTTGTTTATAACCGTATCCTTTGCTACAAATACAAAAAATTCACCCATTTGTTCAATAACTGCTTTATTAGGTATTAGTATTTGTGGTGTGTTATCTATGTTGCGTACACGCACTACACAGCTCATACCTGCACGCAGATAAAAGTCAGGGTTATCAAATACAAGCCTTACCCTTATAGCCCCTGTTTGCGCATTCACAGCACGGTCTATTACAGATATCTTACCCGTATGCGGATATGGTGCACCATTGGGGAGCACAAGGGTGAACAACGAGTCGAATGTTTGGTACTTGCCATTTTGCAGGTCTTCAAAATATGGTAACTGCTTTTCGTTGATCAGGAAATCTACCGCCATAGGGTTGTCTGTAGAAACCGTGTTCAATATAGTTTGACCCACTGTCATCAGGTCGCCCAATTTCACCTGGCTAAATCCTATGGTGCCGTCAAAAGGTGCAACAATAACTGAATAGTTCAGGTTTGTTTTAGCAGTCTTTACAGTCTGCTCAGCTGCTTTGGCTGAGTTCTGTGCATTTTGGAATGTAATGATGGCGTGGTCATATAGTTGCTTTGCTACCGCTTTCTGTTCATTCAGAAAAGTATAACGGTCAGCATCCTGCTTAGACTGGGTTAATGTGCCCTGCGCTACTTTAAGATTAGCTACAGCCTGGTCATAATTATCCTGGTATATACGGCTGTCAATGTCATATAGCTTCTGCCCCTTTTTTACATGAGTGCCTTCCTTAAAGAATATTCCGGTCAGATAACCCTGTACTTGTGCCAATAGGTTTACCTGGCTCAGCGCTTGCGTGGTTGATGGGTATCTGTCATAATAAACTACAGGCTCTGCAGTTACAGTGTCCAGGTTTACAGGCGTGGGTGGGGTGGGTGGCGGCTGCTTTTTATTGCAAGAAAAAATAAGCAGGCAACTTACCGACACCATGCATAAGACTACTTTATTCATAAAGTCTTTCATTTTTATTCATTAATGATTGTAAGGAATATCTCCCATTGCTTTTTCCAGGTCTATCTTGCTGGATAATAATTGATATAGAGCATTTGTATAGCCTACCTCTGCACTTATGAGGTTAGATTCTGCAACTATCATATTCAGGTAAGCTACAATACCTTGTTTATATTGAAGTGACACTATGCGATACACATTCCTGGCGCGCTTCTCATTATCCTCAAGCAACTGCAGGGAGTATAAATTACTTTTATAATTAGCCAAAGCAGTAGTGTATTCTGTATATATCTGCGCCTTCAGGCTCACCTGGCTCCAATCCAATAGCCGTTCCTGCAGGCGAGCTTTGTGTATGTTCTCAATTCTTGAGAAACCGGTGAATAATGGAATATTCACAGATAAGCCAATATAAGAATAGGGATAAGCAGTTGAGAATAATCCCGATGAGGTATTGCTTTCGTACTCATAAAAATAATTATAAAACGCAGATACTGTAGGCAGGAAGGAAAGCCCATAGTAACCAGTAAGCTCGTGCTGCAATTTTTTTGCAGTCTGCAGCTGTTGATATTCTATACGGTGGTCAAATTCCATTTCCTGTGTAGTATCAAATGCTATATCCTGCATCATCTGCGCCGTATCCACTACTACATTAAATTGTTTTTTAGGCGGGTAGCCCATAGCTTGTTTTAAAATTGCGTATTGAGGAGCTATATTTTCTATTTGCTGCTTCAATTGCGCTTTAGAGGTATTCAATGTTATAACAGCTTCATCATAATCAGTTTCATCTACAATGCCGCCGATAAACTGGTTGTGTGTATCTAATACATTACGGTCAAGTCGCGCAGTATCTTCTTTCAACACATTAATTTGTGCCAGGGTAAGCAGCAGGTTATAAAACGATTTACATACTGTGGCAACGGTGAATATCTTAGCACTATCGGTTACCTGGCGGGCTTCCTTCACATAAAGGTTTGCAGCCTTTGCCGCATATAAAAGCTGAGGATTAAAGAGTGTTTCGGTAGCAGACAACTCCGGGATCACCGTATTTGTTACGCCTGTATGAGTAGGGATTGGGGCACCTCTTACCCCACTAGAGTCGGCAATAAGACTGGTAGGCAATTGAAAATAATGGATTGCATTAGCCGATGCGCTAACTTGTGGCAGCCATCCCGCCAAATTAATGGCGTTGGTTGTCTTAGCTATCGATATACCTATCAGCGACTGGTTAATATAGGGCTGATGCACCAGGGCATAGTCGATACATTCATCCAATGTCATGGAAGCCACCTGTGGATCTTCCTGCGCATGTACAGGAGATATACTTATAGATAAGAGCAGAAAAAAAACAAAAAATAACCTTCCTTGCCGGGATATAAACCGAGTACCGGTGTCGGTAACAGCCAGAAAAGGGTTTTTCATAACCCAGTTGGCAAACAAAGAGTTATTACTTCCTGTTAACGGTTTTGGACGTAGCATGTATGTGCGTATGTAAGCTTACGGAATGTAGATGTCTAATTGGCTATTTTTGCATATACCAATTCACGATATTGTTACCTGACGGTAAACAATAATAAAAATCATACCTGTAATTTCCTAATGTGCAGATATAAAGGAATTCCCGAAGGTTGGGCAACGGGTATTTGCAAGCCTACTATGTTGCTACGTTGCATCAGCAACAGCAATGAAAAAATGGAGGCTATAATAAAAACAGAAAGCGCAGTTTCCGGTGATGGTTGGGCAATATTGTAATGTACAAGAGGGGATACTTCTTTTCGCTCCCTATACCCCGTATGCAATTTCTTCTCGATAGTTAATGCTGAAGAGGAATTTGTGGAACCATCTATCCGCAACTCAATTAACCTTTTTATAGGTCCGCAAAGCATTACCACAAAAATGGTCAGGACAAGCCATGAACCTTTTATAAGTGGCATATATCTGTTTGCGTTTTTTTGCATGTGTGGCAAATTTAATCATAAGAATATTAGCAAGTCAAAAAAATGACACATTTTTTCTCATCTGCTTTGTTAAAATATCCTTTGTAATAGGACTAGTTAATTGCGACTTCTTCAAGAGTATAAAATAAGTTGTTTGTATCGTTACTCTATTTTTTACGTGAATGAGATAAGTGAAATGAAAAATAAAATGGTTTTCATTTTTTATTTCCTTCTTACAAATCCATGACAGTAATTCTTTCGTAAATGTGCAGGAAGGCTTGCATAACCCTCCAAATTATCATCATAAAATACACATAAAATGAAACAAGTAACGCTTAAAAAAGTTCTAAAATTTACTGGCATAACCGTTTTGCTTCTAGCACTTGTGCTGTGTATACATATCTACATTGTAACAAGACCTAAGGCACCAGACATGAATACGATCGTAATGGCGCGCATTGACATAAAACAGCCTATTACAGAAATAGAGGCTCAACAGATCACTACCTGGATGTACCAACAAAAAGGGATTAGCCACGTGGTTTGCAATCCTGCTATGGATAACATAGTATTTACCTACCACGCCATAATGACTGATGGCTATTACGTTACTGACCACTTTAAATCTGCATTTAACTACAAAAATGCTACTAGGTATATACCTAGCGAAAAAGAACTGCAAAGCGGTTGTCCTGTGGCGGCTACTTCAATAACATATAAAGTGTATAGCTTTTTTCGCCACACACTATAATTAATTACTTACCAGACTTATCAATAATTTTTTCTAACAATTAAAATCAAAAAAAATGAAAAAAGCGATCATCATGTTTTCTGTTGCTGCAGTGTGTGGAGTGACGATGTTAGCCTCAAGCTCTTGCAAAAAATCTTCCAGCTCAAGCACCATGACTTTGTACGATTCCCTTGGAGGAACAACAATGGTAGCCGACCCAAGCACATCAGGTGCAACAATTGAAAAAGGTCGCCTTGCTATACGCTCCGTTATAGATAGCACTATTTTCATCATTGCCGGCGATACTGCTATCAATGGTCACTTTACAACTCTGCTTACTGAAGTTACGGCAGGTAATCTTACCGGTTTCACCGCATTGAGCAAGAACCTTACAGACTTTGTAGCTGTAGCTACCGGTGCAAAAGATTATACTTATGGCGGGAAAAATATGGTTGCCGCTCACGATCCGGCTCAAAATTCACGCATGAACGGTAAAGCTGACAATAGCGATTTTAATGCTTTTGAAGCTGACCTGGTAGCTGGTGCCAATAAAAATGCAGTACCCGCTTATTTAACTGCCCGACTTGGCGCCATTGTTGAAACTTTGAGGACCCAGGTAGTGCAGCAATAACGTTAGCTCACAATCACTTCTATTTAAAAGGTGCCGGCATGTTGCCGGCACCTTTTAAATTTTATCATTTTTTAGACTATCTAATGATTTTAAGGCATGATTATTTAGGATTGTTTTTTATGAAAAAGAAAATAGTTATAGCGGGATTGGTGATGTTGGAATGATCACCACTTACTCATGCAAAAAAAGCGATAGTAATTCTGGCAATACTGCCCAGGTGAGCATGCACCTTGCGGACGATCCGGCAAATTATGATCATGTTTATCTTGACGTACAACAAATTGGAGTGACCATGTCAGGAAGCAGTGAGATCATACTGACACCAATAAGACCGGGTGTTTATGACATTTTGAAATTCAGAAATAACCTCGATACACTCTTGTTAAGAGCAAGCTTACCTGTTGGTACAATAAACCAAATAAGATTGATTTTAGGAACTAACAATTCTGTGGTTGTTAGCGGAGTGAGTTATCCTCTATCAACACCATCAGCACAGGAAAGTGGTGTGAAGTTGAATATCAACCAGACTTTTGCAGCAAATGGATCATATGACGTCTGGATAGATTTTGATGCTGGTAAATCCATTCTACAAACAGGTAATGGCGCATATAAAATGAAACCAGTAATGAGAGCATACTGTAGCACCACCATTGGTAAGATAAAGGGCTATGTGCTCCCTTTAAATGCTATGGCAACTGTATATGCAATTAACGGAACAGATACTGCATCGGCAATACCAGATGCTATTGATGGTTTCTTCGTGTTCAATGGATTGACGACCGCAACTTATCAAATATGGGTCAACCCGGGTATCCCTGGGTTCCAGGCATATTTCCAATCTAATGTCCAGGTAACATATGGAGTAGAGACAAACCTGGGCACAATTACATTGATACCATAATCCACGTCGTGAATCCAACGAAAATAGATTGATAATTGGTTAGTAAAAGTCCCTGGTTGAATACTCAACCAGGGACTTTTCTTTATATACTGATCTGAAATCTCATAATTAAATTCTGATTGTGATTTGTATTGCTATAGTTAGTTATTGCTACTTACCATCACTCTTTTTCTTTGTAAAGAGCGACACCAAGTAGAAATTATGCACGACACCCAACTCACTACAGACAGAGGTAAAGTAAAAGGTCCTTCTCCGCATTTTGTGTTCACTGCTACTTCGCATCCCCTTATTTACCAGTCAAATGCTCTGGGTTAACCTGTCATTGAGCATGCTTTAATACCAAAACCCATTGCATTCGGACTTGGAGTTTCTAAACATAGAAATGCCCCAGATCAATAAAGATACAAGGGCATTTAATTACGTTAACTGTACTAAACTACAGGGTATTCGCAGTCTCACCTTTTTTTGTCTTTTTGTTTATCTCTTCTACTTCGTCCATAAACTTATTTACACCCTCGTCAGCATATGCGCCATAAGCATCTATTAGTGTTCCCTTCGCTCCATCTGTAGTTTCTATTACGTACATAATAGCATTATCGCCAGGGTCTGATTGACCTTCGAACCGATAAAAATTTACAATTTTTACTTGGTCAGGTTCGTAAGAATTTTCCTTTGCAGCAGAGAACAGCTTTTTATTTTCAATTTTAAAACTATCTGTATAGCCATCCTTAACTACTTTATTTACACATGAAGTTAATGTGTTCATATAAGGTACCAGTTCTGGAGTACCGGTATCGGTCGTTGTTGCATTATTGGGGGTTTGCATATCTTTCGTATTTTATACTTACAAGTCTTTAAATACTTTGCCATAGAAGACATAAATTTAAAATAATTAACAATATATATAAACATATCCAAACCAATGTTTTATACACGCAAATCGCTGGGCCCTAATTAACTGAATGAAGGATCATTAAATGTGTGAGGAAATGCTTCCACAGAGGATGGGGTCTTAAAAATAAAAAATCCCGCCTGTTAAAGGGGCGGGATAGATTGAATTTAAACCTATTTATAAGTTAGCTCACAGCCTGGTGCGCATCTCTATATTTTTTAATGTGGTCGTGCGAATTGCTGAGCGCTTCTTGCTGTGCAACAATAAGTTGACGTACATCTGCGTCCATCTCTGCATCTGATGATAATGCACTTTCATAAGCCTTCTTTGCAGCATCCTCACCATATTCGCATGATGCAAGTATAGCCTTGCGGTCGCTGCCGGTAAAGGTTGCTTTTACATCCATCCAGGTCCTGTATATTTTTCCCGATGTTGTGGTTCCGGTTTCTACATTGCCGCCCAGTTGGCGTATTTTGGCAGTGAGCTCTTGCTTATACTGCTCACTTTCTCTTATCATACCTTCGAATGTGGCCTTCATATCCACGTCAAGGTCGTTAGATTCATTGATAGCTCTTTGATATCCGGCTACACGGTCGTTATTTATTTTTATAAGGTCGTTTAATACTACGATCAGTGCTTCTGAGTTTTGCATATAAGTGTCTTTTACTCAGATGTTTTAAAAACTGTGCCATATGCCCTATTGTTTTATGGGTTTACAAAAAGTTGATATTTTGCTAACATTTACCATTGCATACCGCATTGGTAAAAAAGAGTTTAATTTGCCCCTTATAATTTACATACATGGAAGTAATACTTGAACTTTTAAAATACACGGTGCCTGCACTTGTAGTATTATTAGCATCTTATCTTATAGTCAACAAGTTTCTCATAACAGAAATGCAGCGCAAACAGATAGCACTGTTCCAGGAAACACAAAACATTACCCTGCCCCTGCGCCTGCAGGCATATGAGCGTTTAGCTATATTTGTAGAACGCCTGCATCCGCGCCAGCTAATACCACGCATATACCAGCCCGGCATGACTGTTAGCGATCTGCAACAGGCTGTAGCTTTTAATATACGCAGCGAGTTTGAACACAATCTCTCTCAACAGGTATATGTGAGCCGCGAAGTTTGGGAAACAGTAAAAGGCGTTAAAGAACAAGAACTGAACATGATAAACGTGATGGCCAGCCAGCTAAGCCCTGAGGCCCCTGCTAAAGACCTGCACATGCGTATTGTAGAGGTAGTATTGAAAAACACCAGTGAGTTGCCTACAGATGTGGCGTTGCAAATTATTAACGACGAATGCAAACGAGTACTTGCTCGTGGCCCACAGGCATAGATAAATACAAGAAGTATATATAGTATATCAGTTTCAAATAAAGTTTTGTGAGCGATAATAAAGAAATAAAGACGGATGCCGGTATAGTGATCAATGAGCTTTATACCCAGGCTCCCCCAATGAACGAAAAGCCCGGACATTTCCCATATACGCGGGGAGTGCATACCGCCATGTATCGCGATAAGATGTGGACCATGCGTCAATATGCAGGGTTCAGTACTGCCGAGGAATCGAATAAACGTTATCATTTTTTGCTGGGACAGGGTGTAAATGGGCTTTCTGTCGCATTTGACCTTCCTACTCAGATCGGCTACGATTCTGACCATGCCATGTCTGAAGGCGAGGTGGGCAAGGTTGGGGTGGCTATCGACTCGCTAGAGGACATGGAGCTGCTGTTTAAAGATATACAGCTCAAAGACATTTCCACTTCTATGACCATCAATGCCACGGCATTTATACTACTGGCATTTTATATAGCGCTTGCAAAAAAGCAGGGTGCCGATTTAAAAAAAATATCGGGTACTATACAGAACGATATACTAAAGGAATACGCTGCAAGGGGTACATATATATACCCACCTACGCAGTCCATGCGGCTCATTACCGACATTTTCGAATATTGCAGCAAGGATGTACCTAAATGGAATACCATATCTATATCGGGTTACCACATCAGAGAAGCAGGCTCTAATGCGGTGCAGGAACTAGCCTTTACATTGGCCAATGGTAAGGCTTACTTGCAGGCAGCGATCACTAAGGGACTGGATATCAATGTGTTTGCACAACGTCTTTCTTTCTTCTTCAATGCACATAATAACATCTTTGAAGAGGTGGCTAAGTTCCGCGCTGCACGCCGCATGTGGGCACACATTACACAGTCTTTGGGCGCTACCGATCCCAAGGCACAAATGCTCCGTTTCCATACGCAAACTGGGGGCAGCACACTTACTGCCCCACAGCCTAAAAACAATATAGTACGCGTTACCCTACAGGCGCTATCTGCTGTGTTGGGCGGCACACAATCACTACATACCAATGGCTACGATGAAGCATTATCATTGCCTACAGAAGAAGCCGCAAGTATCGCACTCCGCACCCAACAGATCATTGCCTTTGAAAGCGGGGCTACTGATACAGTTGACCCGCTTGCAGGTTCTTTTTATGTAGAAAACCTGACCAACGAGGTAGAAGCCGCAGCACAAAAACTGCTGGATAGAATAGACGCTATGGGTGGTGCTGTAAAAGCCATAGAGCAACATTTTGTACAAGACGAGATTGCACGGTCTGCCTATGCGTACAACAAGGCTATAGAAGACGGTAGCAAGGTGATAGTAGGTGTAAACAAGTTCGCATCGCCCGAAACAAGCAAGACACCTGTATTCAGGATAGACGACAGCATAAGACAAGTGCAAAGCCTGAAACTGAAAGCGCTGCGCGAAAAAAGGGATAATGTACAAGCATCCTCATGCCTTGCAGCCATAAAAACCGCTGCAATGTCTACCGACAACCTGATGCCACATGTAATAGCTGCAGTAGAAAGTCTGTGTACATTAGGCGAAATATCAGACACCTTACGTAACGTGTGGGGCGAGTATAAAGGCTAAAGGTCACGGTATCATTATCATCATGTTCCGGAACAACTTTCGGTGTTCCTCCCATGCCCAGGCGCTTATTGCTACATTGCCATAGCTGCGTATACCATCTTTCTGGTGATGCATCTTTAAGTAGCCATCGTACAGCTTACTGCTATAGTGGCTCATATCGCCATTATAGCGGCGGCGTATGTCTTCAAGGGTATCTACCTGTGCCAGCGTTAGTTTGTTCAGTGTTAGTTCCAGCTTGTTAGCCATTGTAGTATCGTGCCGGTACATGCGGTTGTGTGCATACAGCCATATATTAAAATAGCAGGAGTACTTAAATGCAGTATCATTAGTTGCGGTACCCAGTGCATATGCCAGCAAGTTGGCATCGTCTTCAGCAGCAATACCAGCCTGGTGCGCCATTTCGTGGCAGACCACAAAAGGTAGCATAAACTGCGGCAAGAACCGGTTTACCTGCGATTCGCCCGTAAACGGATTATAGTAGCCCTGTATGGCAAAATTCTGCATCAGGTAACCGAAAATAGAGGGCTTCACATTTAGACTACCCAGCTTACTGCGGGTGTTGGTGTATTGCCGATAGTATAGTTGCGCCCTGCGGTTCACTTCCTTAAATGGCAAGCTATGATAATGCGGGGCATATTCATTCAGCTTAGCCACCAGGTAGGTATCAAACTCGCGTACGGTCGACGAATCGTTGCGATGTTCTTTCAGCACCTTCAATTCCCAATAATTAGTGAGTGTGGGCTTGTAATAGTTGGCGCCCCATCCTAAAATAAAAAGCAAGTATATAACTTCAAAAGTAATGATGGTATGTATGATAGAAGCCAGCAAGTAACCGTTGTGGGTCCTTAGCCTTACCAAAAAAACGATCCACCTTATAACTAGCGTAACTATCGCCAACACGGCAAGCAGGTACAGTATATCGCCAACACTAAAAGGAACATAACCAAAAACTACGTTCCTTACATATTGCCACGGCTGAAAAATGAACATATCGTAAAACGACAGATACCGGGGATATACCCGCAAAGCATATTGGATAACGGAGAGCACCACTATCAGCAACAAAAGGATAATTATTTTCTTCTTATAATTCATACACGCTCAACGCCATTTGACCTACATGATCAAAATCATGTTCATCATTGCTTCTGCAAATTCTAAATTATCCATTAATTCAGTATAAAATGAACAAAAGACATTGAATATTTAAAAATTGTATTTTCATTGGCATCATTATTACCTGTATAAGCATCCTTAAGGGAATAGGGACGACAACATTATAAAAATAGTCAGTGTATCATGGGCTTAATTTCTTTCACAGATAATGGACTTTACTGCAAACAAGGCGATTTTTATATCGATCCGTGGAAACCAGTGCATAGAGCAGTTACCACCCATGCCCACTCTGACCATGCGCGTTGGGGTAGCAAGCTATACCTGGCGCATAAAGACAGCTACTATCTTTTAAAAGCGCGGCTATACGAGGATATTGCCATACAAAGTGTAGATTACGGTCAAACTATTTCTATCAACAATGTAAAGATCACACTGTTCCCCGCAGGGCATATCATTGGGTCGGCACAGGTGCGTGTGGAGTACAAAGGCGAAGTATGGGTAGTATCAGGTGACTACAAAACCGAAGACGATCTTGTATCTGTACCTTTTGAGCCAGTAAAGTGCAATACTTTTATTACTGAAAGCACTTTTGGCTTGCCCATTTACCAATGGCAGAAGCAAAGCAGCATAATGGAAGACATCCATCTTTGGGTACAGGCCAACCAGGCTGCAGGGCGCAACAGCATACTTACCGCTTATAGCCTGGGCAAGGCCCAGCGGCTCATACACAACCTTACCCCATATGGTTATAAGTTCTATGTACATGGTGCCATATACGCCATGCAGGAAGCCATAGCACGGTTTATGAAAATGCCAGCCGTTGACTACCTGGGCGCGGACATAACGAAAGAAGAAATGAAAAAACGCATCATTATAATCCCGCCTTCTGCTGATAGCGCCGCTTATTTAAAACGCATGCAGCCATTTAGCCTTGGGGTGTGCAGCGGCTGGATGCAGGTACGTGGCGCCCAGCGCCGCCGTAATGCCGATGCAGGTTTTGCCCTTAGCGACCATGCCGACTGGCAGGGGCTGCTGCAGGCCATAAATGCTACAGGCGCAGAGTGTGTTTATGCCACCCATGGCTTCACTGCCCCACTCGCCCGCTACCTGCGCGAGGAAATGGGAATAAAGGCAGATGTGGTTAAGACATCGTTTGGGGAGGATGAGGAGTAATAACTTTTTTATACATAAGTCTATAACTCCAAAATCCTCAAATCCCGTACCTTTGCATCCGCATGAAATCGTTTAATGTACCGGTACAATATCGCAGCCCTATGGTATCTGCCATCAAGCAGAACAGGAAGGCAGCCGATAAGATGAAAAAGGACTACTCACCTACTCTTTTAGAGTCCGGTACTTTACAGGTCATTCTTGCGCGCCATTTCGGTTTTTGTTACGGGGTTGAAAATGCTATAGAGATTGCCTTCAGGGCTATAGAAGAGCAACCGGGCAAACGTATATTCCTGCTCAGCGAAATGATACACAACCCAGGTGTAAATGCAGACCTTCAGTCACTGGGGGTGCAGTTCATTATGGATACCGGCGGCAATATGCTGCTGGATTGGAACGAATTGACCGCTGCCGATATCGTTATCATTCCTGCTTTTGGCACTACGCTTGAAATGGAACAAAAACTCCGTAACAAGGGTATCGAGCCCACCCTTTACGAAACCACCTGCCCCTTTGTAGAAAAAGTATGGAACCGTGCTGAAAAAATAGGTCAGGAAGGCTATACCGTAGTAGTACACGGCAAACCGAAGCACGAAGAAACTCGTGCAACATTTTCGCACAGCAAGGCCCATACACCTACCGTTGTGGTAAAGGATATGACGGAAACGGAACTCCTTGCAAAATACATCACCGGCGAGTTACCTGCTGAACAGTTCTACTCAGATTTTAAGAACCAATATTCTGAAGGGTTTGACGTTACAAACGATTTGCAACGCATAGGTGTGGTGAACCAGACCACAATGCTTGCCAGCGAAACCCAGGCCATTGCTGACTACCTGAAACAGGTGATCATTGCACATTATAAAACACCTGCAGATAAGATCAGCGATCGCTTTGCAGAAACCCGTGACACCCTGTGCTATGCCACTATGGATAACCAGGGGGCAGTGCAAGGTATGCTGGAGTATGAGGCCGATTTCGCGCTGGTGATAGGTGGCTATAATAGTTCCAACACATCTCACCTCGTGGAGCTTTGCGAGCTGAAGCTACCTACTTACTATATAAAAGATGAAGTCTGCCTTATATCGGGCACCGAAATAAGCCACTTTGATATGCACACCCATACTGAAGTAGTGACCAATAATTATATTCCAGATGCGCGCCCGTTAAAGGTCATGATCACATCAGGCGCTTCCTGCCCCGATGCTTTGGTAGAAAGGGTAATGGAACGGTTAGCAATGCTGACTGGAAATAACGAAGAACTACACGTAACACAATAGACAATAGTACAATACATACATATTTTACAATTGAACATTGACAATATGCAATTGTCAATTTGTAGGGTTATTTTTGCCGCCTATGAATTACGATTTCGGCATTATAGAAAAGAAGTGGAAAGAAAAATGGCAACAGTTAGGTACTTACAAAGTAAGCAATACAAGCGCTAAACCTAAGTTTTATATACTGGATATGTTCCCGTACCCCAGCGGTGCGGGTTTGCATGTGGGGCACCCGCTGGGTTATATAGCGTCAGATATTTATGCACGTTACAAAAGGCTGAAGGGCTTTAATGTCCTGCACCCTATGGGTTACGATTCGTTTGGCCTGCCGGCAGAACAGTATGCGCTCGAAACCGGCCAGCACCCCGCTGTTACTACCGAAAAGAATATAGCACGCTACCGTGAGCAGTTAGATAATATTGGCTTCAGCTTCGATTGGGACCGCGAGGTACGCACCAGCGATGCTAAGTATTATAAATGGACGCAATGGATATTCCTGCAGTTGTTCCATAGCTGGTACAACCGTGCAGCCAACAAAGCGCAGCCTATACAAGAGCTTATCAACATCTTTGAGAAAGAAGGAAATACAAACTACACATGCCCTGCCGATGATACACTAAGCTTCGATGCTGCAGCATGGCACAGCTACGATAAAAAACAACAGCGCGATATATTGATGCGCTACCGCCTGGCCTACCAGGGCTATGCCGAAGTGTGGTGGTGCGAGGCATTGGGTACCGTATTGGCTAACGATGAGGTTGTGAATGGCGTATCAGAACGCGGTGGCCACCCGGCAGAGCGCAAAAAAATGCGCCAGTGGTTCCTGCGCATTACAGAGTTTGCAGATAGGTTGCTGGATAGTTTGGATACGCTAGATTGGAGCGAGGCCATGAAAGAAATGCAACGCAACTGGATAGGCAAAAGCAATGGCGCCGAAGTACGTTTTGCACTGGACGGCCACGATACAAACATCACGGTATTCACAACACGGCCCGATACTATTTTCGGTGTCGACTTTATGGTTGTGGCCCCTGAGCACGAAATGGTAGATGGCATCACCACTCAAGCACAACAGCAAGCGGTGCAGGAATACAAACAATATGTAAAATCGCGCAGCGAACGTGAACGTATGGCCGAGGTGAAGCAGGTAACTGGGGCTTTTACAGGTGCGTATGCCATAAATCCGGTGAGCGGAAATAAAGTGCCGGTGTGGATCAGCGAATATGTGCTGGCAGGTTATGGTACAGGCGCTATAATGGCTGTACCTAGCGGCGATGAGCGTGACCATGCCTTTGCCCAACATTTCAACCTGTCTATTACCAATATATTTGGTGGCAGTTATAACGGTACAGAAGCGTACAGTGCTAAGAAAGGCAAAATAGAAAACAGTGGCTTCCTTACCGGGCTTGAAATACCACAGGCAACTGAAGCGGCTATAAAAGCTATTGAAAGTGCAGGCGCTGGCCGCAGAAAGGTAAATTATAAATTCAGGGATGCGGGCTTTAGTCGCCAGCGGTACTGGGGCGAACCATTCCCTATTATATATATCGACGGCATACCGTTCGGGACAGATGAACAGGAGTTGGATGCTTATCCTGAACTACAGGAATTACCGGTAATACTGCCTAGGGTGGAATCATATAAACCTGGGCCAGAAGGTGAAGGGCCGCTAGCTAACGTTAGCGAATGGGTGACCACTCCAGTTGGCAACAGGGAAACCAACACCATGCCCGGCTACGCAGCCAGCAGTTGGTACTTCCTGCGTTTTATGGACCCACACAATAACAACGAATTCGCATCGCATACCGCAACAGATTATTGGAATCAGGTTGATATTTATATAGGCGGTACTGAACATGCAGTTGGCCACCTGCTGTATAGCCGTATGTGGACAAAAGCGCTGCACGACCTGGGACATATCAGCTTTGATGAACCTTTCAAAAAACTCATCAACCAAGGGATGATACAGGGCAACAGCCGCTTTGTATATAGAGTGAGTGGTACCTCGCAGTTTGTATCATATGGTTTAAAAGACCAGTATAAAACCGACGAGTTGCACGTAGATGTAAACATTGTGGATGGCCTGGAGTTGGATACGGAAGCATTCACAAAATGGCGTCCTGAATATGAGAACGCCACTTTTATAAAAGAAGGAGATAAGTACATCTGCGGAAGTGGCACTGAGAAAATGAGCAAGAGCAAGTACAATGTGGTTAATCCCGACGACATTGTTGCACAATATGGTGCTGATACCTTCCGGATGTACGAGATGTTCTTGGGCCCTATAGACATCAGTAAGCCATGGGACACCAAGGGTATAGAAGGGGTACACCGTTTCCTTAAAAAACTGTGGCGCTTATATGCTGATGAGCAAAAAGGCTGGATAGTAACAGACGAACACGCTACAGAGGCTGAACTGCGCATACTGCATAAAACCATAAAGAAGACCGCAGACGATATAGAAAAGTGGGCATACAATACATCGGTAAGCCAGTTCATGATCTGCGTGAACGACCTTACCGCCCTCAACTGCCACAAACGTGCAGTGCTTGAACCGCTGGCTATTGTATTGAGCCCGCTGGCCCCCCACCTGGCAGAAGAGTTGTGGCACAACCTGGGCCATACCACCAGTGTGCTGGATGCTAGCTACCCGGCTTTTGACGAGCAGTACATTAATGAAAACAGCAAAAAGTACCCAGTGGCAGTAAACGGCAAAACCCGTGCCGATATGGAGTTTGCGCTGGAAGAAGATCCTGCACATATACAAAAAGAGGTGCTTGCAAACAGCAATATACAGAAATGGATGGAAGGCAAAGACCTGAAGAAATTCATTTATGTGAAAGGCAAAATGATAAATGTAGTGGTGTAGAAACATATACCGGAATAAATATAACAACTTGTACAAAGCATGTGGCCACAGAGATACTTATCTTTGTGGCCGCATATTTTTAGCACAAAATGAAACAGAACAAAACCACCGTTTTCCTTCTATCATTCTTTATAGTACTTGGCATTGCATTCCTGGGGTACTTCTACAAGGTTACCCACGAGCAAAAAAGATCTCTTTTGCCTGTGCTGGGCAACCCCGGCCATCATGTAGAAGATTTTTCGTTTGTGAACCAGGATGGCAAAGTAATTACCAATGCCGATGTGAAGGGGAAAATATACGTAGTGTCTTATTTTTTCGCCACATGCAGGGGCATATGTCCTAAAATGAATGAGCATCTTACCACTGTTGCCAAAGCGTTCATGGGCAATAAAAATGTGCTGATCCTTTCTCACACGGTCGATCCGCTAAAAGATACCGTTGCCGCCCTTAAGGAATACAGCCTGCGTTTTGATGCCGATGCCAACCAATGGATGTTCCTGACCGGTGACAAGAAAAAGTTATACGATATGGCCCGCTATAGCTACCTCATCAGCGCTAAAGACGATACCGCCGGTGTAAGTATAGATAAAGATTTCATTCACGATAACCATTATGTGCTTGTAGATAGGGACGGACAGGTGAGAGGATTTTATGATGGGCTTAGAATGGATGAAGTGAACAAGCTGATAACAGACATTAATACCCTTCTGAAAGAGCCTTCATAGACTTACATATTCATAGTCCAGCCCAGCAACATCCATCCTATTACAATAAACGGAGATGGTATTTTGGTGAATTTCAGGATACAGAAAGTTATCCCTATTACTACCAGGTTGCTCCACTCAAAAGGCAAAGACTTAAAAAGCAAAAATCCTGACGCCCATATTATTCCTACTACAGCCGCATTTATACCTTCAAGCGAACGGAATATGACTACGTGGTGCCGAAGGTTCTGAAATATGGGGAAGAAGAAAAATAACAGCAGCGTGCTGGGCAGGAATAGGGCTGTAGTTGCTGTAATGCACCCTAGTATTTGCCATACAGGTCCATATCCACTCATTACCATTCCCCCAATAAAAGATGCTATAGAAAATACAGGGCCAGGCACTGCCTGCACCATACCATAACCGGTAAGCAATTGAGGTGATGTGATGACCGGAGGCAATCCATGGCTCTTGGGCAGGTTCACAAACTGGAACAACATCATGGGCAGCAAGGCCTGACCACCACCAAAAACGATGCTCCCAAAACGATAAAAGTTTTCAAATACGTTAAATATCCTTCCATGGGGCCATTCAGCCCCCCTGGTATGCGCCATTTCACTAAATATACCGGCAACTATAAATATTGCAGCAAATAACCATAGATTTATCCAATTGATCGGCTTAGGCTTTTCCACCGTATCAGGTATGCGCTTATCACTGAAATTACTTATCGTTCCAGCTACCAATAAAATTGCAGGGAATACCCATGGCGATCGTACGGCAATAGTGGTTATCAAAGCCCCGAGCATTATAACCGTAGTAGCTACGTGCTGGGTACTATTTTTCATCATTTTAGCCGCTGCAAAGCATACAAACCCTACAGACATGGGTTGCACATAGGCAAAAATGCTTTTCTCAATACCCTTAGCATTAAAATAATAGACTATAAATGAAAAAAGTCCCATCAGAAAGGCGGCAGGGAACACCCATAACAACAATGTGAGAATAGCAAGGGGTATCCCCCCTCTTTTCATAGCTATAAGCATCACAGTTTGTGTAGAAGAAGGGCCAGGCAACATCTGGCAAAATGCGTTATACGACAGCAGCTCATCCTCTGTTACATCCTTTCTTTTTTGTACAAAGGTGCGCACCATCATCCCCATATGCCCTTGCGGCCCGCCAAAAGCAGTAAACGAATAAAAAAACACCGCTCTTAAAAAAGGAATATGCCTGAGCAACATACTTATATACGCAAATGGGAAATGAAATTAAACACAAAATACCGTAAATTATAGTGTAATGAATTTACAACTCCATTTTGTATCTTGCGCACAAATTTATAAAGTCATGACCCACTTGTTACTGAGCGCTCTTTACGATAACGTCACTAAAACTGTTGGCCCTATTCTTATTTGGGTATTTACTTTCCTGATGGCTATTGAGATCATATATGTAATGGCCAAGTACCTGGGCTCAGAAGACAAGAAGAAAAAATAGTCAATGCCTGACCGGGGACTGGATTTGGCGGCTATCCGCACAGAATATACTTTGGCTGCGCTTGATGAAGCGAGTGTAGGAGGCGATCCCCTTTCTTTTTTTCATAAATGGTTTACAGAGGCAAATGACGCCCAACTTAGTGAGATCAATGCTATGACATTGGCCACGGTGGATGAGGCACACAAACCTCATGCACGTATAGTATTACTTAAAGGTGTAGATACCGGTTTTGTATTTTATACTAATTACAATAGTGCAAAAGGGCATGATATAGCAGCAAACCCCAATGCTGCCATTGTTTTTTTCTGGAAAGAACTGGAGCGTCAGGTACGTATAGAAGGTGTTATAACCAAAGTATCTGAAGAGGAAAGCGATGAATATTTTCAATCGCGACCAGCAGGCAGCCGCCTTGGCGCCTGGGCATCGCCGCAAAGTAGGGTGATCAGCAGATTGGCCCTGGATGAAAACTACAAAATTTACCAATCGAAATTTAAAGAAACTGCAATAACGCGCCCAGAACACTGGGGCGGCTACAGGCTGATTGCTGATAGAATTGAATTTTGGCAGGGTCGTAGCAGCCGTATGCACGACCGTATAGCATTTACACAATCGGCTAGTGGCTGGATTAAACAAAGGCTGGCACCATAAGATTTCTCAGAAATAATTTGTAAATTTCCATGCAAATAATATCCATATAGGTATAGTGAGGTATGGGCCTATCTAGCTTTTTGCTTAACAAACACATAACAAAATATTTTCAATATCTGTTAACGTTTTGTAAAGCCAATTTGAATTAATTATTCTATACAAACTTCATTCTACTTTTACCTATGAATAACATTATTCACAATAGTATGCACACTCTCACCCGACATTTCGTCATCCTTACCGCACTTGCCTTAGTGGTACTTGCTTCATCATGTTCATTGCCCAAGAGAACCATTTATTTCAGGGACAATGAGCCTACAGATACTGCAGTTCTTATCACCAAGATACCTCCATACATACAGAGCGTAATTGCTCCTGATGATATCCTTGCTTTTAAGATATCCAGTATTAGTGACTTCACAGTTAAAGATCCTGTAAGTATCTTCAATGATGGTGGTATTGAATATCCTCTTACTGCCAGCAAAGGTGGCGGTAGCGGTGGTGGTAGTGGTAGTGGCGGCGGTAGCAACCTTAAAGGTTACCTGGTTGACCCGGATGGCTACGTGGATTTCCCTGTAATAGGTAAATTGAAGGTTGCCGGCCTTACATTGAGAAATGTTAAAGATATCTTAAGTGAAAAGCTGAGAATGAACTATGTGAAGGATCCCGTTGTTGAAATAAGGATACTGAACTACAAAGTGACAGTAATGGGTGAAGTAAAGTATCCAGGTGTGGTAATTGCCCCCAACCATAGGATGAATGTACTGGAAGCATTAGCTGCAGCCGATGACATCACCCTACAGGGCCGTAAGGATAATGTAATGGTTATCCGTGAGAATCATGGTCGTCGCGAATTTGCACGCATCAACCTGAACAGCCGCAATGCATTTGCCAATCCTTATTTTTACTTAAAGCAGAATGATATTGTGTATGTTGAAGCTGCTCGCGTAGCACGTCAACAGGCTCAAAACGACGTGGTACAGTTCTACTTGCCAGCATTAGCGGAAATATTTACTTCAGTAATAGGTGTGTTTGCGTTCACGCAGCTCACTAAATAAAAAACTTTGTCATGGAATTTAAGCCTGCGGTTAATACAATTAATACAAATGTAGCGGCACCACCCGTTGTAGTTAAAAAAACAACGTCCTCATTTGATGTGAAGAGATATCTGGGCATGGTACTGGGTGCATGGTACTGGATTATTCTAAGCCTGATCATTGCGCTTGCCATAGGTTATATTTACCTGCAGGTAACCAAGCCCATATATGAGGTGAAGAGTGCGTTGGTGGTTACAGAAGATGATAACACCAACAGTGATATCCTGGATAAG
Source organism: Flavipsychrobacter sp. (assembly GCA_031292525.1). Lineage (GTDB taxonomy): Bacteria > Bacteroidota > Bacteroidia > Chitinophagales > Chitinophagaceae > JABDEZ01. Next base: position 145,532 of record JARLGY010000050.1, on the reverse strand, counting down.
CTGAACATTGTTAAAAAAGCACCGGTAAATTTCTTCAATGAAATAAACGCTTTAAAATCAGAAGACCTAATCACACAAGCTGTTGACTCCCTAAATCTAAACGTTACCTACTTTATTAAAGGTAAACTGAGAGATATAGAACTGTACAACGAGAGCCCTATACGTATAGTTTTCGATTCATCTGGTTACAAAGGTGATCATACAGAAATGTTCGTTAAATATACTTCCGATGGACATTTCGATTTGAGAGAAGGTTCTAAAGTAGTAGATGTGCCTTATGATAGTTGGATAACAAGGTCTTTTGGCAGGTTTAAAATATTGTACGCTTACGATCCATCTAATCCTAACAAATACCTGACTAAAGAAATTGATGTAAAAGTTAAAGATCCTGAATACACAGTACGCGACATACAGTCTAATTTTAGAGTAACTTCTGCAGATGGCCGTACAAGTGTAATGGACCTTACATATAGGGACAATATACCAGAACGCGGTATCGATCTGTTAAATACACTGGTACGCATCTACTATCGCAACAAGTTCAAAAATATCGATCTGTCTGCGCAAAAAACTCGCGATTTCATCAACGACCATAAGAAGGACCTGATGAATAACCTGAATGCAGTTGACTCCAACGTAGAACACATTAAGGAACAGAATGGTGTTATTGACCTTCCAGGGCAAACTGCCACTTATATGTCGGCAAAAAATGAAACTGAAAAGAATATAGATGCGTTGCTCAACCGCAGAAGGGCGCTTATTAACCTGCGTTACCTGTTGCTCAACAGCCGCTATCAGATCATTGTTGCACTCGATATAAATGACAATATCCTTCAAGGGCTGGTTATACAGTACAATACACTGGTACAGAAACTGGAAACACAGGAAAAAGTGCAGGAACTCGGGGCATCAAATCCATTCCTTATAGAAACCATTGTAGAACTCGAAGCATTGAAGAGAAGGATGCTCGATGTGTTGAACAGGTTATCTGGCAGTCTCGAATCAGACTTGCAGGTGGCTACTAAGTCTAACGCAGACTATAACGATAAGATAAAGAGCGTTCCCGGTATCGATCGCAGCATCACCCAGATCAGAAGGGGTTACGATGTAACACAGGATATGTACCTCTTCTTGTTCAAGAAAGGAATAGAGAACGATATCGCGGTATATAACGAAGCCAATAAGTCGAAAGTATTGATTGCGCCTTATGCGGGTAGCCAGCCGGTATTCCCACTCAGGAATAACATTTACTTGCTTGCACTTTTGGTAGGGTTGCTTATACCATTGCTGCTGTTGCTCATCCGCCAGTTACTTATCCGTAAGATCGTAAACGAGTCTGACATAAAAGCGATCACTGATATTCCTATCATAGGTGTTATCAGCAAGATAGACCCTGATAAGCTGCGCTACAATTATATAGCTATAAGCTCCAGCGTACGCACAGGTATATCAGAACAGTTCAGGATGTTGCGTACTAACCTTGAGTTCATACCGTTTACCGAAGGCAGAAAAGTGATCTCTGTAACTTCATCTGAAAGTGGAGAAGGTAAAACGTTTATATCGTTGAACCTGGGCTTTATACTTGCTCTAGGCACCAAACGTGTAGTGGTTGTTGAGTTTGATCTTCGTAAACCAAAGATGTCTGAGTTCCTGAAAATAAAGGATACCAATGGCGTTAGCGATTACCTGATGGGTAAAGCTGAACTGAAAGATGTGATCAAACCATCCGGTATCAACTCTAACCTGTACATAGCCAATTGCGGCCAGGCTCCACAAAATCCAGGCGATCTGTTGGCTTACCCTTCTACAGCCAAATTGATAGAAGAACTACAAGAGATGTTTGATATCGTGATACTGGATACTCCGCCATTAGGTCTTGTATCTGATGCCCTGATACTCTCACGTCATGCTGGCCTGAATCTCTTTGTAATCCGCCAGGCTGTAACCACAAAAAAACAGGTACGCGATTTCGATGAGATGTACAAAGATGGTAAAATACATAACCCGGCTATTGTATTCAATGGCGTAGGATACCTGAAACAATATGGTTACTACTACAACCCTAACAGGGAATATGAGCATAAGCTTGCTGAATATGGCGCATCTGGTACAACAACTACCGGCGCCGATAGTAATAAAGGCGGGTTCTTTAGCTTCTTTAAACGATAGCTTTCCGAATCCCATGTATCACTGATGCATGAAAAACCGGCTATTTTTTCTATATCTAATAAGATGCAGAAACGATATGCCGGTTTTTATAATACTGCGCAATAAAGATGAGTTTACACATGGCTTGATGCGATGGCTATTTTGTTATCCTTCAGTGAATAATTAGCATTAATAAACAAAAACCTCTATTTTGGTACTCGGCTACATATAGTTAATATTACATACTACTTATTGAAAAAAATCGCATGCCAAAAACAGCATTAATTACAGGAGTGACCGGGCAGGATGGCGCTTATCTTTCAGAATTATTATTAAAGAAAGGTTACATAGTTCACGGCATAAAAAGGCGTAGTTCTTTATTTAATACAGACAGGATAGACCATCTGTACGAAGACCCTCACGTTAATAACCGTCACTTCATATTACATTATGGCGACCTGACCGACAGCACTAACCTCATCCGCATCATACAGGAAGTACAACCGGATGAAATATATAACCTGGGTGCAATGAGCCACGTAAAAGTGAGCTTTGATACCCCTGAATATACTGCGAATGCTGATGGTATAGGCACCTTGCGTGTGCTTGAAGCAGTACGCTTACTGGGCCTTGCTAATAAAACAAGGATATATCAGGCATCAACATCAGAACTCTACGGGCTGGTACAGGAAGTACCGCAATCAGAAAAAACACCGTTCTACCCACGTTCGCCATATGCAGTTGCCAAGATGTACGCCTACTGGATAACAGTGAACTACCGGGAAGCATACAATATGTTTGCCTGCAATGGTATCCTATTCAACCACGAAAGCCCTTTACGTGGTGAAACATTTGTTACCAGGAAGATAACCCGCGCCGTAGCACAAATAGCTCTTGGCCTGCAGGAAAAAATGTTCATGGGTAATATTGACTCCCGTCGCGACTGGGGACATGCTAAAGATTATGTAGAAGCCATGTGGCTGATACTGCAGCAGGATGTTGCTGAAGATTTTGTAATTGCTACAGGAACTACTACAACAGTAAGGGACTTCATCCGGATGGCATTTGCAGAAGTAGGCGCTGAACTTGAATTTAAGGGTGAAGGGGTAAACGAAGTCGCAGTAATAAAAAGCTGCAGCAACGAACATTCATTGAAAGTAGGACAGGAAGTAATGGCTATCGACCCTGCATATTTTAGGCCAACTGAGGTGGAGTTGTTAATTGGTGATGGTACAAAAGCAACCCAAAAATTGGGTTGGACACCGAAGTACAAACTGGCCGACCTTGTGAAAGAAATGGTAGCTTCTGATCTTGATATATTCCGCAGGGAACAACTTTTGAAAAATTCAGGCTACAGCATATTAAGGCAATTTGAGTAAGGACATAAAGATGGAAAAAGACAGTAAGATATTTGTTGCAGGGCATAGAGGAATGGTAGGGAGCGCCATAACGCGCAAACTGGAAAGCTTGGGACATAACAATCTTGTATTACGCACATCGGCTGAATTGGATCTGCGTAAACAGCAGGACGTAGCAGATTTTTTTGAAGCAGAAAAACCAGAATACGTTTTCCTGGCCGCCGCTAAAGTAGGCGGCATCATGGCAAATAATATATACAGGGGTCAGTTCCTTTACGAGAACCTGATGATACAGAACAACGTGATACACAATGCTTACACAAGCGGCGTTAAGAAACTCATGTTCCTTGGTTCATCTTGCATATACCCTAAGTTTGCACCGCAACCGCTGAAAGAAGAATATTTACTTACCGGCGTGTTAGAACATACCAACCAGCCATATGCTATTGCTAAAATAGCTGGTATAGAAATGTGCGACTCTTACAGGAGCCAGTACGGGTGCAATTTTGTATCTGTAATGCCTACTAACCTGTATGGTCCAAACGATAATTATGACTTGCAAACATCACATGTAATGCCAGCCATGATACGTAAGTTTCATGAAGCCAAAATAAACAATACCCCTACAGTTACATTATGGGGGACAGGTACACCAAAGCGTGAGTTTCTGCATGCAGAAGACCTGGCCGATGCATGTGTGTACCTGATGGATAACTATAACGATGCAGGACATGTGAATATTGGCATAGGTGAGGACATCAGCATCTACGATCTGGCTATGCTGATAAAGGACATTACAGGTTTTACAGGTGAAGTTATATGGGACAGTACAAAACCCGATGGCACACCGCGCAAACTAATGGATGTAACCAAGCTGCACAGCATGGGCTGGAAAGCTGCAATACATTTAAGAGACGGTATAGAAAAGGTTTATCACCAGGCACTTGCTAAAAATATATTTTAAGATTTCGGTCACCCGGATATAATTTTCAAACTAAAAAAGCGATCAATAAGATACATGGATGTATCACCTGCAATACAAGAAGACCAGAAAGGCTGGACAGAGGTAATAGCTCCTACGTCCAGCCCGTTCGATCTGCATCTGGCAGATGTGTGGCGTTACCGCGACCTACTGATGTTGCTTGTAAGACGTGATTTTATAGCCACCTACAAACAGACCATCCTGGGTCCTACATGGTTTTTTCTGCAACCTATACTTACAGCAATAACCTATTGGGTCATCTTCGGGCAAATAGCTAACCTGTCTACAGAGAACCTGCCGGCATTACTGTTTTACCTGCCGGGCATTACGTTATGGAACTATTTCTCAGAGTGCCTGAATAAAACAGCTTCTGTACTTAAAGACAATGCGGCCATATTTGGCAAGGTGTATTTTCCAAGGCTTATTATGCCGTTGTCTATAGTAGTATCCAACCTCGTAAAGCTGGGTATACAAATGTTTTTGTTCCTGGTGATATGGGCATTCTACTTGTTTGCTGGTTTTAAAGGCGGTGCAATTCATCCCAATCTTACCATTTGCCTGATACCATTTCTTATTATAGTTATAGGCGGACTGGGGTTAGGCTTTGGTATGGTAATATCATCGCTCACTACCAAGTATCGGGATTTGATATTCCTGTTATCGTTTGGTGTGCAATTGCTAATGTATGCCACACCGGTAATACAACCCTTATCGGCAGTGAAAGGAAAATGGCGCTTATTGTTCCTGGCCAACCCCATGACATCCATCATTGAAACATTCCGTTATGCATTCTTAGGCACTGGTTCCTTCAGCATTAATGGTCTGTTATATAGTACTATTTTTATGATCGTAGTGCTATTTTTAGGCATATTGATATTTAACAAGGTAGAGAAGAGTTTTATGGACACCGTATAGTCCAGATGCTTATCATTAAATAATAACAAGCTTCAAATAAATAGATGTCTGCGGTAATAAAAGTTGAAGATATAGGTAAACTATACAGGCTTGGTGAGGTAGGCACTGGCACGCTCAGCCACGATCTTAACCGCTGGTGGGCACGTATGCGTGGCAAGGAAGATCCTTTTGCCAAAATAGGCGAAAGTAACGACCGTACACAGAAAGGCACAAGTGAATATGTGTGGGCGCTGAAAGATGTAAACTTTGATATTGAAGAGGGTGAAGTATTAGGTATTATTGGTCGAAACGGCGCAGGTAAATCCACCCTATTAAAGATATTATCAAAAGTAACCCGCCCATCTGAAGGAAGGATAAAAGTAAGAGGCCGTATAGCCTCATTGCTTGAAGTAGGTACTGGCTTTCACCCCGAACTGTCTGGCAGGGATAATATTTACTTGAATGGTGCTATCCTGGGTATGACCAAAGCGCAGATCAAATCCAAATTTGACGAGATAGTTGAATTTTCTGGTGTGAACCGTTATATAGATACTCCTGTAAAACGTTACAGCAGCGGTATGTATGTGCGACTGGCATTTGCCGTGGCGGCTTTCCTGGAGTGCGAGATACTGATAGTTGATGAAGTATTGGCAGTCGGCGATATTGAGTTCCAGAAAAAATGCCTGGGCAAGATGAAGGACGTTTCTCAAAACACGGGACGCACCGTAATATTTGTAAGCCATGAACTAAATGCCATAAGCAGTATATGCCGCAAAGGCATATTGATGCACAATGGCCGTGTGGCCGCAAACGATACAATAGACAAAGTAATAGGCCAGTACCTGAGCCAAAATACAAACTTCGATACTTATTGGGAAAATAAGGATAGCAAATATGACAATCCATATTTTAAGCCTTCTAAATTTTACCTAGTAAAAGAAAACAAACAAGTAAGTAGTACAAGTTTTGGCATTAACGAACGTATAGGTGTAGTGCTGGAAGGTACAGTGACAAAAGTTGATCCAGCTCTTACCCTGGGGTTTGCGGTATTCACCACCGATCAGAAATTACTATTCTGGTCTAACCATACAGATGGCAAGCAGGAAAACTGGATAGAAATAAAAGAGGGCCAGGTACGCCTGATTGGCTGGATACCGCGGAACATTCTAAATGAAGGCAACTATAAGGTGGAGTTGATGACCAGCGTACATTATAAAGAATGGATAACTGAGCCAGGCAAAAATGCCCCTGTTATATCTCTGGATGTAGCTGGCGGCCTGGACACTTCCCCATACTGGCAAATACCTCGTCCTGGTATTTTTGCACCATTGCTCACTTATGAAAAATGGTAAGTATCTATGTCTAAGGATCTGATCACAATAAAAGTAAGCTACCCCACCAAGTGGGATAAAGATTTTGGCCAACCCATGTTCCTGAAGCAATCGCCTGGCAATAAGGGCATATGGGGCAATTGTAAGTTTTATATCAACGATCCTTCATGCACCAATTGTGACTTCTGGTTCATCTATGAGAATATAGACAGCTACCTGATGGAAGAAGGCAATTGTTCTTTTGAAAATTGCATCTTCATTACAGGTGAAGAGCGGTCTATGTGGGACTATGAACAAAAATTCATAGACCAGTTTGGGGGTGTCATTACATCGCGCGATGACATACAACATTCTAACGTAAACAAGATGCACTACGTATCGCCCTGGCATGTAAAGAAAACATACGATTTCCTTACAGAGAATAATAGTACGAACAAGGCTAAAAACCTTTCAGCTATTATATCAGATGCGGTATCATTACCTGGCCATAAGCTGCGCTATGCATTCACTAACAGGATGCAGGGCCATTTTAAACAGCAACTGGATTGGTATGGCAAAGGAGCTAATTTTGTAGATGACAAGTGGGATGGGCTGGCACCATACCGTTTTTCTATAGCTATAGAGAACGCTCGGCACGAAGGTTATTTTACTGAGAAAATACTCGATTGTTTTTTATCGCTAACCGTACCTATTTATCATGGGTGCCCGGATATAGATAAATTCTTTCCCGCAGAGTCTATGATAAAGATAGACCCGGCTGATTACTTGGGTGCTATAAAAATAATTGAAGAGGCCATGCACCCCGACAATTATAACAAGATGCTCCCCTACCTGCACGAAGCTAAAGACCTGACGCTGAATAAATACCAGTTCTTCCCTTCACTTGTGGAGTTTGTAAATAATTACAGGCAGAGCAACTCGAAAAAAGAGAAGATCGTGATCCGTGAAAAACGCATGTTTGAAGAGCATACGCTTACCATGAAACAAATGCTTTTTTACCAGAAGAAGATAATACAGTATAAACTGAAAAATTACAAGGTATAGTACCTTACAGCGACCTGCAATGCCTGCAATGAACATAGCTATAACATTAGATAAGAACTACCTGCAACATGCAGCTGTTATGTTATACTCCCTCATACAACATAACCCGGAGCAGGATATGCTGGTGTATGCTATTTGCGATGACAAGATACTAGATGCGGACTGGCAGAAACTAAGCGAAGTCTATAAGAACAGTAAGTTAACTGTGCAAAGGGTACTTATAAACGTGGCACAGTTCAGCCATTTTAAAATAAGCGACCATGCCAGCTATGCCAACTATTACCGCATACAGATGGCACAGTTGCTACCTGCCCACGTACAAAAGGTATTGTACATGGATGTGGACATAGTAATAAAACAAAGCATCAAAGAACTGTACGATACTGATGTTACGGGATACTATATGGCAGCTATTGAAGACCCTGATAATCCATTAAAATTTACCCTGGGTTTGAAAGCAGATGAACCGTATTTCAATTCGGGCATTATGGTCATCAACCTGGAGCGATGGAGAGCAACCGGGCTTAACCTGTTGTTGAGCGATTTCCTGGTAAAGAATGAGGCCATAATACAATACTGGGATCAAGATGCATTTAACGTGGTTTGTAAAGGACAATGGAAGCCATTGCTACCTAAGTTTAACGTGCAGACCTTCATGTTCTTTATGAAGGAAGATGCTCTTACCTATACATTGAAAGATATAGAGGAGGCTGTGAAAAACCCTATAATTTTACACTATACCGGCCGGTCGAAACCTTGGGAGTATATGACCTTTCACCCGAGAAAAAACGTATATTACGATTACCTGTTGCAAACCCCATGGAAAGACTTTAGACCAGCAGATAAAACAATAGCCAACGCATTGCGCAAGTACAAGCTGATGCCGCGGTTTATTGAAAAAATAATTCAGAAGAGAAAATGAGTGTGAACACACCCGTATTATATCTTGTATTTAACCGGCCCGATGCTACCCGGCAGTCATTTGCTGCTATAAGGGAGGCAAAGCCGAAACACTTGTATGTAGCTGCCGATGGTCCACGGGCACATAAGCCAGGTGAAGCGGCATTGTGTGAAGAGGTGCGTAAAATAGCGACTAACATAGATTGGGATTGCGAACTGCATACGCTGTTCAGGGAACAGAACTTAGGTTGCGGACTTGGAGTATCAGGAGGCATTAATTGGTTTTTTGAGAATGTGGAGCAAGGCATTATCATAGAAGATGATTGTATTGTGGACCAAAGCTTTTTCCCATACTGTGAAGAACTGCTGGAAAAGTATAAGGACAATACAGAGGTGATGCATATAGGTGGCAACAACTTTATAACCAAAGATTTCAGTGATGGGGAATCTTATTACTTCATAAAGTACTTCACTGTTTGGGGTTGGGCTACATGGCGTAGGGCGTGGAAGCTATACGATATAGAGATGCACATGCTGGATGATTTCTTAAACTCAGGGAAACTAGAAGAGAATACTCTAAATGCAAAACATGCCGAATACTGGCGCGAGATATTTGAAGCCACACGCAGCAAAAAAATTGACACCTGGGATTACCAATGGGTGCTTACATGCTGGTACTATAGCAGCTATGCTATAATGCCCGTACTAAACCTGGTAACCAATGTAGGCTTTGGCGAAGATGCTACGCATACCCGTGCTGAGAACAAAGCATCATATATGACGCTGCATACATTGGAGAAGGTAGTTCACCCTGCACGAATAGCACGCAACAGGAAGGCAGACATGCTTACATATACCACTTACTTTGATGTACCGCAGCATTTGAATATAGCACGTAATGTTTTGTACAAAGTGCTGCCAACATCGGCTATGATGCAACTAAGAAAAATAAGACGTAAATTTTTCCCAGGCATTAAATAGACTAGGAATAAACAGGCATATATGAATACGGTACTGCAAAAAATATTTTATAAATTGGGCTATACCTATAGGTATAATGCGCTGCGTAAAATATATGTACCTGACACAACGAAGGACACTTACTGCGGTAAACCCTTAATAAAAGGCCAGGCGGCCAACGACCTTATTGCAGAAAAAGTAAAAGAAGGTAAGCCATTGATGGTGGCACGCATTGGTGCCGGTGAACTAGCTACACTATACAGCTACTTTACTAATAAAAAGAACCCAATGATCTGGGATGCAGGCGTCGTGAATAATCTGCAGTATAATGCCGGGTTCTTCTCCGCCGATCCCGCCAACCTGGAACGTTTCTGTAAAGAGATGTTCGAGCACCTGAGGCAGGTAGATATAATGGGCGTATGGCACAATGAGGGCGAGGAAGAGATATGTGCAGCATATTGCCCTAATGCATCTTTCATTAACCTGGAATCGATAGAACCATATTACTACCCGGATAATCCCTGGAGCCAATACCTTGCGGGTAAAAAAGTACTGGTAGTACACCCCTTCCAGGATTCAATAACATACCAGTACAACAACAACCGCAGGAAGCTGTTCCCAAACGAGCTGGTACTACCCGAGTTTGAATTGAAAACAATAAAGGCGGTACAATCTATAACGGGTATAAAGCCAGAATTTGCTACGTGGTTTGATGCTTACCAACACATGTGTGGCCAAATAAACAATACCAATTTTGATGTGGCCATTATAGGAGCTGGTGCGTATGGCTTACCACTGGCGGGCTTTGTAAAGAGCATAGGCAAGCAAGCCATACACATGGGCGGGGCTACGCAAATCATGTTTGGGGTATACGGTAACAGGTGGCTTGACGTAAAAGAGATCAGCAAATTCTTTAACGACAAGTGGAAAAAACCTTATCCGCACGAAACACCCAAGCAAGCGGCCACTATAGAAGGCGCTTGCTACTGGTAAATTACATTTAAAACAACAGAACCTGATGTTACCTAAAATATCCATTATAACCCCATCGTACAACCAGGGGCAATACATTGAGGAAACAATATGCTCCATACTGGATCAGGGTTATCCTAACCTGGAATATATCGTTATGGATGGTGGCAGCAAGGATAACACTGTTGAGATCATAAAAAAATACGAGAAGCACATCAGCTACTGGGTAAGTGAAAAAGATAAAGGACAGAGCGATGCGCTGAACAAAGGATACAAACATGCCACCGGCGATGTGATCAACTGGCTGAACAGCGATGATTACTACGACCCTGGTGCATTGAAAACGGTTGGTGAAATGTTTGCTAACCCCAACACAAACGTTTACTGCGGTACCAGCAGGATATTTGGCAACAAAGGCGAATACATGTCTAATGGTACCGATATTTACGAAGGCAATCTTGAAAAAACGATTGGCTGGGCACGAATAGACCAACCAGAAACCTTTTTCAGAAAAAACTGTATAGACAAGATAGGATTCCTGGACGAACAGTTCCACTATATAATGGACAAGGAGCTGTGGATACGCTACCTGCTGCAATATGGTCTTGATGGAGTAGTGAAGAATAAAACACGTATCGCCAATTTCAGGATACACGACGATTCAAAAACCAACCAGTTTCACGAAAAATTCCAGGCTGAAACTAAAAAGTTATACCATGCGATAGCAAAACTGAACGGATCTGCGCTTGCCGGTTTACAAGGCTACTGGCCTCAACAAGAATTTAACCTGCTTTATAAAGATGCATTCCGTGCAGATAAGCAGATAATTGATAAAGTTGTCAATTACAGTATCTTCTACCAGTTTCAGGAATACTATGCACTCAACAACTTTAAAGAAGCAAAGAAAGTAGCCGGATATCTTAAAGAAGACATTCTACTGCCAGAAGAGGCTGCACATTTAAAGACCCTGAAGAACAGGATGCTGATACCTCCGTTCATAAAGAAAATTGCCAATAAACTGAGATAACAAAGGTTTGACAGTACATTGTCAACAACTTTAATAACTTTATACTTCACATAGAATAATTCATTTCTAAGTATTCGGATTACGTAAAATGACTGCATCGGTAATTGTTCCTTCATATAACGGCGCAAAAAAGCTACCCAATTTATTGGCGGCGTTGGAACAACAGACCATCAACAATTTTGAGGTCATTATTGTATCGGACGGATCGGTAGATAATACTGCAGCTATAGTTAACGATGGCGGATGGAAACTGAACCTAAAACTGATAGAACAACAAAATAAAGGCCGGTCTGCAACACGTAACCGGGGGGCAGCAGTGGCTACTTCTGACTTGCTTATTTTCTTTGACGATGATATGCGCCCTTGGCCTGCATGTATTGAAGAGCATGTAAAACACCACCAGCAATACCCACACAGTATTGTTACCGGTGGCCTGCAGGAAGAAGTAACAGAAAATGCTACCGAGCTCTTTAAATACAAGGCATTCCTGAGCGATAAATGGTTGAGTCCCCTGAAAGGAGTTGGATCTAAAGCTTTAGCCAAAGACCAGGTATTTGTAACTACTGCCAATTTCTCTATCGCAAAAAAAGATTTCAATATACTCAAGGGTTTTGATGAACGACTTACAGATGCTGAGGATTACGAATTTGCAGTAAGGGCTGTCAAGCATGGGTTACCCCTATTTTTTCGTAACGATGCATTTGCCTGGCACGATGACGTGATCACAACAGCCAGCTACATAAAAAGGCAACGTCAATACGCTGTAGCCAATGCTAAGCTGCGAGATATACATCCCAACTGGGTAAAAGAAGGTTACCTAAAGCTACCCTACAAGCCCACGTTACTTAAGGCTATTCTGTTTAACGTGTTTTGCAGTAGGATATGGATTGACGCACTGGATAACAATAAATTCAAGAAGTTGCCTCTAGCATTCAGATACCGGCTTTATGACTATATCATTACTGCCAATGGCGCTATATACCCTGAAAAAGTAGCGCTTACATAACTCAACGATTTGAAAACAAAGGTCACATACATTATCTCCGATATCAACAAAGCACTTGCCTTTGAGTGGATAGCGGCATACATGGATAAGGATCGTATAGACCTCAATTTCATATTGCTCAATCCCGGCGACTCGGCAACGGAACAGGTATTGAGGGAAATGAAAGTGCCGGTGCTGCGAATTGTATGCCGCGGCAAAAAAGACTGGCCCAAAGCATGGCTGGCTATTTACAAACAACTAAGAAAGGATAAGCCTGATGGGGTGCACTGCCACCTGCAGCAAGCTTGTATACTTGGCCTGTCTGCGGCCAAAGCCGCGGGTGTGACAAGGCGGATACACACGAGGCACCACTCTTCCTTGCACCACATATACATGCCCAAGGGCATATTCTGGGACAAATTCATCAATCGGCTATCGACCAAAATTGTGGCTATATCGGGGCAAGTAAAAAAGATACTGGTTGAGTGGGAAAAAGTACCTGAGCAGAAAGTAGTGTACATTCCCCATGGTTTCCTGCTGGAAAGCTTCTCTAAACCTAACCCTCAGATTGTTGCCGCATTAAGGACAAAATATGTACCTGTAAATGCCACTCCGGTAATTGGGGTTATATCCCGGTTTACGGAGTGGAAAGGAATCCAGTATATAATACCGGCATTTGCAACAGTTTTGGAGCAATACCCCAATGCGCTCTTATTACTATTTAATGCTAACGGAGACTATGCATCGCAGATAAACGCCTTGCTCCAAGAACTGCCGGCCAGTAGTTATAAAACCATTTCGTTCGAAAAAGACATTGCTGCCGCTTACCACCTGATGGATGTATTTGTACATACGCCGATAGATGAACATTCAGAAGCATTTGGCCAGATATATATAGAAAGTATGGCAGCGGGTGTGCCCATGGTAGCTACCCTATCTGGTATTGCTAACGATATATTGGTACACAAACAAAACGCCTGGATAGCCAATTATAAAGATGCCGCATCAATTGCCACAGGTATTACCACCATACTTTCTGACGTTGATTTGAAACAATCACTAATCAATAACGAAAGGATTACCGCAGATTTGTTTTCTTTACAGCACATGATAAACAGCTTAACAGAACTGTATGAGTCAGACTGACCCTTTTATCAGTATAGTCATTCCATCTTACAACAGGGCAACGTTCCTGGAGCAGAATATTCCTGCCCTATTGAAGCTGGATTATGACGCCTATGAACTGATAGTGGTTGACGATGGCAGTACCGATAATACAAGTGCTGTTTTCGACAAATTAAAGGACCCAAAACTTACCTACCTTAAGAAGAATAATGAGGAACGCGCTGCTGCACGTAACTATGGCGCTATACGTGCACATGGCGATTACATCACCTTCCTCGATTCTGACGATATTTTGTTCCCGGATGCTTTGCGGAAAGCCGCAAGCGTGATCGGAAAAAAAGGCAATCCCGATTTTTTGCACCTGGCCTATGAAATAGGTACAGAGCAAAAAGCATCCAAAACAATAAACAACCTTAAAGAAGACCCGCTGATATTAGTACAGGGCAATCCCCTTAGCTGTATAGGTGTATTCATTAAAAAAGAAGTATTTGAAAAGCACCAGTTCACGCCCGACCGCGCCCTTGCAGGATCAGAAGATTGGGAATTTTGGCTGCGGCTGGCGGCCAACTATGGCATTCGTACCAGCAATGAGGTGGTAGGCAGGCTTATAGAGCATGATACACGCAGTGTGATCAGCGCGCCTGAAGATGCCCTGCTGCGCAAGCAAGCATTGTCATTCCAATATTCTTTTGCCGACTCTGCAGTGCAAAAAGTGTTCGGTCCGTATAAAAAATTAATGATGGCACATTGGGAAACATATATTTCCCTGCACCTGGCCATGAATGGAGAAAAAAAGCACGCAATTCATTATCTTTTCAGCGCAATACGCTATAACATTAGTTCTATATTTAACAAACGTACTTTAGTAATATGCAAACTACTGCTGCAAAAACACAAATAAAACTCGTAAACCCACATAATGGTAAATTACTTACTCAAAAAGGTGAGGAGTGGGTAGACGATGCAGGCAACACCTTCAAAGTAAGGAACGGGGTTATGCGTATTGCTAAAGAAGATAACTACACAGAGAACTTCGGCTTCCAGTGGAATAAATTCCAGAAAGTACAGATAGACCAGGAGCAACAGGAACTACCTATAAGTAAGGTGCGTTTCTTTGCGGAAACAGCATGGAAGCCTGAAGAACTGAAAGGCAAGAATATACTGGAAGTAGGTGCCGGTGCAGGCCGTTTTACGCAAGTAGTGCTTGCTAATACGGAAGCTAACATATACAGCGTAGATTTGTCTAGCGCCGTTGAAGCCAATTACCGCAACAACAGCCATTATGGCGACAGGCTGCAAATATTCCAGGCTAGCGTTTACGAAATGCCTTTTGAAGACAATGCTTTTGATAAAGTGTTTTGCTTGGGGGTGTTACAACACACCCCGGATTTTGAAAAAAGTATTCAGACCCTTTGCGCTAAAGTAAAGCCGGGTGGTGAGCTGGTGGTAGACTTCTACCCCATCACAGGCTGGTGGACAAAGATCCACGCTAAGTATATCTTCAGGCCGTACACCAAGAAGATGGATAATGAGAAATTATTATCGTGGATAGATAAGAATGTTGACTGGATGATGAAGCTCTACAACTTTAACCATGCTATCGGTCTGGGCAAGTTGCTGAACCGTTTTATACCCATACCTGATATTAAAGCGACCATACCTGACAACCTGAGCAAAAAGGAATTGCGTGATTGGGTGGTGCTGGATACGTTTGATATGTTCTCACCTGAATATGACCAGCCGCAAACCTTAAAAACAGTGAAGAAGTGGGTGGAGAACAGCGGGCTTGAAGTAACCCTGGCAGATTTCATTTTTTACGATAACGCAAGGGCGGCCGTAGTGAGGGCCATAAAAAAATAAGGGCAATAACGTATGTGCGGAATAGCTGGCGGTTTTTCAAATCAAAAATTAGATAAGCAGGCTCTGCAACAGGCAACCGATCGTTTGTCTCACCGCGGGCCGGATGCCTATGGCTATTATTTAAACGATAGTGACACCATATTTTTAGGGCATCGCCGCTTGAGTATACTCGATCTTTCAGAGACTGCAAACCAACCCATGTACTCAGCAGATGGCAGGTACGTGATGGTGTATAACGGTGAGCTTTACAATTACGAATCATTACGCAATAAGCTTCCGAATTTTAGCTGGAAAACTACAGGTGATTCAGAAGTGATACTGGAATTGTTTGCGAGTTTCGGTACCAAATCTTTTACCTGGTTCAATGGCATGTTTGCCATAGCCATTTACGATATACACGAAAACAAACTTTACCTCTGCCGCGACCAGATAGGCATTAAGCCTCTGTTCTATTACTGGGATGGGAAGACCTTTATCTTCGGATCGGAACTGAAAGTTGTTGTAACACACAGCAAGCTGACGGGCGTTGAGAAGCTGGAAATAAACAAAGAAGCAATACCCTACTTCCTGCACCTGGGCTTTATACCGGAGCCGCATACCATTTATCGGCAGGTATACAAGTTCCCATCTGCAAATTATGCAGTGCTTGATTGCGCTAGTAACAATCTTGATTTTTTCCGCTACTGGAGTGCAGAGCAACACTTCCTTTCAGAACCTTTAATATCTGAACAGAAAACCCTGGCTACTTATAAGCATCTACTTTTCGATGTTATAGAAAGCCAGATGATCAGCGATGTACCATTAGGTACCTTCCTGAGTGGCGGTATAGATAGCAGCCTAGTCACGGCCGTAGCCAGTAAAATATCAAAACAAAAAGTAAAAAGCTTCAGTATTGGTTTCAACGAGGCGAAGTATGACGAGTCGGCCTATGCTGAAGATATAGCTACTAACCTAGGTACCGAGCATCATACGTTTAAAGTATCGGTAGATGACATATTGGAACTAATACCTTCATTACTGGAAGTATATGATGAGCCCTATGCTGATTCATCAGCCTTCCCAACCATGCTGGTATCACGGTTGGCAAGGCAACATGTTACCGTTACCCTGTCTGGTGATGGTGGTGATGAATTATTCCAGGGGTACGGTATGTATGCCTGGGCAAACCGGTTAAGCAAGCCGTTGAATAAAATAATGCGCAAACCCATCTACCATATTACACAGATGGGCAACAACCGTTATAAACGCGCTGCGGAACTGTTCGACTATCCATCGCCCAAACGACTGCACACACATATATTCTCGCAGGAGCAATATTTTTTCAGTGAGAAGGAATTGAACAACCTGCTTATTAATAATGCATTTAATTTTGAAAGCATCAATAGACTTGATATACCCGAGAACAGCGCTAACCCCGCAGAAAAACAAGCGTTTTGGGATATAAAATATTACCTAAAGGACGACCTGCTGGTAAAGGTAGACCGCGCCAGCATGCAATACTCATTAGAGTGCCGTGTGCCCTTGCTGGATACACGTATAGTGGAATTGGGACTGAACATAGACTATCGGCTTAAAGTGCGCGAAGGTTATGGTACCAAGTACCTCATGAAAAAAGTACTGTACGACCTGGTGCCTCGAAAGCTGTTTGAGCGCCCTAAAAAAGGATTTGCCATACCACTTAAAGAGTGGCTGCAAGGGCCTTTGAAATACCTGATCAATGACTACCTGGATGAAGAGACTATCAGGCAGTATGGTGTAGTGTCACC
The DNA here is from genome assembly GCA_031292525.1 of Flavipsychrobacter sp. GTDB lineage: Bacteria > Bacteroidota > Bacteroidia > Chitinophagales > Chitinophagaceae > JABDEZ01. The sequence continues at coordinate 128,180 of JARLGY010000050.1, read as the reverse complement.
AGAATATGTAAAAGACTTGTTACAACAATTTCAGGGCGGAAAGGATTACTTGTATAACCGTATATGGTTGCTGGTTGTATTGCACTGGTGGTTAAAAGCATACAGAGCTTAATATTGGGCGTTGACATGGGGGATAAGAACAAAAGAGAAACTCAGGTACTATATATTTCTTACGATGGAATGACCGACCCGCTGGGTCAATCGCAAGTACTGCCCTACCTGTGCGGCTTAAGTGCAGAAGGCTACAAAATAACGCTGCTGAGTTGCGAGAAGCCCCAGCGTTACCAAAAGCACAAGCAAGATATAGCTGCTATCTGTAGCAATGCAGGCATTGACTGGCAACCTTTGATGTATACAGCCACACCGCCTGTATTATCCACCATTAAGGATGTTCGCAACCTTACTAAGACGGCATATATGCTGCACCGCGAACATCGCTTTAAGATCGTGCATTGCAGGAGTTATATTTCTGCACTAGTAGGCTTGCAAATGAAAAAAGAATTCGGCATTAAGTTTTTGTTTGATATGCGGGGTTTCTGGGCCGACGAACGTGTGGACGGTGGCTTGTGGAACCTCAAGAACCCATTGTACAAAATGATCTACGGCTTTTTCAAGAAGAAAGAAAGACAATATTTTGAACAGGCTGACCATACCATATCGCTTACCAAACTGGGTGCTGATACCATACATGGCTGGAAGGAGATAAAAGGCCAACCCATCCCCATACAGATAATACCGTGCTGTGTAGACACTACACTTTTTGATCCATCGCAAATATCGCAGCAGCAAAAAACAGAAAAAAAAGAAGAATTAAATATACCGCCTTCAGCCATAGTACTCGGATACGTTGGCTCTATAGGCACATGGTATATGCTGGACGAGATGCTTGAATGTTACAAGGCTTTCAAAGAAAAGAAACCGGGAACGCTCATGCTGTTTGTTACAACAGAACCCGAAGAAATGGTAAGAAGTAAGGCACGTCAACTGGGCATTGACCAGGCATCTATTATTATACGGCCTGCTACCCGTACCGAGGTGCCGTTGTACATCAGTATCATGGATTATAGCTTATTCTTCATCAAACCATGCTTCTCTAAAAAAGCATCATCTCCCACCAAGCAGGGCGAAATAATGGCAATGGGAGTACCCGTTCTCTGCAACGCAGGCGTGGGAGACACTGATTACGTAGCCAATAAATACAACTCGGGGATATCCATAAGCAATTTCACTAACCAGGCATATAACGATGCAATAGATGCCCTGACCACAAAACAATATTCACCCGAAGGTATACGCGAAGGTGCAATAGACTTTTATGGACTTACCAAGGGCATAAACAGTTACAATACTGTTTACGAAAGCCTGTTAGAAAAAACGAATTGACATCCTTACTTTTGGTACCGTGCCTGTAAAAGTATTATTCCTACTCCCATACCCCGTAAAGCATGCACCTTCGCAGCGCTTCAGGGTAGAGCTATACGAGCGCTTCTTCACCGATGCAGGTCTGCAATATAAGTTTGCACCGTTTATGGATGATGCCACATGGAACGTACTGTACAAAGGCGGCTCAGCTTTGCAAAAGACAACAGGCATAGTAAAGGGCTACCTCAACAGGTGGAAAACAATACTCTTTGATGTCCCTAAGTATGACTACGTATTTGTGCACCGCGAAGCCGCTCCGCTTGGTCCGCCAATATTTGAATGGATAGTAACCAAAGTATGGCGTAAGAAAATGATCTTTGACTTTGATGATGCTATATGGATACCCAACACATCGTCTGAGAACAAAGCAGTAGCATGGTTCAAGGCGTTTGGGAAAGTGAAGTATATCTGTAAATGGTCTTACAAAATATCGGGCGGTAACGATTACCTGTGCAATTATGCACGTAAATATAACCCGAGCACATACCGTGTGCCTACCTGTGTGGATGTCGAATTATTCCACAATAAAGTAAAGACACACACCACAAATAAAGTTACTGTAGGTTGGACCGGCAGCCAGTCTACCCTCTTCTACCTCGACCAGTTGATACTTGTATTGCAGGAACTACAGGAAGAACTGGATTTTACCTTCCTGGTCATAGCCAACAAAGACCCGCAATTACCCTTGCGCGATTATGCATTTACTGCCTGGAATGAAACAACTGAAGTTGCAGACCTTTTGAAAATGGACATTGGAGTAATGCCGTTGCACCCTGATGAGTGGAGCGAAGGCAAGTGCGGCTTTAAATTGATACAGTACCTATCGCTGGGAATACCGGCAATCGCCAGCCCAGTAGGGGTTAATAAGCAGATTGTTATCAACGGTGAAGATGGTTATATAGCCGCATCTAAAGACGAGTGGAAAGCCGCGCTCAGAACACTTATTACCGACCATGCTTTACGCGGCAAGTTAGGCCTTGCTGGCCGCGTAAAAATTGTTGCAGAATACAGTATCCAATCGCAGAAAGAAAATTTCCTTTCTCTTTTTTCTTAAGCAGGCAACACTAACTGTGTCGTGTGAGTTAGTACCCCTGTCAGAATTTATAAAATGTTGTGGTGCTACTTGCTTAAATATTTCTGTATCACGCTAACTATGTAGTCATAATGTTCTTCCTGCAGTCCCGGCCATACGCCTAGCCAAAAGCCATCGTTCATAATACGGTCTGTATTGGTCAGATCGCCCACTATACATTTCTCTATGTTTAGATACGCTGGTTGTTTGGTAAGGTTACCTGCAAATAAAAGTCGCGTCCCTATCTTATTATCTTCCAGGTAGCGGACCAGATCATTGCGGTTAATAGAGCTGCTTTCGCGCAGGGTGATCATAAAACCAAACCAACTGGGGTGGCTATGGGGCGTAGCTTCAGGGAGTATAAAGTGTTCTTCAAAAGGCTTTAATTTCTGGCGCAGCATTTCAAAGTTTGCTCTTCTTTTTGCCACAAATAAGTCTGCTTTATTAAGCTGGCTCAAGCCTATTGCCGCTTGCATGTCAGTCACCTTCAGGTTGAACCCTACGTGAGAATACGTGTATTTATGATCGTACCCACAAGGAAGCTCCCCAAGGCATTGGTCAAAACGTTTGCCACAGGTATTATCCTTACCCGGTTCGCACCAGCAGTCACGGCCCCAGTCCCTGAAACTTTCTGCTATCTTTTTCAGGGAAGCATTATTCACCAGCACAGAACCGCCCTCGCCCATTGTTATATGGTGGGCAGGATAAAAGGATACAGTAGCCAGGTCACCAAAAGTGCCGGTTTTTTTACCCCGGTACGTTGCCCCAAGGGAATCACAATCGTCTTCAATTACCCACAGCTTATGCTTCTTGGCTATTGCCATTACCACGTCTAGGTTAAATGGATTACCTAAAGTATGGGCCAGCATAATCGCCTTTGTCTTTGGTGTTATAGCATCCTCTATAAGGTTAGCTTTTATGTTGTAGGTAGGTATGTCCACATCTATAAAAATGGGAACGCAGCCAAACTGAACCAGGGGGTTTACTGTAGTTGGAAACCCAGCCGCAACCGTAATCACTTCATCACCTCGTTTTATAGCCCGGTCGCCAAGTTTGGGTGAGGTCAATGCATAAAATGCCACAAGGTTGGCAGATGACCCCGAGTTCACTAACAATGAAAAGCGGCTACCGAAGTATTGTGCAAATTTTCGTTCAAATTCCACAGCATATCGTCCTGTTGTCAGCCATCCGTCAAGTGTTGCATCTACTCCGTAAAGAATATCGTCTTCATCTAGTATTTTGCCGGTTACAGGTATATAATCAGTACCCGGCACCATACTGCGCCGTACATTCTTAGCAGCAATTGCACGCAACAAAGGGGCAAGGTCGTTATCAATGTTCTTAAAGTCCATAAAGAATGTTCAGCAGAAAAACAGAAGTTTATGTTGTAAAATAAGGAAGGTTGGTGAAATAAGTCTGCTATATGGCGAAGTTATTTTCCTGTTTTTCAATGTGCAGCTCTGCAAATAGAAGCCTATTTAAAGACTTTTATAACACAGAAAAATGGGAAACAACGATGCAGATAGTGGAACTTTATTTTGTTATCCTTCCTAAGCGGGGCTAAAGGTAAAAACCTTTATACAATTGTTCATAATTAAAAAGGCTCCCAATAGTTATCAGGAGCCTTTTTAACAAATAAAATTTTTACACTATAACCTGAAAGAGAAAATATTCTTTTCCGCAGAATTCCATCGGTAATAGATAAGCATCAGTGCTAGCCCATAAAATGGAAGGCAAGGAATGCGATAACGGGAAAGGGCACCAAAGTTGAACGAGGATACTCCCACCGCAAAGGCAAATATAAGCGTGAATATGAGGCAGAACTGTATGTTCGGATCAGCCGCAATAGATCGCCATACACGCACTGGTCCTACAGCTATTAATACTTTTATGGTGATCAGCAGGAACGCTAACGCTTCCAGAGACGAAAGCAACTGGATCACTTTTTTCGTTTCCCATATATAGGGTCTGAAAAGCGTCACGTTTACCGCAGGTACAAACTTAGTAAGCATCCCCTGCAGGTTCGGCTCAAACGCACCAAGGTCATAACCAGAGCTCTCATCGTTCGACATTGATACACTGTTGATCCAGTCCCTCGTCACTTCAGATGTCTGTGCCACATTGTCTATCGAATATTTGCCGAGTTTATCCGCCAGCTTTACAGATAACACACTAAACCCGAAGAACATCACAACTACTGCTACTATACGCACCATAAAACGGAGCGCAGAGCTGGATATACCTTGCAGGTACTGGAACATGATCCACAACGCCAGCGCAGGCACAAACGCAATAAGTATGTACACCTTAATAATGAATATCAGGTAAAAGCTGATCAACGTAGCTATTATGTTTTGAATACTGAAGTCACGCTGGTACAATACCCTGAATACACCATAGGTCAACCATCCTATCCCCCCAAGGCAAATGGTATCTTTAAATATACCAGACCCCCATAAAGCAAGGCTCGGAATGAATAATGTGGCTATCGCTACCGGGCGCAGCAATGTAGGATACTGGGTTACGAACGCCCGGAAAAGTGCCCAGATACCGGTATAAGACAAAGCTGCAAATATGATGGATGTAGGCAGGTAGGTAGTAAATGTAAAAAGGCTGATAAAGGCCGTTATAGAAGCCACAAGATACTCAGATGGCGATCTGTACCATTGCATTTGGTTGATGTAGTAAGAATATTCCCCATCATACCACTTGGGCGCATGTATTACCAGGTTAAACCATTTAACTGTATTCTCGGTAAAGGCACTGTTAATAACCGTAGCATGCTGAAAATAGTTAGCCGTATCACCACCACCATAGTTATACTGGTAGATCATCCCGATCACAATAGCTCCTACTATTTTAATAGTAAGGCCTGGCATAAAGTACGGCCGCCACGGATGCCCCTGCGGATAAAACCGATTGCGCAAATTGAACGCTATCAGGTAGATCACTACCAGGTATAGAGGCAGCAACAGGTAGTCAACGTAGGTTATAAATTGCATTCAGCTATTTTTATTGGTATTAGTTCAGTGAAATTACTCACACTAAAGGATTTTATAATAGTTATTTCATCTGTTAACGTCTCATTTGTATTTGCTTAACGGCACATTTAAGTATAATATTGGATCCGGCAATAAGTAATAAATGAATAATCATAGATGACTACGCAAATAAACCGCGAACAACTATCTTTATTTTTTATTATTGAAATTAATTTTTATCATTTATTCTTTACCTGAATGTGCGGTATCACAGGTTTTTACGCCTTACAAAAGGAAGCTATAGTTCACTTAACAAAATTAAATGATTCCAATCAGAAATTAGCGTTAAGAGGGCCTGATAGTGGAAATACTTTCCATACAGAAACTGTTGGGCTTGGCCATAGGCGTTTGTCTATAATCGACACTACCACCCATGCCGCACAACCCATGAAAGACGCTACAGGTAGGTATGTCATTATCTTTAATGGAGAGATTTTCAATTTCAAAGAACTCGTACCACAGCATTTGCAAAAGGCCTGGCAACAGGCCGGCCTCACAGAAATCACTTCTGATACAGAAGTATTGCTTTACCTGCTTATTGAATATGGAACAGATTGCCTGCAATGGTTAAGTGGCTTTTTTGCCTTCTCTTTTTATGATACCGTAACGGGTCGTATGATAATAGCGCGCGACAGGTACGGAAAAAAACCTCTGCTATACTATCTCTGCGATAGTTATCTCGCATTTTCGTCCGAAATGAAGTCATTGCTGGAGTGGGATATTCCCAAAGAACTGGACTATACCGTATTGCACCAATACCTGCAGCTCAATTATATACCACAGCCTCAAAGTATGTTGAAGGGCGTAGCTAAGGTAAAGCCTGGCCATTATATGATCATAGATCCCCGGGGTCTGTTAGAATATGCGCCGTATTATCAGCTAAAAACGCATCCTGAAAGCTATAACAACTATACTTACGACGAAGCTAAATCACTCCTGGTTGATAAAATGGATGAGTCAGTACGGGAGCGAATGATTGCAGATGTACCCCTGGGTGCTTTCCTAAGCGGCGGTATCGACTCATCCGTTATTGTGGCCCTGGCAAGCAGGCATACCCAAAAACTCAATACTTTCTCTGTTGGCTATAAAGACAATGCTTTTTTTGACGAAACAAAGTATGCAGCTCTTGTAGCCAAGCAATACAAGACAGAACATACTGTATTCTCGTTATCCAATAATGACTTTTTACAACACATTTACGATGTGCTGGATTATATAGACGAACCCTTTGCAGATTCTTCTGCTATACCCGAGTATATTTTATGTCACGAAACCAGGAAGCACGTTACTGTAGCCCTCAGCGGCGATGGTGGCGATGAGGTTTTTTCCGGTTACAACAAACACGCCGCAGAGTGGAAAATGCGGCAGCAAACGTTTACAAACTCAATAGTAAAGGCCGGCTTACCTCTATGGAAGGTACTACCACGCAGCCGCAATGGCAAATTCACCAATCTTTTCCGCCAACTACATCGTTTTGCAGAAGGCGGGTCGCTATCTGTTAAAGACAGGTACTGGCGGTGGGCAACTTTCAATAGCAGACAAAAGGTAAATAGCCTGTTACTGCCGGACATTCAGGCCAAAGTAGATACACAATTAATGGAGCAGGAACGCACTGCTATTCTTTCCGCTCTTGGCGAAGATGACTTTAATGAGGTATTACTTACCGATATGGACCTGGTACTTACTGGAGATATGCTGGTAAAGGTGGACCTGATGAGTATGGCCAATAGCCTTGAAGTACGCAGTCCGTTCCTCGACTATAAAGTGGTAGATTTCGCTTTTTCACTGCCGTCTTCTTATAAAATAGACAAACACTTAAAAAAGAAGATCTTGCAGGACGCTTTTAGGCCCATGCTGCCCGAGGAAATATACAACCGGCCCAAACATGGCTTTGAAATCCCCCTGCTGCAATGGTTTAGGAAAGAGTTGTGGGGCCTTATTAACGATGACCTTTTGAGTAAAAGCTTCGTAATGCAGCAGGCCATTTTTGACGTGGCAGCTATTGAAAACTTAAAAACCAAATTGAAAAGCAACAATCCTGAGGATAGCCACGCTACAATATGGGCTCTTATCGTATTTCAATACTGGTGGAAAAAATATTACATTGCCTGACAATCATTGGAACTGTGAACATGCAATAGCAGAAAAATCCTGAAGTGCATGTTGATATTGATCAACACTTTGCCGAAGACCTTTCCTGCTTACCGAGATTAACATACAAAATTGTAGTTGCTTTTTTTTATTTTTGAATCCGTTTACCAACAACACTGATAGTCCTTCATGCCTCGCGTGCTCCGTATATTGAATCGTTTGATTATTGGTGGTCCTACGATCAATGCAACGTACTTGACCAAGTATATGGCTCCTGAATTTGACACCGTACTGGTTATTGGTGAAAAAGATGATCATGAGCAGGATGCCACATATCTTACCGATCAGTTAGGACTCAATCCGTTTGTGGTCTCTAAAATGAAGCGGAGCATACACCCCGTAAATGACGGACAGGCCTATCTTGAGGTGAAGGCTCTGATTGAAAAATTCAAACCCGATATTGTACATACCCATGCAGCTAAAGCCGGCATCATTGGGCGCATGGCTGCAGATGCCTGTAATGTTCCTATAGTATTGCATACTTTTCATGGCCACGTTTTCCATAGCTACTTCAGCAAGTGGCAAACAGAAAGCTTCATTATGCTGGAAAGGTACCTGGCTAAAAAATCAACAGGCATCATTGCAATAAGCCCTATTCAGAAAGATGAGTTAGCTAACACCTACAACATTTGCCCGGAAGATAAAATAAAGGTGATACCCCTTGGGCTTGACCTCGATAAGTTCCGCACTAACCAGGAAGCCAAAAGACAGGAGTTCCGTGCCCGCTACCAAATAGCCGAAGACGATTTGACAATTGGCATTATTGGGCGTATTGTCCCCGTCAAAAATCACACCCTCTTTGTAGAATCCGCTGCCAAAGTACTGGCCCAAACGGATAAAAAGATAAAGTTCATAGTGATTGGCGATGGCGATATGCGCAAGGACATGGAAGAAGAATTTAGAAGACACAACATAGACTATAGTTACTATCCACAGGAAAACAGGTTGGCCACAGCTACTTGCCTTTCCTGGCAGTTAAATATGGACGAGGTTTTGGCAGCATTAGATATTGTGGCGCTCACTTCTCATAACGAGGGTACCCCATTATCACTAATAGAAGCACAGGCTGCCGGCAGGCCAATAGTATCAACTAATATAGGTGGCGTTGCAGATGTGGTGCTGGATAACAAAACCGGGTTCTTGGTAGAGGCTGGTAATGCAGAAATGTTTGCTGCAGCCCTGCTAAAACTGATCAATGACGAAGACATGCGCAGCCGTTTTGGGGCAGATGGGAAAGTATTTGCACACAGCAATTTCTCTTACCACCGCCTGGTAGCCGATATGTCTTTATACTATAACACCCTGCTGGAGAAACATAAGCGTGGAAATAGCTAAGCTTGCAATAACACCATTACCTGAAACATTCAAAACTTATAAAGTGAGATAAAATGGAGGAAATAAAAATTCTTTATGTTGACGATGAGATCAATAATCTCAGCAGTTTCAAATCAACTTTCAGGTTTGATTATAAAATTCTCTTGGCAGCTTCCCAGGTAGAGGCCATGAATTACCTGGCACAAAACCCTGACATCAGCATTGTAATGTGCGATCAGCGCATGCCCGGCAGTTCAGGTGTAGAGTTCCTCGAAGAAATAAAACTTCGTTTCCCCAGGCCTGTACGTATGCTGGTAAGCGGCTATACCGATATGGAAGCTTTGGTAAATGGCGTAAACAAAGGCAATATTTTTAAGTATATAAAAAAACCATGGTCTGCTGCTGAGATCAAAGCAGCCATTAGCGATGGTTACAAGCACTACCTCACAAGTTCACTGCTCACACAGAAAAATGAGGAGCTGCACCGTGCATACAAACAACTGGATGAGTTTGCATATAACGTCACACATGGCCTACGCGATCCTATCCTCAGTGTTTTAAGCCTTGTTGAAATAGCCCAGCATATGGATGATGTGCCGGATAGTGTGAAAGAAATATTACAAATGGTGGGGCTTGCCATGGTACAATTGGATAATTATGTAGAGAACACACATGATTACCACCAGCTTAAGAATGACAGCACTAATATCTCTGAGATCTCTTTCCAGGGCCTGGCCGATGAGTTGGAGCAGGCCTATGAGCCGGAGCGGGCCAGGAAAGCCATAACTTTCACATGTAATATAGATCAGCAGGAGACCTTCAGATCGAACAAAACCCTGTTACACGTTATTGTAAATAATTTGTTATCGAACGCGTTTAAATACCAAAGAAAAAATATTAGTGATAATTTTGTAGCATTAGATATAACTGTGGCCAATGATATAGCAACAATTATAGTTAAAGACAATGGTATAGGTATTAAAGCTGATTACATCAGGAATATTTTTGAACCGCTCTACAGGGCTACCTCAGTAGAATACGGCTCAGGCCTGGGGCTTTACAATTTAAAAGATGCGTTGCAAAAACTGGGAGGCGATATATACGTAGATTCTAAAGAAGATGTGGGCAGCACTTTTAAAATTGTTATACCTAACAAAAAATAAACCATGACTATGCATTTAGACTTCATTATAGTTGACAACAATTCCCTCAACTGCTTTATTGCAGAACGCATGTTGCAGAATATAGATAGTAGTATAGGCGTACATACATTCCTGCACGCACAAGAAGCTTATGAATACATAAAGAAGCAACCTGTTAACCCTGAAGGCCACAAAACAGTAGTCATGTTGGATATCCATATGCCGCTTATGGATGGGTTTGCATTTTTACAGGAATTCCAAAAGCTTCCCGAAGAACAGCAGAATAGCTTCGCCATATACATCATCACCTCTTCTACAGATATTAATGATAAGCTGAGATCCAATAAGGTACCAGCTGTGAAACGCTTCATGAGCAAACCAATTACGTTCAACATGCTCAACGAGATCATCAGCAACATGATGGTAGAAGCATAATTAGCTTACATAAACAGACCATGCTTCATGTTGGTCCACACAAAAAAGGAAGGATATGCGAACATATCCTTCCTTTTTTATTTTAGTTCAGGGCTGTAAACTACACCACCTGTCGTTCTTTAGCCTTAAAGAATTCTACAGTTTGCGCCAGGCCATCTATAAACCTTTTGGTGGGCTGGTACTCTAGCAAGGTTTGTGCTTTGCTTATATCTGCCAGTGAGTTCCTTATATCGCCTGCACGTTCTTCCCTGTAAGTAGCATTGTGTGCTATACCCAACTGCTCGCGTATCGATTGGTATAGGAAGTTAACTGAGAAGTTCTCTCCTACTGCTACATTATAAGCTTGTCCAAAAGCAGCCTCATTATCAGTAAGCATGCCGCGTATATTGGCCTGCACTGCATTATCTACAAAAGTGAAATCACGGGTCTGCTCACCATCGCCGTTTATATACACAGGTGTCTGCTGCATGATGCCGCTTACAAATAGTGGTATAACAGCTGCATAGGGACCATTAGGGTCCTGCCGTGGCCCAAACACGTTAAAGTACCTCAATCCTACTACCTTCAAGCCATACAGCTTTGCAAACACTTCTGCATACAGTTCATTGGTCTTCTTAGTTACAGCATAGGGCGATAATGGATTACCTACCTTCTCCTCCCTCTTGGGCAGGTTAGGTTCATCCCCGTAAATAGCCGATGACGATGCATATACAAAGGTCTTCACGCCTCCATCTTTAGCAGCGGTTATCATGTTCAGGAAGCCGCTTATATTTACTGCATTGCTGGTCACAGGGTCTTTCACACTCCTGGGCACCGACCCCAGCGCGGCCTGGTGGCTCACATGGTCTATTCCCTTCACAGCTTCCACGCAGGTATCATAGTCGCGTATATCGCCCAGTACAAACTCATAGTTGGCATAACCGCTAAACAGGTCTATGTTCGACTGCAGGCCTGTTGCCAGGTTATCCAGCACACGCACCTTGCCTGCACCATTCTTTACCAGGTATTCCACAATATGGCTGCCAATAAAGCCTGCGCCGCCCGTTACCAGGAAGTTCTTACCCGAAATATCTTTTGTATGAAAGTTTGCCATAGCTGTAAATAATAAAGAGGTATTTGCTTGCAGGCTCTGCGCCTGTGCCACTAAAGGTATAAAGCCTGTAGCTTATTGCAAGTTAACCTATTGCAAAATACCCTTATTGCAGCACAAACCGAAATACAGGACATAGAAAAAAGGCCCTTCACAGAAAGGCCTTACTAAACAGATTTACCTGTATGTCTTAAGCTTTTGCTACTGCAGAAGAGGGCTTGTTAGCACCCAGCTTGTGCGTACGGCGAGCTATGCGTTTCTTACCAAAACTGTGCATTGATATTTTTCCGCGCTTTGTGCGTTTATCACCACGTCCCATGTTTAATTATTTTTTAGAGTGCAAAAATAGAAAAAAGCAAAGACTTTTGCCCTTGCTTTTTTTACAACCGGTTAGCAGACTACTTTTTACCGCTGCTTATTTTAGTTGAAAATTCTTTACCAGCCTTAAATTTAGGCACTTTACGAGCTTTGATTTTGATCACTTCGCCAGTTTGTGGATTGCGGCCATTACGGGCAGAACGATCACTTACAGAGAAGGTACCAAAGCCTACCAGCGTTACGCGGTCGCCTTTCTTCAACGTAGTTACTACTGCGTTTGTAAAAGAATCCAGCGCTTCGTTTGCCTGTGTTTTGGTAATGCCAGAATCCTTGGCCATTGCATCGATTAATTCGGCTTTGTTCATAGCTTTTTTTGTGTTTTTGTGTTAAATAATTTTTGAGGTTAGACAAATATACTCACGTTTAGCACACTTGCAAATATTTGCTAAAAAAAAGACATACTTAAAACCCTTACCAGTGGCAGCTTTCCACATATCCACACTCCAAACTGCCATAAAACCACACTATTTCCCCATAAAAGAGGCAAATACTGCGCAATCGTTGCCTAAAATAAATTGGCCTGCTGTACTATAGTACCTCCATCACGGTTCTGAAAGCCACTACTTTATCGCCAAATTTGCTCAGCATTTTGGTACGCATACCTGGTGCGTGTGTGTTCATGTAGTTGTGGTAATCCTCCATACTATCGCAATAGTATTGCACTACAAAGGTGGTGCCTTCTGCATCATCGTGCTCCAGTAGTTTGCATAGCCTGTAGTCGGTAAACAGCCCTGTTTGCAGCAGTTCAGGCATATGTGTAGTTTTCATCCAGCCCACCCATTCATCAGCAACGGTGTGGTCTGCTTTCAGTGTTATGTTGTATATGATCATGATTCCTTAATCAGATAATTAGTTACCATTTTTTCTCCATTGTATCCAGTATCATCATGTAGCTCACATAGCGCTCTGGGGCTATAGTATTGTTGTCCACTGCTTCCTTTACAGCACAGCCCGGCTCATTAATATGCAGGCAGTTATTAAACCGGCAGTGCGGCAGCAGCGCCCGCATTTCGGGAAAGTAGTGGCTCAGTTCTTCGCGCTCCATATCTATCAGGCCAAATTCCTTCACCCCCGGGGTATCTATAATATTGCCGCCGCCCGGCAGGTCAAACATCTCTGCAAATGTGGTGGTATGCTGGCCCTTGCCGCTCCAATCGCTCACTATGTGCGTCTTCAACCCTATTCCGGGTATCAGCTGGTTAATAAGCGTGCTCTTACCTACGCCCGAGTGGCCGCTAAACAGCGTAACACCGCCCTTCAGTCGCTCCCGCAGTACCGCCAGGTGATCGGGCTGTGTAGCCACTATGGGGTACACTTCATACCCTGCCCTGCCATACATATCCTTCCAGTGCTGTAGCTGCTCCTCGTGCTTTTCTTTCAGCAGATCTATTTTATTGATGACTATGACCGCAGGTATATGGTAGGCCTCAGCAGTCACCAGGAACCGGTCTATAAATCCATGCGATGTGCGGGGCGATGCTATGGTCGCTATGATCAGCGCCGTATCCAGGTTGGCAGCTACTATGTGCTTCTGGTTCCTGTTGTGGGGCGATACCCGCACTATGTAGTTATTGCGCGCAGCCACATCTTTTATTGTAGCGGTGTGCGTGTCTTCGTTCTCTATCTCAAACATTACCGTGTCGCCCACGGCTATAGGGTTGGTCGATGATATGTCTTCATCTATTTTCATCTTCCCCTTTATCCTTGCCTTCCATGTTACACCATCTGCATCGCGCACTATGTACCAGCTGCCGGTGCTCTTATACACCAGCCCCTTCCTATCCCCGTATGTTTGTTGTTCTGCCAATTAGCTGCCTGTGAGTTTGCAAATATAAAGGACTAGTATTGAATACCGTTTGCTGTGTTTGGGATGACTAGCTATTCGGGGCTTTTGTATTCAGTCCGTTCCCGCCATTTCCTTACTTTTTTGCATGCCCAAAAAAGTAACAAAAAAAGGCAGTCGGCAGCTATGACAGCTGCAGCCGACATAGCTTTGTGCAGGCTGCAGTACTACTGTTCTGCCCAGCTAAATGATGCTACCAGATCACGGTTCAATCTCATTGCCGCACGCCTACCAGGTGTACAAACTTATAGAAGGATCGTCTGTTTTGTTTTCTGTACTCAGTCCGTTCCCGCCATTTCCTTACTTTTTTGCATGCCCAAAAAAGTAACAAAAAAAGGCAGTCGGCAGCTATTACCGCTGCTGCCGACACGGCTTTGTGCAGGCTGCAGTACTACTGTTCTGCCCAGCTAAACAATGCTACCAGGTAGCGAGTTTCCACCTGCACGCTCGTGAGAATGGAATGAAACCAGCGCTACTCGTACCGCAACGCTGTTATCGGATCCATTTTAGAAGCCTTTATGGCGGGGTATATGCCGCTGATAACACCCACGATGCCGCATAGCGTCACCCCCATCATCATCCACAGCCAGGGCACTATAAAGCCTGTTTTAAAGGCAATGCCCATCAGGTTGCCCACGCATATACCACTTATAACACCTATCACACCACCCATAAGGCTGATGAGTACACTCTCCGATAAGAACTGTTTTTTTATGGCGTCGGGGCGGGCGCCCATGGCCTTGCTCACGCCTATCTCACGTGTGCGCTCCGATACACTTACCAGCATGATGTTCATGAGCCCTATTACGCTGCCCAGCAGGGTGATGATGCCTATTACCACTGCCGACCAGCGTATGTACTTTATATTATCCATCAGCATGCTGGCTAGCGCATCGTTCTGCATGATGCTGAAGTTGTTTGCGGCCTTCAGCGGCTGCTTGCGCACTACGCGGAACAATCCCTCCGCCTCCTCTGTGGCAAACTCTTTTGCTTCCACCTGGTTCACCCGCACACTTATAAGGTAACTCTGGGCGCCGCCATACACACTGCGTGCCGTACCCAGCGGTACCAGCACCGTATTGTCGGGGTCCATAACCATGCTGCCGCCCTTGGTTTCCGTAACACCCACTACGCGGTACTTTACATCGCCCACACTTATTATCTGGTTTATAGCATTGGCCGGCTTGTTATGAAACAGTTTTTTGGCAATGCTGCTGCCTATGATGCACACATAACTCACCCCCTCCATCTCATACTGGCTAAAGTCGCGGCCCAGGTCCACCTTCATATCGCTTATGGGCAGGTACTGCTCGTCCACACCTATTACACGTATGTTGGGGTTGGTCTTTTCGCTGGCATAGTGCGCGGTGGCTACACTGGTGCCGTTCACGCTTATGCCTACCCGCGCGGGGAAGGTAAAGCGCTGCTTAAAGGCGCGGGCCTCATCGTAAGTAATATCCTTGCCTTCTGTAACGTACGTGCTGAAGCCGCCGCGGTGCTTTTTCTTCTTCATCACATCGCTGCTGATCTGGAAGCTGTTTACCCCCATGCTGCTGAAGTTGCTGTACACGGCACTCTTCATTACCTCTATGGCCGTGAGTATGCCTACCAGCGCCATAATACCCAAGCCTATGATGCTTATGGTAAGTATGCTCCGCAACTTATTGTTCCGTATAGCACGGAAGGCAAGGGTTATATTAAAGAGGAGTTGCTGCATTGGTAGAGTAAAGGTAAATAAACAGCCGTCATTATGAACGGGCTTCCTTTAATGAGTGAGGCAATGACTTATCAGGGAATTTACTCTATTTCATGCACTGCTTAAGTATATCCACAATTTTCATAGTAAAATAAAAGGGGAGGCTTGGACCAATGCGAGAAAGCATAGACGGCAATCTGAAGATTGCGGGCCGGGTGCGACTTAGTCTGAAGACTAAGCCGAGCATGGAGTAAATGTATTTCTCGGCCAGAAGATGCGATCAAAAACTAGACTATTTCTTTAATATCTATTTTTTCACAGAATAGTTTGTAGCCTTCAATAATTTCTTCTTTAGTTGTTTTCGAATCATATCTATTTTCATATACCCAATTAATAACATCGTCATTTACTATTGGGTTAAAAGAGTAATTGTGGATATTTATCTCTTCTCGAACAAATGGCGATAGCATTTTCGGATATTGTATCTGTATATTATTGTTTGATACATAATGATAAACATAAGACTTGGATGCTAAATCTTTTAACCTCAAAACAGAAAATCCTTCCATACAAGGTATAATCATTCGCGCACTATAACCATGCATGTTTTTGTAATGAATTCTTATTATTTCTAAAACTTCATCACGATTAAACAAACCTTGCGGTTCCTTAGAAAACACTATTTCTTGTTTTTTATTTTTATGATATGCTGTTTGTTTTATTGATTTAAATATTTCCTGCGCTTTATAAAGAAAAAAATTAGTTGTTGAATAAACTGGATGAGATCCATCTAAACTCAGATAAAGTTCATTGCCTCTTAAATCGAATGTATCTTCTCGCATTTTACCTATCTGGTAATTATCATATATCAATTTTAGCACATCCATTTTACTTATCAATTCTCCTAATGTAATTTTTTTATTCCCTTTTAATTTTATTTCTATGTTTTTCCAATGTAGAAAAGGAGATACATCAATACCTTTTACACACGAAAGACCAGAATAAAAATGAAGAAACATACTTGCATATTCTTTGTGCTTTTTATCAACAAAAATTTCATCAAATTTTTCTATGATTACCTTATATAATGAAGGCATTATCTGATTAAATAATTTTGAGAATGCCTCGTCTTTTATTTTATTCCGGCTTAATGTGAGTATTTCTGAAGCTTTTTCTTTGTGGATGTTAATTTCGATCCTCAGAAATAAAGTGTTAAAGCTACTTTCAATTGGCTGATTTTTATAATACACTTTAAACGATTGCCCTCCGTATTCATTCGCTCTAATATTCATTTCCAGTGAATTCTCCTGATCAAAGAAGGAAAAATTGCCCTTGGTTTTTAATTCCAATTTTTCATGATCAGATTGTAAATTAATTGGTATGTAACTGTGCTCCGCAAATTGCATTATTTCATCAATAATTTGACCACTTTCAACATCAAGAGATTTATGTAAAAATGGATCGAAATTGTCAGAAATTCTTCTAGAAAACTCTCCATTCGTACCATATTCCGTTGGTATAGCCTTAGTTTTAAAATCAATAATAATTTTACTTCCAGGTTTTGTAGTATGATTGGTTTTTATTTTTTGAATTAAAATATCGCCATCTTTCAGTGAATTTGTACTATACAATTCTATTTTTTGAAACTTTTCTGTAAAGTAGCTTTTCGTTTCAATTTTTACCACGTCGACAAGCATGAATATGCTTTGGAAACCGATACCGAATGTTCCAGAAGGCTTCATCCACGTTGGCATTTTACTTACTAAGGATGTTTTCGCATGATTTTTAGATGAACTGCCCGTATTAGTAAGAAATTTTAAATCGTCGTTAGATATACCAATACCATTATCTTTTATTTCAATTCTATAAGAGTTATATATATCGTCCAGAATTATTTTATTAATATTTATTATAATGGGATAATTCTTAACAACATTCAAAAAGTCGTTACTTTGAGGAATTGAGAAATCCAATGTTTCATGATATTCCTCCCATATTCTTAATAGAGTTGCGTCTACGGCATTTTGTAATAATTCTCTAATACATTGATAAGAATTTTTATAAATACCTGCACCTTGCAGTAAATTAAGTGCTTTATCTGTATCTACTGTAAACTTTGGTTTATGCTTACCATCTATATAATCATAGTTAGTAAGTTCCACTTTTAAATTCCCAATTGTAGGTAAATAGCCAAATGTTTTATTTGGAACAATCCTATTCCAATTTATCATCTGATCACTAATTTCAGAATTTAAATAATTAAACCAATGTTGAGTAATATTGGCAGTGTCATAATCTTTACATTTTGCACTAATCTCAATCACTTCTCGATCTACGCGAAACGAGTCTATAGATAAATGCTTCGCTTTATGATTTAGCGTGTCAATGGGAACTTTAGTCAATGTCCTTAACATGACTTCAGAAAAGCGGTTGTTATCTAAATCTAATAGATCCCCAATCCTAAGTAGACATGCAATAAATCTTGGATGAGCGTCTTCTATGTCGATGCCGACTTCACAAAATGACAATTTCATCACTGAATTAAAATCCATTGTATGAGCAGAACAGATATCACCAAGTATATTGAAGATACGCGGAGGTATTACACCTCTTGGAGATAAAAGAGACAACTCACTAAGAGGATTTTTAATTATTTCTTTTGACCGCTCGGCGTGAACCCTCCTAAAATATTCAGCTAGAATGAATTTTATTCCATCTATTAATTCAAATTTAAATACACTATCTCTAAGCTCTATTTTATTATTTTTTACGTAAAATTGAGTTGCGAAACTATATAGACCATTTTTAGGATCAGATAGTATATCCTCGAAATATTGAATAAATCTCTCTGTTTGTATTGCCTCTATCATTTTTTCACTTGACACGACCATCCCAATATCATGACAATAAGCGGCCTCTAATATTAGCCAAATATCGATTGCCGACAATTTAGCAATATTCTCTTTCCCAAGTATTCGGATTATATTATTAACTATTGTAACAGAATGAGTTTCATCATGAAGACTATAGTGCGGAAAAAGATTTGAAACGGCCTGAAGCGCGGTAGGAATTATTTTCTTGTCGTAGCTCCATTGAGCAAATAAAATTTCACTTTGAGTTCCTATAGTTTTTTCACGTAAGATGCTCTCTAAATATTCTAACATAAAATATTTAATTCTTTAAGGATTAAGACACTAAAATATGCAATACTTTTTAGATGAGGTAATCTGTGTTTTATTTTGCCATAACTAAGCTCTACGGGATTAAGCATGCCTCCCCAATATTTATAACCCTTCCCTACCCATGAAAATCCCACACTTAACACTATAAATCAAATTTGTATCTTTGTGCTGAAACCAAATTTTGCGCATGATATAATTTAAGTGTGACACATATACATATTTAGCTGTCTACAGCTTTTTTCTGATTGTCGAAACTTGCGAACTTTCAAACCCCAGGAAAAATGATGTAAGACGCGCCAGCATGGCGTGGGCTTATTCATTCTGGGAAGGGTATCGCAAGTACCTGACAATCGGGTGTTTAAGTTTCACGCCTATTTTATGCCTTACGCTCACACCTTAACCAGTTTATTATGTGTCGTTTCTTTAAAGCAAAAAAAGTACACAGCACCTACCCCGATTTTCCGTACCATGCGGGCGAGCTATCGGCCTACCTCGCCGATACTCACTACTTTATCATTGCCCTTAAAGATGGCAACGTTATCCACCACCACCCGCAAAATTCCCTCACCTTCCACGACTGGCTCATAGCCAATAAAATAAGAGATGTAAATGCCAGGTGAAGTAGATATTACACAGTAGCGCCGGCCTAAGCGCGTCTGAACCTGATTGCAAAATGTCCGTTTTTGTCCGTCGGCCGACATTTTATTTTCGGCTCAGAGACTTTACCAGTAAAGGTTTCAGTCAGAATGTCCGTTGGAAGGAGAAAAACAAAATGTCCGTTGCAAGCTAAAATATCTTTTTAGATTTCCGGTGGCTGCAGCCTTAACAGGTAGAGGCTAGGAAATTGCAAAATGTCTGTTTTTGTCCGTCGGCCGACATTTTATTTTCGGCTCAGAGGCTTTACCAATAAGGGTTTCAATTAAAATGTCCGTTTGAGGGAGAAAAATAAAATGTCCGTTGCGAGCTAAAATGTCTTTTTAGATTTCCGGTGGCTACAGCCTTAACAGGTAGAGGCTAGGAAATTGCAAAATGTCTGTTTTTGTCCATCGACCGACATTTTATTTTTGAGGTAATGTGTCTCTTTACACAGAGCCTCTAAACAGAAACATTAACCCTACTGCCATCCCCAAAAGAGGCTAAGGCAGGCAAAGCAAGATACGACAAACGGGTAGCCGTTTCCAAATAAACATATCCACATTTTGGGGGGCAACACAGCAGGAACTTCAACCAATTAATTGATTGAAGCCTTTTGTTTGGGGATTCGGGGTTGCGGTGAATGACCTATATAATCGCCGCACAAAATGCGCCAATTATATTGCCTATACGGCGAATTAGCATTATATTTACCGCAAAATGTGCGGCAAATGACAAATTATATCTATCAGATAGAAGGATGGCCTCGTTTTACCTGGGATAGTCAGAAACTGTCAAAAGTGCTGGCCGCTGTACGGCATAGACAGGGCAGGTTTATAGGTCGCATGGAATCGCTCGGGTTTAACTTACGCGAAGAAGCAATGCTGCAAACGCTCACCATCGATATCTTGAAATCGAATGAGATCGAAGGAGAGCTATTAAATCCTGATCAGGTACGCTCATCTCTGGCAAGGCGGCTGGGAATAGATATTGCTGGCCTTATCCCATCTGACAGGCACGTAGAAGGTATTGTAGAAATGATGCTGGACGCGACACAGAAATTCACTGAAGCGCTTACCGGTGATCGCTTATTTGGGTGGCATGCTTCACTCTTCCCTGCGGGCCACAGCGGCATACATAAAATAACTGTTGGCCATTGGCGCAATGGCCCCATGCAAGTAGTGTCCGGCCCTATGGGTCGCGAACGTATACATTATGAAGCGCCCGAAGCTGTTGTTTTAGAAAGCGAGATGCAGCAATTTATTAATTGGTTTAACAGTGCACCAGATATTGACCCGGTACTAGTCGCTGCTATCGCTCATTTGTGGTTTGTAACCGTTCATCCGTTCGACGATGGCAATGGCCGTATAGCCAGGGCAATTGCAGACTTACAGCTTTCGCGTGCCGACGGCACGTCGCAACGCTTTTACAGCATGTCTGCACAGATCCAAAAAGAAAGAAACGCTTACTACAATATCTTAGAAAGCACACAGAAAGGTATGATGGATATCACCCCTTGGCTGGACTGGTTTTTGAACTGCCTGGATCGCGCTATAGATGCAACCGAGAGCATATTAGCAACAGTGATCAGTAAGGCCAAGTTTTGGGAAAGCCATGCTGGTATAAACTTAAATCAACGGCAAAGACTAATGCTGAATAAATTGTTAGATGGCTTTGACGGAAAACTGACATCTTCAAAATGGGCTAAGATTGCTAAATGCTCAACGGACACAGCGTTAAGAGACATCCAGGAATTAACTGAACACCATATTTTGCAAAAAGAAGATGCCGGTGGCAGAAGTACCAACTATATATTAAAGAACATTAACCCCTAAAAATTGTCCACCTAGTTCACCACAAATTGCGACTGCGGGGGATAATGCATATAATCGGCCCAATCTATAGCAAAAACCTTCTTCAGTTTTTCGGTAAGCGAGCTAAAAGTATATGCCTTGGTTACATACAGGTTGGCACCGTTGCGATAGCATTCCTCTACAAGTTTATTGTACATGTGAGCCGTGTACATTATTATAGGCAGGTTATCGTATGCCCGGTCTTTTCTTATCTCAGCAATGCACGATACCCCATCTTTACACGGCATGTCTATATCCATAAACAGGATGTAGGGCACTTTCTCTTTTAGTAGTACAAACAGCCTGTCTCCATTTTCCGCATGCCGTAAGGTATAAGGTATATTCAAATCCTGCATCGCCATGTCAAATATAACTGCATCCTCATGATCATCTTCAGCTAGTAAAATGTCCTTTTTAAGCTCTAGTTCTGCCATTGTTCAAAAAATTGTTTTACTAAGGTTCTCGGTTTAAAAACAAAGAATACATACAAACAGTGCCAGCCCCATAAATGTTTATTGTGGGCAAAAAGATGACAAACTGCGCTGATCCTGCATGAAAAAACCCCGGCTTGGGGCCGGGGCTAACATCTTAAAAACCATTATTTTAGATAACTATCCAATTGCACGTACATTATTCATACTTACCATGTTTGCTCCTCTACCGTACCGGCCCATTTGTTCAGTTGCTTTACAGTGGCGCTAATATCTTTAGGTAACGGGGCTTCAACGGTTAGCTGTGTACCATCCATCTTTGTAAACTCAAGGGCCGCGGCGTGCAGTGCAAGTCGGCTCAGCAACGGGCGCTCGGCCTCATCGTTCTCAGACAATTTAAATTTGCGCTTTATAGAAGACAGCATGAAAGGTTTGCCATCGCCATACAGCTCATCGCACACCAATGGATGGCCTATGGACTGCATGTGCAGGCGTATCTGGTGCGTGCGGCCTGTATGTATCTGAAACTGTACCAGTGTGTATAGCGCCCATTGTTCCAGCACCTTGTAGTCTGTAATAGAGGGCTTACCCTTCTTGGCAATGATCATTTTACCACCAATGGCCGGGTGCTCGGTTATAGCGCTTTCTATGCGGCCCTCGGGGGCAATAATGCGGCCGGTAACCAGCCCTATGTAGGTTTTCTTCACCAGGTGCTCCTGAAACACCTGCGACATATAACGATGTGCTTCTTCATTTTTAGCGAAGCATATAACCCCGCTCGTTTCTTTATCTATGCGGTGTACGATCCATATTTTCTGTCCCAGCTTGGCTTCCAGGTTCCTCCCCAGGCTGGGGATGTTCATATTGAACCTGTCGGGTATAACCAGCAGGCCGGCGGGCTTGTTACAGATTATAATATTGTCGTCTTCGTATAGTTTGTCAATTTGCATGTACAGTTTCCTTTAGGTATGCAGCCAGGCATTCGTCTTCTTTCTGGCGCATTATCTTTTTATCCTCTTCGTTTTTGTCTTTAAAGCCACAAAGGTGCAAAGCTCCATGAAATATAACCCTATGCAGCTCGTTTTGGTAGCTCACATTGTATTTTTCTGCGTTTTCCTTCACACGGTCCACGCTTATATATATTTCACCTTCCAGCTCAGCTTTGTGTTCGCTCATGTCAAAGGTAATGATATCTGTGAGTGTATCGTGCGCCAGGAATTGTTGATTCATTTGCAACAGCCTTTCGTCTGAGCAAAATATATAGGTAAGCTCGGTATCTGTTACTTCGGGTAAGTGAGTACTCACTACACTGTCCAGGTATGCTGATAGTTTTCTTTTATCACTCAACCCTGACTTTATCTCCTGTTCAAAAAATTTTGCGGGCATTATGTTGGTGTTTGCTATAAAGTTCATTATAAAAACGGTGCAATGTGTATAAGTTTTGCCTAATTGCTCATAAAAATTCCACAAAAAAATGACAGGAAAGGTGCGTATAGGCATAAGCGGATGGAGTTATTTTGACTGGCTGGGCATATTTTACCCATACAATACCCGGTCGCCCGACTGGCTGGCCATCTATGCCCAATCTTTCGACACAACAGAGATCAACAGCAGCTTCTACAGGCTGCCCCGTGTAAAAACGGTGCAAAACTGGGTGAAGCAGGTGCCTGAAGGGTTTAAATTTTGCCCAAAAATAAGCAAGTACCTGACGCATGTGCAGAAACTGAAAGGTCCGGAGGATGCACTTGAAAAGTTCTTTGGTGTGTTTAGCCATATAAAGGAGCACCTGGGGCCGGTATTAGTGCAACTACCCCCATCACTTGCATTTGAGGAGGATATAGTGCGGCATTTTTTTGAGGTGCTAAAAAAAAAGTACGCCGATTATGAGATAGCGCTGGAAGCCCGGCATGAGAGCTGGCTGGCTGCGGGGGCTATGGAACTTTTGCGGGAATATAATATAGCGTGGGTGATATCGCAATCGGGGGTAGGGTTTCCGTATGCAGAGCAAGTAACGGCCCATGTAGTTTATTTACGATTTCACGGGCCGGAAGTGCTGTACCAGTCCAGGTACTCTGATGAACTGATGGTGTACTACGGCGAAGAAATAAGGACGTGGTTGCAGGCTGGGCACGACGTATGGGTGTATTTTAATAACTGCTACTATGGCAATGCAATAGACAATGCCCGAACCTTGCTGCACCTAACACAACCCTGATGGCATATTTTTTACTTGTATAGAAACCTAATACTTATACAATATGCGTGCTATATGGACAGGAGCTATAGGCTTTGGACTGGTAAACATACCCGTGAGGATATACAGCGCCACAGAGACAGCTACGCTGGACCTGGATATGCTGGATAAACGTAACCACGCCAACATAAAATACCAGCGCGTAAATGAAAGCACCGGTAAGGTAGTGCCCTGGGAAGACATTATAAAAGGCTACAAGTACGAGGATACCTATATAGAGGTAACAGACGAAGACTTTGAGAAGGCCAGCCCGGAAAAAAGTAAGGTCATCAACATAAACGAGTTTGTACTGGAGACCGATATAGACACCATGTACTTTGACACCCCATACTACCTGGAGCCCGGCAAGGGCGGTGAAAAGGCATATGCATTGCTGCACAAAGCGCTTGAAGAAACAGGCAAGGTAGCCATAGGAGCTTTTGTGATGCGCACTAAAGAAAATCTGTGCCTGCTGAAGGCTGCGCCGGAAGGCATAATAACCCTTGTAAAAATGAGGTTTGCTGAAGATATACGTTCTGCCGAGGATCTTAAAATACCAGCAGCATCGTCTGTAAAACCGGCAGAGTTGAAAATGGCCATTTCGCTCATTAATCAGCTTACACCCAAGAAGTTTGACATAACCAAATACAAAGACACCTACAATGACGAGTTGCTGAAACTGATACATGCCAAAGCTAAAGGCAAGAAGATAGCACAGCCTAAGTTTAAGATGGTGAAGAACAATACTACTGATATCATGTCTCAACTGAAGGAGAGCTTGAAAACCAAAAAGGCAGGATAACTATGACACTAGTAAAATATAAGGAGAAACGCAATTTTGATAACACACCTGAACCTGAGGGCAAAGTTAAACGGGGTAAGCACGACCTGATATTTGTAGTGCAGCGCCACCATGCATCGCACCTGCATTACGACTTCAGGCTGGAGCTGGATGGTACATTAAAAAGTTGGGCTATACCCAAGGGGCCATCTTTAAACCCAGCCGACAGAAGACTGGCTATGCAGGTAGAAGACCACCCTATTAGCTATGCTACATTTGAAGGCGATATACCAACAGGCAACTATGGCGCTGGCCATGTAGATGTATGGGACCATGGCACCTACACACCCGAAGATGAGCATCAGCAACCCATAACAGCGGCACAGTTTGCTAAGAACCTGGAAGCAGGTAGTATAAAATTCACCATAAAGGGGCGACATTTGAAAGGCAGCTTTGCACTGGTAAAATTTAAAGGCGAGGATAAAAGCTGGCTACTCATCAAACACAAAGATCAATATGCTACACAAGAGCCTTACAACAGCGAGGACTACGCAAAGAAAAGTTCACTTGAATATACCAGGAAACGTGCAGCAAAGAAAGCAGCCGTACCCAAAGCAATAGCAACAAAAAAGGTGGCAAAGAAGGCTATTAAAAAATCGTAGTGTTATTCATATATCAGCTGGCAATTCCAGCAATAAAATGTACGCCTGTTGGTTTTGCCCAGGTGTTCTTTTACTAATGGAATATTGCAGCGTGGGCATATCTTTTTAGCATATGCCTGCCAATGTTGCCGTAGTGTGTATTCCTTCTTCCACTCCAGGAAATCGAACGCATAATTATGGGTTTCATTGATGAGCTGTTTGAGTTGCGGCGCAGGCAGATTGCCTACTGTATTTAAAGGATGTAGCCGCACACGCCACAGTACTTCGCACTTAATTATGTTGCCCGATCCCGCAAATATATCCTGCTTCAGCAGGGCATCGCAAACCAGCAAGTCCGGTGCGGCTTTCAGCTTCTTCCTGGCTTTTGCAGTATCCCAATCCGGCGACATTATATCAGCTGACCAATCGTAAGTGTCATTAATGTCTCCCTCTATAAACTTAACTGCACATGTATAAAAGTTGAGGCTACCATTCTTGAACTGCAGGCTTAGGCGGGATTCCCTGCCTTCTTTCTCTTCATTTATGGCATAACTCCCAAACATCATCAGGTGTATCCGTACGGTGAAATCTTTAAAGCAAATAAGGTAGTGCTTGCCCCAACTTTTTATGGCTATAATCTTCTGGTTCAGCAAGCGGTCTTTATCTTCTTTAGTATTACCGCTTACCCCAATTATTTTCTTGCCCGTAAATTGTTGGGTTAGTTCTTTAAGAATAACAATAGATGGACCTTCGGGCATAATATGCAATTAAAAAAGGAGGCCACATAAGCGGCCTCCTTGCATTAAACTAATGAATTAATCCTCTTTCTCTTCGCTAGCCTGGTAATTAATGTTATTCTCTGCAATCTGTGTAAGCAAGCTATCGGCTTCTTTTTCTTCGCCAAGGGTTGCTTCCAGCAATTCTGCAACATCGTTTTTGCCCAAGGTGCGTGCCAGTTGTGCCAAACCGCCATAGGTAGATATTTCGTAGTGTTCTACCTTTTGTCCTGCAAGTACCAAACCTACATCGCGGGTGGCTGTTCCCTTTTCGGTTTCGTCTATTATGCCGCTACCTTCTTCAGTAATGCCTGCCATTGCATCGCATTTCTTTGCTTGCGGCTTTTTGCCCATTAAAGCAAATACCTCTTCCAGGCGAGACACGTGGGTCTTGGTGGTCTCCAGATGGTCTGCAAATGCTTGTTGCAAAGCAGGTGAGGTTGCAGCCTTTTGCATTTTAGGCAAGGTCTTGACCAAGTGCTTTTCAGCCCAGTAAATGTCCTTCAGCTCGCCAGCAAAAAACTCTTCCAGCATAGAACCATTGTTTGTGGCCTGCTTCGCACTACGGGTGGATGCAGATGGTGCGCTCTTAGGGGCACTCTTAGAGGTTGTAGGTTTGGGCGCGGCACCTTTTCCTGGTGCACTTTTAACCGGCGCTTTTTTTGTAGCTACTGCTTTTGCCATGATGGTAATGTTTATTATTGTTGTTTATAATGGTGATAGATATACATAAAAAATGAGCGCTATTATTTTAACTAACGCTCATTTACGTTTGGTGTTTATTTTTATTTCATGTTGTCGTATGCTTGCTTCACCATATCGTGGTGTTTGTGCAGCGTAGGCAATGCATCTGTTATTATTGCTTTCAGGTCAGCATCTTTCACATCGTTCTGGCCTTTTTCAAAAAGACTGATAGCACCATCATGCTTATCCACCATCAGGCTCAACCAAGCTTTATCCCAGTCTGCACCTTTGTTGTTTTTATTCAGGCTACTCAGATCGTCCTGCGATTTGCCATCGTCGCCTTCGGGGAGTACATAGTTCTTACCGGCAGAATAGGCCTTCACTTTAGCACCTAATTTTTTATGATCTGCCATCATCATCTTAGCATGCATTTTCACTTCTTTGCCTCCGTTATCTGCACCTGCCTGTAGTAGCGCCAACTCTTCATTGTTTGCTAAAGCTGCCTTTACCACAAAACTGCTATCCGGATTACTTACCATGGCATCACGGACGTCGCTTGCTACGTTTTGCGCTGCTTGCTTTACATCCTGCATAGCTGTATCTACCCTTGTAGTAACGGTATCAGCGGTACTTGATGTTTTGTTTGAAGAATTGTTGCATGCACTTACTGAAAGTAACGCACAAACTGATAAAACATTTAATAATTGGATGGTTGGTTTCATAATTTGTTTGTTTTATAAAGGCTCATAATAAAAAAATTATGCCTGCAAAAAATAATTTATGAGTAATCAGAATACCGTCAGGTTTATCTCCACCGATTTTACTTAGACAACGCTTTAATCAATTCACTATTAAATGCTTCAAGATCAGTGGGTTTGCGACTAGTAATGAGATTATCATCGTGCACCATTTCTTCATCTACCCATTCCACACCAGCATTTTTAAGGTCAGTTTGCAAAGATGGGAAAGAGGTCATTTTTTTCCCACTTAGTAATCCCGTTTCGATAAGTGTTTGTGGTCCATGGCAAATTGCTGCTACTGGTTTACCTGATTCCAGGAACACCTTTGCAAAAATTACGGCATCTTCATTACGCCTTAGTTTGTCTGGATTCATTACCCCACCAGGTAGTACCAGTGCATCATAATCGTCAGGATCAGCGCTGCCTAATACTTTATCTACTTTTATTTCAATGCCCCAATCTGTTTTATTCCACGCCCTTATCTTGCCACTCTTAGGAGATATAACATCTACATGTGCGCCAGCTTTTTCAAGTGCTTCTTTAGGGCTGGTCAACTCTATCTGTTCAAAACCTTCTTCACTTAGGATGGCTACTTTTTTATTTTTTAAATTTTCCATGGCTTGTTTTTTCAGATGGCAGACAACAATAACTATGCCTTTGCAGGAACAGTATAGCGACACTAAACAGTAAGCACGGTTTTTATAATAGTACCTTAAACAAACATTATGCGCATAATTGGAGTGATCCTGGTAATAGCAGGTATTTTGATGATCGTTTTCAATGGCATTAATTTCCAGACAGAGAAAAAGGTAGTTGATATTGGTCCATTACAGATAGACAAAAAAGAAAATAAACACGTGGGCTGGCCCGTATATACAGGTGCCATTGTGTCGGTACTAGGCATAGCACTTGTTGTAGCAGGCAGAAATAAATAACGCCACGGTTTTACTATGAAAAGAGCATTGCTTTTAGGCTATGTATTATTCCTGCACTTTATTGTAGCATAAAATCTATATCAAAGCTCCAAAAGGAGAATTGACTGTATTTAACTGAAAAACAGACTAACGTGATATTCTTTTATTTTACGAGGTTGTTCTTTATCCATATTCCTGTATAGGGGCCTTCTGAAAATAAAAGATCGAGCAAGCTAAGGTTAGGTGCAAAGCCATTACGATCTGCAAATAGCTGGTAGTAGGTAGGGAAATGCGGGTCTAATGTCTTGTCTGACCTGATGTTTCGGACATCTATATATTCCTTGCCATAGTCTTTTATAAAAGTGTCAGCAACTATAACCTGGAAGGTAAACCCTATTTGTGCCTTCAGCCATTCTATAGTTCCCAGGTTAAACTCAACAAGGCTGTGGTATTGCTGCTTGTATATATCCTGAAGGCTGTGCTCGTAATGTTCAAAATAAGGGGCCCTGCGGTAAACAGAGGTAATGGTACGCCAATGATTTTGCTGC
This sequence comes from Flavipsychrobacter sp., assembly GCA_031292525.1. GTDB lineage: Bacteria > Bacteroidota > Bacteroidia > Chitinophagales > Chitinophagaceae > JABDEZ01. Next base: position 99,180 of record JARLGY010000050.1, on the reverse strand, counting down.
CATTTTTCGCTGTGGCTGATCTGCACGTCGCGCATGGCAGTACGTTGGTTACGACCATGAACAAGAGGGATGCTTAGCTGTATAACACCATTGGCCCCGGCAACATGGTAACGGTTGCGAAGGGTCATTTTCTCAAAATGTTCTGCCCTGTCAAAACACACCTCTGTTGCCTGTGCCACCTGAGCCCACCAGTTAAGATTAGGAAATGGTAAAAATGAGCTAATAATGTGCGGCATGGACAATGGTAATGTTTTGATTTAGTAATTTGCGAAAAATACTGCAATGACTCGAGCGCTACGGCTTTTTCTTTTAATATTATTTTCTTCCATACACGCCCACGCAATAGAAGCAGTTGTGTCGCATACTATCTTTTATCTTCCAGATACCGATGGCTCTATGAAACCATATGTAGAGGTGGCATGGCAGGCAAACCCAAAGTCGCTGCACTATGTACGTTCTGAGACAAAAACCCTGTCTGCAATGATCGCTACAGACATTATTTTCAGCACTGATACTGGCATTGTAAGAGAAGACCGCTATACCTTACAAACACCCGCTAAAAATACTGAACAGGAAGTACTTGCCATGAACGTAATAAAACTGCGCCGATATGGTATGCCCAGCGGGAAGTTTACTATGACGTTTACCCTTAAAGATGTTACAGATACTACCAACAAATTTGTAATGACAGATACTTTTACCATAGCAGAACCCGGAGTTACGGCATTTTTTAGCGGTATAGAACTACTGGATACCTCATTTGCTGCAAAAGGAGAAAATGTGTTCAGAAAAAACGACGACATACAAGTTCCGCTATGCACCAATTTTGTAGATGACCGACACAATTTTCTACATTTTTACTGCGAACTATACAATACTAATACTGCAATAAAGGATGAATACCCATTGGTGCAGCACACCTTTATATCGCAAAAGGAAAACGAATCTGCCTTCCCGCGATTTTCCCGTTTTGATACTATTAAACCTGGCCAGGTAGCGCCCTTTCTCGGCGATTTTAAAATAACCTCACTTGCGTCGGGTAATTATTATATCAATGTGTCTTTAGTCAACGGCCTGCATAGGCAAGTTGCCAACAGTTCATTATTTTTCCAGCGCTACAACCCCAACCCTGAAAAGACAAAAGAGGACACATCTGTTAAATCTGTAGCCGCGCTTGAAAATGTAACCGTGTTGGACCTGGCTACTACCTTTGTATCGAAATTTACGTATCCACAGCTGAGGGCAATACTTAAAATGCTAATACCCGTAAGTGACCAAGTAGGCTACCAGACCATAAAAGGGTTTTTAAAGAAGCCTGATGAATTGTACATGCGGTATTTCATCTACAATTATTTCTCCGGGATAAATAAAAATGACCCGAAGGCGGCATGGGATGCTTATGCTCTAAAAATACGTGAAGTAAACAGGCTATTCTCCTCAGCTACCACCCGTGGTTATGAAACTGACCGCGGTATTGTATATTTGAGATTTGGCAAACCGACCGACCGTGTGCAGGTGGAAAATGAGGCCGGCGCTAATCCCTACGAAATATGGGTGTACGATGTAGCAATTACTCCCGGCAGCGGAAGAAAGGCTGGTAATGGTATGTTCCTTTTTTACAGGCCATCAGAATCGGTAGCGGATTTTACCCTATTACATTCTACAGTACCTGGCGAACTTAGAAATCCTAAGTGGCGCAGTGTATTGTATGTCAATCAAAACGGTAGTACCAACACTATCAACTCAAGCTCACAGGCTGATCAGATGATAGGAAATAAGTAGTCTTTATAACATAAAATCATGTCAATAGCATTTTCAAAATACCATGGTGCAGGTAACGATTTTATCCTCATAGACAACAGGGTTCATGAGATGGTACTTTCGCAAAAAGAGGTGGCCGCTATGTGCCATAGGCGCTATGGAATTGGAGCCGATGGACTTATGCTGCTGGAGCAGGCTGATGGGTACGATTTCAGGATGGTGTATTATAATTCTGATGGTGGGGAAAGCACAATGTGTGGCAATGGAGGCAGGTGCATAGTAGCATTTGCCCATAGTTTGGGTATTATAAAAGATAAGACAAGCTTTGTTGCCATAGATGGCCCGCATACGGCAACCATTCACGAAGACCTGACTATAAGCCTGCATATGCAGGATGTAGATGACATGGCTAGTGGCGATAGGCACCATATTTTAAACACAGGATCACCACACTATGTGGCATGGATCGAGAATATTCATGAGTTTCCTGTCTATACAGAAGGCAAAAGAATTCGTAACCTGCCTCAATTTGCTCCCAATGGCATTAATGCAAATTTTGCCCAGTGGATAGATGGCAGCCTTTGGGTACGCACTTACGAACGTGGCGTAGAAGACGAGACACTAAGTTGTGGTACAGGTGTAACAGCGACTGCTATAGCCGCTACTGGCAGTAATACGGGAGACTATGTAACTACCGTACATACTCCAGGTGGCAAATTGCAAGTATCTTTTGTGAAACAAACACCCACAACGGCTACTGATGTAATATTGAAAGGACCCGCTGCTTTTGTATATGAAGGGATATGGTAAACTTAAAAGGCATTAAAATTCAATAAAAAAGCCCGGAAACTTATACAAGTTCCGGGCTTTTGAAATTATGATTATCGTGAAGCTATTAGCTTATGCCTATGCCATTTTGAACGCAGCCTTTACCTTATCTACGAAGTCCAGTTTTTCCCATGTAAAAAGCTCTACGTCAACAGTTTTTGTTTTACCATCGGCTGTTTTAAAGCTCTTGCTTACTGTTTCAGGAACCCGGCCCATGTGGCCATAAGCTGCACATTCGCTGTACATTGGCTGACGCAGCTTCAGGCGAGTTTCGATGAAGTAAGGACGCATATCAAACACTTCCTGTACTATTTTGGCTATTGCGCCATCGTGCATATTTACTTTTGCAGTGCCATAGGTATTTACATACACTCCCATAGGTTCTGCCACACCGATAGCATAAGACACCTGCACCAAAACCTCATCTGCTACACCTGCAGCAACCAGATTCTTGGCAATATGGCGTGTAGCGTATGCTGCTGAACGATCTACCTTGCTAGGATCTTTACCACTGAATGCACCACCACCGTGCGCACCTTTGCCTCCGTAAGTATCTACTATTATCTTACGCCCAGTAAGACCAGTATCGCCATGCGGACCACCAATAACAAACTTACCGGTTGGGTTAACATGATACTTGATAGCATCATTAAACAAGTGCACATGCTGCGGATAATTCTTCAGAATACGCGGTATAAGTATGTTCTTAACGTCAGCAGTAATTTTTTCCTGCATAGCTTTCTCATCAGCAAAATCATCGTGCTGGGTAGAGATCACTATTGCATCTATACGTACAGGCTTATTATCATCGCTATACTCAAGTGTTACCTGGCTTTTGGCATCAGGACGCAAATATTGCATTTCTTTGTTTTCGCGACGTAATACTGCCAGTTCACGAAGCAGATTATGAGCTAGGTCAAGCGCCAATGGCATGTAGTTATCAGTTTCGTTGGTAGCGTAACCAAACATCATCCCCTGATCACCGGCGCCTTGCTCTTCTTTGTTTGCCTTATCTACACCCTGGTTAATGTCTGCAGATTGCTCATGGATAGCAGAAAGCACACCACATGAATTAGCTTCGAACATATATTCGCTCTTAGTGTAACCAATACGGGCAATTACTTCACGTGCTATGGTCTGTACATCAAGGTAGCAGGCAGATTTTACTTCGCCAGCTAATATAACCTGGCCAGTAGTAACCAGAGTTTCGCATGCTATTTTAGATTGGGGATCCCAAGCCAGAAAATTATCAACTAATGCGTCTGAAATTTGATCTGCTACTTTGTCCGGATGGCCTTCTGAAACAGATTCTGATGTAAACAGGTATGGCATTTTTAATCTTTTTTATTGTTTTAGTTATAATTGATAGATAAGAAAGGTTCAATTTACTCTACTGTAACCGATTTTGCAAGGTTACGTGGCTGATCTACATTACAGCCCCTCATTATTGCAATATGATAGGCCAGCAATTGCAAAGGCACAATGGTTATCAAAGGTGATAATATTTCCTCTGTTTCGGGCACTTCTATAACATGATCTGCGAGGTCGCGTATTTGTGTATCGCCCCTGTTAACTACAGCTATGATGCGTCCTTTACGAGCTTTGACTTCCTGTATATTAGAAACTATTTTTTCGTAAGCGCTCTGGTTTGTGGCCAGGAACACTACAGGCATATCTTCATCAATCAATGCAATTGGGCCGTGCTTCATCTCTGCAGCCGGGTAACCTTCTGCATGTATGTATGATATTTCTTTCAGCTTTAGTGCACCTTCAAGCGCTACGGGATAGTTATAACCGCGCCCCAGGTACAAGAAATTGCGGGCATCCTTAAACTGGGCGGCAATTTCCTTTATCTGGTCGTCCAGCTTTAATACTTCTTCTATTTTTTTAGGTATGTTTTCAAGCTCGTACAATATAGCCCTGAGCTTTGACGTGGAAATTGTCCCCTTTGTCATACCCATTTGTAAAGCTATAAGTGTAAGTATAGTTACCTGGGTAGAAAATGCTTTAGTAGATGCAACACCAATTTCGGGACCTGCATGGGTATAAGACCCCGCATGTGATGCGCGGGCTATAGAAGACCCGATAACGTTGCAAATACCATAAATAAGCGCCTGGCGGTCTTTTGCCAATTCTATAGCTGCAAGTGTATCAGCGGTTTCACCAGACTGTGAGATAGCGATCACCACATCTTTTTCACCAATTATCGGATTGCGATAGCGGAACTCTGATGCATACTCCACTTCAACCTGTACACGGGCAAGGTCTTCTATCAGATATTCAGCAATAAGACCCGAATGGTAAGAGGTACCACATGCAGTAACCACAAAACGTTCTGCCTGGTTTATCCTGTTCATGTATTCATCAAGCCCACCCAGCTTTATCCAGCCATGTTGTGCACTCATACGGCCTCGAAGACTATCTGCTATTACACTTGGCTGTTCAAATATTTCTTTCAGCATGAAGTGCTCATAGCCACCCTTCTCTATGTTTTCAAGAGACATTTCAAGCTTTATGATCTCATGCGATTTTTCGATGTTACCCAAAGTACGTATAGTATAGGTACCATCACGATTGATGATGGCATACTCCTGGTCATCCAGATATACTACGTTCTTGGTATATTCTATAATAGGCGAGGCATCTGAAGCGATATAAAATTCCTGGTCTCCAATACCTATAACTAAAGGGCTTCCTTTACGGGCGGCTATCAGTTGGTCTGGGTTATCGCGATTCAATATTACAATTGCATATGCGCCTACAACTTCGTTCAGCGCAATGCGTACGGCATCTTCAAGATTGGTATTTTCCTGTTTCTTTATTTCTTCTATCAGGTTTACCAATACTTCCGTATCCGTATCTGAATGAAAAACATAGCCTCTTTTTTTCAGCACCTCTTTAAGAGTAGCATAGTTTTCTATGATTCCATTATGGATCATAGCCAAGCTGCCAGATTGTGAAAGGTGAGGATGCGCATTAACATCATTGGGTTCGCCGTGGGTAGCCCAGCGGGTATGACCTATACCTATGGTGGCAGAAACATGCTGGCCGTCGGTCACTTTCTCAAGTTCGCTCACCTTACCAGCCTTCTTGAACACACTCATGCTTCCATTCAGCAGGGCTATGCCTGCGCTATCGTAACCTCTGTATTCAAGTCTTTTTAATCCTTTAATAAGAATGGGGAACGCTTCTTTATTACCTATATAGCCTACAATTCCACACATAGAAAAGATTAGTTATTTTAATTTTGAATAAACCACATTAAACTTCATTTTCAAAGTAGTATCCGGGTTATTGCCACCACCTATTATTGCCCGGAATGCACCCCAATAATTAGTACCACCATTGATACGTAAATGTAAGGTATCCAATTTATTTGAAAGCGCTAGCTGCAGTTCTCGGGGAACATTTAATGTGTATGAATAGTGTATTACATTGTTAATCATAACAGAATCTCTAGACCCGTCTATGAAACCCAACGGATATATACTTGTTACCGGATACCTGTCTGCCACCTCACTCAAAACATCGAAACCTGCTACTGTATTCACACTATAGGGATAGGTGGAAAAAGGGGGCAAGTAAGCCGCACTGGGCTGGCTTACAGTAAATTTCAGTTGTGCCTGATTAACAATTGGAGTTTTTACTATGTGTGTTATAGGATCGGGCTGAACAAGCGATTGTATCCCTCCTATTTTTACGTCTATTACAGCGCCAGGTCCGTTCTCTAACAATACGTTAGCATCTGATGCAGCTGTTGACTTAAAATAAGTATTGGTAGCACTGGAATTATATTGATGTGTGACCCTGTTATAGTGTGCACAATACTGAGAACTAAAATAGAAAGTTAGTTGAGAAGCAACTGTATCAGCATGTACATACAACAACACATTTGCACCATCATAGTTAGTGGTACCTTCATTGTCTAGCTGGAAATAAGGAATAGTAGTAGAATGATTTGATGTTGTTGTATCTAACTCTTGTATATAAATACCAGGAAAGGCCGTTACATAAGATGGATAATCCGCTGTTATAGAATCAGTATGTTCCAGATCGTGTATTAACTTCATAGCCCTGGGATCATTAAGATTTATTTTAAGGCGCATATGCGGATGATAGTTAACACCACCCACATTAAAAGAGTCAAGAGTGTTTAAATTATATATATTGATAGGTGCCGATGTGAAATAATAATTTCCAGCTGCAGTTGGATAGCTGCCAAAATAATCAGTGGGTGTACCACTACTATTATTTAAAGAAAAGGAGGGATCTGTAATACCATAAACAGAAAATGATTTTGTAGCTAACTTGTCAGTGTTGTCGCCATATGTAAAACCACTATAAGGCAAAATAATAAATGCCGAGTCTATTGTATAATTTGAATAGCCAGTATTTTTCACACCTGGTATTACCTGGAAATATAGGCCAGCATTAGTTTTACCTACTTGAGGATCCTGAGCTACACCTATGCCCATGTATATATATGACAAAGCATTGCTGGTGATCACAGAATCATAATACTTTGTTTTAGTAAGTACAGAAAAGCTTTTGGTGAAGATATCCACGTTGTTGATACCTGGTGCAAAGCCTGAGCTGATAATAGTATGTTCTTTACAGCCAAGTTGAGTTATAGCTATGATTATACCAACTATAAATACCCCGACTATACTTTTTATGTATTGCTTCAAAATCATTATTTTACCGTGAAAGTGAGAAAAGAATTACTAAGACTCTGTTAAGCTTTTATAAAGGTCCAGTAATGGTGTAATATCCTCTTTCCAACTCTCTTCGTACTTAATTACTTTTTTATATCTGCTTGGCTTTATTTCATCTACAACCTCTTTTGGCGCTTTATCATCGCCGAAGATCACGACATCAGCACACTTGGCGGCTCCCATTGTAAGAGCAGTATTTGTGCCATTCTTATAATGTTCAAAGTCTTTCTCTTTTATTTCATTATTAATGATCGCCTTTTTAATGAAATTAGGATTCAATTGTTCTGTGAACTGGTCGGCCTGTGCGGTATATACAACCTTTGAATAGCTGAAAACAGGTTCTTTTTTATAAGCAGTCTTTAAATACAAAGGCAAAAGAGAAGTCATCCAACCATGGCAGTGGATGACATGCGGAGGCCATCCAAATTTCTTCACTGTTTCCAACGCGCTTTTGCAGAAAAATATCATACGTTCGGCGTTATCATCAAAGAAGGTATCCTGGTCATCGCGAAATACTGCTTTTCTTTTAAAGTAATCTTCGTTATCCATAAAGTAGACCTGCAGCCTTGCACTAGGCAAAGAGGCTACCTTTATGATGAGGGGGTAATCATCCTTATCTATGATGACATTAATGCCAGACAAGCGAACAACCTCGTGCAAACGATGGCGACGCTCGTTTATCATGCCAAAACGTGGCATAATGACACGAACCTCGATACCAGCGTCGAAGGTCTTGATCGCAAGTTTGTTTAAAATCTGTGCAAAGTCTGTAAACTCAATGTAAGGAGACAGTTCATTAGCAATAATTAAAACACGTTTTTTTGTGTCTGCAGACATGCGTATGTATTAGATTAGAAACGAATAAATATAATCTTATGCTGAAATTGTCTGCAAAATTACGAAAATATTAAATTCCAACCTTTACTTTGCAGTAATAGTTATAAAACAAAGCATGGTTATCTTTAAAAAAACTGCTGATTTACAGCAATATATCACTTCAGAGCGCATTGCAGGCCGCAATATTGGCTTTATACCTACCATGGGTGCATTGCATGCAGGGCATATATCATTAATAAATACCGCACTTAATAATAAAGACCTGGTGGTATGCAGCATTTTTGTGAACCCCACCCAGTTCAATGACAAGAAAGACTATGAAAAATATCCTGTTACAGTAAACGAAGATATTGGCATGCTGGTGGAAGCCGGTTGCGACGTTTTATTTCTACCAGGAATAGAAGAAATATATCCCGAAGGCACAGATAAAAGCCCTGTATTTGATTTTGGGTACCTGGATACCATACTGGAAGGTGCACAACGCCCCGGGCATTTCAAAGGGGTTGGGCAAGTCGTATCGCTATTGTTCGACGCCGTGCACCCCCAAAATGTGTACATGGGTCAAAAAGATTACCAGCAATGCATGGTGATAAAAAAACTGCTAGCGATAACAGGGTTGCAGGATAAGATAAGATTGCATATTTGCCCCACAGTACGCGAAGCTGACGGACTAGCCATGAGCTCGCGCAACAGGCGCCTTACCGAACCACAACGCATGCTTGCAGGCTGCATATACCAGTGCCTGGTTTCTATTGAGAGTAAAGCTGATACAGCAACTTTTGAGGTTGTTAAGAAAGAGTGCACCGACCTGCTCGCCGCAAAAGGTTTTATTCCTGAATACATAGCACTTGCGAATGCTGACGATCTTACCCTGCTAAACAACTATACCCCAGCCCCCCCCATGGTCGCGCTGATAGCTGTCCGGCTGGGAGAGGTGCGCCTAATAGACAATCTGGTCCTCAACAACACAAGCACCCAGGCATAGGCTACCCTCAAAATATCTTTACACCAACGGCAGTTTAATATAATAGTAACTTTGCCGCATTATTTGAACCAACCTCATATTAATGGCAGACAATACAAACGCCGGGTTTGAAACGATATGCATACATGGCGGCCATGTAGCCGAAAGCAACAGAGCACACCTTACTCCCATATATGCTACCAGCACTTATACCTTCGACAGTGCAGAACAGGCAATAGCCATTTTTAAGCAGGAAGAAAAAGGATATGTATATGGCCGCTTCGGCAATCCTACAATTAACGAAGCCGAAGACCGCATTGCGCTCTTGGAAGCCTATGGACTCACAAATGCTGATGGAACGCCCCTACAGCTTAAAGCCATTTTGCATGCATCTGGCATGGCTGCAATTACCACTATGGTATTGAGTAATGTAAAAGCCGGAGATAAGATCATTGCCAATCAATCGCTATATGGTGGCATGCAGGAACTTGTAGATAAAATATTGCCTGGCCTGGGTATCGCGTCTATAATTGTTGACTTTCACGATATAAATAAAGTAGAAGAAGTAATAAAGGCAGACAGCACCATAAAGATGATGTACCTGGAAACACCTGCTAACCCAACTTTGCAATGTATCGATCTTGCATCGTTAGCTGCCTTGGGTAAAAAATATGGACTTACCGTGTGCGCAGATAACACGTTTGCCACACCATACCTGCAACAACCATTTAAATATGATGTTGATTTTGTAATGCACTCCACTACTAAATTTCTGAATGGCCATGGTACTGCTGTAGGGGGTGTAGTAATAGGTCGTGACTTAGAAAAGATGAATGGCATTGTGACCAAAACGCACCGTCTGCTAGGTGGTAATAGCAATGCTTTTGAAGCGTACCTGCTTACAAATGGCTTGCGTACACTAAGCCTGCGCATGGACAGGCATTGTGCTAATGCCGAAAAAGTAGCTGCGTTCCTTGCACAGAACAAAAATGTAGCGCACGTAAATTACCTGGGTCTAAAAAGCCATCCTGACTATGAAATAGCCAAAAAGCAAATGAAGCATCCTGGCGCGATGCTGAGCTTTGAGCTGAAAGGAGGCTTTGATGCAGGAGTAGCATTCATCAACAAACTAAAGATTTGCATCAGTGCTGTGTCATTAGGCACGTGCGACACATTGGTTTCTCATCCGGCATCCACCACACATGTAGGTGTGTCCCGCGAGAACCGTATTAAGTATGGCATAACAGATGGATTGATAAGAATGAGTGTAGGCATTGAAACCGTAGAAGATATATTGGCAGACCTGGAACAAGCCATAGATTAACGGCATAACCACACATGCATAAAACAGTATTATAGTAAACATAAAAAGAGTATAACAAGAATGAAAACAGCTTATGTAATAGACGCCATCCGCACCCCAATTGGCAAATATGGTGGCAGCCTTTCATCTGTTAGACCAGATGATCTGCTGGCGCATGTTATAAAAACAATAATAGCACGCAATCCTAAAGTAGATGTAAATGCTATTGAAGACGTAATAGCTGGCGCTGCAAACCAGGCTGGCGAAGACAACCGTGATGTTGCCCGCATGTCTGCCTTGCTTGCAGGCTTGCCTATAACGGTTGGTGGCAATACCGTTAACCGCCTTTGCGGATCGGGTATGCAGGCAATAATGGACGCAGCAAGGGCCATTATGTGCGGAGATGGAGAGATATTTATAGCAGGTGGTGTTGAAAGCATGAGCCGGGCCCCCTTTGTTATGGGCAAGGCAACCACTGCATTTGCGCGTCAACCTGAAATGTTTGATACCACACTTGGGTGGCGTTTCATTAACCAGAAACTGAGCGATCTGCACCACCCTTATACTATGGGAGAGACTGCAGAAAACGTTGCAGAACGCTGGAATGTGACCCGTGAAGAACAAGATCAGTTTGCATGGAACAGCCAGGAGAAATATGCGGCAGCAGCGGCTGAAGGAAAGTTTACCGAAGAAATAGCTCCTGTAACTGTTGACCTGGGCAAAGGCAAAACAACTGTAGTATCGGTTGATGAACCACCACGCCAAACACCTTTATCAAAACTTGCCGAGCTGAAGCCTGTATTCAAGAAAAATGGCACCGTAACGGCAGCTAATGCCAGCGGCATAAATGATGGCGCTTCTGTATTATTGCTAGCGAGCGAAGACGCTGTTGCAAAATATGGGTTGCAGCCTATTGCCAAAATAAAAGCTATGGCCATAGCAGGGGTGGACCCTTCAATAATGGGCGTTGGCCCGGTACCAGCATCACTTAAAGCACTGAGCCGGGCAGGACTGCAAATGAATGATATAGACCTGGTAGAACTGAACGAAGCTTTTGCCGCACAAAGCATTGCTTGCATGCGCGACCTTGGATTGCAAGCCGCCAAAGTAAACGTAAATGGTGGGGCAATAGCCATAGGGCATCCGCTGGGCTGTAGTGGTGCACGCATATCTACTACGTTGTTGTACGAGATGCGCCGCCGCAAAGCAAAGTATGGCCTGGCTACCATGTGTATTGGCGTTGGCCAGGGGGTTGCTATTATTTACGAACGAGTATAAAAAGAACCGTTTTGTGCCCCAGTATAGCTGGGGCACATTTATAAATTACTACCTGATTTTAGCAGGCAGTTGTTTCGGATTTTAAATTTACATTATCACACCGTTGCCCTACTGCAACACCACAATAAAAGCAATACTGTGTCTCAGAAAATAGATATCCACACCCATATAATGCCCGAGCATATACCCGACTGGTTTAAGAAGTACGGGTATGGCGACTTTATACACCTGGATCATCACAAACCTTGTTGTGCCCGTATGATAAAGGGTGACAAGGTGTTTCGTGAAGTAGAACAGAATTGCTGGGATCCAGCTACTCGCATGAAGGAAATGGATCTTACAGCCGTAGGAGTACAGGTGCTTTCCACCATACCTGTTTTATTCAACTATTGGGCTAAACCAGAACATGGACTGGAAACATCCCGCTTCTTTAATGACCATATTGCACAGTGCGTTAACCTGCACCCTACCCGTTTCATGGGCGTAGGCACTGTACCATTGCAGGATATAGACCTGGCAATAAGAGAAATGGAGCGCTGTATAAAAGAGTTAAAAATGCCTGGTCTTGAGCTTGGGTCGAACATCAACAAACTTAATCTGGGCGATCCATACTTTAATCCCTTCTGGGAGGCTGCGGAAGAACTGGGCTGCAGTATATTTGTACACCCATGGGAAATGATGGGCGAGAATGATATGCAAAAATACTGGCTACCCTGGCTGGTAGGCATGCCCGCCGAAACAGCAAGGGCCATCAGCTCTATGATATTTGGCGGTGTGATGCAACGCTACCCCAAACTAAGACTGGCATTTGCACATGGCGGGGGTAGTTTCCCTTTTACCATTGGGCGGATAGAGCACGGATTTAATGTACGCCCTGATCTGTGTGCCATTGACAATCCTATTAACCCACGCGAATACTTAGGCAAGTTCTGGATCGATTCTCTGGTACATGATCCTAAAGCCCTTGATTATGTTCTGGATGTGATAGGACACGACAAAATATGCATGGGCAGCGATTATCCATTTCCATTGGGGGAACACAAACCCGGGGCATTAATAGAAAGCATGCCCTATTCTACAGAACTTAAAGACCAATTACTTTATAAAAATGCAATGGACTGGCTGGGAAAATAAACCACACAATACCAAACACCAATATGGAAACGTATAGCACATTCGATGAATCGAAACACCTGATCCGCAATTTTGACACGAAGAAATTTGAATCATTGCGTGATTGGGCGCTTGGATGGGAATTGCTGAAGACCATAGATATAGCTACCGACCAAAACAAGTCTGAAATAGAACTATCTAAAAGACTATCGCCAGGGCAAAAGGCTCTATACTTTTTCTGGTATTTAGATGCAGAGGTTAACGAAGGTGAATTTCTGGAATTTTATGAGAGTGGATATCATAAATACATAGCTCCTATAAAAGAAGGTTTGAAATTGATCGATGACCAGGAAATGCTGGACCTTGTAACTGAGGCTGACCAGGAATATTCGCTGCACGAAAAAGATTTTAAAAAAAACAACAAAGCAGGTAATTGGGACCTTTTAGATGAAAGGTTGCTGAAGTTTGACGAATTTGACAATAGGTATGCAGATTTGCGCGACCAGACCATGAAACGGATCGAGCGTTATATCAGGTCAAATCCAAATGAATTTGTCAAGCTCACTTAATGCACCTACGACATATTAAGTTATTGTAAAGAAATATTACCGCAATTATTTCTCTGATCCACCCCTCTATCTTTGTTCACTTATGAATAAGATTTACCAGCTTATTGCAATTGTCTTTTTTTCCGCCCTTTCTGTGGTAGGCTTCAGCCAATCTAAACCAGACCTTAAGGTGTATATCATCCGCCACGGAGAAAAACCCATTGATGGAGATAACCTCACCTGCAAGGGTTTGAACAGGGCTATGCAATTACCAGCGGTACTAAAGGAGAAAGTGGGTATTCCCGATTATATTTTTGTGCCTTCGCTAACCGCTGCTGAAAAAACAAAACATGCCCGCATGTTTGAGACCGTTGTTCCTTTTGCGGTTAAGTATAACCTTAAGATAAACAGCAGCCACACAAACGATGAATATAAAAATATAGCTGAAGATATAAAGAGTAAAAAAGGCACTGTACTTATGGTGTGGGAACATAAGGCACTTACAGGTATAATACAGGCACTTGGCGTGAAAGAAGAACTCCATTGGGCAGACGATGATTTCGATAGTATGTGGATCATAACCATTACAGGGAAAAATGCCATTCTTGCAAAGGATGCCGAAGGCTTACATCCGCAGGATGATTGCAGTTTTTAATTCCTCTTCAGTAACATTTATATATCACACAATACCACTGATGTATTTCCATCTTTTGGAGATGAGTATATGTATGGGATGTGTAGCATGTATTTGTATTATACTTATCTTTACTATGCTAAAAGATAAGGGATATGAAAAAAATGTACCTGTTAATAGCTTGTGTAACATACCTAACCCATGCATCTGCAAAGCAGGCTTGGGAAAACAATTTTGGCATTGACTGCGGTGGCTGGTGGGGATTGTCCGGCATGTCTTCATTAAAACAAGCCAACAATCCATTGATCGTTTCAAATCTCGACTATAGCTATAGCGGCAGCGGAGATATTTATGCTGAGTTTCTAAAGATGAAGAAACGCGACAATAACCGGTGGGGAAACAGATCTCCGGATTTTGGCATAAAAACGAAACTGGATTGGGAATTTTTTTATGCTGATAACAGCGGGAATGGCGGTGGAGAGGCTATCGGGCTCAACTATCTTGATATACCTGTGCTGTTTGAATACTGCCTTTCTTACCGGCAAGGGGTGACGCGAGGAGGTGTAACACCTGAGTACTCTCATACCAGTGTATATGAGCATTCTGATTATACACATGTCATAACTACCACAACACCTGCCCATTACAACCGCGGCGGTGCGGCCACATGCCGGGGCACTTTTATTTATGCAGGGCCTCAGCTATGTTACTTATTCAAGTCTTTTCACAACGTAGGGGCTGATAAGTTCAGCCCTATTAACGACCCTAATTTAAAGAATACCTACATAGGCTTTGCTACTGGGTTTACGTTTTGGGTGCATCAATTAAATTTCGATCTTTCGTATCAAAAAGGCTTGCAAAGCATATACAATGGCAAAGACTTATACATCAACGGCTTTTTATTTAAGGTGGGCATCAACTTTAAGAGGCGACTGTATAATTAACGGCTAACCAGTTTTTTGTTGATATCTACTTTAATAACAAATGCAGTATAGCAATTGAAAATTATACGACAATAAACAGTGGTATTTACAAAGAAAAATAAAAAGTAGCCCCTTTTCCCCGTTCGCTATCGGCCCAGATATTACCGTTGTGTTTTTCAATAATTCGTTTCACTATAGGTAACCCCATTCCATTACCTTCAAAATCAGCATGCAGCCTCTTAAAAGGAATGAAAAGCTTATGTGCATCATTCATGCTGAAACCAGCACCGTTGTCCCGCACATAGTATATTATTTTGCCATCTTCTGTATTATAGCCTATTTCTATAAAAGGTTGTTCTTTCTTGGATGAATATTTTATCGCATTCTGTATCAAGTTGGTCCACACCTGCTTTATGGCTGTGGCTTCGCCATTCGCTTCTGGGAGATCACTCACTTTCATAATCGCGGTAGTTGGTGGTAAATTTTTAATGATCTTTTGAACCATTCCATTCATATCAATAGCTTCTTTACTTATCTTTTCAGCACCTATCTTGGCAAAAAGCAACAAGTCTTTAAGTAAAGTGCGCATATCAACAGTGGTCTTTAGGATTATCTTCAGGTATTCCACATCATTTGCAGTCAAATGATCGCGGCTCATATCCAAAATATAATTCGCCAGCATATGGATACGAACAAGAGGAGCACTAAGATCGTGTGCAGCCGAAGCGCTAAATGCCTCAAGGTCTTCTTCTCGCTTTTTTCTTTCCGTGATATCAGTCATAGTACATAAAAAAGAGACAGGTACCCCATCTTTCAATATAGGCCTGACTATAATATTTACCATAATTCTTGTTCCATTCTTGTGCAGTATATAACTCTCATAATCTTCTTGTATGCCTTGTAAACGAGCCGCTATCCTTCTATCTGTTATTGCTTTATTTTCCTCTGGTATCAAGGTATCAGTTATACTTTTCCCTATGAGCTCATCTGCGCCATAGCCAGTCATTTCAAAAAAGCTAGGGTTATAGAAAAGTATTTTCATGTCCATATCAAAATAGACTACCCCCTCTTTCAAAGTATATACCAGCGATCGATATCTCTCTTCACTTTGCATCATTACTTTCTCAGCTCTTATCCTGCCGCGATCGTTTTTGCTTATTTCATTGGCATAATAAAAAACCAGTATTAGCACCACCAGCATTATAAAAGCAGTTTCAAGCGCCACACCATACTCCACATTGTAAAACTGCATTCGCAGTAGCAGTAGTCTAACATAACCAAAAGCAGGGGGTATGAGTAGTATAAGAGGTATGGCGTTGCGTACCAACTTACCACCAATGAACCTGGAGGAATATATCTTTGCAAGGTTGCCATGCGGAAAAGAAAGGAAAACTGCAATATCCAACGCGAAAAAACATAACGCAGTATTCAATGCCATAGGCACGAAAGGTCCTATTCTATAAAAAGGTTCAATACTGTATATGTAGCCTATGATACCTATGTAAGCAATAAGGAAAACCACCAGGAGCAGCACATCGTTAATAATTTTTACGGTTCTATTTCTACTATAGGAGCTTAGCATCAAAATGCCTAAAAGCAGGAATAGCAGTGCGGATGTGGGTGCGATACCATTATGAAGTGTATGTACATTAAGTTCTGCCTGAAAAATGAGCGTGTCTACATTAAAAGGCAAGTCTAAAAGATAATCCAGAAGCTTTAAAAATCCTAACAAAATAACTATTGATGCAATACATGCTTTTACTAAATACTTCAGGTGGCCCTGAAGCAGTTGTCGGGATAAGAACCATGCACAAATGAGCAGGAAGTTTGCTGCCACTACCGGGTTCATTGGCGGCATCCTTAATGTAATACTCTTGAGCTGGGCAATATCGAAACACCAGCCAACTAGTACTGATACATTCATTAAAAAAACAAGAGATACTAATATATGTATCACCTTATTATTAGTATCGGTCATCAAACTGCGGGTTGGTCACAAATAAGTATAGGAAATGAATAGGTACTATATCAGTTAGAATGACGGAGCTAGTGCTCTTCCTCTTTTATCATTTTTCCGGCCACATCGTACTCAAACCATTTACCAGTTTTTTCTGATTTTGCCTGAATAGTGTTTTTTTCTATTTTCAAATTAGTTGTTCCTTTAGCAGCATCGTGAACATACACGGAATCAGTTGCATTTTTATCCACTTTTATTACATAGAAACCCTCAACTTTCTTTTGCCCGTTTTCATAAAATTCCTGGTACAGCCCAGCCTTAACCGAATGTTCTCCATTACTTGTTTGCACTATAGCTAAATTATAGCGTGCGCTTAAAACGCTGTTTGTATGGTAGGTTTGCACGGGGCCACTTTGTGTACCCAGGCAGTAGTACGTTACAGATTGAGGGATACCTGTAGCATAAAACTCTGTCCATTTGCCATTTTTTACAAGTTGGTCAGTGCCCGATCTTGTTATCTCACCATCCAAACGTACACGCCCATTAGAATCTATAAGTTTATAGCAGCTCATGTCTTTACAATAGAAAACAGTATCACCTAAGGTAGTTGCACTGCTGAAATAATAACCTCTGGCATTTTGTTTTATCAGCGTCTTGCCCCTGTTCGCAACATCAATATTGGGTATAGGTACAGATTGTGCTTTAACGGTGAGTGAAAATATGACTGACACTACAACAGATAAACAAAATACTGCATTAAACTTTATATTCATATAACTAAGACGTTTATAGTGCTTGGAAATGTAATTTTGTATAGTTGTGCTAAGTTATAAAGTTTGTGCCCATAGGTGCAATAATTTACAAAGCTTTTTCAACGTAAAATAATATTGGCCGAATATAAATAGCGATTCATATAACATTTTATTACTACAAATATGCAAGGATCAATTCACCCATAAGAATAAACAAAGTATATAATAGCGACTCCAACCTGAACACATTATAATTACACACAATATATCAATGCAGCTAAATACAGAATATACCTTCAGAATAGCATTACCCAGTGATACAATACAGCTTGTGGCATTAGGACTGGAAGCTTACGGCCAGTTTGAGCATACACTTACTAATGATAACTGGCAAACCATGCAGACCAATCTAAAAAACGAGAATACATATACAGCCTTACTGCAAAAAGCGAACGGATATGTATGTGAACACTCAGGTAAATTAATTGGGATGGCATTTCTGGTCCCAAAAGGAAACCCCACAACTATTTTTGAAGCAGGGTGGGCATACATCAGGATGGTGGGTGTAGCGACAGGATACGAAGGACAGGGAATTGCTAAAAAACTAACAAGTATGTGTGTGGACCACGCCATACAAACTAACGAAAAAGTAATAGCATTGCATACATCTGAGATAATGACTGCGGCAAGACATATTTATGAAAAACTGGGATTTAAACAGCAAAAAGAAGTAGGCCCGTTTTTCGGAAAGAAGTACTGGTTGTATACGTTGGTAATATAGTAATGTATTTGATACACAATCAACTATGGCTAATCATATTGGCAGATAGTGAAACCCTTATTTCGTGTACTGCACTATTTTCCTAGACATACCATCGAAGATAAAATAGTGAAATGGCAAAACGCTATACCAGTACAATCTCCCTAACAATCCTTTTGGCCTAAACGTGGCTACCTGCTGCAAGTAATATTTAGCGTTCTTTTCTATGATCTTAAACTCCAGCCACGCTTCACCAGGTAATTCCATTTCTGCATACAGCAATAAACGTTTATTAGGCCTATCGGCTACAAGTACACGCCAAAAGTCTAGTGTATCGCCTGTGTATATCTCATGCTCATTTGTCCTGCCCCTGCGTAAGCCCACACCACCGGCAAGCTTATCCATAAACCCTCTTATCTTCCAAAGCCAGTTTCCGTAGTACCAACCTCGTTTCCCCCCAATAGACCAGACGTTATCCATTACCTGTTCTGGGCTAGACGCAATTTCCTTTACCCTTTTGTCTATATAGCAACCATCCACCGGAACATGCATATGTTCTAACAGGGAGTCACTGGTGTAGCTGGAAATAAGTGAATCTTTCCAGCTTGAGGCCACGTTATTAATTTCTATTTTCTGGAAAGCCATCGCTACTGCTTCTCTGTAAGTGATGGGGGGAATATGCAGCAATTCATTCAGATCATTTTTCTTCGCTACAACCTCCACCTTCATGCTGTTTACCAAATTGACAGCAAGCTTGTACGATGTACTGGTTACAAAGTAGAGCCAGTAAGATGATATGCGGGGTGTCATTACGGGGACGGTGAAAATGTACCTTTTCAGGCCGCGCACCTCAGCAAATTGCAACAACATCTGTTTGTAAGTCAATACATCCGGCCCGCCGATATCATAAGACCTATTGAAGGTTTCTTTGCGCAACAACACACCAGTAAGGTATTCCAGCACATTGCGGATAGCGAGGGGTTGGATCTTCGTATTCAGCCACTGGGGTGTGATCATTACCGGCAGTTTTTCTACCAAGTCACGAATGATCTCGAAAGACGAACTACCTGAACCTACTATAATACCCGCTTTTAAAGATGTGAGTGGTATTTTCCCGCCACGGAGGATATCATCTACCCTTTTCCGGGAAGCCAGGTGCTGGGACAGTTCTGCCTCATTTGTGATACCGCCCAAGTAGATGATCTGTTTAGCTTCGGTCTGTTCAATCAACGACACAAAGTTGTGTGCCGATCTCGCCTCCAGTTCTTCGAAATGTGGTGAATTATCACTCATAGAATGAATGAGGTAGTATGCTGCATCGATTCCCTTTAAGCGCTCATCAAATATTGGATCTTTTAAAAAATCGATCTCATAAACTGATATGTTGGGATGCCTGTAGTATTCATTATTGGGAAGCCTTTGCTTGTTCCTTACCGCACAAATCACCTCGTGTCCCTGTTCTATTAGCTGCGGTAAAAGCCTACGCCCAATATATCCATTAGCACCTGTCAAAAATATCTTCACCTGTTGCCATTTAGCTTCGGGGCTACCGTACCCTGATAAATAACAATATACTCGAGTAAAAGTTATTGTTAATAGAAATAAATTTTAATAACCATTTATCATGACACTTAAAAGCCATTGCAATATGAGCAAGGCTACCACTATAAACTATTATAAGTTACTTTTGCCGCAGAATTATTGAATATGAGAAGCAATATAAATCTCCAGGTAGAGCTGGACGAAGACAAAATGCCCGAAACTATTGAATGGAGTGCACCGGGCGGTGGTGTAGACACCTTCCAACGCGCAAAAGGCGTGTTACTGGGCTTATGGGACGGCGAGGAAAAAAGTGCGCTGCGTATAGACCTATGGACCAAGAACATGATGGTGGATGAAATGAACGAGTTTTTCTTCCAGACCCTTTTTGGCATGGCCGATACTTATGTACGCGCTACAAAAAATACCGAGTTGGCTGGCGAACTGAGGGAATTTGCTAAAGATTTCCTGAAGAAAGCGAATGACGCATTAGAAAAAGAAGAGAAAGCGGAGGCAAACCAATAGCTGCCGTAAACCGTAGCTGCCACCGATCACTATTTACTAATTACTTAAAACCAACAATATGAGCCTGGAAACAAAAGTAATGGAGGAATTAAAAACCGCAATGCGTGCTAAAGATGAAGCAGCACTGCGTACCCTACGCGCCATAAAGGCCGCCATACTTATTGAAAAAACAAGTGAAGGCGCAACCGATGTAATACCTGAAGCTACTGAGCTGAAGATGCTACAAAAAATGGCTAAACAGCGTCGGGACTCACTGGATATATTTGAAAAGCAAAACCGTGAAGACCTGGCTGCTAAAGAAAGAGAAGAGCTGGCTATCATAGAGCGTTTCCTGCCTAAGCAGATGACTGGTGAAGAACTGGAAACAGAAGTAAAAGCCATTATAGACCAGGTAGGTGCTAAAACTGCTGCCGATATGGGCAAGGTTATGGGTGTTGCCTCTAAGCAATTAGCTGGTAAAGCCGATGGCAAAGCAATTTCTGAAACAGTAAAAAAATTGCTGGCTTAAGCAATGATATTAGACATCATAGGCATCGCCTTTATTGTCCTATTTTTTATACGCGGCTACATGAAAGGTATCATTGTAGCCGCATTCTCTTTAATTGGGGTGGTACTTGGCATTATCTGCGCACTCAAGTTTTCGCATACCCTGGCCAGGTACTTTTTTCAAAAGGGCATCATCACATCAGGTTGGGGGCAGTTTGCCAGCTACCTTATTATTTTTCTGGGTATTGTACTATTAGTAAGGATGATAGCCAAAGCCCTAGAAACCCTCCTTAAAGCCGTATTATTAGGACAGGTGAATAAGATAACAGGTGGAGTGTTATATGCCTTTATTGCAGCCCTGGTATGGAGCAGTTTGCTCTGGATCAGCAATCAGATGCACCTGATCTCTCCCGAAACAATATCAGGATCTAAAACATACCATTACTTTTCGCAACTTGCACCATGGCTGGTGAATAATATTGCCAAACTATGGCCCTTTGCTAAAAATATTTTTACCGACCTGGAGCATTTTTTCATTGACGTAAATAAAAAATTACCGCAACATGTGGGCACTAATAGATAACTACGATTCGTTTACGTACATACTTTGTGATTACTTGTTACAAACAGGGCATGAGTGCATCGTATATAATAACGACGAGATCACCATACCGCAATTGGCGGCCATTAATCCATCACGCCTTATCATATCGCCCGGAGCAGAGACACCACTGCAGGCTGGTATAAGCATGGATGCTATCAGTTATTTCCACAACAAGATACCTATACTGGGGGTGTGCCTGGGCCACCAAGCTATAGGCATGCACTTTGGTGCAGAGCTGGTAA
Organism: Flavipsychrobacter sp.; assembly: GCA_031292525.1. Taxonomy (GTDB): domain Bacteria; phylum Bacteroidota; class Bacteroidia; order Chitinophagales; family Chitinophagaceae; genus JABDEZ01. Next base: position 77,411 of record JARLGY010000050.1, on the reverse strand, counting down.
AGGCACCAGCCCCCATGCATGGTAAAACAAGTGCATTACACTACACAGACCACCCGCTGTTTGCGGGACTGCCTCCTACCCCACAGGTTATGCGTTACCATTCATTAGCCCTCGCTAATCTGCAACAAACAGGGTTGCGATCTATAGCACATACCGATGATGCCGTAATAATGGCAATAGCCCATGATACGTACCCATGCATAGGCGTGCAATTTCATCCTGAATCTATAGGTACTGAGACCGGGCTCCAAATACTGAAGAACTGGGCAGGGATGTATAAATAATCCGAACATTTGCTAATCGTTAATATACCGATAGGGAATTCTCTTTTAAAATCATTTCTATAAAACACTAAATTCTAAAGCCTCACCGGCAGGACCAAGGTTATACTGTAGGCTGTTGTAAAAAACTTAATATTTCCTGAGGTTTTACCTTAAGCTAGTATGCTAGTCCAATAAATCGTAAATTTATTGAGTGAAAACAGTGTTCGTCAGTTTGTTATTGGTACTTGGTTTTTACACTACAAAAGCACAGTTTACTTATGCAGAGGTGGGAGTAAACGGACTTACGTGCAGCCAATGCAGCAGGAATGTAGAAATGAGCATACGAAAATTACCCTTTGTAAAAGATGTTGAGATGAACCTTGCACATACAGAAGGCAAAATATTCTTTGTAAAGAGTGATAAGGTTGACATGGACAAAATTGCCCAGGCAGTGCGTGATGCTGGTTTTTCGGTACGTTATCTAAAAGCAGGGTTTGTGTTTGGTAAAATAACAGGCAGTTGCTTTACTTACCAGGGCGATACCTATAGCATGGTGCATGCACCGGCAAACATGCCCGAGAGTGCGGCCACTATAACCTTTATAGGCAGTGCATACCAGGCCAGGAAAGATTTTAAGAAGTGGCAAACACAATTGGGTGATGGCTGTAAAGGGAAAGAAGGCAAACTTTATTATATAACTCTATAATGCGCTACATTTCCCTGGTATTCTTACTAACTTTACTTTACAGCACGGCTAATGCGCAGGAGCTCTTCCCTGAAATGGAACCCGCAAGTACAATACCTAAAGGAGTACTTGGTGTAAGGGCTTTCACAGAGTCTTATAAAGAATTCAGCCAATTCAGGAACCTGAGTGCATTACGACTCATGTACGGTCTTACCCCTAAACTTGCTGTAATGGCTACTGCAGATGCATCTAACCATCACAATACCTTATTACCTCCAGAATACCCGACCCATAACACGCCTAATGTGGGAGTACATCACCCATATCGTTTTAATGGTGTTGACTTTTATGCCAAGTATCGCTTCCTGAGTATTGATGGACAGAATAGTCATTACCGAATGGCGCTTTATGGCGAATACTCCTACCTCACCGTAGCACACGATGAAGGGGAACCTACACTGCTGGACGATACTAAAGGTTTTGGCGCGGGTCTCATCAGCACTTACCTTAAAGGGCATTTTGCAGCTTCATTTAATGGTGGTATTATTTTGCCTTCTAAGTATAAGGGCAGCATTCCCGATTTCGTATCAGCACTACCACCGGTGCCCACCATTATCACATATCCTAATGCTATCACTTACAATTTGTCATTAGGATATTTATTATACCCAAGGGTATATAGGAACTACAACCAAACTAATATCAATGTATATATGGAATTTCAGGGTAAAACCTATAGTGCTACGCAGGTAAAAGTTAGCGACATCCTATACCCCGGCAATTACTATGTAATCAACACAAAAGATATACCTGTTTTACAGGCAGGCAATTACGTGGAAGCACACCCGGGCATTCAGTGTATCATAAAATCGAACACCCGGATTGACCTTTCTATTGGGTACCCGCTCATGAACAAATCTTATGTTCATTATTATCCGTTGTACGCCTTGGGTGTGCAGCGCTATTTTTACTCTAACAAAAAAAGAACAAATTCTGGTTCAAGAAAAGATACCTGAGCCAGGAATTAATGGTTAAAAATAAATATCTTCATTACAAACACACCTGCTTACTGTTGCTATGAAAATCTTTTTTAGTCTACTGCTGCTTGCAGCTTTTTGCCACCCGCCGGCATGCAACGCCCAGCAACTATCCAATAATTACACAGACATCAACAATAGCCCGGGAAAGGAAATGTTTGAATTGTGGAAGTATTACTACCAAACTAAACCAGGCACTAAACTAACAGCAAGATTGTGGGATGAAGAGGAGGTGAAGAAAAACCGCGCATACGATATTATTAAAAATTATGAATGCAGCGCCACTTATGCAGACCGCTGCTATGTACTTAAAATATCGAAAATAGACAGTGGCATATATGCGCTTAAGGTAGCTATGGCCTATGCCAATGACACAAATGAAGTGGGTATAGTGAGTAACCTTACCTATCTTATAAAAAACGAAAGACGAGGATTAAGACTAGCCAATTATTTTTATTACAGTACCCGTAACTGGAAGAAATTCTTCACGAAGACCATTACATTTTATACCCCACCTGAATATGCTGTAAATAGTGCAGAGGCACAGAAAAGCGAACGTTTTTTGGGCAAAATGTACAATACGCTCAACCTTAGTCCACGCACTGTAAGTTACTACGTGACACCTACCTGTGAGCAAATGCAACAGGCGATAGGAATAGATGAATTTGTTGGAAATGGGGCAACCAATAGCTGTAGCTGCATGGATACAGCCAACAATATTATATTCTCAGGCGGGAAAGGATTTTATGATCCACAAGACCTGGTACGTGTAGCGGGCGGGTACTTCCCCAAAGCACATCCTATATTTATGACCGGACTAACCGGCCTGCTTGGCGGATACAATGACAGGACCATGAGCTACTACCAGAAGCAGTTCCTTACCTACTTAGAGCAGCATCCCGATTTCCAGATAACAGACCTGCCATCATTTTACGAAGTTGATCAGGAGATCAACCCTCAATACCTGGTAGGCGCTGTTTTCTGTGCTGTTGCAATGAAGAAAGACGTTGAGAAACTAAAAAAACTGCTTTCTTATGGCACTCGTGAAACTGACTTTTACATGGCTATATATAAAGAGCTGAATGTGACCCGAAACAATGCAAAAGATTACTTTCTCACCCAGCTAAAAGATCCGGAACTTTTTAAGCAATACCAGGATTTTTAAGTATCCTTTCTTGATCTACATTCCCTCGATGGTTACTGCTTTAGAAAGATAGTAACGCATGATGAGCCATGCTATCATGTAAACAGACCCTGAGATAACAAACATGATGAGGTAAGCCGACTGTGGCACATGCGTATTTAGAGCACCTGCCAATAGTTGTACCAGAACTCCACCTATGCCACCGGCTAATCCGCCAATACCTGTAACAGACCCTACGGCTATTTTAGGAAACCTATCTGACACTGTAGTAAAAAGGTTTGCAGACCAAGCCTGGTGTGCTGCTGCACCAATACAAATAAGAATGACAGCAAAAATTGGCGCATTTGTACCAAAGTGCGCTACATTACCAAAGTACTGTGTAAGTATCAGGAACATAGGAAATATGGCAATGAAGAACATAGCCCGCATACGTGCTTTATCTACAGCCATCCCTTTGTTTATCATCATACGGGGCACGTTGCCGCCAAATGTGCTGCCAAATATAGCTATGCCATACACGATAAAGGTAGGCAACATCACTTGATGCCCTGTCATATGAAACTGCTTTTTCAAGTAGTCTGGCAACCAAAATAGCATGAACCACCATATACCATCGGTAAAGAACTTGCCCCAGAAGAACGCCCATGTTTGCGGAAATCTAAACAGTTCCCCCCAAGGTATTTTTTCTCTTACAGCAACGTCTTCAGAAGCTGCTGCATGTATAGCCAGATCGTCAGAATTAATGTATTCAAATTCCTCACGCGAAAGCATTTTATGCTTTGATGGTGGGGCATAAATTGCAAACCAGAATATGAGCCAGAACAAGCCTACTGCACCACAAATAATATATGCCATCTTCCAGCCTTCTGCACCGCCCCAATGTATAAGACACCAGGGTACAAAAAGGGAAGCTATCATAGCACCAATATTAGAACCACTATTAAAGATACCTGTAGCCAACGCACGCTCTTTTTTAGGGAACCATTCTGCAACGGTTTTTATAGATGCAGGAAAGTTACCCGCCTCACCAATACCAAATAAACTGCGTACAATGGTGTGTGCTACTACCGAGCTACCAGCAAATGCATTAACCATACTAAAGAACGACCAGATGATCAGGGACAATGCGAGCCCTAACTTAGTGCCTATTTTATCAATTACCCACCCTGCAAAAATGGTGACACCTGCATAAAAAGCTGTAAAGAAAGAGGTAACATAAGAATACTGGCTATCAGTCCAGCCGAAGCCGCCCTTAGCTGTAGGGGTACAAAAGAACTCTTTCACATACCCTATCACATTCCTGTCCATATAGTTTATGGTGGTAGAAAAAAGCAGTAATGTGACTATAACCCATCTATACCGGCCTATTGTCTTTTTTTCAGTCATGATTGGTATGTATTGAGATGGCTTTTGCAGAGTTCTGTGCATTTATAAGATAAAAAAATAAAAGCTGGTTATCTTGTAACCTGCCACTAATTAATAATATACTCTTTTTAATTTTTCTGAATAGTTTGTATGATGGACAATGCCTGCAAAGTCAACGATTTGATACCATCATAATCTTTGTTCTCCATAGCCGTTTTGCTAATGAGCTTACTACCCAATCCCACAGCGCATACTCCTGATTTAAACCATTCTTTTATATTCTTTTCTTCTACCTCTACACCGCCTGTAGGCATAAACAACATATCGGGGAACAGATCCTTTATTGCGCTTACAAAGCCCGGTCCCAACATATTACCGGGAAACAGTTTTACGATCTTGCAGCCCAGTTGTTCTGCCACTACTATTTCAGTAACAGTCATGCTACCTGGTATCCATAGAATATCATTTGCCTTTGCAACCTGTGCAACTTCTGGTATTGTTGCCGGACTTATCAAAAAGTCGGCCCCGGCATCAATATAATTCTGTGCAACCGCACCTGTCTTTATAGTGCCAATACCCAAAAGCATATCAGGCATTTCTGCATCACGTACTTGCAGCATTGCCTTAAAATTATCTAAAGCGGCAGCACCCCGGTTGGTGTATTCCACCCCCCTGATGCCTGCACTGTACAACGTTTTCAGAATTTGAATACTCACCTCTGTATCAGGATAAAAATACAAGGGTAATAATCTTGTGTGTAACAGGGTTTGCAATACTTTTTCTTTGCTATTCTTAGTCATGTTGCTGCATTATTTTTTTTACCTGCTCCACTGTCTGGTGGGTAGCGTCTCCAAATTCATTCAATTTGCCAACAGCTGCTGCTGTTGCAAAGTTAATCACATCTTCGGCAGTGTAGTTATTGTACAAGCCGTAAATAAGGCCACCCATAAAGCAATCGCCGCTGCCAATTTTATCGGTTACCTTATCGATAGTATAATCTTTGCTGACGTGCAGGTGATTATTAGTGTATAAAGTAGTGTAGTAGTTAATACCGCCATCGCCATGATCGAAACGGAAAGAATGTGCTACATGCTTGCAGCGTGGGTAAGCCTTCATTATCGCTTCTGATGTGACGGTAGAGTGATCTATGTACGACTGCTTGTTGTGGCGCACCTCAACCTCCTTATCTATCGATATACCCAACAGGGTATTAGCGGCCCATATATTGCCCATAATCACATCGCAATACTGCGCCAGTTCGGGCATTACATCTACTGGCTTTTTCCCGTACTGCCAAAGCTTGGCTCTGTAGTTTAAGTCAATTGATATAGTAATACCTTTTGCACTTGCAGCTTCCAGCGCCTCCTTGCACACAGCAGGCAACTTGCCATTTAATGCAGGCGATATAGCTGTAAAATGGAACCAGGATACATCTTTAAGTATTTCATCCCAATTGATCATCCCGGGCTTCAGTTCGTAAAACGAAGAATATGCCCGGTCGTATATCACGCCTGCGTTCTTGAGGTCTGCACCCTGTTGCAGATAGTAGATACCAACGCGGTTACCACTCCAATTTACAGGAGTGGTATCTACGCCTTGTTGTTGTATATAAGTGTCAATATCCTTAGCCAGGTAATTATCCGGCATTGCAGTACAATATTGTACCGGTACATTCCAGCAGGCAAGGGCGGTTGCCACATTTAGCTCGGCTCCCCCAATATAAACAGGCAGGTTGTTTTGCTTTATCCATCCGCCGCCAGCAAGTGGCGATATACGCATAAGTACCTCGCCAAAACACAAAACTTTTTTCATTTAACAGGTCAATACCTTTTATGTAGCCTATGGAGTTACGGGGCTTTTTACCGCACCTTCTTCCAAAAACTGCCAGTTGAAATAATTTTTAGCGTTGTTGTAGCATATATCTTTTATCACATTGCCTATCCAGTTGATGTCATTCGGCAATTCACCATTTTCAACCTCGTTACCAAACAGATTGCATAACAACCTGCGGAAATATTCGTGACGCGGGAAAGAAAGGAAACTGCGGGAGTCTGTGAGCATACCTACAAATCGGCTCAGCAATCCCATGTTAGATAAAGCATTCATTTGCTTGATCATACCATCTTTTTGATCCAAAAACCACCATGCAGAACCAAACTGAACTTTGCCTGGGGTACCCGTATTGAAGTTACCTATCATTGTGGCCATCACTTCATTATCTGCGGGATTGAGGTTATACAAGATAGTACGCGTCAGCATATTAGATTGTTCCAGCCTGTTCAGGAATTTAGATAAAGCTTTTGCCTGAGAGAAATCACCTATTGAATCCCAGCCAGTATCAGGGCCAAGTGTTTGCAACATGCGCGAATTATTGTTGCGCAACGCACCCAGGTGGTATTGCTGTGTCCATCCTTTTTCCCAATCCCACACTGCAAATTGGTGCAGCATGGCCGATTTGAATTTCCGGTTTTCTGCATAACTCACATCCTTACCAGCACGCAACTTAGTGAAAATGCTTTCTATCTCGCTGTCGGTATAATCGTCGGCATATATTTCTTCAAGGCCATGATCTGAAACACTGCATCCATTCTCTGCAAAATAGTCATGTCTCAGCTTCAGCGCATCCAGGTAGTTTTGATAAGATGTGATATTCCGATCTGCAACTTGTTCCAGCCTGTCTATATAGTTTTTCAGGGCTGTCGCATTATCAGCGTTCATAGCACTATCAGGTCGGAAGGCGGGTAGCATTTTGAGGGCTATGCCTTCGGCAGCCACCTTCTGGTGATACTCCAGGTTGTCCAAAGGGTCATCTGTAGTACACACCAGCTTTACATTCATTTTCTTTAACAGGCCGCGTACAGAAAATTCTGGACTCTGCAGTTTTGCAGAAGTCTGATCATATACTTTTTTTGCGGTATCCTTATTCAGGATATCATATACATCAAAATATCTACGCAATTCCAGGTGGGTCCAATGGTACAATGGGTTGCGCAATGTATAAGGCACCGTCTTTGCCCATTGTTCAAATTTTTCGTAGTCTGTTTTATTACCTGTTATATAACTTTCATCCACACCATTTGTACGCATTGCGCGCCACTTGTAGTGGTCTCCGTTCAGCCATACTCTCGTTATATTTTCAAACTGCGTATCCTCTGCTATTTGTGCAGGTGGCAAGTGGCAATGGTAGTCAATTATAGGCATACCCTTAGCATACTCATGATAGAGGTATTGCGCAGTCTTGGTTTCTAAAAGGAAATTATCATCAATGAATTGTTTCATAACGCACAGATAAAAAGGTTTTCAAAAATTGTTTCGATCATCAATACTAAAGCGACACACCGCGCTTCCACGGTATAAAATCATCCTGGCCATGGCGTACTGCACTTACTATCTCTTCGCCGCTGGCCACCTTTACTATATATTCGAGCACCCTTGTACCTACTTCTTCTATTGTTTCGTCCCCATCAATTATGGTTCCGGTATTTATATCAATAATATCGCGCATCTTGTTGTATAGCGGTGTATTGCTAGACAATTTAACTACCGGGGCAATTGGATTACCTGTTGGTGTTCCCAGCCCTGTAGTAAACAGAACTACTGTTGCGCCTGCACCAACTTCAGCAGTTGTTGACTCTACATCATTACCCGGAGTACACAAAAGGTTAAGCCCAGGCTTAGAAACTTTTTCAGGGTAATCCAGCACATCTGCAACTGGTGAAGTACCACCTTTCTTTGCAGCGCCGGCAGATTTGATAGCATCAGTGATCAAGCCATCTTTTATGTTACCAGGCGATGGATTCATATAGAAACCACTGCCAACAGCTTCAGCTCTTTCATTATATACCTTCATCAGGTTTACAAATTTTTCAGCTTTATCTTGTTCATTGCAACGGTCGCTAAGCTCTTGCTCCACACCGCACAACTCAGGGAATTCAGATAATATCACGCTGCCACCCAAACTGGTCAACAGGTCTGAAGTATAACCTATAGCCGGGTTGGCAGATATACCAGAGAACCCGTCCGATCCGCCACATTCAAGACCTATACACAACTTGCTTAGTGGCGCCGGTTTACGCTCGTTAGCATTGGCTATAATAAGCCCCGCAAACGTATCGCGTATAGCCATGGCCAGCATGTCGGTTTCCAGCCCTATCTTCTGCTGTTCCAGTATGTACAATGGCTTGCTGAAATTAGGAATACGCTTTTCTATTTCTTCAGTAAGTATAGATACCTGCGCATTCTGGCAACCCAGGCTTAGTACCGTAGCACCTGCTACGTTAGGGTGAGTGATATACCCGGCCAATAGCCCGCAAAGCGTTTGCGAATCCTGGCGGATACCGCCACAACCACCTTGGTGGTTCAGGAACTTTATACCATCAATATTCTTAAATAATTTATTCTGTGCTTTCTCTTCCGGCCCCAGGTTAAAACTGGTTTCCAGTATGTCAGCAGCGCTCTGCCCGTCCTTATACAGGCTTACCAGCTTCTTGGCAAAATCGTTATAATACTTAGGACGACCATAGCCCAGTTCATCCAGCAGTGAATCCCTTAGAACATCTACATTCCTGTTCTCGCAAAATACCATGGGTATAATGAGCCAATAGTTAGCCGTACCTACGCTACCATCGGGACGATGATAACCATTAAAAGTCCGGTCCTTCCAGCTGCTTACATCGGGCTGGTGCCATTCTGTTTTCCTTCCGCCAAATACCACGCTATCGTCTGATGCATGACGTATGTTCTCTGTAGATATTCTTACACCTACCGGCAGGTCCTGTTTTGCTTTGCCTACCAGCACACCGTACATAATAACATCGGTTTCTCTAGCTATAGGCTGGCTGGTAAATTTATGTTTGGCTGGTATATCTTCCTGCAATACGTAGTCATTACCGTCCAGTGTTATTGTTTCCCCTTTCTTCAGATCCTGCAGGGCAACTATTACGTTGTCTTTAGGATGCACCTTCAATACATTTCTTTTCATAACTAAATAGAATATAGCGATGTTGACTGTTCAATTTTGTTCCCTAATTGTTCTTCACTAAACCTCTTCACTGTTTCATATACCGCCTTTTCAAAACCAGGCAGTTGTGTAAGATCTGTATTCCACAAGCGTGTGTCTGCAAGTGTTTCTTGTACTACTTTATTCATACCACCGTGCTGCCAATGTTCATATAAAAAGCCTGCTTTATCATCGTTTATGAGATAAGACTTACCATGTTGGTAGCCAGTATAAGTACCATCTTCATTTTTCTTAGACTGCATGAATAAGATGTAAGCGCCAAAACCTATAGCTATATGTTTAGGTACCATCTTGTATCGTTTATAGTAGGCCACCAATACTGGCACCACACGCATCAGCATTTTAGAACTGTACTGCATCGTTATACTTAACCACAGGTGTTCTATAAATGGATTGCGGAACCTATCGCGCAACTGCGCTGCAAACGTCATGGCGTCCTCTTCTGTTATCTCATTACTGGTGATGGCTCCGGTTATCTCCACGTCCATCAGTGTAGTAATGAAACTTTCAAAAAATGTGTTGCTCATTGCTTCCTTAACAGTCTTAAAGTCGCTGATAACAGCAAGACCACAGGTGAGGGTATGTGTTGCATTCAACAAGCGAAGCTTTAGCTCTCTGAATTTATTTATGTTGTCACAGATCACAACGCCACTATCGGCTGCATAAAAAGAAAGTACTTCTCTTGTTTGCGGCTTTGACGTTTCTATAGCCCACAGACCGTATATCTCTGATAATATCGCAAGGTTATCCTCGTATCCATTAGCAGCCTGTGCTTCCTCCCGCTCTTTAGCATTCAGTGCACCGGGAACTATACGATCAACAAGTGAATTGCAAAAATCATTGGCAGTCGTAAGCCAAGTGATAAATGATTGGTCCAGATTGTTATCGTGTGCAAGTTTCACACAAATATCTTTCAAGATACTGCCATTGTCAGGTATCAATTCTGTAGGTATTATTACCATGCCGCTTTCTGTGCTGCCATTGAATACCAGGTAGCGTTTGTAAAGAAAGGACAAAAGTTTGCCAGGAAACGACACCGGCGGCATAGCAGTTACACTATCTTTAGCCAGGTAAGTAAGACCAACTTCAGTAGTATTCGAAATGATAATTTTCATATCGGCACTTGCTGCAAGAGCCAAAATATTTTCCCAATGTATGCTCGCAGTAAGCACCCTACTAATGCTTGCGTTGATAACAGATGATTCTTTTTTCACCCCATTTTCAACACCTCGTATGTAATGTGTATATAAATTATCCTGTGCTTCAAAAGCATCGGTTCCGCCAGCCCTGGTTGATTTAACCACAACTATCCTCCCATTGAAGATGTGTTGCTTGTTTGCCTTATCAATATAATAATTAGGTAACCCGCGTAACAGCACACCGGTACCAAACTGTAGTACTTTCTCCGGCAGTTCAAAGCACGAAGCTTCTGGTTTCTCTACGTTGGCATTGATATGCCCGAGATTTGTTCTTGATAATATCATTTTGTTTGTTTTTCAGTCTTCCCCGTCCGGCAGTTTAGCGCTACATTTTATTTGATAATCATAGACTGTGCCGTAGCGCCATCATAAAAATCAACAGATCCTTTCGCAGGTATTTTGGTATTCGTCACGTTTATATTAGCACACCTTTCTCCGCTTACAGAAAAAAGCTTCTTAGGATCATCGTTGTACCGCAGGCCATCAAATGTGATGTTGCTTGCGTTATTCACAAGTACTACAGGATTTGTGTCGTCTAGTTTTACTGTGACATCCCTTAATACAATATTTTTTGCATCTACTAGCTGAATACCTTTCTGGGTATTAAATTTCATATGCTCCAGGTAAATATTCTCTATGCTCATTTCCGGCAACCCTCTTACCATTATAGCACGTTCAGCACCATCGCAGGTAATATTGCTGATGTAGAAATTGCGAAAACGTGGCGTAGCTTCTGTTACAGGAACTTCATCTTTCTTCTTCCTTGTCCCATCATCGGTAACAGTAGAAGGATCTTTTGCTTCATAATACATATCAAACAGCACAGCTTGTTTTACTATGTGTTTCATAGAGATATTCCGCACAAAAATATTTTCAACAAGACCGCCACGGCCTCTCTTTGTTTTGAAGCGCAAGCCGATATCTGTACCTATGAAAGAGCAGTCGCTTACAAATATATTACGGGCACCACCGCTCATTTCACTGCCTATTACAAAGCCGCCATGTGCACGATATACAATGCAATTATGCACAACAAGATTTTCTGTAGGCAGCCCTCTCTTACGTCCTTCTTCATCCTTGCCGGATTTGATGCATATTCCATCATCGCCGGCAGCAAATGTGGAGTTCTCAACTACTACATTTTTACACGATTCTATATCTGTTCCATCACCGTTCTGCGCATACCATGGATTCTTAACAGCCATACCATCCAGCGTAAGATCTTCGCACACCAGGAAGTGTGTTGTCCATGCCGGGGAATTCTGGAAAGTAACCCCCTTGATCAATATTTTTTTACAATTACTAAGCACAAATAAATTGGGCCTTAAAAAATCTTTTATAGGTCTGTAATCTTCTAGTGTCTTACCATCAAGAATAACCCCAGGATCCTTGGTTTTAGAACCCTGCAAAGCACCTTCAGATGGGTACCATGTTTTTTTATCTTCACTCAATACTCCTCCGCCGGCTACCTGGGCATTCCAAATTGCTTCCGGTACTTTTTCTTTTTTCATCTGGCGCCACGCATCTCCATTACCATCTATTATTCCATGGCCGGTAATAGCTACATTCACTAAATTCTTCCCCGACAAAGGAGATTCATTGCGCACAGCGGGTACACCTTCCCAGTTCGTTTTAATAAGCCTGTATTGGCTAAAATCTGAAGTAAATAACAATATCGCTTTATGATCCAGGTAAAGGTTTACGTTAGATTGTAACTGAAGCGGGCCTGTAAGCCAGGTACCCTCAGGGACAAATACCACTCCACCACCCTTGCTACTGCAGGCCTTTATAGCTTTATCTATACTCTCCGTATTTAATTTCCTGCCTCCTGCCTTCGCACCATAATCTGTAATGTTGAATGTATCATTCCTGAATACCGGAACTTCCGCTTTGGGTAAGTTGTCAAACGAATAACTGCTGCTACTCTGCGCACTAGCACAGTAAGGCACTGTAAAAAATACAGACGACAATACAAAGCAACTTAAGATAAATAGTTTCATTCCGGATTTTGATTATTCAGGCAAAGCTCAAGGACAGAATTTATGTTGCACAACCCACAAGGTTGTTTGGATATTTGCCACAATGCTACACCAGTTTATTATAAAAATGTTTTGCTAACCGTCAAAAATCTACGCAAACGATAGTCAAAACTCACTATTTAACAATCTGTTTTCACAGCTTGCTTTCGCCTTAAAAATATGGCCCGAACAGTATCTACCCCATACGTGGAGCAAGGGATAATCTATATATACTGTTCAGGCCATTTTAATATTTATTCAACCGATATTTTATTATTCAACTACTACGCGATTGCCAATATTAGTTTGGCCATTGCTGATCTGTAATTGATAAACACCTGTTGGCATGTTACTCATGTTTACCTTGTAGTTAGTTGTGTTCGCATTGTAGTTTACTTCGTTGCGATAAACAACCTGACCTGCCATGTTGATAACAGCAACTTTGTAAGTACCAGCCTTGTTGCCTGATATCTGGAAATTGATCTGCTTGTTTGTTGTAGGATTTGGAGCTACCGTTATATTCAGACCACCATTAGCTACATTAGCTACCGCAGTTGGCAAACCTGGTTTTCCTACAAAGTAAGTACCAGCCGGCGCACCAGCCGCAACACCTACTGTAGCAACGTACGGACTAGCCAATGTACCACTGCCTGTTACAGTTACATTAGTACCACTTACATACTCTATTTGAGTGGTGCCAGCAGTAGGGCGTACATACACACTTGGTGTTGCACCTATTGCAGAACCGGCTTCAGCAGCAAGCCATGTCAGCTTAACTGAATCCAGTTTGCCACCAGTACCTGCTTCTTTTATTTTCCATTCACGATTCACAACTGTAGTCAGATCTGAAGTCACAGCAGGAATATTGAAATTCTGCAAGCTAACAGCAAAAGTATCAGCAGTGCCTGCATTATGAAGCACTACAGTGTTATTGCCTTTGTAAGAAGTGCTTATAGGATAAGTAGTATCCTGTGGACCTACAAATCTTTTCATCATAGCTGTACCATCAGCCATAACAAAAGTTGTACTATCATCCAGTTTAAAATCAGTTTGCGTAGCATCAACCATACCACCGGCAAGGATATTCATATGCACAGTACCTGGTGTTGTTTGACTAGGGCTTAAGCTGTCTATGCTGCTCCAAACAGCTGGCGTTATCAGTAAACCAGACACATTTAGTGTAGTTACACTGGTAGATGTATTTGCATTTGCAGAAAAGAAGGTAGTACCCTTACTGTTCCACATGTTAGCAGTACCATTTACATTGTAAGTGTATGCACCACCCACATTAGCATAATACTTTGATGCGTAGTGCAAAGTGGCATAGTTAACGAATGAAATAGTCTTTCCAGGATTGATGGTGACGGTGATATTCTCACCTGTAGTACTGCCAGTTGAACTTGAATAATAACCCGTAAGACCTACTGCACTTCCTAAAGACGCACTTTGGTTAGTAAAGGTTACAGGCATATCCAGAACAATCGTTGTGCCAACCAGGCCATAATATGCCCTTAAACGGTTAACTATTGTTGTACCACTACCAGTAAGCGTATATGTCAAACCACTACCAGATACTTCAAGGTTGATTGAGTCGTCAACAGGTGCGCCACCAATCAAACCATTATTGGTTAGCGTAGTACCAGATATGCGCAATCCCTGGGCTGCAGTACCACTTCCCCATTTAATGCTTCCCCCGTTCTCTACCATTAGTGTGTTAGCGCCAGAGCTAGCACTTAATGTCATTGCACTACCATTGAGAACAGTAGTAAGCGCTGTAGCTGTAGTTCCAGGATTTCCGGGAGCTGCTATCCAGCTGTTGGTAACCGTAGCATCATATTTCTGCCAGTTAGCAGCGGTAGTCCAGTTGCCAGATGCAGGGGTAGCTGTTGGAGCTGCACTACCAACGGCTGATCTGAATTCATTTGCCGTCTGGGCTTGGGCCAATGCCGGTAAGGCGAAAGCCAGTAAAAATAATCTTGAATTTAATTTGGATTTCATACACTTAGATTTAAAAATTGATTAAACGATTTTTTAGAAAATCTTAAACTATTGTTTTATAAATTTCGTATTCACGATATCTGTCCCTGAACTATACTTTATAATATATACCCCTGGCGACAATGCTGCCGTAGGTATTAAAACGTCATTTGTACCAACTGGCAACGTCACCTCGTATCTCTTTATACCTGTAAGATCCAGCAATACAACAATAGCTTCTCCACTATGCAGTATAGACACATGTACATTACCCGATGCCGGGTTAGGGAACACCTTGATGTTATTGCCGCCTGTATTTACAGTAATGATCCCTACATGATGGGTAGTATCGTTATGCGATGTATCAATAACACCTCCTGCCGTATCAGAAATACCATTCAGATAATTTTCCAGGTTGGTATAACCGTTAGGGGCATAGCCATTCCTGTCACTTGCATTTGCGGAGTCAAGACCATTAAGCGTCTCCCACCAATCCGGCATACCATCTTTATCCATATCTGCAGGCGCAGGTGCAGAACACAAATACGGCCATGCTATACTATCAACAGAATAAGCTGTACCATGGGGGAAACCGCCTTGTACATCAATAAGTTTACCAGTATTGTTGATCACATCATTTATTATGCGTTGATCAAGCGTATCGCGCTGTGGCAATGTAGCGCCTACGTGCAGCAGTACAGAATCGTAAGCATCTTGTGCCGACTGCATGTTAACAGGTGGGTTAACCGTAAATGCAACATTTACTTTCGCTGATGCGGTGTCTGCAAGTGAACCTCCGTTCATTGCAGCGCCCCGCCAATTATCAGCAGTAACAGCTGGGTAGCCTTCTACATAGTTTCCCGTCATATAGTATTTACCATATGGCAATACAGGTGCTGTAGTCTGCTTATAAGGCTGTATTATCATGCTTTTAACAGGTATACCACTAGTGCCTGTAGCAAGCGTAGATGGGCCAGACTTGTAATAATTGTTAAGTATATTGTAGTTACCACCTTCCCCGCCGTTGGTATTATAGTCGCCCCAGTTGTAGATAACATTATTTACAAAATCTGCATTTTCCAGGCCGGTAACACCAGTGGCGGGTGAGCCATTCTGCAAATTACGGCACCCATCAAAACGTGCTGCGCGGCCTTTACAGTCGGCAAGCAGATTATGATGGCCTGTAAAATGTTTTCCACCCCAAATCCCACCAAAACCATGATGCTCATAATCTGCATCCCCGGTTTCAAAATGATATGAGTAATTAAGAGGCTCACTGATCAGGTTCCATTGCAAGGTAGTGCTGTCGCCCCTGTAAAACGTACATGCTTCATCATCACTCCAGCTCATGGTGCAATGGTCTATTATTATATTTTTATAACCTGTACCATCAAAAGCATCATCATTGCCGCTGCCGTTTACCATACCCAGATTTTCATGTTTATCGCCCATGCGGAAGCGTATGTAACGAACAATAACATTGTTGGCTGTAACACTAACAGGGTAATCGGCAATACAGATACCGCAACCTGGCGCAGTTTGTCCTGCTATAGTTGTGTTGGCTTTAGATATTCTTAGTGCAGACTTCAGATGGATGGTTCCGGAAACAGCAAACACAATGGTACGATAAGTTGCCGTTTGATTCAGGGCCCATCTCAGCGTGCCGGTAGTAGAATTAGAATTGTCTGCAAGGCTTGTTACATAAAACACGGTGGTAGGCACCGCAGGTGTACCACGTCCACCGGTAGTATAGCTACCAGCCCCTTCAGCACCAGGAAAAGACACCAACTGTGCAAAACACGCCTGCCATGCACCCACAAGAACCAAACATATTAATAAAGCGCGTTTCAACATAAGACCGTATTTCATTTTTACAATAACCTTGATCGGGAAACAACTAAGGGTTTTGAGTTAAGTTAGGATTGGCATCTCTAGCAGCCTGTGGTATAGGTAACAGCTCACTATGGTTCGCTTTAAAGTCAATAGCATATTCAGCAAGAATACTGTTGGTAATACCACCCGACAACCATGTAACCGTTGTGCCTGTAGGAGTGCCAGATGTATAAAACGAGCTGGTCCATAATACTCCTGTTTTAGTGGTGGAGTTCGCAGCATCATACCCCATTTGGCTAGGATAATTTGCCCAAACACCACTTTGATTTGCCATATCACTTAACGTTTGCTTTGTGGCTGCAAATGTGCTCGCCAGCAGATTCCAACGTATCAGATCATACTTGCGTATTCCTTCTCCACCCAGCTCCAAAGACCTTTCAGTAAATATTGCCTGGAAGAAACCATCATGACTAGTAGGTGGATTTACAGCGAGGGAATTGTTATTGTTATGCCCCCTTGCACTTACCATCTGGAGTGCTGTCACTGCTTTACCACTTGGGGCACCGTTCACTTCGTTGTCTGCTTCTGCATACATTAGTAATACATCAGAATACCGGATCAAAGGCCAGCTTGCTCCAAAATACTGTCCGGTACCTGGTGTTGAATTAGGTATCCAATCTCTCCTGAATTTACCCTCATTCATCTTATATACTGTGGTAGCAGCAATAGAAAGCGTGCTTGTAGTAATATTGTATGGCGCTATAGTCACATCCCTTCTGGCATCCGTAGAATCAAAAAGGTAAAAATAACTAGGCAGGATGGTTAGCGCAGCATTACCCTTAGAAGAAGCCGGGGTATATGTTGGCCCGTCATAGTAACCCAGTTTGCTATCCGATGTACCTGTACCACCACCAAAAGTTACCTGCCACAATACTTCACCATAAGTTACATCTGGCTGCCCGGCATCTAGTGTTTGAAACACATTCTTATAGTTAGGATTAAGGCTATGGTCTGCCGAATGTAATGTTATTATAGTATCACACTCATCCATAGCTATCTGGTAATACGTTTTAGGGTTACTACCTTGCTGCATTATACCAGACTGCCTTAAAGACCAACCGGCACGGAATAGCGCTATACGTGCACGCAAAGCCCTCACAGCTCCGCATGTTATACGGGAATCGCTAGTACCAGCCGCTGTACGCCATGGCACAACCTGCTCTGCTAAAAGCAGATCACTCAATAGGTGATCATATATGGCATCTCTGTCTGTTCTTGCAGGCAGTAGGTTGGTTTGTGTGAAAGATGGTGCGTACTGTACTGGTATATCGCCCCAGTTCCGTATCAACTCAAAGTAAAACTGGGCACGTAACGTAAGTGCCTCGCCGTATAGTCTGCGTACCTGGGCTCTTCCTACAAGGTCTGTTGTACTGTTAAATAGTGCCATTTTAGGAATGTAATAAATACATTGGTTGGCACGCTCAGCACCTGCGAAAAGCTGGTTGAAAGGAGCATCTATCTGCGCATTGATAGCCTGTGTGGAATAGTGCGCTATGCTACGGCGATCATTATCCGGATACGGTGTAGCTGCCTGGCCTTCAATATTGTCATCATCATAAGCAAAATACATGTTCAGCCTGATGCCATAGCCATTGTCTCCGGTAAGAGCTGCATAGACTCCCAGTACTGCTTCTGTGGCATTAGTTACGTTAGCAAATACATAATCTGGTCCAAAGGTAGAAACAGGCTCTACATTAAGGAATTTCTTACAAGAGTTCGCGGGTATTATTATTGCAATTATGCTAAGGCTTAAAATCAATTTCTTCAACATATACTTCAATTTTTTCTTTATAAATTTAAAAAGCTGCGTTAACACCAAACAAGTAGGTGTGTGAACGTGGATAGGTTGAGTAATCTACACCTGGTGTAAGAGGGGTACCACGGCGTGTATTGGCTTCCGGATCGTAGCCCGAATAGCCAGTTATTACCGCAAGGTTGTTCACAGTTGCATATACCCTGAAGTTTTGTATTCTTACTTTCCTCAACAGACCAGCAGGTAATGTATACCCTAAAGTGATATTGTTAATCCTGATAAATGAACCATCTTCAACAGCGTACGATGAAGGATAGAAAGCCGCATTCCCGGTTTGTGGCATCGGCCCTGTTGCATGTGCATTTGCTGCAGCAAGCGTGGTAGGATCTACACCTGTAGCCCATTGTGTACCTGTAGAGCTGGTTTGCAATACAGCACCTGTCTTAGAATCAATGGTACTCCACGCACCTATCTGGCTGGCTAGCAGGTTTGAATATTTTGTATAGGCATTACTAAACTCAAGTTTATTATCATTATATACCTGGTTGCCATAAGAGAAGTTGATGAATACAGACAAGTCGAAGCTCTTATACGAGAATTGCTGGTGCAGACCACCATAAAAGATCGGATTAGCATGCCCTATAATAGCGCGGTCATTGGTAAGGTCTATCACACCATCTTTTTTGATATCCTTATACTTTATCTGGCCAGGCTGCGGCAGGCTACCTACAATGCCAGCATCATTAACTACGCCTGCTTTCAATACATATTGCCTGGTTGAAGGATTGTAATCAAAATCACTGACTTTATAATACCCATCAAAAACCAAACCAGACATCGTACCTACTTGCTGACCTACTTGTGCTATATAATCTGCGGGTGCAAACGAAGGTGCCCAGCCAGAAGATACCAGGAATGAATTAGGACCACCCAAGCTAGTAATAACATTGTTGTTGAACGACATATTGTAATTAGCGGTCCATCTGAAGGCGCCAATTTTTAACACCGTTGCATTGGCCTGGTATTCCATTCCTCTGTTCCTTGTGCTTCCTATATTTTGCAATTGCGTTGTATAACCTTCAGTTGGCGATATAGGAACAGGGAGTAACAAGTTGTCTGAAGTATTAATGTAGAAATCAGCCGTAAAACCTAGCCTGCCATCAAGGAAGCTCGCGTCAAAACCAAGGTTTCTTGAGGTAGTAGTCTCCCATTTCAGATTGGGATTGGCCAGGTAAGTTGACACAAATGCCGGTGTTGCTGACCCAGATGGCCCCTGTAAATAATATACTGAGTTAGCACCATATTGTGTCAGGAACAAATTATCAGCTATCCTGTTGTTACCAGACTGGCCTATGCTTAACCTCACTTTCAAGTCACTTAATACCGGGCGTAGCTTTTGCATAAAAGCTTCATTTGAGATACGATACGCCAGTGCAGCTGAGGGGAAATAACCATATTGATTGTTACCCTGGAATTTTGATGATCCGTCTGCACGGAAACTTACTGTAGCCAGGTATTTTTGATCATAGCTATAATTTAATCTTCCGAAAAACGATGCAATGTGGTCGGTAGTATCAATAGAAGAATAGCCTAGTGTGCTACTAGGCAAGCGGGCTGGCTGGCCAAGGCTCATGTTTGCAAATGCCTGGCTTGGACTGATGCCATAAGCAAAACCGCGTGCTTCCTGCGCATTAGTTACATAATGGTTAGAATAAGTTTCTTCACCCACCAATACTGTTATAGTATTCTTTTTTGCAAAAGAAGTTGTGTTCTTAGCGTTTGTGTAAGTAAGTACATTCGAATTATTAACGTTCATTCTAGACCCGTTTATAATCAGCGCTTCACCCAAACCACCGCCATTCAGTTTGGCATCAGAAGTGAGTGAGTCATTATACATGTTAGTCTGCGTATTGGTGATGTCTACACCTATTGTGGTGCGGAACATGATCTGGTCAGTAAAATTATAATCGAGGTGACCACTGATATTAAAGATGCTTGAAGTTGCTTTCTTGTACTGTGCCTGATTCAGCAATATAGGATTCACCAACCCCAGGCTACCATCATTTGTAACATTATTGTATCCAGGATCGTAAGTGTAAATAGTTTGTCCCGGATAGATAAATGGCCTGTATCTCACAGTCTGGCGCAAAAAGTTAAGGGCAGAACTTCCGGGGTTGGAAGTTCCAGACCCATTCACAACAGTGCTATTGTACCTTGTATTAAAACTTATTTTCAATTTTTTGCTAAACTGGTGGTCCAGGCTTAGGTTCATTAATTCCCTGTCGTAGCCGCTCAACAGCATAATACCCTGCTGATTGTTGGACGTAAGACTGATGCTATACTGAGTAGTAGAGTTGCCACCAGTAAGGGCAACATTATGTGTCTGCATTACAGCATCTCTTCCAAACAATTGATTCTGCCAATCAAGAGTTGGGGTCTTCTTATAATTTATAAGCGTATCCCATGTAGTCCCATACAACCTTGCAAAACCAGGACTATCTGTAGCATTCCTTGTCTGAGAATACCAGTATTTAACAAAATCGTAAGGATCCATAACTGATAACTCCTTACCTAATTTTTGCACACCCACAAAACCATTGTAAGAGATTTTTGCTTTACCCTTAGTATCGCTACCTCTTTTAGTTGTAATAATAACAACACCGTTTGCACCCCTAGAACCATATATGGCGGTTGCAGAGGCGTCTTTCAAAACGTCAACAGATGCTATGTCTTGTGGAGAAATGGCATTCAGCCCATCCTCAACCTCAATACCGTCTATGATATAAAGTGGAGAGTTGTCTTGCGTTATAGAATTACCACCGCGCACTTTTATGGTCACGTCCGATCCGGGCGCACCTTCATTACTTGTAATATTTACACCAGCCAGCCGTCCTTCCAGAGCCTCGCCTGCAGAGTTAACTGGTAAATCTTTTAGCTCTTTTGATGTAACAGACGAAACAGAACCGGTAAGATCCCTGCGTTGTACGGTCTGATACCCTATCACTACCATTTCATCCAACGTTTTGTTGGTCGATTTCAGCCTAACATTAATGGTATTGCTGGCGCCGACAGCTATAGTTTGGTCGCCGTAGCCCGTATATGTAAATAAAAGCTCAACAACTCCCGTAGTGGGCACATTAATGCTATAATAACCGTCAGCATCACTCACTGTGCCTACTTTTGTACCTTTTATCTGTATGGTAACACCTATAAGCGTATCGCCCTCAGACCCGGTAACCATCCCCGATATTAACTTGGTTTGTGCAAAAATGCATGTCGTAATAAACAGCATACACAGCGTAAGCAGCAATTTTTTCATGAAGGAAACGTTAAAATTTTATGCAAAGTGAGCAATCACTCACCCTAATCAAATACAAGTTTAGCTTGATTTTGAGTCAAAAAGCATTGTTTTATAACAAATAATTATGCAAACGTTCCCGATAACGTTTGTGATAAATAGTCTTTTATACATTATACCAATAAAGTTTTTTTAAATTATATTTAACCTATTGAGGCATTAGTTTAATACCTTTTTACAAAATAGCTTTGCATTTGTCATGAACCGAAAACAGAGAATTGCAACAGTTGCACTAACCCTTTTTGCAGAAAGGGGTTTTGAAAATACGTCATCCCAGCTGATAGCAAAGGAAGCTGAGGTGGCAGAATCTCTTATATTCAAACATTTTGGGAATAAAGACAAACTACTTGACTATATTATCAAAACAGGATATATGCGCATTGTAGAGCACAACAGGGGCACGCTCACAGAAAGAAATGCACATGAACTGATAAATGCAGCCCTGGAACTTCCGCTCAAATTGATAACAGATGAACCGATGTTCTGGCGTCTGCAATACCGGTTAGTTGATATGCCTTTTTCAGTAGAACAGCATCAGCGTTTTTTAAAACCGCTCTACGCTCTGTTAAAAAATGCTTTTATTGAACTCGACTATAAAAACGCAGAAGAAGAAACACAATTTGTTATGCTGGTTATTGATGCGCTTTGGAAAAGCCACATTACTAAAGGACTGGAATACGTAGAAAGTATGAGCTCCTTCGTAAAAACAAAATATCAGTTTTAGTTCTACTACGTTACTATTTAAGAATTTCGCCTTAAAAGCTTACAGAAACAAGGCAGATGCTATGCTTGAGTGTTTTTATTTCTCGCTTTTTCAGCGTATATTTAAGACGTCATAGTTAATACGTTAACCCCAAATGCGCTAAGGAATATTACAGCGTTAAGATTATATCTATATGAAATTTGAGCCTGTAACTATTAAAGATATTGCCAAAGCATTAAATCTATCTACTTCTACTGTATCAAGAGCATTAAGAGACAGTTACGAAATAAGTGCCAAGACGAAAAAAAGAGTAATTGAGTATGCGGAAGAGATGAACTATATGCCCAACCCTATAGCTCTTGGTCTTAAAGAAAGAAAAACAAGGTCTATTGGCGTGGTAGTTTGCGAAATTGCAAACAGCTTTTTCTCACAGGCTATTAACGGAATAGAATCTGTAGCATACAACGCTGGTTACAATGTCATCATCACCCAAAGCAATGAATCGTACGAGCGTGAGGTGATCAATGTAAAACACCTCGCATCACGGTCAGTGGACGGTATTATTATTTCTATTTCTTCTGAAACTACAGACTTTAGTCATCTGAAAGAGCTGCGTGACAAAGGAATGCCTATAGTATTTTTCGACAGGATTGTTGCAGATATACAGACCCATAAAGTAACCTCCGATAACTACATGGGTGCATACAATGCAACAATGCACCTGGCAAAAAATGGCTACAAAAAGATAGCGTTCCTTGGCAATGCAGAATATCTGTCTATTATAAAAGAAAGGCTTGCAGGCTATATAGCCGCACTTGAAGATAGCAAGCTGCCTTACAATCCGGATTTTATTAAGTATTGTCTACATGGTGGATTGATATATGAGGAAACCGAAACGGTACTGAAAGAATTATTGAAAGGAAAAAATAAGCCAGATGCCATTGTTGCCTGCGCGGATAAACTCACCACAAACTGCTTGCGCTATTTTAAGAAAAACAACATTAGTGTACCTAATGACGTTGGTCTTATTGGCTATTCAAACCTAGATCTTACAGAACTTTTGCAACCCTCACTTTCGGTTATAAGGCAGCAAGCCTTTGAGATGGGAGCAAATGCAACGGAACTGCTGGTGCAACTTATAAGCGCCAAAAGACCGATAAAACAATTTGAGAACATGGTACTTGTTCCCAACATGATCATCCGGGAATCGAGCATGTAAAAGAGCTAGTCCTACTCGTGGTCAAATACGCTACCCAGGAAATCAGAAACGTATTTCACCGTTGGTGTAAACCATGGCTCAAATAACCAGAACGGATGTGGCGCGTCAGCAAACACATGCACTTCATGATATACATCAAAGGTATCCAGTCTACGTATCATATCATCCCTGCCAGCATGCATACGTGCTACTCCACTGTTTATAAATAATATGGGTGGATTGTTCTTATTAAGATGGCTTAATGCTGATGCATCTTCCCACAGTTGCGGATTTTCAGCCCGCGTAGCCCCCAACCAGTAGGCAGCGGCAGATACTCCTTTACTTTCATCACCCTCGCCCGATTCAGGATGTGTAAAAGCTAATATACCATCTATATCCACAATAGCATTTACAGTGCTCTCTTCACTCTTATTACATTCATCACCTTCAAACGTGACTACGCCATTTGTGGTACCTAATAAGGCTGCTAGCTGCCCACCAGCCGAACATCCTAAAATTGCGATTTTGTCCTTATCGATCCCATAATCTACAGCGTGTAATCTCGTCCATCGAATAGCACTTTTCAGATCGTAAACAGCAGCAGGATATTTTGCTTCAGGCGATAAGCGATATTCAACCGTGATGGCCACATAGCCTCGCGCAGCTAATTGCTGCGCCATGGGCACTTGCTGGTCGCGTGATCCTGACCGCCATCCGCCCCCATGTATCAATAATATTCCGGGCCTCGTCTTATGTCTCAGCTTAGGCGGATAAAACACATCTGCATGCAGGGAACGACCAGTGAATGTACAATAGATCTTCCCTGTATCTGCAATAATATGGCGCGGCAAAGACGGATACACTATGCTGATAAACGGTTGTTTTTTATGCGCTTTCACAAACGCACTGTAAACAGTAAAGGATGTATCGCTCGTTACTTGTGCACCTGCCGCAGAACCGACCAGAAGCAATAAAGCAAATATCAATGTACGCTTCACTATTTCGCCCCTTTTCTACCTGCAGTCAGGTGAGTAGCCAATTCTATCTTCATATCCTTCATCGATTGTAGTACTAATTCAGCCATCTTACGAGCACCAAGCTCATTAAAATGTGTATTATCATCAACGCCCTCAGGGTAGTTGGGGTGTTCACCGGGTGCTAGCTTATTGAACAATAACTTAGAATTTTCAGGTCCCATCTGCCCTAATAATTCTTTACTTTTTTCATCAAGATCTATTAGTGGTACATTCTGTTCCTTAGCTACTTCTCTTACAAGTGGCGAGTATATCTCGTGAGTTTCAAGGGCGGTACCGCTAGCGTCAAACTTGCGACGGCTTACAGGCGTAAGCAATATGGGCAAGCCCTTTTTGTTTCTCGTTTCCGTCACAAATCTTGTCAAATTGGCCTTATATTCTTCAGGGGTAGTATAGCGATCTGTTTTCTCTTTCGATTCGTCATTATGACCAAATTCTATAAACACATAATCACCTGGTTTTACATTGTCAATAATAGAAGCCCACAAGCCCTCCGATATAAATGTACGTGTACTGCGGCCGTTCTTCGCTTTGTTTACAATTGTAATTGAAGAATCAAAAAAATAGGCAAAGGGCATACCCCAACCTGTTTCGGGATAGGCTTTTGTTTCCTTTAAAGACATGGTGCTGTCGCCAGCCATAAATACTGTTATACGCTTGTTATCCATATTGAAAGCCATTAAAAGAACTACGACAAACGCCGTGATTTTGTAGCGGGAAAAAATTTTCATTGCTGATCTGTTTTATTGAATTAAAAGTACCTCATTTCTTAATTCCCTATACGCGTAAACACCGGGAACGATTGCATAAACTGCATATTATATGGCACACAAGTTGATTAATTTTGATTCAACACAAAAACAGAGAACCATAATGATACGCAGGCAGTTATATGGCATGGGCTTGATATGCGCATGTTTTGTTTTATCCTTTACAACAATAACAACAGCCCAGGTAAAAGACCTGGCTTATTATTACAGCCAGTGCCCTTTTAAAATGCCTGTAGTTACCGAGCCTTTATTTGCCGATAAATCATTTAATATAAAAGATTACGGAGCCGTAGCCGATAACCAGACACTTAATACCAAAGCCTTTGCAGACGCAATAACTGCTTGCTCAAATGCTGGCGGTGGCAAGGTGATAGTACCGGCAGGCACATGGTTAACAGGACCTATACAAATGCAAAGTAACGTAAACCTTGTAGTAGAACAGGATGCATTGATACAGTTCACCAAAGACCATACCCAATACCCTATTGTAAAAGCATCCAATACCAGCACTTCATATGTACCGGCATCTCCAATATATGGGTACGATCTTCAAAACATTGCAATAACTGGCGCAGGAAAAATAGATGGCGCTGGTGACAGCTGGCGTCCGGTAAAGAAACAGAAAGTCTCTTCTGATGAATGGAACAGGCTACGTGCATCAGGCGGTGTAGTAAGCGATGACGGGAAGATATGGTGGCCATCAAGAGAAGCAATAGATGGTGAAGCCTACATGAAAAAACTAAAAAAAGAAGGCGGGAAACCGGGTCCGGAGGCTTACCTGCCTGCACGCGATTTCAATCGTCCGTACATGGTGTTCTTCGTTAATTGTAATAACGTTCTGCTGGAAGGAGTTACTATTCGCAACTCTCCTAAGTTTGTTTTTTATCCTAACTCTTGCACCAACCTTACCATGCGGAGTGTAAATATCTACAACGATTGGTGGGCGCAAAATGGTGATGGTATAGACATTAGCGCTTGTAAAAATGTGGTGATCTATAAATGCACAGTAAATGCAGGTGATGATGGTATATGCATGAAAGCATCAACTAAAAAAGGAGAAAGTGGACCTGTAACTCAAAACATACTTATAGCTGGCAATACAGTGTTGCGTGCCCACGGCGGATTTGTAATTGGAAGCAATACCGATGGTGGTATGCAAGATATTTTTGTGGACGACTGTAACTTTACTGGCACAGATGCAGGCATAAGAGTTAAAAGTAATCCAGGAAGAGGTGGCCTTGTTAAAAACATTTATATCACCAACATCAAAATGAAAGATATAAAGGGCGAAGCGGTTGTTTTTGAAACACAATATGAAGATATGCCGGCAGGAAAAACAAAGGGCGATGATGAAAATGCTAATGATAAGATCCCACAATTCACAGAATTCTACATCAGCAACATAACTTGCCTGGGGGCCAAAAAAGCCATATCAATTACGGGCCTCCCAGAAATGCCCATTACAAAGATCAACTTTGAAAATGTAAATATTTCTGCCGATGAAGGATATGAGAATAGAAATACTTCAGAAATAAATTTCAAGTCTGTTAAACTAAGTACGCCAAACGGAGTCAAAAAGTATTAACGCACTTTACTGGTCACTTAACACACTTTTTCATCAGTACATAATGAAAAAAATTACCCTTGTTATTTTTACATTGCTTATATGCGGTGGGTGCTTTGCTGCCGATAGCCTTAATATCAGTATCAATAAAACCAGTTTCCTGCAAGGCGACCTGGTGCAATGGCAATGCGATTTAAAACATTATACGCGCGCAGAAAACGCTATTACTGTTCAATTGTGGATAGAGAATATGCAAACCGGGCAAACGTGGCAATACAGGTACCCGCTTATAAATGGATATGCAGAGGGCACGTTGACTATCGGCAACGATATACCTGACGGCAAATATGCTTTCAATTTCTTGTTGCAAAAAGACTTTTTCAATATTAAGGGCGTAGTAAGGGATTATGCCCGCAAAGACTCCTTCCTCAATTACATGGTTCTGTATAAAGGAAAGAAGAACATAATAGATAAAGCCCCCCTTACAAAAAGAAAATCATTTGCAATACGCAACCTATTGTTTCAGGATACTGCATTGTTTATGTTTTCTCCCTCTCTGCGCAAAAATAATGGCGAATTGTGGATAGATGCCGTTACTTCTCTAGATTCCTCATTTGTGCCAGCAGCCAAAATAACAAAATTCATATACATTGGCCCGCAAGATACCTTTGCAAAAAGCAAGTTTACTGCCATAAAGGAGCAAGACTATCAATTTGATGAAAAAGCGAAGATGAGCAAATATCTGTTGCCAGAAGTTGTAGTAACTGCTAAACGTAAGGTGATAGAGGATTTTGCACGCGAACATGTCAGTCCCCTATTTACAGGTATTGATGACATTACGTTTGACGGGCTTACAAATGACGATATCAGCCGGTCTATTGATATCAATACCTTCCTGATGGAGCACGTACCGGGCATACAGTCTCAAATGAACCCCACCACAGGTGTGCAAGAACTCATGTGGCGCAATAACGACGTAGCTGTTTATATAAATGAATTTTTGGTAGATACAGATATACCACTTAGTGTAAACCCGTCAGATGTAGCTATGATAAAGGTATTCCGTCCTGGTTTTGCCCCCGGCAATTTACCTTCATCAGGTGGTGTAGTGGCTATATATACCAAAATAGGCAGCTACGATAATAACAGTGGAAAGCATAAAAACACTTTTTCTGTTCGTGGCTATGATCCACTCAAAAGTACCTGGCAATAACACTGAACGCATTTTTATACATTACAGTTGTTTAGCTTTTGTCTGTTTACGCTATGTTTATAGTATTTTTACAGCCTCATAAAACTTTCTATGCAATTTCTTGATTTTGAAAAGCCGCTTGAAGACCTGTATGCGCAGATCAGTAAATTAAAAGAAATGTCGGCTAAAAATCAGGTTGATGTTACTAAAAGCATCAGTGAACTTGAGTTATCTATTGACGAAACAAAGGCCAGGATATACACACATCTTACCCCATGGCAGCGTGTACAACTTAGCCGTCACCCAGACAGGCCCTACACACTATATTATATAGAGAAGGTATTTTCAAATTTTACTGAACTCTATGGCGATAGGCAGGTAAAGGACGACAAAGCCATTGTAGGCGGTATGGCAGAACTGGACGGTATGCCAGTAATGGTGCTGGGCCACCAGAAAGGTGTTAATACTAAAATGCGCCAAATGCGTAACTTTGGTATGGCCAACCCCGAAGGATACCGCAAAGCGCTACGCCTGATGAAAATAGCCGAAAAATTCAATCGGCCAATAATCACGTTTATAGATACCCCAGGCGCATATCCGGGACTTGAAGCAGAAGAGCGCGGCCAGGCCGAGGCAATAGCCCGTAACCTGTTCGAAATGGTGAACCTGAAGGTTCCCGTTATATGCATAGTGATAGGTGAAGGTGCATCGGGCGGTGCACTCGGTATAGGTATCGGCGATAAAGTAATGATGCTTGAAAATACCTGGTACACAGTTATATCTCCTGAATCCTGCTCATCTATATTATGGAGGAGCTGGAGCTTTAAAGAAAAAGCTGCCGAACAATTAAGACTTACCTCCGAAGACATGAACCAGTTCGGCCTGGTAGATGGAGTAATCCCTGAACCTTTGGGTGGCGCTCATGCCAACCCTGAAGCAATGGCTGCGATCATAAAAGAATTTCTTATATCCACAATACAAGACCTTTATAAATTTGATGCAGAAACACGCATCACCCAACGCATCGAAAAATTCTCAAAAATGGGCTTTTACGATGAGATAGAAGAAGAGGAAAAAACAGAACAAAGCGCATAAAAAGTTACGTATCCAATGTCACACAAATTTAGCGGTACCGGCGTAGCACTCGTTACGCCGTTCAATAATGATAATACAATAGACTTCGCCTCTTTAGGCAAACTGGTGAACCATGTGATTGCCAATAAGGTAAATTACCTGGTTGCATTGGGTACAACTGCTGAAACCCCTACCCTCTCTGCCGACGAAAAAAAGAAGATACTTGCATTCATCATTGCACAGAATGCAGGCCGTGTGCCTGTGGTGTGTGGTATAGGTGGCAACAATACTGCTGAGATAGTACACCAGTTGAAAAACGACGACCTGCAGGGAGTTGATGGCATTTTAAGCGTGGCGCCTTATTACAGCAAGCCTACGCAAGAAGGCATGTACCAGCATTTTAAAGCCATAGCTGAAGCAACCGATAAACCCATAATACTATATAACGTACCAGGCCGCACAGCCAGCAACTTAGCACCGGCCACCGCCCTACGCCTTGCAAATGAGTACGGTAACATTGTAGCTATAAAAGAAGCCAGCGGTAGCCTGCCCCAGTGTATGGAACTGGTGAAAGGCAAGCCAGAACATTTTGCTGTACTCTCCGGCGATGATGACCTCATTGTATCACAGATAGCCATAGGTATAGAAGGGGTTATATCCGTAGCTGCAAATTGCTATACGGCCGATTTTACACAAATGGTGGGTTCTGCATTGGAAAATGACTACGCCGCTGCGCGCAAACTTTTATATAAGCTACTCCCGGGCATAGGCCTCCTCTTTGCAGAAGGAAATCCGGCAGGCGTTAAGGCCGCATTAAAGCTACTCAACATAGGTCAAAACAAGCTCCGGTTACCATTAGTACCTGTAAGCGAAGAGACTTTTGCAAAAATAAGCGACTTCAACAACAACCTTTAAGCATAGTAATTTGTTGATAGGCTGTAAAACTTATGTTAACAGGGTTACATGCGATTTAACCATAATTATTTTTCTTAATTTTGTAAAAATTTTTTAATAACCATTTATGAGCACGATGACTCGTTCTAACATTGATTTGAACCTGCCCTACAAAGTAAAAGACATTAGCCTTGCTGCATGGGGACGTAAAGAAATTACTTTAGCTGAAGCGGAAATGCCGGGACTAATGTCCATTCGTGCTGAATATGGCCCTTCACAACCACTTAAAGGTGCACGTATAGCAGGTTGCCTGCACATGACCATACAGACTGCCGTACTGATAGAAACACTGATAGCATTGGGTGCTGAAGTACGCTGGAGCTCTTGCAACATATTTTCAACACAAGACCATGCAGCAGCAGCAATTGCAGCAGCAGGCATTGGTGTATTTGCATGGAAAGGACAGTCTCAGGAAGAAGCTGACTGGTGCATTGAGCAAACATTGTTCTTTGGCAGCGAAGATCGCCCGCTGAACATGATATTGGATGATGGTGGTGACCTGACCAATATAGTATTTGATACTTATACCGAACTGATACAACACATAAAAGGCCTCAGCGAAGAAACCACTACCGGTGTTCACCGCCTGTACGAAAGGATGGAAAAAGGCACATTGCCTATCCCTGCTATCAATGTAAACGACTCTGTTACCAAATCTAAATTT
The DNA here is from genome assembly GCA_031292525.1 of Flavipsychrobacter sp. Taxonomy (GTDB): domain Bacteria; phylum Bacteroidota; class Bacteroidia; order Chitinophagales; family Chitinophagaceae; genus JABDEZ01. Next base: position 46,546 of record JARLGY010000050.1, on the reverse strand, counting down.
GATAACAAGTATGGTTGCAAAGAAAGCCTGGTTGACTCTATACGCCGTGCTACAGATGTAATGATGGCTGGTAAGGTTGCGGTAGTAGGTGGCTATGGTGACGTAGGTAAAGGCTCTGCAGAAAGTCTGCGTGGTGCCGGTGCCCGTGTTATAGTTACAGAGATCGATCCTATATGCGCATTACAAGCAGCGATGGACGGTTTTGAAGTGAAGAAAATGATAGACGCAGTAAAAGAAGCAGACATTATTGTTACCGCTTCAGGTTGCCGCGATCTGATCACTGAAGCGCACTTCCGCCTGATGAAAGACAAGGCTATTGTTTGTAACATAGGCCACTTTGATATTGAAATTGATATGGCCTGGTTGAACAAGAGCTATGGCCACACTAAGGATACTATTAAACCACAGGTTGATCTTTACACAATAGAAGACAAACAAGTAATAGTACTGGCAGAAGGCCGCCTGGTAAACCTGGGTTGCGCTACAGGCCACCCTAGCTTTGTAATGAGCAACTCTTTCAGCAACCAGACACTGGCACAAATAGAACTGTGGCTGCACAGCGACAAGTACGAAAACAAAGTTTATGTACTGCCTAAGCACCTGGATGAAAAAGTAGCCCGCCTGCACCTTGCTAAAATAGGTGTAGTACTGGATGAACTTACAGATGCACAATCAGCTTACCTGGGTATTCCTCAGCACGGTCCTTACAAAACTGATCTATACCGCTACTAGTAGTACAAAATATATTTACAGTACAACCGCTTCAGAAATGAAGCGGTTTTTTTATTTGTATATTTGAGGTTTATACCTGTAAACGATAACCCTACCGTGAAATTTTTTAAGTCCAATCTAATCCTAATAGGAGCTGCATGTGCCATGACATTCTGTATTGCGGCATGTAAGAAAACAACAAACGTTCCCCTAAATGAACCCTTAGTATACACCGCTACTCCTGCCCCAATTGTGCATGGTGGCTGGAGGAAAATGGGTGATTTTTTTAATCACAATTGTTATGTGAGCTTTTATTTCACGGTTGGCGACTACAGTTATTTTGGAGTTGGATCTGCTGGTTTCTCTGATTATACAGTTCCTGTTTTGCCAACGAGTTTTTGGAAATACGATGCCTCGACAAATACTTTTTATCCGCTCAAAAATCCAACTTACGGCGCAGGATGGGGCTTGGGGACCTTTTCCATTGGGAATAAAGGATATTCCCTTATTGATAATAAGTTGTGGGAATACGACCCAACTACAGATAATTGGATGCAAAAAGCCACATTCCCTAAAAAAGATACGATTTACCTGCCGGCTACTTTCACCATAGGCTCCAAAGCTTATATATGCGGCTTCAGTTATGGCACATCCGGAATACTCGATCATATCGATGACACATTATATGAGTACGACCAGACTAAAGACCTATGGACACAAAAATCATACTACCCTGGTTATACTTTGAATAATCGAAATGCATTTAGTATAAACAACAACGGATATATCCTAGGAGGTAGTGAATATGGGACCAATACAAATTCATTTTATAAATATAATACAGACAGTAACATCTGGCACGGATTGTCGGTTTATCCATCAAAATCAAATGGTGCTGTAGGGATAGCATACTCATGCAACAATATGGGCTATGTTTATTTTCTAAATGGAGAACTAATGCAATACGATCCTGTAAATGATAAATGGTCGCGTATTAATGATTTCCCCGGACTTAATCCAGATCTAATTATTTGTTTTGGAATAGGGCAAAAAGCATATTTAGGATTTGGATTTACGGGAGGCGTAAGCTACCATAGAACCAAGAGCAACGTAACTAACGAACTTTGGGAATACAACCCCTAGTACAACCTACGCCGTCTTAAAAGAAAAATAAAAAGTAGAGCCATCTCCTTGTTTACTAATTACCCAAAGCTCACCACCGTTCTTCTCTACAAATTCTTTGCACAACAGTAGGCCTATACCGGTACCTACTTCTTCCTGTGTACCTATCTTGCTGGTAAGGTCCAGGCTAAAGAGATGATCTTGTTCTTCCTGGCTCATACCTACACCTGTGTCATGTACAGCAAATACTGTAAAGCCAGGCTTAACAGTTTCTGTTGCACTAATATGGATGGAACCGCCAGGGGGAGTAAATTTTAAAGCATTTGAAAACAGGTTGCGGGTCACAAAATCAAAATGCGATACGTCTGCAAATATTTGTGTGCCTGCGGGCACTTCATCTGTTACGGTAATATTCTTTTGTTGTGCAGCTACTGTAAGCAGGCCAATGTTGCTTTTTATAATAGTATCAACAGTAAATATTTGTTGCTGTATAACAATGCCTTTAAAACTATTCTTACCCCAGTACAGCAATTTATCCAGGGTATCTAACGTAAGCAATGACTGTAACCTAAGCTCATTTACATATGGCCGGTACTCATCATTAATAACACCGTCCTCTTCTTCCATCACCTGCAGCATGCTTATAATATTGCCCAGCGGGCTACGCAGGTCATGTCCTATTACCGAAAATATTTTGTCCTTAACTGTATTCAGCTCTTTCAGTTCTTCTGTTTGGGCTATAGTAACATTGTTCAGTTCTTTTAGTTCTTCGCCTTGCGTTACCAATTGTTTATTCAACACGGTCACTTTGCGATAGTAAAACCCACCAATAATAAGCACCAGCCCAATACCTGCCGCTATAGCAATAACCAGTTTAGCCCTAAACTCATCACGGCTATTTATAAGCATCAGGTTATTTACTTTGTTATTAGATTGCTCCAACTCAGAAGTGCTTTGAAGATCCGCTATTTCAACAAGTTTCTGTTTGCTCAAAATGCTATCTTTTAGATCATTTTTTTTATCGGTCGCGTCAAGCGCTTCGGCAAACCGTTGTCGTTTTTTATAAAATTCTGCCAGGCTTTCATATATCTTCATTTGCAGGTACTTATGGTCTATTTCCTGGCTTATAGCCAGCGCCTCCTGCAATTCTGCAAGTGCCTGTTTGCTATCGGTCCGTGTTTCTGCAAGGTTGACCAAGGCATAGCATTCCGACTCTTTAAAATTCATTTTCCTGGTCAGCTCCAACGTTTGGTTCAGATATTCAATAGCTTCTTTATGTTGCCCAACATCATACAAAACACTACTGGCGTTGGATAAGAGCTGTGCACGAACAAAGGCATATTCAGGCGCTGTACTTTTAGCAATGCCCATGCTCAGCACTTTCATACTGGCATCATAATCTTTCATTTGGTGGTAGACCAAACCCAAGTTATTCATCAACTGCAGATGATACACAGAGAAGGGAACTGTATTTAAAGCTTCTTGCGATTTTAGAAGATAATTCAGCGCTTTTTTATTTTCACCAAACGCATCGCATGTCATGCCTAATGACATGTATACTGCACCAATCTGTTTTTTATCACCAATGCTTTCAAATCTTTTAAGCGCCTCAAGGTAATAGCTAGTTGCATGCGCGTAATCACCTTTACTTACAGCTACCCGCCCAAGGCTTAAATAATCTACACCGGCAGCATATATATCGCTAACCTCTTTATGGATATTCAATGCCTGAGTGTAGTCCTGCAGCGCTTTATTGTACATGGTCTTTTCCATATCCAGCGCTCCCATGATCTCCAGCAATCGGCCAATCCTTCTTTTATCATCTATACTGTTTGCAAAAGAAAGCCCCTGCTTCAAAAAATAATAAGATGAATCCTGTTTGGATCTCTTTTGATAATAGGCAGCTATTTCTGTATATATTTTGCTTCTGTCGGTGTCAGGTTTAGATGAGTGTAATGTCTTTAGCAAAGACGATATGTCTGTATCCTGCGCAAGTATTTTACCGGCACAAAAGATGAATAGCAGCATGAATAAGAGAAACGTCGATCTTATCTTCATAATGTCAGTTACTCAGTTATCAGAAATCAGCGCTGATAGCACACTAATTTATGCGCTACATGTAGCAAACACACGCATAAAATACAAGTATAATTGCTAATAAAAAAGCGAATGATATGCTTTTGTATAATTATCCGGAAAATAATTATTTGAAAATACAACTTACGAAATGAAACACCACATCAGTGTCAGGTATTCATCTTTTTTGCCACCGCTTCCAGCGTGTCATAAAACTCATCCCCATACTTACGCACAAGTGCATCTTTCAGGAATTTGTACACAGGCACTTTCAGTTGGCGGCCCAGCTTGCAGGCAGGTTTACAAAGGCTTTTACGCGGTTCATAATTCACTGCCTCATAGCCTTGCATTTCTTTTACCCGTATAGGATACAAATGGCAGGAAATGGGTTTCTTAAAATCAACAGCCCCATCTTTGTATGCTTTTTCAATACCGCACATCACAATACCCATTTCATCAATTGTACCATAGGCACAAATGCCACCGTTTACTGTAGGTGTTACGTAGCCAAACTCATTATCGTAGGTATGGGTGCCTTGCCGTTCTATTTCGGCAGCATAGTTAGGCGGTAAGTAAGGTTTTACTTTGGGATATATTTCAGCAAGTGTCTTTGTTTCGGCTTCAGTAAGCGGCGCACCACAATCTCCATCTACACAGCAACCACCCTTGCATTTATTCAGGTCACAAACAAATTGCTCCTGCACCACCTCGTCGCTCAGCAGCACATCGCCTATAGCTATCATTTATACGTTTTGGTGCAAATTTAAAGAAAGAAAAGTGGTTGAACAGATTAGATGTTGATGAAGTTCATCAGGTTATTAAATCTGTCTTGCACATCCTCATCTTCAGCCTGTTCGCCATGGGCTTCAATCACCTTATAATTATGACGTTCCAGCGATGCGATCACAGCATCAATATCTGTACGATTGGTTTTCAATGTCACCTCAAGCATGCCATTGTGGCTATTGGTGCGCAGTTGAGTACTAGTCAGCAATACGTCTTCATTTTCGCAGATCCTCGCTATCTCATGCAGTGTATAATTGCGTGGCGATATTTCCAGCACTATTATACCACCGGGCATATCCAGGCCACTGTTCTCCGTTATATACTTCAGTAGCTCGCTACTGGTTATAGCGCCCAGGTATTTGTTTTCATTATCAATAACAGGTACAACAGAAAGATTTTGAGCATGCGCAATACGCATAGCATCAAAAGGATGGCTATGGGCAAAAACTGCAGGCTTATAATCAAGGAAGTGTGCAATACTTAGTGGCGAACCGGGAGCTTCCCAATCCAGTACATCATTCTCCTGTATCAAAGCTTTATACCGCTCATCTATTATTAGCGGTAACTGCTGGAAATTATTTTCTTCCATCAGGTATAAAGCTCTATTCCCTGTATCTGTAGGGAGAAGGGTGGGTACAATAGGCGAAATCAGTTGCTCAATAGTCATGTTTCATCACAGTTATCTTCGTGCTCAAGATATATACGTACAAATCTCACACCAAATTAAATTAAATGAATTCCGGCAACGTTAATATTCTGTTAACGGCCGTGACTAGCCCTTATGCTTTGACAGGAATTCGGCCAATATTTTATTGAATTCATCTGGCACTTCCATCATAGCAGCATGCCCGCATTTATCAATAAAATGCAGTTCTGAATTAGGTATGAGCTTATTAAACTCCTGCGCAACCATAGGTGGGGTTATCGTATCGTTCTTTCCCCATATCAGGCAGGTAGGCACTTTCACATCCATTATCTCATCGCCAAGGTTGTGGCGTATAGCCGACTTAGCAAGGCTTATCACCTTCAATGCCTTTAGCCTGTTATTGGTTATCGAGAACACCTCGTCAACCAATTCTTTGGTTGCCATGGCCGGGTCGTAAAAGGTAAGTTCTGTTTTCTTCTTTATATAGTCGTAATCGCCGCGTTTAGGGTACGTTTCGCCCATACCATTCTCAAACAGACCAGAGCTGCCGGTAAGGGTAATGGTCTTTACATTTTCCTGATTCTTTAATGTGTATACCAGCCCTATATGCCCTCCAAGCGAGTTACCAAGTAAGTGCACATTATTTATTTCAAATGCTTCTAAAAATTTCTGTACGTGCTTAGCAAGGCCCGAAACTGACGTATCAAGAATTGATAGATCAAAAAGGGGGAGCATAGGTATAATAACCCTGTGGGTATTTTTGAAAAAATCCACCAGGTCTTTAAAGTTACTCAGCGCACCAAATAAGCCGTGCAATAGCACCAGTGGCTCACCTGCGCCTTCTTCTACATATTTAAATTTACCTGATTGTTTAATTTCGTATTCCATCCGATACTTTGAGGATTTGCTAAAATACTATTGTTTACTAGAAAAACATACATTTCACGGCCCAACGTAACAATTTGTTTTTTTATTCTCCTTTAAGAAACCTTATATATTATGTTTTCCTGTCGCTTCATCACTAGGTTCATGCCTATTATCCTACCTTTGCGGTTCATATGTTACAACAATATTGCCGGTCTCTTACCGAATACAAACGCCTCACTACACGCGAAGTAAAAATAGGTAACCTGTTGCTAGGTAGCGGCCATCCCATCCGCATACAGACCATGACTACCACAGACACCATGGATACTGCCGGGACGGTAGCACAAACCATACGTTGCATTGAAGCCGGGGCTGAACTGGTACGCATAACTGCCCCCAGCAAAAATGAGGCTGAGAACTTACTGAATATAAAGAACGAACTCCGCAAAAAGGGATATGAAACCCCACTTGTTGCCGACATACACTTTACCCCCAATGCGGCAGAAATAGCTGCACGCATAGTAGAAAAGGTAAGAGTAAATCCCGGCAACTATGTAGATAAAAAGAAATTTGACCTGATAGAATATACCGATTTGGAATATGCAGCAGAAGTAGATCGTATCAGGACACGGTTCACGCCGCTGTTACGTATATGCAAGGAGTATGGTACTGCCATGCGCATTGGCACCAACCATGGCTCCCTTAGCGATCGTATTATGAGTCGCTATGGTGATAGCCCCATGGGTATGGTAGAAAGTGCTATGGAGTTCCTGCGCATAGCACGCGATGAAAATTACCACCAGGTAATACTCAGCATGAAAAGCAGCAATCCATTAGTAATGGTACAGGCTTACAGAGCACTGATACAGAAAATGGATGAAGAGTTTGGGGAATGCTACCCGCTGCATCTGGGTGTTACAGAAGCCGGCGATGGTGAAGACGGCCGTATAAAAAGTGCAATAGGCATCGGCACATTGCTTGAAGATGGCATTGGTGATACTATACGTGTGTCGCTCACAGAAGACCCTGAATTTGAGATACCAGTGTGCAAGGATATTGTAAACAGATATACTAACCGTCAGGAACATACAGGCATTGAACCTTTTGCCGGCAGCGGAAAAATAAAATTGCCATACAACCCGTTCGCATACCAGCGGCGCAGCACAAATGTTGTAACTCACATAGGTATAGGCCATGTACCCGTAGTAATTGCAGACTACAGCAACGAACCTAATATACTCCCTGCCGACCTTGCATCTATAGGTTATCTGTACGATGAGGCTAGTGATAAATGGAACATCAGCGATGGCGCAGCAGATTATATTTATACTGGACATAACGCTATCAACTTTGGCTTACCCGGTACCCTGCAAGCTATTTGCGATCATATGTATGTGCAGCAGGTACCTCGCAACACAGGTCTTCCATTATACGCCAATGCAGATTATCTGCAAGCATCCATCCCTCACACGCTGCATTTTGTGAGTGTTGATGCTAATGCGCCGTGGCAGACGCTAACCAGCCTTATGGATAAGGCTAAAGACACACAGGCTGTTCTTTGCATTGAAAGCACCAATGCTAATGCCATGCAATCTGTAAGGCGTTTTATTGTAGAGTTAATGATTCGGGCCATACAATGTCCGGTAATACTGAAAGTAAACAGCAATGAAGGTACCATTGATGAACAACTGATACACCTGGCTACAGAGGCTGGTGGCCTGTTTCTCGATGGTTTTGGAGATGGTATATGGCTTAAGGGTAAAGAAATAGAAGAAATAAAAGTAAGTGGCCGCACTTACCTGGAGGTAAAGAACAAAAACCAGTTCCTCAATAATACTGCGTTCTCTATATTACAGGCCACACGTACCCGCATTAGTAAAACAGAATACATCAGCTGCCCAAGTTGTGGCCGTACCTTGTTCGATCTGCAAGAGACAACTGCTAAAATACGCGCTGCTACCAATCACCTGAAAGGAGTGAAAATAGCCATCATGGGGTGCATAGTAAACGGCCCTGGCGAAATGGCAGATGCCGACTTTGGCTATGTAGGCAGTGGCGCAGGCAAAATAACCCTCTACAAGGGAAAGGATATTATGAAGCGTAACGTACCCAGCGAAATTGCCGTTGATGAACTAATACTGTTACTCAAAGAAAATGATGCTTGGGTGAATATAGAAGCGTAGCAGGATAATAGCATTATTCCTTCACAATCTTTCTCACATACTGCTCACTACCTGCCTGTATTTTTACAAAATACATCCCGGGCGATAATGTGCTAACATTTATAGAAGTATGTACATCATTGCCACTTTTCGCTATTTCTTGTGATGAAATCGTTTTACCTGCAATATCCATTATGGCTACGGTCAGTTCTTTTTGTTGCACGTTTGTCACATCAATATTTACCAACGCATCAGCCGGGTTAGGATATACATTTATTTTTGTAGTTGCAGCCGCTATCATAGGTATACTGTTTGCTATGGAGCAAGCCATAGTTAAAGCTTTTTCAAGCACCTCATCCCTTCCCTGCATTATCCCTGCAATCGTTGGTCTAACCACCACATCAGGCACCATCCCTATACGCTGCGTACTATCGCCATTAGGGTAAAAAACACCCAGCGATGGAAAGTCTGTTTGCATATCCTGGGTCACTAAAAAATAAGATACGTTACCGTCTGCCCCGGCAGTTTGGCTACCAACAATTATGTGGCGCATATTCTGCATGATCATGCAACCATACTCTGCCGAACCCGCCGTTAGTTCATTTACCAATAGTATAACTGTACCATTATATGGATTGGAATTTTGGGGATATCCAAGCGCATCGTATTGCCAGCTAAACGTGCCTGGATAAGTAACATCTGGCACACAGTTTTTAGCAAAACTTTCTGTAGTGGGATACATCAGGTTCGCCAACTCCCAAACTGTATTGCTTACAGCGAAGTTTCTAAGATCTATAACAATGGCAGCGCTGCCCCCTAATGCATTATACGCATCATTGACATCTGTGCCTAGCATCACATTGTTATTGATGTATCCAACCTGGCAGCTCATCATGTTCCAGTTAATATTACTAAGCGAATCTGCAGGATAATAAGATTGAAACCATCCACTGGTTATATAGGTATCCCTCATCAGCGTATCGGGAGTTTGCATACCTGCGGTATCTGCAAAGACCGCCTGTACTGTTGTGCCGGTGTTTCCGGCAAGCATATACCGGCCAACTTTATATCTGAAGATCGAAATGTTACCAGCCGATATGTAAGGTCGTAAACTATCCTCCCATTGTGTAGCAGAAAGTCCATTGATCGATACAACGGCCTGCCCTACTGGCACACCCGCTACACCAGACTTTACAACTACATACTTGCCTTGTATGTAGCTCAACATTATTTGCGGATTATAATGTCCAGGATAGGCGAAATTTCTGTAGTAGGTACCTGCTTCAATGCTTTCATCATCAAAACTTGCAAACACACTTCTAAGGCACATATTGAAAGCCTCCGGATTGCTTACAGTGTCAAAAGACATGATATGATTATACAATATCGTATCCATTGGCTGATCGAAACCGTAGGTGTACGGATCAAAATAGTTAACAAGGTTCCAGTATTTAAACAAAACAGATAGCCTGTTATATTCATCAGGGTAGTTTGTAAAAACACTGGTATCCAGTAATATAGTGTCATGAGGGAATAATAACAATCCGCCGTAATTAAATGAAGTCGAGTAAGGATATGTATTATCCTTCACATAACAACCAATATGAGGTCTGAAGTTATTTTTTATGGTATCCAGTATTGTTTGTACGTCGGCACGCAAATTGGCATCATTTATCCAACCAAAATTTCGGTTCCGCTTCAGTTCAGGTGCAAGGGTATCAGGGAAATATGTAGATGATAATGCCATTGGTCCGGCGGCCACCAGCATGGTATCCAGGGCATCGTTAAACTCATTCTTTGTTACAGTATTCTTTATAGCAGGTAAACTGGCCAGCAACACACTATCCCAATTAATATTGCAGTTCGAAACGTTCGAGTGATAATACTTTACAAAACCCCAGATCTTGCAAGTGTAGTAGAGCTTTTGCTGATAAGTAGGTACCTGTGCAAATGTGGTATTGCTGAGTACAAGAGCGGTAATGAAAATGATGATCAGGCGCATAGTAAACGATATTGAACCATAAAATTCAGTACTTGCCGCTTACCTAAATTGTACATTTTGGACAATCATGAAAATTTCCAGGCTATCTTATCACCTCCCAGCAATACGAGGTCTTTAAACAAGCTGGTAGGATTTTCCCCGGCTACCTGTCGGAAATGTCTGATGAAATGAGACTGGTCTGCATAGTTATTATCATAACCGGTTTCAGTCAGCTTCACTGCATCTTTTGCTTTTAACCGCGAGCAGATCGTATTTCTAAACCGATCTATTTTCTTGAAACGTGCAGGGCTGCATCCCACATACTTTTTAAAACACCGGTATAAATGTTTATAGTGCACCCCAACCAATGCCGCAATTTGTTCCAGGCAATAGTCTTTAGTGAAATCACACAACATTGCAATAGCCTTTGTTAGTATTTCCTCCTCTGCAAGTGGGCTATATCGCGACAATAAGAAATTTTGTATAATCTCGGTTTGACACGCAGTTTTTTCTGTGCTGAAAACACTATTCAAAACCTCGGTTAGATCATCGTCCCACGAATTAAAGATGGTAAAATCTGGTCGACCGGCAATATCCGCATTAGTGAATGTGTTAAACCCCATCGGTTTAAAATTAATAGCTACTTCGTTCGGTACCTGCTTATAATCCATAACTACAACATCGTGCAATCGGTTGCAGGCTATTGCAATGGCATTTTCAAAATCAGCATTAGCAACAATAAGTTTCTTTTCTTCCTGTACTATGTTAGCATTGCTAAACAAACCTACTGCCAGGTGTGTACTGGGATAAGCTGTATATTTCAGCGGCTTGTCATCCCGCTTTATTATATAGATACAGTCTATGTATTTTTTTAGCAGTTTATCAGCAGGTACAAATACATCCATCACATTACAAGTTAACACATGAATATTAAATCACAAGCCCTGCATAATAGACGACCTAAACTGATATCAACCCTAAAAAAACAAAAATATATTATTTAGATGCATATTTTTAGACTCCTTTTTCTAATGAATAATGAGCATTAGGGCTGTGAAATATTTTTTAAAGAAACGCTCCACAAAAATGTGGCTGTGTTTTCCAGGCTAGTAGCGTGTCGCATCATTTACCACAAGCACTTCCAGCGATTTCCACTTTTAAAAAGGACGTTTTTTGTTTTCAGAGATAGAGACATTCCACCTTTACAATACATAATATTTAAATACATGCATTTACTAGCTACGGTGTTTGATCTCTGTTTCTGTCACATTCCATCTCTTCTAAGCAGCAATAGCAATTACATATATCCCTCTTTCCCCCATTGCATGAAATTTGCATGCTCAAATACAAACAATAACCATGAACAAAACAAACCTGATTTTTAAAATTGGCGGAGACCTGGAAGTAAACCGCATTGGCTACGGCGGCATGCAGCTTACAGGCCCTGGTGTATGGGGCGACGCACCCGATCGTGAAAATGCAAAGAAGGTAATAAAGACCGCAGTAGCATCGGGTGTAAACTTTATAGACACAGCCGATAGCTATGGCCCGCATACTAATGAAGTACTTATAAATGAGGCCCTGGGCAATAATTACAACGGTATCGTAATCGCTACCAAAGGTGGATTCGAGCGTACTGGCCCCAAACAGTGGGTAACCAATGGAGACCCTAAGTATATAGCCAAAGCCATAGAAGGCAGCCTGCAGCGCCTGGGGGTGAAGCAGATAGACCTTTGGCAACTGCACCGTGTGGATGCAAAAGTGGCCATAGAAGAAACATTAGCGCCGGTACTGGATGCCGTAAAAGCTGGTAAAATAAAACATGTAGGGCTCTCTGAAGTAGGTATAGCTGATATTGAAAGGGCAGCTGCAGTTTTGCCTATTGTATCAGTACAGAACCTCTACAACCTGGGCGAAAGAAAGTGGGAGGAAATAGTGGACTATACTGCGTACAACAATATAGCATTCATCCCTTGGTTTCCCTTGGCATCGGGCCCTGGCAAAATGCAGGAAAAGATCGGTGACCTTGCCACTAAATACAAAGCTACCACAGCCCAGATAGCGCTGGCATGGCTGCTGAAACGTTCCCCTAATATCTTGTTGATACCAGGTACAAAATCAGTAGAACATCTACAGGAAAATCTGGATGCTGCCCGCATACAGCTCACAGAAGAAGATTTTGAATTGCTCAATAAATAACCTCAAAATTATCAGATAAAGCAAAAAGCTCTGGTTCCGCAACTTTTTGCTTTATCATTTTATCTATCTTTTTATGATCATAGTAGTACCTTATAGTACAAGATGGAACAAAGTATTTAGTTAATTTCAGTTTCCAAAATCATACTAATGCTTATCCGTATTGCCCAAAAAAATGACCTACAAGAGATAGTTGATATCTACAATCAAGCAGTAGCAGGTGGTTTTATGACAGCCGATACCCGGCCTTGGCAAACGGCGCAAAGACAGGAATGGTTTGCCATACACACCCCGAATGAGCATCCAATATTTGTAGCTGAAATTGATGGTAAGGTAACAGGATGGCTTACAGTGAGTGCATACAGACCGGGGCGGCATGCCCTGCGGTTTATAAAAGAAGTGAGCTACTACATAGACCATAACTATGTGGGACAAGGTATTGGCAGCGCACTCCTGGCACATGCCATCCAGGAAGCGCCGAACCTGCAGATAAAGCATTACCTGGCTATTGTATTGGACGAAAACAAGGCCAGTATTAAACTTTTAGAGAAATTCGGGTTTCAATTGTGGGGACACCTGCCTGGTATTGCAGATTTTGACGGTGTTATCTGTGGACACGTTTACTATGGACTACCTATTTGAAATACTAGCCACTACGAATCCCGTTTCATTCGTAAATTTGACGCATGGCGCGTCCGGCATTTGTACATATTCCTGTAACAAAAGTAAATATATCTTCATCATTTGACACCGAGGATGTATTGGCAGCCGAAGAACCCGTAGAAATAAGACTGGAGTATGGCCCTGCCGGAAAACGCACACAGAAAAGCATTTCGGTTACAATGCGCACTCCCGGCAACGACATGGAATTGGCCACTGGTTTTTTATATACCGAGGGCATTATCACATCTGCCAAGGAAATAGCAAGCATCAAACATTGTAACGACACCAATGAAAACGTAGTGCGGGTAAGCCTGGATGAAAATGTGCAACCCGACATGGCCAAGCTCGACCGCCATTTCTACACAACATCCAGCTGCGGGGTATGCGGCAAATCATCAATAGAAGCAGTACGTACTGCATGTAATGTAGTAATGACTGAAGATTCGTTGCGCATCCCTTCGTCAGTGATCTATGAACTACCGGATAAGCTACGCAAACAACAAGAAGTATTTAAACATACGGGTGGTCTCCACGGCTGCGCCCTGTTTGATGTGGAAGGCAATCTCCTACTGGCCCGTGAAGACGTAGGCCGGCACAATGCGGTTGATAAACTAATAGGCGCAATGCTGGATAAAGACATGTTGCCTTTACAGGAACATATACTATTATTGAGTGGCAGGGCAAGCTTCGAGCTGGTACAGAAAGCCACCATGGCGGGTATAAAAATAATAGTAGCTATTGGCGCCCCCTCATCATTAGCAGCACAGATGTGCGAAGAATGGGGAATGACATTAATTGGTTTTTTACGTGGTGAACGATATAATATTTATACCGGTGCACACAGAATAATAATGCAGTAGCATATGAAAATACGCATCAAAGGTAATTCCATCCGCTTACGCCTCACAAGGCCAGAGGTGGATCAATTAGCACTTACTGGTAGCCTGGAGGAACGTACAGAATTTGCAGATACCACATTCACATATGCACTTGAACAGCGCGACAATATTGACAACCTGTCGGCAGATATGATGGGTACAAAAATGACGATGTACATACCAGCAGTGCTGGCGGTCGATTGGACTAACAATAATATTGTCAGCTTCAACAACACCATAGCTACCACCAACGGCAAACAACTTATGCTACTCCTGGAAAAAGATTTTAAATGCATTGACAGTGAGATTGTGGAAGACCAAAGTGACAATTATGATAATCCTCTTACAATGTGCGACTAATGGCTGAAAATACACAGGTACCCTCGGCGCTGAACCCGGAAAAATTCAGGAAGCTGAAACTGTCTACTCACAAAACAGCTGCGGCAGGTATACCTGCGGTATTAATAAGCGGCAAGCACGTCTTTTCTGAAATGAATGTAGCGCGCGGACTTAAAGCGCTTGCAGCCCTCAACCAGAAAGATGGCTATGACTGCCCGGGCTGTGCGTGGCCCGACCCGGATGATGAGCGCAGCGGCATTGCTGAATACTGTGAGAATGGTGCAAAGGCTATAGCTGAAGAGGCTACCACCAAAAAACTGGATGCCAAGTTCTTTGCAGCAAACGCGGTTGCAGACCTGGCACAACTTGACGATTACGATATAGGCAAGAAAGGCCGCGTAGCAGAACCCATGTACCTGCCCACTGGCGCCACCCACTATCAACCCATCAGCCGGGATGACGCTTTCAAAAAAATAGCAACTCACCTAAATGGTCTTGCTAGCCCTGACGAAGCCATTTTTTACACATCGGGCCGCACCAGTAACGAGGCTGCTTATTTATACCAATTGTTTGTACGCGAGTACGGCACCAACAACCTGCCCGATTGCTCAAATATGTGCCACGAGTCGAGCGGGGTTGCACTTACAGAAACTTTAGGAATAGGCAAGGGCTCTACAACGCTTGATGATATACACATGGCCGAGGTGCTGATCATCATGGGTCAGAACCCCGGCACCAATCACCCGCGTATGCTCACTGCTTTGCAGAAAGCTAAGGCTAATGGCGCAACTATAATTTCTATAAATCCACTTAAAGAAACCGGCCTGCTGGGTTTCAACAATCCACAAACTGCAAAGGGTGTTCTGGGCATAGACACCAAGCTCACCGATATTTTCATGAACGTGAAAATAAATGGTGATATGGCACTCATGAAAGCAATAGAACTATTGCTGCTGGCAGAAGAAGAAAAAGCGCCGGGAACGGTTTTCGACAATAACTTCATTAAAGAAAACACAGCAGGATACACAGATTTTATTACTGACCTGAAAAAGCAGAATGCCGCGGAGCTGGCTGCCATAGCCGGCATACCCATGGAACAGGTGCAGGCTACTGCAGATGCGCTGAAACATAAAACCAAAATAATAGCTTGCTGGGCTATGGGCCTCACGCAGCACAAAAACGCTGTTGATACTATAAAAGAAGTGGTGAATCTACTGCTGCTGAAAGGCAGCATAGGTAAGCCGGGGGCAGGCACTTGCCCTGTGCGGGGGCACAGCAACGTTCAAGGCGACCGTACCATGGGTATCTTTGAAAAACCATCCAAAAAACTACTTGATACTATCCAGCAAATTTATGGGTTTGAACCACCGCGCAAGAATGGCTACGATGTAGTAGAATCGATACACGCCATGCATGAGGGCAAAGCAAAGGTTTTCTTTGCTTTGGGGGGCAACTTCTTGTCTGCTACTCCCGATACTGTTTATACTGCTGAAGCTTTACGTAAATGTGACCTTACCGTGCACGTATCTACAAAGCTGAATAGGAGCCACCTGGTGCATGGTGCAGAGGCGTTGATTCTTCCCTGCTTCGGTCGCAGCGATAAGGATGAAACAGGCGGACAGGTGCAGTTCGTGACCTGCGAAAACTCGATGGGCGTAGTGCAGATGTCAAAGGGAAATCTAAAACCCATATCGCAAGACCTGCTTAGTGAGCCCGCTATTATTTGCAAGCTGGCGCAGGCTACCCTTGCCAGCCGAACAAAAGTGAACTGGGCACTGTACCAGGAGCATTACGATTACATTCGCAACGATATTGAAATGGTGATACCTGGCTTTACAAACTTTAACCAGCAGGTACGTTTTCCCGGTGGTTTTTACTTACCTAATGGCGCCCGCGAGGGCAAGTACGATACCGAAAGCAAGAAGGCAAATTTCACAGTCACAGAAGTAACTACTATACCGCTTGCGCATGATGAATTGCTGATGATGACTATTCGCAGTCACGACCAGTTCAATACAACCATATACGGCCTTGACGACCGCTACCGCGGTGTGCTTAATGAACGTCGGGTAATACTGATGAATGAGCATGACATTAAAAAACTGGGCTTTAAAGCAGGCTACGTGGTAGACCTGTTTAATTACAGTGATGGTGTAGAACGCAAGGCCGGTAAGTTTATCATAGTGGAATATGATATACCAGAGCAATGTGCAGCCACCTACTTCCCCGAAACCAACGTGCTGGTACCGGTAAAAAGTACTGCAGATAAGAGCAATACGCCCACGTCAAAGTCGGTGGTCATCAAAGTAAAAAAACATCAGCCCGAATAACCATGCAGCACTGGGAGCTTATTTTATTTTTTGCAGTAATTGCGTTTGTATATGCATCTGTAGGCTTTGGAGGGGGCTCCAGCTACCTGGCCATACTGGCGGTATATGAGCTGCCCTTCCAGGAGATAAAACTCACAGCGCTTATTTGCAATATAATTGTGGTTACTGGAGGCACCATCATTTACATCAGGCATAAAAATGTAAACTGGAAGAAGATACTACCGCTTGTACTGGTTAGTGTACCTATGGCATTCTTGGGCGCCAAAATGAAGCTGAGCCAGGATGTTTTTTTTATTATCCTGGGATGCAGCCTCCTTACTGCCGCAATACTCTTATGGATAAAAACAAAGAACGTATTACCCGCAACAATTGAAAAACCCAACTACGTACGCGATGGCTTACTAGGTGGGATTATAGGCTTCCTGTCGGGACTGGTAGGTATTGGCGGGGGCATATTTCTATCGCCGTTGCTTAACCTCATCAAGTGGGATGATCCGAAAAAGATAGCTGCTACGGCAAGCCTTTTCATTTTAGTGAATTCCATCTCGGGCATAGCCGGGCAGGTAACGCACCTCCAGGGAAATATTGATTATACACGTATCGGTATATTGTGCATTGCTGTACTAGTTGGCGGACAAATAGGATCAAGATTAGGCGCTATAAAATTCAATCCGTTGACCGTGCGGCGTATGACAGCCGTATTGGTTTTTGCAGCAGGCGTTGAGGTATTGATAAAACATGCATCGCACGTTATTAAATAGAATAGATGACTATAAACATTTTAGCTTTCGGAATAGCAAAAGAAATAGTGGGCGGCACCTCCACAAGTGCCGACCTGCCCAGCCATACCACGGTAGCACAGCTACGCAGGCGGCTTGAAGAACAGTACCCGCGATTAGGCAAACTGGCGTCGTACATGATAGCGGTGAACAACGAATATGCAGCAACAGATAGTTTGATCAATGAACAGGACGAGGTGGCTATTATACCACCTGTAAGCGGGGGCTAACCACATGGTAGATATACTAATAACCGGGAAACCGATCGATACACAGGCATGCATTAACATGGCATCTTCACCACATAGCGGCGGTATAGATGTTTTTATAGGCACCGTGCGCGCAGCTACAAAAGGTAAAGAAGTAGTGCGGCTTGAATTTGAAGCCTACCGCCCTATGGCAGTCAGTGAAATAAAAAAGATAACCGCGCAGATGTTGCAGAAGTGGCCGTTGCATCACATCATTATTCACCACCGCACAGGCATATTAAAAGTAGGTGATATCGCCGTAGTCATAGTTGTATCAGCCGCGCACCGCGATGCTGCTTTTGACGCCTGTCGCTACGCAATAAACACCCTGAAGCAAACCGTACCCATCTGGAAAAAAGAAGTGTTCCTGGATGGCGAGGAATGGGTGGCGGCGCACCCGTAAATTGAGTGTTTACATGAGTATATTGCCGGGTGGTGTGGCTTAGCAGATTCTCTGTGTAAACAGAAAGCCACGCAATACGAAAGCGTATTATTTTTAATAACTAAGCATGGTGTTGTTTTAAAATCGAAATTGAAATATTTTCGCAACCTATTGTATATCCATGCTACCTACACGTCTGTTATTAATTGTGTCATTCCTGGTGCTGCCCATTATTTGCTTTTCACAGAAAACTTTTCACATCAGGAAGAGATTGAGATTATCGGATACGACGACTGTACTTTTGAATAGAGTTGCATGGGCTAAAGTTAATAACAGGTATAAAGTTGAAGATCATTTTCTAAATGGACAGTTGGAAATGTCTGGCTATGTTTTATTGGGTAAACCTGGATTTGATATAATGGATGGGTACGTCACTTATTATGATCAAACGGGATTCAAAACGCAGGAAGGTAATTACGATAATGGAAGGCAAACAGGTATTTGGAAAATATATTTTAAAAGTAGCGACAGTTTAGCGCAGATAATTGATCACAAAACAGACTCAACAATGCTTGTAACAGGCTACGACTCTGTCACACGTTCAATTCTCTATGAAGGAATTACCAGTAATAAAGGCCGCATAGGCACATGGAAGTGGTATTATCCGCTGTCAACCAATGCGATCAAGACCTTGCAGGTCTATCAAAACCACAAAATTGCTGAAGAAAAGTTTTTTTACGAAAACGGCGGGCTCAGAAAAGTTGAAAGCTATAGAAATGATACAATTTTCGAAGGGCATGCATACGATTCTGCGGGTAAGGAATTGCCTTATATACTACCCATAGTTCCCCGGTCAAAAATAGATTTAATTGCTTATTTGCATGAGAACCTCGTTTATCCAAAGTTTGCCCGCAGGCGCAATATAGAAGGGCGAGTAATCATAAAATTTGCTGTAGACGAAAAGGGAGATATTTCAGATGTAACTGTTGCTGAAGCTATAGGCGGCGGCTGTGATGAAGAGGCTGTACGCGTTGTTTCAATGATGCCGGCGTGGCAGCCTGGGATGCAAGATGCTAAGCCGGTAAGATCAGTCGTGACACTTCCAATACTGTTTGAATTAAAATGATGGTGCGTTTATCTGAGTTATCACGGCGGCGCCCAACAATGGCGTGCATATTTGTAATAATGCTATTGCCGCCAGCCTTTAAGCCCACCCGACAACGAAAATAACTTTGCGTCTACCTTACCGCTGAGTAGCGTTGCTGCAACTGCACTACGTCTCCCCGACGCACAATAGAACACAATGTCTTTATCGACCGGCAGTTGAAATTCCTCATGTTCTATCTTACTAAGCGGAATGTGGAGTCCACCGATGTGATATGCTTCACGCTCACTTATCTCACGTACGTCTACCAGTGTGTACTTATTATCATCCAAGCCTGCCTTAAGCTCTTGGGCAGATATTGTACACGCATCAACAGTCGCGGCTATTTCTGTTATATTAGTACGGGTAACATCTCCAATTTTCACTACCCTAATCTGCATCGTCAATGCATCAAACAACAGCATTTTGCCGCTTACTAACTCGCCTGTTCCTGTTATATATTTCACTACTTCATTTGCCTGCATACAGCCTATTATACCTGCAAGCGTGGGCAACACCCCTCCTTCTGCACAATTGGGTATTTGAGCCGCGTTAGCATCGGGGAAGACATCCCGGTAGTTGGGTGAGTAGGTATCTTTATAGGGAACATTCCACACTGCCACCTGCCCTTCATACTGGTATATGGCGCCATACACAACAGGTTTGTGTTGCAGCACACAGGCATCGTTCAGCAGGTAGCGGGTTTCAAAATTATCGGTTGCATCCAGCACTATATCGTACTGCCCCACCAGTTCCATTACGTTGGCCGATGTTATTTTCACATCGTGCGCCACCAATTGTATTTGCGGGTTTTGTTGTTGCAGTTTCTTACACGCAACTGTTACTTTTTTTTGCCCCGCCTCAGCAGGTGTATATAGTATTTGCCGGTGCAGGTTCGAGATGGATATCACATCATAGTCCGCAATGCCTATAGTCCCCACACCAACAGCTGTAAGGTATTGCGCCGCCGGGCAGCCCAACCCGCCAGCACCAACCACAAGCACACGGGCAGCATTAAGTCGTGCCTGTGCCTCTGTACCAAATCCAGGCAGCGCTACCTGGCAGCTATATCGTATATCATTCACCACGCACGTCTCTTTGTTGTACTATTTCCTGTATGGTCGCCAGGTCTTCAGGAGTATTGGCATTCATCAACGCATACGGGTCTGGTGCCTTCAGCAATTTCACTTGATTGGCATGTCGCCTCAGCAGCTTCCTAGGGCATTTGAAACCTTCTGCAGCAAACTTCAGAAGCAATGGCAAACTACCTGGCTCCCAGATCGTGATCAACGGCTCCGGGTGCCCATCCATGGGGCTTTCAAATGTAGTAGCTATCGCGTCTGTATCTCTATTGGCTATCAGGTATTGTAATGTACTGTCATCAACCAGTGGCAGGTCGCACGCCACTACCAGCCAGGCATTATCCGGCTTCGTAGCAAATGCAGTAAGTATGCCGCCGTAAGGCCCCATGCCTGCAAACTTCGTTTCGTCGGGCAGTACTTTATAGGCCACATTCATATCGTCCAGTTGGTCGGCCCGGCACGATATGCGTACATCCAGCAGGTATTGCTCCAGCAGGTCGGCCATGTAGTAGCGCTGTTCCTTTCCATGCCAGTTTATATTTCCCTTGTCCTGGCCCATGCGCACGCTTTTGCCCCCGGCAAGTACCAGTCCCGACAGTGTAGGTATCTCTTTATGTTCCGCGTTTGAAGTCATTTTTTCCTCCTGTTTTTTCCATCAGCATGGTTTCTTTGATCACTATGTCATGACTTAACGCTTTACACATATCATAAATTGTGAGGGCAGCGATAGATGCACCCACAAGTGCTTCCATTTCTATACCCGTTTTCGCAGTTATTATTGCGGTGCAGTCAATAATTACTTCTTGTCTGTCGTTGGTATGTATATCTATATGGCAGTTGTCCATGCCCAACGGGTGGCACAGCGGTATCAATTCACCTGTCTTTTTTGCGGCCATAATACCGGCTATTATAGCTGTCTGGAAAACTGGCCCCTTTGTGCTTTGTATATCACCTCCAGTTAGTTTTGCCCACACCTCGTCAGGCAACCATACAATGCTGCGTGCCTTTGCCACGCGCCGCGAGACCTGTTTTTCACTTACATCCACCATAGTGGCTACTCCCTTCTTATCAATGTGCGAGAATTCTTTCATTTACATGATCTGTTTAAAAGGCCACACCCTATACACTTCCCCTTTTTTAAAAACGCTTCGCTCCAATGGCAATTCCATAAAAGCATCTGTCTCTGTAAGGTTAGCAAAATCTCCCGATCCGTTCCCTTCAATAGTCCCCGCCAGTAAATGGCCCTTGTTATTGAATGATAGCTTTACCTGTACAAAGTACTGCAGCGCAGGTGTAAAGGTAATATCATTATCAAGCACAGCATACGCTGGCGGCAATTCTATACCCATACTTGCCCGGTACCACGGCACAAAGTATCGCTGCGTACACATGAAAGTAGATACAGGGTTACCCGGCAATGCAAAAACAAGGGTACTGTTTTCATGTGCTCCGAACCAGAATGGGTTGCCCGGTCGCTGACGCACTTTATGGAACAGCTTACTTACTTTCAATTCTTCCAGTACCACGGGCACATAATCAAACTTACCCATCGATATCCCACCACTCAAAATAATGACATCATATTGCTGAAGGCATGCCTGTAGCTTTTCTTTTATTACTATGGGTTCATCGCGCAGGTGCAGCATATCTGCACTTAAGTGAAGTTGTTGCAATATGGACTTCACCGTATAGTTATTCGATCTTCTCACTTCATATGGCGATGGTGTCTCCCCCACTTCAACCAATTCATCACCCGTAGATATAATAATTACCCGGGGCTGCTTTTTCACCTGCACATTTGTGTATCCTGTCGATGCCAACATACTTATAATGGCTGGTGTAACCAGCTGGTTTGTCGTTACAACTATATCCCCCTGCTTTTTGTCTTTTCCTTTACGGTGTATGCTTTGTCCCCGGCTGATATTTTGGGTTTGCAGCGTGGCAATGCCATCCTTTATTTCCAGGTCTTCATATCTTATTATCGTATCGGTAGTTTCCGGCAGTGCCGCACCCGTCATGATCTCCACACATTCATCCACAGCATTAGTAATCGGCGGTACATCACCCGCGGCCTGCGTAGCTATTATCCTGAACGCTGTTATACCTTGCTCAAAAGCAGCAAAGCTGATGGCTACCCCATCCATCGTTACACGGTTGTATGGTGGCAGGTCGCGGTCTGCAACAATGTCTTCAGCCAGCACCCGCCCCAAAGCCTGCTCGAAGTCAATAGCTTCGGTACCATACGTTCGTAATTGGCCTTTTATTATTTCATCTGCTTCTGCTACGTATACCATCCCGTGTATAATTTATCCGCCAATGGTGGCCATAGATTCGTGAATGTTTATTTTTTCAGGCCGGTTTCGGTCTGCTTCCCAGCCATCAACAGCCCTGTGCTGTATAGCAGCAGTTACAGCCTCAGCAAGCATATCATTACTCGCGCCCTTACGCGCCATATCCTTTATATTGAATACCCCATTGTCATACAAACACATTTTCAGCATACCCTCAGGGGTTATACGTATGCGGTTACAAGTGCCGCAGAAAGACCTGGTGTACGCCGCTATAATACCCACACTACCATTGTGCCCGGGTACCTGGTAATTGTGAGACGTAGAATACAAGGCATCCGGTATCTTCTGTATTCCAGGATAGACCTCCTGTATGGTCTGTAATATGCGCACATGATTCCAGTTGATACCTGAATGCTGGTTACCGTCTCCATTAAAAGGCATTTCCTCAATAAAGCGTACGCTCACCGGCAGCTCCTTTGTAAGCGCCACTAATGGAATAATGTCTTCAATATTCTTCCCTTCCATTACCACGGCGTTCAGTTTCACTTCTATACCATGATGAAGCAGTTGCTGCAATGTGTCCATCACCTTATCAAGTTCATCGCGGCGGGTAATGGTTAAAAAACGTTGCCGATCCAGTGTATCCAGACTCAGGTTCACAGAGCGTATGCCTATCTTCTTCAGTTCGGGTACTAGCGGGGCTGTAAGCACCCCATTTGTAGTTAGCGTAAGTTCCCTTAGTCCATTCAGTTTCGATAGCGCTGTAAGCAGCTGCATAGTATCCTTACGTGCAAAAGGTTCTCCACCGGTTATGCGTATTTTCTCGATGCCCATACCCACCAGCATGGTGCATATGTGCAGCATTTCCTCATAGGTCATTAACGCTTCCCGGCTCAGCCATTGCAGCCCGTCCTCGGGCATGCAATAGAAACACCGCAGGTTGCACTTGTCCGTTACCGCCAGTCTTAAATAGTTTATCGTTCGCCCATGGTTATCTACCAGCACATCGAATCCTTTTATTGAGTGAATAAAGTTCTTTGTTTTTTGCGGGAAAATCGTGCCTCATGCTAACTAACGTGCTTACTCCAATTCATATAGGTACAAGCAGGCCGTGTGACAGGTTATATATCTATATATAACCCATACTATCTCTGGAAGAGAAGCGTCAAAAATTGCCCCAAAACTTTTACCTTTGATGTCTATTCTATAAAATAATCACCTTGCTCGTATCTAAAACAGCAGTATATTCCTTGTTCTCTTGCCTGGCAGCCATGCTGTTCCTGTGCTCTTGCAGCAACAGTGGCAATACCGCCGGCAGTAAAGCAGATACCATTACTATAACGCAAACGGTTCAGCCCCAGGCTTACGTAAAACTGGCTATTATGTACCGGGCCGATTCATCAAAAGTGATCGATTCGCTACCTGTAACCGGCAAAATGTCTGTGAAAGATGTTATGGAAGCTGCATCAAAACAGAGTAAGCTCACGTTTGAAACCAAGCCAGGCCAGCACGGTATGATAGATGCCATTGACGGCTTCCATACCAATGGCACCAAACAATATTGGTGGCTATGCGTAAACGATACTTGTGCATCGGCAGGTTTTGAAGACCAGCAGGCTACTCCTGGCAGCACCATCGCCTGGCATTATGTAACAGATGGTAAACAACCTTGTAAAAATTGCTCTTATAATAATTAAACTTTATGAATAAAGGTCTCATCGCATTAGCGCTCATTCTTGTAGTATTAGTAGGCAGGTACATCCCCCATTTACCAAATTTTGCCCCAGTTATGGCTGTGGGGTTGTTTAGCTCCGTATTCCTTGGCAGGCGTTATGGCCTGGTAGTTACATTGGCAGCTATGTTCCTTAGCGATATGGTCATTGGCTTTTACGAGCCTGGTGCTATGCTGTTCAACTATGCAGCCCTGGCTACAGCTGTATTGTTCAAAGATTTCCTGGGTGCAAAAAACAGGTTCAGCGGTAAAGCTTCTTTAGCTGTAGCTGGTTCTTCTGTAGCTGGATCTATTGTATTTTTCCTGTTATCCAACATGGGTGTATGGGCTTTCAGCGGCATGTATGCACACAGCGTTAGCGGTTTGTTCACGTGCTTCGCCCTGGCTATTCCGTTCATTACCTACAGCATCGCAGGCGATCTGTTTTACAACACTATATTATTCGGTAGCGCTTATGCAGCACAAGCTGCATTTACGAAACGTTTGACTTTAGCTCGCAACTAAAATTTTTGTCTAATAAAAGTAAAGCCCCGCTATGCATAGCGGGGCTTTACTTTTATATCCAGGTTCTGTTTTTTACTCAGACTTTGTGGTCAGGTCTACTATCTGGTGAAACAGGCCATGCAGGGTAGATAACTTCGTACGTATTTGCGCATCAGGTGCTTTTTTTACGATTAGTGCTTTCAATTCTTTTGCGCCTGCATTCAACTTAGTGATCACAGCATTTACTTTTTCATTATCGTATTCAGCTGGCCGGGGAGCTGTTTTCAGTTCAGCAGCGCGGTTCACAAATTCATCTATCTGTTTTTTGATAGGTTCCAGTTTACCTCCTTCACTAGGATGAAAAGTGGCAGCCATCACTTCATGAAAGGACTTAAGCGCAGGCCATTTGTCCATGGCGCTACGCCCAAAACTTGCGATACAACTTACCATCAGGGCGATGGTTAAAATAGTTTGTTTCATATACGAAGAAAAATTTACTGAAAGTTAACCCGAAAAACAGAAAACAGGAAACCTTTAGCAAATAGCTGCCATGCTGCATATGCTCTTGTATGTATATTTACATTCAGATCTGAATTAGTGCCCATGAAAATAATAAAACCATTTGCCTGCCTGTTCTTTGTTTTAATTTGGCTCAATGCGTTTGCCCAAACAGGCAGTAAAAGCAGCATTGCTGATGGCAATAATGCAGGGCTAATTTTACCTAAGAGTTTTGCAGCAATAAAGCTTGCAGATAACATTGGCAAGTCAAGACATATTGCAGTTACCCCCCAAGGCGATATTTATGTAAAACAGTTAGTGGCCAACGGGAGCAAAGGAATACTGCTGTTGCGAGAGGAAAAGGGTACTGGCAGAGCCGCCATCATCAAAAGCTTTGGCGACTATGGCGGCACCGGAATTGCCATAAAGAATGGCTATCTATATGCATCTTCAGATGTTGATATATATCGCTATAAGCTGGACGACAAAGGCATAGTAATAGATCCAGAACATCCCGAAAAAATTGTTAATGGTCTGCTGGAGCGCCATGAACATGAATCAAAATCGATAGTACTGGATGATGATGGCTACATTTATACTAACATAGGTGCATATTCCAACTCTTGCCAGGAACGAGACCGAGTAAAAGGATCGCCGGGAATGAAACCCTGCCCTATCCTGGACAGTGCAGGGGGCATCTGGCGTTTTAAGGCCGATCTGCCCAATCAGACATATGCCAACGGTACACGCTATGCTACAGGATTACGCAACGTAGTGGGACTGGACTGGAACAAAACAACAAATTCATTGTTTGTTATGATGCATGGCCGCGACCAACTGCACGACCTTTTTCCACAGTATTACGACGAAAAACAAAGTGCTGAGTTGCCGGCAGAAACCATGTATGAACTTCATAATGGCAGCAATTGCGGGTGGCCATACATGTACTATGACCAGCAAAAACATCAAAAAATATTAGCCCCGGAATATGGCGGCGACGGCGTAAAACAAGGTGGCGAAAATGCACAGGACCCTGTAGCGGCATTTCCCGGACACCTGGCACCCAACGGCCTCTTATTTTATACAGGTACGATGTTCCCGGAAAAATACAGGAATGGGGCTTTTATAGCATTTCATGGCTCATGGAACCGCGCACCAGAAAAACAAAAAGGCTTTCTGGTTGCCTTTGTGCCTTTAAAAAATGGCAAACCATCTGGTGACTGGGAAATTTTTGCAGATAATTTCGCTGGCACCAACGACATAACGTCGCCCAGGCAGGCTGCCCACAGGCCATGCGGGCTTGCTCAAGGACCTGATGGCGCGCTTTATGTAAGCGATGATGTAAAAGGTGCAATTTATAAAATCATCTATACTGGCAAATAATGTTCAATATGAGATATTTATTTTTCCTTGTTTTAGTACTTACATCACTAGCCACAAATGCCCAGCCTGCTAAAGCAGCATTACAGCAATCCATAACACGTGGTAAGATCGTATATAACCAGGTGTGTATCAGTTGTCACCAAGCCGATGGTGGCGGTGTACCCAACATGAATCCCCCGTTAATAAAGTCAAAATGGGTAGATGGCGATAAAAAAGTATTAATTAATATCTTGTTGAATGGCTTCAGCGAAAAAGTAGCCATAGATGGTGATTATTACAGCAACAATATGCCTGCCCAAAGCCAACTTACAGATCAGCAAATAGCCGATGTGCTTACCTACATACGCAATAGTTTTGAAAATAAGGCCTCGGCTATTTTGCCCCAGAATGTAAAAACCTGTAGAAAAAAATAATAATTATTTTTAACAATAACATCATATTCCCATACTAGCTGTGGGCAATTAGAACAATAATCTTACTAATTTTACTGTCGCAATTCAATAAACAGATATACAATACCAGAAAATGGGCAAACACGGATATAAAAAACCTTTTAAAATAAACCAGATAATAATTTATTTTTTTCTAGGTGCGGGGTTGTCTGCTTGTTATGCCTTCTATCAAAACGTGCACGTTAGCTTTGTAATGCTATTGATCAAAGCTATACTTTCCGGGTTTGCAGCTATACTACTGTATGTAGTTATCAAATCATTATGGAGATTCATAAAAAGAATACGTCGCAGAAGCCGCAAAGCCAAAAGAAGGCACCGGCATCGCAGTAACAGCGAACATTACAATCAAACCAGGGATAAAAGCAAAGTATCATGGTAGGTTGTCACCATTATTCTGAATCCCAGCGTTTTTATTCACCAATATAATTTTTGCGCTGATAACGGCCGACAGTACAAGTACTGGCATATAGTAATACCTGAATACAAACGGTGCAAATAACATAAACACCAATATAACTACATACAACATCGCCAGGCTAAAGTCATAAAAGTTGATGCTCGCTTTGATCTTCGCATAAAGCCACACCCCAGCTATAAGTAAAAACAGCATAAGCCCTCCTTGCAGGCACCTTGCCAGGAAAACCCTGTGTTCTATTGTACCGGTAGTAATGTCGTATATACGTGGTGCAAATAAAAGTCCTGATTTATAGAAATCATAAGTTTGGTTCGTACCAAAACATCGCCAGCTGTTATATGCACAATAATTATGATAGGCTAAGCCTTTTACAAAAATAGTAGGGTCTTTAGACCAGAAAGGTATAATATAGATACAGAGTACTGCGGCCCCAATAGCAAACCACACGGTCAGGTTCTGTTTTATTGGTTTGTGCTGCCACAGTAATATAAAAAATAAAGGCAGCCAGAAAACAAAGGTGTACCTGGATAATAAGCATAAAATAATACCAATGGTTGTAATGGCCAGGTTCTTGGTCATCAGTCCAACAGCAAGTACCAGATAATAAGCTGCAATCAGAGTTTCCAGCACGGCAGGCAAATCCATACCTCCCCACATCACGTAAGCCCATAATACTGCCCCAAGCACCAATAATGTTATCACCTTCCTCCAAACTGGTGTGCGGTATTGCAGTATATAATAGCCATATATTCCACCTGCTATAACTAATATTATATAGCCGCTCCACCTGCTGTCTATACCCAGCATATGCGCTAAACCCACGGGCAACCAATGCAGCGGCATATATACAGGATAAGGATGCCAGGGCACAGATGTAACCGGGCTATATGGAAGAATGCCATGTACAAACCTGGAATATTGCGTCTCTATCTGTGGCATTACGTCCGATATTTCACCAGGGTCAGGATATTGCGCAAATAACTTTCCCACGCCTTTGTAGCTTACAAGTATTGCTAGCATGCCTAACCCAAAATATAAATACTTGCTCCAGGGCTTTCCGGTTTCAATAGATCCGGCATCCACATCCTTCGTCGTCAGCACCAATATATAGTAATAGGGGATAATTAACGAGACGATCAGCAATAGAAAAGGAGAAGCATAATTAAAGTCTATCCTGTTATCTGCTGTAAAAACAAGTATTAACTGGAGCGTAAATAAGGATAAAATAACTATTGCTTTTTTGAGTTGGTAATTGTCTAATCGCATTAAAATATTTTCATCAGTTATAAGCAATTCAGCGCTTCCATAAGTAGCGGTTAAAGATAATATTTATTATCCAGCGCATATTTAATAACTTCGCGCACTACATTTTTAAATAAATTTTCTTTCAAAAAAGCATGAGTTCAATTGTTGAGAAGCTGGAAGCGATAAGTGCCAGGTTTAACGACCTGGGGGTAGCGCTGACCAATCCTGAAATAGTTAGTGATAATAAGAAGTTCTCGCAGATAAGTAAAGAGTACAAGAAACTTGAAACAATTGTAGGCGTCTACAAAAAATACAGGGCTTGCCTGGACAATACTGATTTTGCACGCGATATACTGAATAATGAGGCAGATGAAGATCTGCGCAGCATGGCAAAGGAAGACCTGGAAAAACTGGAGACTGAAAAAGAGGCGCTTGAAAATGAGTTACATACGTTGCTCATACCTAAAGATCCTCAGGATGAAAAGAATGCTATAATAGAAGTCCGCGCCGGTACAGGTGGTGATGAAGCCAGCATTTTTGCCGGCGACCTGCTGCGTATGTATATGCGCTACTGCGAACGCAGGGGGTGGAAAGTGACTTTGCTTTCAGAAACCGAAGGCACAGTAGGCGGATACAAAGAAATACAATTGGAAGTACAGGGCGAGGATGTCTATGGTACCCTAAAGTTCGAAAGCGGTGTACACCGCGTGCAGCGCGTACCTGCTACAGAAGCCAGCGGCCGTGTACACACGTCTGCAGCTACAGTAGCCGTTATGCCTGAAGCCGAAGAAATTGACTTTGAACTGAAAGAAAGCGACCTGAAGATGGAAACTGCACGTAGCGGTGGTGCTGGTGGACAGAACGTAAATAAGGTAGAAACCAAAGTAATACTTACCCACGTACCTACTGGTACTGTAATAACTTGTCAAACAGAGCGTACTCAGTTGGGTAACCGCGAAAAAGCTACAGGCATGATGCGTACACGCCTTTATGAAGAACAGGTACGCAAACAGGAGGAAGAAATATCTAAAAGAAGGAAGAGCCTGGTAAGTAGTGGGGATAGGTCTGCCAAGATACGTACCTACAATTATCCGCAGGGCCGTATTACCGACCATCGCATCAATATGACTAATTATAACCTCGATGATTTCATGAATGGTAACATACAGGAAATGATAGAAGCACTTCAATTTGCTGAAAATGCTGAAAAAATGCAGGCTGGCGAATCAGTAATATAGATCACGGCAATAGATTTCAACCTTATACGTTTAGATTAACCACACAATAATTATAAAAAATGACTACCGCACCACGTTTTGACCTGGTAGATGTTGCCCAGACATTAAAAAAGCACTTCAAAATAGTGCTCGGCGCCACAATTGTAGCAGCTGTGTTGGGCGCTATCTTCTTCTTCATGAAAAGACCGAAGTACGAGGCAAAAACTGAGTTCCTTATTGCAAACCCCCTGTACTACGACAGAAACAGCTTGTTCCGTAATACAGAAATGCGGTTTGTTGACTACATGGGCGGAGATGACGACCTGGACAAATTAACAGCTATAGCAGAGTCTGACACTGTGATGAACATTGTCATAAAGAATCTGCACTTGGCTCAGGATTACAACATAGACCCTAATGATCCCAAAGCAATGTCATTTGTAAAGATGATATTCCGCAAAGGCTTTAGCTTTAAACGCACAGAGAATAAGGACGCTGTCGTTTCCTTTGTTGACTACGATGCGCCACGCTCTGCTGCAGTAGCTAATGAAATAGTACATGTTACCGCCCAGGTATTTAATAGCTATTACAATAATATGCGCGAAAAAATGTTCATGGCCCTCCAAGACAAAATGGCGCAGCAAGACAGTTCAATAACTGCCCTCACAGATACACTGGGTGCACTCAGAGACCAGTATGGCATCTACGATATACTCAGCCCGTCAAGGGCCAATATAATGGCAGGCAGCGTTAAGGGTGGCAAAGGTTCTGGTATCGGTATGGAGCGCATTCAAAATATTGAGTCCGTAAAAGACCAGCTGGTAGCCGACAGGGCCAAATATGTATCCTTAAGTAACGAGTTCAGCACAGGCACTAAGGTAGATGCTGTAGCTCTTACCCAGGTTATAACGAAGGCAAAAACACCACTATCACCTAAGGGCCCTACTGCAATGGTAACTATTCTTACCGCAGCACTGCTAGGTTTCTTTTTTAGCGCACTGCTTATATTAATGCTTAGTTATTATCGCATACTTATTTCTGTACAACGTTAATGCTTCAGGCACGTATATTCGATGACAAATGGCTATCGGGCATCTGCTTTGCGGTGCTCTTTGCCTGCGTGGCCGTTTTTGCCTATACGGGCAACTACCTGGCACTGGCCGCGCCATTTGGCTTCATGTATGTGTTGCTCATGGGTATCAACTGGAAAACGGCTTACTGGATATTGCTCTTCTGCATTCCACTGTCCACACAGCTTTCGTTCAATGACGACACCCTTTCAACCTCCCTGCCCGATGAGCCCATGATGTGGCTTTTCTTCCTGCTGTTCATTGTTATGGTAGCCAGGAATCCGGCAATGATACCGCAATGGTGGTGGCGCAATCCATTGGTCTTTATCATTGCCCTGCAATTCATATGGCTTATCATACCAGTTGTATATTCAGAGGTACCCTTCTTTTCTATTAAGTTCTTTATATCCAAAGCATGGTATCTGGCTGTATTCTTTATAATGCCGCTGTTTATCTTCCAGGAAAAGAAAGATTTTAAAAAGGCATTCTTGTTTACACTTGTTCCTTTATTGGCTACAATGCTCATTATATTTTACAGGCATGCGCTTATTGGGTTCAACTTCCGCAAGGTCGAAAAAGCAATTCACCCACTCTATTACAACCACGTTGACTATTCTACGGTCATGTCCATGTTCTTTCCTTTGTTGTGTGTAGCCTACCCACTTACAAAGGGTTATGCAAAATGGATAAGAGTAGTACTATTACTCATCATATTATTCTTCTTACCTGCCATATACCTTATTTACGCACGGGCAGCATATATAGCTGTAGTATTTGCAGGCGTTATAGCCTTGGCTATACGCTTCAGACTGGTTAACTTCATCATGCCTACTATTTATGCATTACTGGCTGCTATGATCATTTATCTAAGCACTGATAATAAGTACATACGATTTAGGCCTAACTACGAGCATACATATATGCACAAAAGCTTCACCGACCACATGATAGCCACCATAAAAGGCCAGGACATGTCATCTATGGAGCGGGTGTATAGGTGGGTAGCTGGTGCGCGTATGAGTGTGGGTAAGCCCATTACTGGGTATGGTCCACATGCATTCTATTACTATTACAAGCCTTACGCCGTTACTTCCTTTATTACTTATGTAAGTCGCAATACAGAGCATTCTACCACACACAATTACTTTATGTACATGCTGGTAGAACAAGGCTGGCCAGCAATGATATTGTATGCAATACTTATTTATGTTGTATTTGCACAAGCTCAAAAAACATATTGGCGGTTCACAGATCGCTATTACAAATACGTAACGCTCGGTGTCATTATGATGTTTGCTGCTGGCTTTATCAATAATTTCTTTTCAGAGTTGCTTGAAACACATAAGGTTGGATCAATGTTCTACTTGTCTATAGCCTTGCTGGTCATTCTTGATAAGAAAAGTCGGGATATGGCACAGCCAAAAGAAATCGCACACACTTCGTCGATATAGCATCAATTTATGCTGTTGAGTCCTAAAATTAATAAAGGGCAGTCTTCACGTGAAGACTGCCCTTTATTAAAATACTTTTTTAGGCTATAAGTGATGAAATGCAACACCAAAAGTAGATACTCCTGTAGATAGATCAAGGAACAGTCCTACCTTATGGCTAACGTGATATTCAGCTCCAATATGCACATCAAGATATAGCGGATTAGCGGTATGCGCCACCCCCCTGTCACCCGTATAGCTATCATCCCATCTTACGTTGTCTATAGCAAAACCAAGGGAAGCCGCTGCATAAAAATCCCAATTAGGATTTGCACCAAGCAACTCATCAAAATAATAAGTTCCTTTTACCCCAATAGGTATCACTGTTTCACGATAATAATAGTCATTATTATGATAGTAGTAAGCATCGCTGCGATACGATGTTATGCCAATAAAAGGCGCAAGGGTAAAGTTTCTCAGTACATCAAATTCGTAATTAGCAAAAAAGAATGGCGCTGGTACACCAAGGTATCCAAAATAACCTGGCCCCACGCCTAGGTTCAGCGTATTACCAAAACTTTCAGGTGCAGATTGTTTTTGAATTATGGATTGTGCTTGCATATTGGTTTGCAAAAACATAAATGCCAGTGGCAGCACCATAAATTTTATTCTCCTATTGATACTCATAGCTATATTGTTTGTGTGGTCAACTAATATTTAGCCTTCCAATAAAGACTATGCCATCAAATATCCAAGGCAATCGATACAAAATATCTTTGATTTCATATAAGTTATATAGGGTGTTTATTTATCCTTAATATTTTTTGCCGCCCATAGTGCTATACTATTGGGGGTTTGTGGTAATCCAAGTTTTTTAATAATGTTACTCCTATGTTTCTCAACTGTCTTCACTGATATAAATAGCATATCGGCAATTTCATTACTGGTTTTTTGTTCCGCTATAATGTTCATCACCTTTTGCTCTGTTACCGTTAGTTTTTCCATCTCGCTATTGCCGTCTGCCTTTCCTACTAGTATATGCTTGGTCAACTCCTTACTGTAGTAGTTTGTGCCATTTACAATACTTTGCAGACATTGGTCAATTTCGCCTAGTGCAAAGTCTTTTAGCAAATAACCATTCACACCTACTGCTATTGCCTTGTCCAGTAGTGCCTTCTCTTTGTACATGGTCAGTAGTACTACTTTTGTTCTCAGTCGCGCTGCATGTACTTTCATTGCTATTTCTATTCCGCTCATTCCTGGCATGTTATGGTCTAGCAAAGCCACATCCGGCTTATGCAATATTATACTGTTCCATGCCTCAATACCATTGCCGCTCGTGGCAACAACAGTATGCTTTTTAGCCATAAGGAAACCTGAAATGCCCATCAGAACCACTGGATGGTCATCAGCTATTACTATTCTCATCTTTCTGTATTGTTATAGTTATCTCAGTCCCATTGGCCGATGAATTTATTTTCAAAATACCATGTATGGCATCTGCCCTTTTCTGCATGCTCACCAAACCAAAACTTTCACCACTGTTTATTTTTTCTGTTACATTAAAGCCTACTCCATTATCCTTTATTTCAAGCTTTATTTTTCCGTTCGCCTCAGTAAGACCTACATACATAGATGTTGCACTAGCATACTTTAATATATTGGTTACAGCTTCCTGGAAAATACGATATAATTGCAATTGACTATTTTTATCTATTTCACCTTCATATTCCAATTCAGACGCCACAAATATTTTTTCTGTTTGGTCTATCTTGTTCAACTGGTTTTCTATTGCCGCTTTTAAGCCCACTACATCAAGCAATGCAGGATACAATTCCCTGGCTATACTGCGTACACTTTCTATTATACCAGCTACTTTGTCGGCATCTCCATCTTCACCTTGTTGTGCAAGGCTATTTTTAAGCAATAAAAGCTCTTGCCCAAGTCCATCATGTAACTCGTTTGCCAATCGGTTCTGTTCATATTCCGTGTTTTGTATCAGTTGTTGTGCAAACGATCTGTTCAATCTTTCTTTTTCTTTCAGGCTACCGTTTATTCTATACGCAAGTAGTAATAGCAACCATAAGACAATAGTCACAGACCCAACAATAATAAATCTTATTGTTTGCATCTTTATCTTGTTCTCAGCCCGCTCTAGTTTCAAGGCCTCATCTTTTTGCAGAGTTTGATATTTTAGCTGCTCCCTGAATAAGGCTGCATTATTTTTTTGGTGATGTACCGAATCATCATACAAGATGTATGCTTCGTAATATTTAAGCGCTTCAGCAGGATGATTGGTTTCCTTATTTAATTTATACTTTAGCTCATAGCCGTTTTCAAGGCGCTGCAGGTTCCATGCCTTTAAGGATGCCATGTAAGTATCAATATACTGTATTGCCAACGCATATTTCTTTTCATGCAGGTATAGTCTTACCAGGTGGTAGAGATAGTCATAATAATCATCATTATCTCCTTTCAAATTATCAACAATAACCGATCTACTAATAGCTGACGCCAGTTCA
Source organism: Flavipsychrobacter sp. (assembly GCA_031292525.1). Classification (GTDB taxonomy): domain Bacteria; phylum Bacteroidota; class Bacteroidia; order Chitinophagales; family Chitinophagaceae; genus JABDEZ01. The sequence continues at coordinate 11,416 of JARLGY010000050.1, read as the reverse complement.
TAATCACCAAATTTCTCATAAACGTTAAACCGCAATGCTTGTATGTAATTTTGAAACTTAGCTGAATTAGGAAGCATCGCTGCTATTATACTTGCTGAGTCGATCGTCCGTAATACACGTCGCAGATCGCCCATTTCCATCTCATTATAAGAGCGCCTTTTATACAGGTCAAAAAGCTGCTCGTATTTATGCAATCGTTTTGCTTCTGCAACGCTTTTATTTATGTATTCAATCGCTCTTTCATAATCTTCCAGGTAATAGTAAACCACTGCATATCTTACATTAACGTCAATATTCCCTTCTTTAATAAAATCTATCTTTGATCTCCTGGTCACCCAGTCCATTTCTTCTATATTCTCATACGAATGCAGCAAGTCATGTTTTATATTGGTATAGTAAGAGGTCAACACATAATATCCCCTTAGTAAAAGCCGGTCATCATTTAGTTTCTTACCTATCGTCACCGCCATGCTTGCATACCTTAACGGCAATACATCGTCCATGTGATGTATGATATATATACGACTAATGTAGTAACAGGTATAAAAATCATTTACAGTCGGATGGGTGGTATCAATTTTCTGGCACAACGCATTAAAGAACCGCAGGTCTGAAACTTGGATATCTTTCCCACCGGCATCTGTAATAGATCTGTAGGTATTAATTAGCTGTGTGGTCTTACCATACTTAATGCAGGTATCCGCGAATGCATTAAATTCGGTGGTATCAGTATTTTTTTCGCCCAGCAGGTTTTTAGACCATTGAACAATTTTTAGGTTAACATCAATGGGCCCGGCATACCCGATTAAACTAGGTACGAGCAGAAAAAAAATAAATAGTATAACCTTCATAAGAGAGAGGCTACTAAATTATATGAAAATTTACTGATTTTGTATTATACCTAAATAATTCAGATCGCTTATTGCTTGATGATCTTATAGTGTTGAACTTCTTTATCATCAGTTACAATCACCACATATGCACCCGGCGATAATGCTGATAAGTCAAGTTCCGCGCTACCATTTATATGCATTGGGGTTACTACTATTCTTCCAGCCATATCTTCAATACATAAAAGTGCACTGATACTTTTATTATCCAATACGATTCTTAAGACGTTGCTGACAGGGTTAGGACTTACGGTTAAAGAGTTACCTAATTTAAGTGTAGCGACAGCTACCGGCAACACCGATATATCATCTACGGTTAGATAAGAACAGTACCCCCCTCCCGGACACCAGGGGAGGTTACTTTGGGTGTATATGGTAGGACAGATATGCAGGAAAATACTGTCTGGTACTGCACTCGATGTATAATTTACGGCGACGCTGAAGGGCGTAAAATTTGTCATACCAGGCAAAAGAGTATGCCCCAAACCAATTGTATCCCTGCTTGCGGTTACCGCATTCCATTTAGTAACAGCTACAGTAATATTAGCCGAATCTATTACAAAAGGGCCGCCGGTAGATGTGCTATACAAGCTGGCATCTTCATACTTGTAATAACCCGTTATACCCTGCGTCTTTAGGGTAGTAGCGGCACCTTGTATTACATGATCATATGCACTACCATACCAGCGGGAAAGCATAAGTGAATAATTACCACTGTACCTGTCTGTATCCTGCCAGGTACCTACCTGATGTCCCTGAGTTATCAACGTATTTCTAGTGTAGTGCATCCAGTTGACCAGTTTCTGGCCGCCTGCGCTATCTGCATACCAGTTCTCAAAGTCCAGGTTGGTAAGTTGGGCAAAACCATTCAAGGCAAAAACTGCAAATAAACAGGTAAGTATTATTTTCCTCATAGGGCTCACGTTGTTATGCAAGTTACTAAATGCAGATATAATCTATAATAACTATTTGGCGTTCCCCCTTCAAAATTGTTAAAATGAATAGAACCCAATCCTCTTCCCTCTACCTTTACGTAAGTATATCTACCCCAACAACATCTCACTACAATGCGAAACATTCTTTGCCAACTACTTATAGTTATATGCTGCACTTCCGCTTTCGCTCAGGAACCGGATATATTAGACAGTAAGACGTTTAAAGAAATGAACAGTACCATAACGCATTCTACTAAAACAATTGATACTGCTACTTTTGCTGCTGGCTGCTTCTGGTGTACAGAGGCTAAGTTCCAGGAGCTAAAGGGTGTTACCAGCGTTACGTCAGGCTTTGCGGGTGGGCACACACCGCATCCCAGTTATAAAGAAGTTTGCACTGGCACCACCGGTCATGCAGAGGCTTGCAACATCATCTACAACCCTGCAATAATATCTTACGATGAACTGCTGGCAGCCTTCTTCACGGCTCATGATCCTACGCAACTCAATAAGCAGGGTAACGATGTAGGCACACAATATCGCTCTGCTATCTTTTATCACAACAAAGAGCAGAAACAGAAAGCAGAATACTACATCGGGCAACTCAACAAAGAAAAAGCCTACCCCGGTCCTATCGTTACCCAGGTAGCCCAGTATACTGTATTCTACAAAGCAGAAGATTATCACCAAAACTACTATAGCCAAAACACCGAACAGCACTACTGCAAGTATGTGATACAACCCGAACTCGAAAAATTTAAAAAGGTATTCAAAGACAAACTCAAAGATTAATATGGAAGCCATACTCACATCCTTAGTACTCATCTGTATATATACTTGTCCTGTATTCGCCCAAAACCTGCAAACAGAAACAGGTCACGAGCACAATCCATATTATTCGCATACTGATACCCACCACCTCAATGTCACCAACGCGCAGTGGAAGAAAATACTGTCTGCTGATCTTTATTCAGTTGCCCGGCAGCAGGCTACGGAAAAAGCATTTACCGGAAAATACTGGAAAACCGATGTTAAGGGTACTTATTACTGCGCTGTTTGTGGTAATGTACTCTTCAAGTCTGGTGCTAAGTTTGCCAGCACATGTGGATGGCCTAGCTTTTTCGAGCCTATCCGTCCCAATAGTGTCACCTATCGGGATGACAATTCACATGGCATGCACCGTACCGAGGTGCTATGCGGCCGGTGCGATAGCCATCTTGGGCATATATTTGATGATGGCCCTCCACCCACCCATAAGCGCTTTTGCATGAACTCAATATCGCTCGATTTCAAACCCGATTGATGCTGATAATTCAACAAAAATTAACCATTCCATATATTTAGCAATATTACGTATCGGGAAAAAATGCTATTTTCGCACCGCTTTAAACCGGTGCGTTATTCTTATATAGATACCCCATCCGATTAATAAATCTTATTACTTAATTATAAATAATGAAAAAATTATTAGTTACCGGCTCATCCGGGTTAATAGGGTCTGAGGTCTGCATTCACTTTGCACAGCTGGGCTGGGAAATACATGGTGTGGACAACAACCAGCGCGAAGTGTTCTTTGGCCCGAGTGGTGACACTCGCTGGAACCAGAACCGCTTGCAAACCGTAATACCTAATTTCATACACCACGAAGCTGACATCCGTGATCGTAACCGCATATTGGAATTGATACCTTCCATTAAGCCTGATGCTATTGTGCACACAGCCGCTCAGCCTAGCCACGACCGCGCTGCTGCCATACCTTTTGAAGATTTTGATACGAATGCAGTAGGCACCTTCAACATGCTGGAGGCTACACGCAGGTACAGCACCAACATACCTTTCGTGCACCTTTCTACCAATAAGGTATATGGCGATGCACCCAACGAAATTGAAATGGTAGAACTTCCTACACGCTGGGACTATGCCGACAAAACTTACGAACACGGCATACCCGAAACCTTCCGTATCGACCAGACCAAACACTCCCTTTTTGGTGCATCGAAAGTATCTGGCGATATCTCTGTACAGGAATATGGCCGCTACTTCAATATGCCTACAGCATGCCTGCGTGGCGGTTGTCTTACAGGCCCTAATCACTCTGGTGTAGAACTGCACGGCTTCCTTAGCTACCTGGTAAAATGCAACCTTGAAGGCCGCCAGTACACTGTATTTGGTTACAAGGGCAAGCAAGTACGCGATAACATACATTCTTACGATGTTGCACGTTTCATAGAAGAGTTCATCAAAGCTCCGCGCATTGCTGAAGTGTACAACCTGGGCGGTGGCAAGGACAATACCTGCTCTATCCTCGAAGCTTTCGATATTATCTCTGGCATCAGCGGCAAAGAAATGCTGTACAAGTACGATGAGACCAACCGCATAGGTGATCATATCTGCTACTATAGCGATCTGCGTAAAATGAAGGAACACTATCCTAACTGGGATATAACAAAATCCTTGCAGCAAACTTTCCAGGAGATCTACGAGGCGTGGATAACCCGCGAAAAAACAGTCGTTGCTTAAGCGTTAGCATACATTAATTGCATATCCATTATCAAAATATAGCCCCGGCCACAAGCCGGGGTTTCATTAAAACAAAAGGGCCATAACCTGGCAGGCCTAACGCCCATTTATCTTGTCACATTGTGGTTAACTTTTAAGCGCAAATCATGAACATCTGGCTTATATCTGCTTTCGAACCTACCCCCATTGACAATACGCGTCCCATGCGCTTCATGGGCATTGCCAATGCCGCCATAGCGCTTGGGCACAAGGTTACCTTCTTTACCACCACCTTTAAGCACGGCAATAAAACGCAGCGCTACCACCAGCACACTTACCATACTGTTATACCCGATAGCTATGAGCTTGTGTTTCTGCACTCCAAACCCTACAAGGGCAATATAACCGTAGAGCGCATGCTGGCCCACCGCGACCTGGCAAAAAGGCTGCTTGCAGAAGTACAAACACGCACCGACAAGCCCGATATCATCTACATCAGCCTGCCGCCGCTTAGCACAGTGCAGGTCATCTGCAAATGGGCAAAGGAGCACAATATACCTGTGGTAGTCGATATTATTGACCCTTGGCCGGCAGTGTTCCTCAAAGCTTTCCCCACACCGGTAAAAGGTGCAGGCCGAATACTATTGTCCCCATTCTATAAAAAGCTCAGCTACATACTCAATAACTGCGCAGCCGTTACCGCTATATCAAAGCAGTATACCGACTGGACAGCCACTTTTTACAATAAGCCTCGCCCTACGGCCTACTTCTACCCTGCAATTCAATTTGGAGAGGTGAAAGAAGCCTTCAAGACCCTGGCCGCTACCACACCCAAGCCCGCAGGTAAGCTGCGCATTATATACGCAGGCTCATTAGCCAGCTCTTACGACATACCTACTATTCTCGGCGCTGCCGCTATCATAGAGCAAAAGTACCCCGGCAAAACAGAGTTCCTTATTGCCGGTACTGGCACGCAGGAAGACATGGTGAAAACTAAAGAAAAAGAACTCCCTAACATCAAGTACCTCGGCTGGTTGGGACAAGACGAGATCAACAAGCAATTTTACCTTGCCGATATAGGCCTTACCCAACACGTGCCCGGCGCCACACAATCGGTCACCTACAAGTTGTTCGACTACCTGGGGGCTGGCCTCCCTATACTTAATTCACTGGTAAGCGAAATGGCTGCTATTATAGAAGACAACAAAGTGGGCTTTAACAACATAAGCGGCGATCCAGCCTCGCTGGCACAAAATGTAGAGCGCTTCTTAATCGACCCTTCATTACTACCCGCATACAAAAGCAACGCTTTAAAACTTACTGCCGAGCAAGGAGACGCCCACATGGTATATAGCAAGCTGGTACACTTTATTGAACAATTTGCAACAAAGAATTAACCGCAACACAGGTTAGTATCTTGCAATTTTGTACTTTGTAACTGCGACATGCAAAGCTGTAGCCACTATTAACAGAAAACGAAAAACACTATAATATGAAATCTAAGATCTGGCTCTCCTCCCCACACATGGGGCACAAAGAATTCGAATTTGTAAAAGAAGCCTTTGATACCAACTGGATAGCTCCGCTCGGCCCCCATGTAGATGGCTTCGAGCAGGATATTGTGAACTTCCTTGATAGTCCCGTTTACGTGGCCGCCCTTAGCTCGGGCACCGCGGCCCTGCACCTCGGCCTCATACTCCTCGGTGTGCAACCGGGAGATGAAGTTATATGCCAGTCCATGACCTTCTCAGCATCTGCTAACCCTATTGCCTACATGGGCGCTAAACCTGTGTTTGTAGATAGCGAGGCTGATACATGGAACATGTCACCTACCTTCCTGGAAGAAGCAATAAAAAACCGTATAGTGGTTACAGGTAAGGCCCCAAAGGCAATTATACCCGTGCATCTCTACGGCATGCCCGCTAAGATGGACGAGATAGCCGCTGTAGCTGCCCGCTACGGAATACCCATACTCGAAGATGCTGCAGAGGCACTTGGCTCCAGCATCAATGGCCGTATGTGCGGCACCATGGGCGCAATATCGGCCCTGTCATTCAATGGCAATAAGATCATCACCACATCTGGTGGTGGCGCACTTGTAACCCCTAGTAAAGATGTCGCGCAGCAGGCTCGTTTCCTGGCCACACAGGCCCGCGATGCAGCCCCGCACTACCAGCACAGCCATATAGGTTACAACTACCGCATGAGCAATGTGTGCGCCGGTATAGGCCGCGGACAAATGACCGTGCTCAACGATCGCATAGCCGCCCGCCGTGCCAATTTCGATCTGTATGTGCAGCGCATGGCCCATCTGCCGGGTGTATCTTTTGTGTACGAGCCCGATGGATACTTCTGCAACCGCTGGCTCACTACCATACTCATAGACCCTTCACGCTCCAACGGCATTACCCGCGAAACCCTGCGCCTTGCCATGGATAAAGAGAATATAGAAAGCCGCCCGTTGTGGAAACCTATGCACCTGCAACCCGTGTTTGCTGGCAGTGCCTACTATGGCGACAAAACTTCTGAACGCCTGTTTGAAAATGGCCTCTGCCTGCCTTCAGGCTCTAACCTGGTAGATGAGGACTTCGATCGCATATTTGCCGTGATAGATGAAGTATGGCAATTAGCTACTGCATAAAACAACATACATATACTAAATAGCTAAGCCACCCATAAGGTGGCTTAGCTATTTAAAAACTGCCTCATTTATGGCAGCGGTACTAACTATTCTTTCACAAATTTCTGTGTGGTAGTTGCGCCTTTATTGGTCACTTTTATCAGGTAGCTACCAGCAGGCAGTTGTGCCACAGGCAGGCTGTACAGGCTATTATCCAGCACTCCGCTGGTTATTACCTGGCCCTGCATGTTTATCACCTTATAACTCCCGTTGTTCAGGTTGTCATCCATACGCACGTTTATGGTGGTGTGTGCTACTGTAGGGTATATACTTACACCGCTTACCCCATCTGTAAACAGCGGGTTGCTGGTATAGTAAACTTCATTGCCTATATCCCTAACCCTTATCTGGTAGGTAGCATTCCCGTTAGTTTGTGCAGCATCAGTAAACGTATATTGGCTTATTTCATAGCCTTGTGGTTTTACTGTTTGTACCACCACATAGTCGCTGCCATTTACGCTTTTCAGCACATCAAACACATAGTTGTCTGTATGCGCCACTGCGGCTTTCCAGCCTATGGTGGCATTGCCGCCTGCGTTTGTTATAGTTTCGGTGTTAATGATGAATTCCTTATCACCTGTGAATGATACCATACCGCTACCGGCTATGCCTGCCGCGTTCATATCCAGTACATTCAGCACAAAGGCAGGGGCTATTTTGCCACCCCATGCTACATTAGCCGTTCCGTTGCTGTTTACGGCTAGCTGTTGCAGCATTTCGCCACCACCTATCTGCGAGTAAAAAGAAATATCAGACCGCGGCACACAACCTGTTACATGGTAGGTCACCACACCATCTGCTTCATAACAGCGCACCTGCACCGGGTTGTCATCGCCCGCAAAGGCTGTGGCACCGTACATGAGCGTGGTTAAGGACAATAAAACAATACTTTTTTTCATAATAATTATTTTAGTGAGTTAACTTATAAATTTTAGTGGCCGCCCAGCGGTAATGGTATGGCCGATAATATAGCAAACAAGCCAAGAGTGCTAAACGCTGTGCAGTTGGTATTGGCCAGTGCGCACAGGTCTATTGCCCTTCTTTGCAGGTCGTTGTAGCCCCAAAGTTGGTTGGTAATGCCTATTTTATTGGTTGTAAAATTATCTGGTGAGTTCACATAAAATAGCCCTGTGAGCGTGTTATCTGTGAGGTTTTCACTAGGGTTATTGTTAGCATCATAATTAGCTGAACCACCTACAGGTATTCTGAAATTGCGACCAGTAAGGAAAGCCGACACCACTACTACATCTTCCGGATTAGGAGGGGGGGGGTATATGCCCAGGCTTGAAGCCGGAGTTCCTTCTGATACGAAGCGTTCATCTATCCTGCCCGATGTAAAGTCTGGAGTTGAGGTCCAGTAGCGTGCAGGTTTACCATAGCCAATAGCTGCTACTTCTGTAAAGATGGTTTGTGTTTCACCATTATGGCAACCCTGGCAGGTATTCAGCGATAGCTGTTCGCGTGCCTTTTTATATGTGGTGTTGCCTGGTACCGATGGTATGTGTGGTGTGTAGTTAGGTGCACCGGTAGTGTTCCAGTCCAGGTCCAGGTAGTGCAGGTACTCCATATCTACCCTAGCCCCGATGGACAATAGTGGCCTGCCGCCAAATACTGCTGGCATGCTGTGGTTACCATTCAGTATCTGTGTCATAACAGCTGGCGAGCTAAATACCCAGTTCATCAGGTTAGCCTGATCTAAAGGATTAAGCGGGATGTTAGGTGTAAAGTTTACTTCTGCTGGCGAGCCCGATGTGTTTACACCATTGGCCGCGTTAACTGGCGTGTTTGTAAGCGTAACCTGTGCAAATAACCCACTGGTTGATTGCAGCTCAAACTGCCTGAACTCCCAGTCTGATATGGCCCATGGTGGTACCAGCAAGCGTGAACTGGTATCAAAAATACGTTCATTGCTCCTTAGCCTGTTTAGCGCGCTGCCATTAGGCTTGCCAGCCGCTGCACCTGCGCCTGCATCTATCACCGTGTGGGTAATGCTTTCAAGCGCTGCGTTGTATGCGCTGCTGCCAAGTGTAAGCGTGCTTAGGTTCACCCACTGGTTGGCAAAGTGTACTACATCGCACAGGTTGTTCTCTGTGTTGCCAAATTCAAATATAATGTTCATACCTCTCCAGTCATAAAAATTGGTTGGGGGTATTTCATTACTATCGTTTATAGGCGGCATACCACTGGTTAGCCCACCGTGAGATCCTAATGGGAATGGCCCGTCGCCCGCGTTAGGGTCTATAAGCGTAAATATAAAGCGTGTTTCGCCAGAGTTGCTTACACCGCCTCCGTAGCCGCTATTGCCGCGCACATCCAGCCTGTTTACTATAGCTGTTAGTTTAAATGGTGCAGTTTTAAGTATAGCCCCTACCGGTGCCGTATGCCACAGGGTGGCCCAGTTGGCCTCTGTAACAGCGCTTTCTGTAGGTACTACACCCGCCTTCACCAGCCATGGTGCTATCAGGTAGTCTATAACATGCGGCCTGCGGCTTACGGGCTGGCCACTTATCACTAACGGTGCAGAAGGCAGGTAGCTTTGCAGCCACGATTGCAATACATCGAGCGGCGAATGGCTGCCAGACATGTTGGTGATCAGGTTGCCAAACGTCCATACCCCACTTGGGTTACCTACGCCTGTCACCTCGTTAAACGTTCGCGCCGGGTCTTCCACTACCGATAGGTCGGTGATGAACAGCGAGTTCTGCTTGATCAGCGTTGAGCTGCAGCCCGTACCCGTTGTTATGCCTGCCGGCGAGAATATTATAGGGTCCACCGGCACCTCTGCAAAGTTGTTGAAGTTGTTATTGTCAAACGATGTACGGCCGGGCACTTCTGTACCCAGGTGGCCCGCAAAAGTGAGCAGGGTGGTTTGCGATATATTCTGCACGGTAGCGTTTACTGTGCTCTGGAACTGTGGTATGTTTTCAGTTACATAGGCCGAGTAAATACTATCACCAGCTACAGAATCTGCACCGGTACCATCATCGTACAGGGCAATGGGGGTGGTGCCTATATATACTTTTAGTTGTGGGGGTGTTACCTCCAGCTCAGTGTACTTAATGCGGATGCGCATGTTACTGCCATCATCCATTGGTTTGGGTAGCTGCATGACCCAGAAATTGGTGGGCACAGGCGGGTTTTGTTCAAAGTCGTTTTGGGGTGGTGGGGGCGGGGGCGGGGGCGGCGCCCAATGCAGTGATAAAACCCCTACCATACAACCGCCAAGCAACAGCAACAGAGCACTTCTTTTCTTGTTCATTGTGTTAACTTTTTTTAAGTAAGAAAATGTGATTTCCACCAGCCGCATGATATGAACAACACAACCATATTACTGGTGATATACTTATGAAGGTAACAGACGGAATTTAAAAAAAGAAATACTTAGGGTGTTTTAACCACCTAACTTTTTGTTAACGAAAACACAAATCGTTGATTGATAGATATATAAGCGAAAAAATATGTGGATAACTTTTCGGAAGATAGCATAGAAATATGCGGAAATATATAAGTGATCGTGATAAATAAGACTACAGGATTACACGAGTAGTTTCATTTAAATGTAATGTGAGTGAGTAGGTGTTATAAAGGTTTTTTTTTGCTTCGCGATGAGGGTTGTTTTTTTGAGGGTTGTCTTGTCTGGTTTTTTATTTGGAACCGGACAGGTTGGGGCCGTGATGCCTTGATGGTGGCTGATCTACGTTTATTTTGCCCTGTCCGGTGTGTCTGGTGCTGTCCGGTTTTAATATGCTCACGTTTTTAAGACTTTGCAGATTAAGCCCTCATTACCCTACTTTCTTTTGGATGCCCAAAAGAAAGTAGCAAGGAAAAAGGCAGCCGGCAGCTATGACAGCTGCAGCCGACGCAGCTTTGTGCAGGCTGCAGCGCTACTGTTCTGCCCAACTGAACAATTCTACCTTATAACAGCCTATCCAACATTTAAACGATGAGTTTGTGCAGGTGTTACGAAAGGTTGCTTCGTGCCTCGCAATGACCCTGTTTGTCTGTTGTAAAAAACAGTTGTTCGACGGACATTTTGGATTAGTTTATGGGCTGAAATAAGCTGTGGTGGCTGATATTGTATTTTAGCTGTGCTTTGAAAAATGTCTTGAAATGTCCGTTGAGGGACATTTTGGGGGTTAAAATACTTTTCAGGTTAAACCCTAAAGTATTATAAAATTATTCTCAGGAAACTGCCCTTCGTTACCCTACTTTCTTTTGCATGCCCAAAAGAAAGTAGCAAAGAAAAAGGCAGTCGGCAGCTATGACAGCTGCAGCCGACACAGCTTTGTGCAGGCTACAGTACTACTGTTCTGCCCAACTGAACAATTCTACCTTATAACAGCCTATCCAACATTTAAACGATGAGTTTGTGCAGGTGTTACTAAAGGTTGCTTCGTGCCTCGCAATGACCC
>JARLGY010000049.1 GCA_031292525.1 Flavipsychrobacter sp. | reverse complement strand
CCTGCGCTTAAACTGCTGCCGCTGCTTGGTGTGGTCCATGCTACGGAAGTACCATTATAGCCCAGCACCTGGCCGCTTGTAGCGCCGGTCGGTGATATATCCGTTGTCGCTACGCTGCCTGCAAGGTTCAACTTGCTATAAGCTATAGATGCAGTGGTGCTGATGTCAGAATTTGTTACGTTGCCTGCGAGATTTAGTTTACTATAAGCTATAGCTGCTGTGTTGCTTACATCAGAGTTAGCAATTTGCCCGAATGATGGAACACCTGCTGCATTACCATGCAATACTGTGGTTGCAGTACCCTGGTTTGCAAATTGTGCTGAAGTAAGATTGAGTGTAGTATTCTGAGCACTGGTAACGCGGCCTTTCCCATCTACTGTAAACAATGGAGCCGGGCTGCCGGGTATACCATAAGAACCTGCAGCAACTCCGCTTGTTCCTAAGGTAAGGGCACCTGTACTTGCCAGTGTGGCGTCGCCGCTAACAGTAACAGGCGTGGTGGGTACAGCACCCGCTGTACCGGTTAAATAAACCTGGCCAGCAGCTGTGCCAGTGCTTAAACTGGTACCGGTACTTGGCGTGGTCCACGCAATATTTGTACCGTTGTAACCTAACACCTGGCCACTGGTAGCGCCTGTTGGTGAGATATCGGTCGTTGCTACACTGCTTGCAAGGTTCAATTTGCTATAAGCTATGGCTGCTGTATTGCTCACGTCAGAGTTAGCAATTTGCCCGAATGAAGGTACACCTGCTGCATTACCATGAAGTACTGTAGTTGCAGTACCCTGGTTTGCAAACTGTGCTGATGTAAGGTTGAGTGTTGTATTTTGTGCGCTGGTAACGCGGCCTTTTGAATCTACTGTAAACAGTGGAGCCGGGCTACCCGGGATACCATAGGAACCTGCTGCAACGCCACTCGTTGCCAGGTTAGCGGCATTAATAGTTGATGCGGAAGCATTGATCGCCGTTACCACATCGGCACCTGCTGTAGTAGCTATTGTAGGATTAGGAAATGTACCTGCAAGATCACCACCTGCTGCACCACCTGGTGTAGAGCTTGGTGTAGTCCAGGTAATATTAGTACCATCGTAACCTAATACCTGACCACTTGTAGCACCTGTTGATGACAGGTCAGTTGTAGCTACACTGCTGGCAAGGTTCAATTTGCTATATGCTATGGCTGCTGTGTTGCTTACATCAGAGTTAGAAATTTGTCCGAATGAAGGTACACCTGCTGCATTACCATGTAATACTGTTGTTGCAGTACCCTGATTTGCAAACTGGGCTGAAGTAAGATTAAGTGTTGTGTTCTGTGCACTTGTCACTCGGCCTTTTGAATCTACTGTAAACAGTGGAGCAGGGCTGCCGGGGATGCCATAAGAACCCGCAGCAACACCACTTGTTCCTAAAGTTGGATTCGGATAAGTT
>JARLGY010000048.1 GCA_031292525.1 Flavipsychrobacter sp. | reverse complement strand
TCCAGTTTTTTGATCTGTCATGCTCATTATAATTTGCCTGAAGCATACGGGCAGGGATAAACAGAAATCCTAATGCCAATATTGCATAAGTAACTCCCTTTTCCAGTGACTGTTTATTCAGCTTCCTTCTTACATAATCGATCAATTCCCTCATGCCTATGGCTATCCAAACTGCATAGACCAATCCTATTGATGCCAGGAACTTGTCCCTTTCACGCGGCTGTGGTTCCTGCTGGTTCTGGTAAAATGCAAACAGGTATGAGCAGAATATGAACAGTAGCAGATAAGCTGTTGCCATCTTCCAGTCTCGCCTGAAGTGAAAGAATATCCCTATTAGTCCTATAAAGAAAGGGATTCCCCAGAATGTGTTTTGAGATGATCCGTTATTATCCCCAAACTGAAGATTAAACGGTTTGCCTATTGCATTGCCAATCGGATTAAGGAATTTTCCGAAATTAACACCTGATTCCTGGTTCCAGGATTCCCTGCCACCATACTGCCACAGAAGGTATCTGGTCATCATGTGGTTCATCTGGTAACGCCAGAAAAAATCCAGGTCGCTTGTATAATTTGTATATATCCCCTGCTGGTGAGGTTCGGGAGAGAACCTTCTTTTGAATGAAGGCCAGTCACCGTATTGATCTCTATTCAGATATGATATGAGAGCCGTGAAATTCTTCGGGGCATTCTCATTCATAGGAGGATCCTGATTAGCCCTGATTATTATAGTTGTATATGATGTATAACCGATAAATATCAGCAATACTGACATTGCTGCTATATATACATAAGTGTGTTTATTCTTTACCGACCAGTAGATTGCAAAACTTAGCACTCCAACTATTACGGCCACCAGTACTACGGCTGTTGAGATGCTATCAGATGCAAGGTTCTGCATCAGCTGAGGGATCATCTTTACTACTCCGGGGTAGATTATATATTTTACTGCTACTCCTATCAGTATTGCTACATAGATTGAATTCCTGGTAAATACCTTTTTCCAGAATATGCCCATTATCACTGCACTTACTGCCAGCAGCGTCATAAGGAATTTTGTATCAAATGCCTTATACTCCTCTGGGCTCGGGGCACTGGTTCCTGTTTCATTTGACCACAGAATAAAGGCTATCAGCATTAGAAGGGCTGCATGGGCTAAGAATATGTATGTCGATTTCCTGTATTCTTCCTCATTATCAACAAACTTCCTTACCATTATGATCATTATTATCGGAATAATAGCCAGTATTCCATACATACGGAGAGTACTGGATATCCCCATCAGATAGGCTATCATGAAAATATATTTTGTGTTATCAGGGCTATCTGCCTTTTCATTCCAGAGCATTCCAAAATATATTATGGCTGCAAACACTACTGTATTTGTGGCATAGATTTCTGTCTCAGTTCCGTTAAACCAAAAGGAATGGCTGAATGAAAACGCAAGGGCTCCTATTGCTGCCGAAAGATACGTTGTAAGGGCATCACCAAGGTTCTTATATTCCCTGCCACGGTAGTTTTCAATAAGCTTTACCATAATAAGGAAAAGAAGAAGAGATGAGATCATGCTTGTAAAGACTGAAAGCAGATTGGTTCTAAGACCTACATCGCCGGCAATGGGAAGCATTGCAAAAAATCTTCCGATCAGGTTAAAGAATGGGGCTCCGGGGGGATGGGCAACCTGAAGCCACGCAGCGGCAGCCGAACATTCTCCACAGTCCCAGAATGATACGGAAGACTGGACTGTCATTGCAAATACAATCCCTGTTATCAGTGC
>JARLGY010000047.1 GCA_031292525.1 Flavipsychrobacter sp. | reverse complement strand
TGCTGTGTACCAGGGACTTGAACCCCGCTAGCTTCCTCTATTCAGCTACACTCTTTATTATTATTTTAAGAACTTTTTGTTACCCTTTCGTTACTTCTCGTTTTCTAAGGGAGTGCGAAGGTAGAAACTCTTTTTCAAACCACCAAACTTTATTTTTAAATTCTTTCAAACTTAAAACCCGCTCAACCCGCTACCACTAACCTTCTTAAGAACTTCTCTCTTCCCGTTTTTAACGGAGTGCAAAGGTATATAAGCACTTCGTAAAAACCAAACCTTTTCAAAAATAAAGTTTAACCGTTTCGTGACTCAAAGAACTTTGTAACTCCCCGTTTTCTAAGGGAGTGCGAAGGTACGATTTGTAACGACACTACCAAATAAACTTCAGATTTTTATTTCCTTGTTTTAGTAGCCATGTTTAGTAAGAACTACCGCATCACCGAAGCGGGCGTCAAATGTACAACCATATATTTTCATGGCAATCTTTTAGTCTGTTAAAGTTATCCACAAGGGCCTTTTAATGACCGTTAAAGCTTGTTAAGCTGCGCCTGTATTCGTTTTATACGGTCTTCCAATTTTTCGCTGGTGAGCTGGGAACGACTCAAACTATCGGCCATAATGGGGAAACAGAATGGTGTAGGCGTCTTGGGACGTGAGATAAGAACCCGTCCATTATATATACGCGCCAGTGAATGGTATAATCGCTCTGCTTCTATCTCGTACACCAGGGCCTCGTTATAGGCTTGCTGCAACAGCATATTGTTTGGCTCGTGCTCTCGCAGTACATCATATATAAGGGCTGAGGAATTCTGCAAATGCCTTTGCTTCTTATACTCGCCCGGGTATCCCTGGAATATAAGACCAGAAATGACAGCTATATCCCTGAATTTACGGCGTCCGAGTTCCACAGCGTTGATACCATGCTGCAAATCGGCATACCAGTGCTCAGGATTGAACAGTTCTTTGCAATTCTCTTCGGTTATGGGTATGGGCTGATCACTCAGCAACTCAAACCCATAGTCGGTCATGGCTATAGAAAAGGTTATAGGAAGTATCTGAGCTATACGATAAGCCACCAATGAAGCCATAGACTGGTGCACCAGCCTGCCCTCAAAAGGATAAACAAACAAATGAAAGCCCTCACGTGTTTCTATAAGCTCCACCAACAGCTCATCTTCCTTAGGTATTTGCGATAGCTTGCGCTGCAGGTCGAAGAGTGGTTTCAGGAAATTTAGTAGCGGATTACTTTCAGGATCGATAGCCGCCTGCATGAATGTAGCACGCAAAACCTCGCCCAGGTTGGCTGATAAAGGCATGCGCCCCCCCATCCACGATGGTACCATGGCATTTTTTGCAGTGGACTTACGCACCAAAACGTCCATATCCCGTATCATTACCAGTTCTACTTTCTTGCCACCCAGTATAAATGCATCTCCTGGTTTCAGTTTAGAGATGAAGTATTCCTCAATTGTACCTACAAAACCACCACCTATAAAGCGCACCCGCAGCAAGTTGTCGCCCACAATAGTGCCTATATGCAACCGATGGCGTAATGCTACCCTGCGGCTGGTTACCTTATAGAGGTCATCTATCTTCACTACTTTATGGTACTCGTCATAACTACTTAGCGTGGTACCCCCTTGTATAATAAATGAAAGCATCCAGTCAAACTCCTCCATAGACAGGTCTGCAAAGCAATTAGTAGTGATCACCTCTTTATATAACCCTTCGCGTGTAAACCCTTCTCCCACGGCACGGGTCACCATATATTGCACTAACGTATCGTAAGCCCGGGTTACGGGTATGCGGTCTTCTATATATTGCTGCTCATAGGCTGTCTTCAAGGCGGCGGCCTCTACAATTTCAAGCGAATGTGTAGGTACAAAGTAAATATTGCTGACGGCATGCGGCTCGTGCCCACTGCGGCCTGCGCGCTGTATGAAACGCGCAACCCCTTTGGGGCTGCCCACCTGTATTACTGTATCCACCGGCCTGAAGTCAACACCCAGATCGAGGCTAGCCGTGCAAACCACTACTTTAAGCGTACCTGCATGCAACTGATCTTCAACCCAAGTGCGTAATTCTGCATCTATAGCACTGTGGTGCAGCGCTATTACCCCGGCCAGTTCAGGAGCGGCCTCCAGCAATGCCTGGTACCAGAGCTCGGCACCAGAACGAACGTTGGTAAAGAATAAAGTAGTGCGACTGTTGCGAATAACAGGCAATACATGCTGTATCATCTTTATACCCAGGTGCCCCGCCCATGGAAACCGTTCCACCGTTTCGGGCAGTATGGTATGCAGCGCTATCTTCTTTTGCAGCTTTGCAGTTACTATTACCCCACTCTCATCCTCGCCAAGCAATACCTGCATGGCCTGCTGCAAATTGCCTATAGTTGCAGAAATGCCCCATATGCGCAAAAGGTTGGTCTTGTCACCATCAGCATATTGACTGAGGGTCTTAATATAAGATAGCGCAAGCTCTACCTGCACACCTCGCTTAGAGCCCAGCAATTCGTGCCATTCATCTACCGCTATGCAGGTAAGTGTTTTGAATAATTGCTTGTGGTCTTTGTTCGCAATGAGTAAATGCAGGCTTTCGGGAGTGATGATGAAGATCTCAGGCATTGATCTTTTCTGCTTCTGCCGGTCTGCAATGGGCGTATCACCGTTCCTTACCGCTACACGCCATGGGATATTCAATTCCTCCAACGCTATTTCCATAGCTCTATTAATATCTTTTGCCAAAGCGCGCAAAGGAGTAACCCACAATAACTGGAGGCCATTATTCTTTTTTGTGAGATAATCAGGGTTACGGTTGATCCAGTCTATGACCACGGCAAGAAATACAGAAAATGTTTTACCAAAGCCAGTTGGGGCATTTACAATACCGCTCAGCCCCTCTGCATACAGTTGCCAAGTCTCTTCCTGGAAGTCAAAGGCCTTATGGCCCTTGCTTTTCAGCCAAGCATGTATTACATCAAAACCATTAACGGGTTTGCTTTTCAGTCTTTTAGCCATCAGGTTTTACCGTATTGTTCCAGCAACATTTTCAAATCATCGAGTGTATTGATATCTGCAGCCAGCTTATCTGTACGTTGCCGCAATATACGTGGGAAACGAACTGCCACCCCCGATTTATGCCTGTTGGATGCTGCTATACCCTCAAAACCTATTTCAAATACCAGTTCCGGCTTCACTGTACGCACAGGGCCAAACTGGTCTATGCTGTTTTGCCGCACAAAACGATCTACAACCACTATTTCTTTATCTGTAAGACCAGAATAAGCTTTGGCAAAAGGCACCAACGCGTCCCCATCCCTTACAGCAAATGTATAATCAGTATATAATTCACCTCTTTTACCATGGCCTTTCTGGGCGTACACCATCACGGCATCAATGGTCATGGGTTGAATCTTCCATTTCCACCAATCGCCCCGCCTGCGCCCAGCCTGATATGGCGATATCTTTCGTTTCAACATAAAGCCCTCGCAACCGCGTTCCCGCGCGGTTGACATAAGTTGTGGTAACTCACCCCAATCATTAAACTGTACCAATGGTGATACTATAAGATACGGATTTTTCACCTTAGCCACCAAAGCTTCCAGCTTTGCCCGTCGTTCTTCCATAGATTCTGACCGAATATCAACGCCATTATACTCCATCATATCGTACACCATAAACACAACAGGGGCTTCTTCCAGTTGTTTCCTACTTACTTTTTTGCGGGTAATGCGTGTTTGTAAATATTGAAAAGATATGGGCAGACCATCTCGATACGATAAAACCTCGCCATCGAGCACTACGCCATCGGGCAATAAAGGCAGCAAACTTTCTATTTCAGGGAATTTATCGGTGATCAACTCTTCACCACGGGACCACAAATAAATGCCACCTCCCCGGCGTATCAACTGCCCCCTTATGCCATCCCACTTCCATTCTACCTGCCATTCATCGCGTTCACCCAGCTTTTCTACTTCACCTTCTACCGGGTAAGCCAGGAAAAACGGATAAGGTTTGGAATCGTCTACTACTACACCGCTTTCATGTATCAATTCGGCGAACGATATGGTGTATGGATCCCATGTACCACTAATAAGATGCGCTACTTCCTGGGGTTCTTTATGTACGTATGTCGCCAGCGCCTGTATCACCAGATTGTCTGATACTCCAATACGGAAGCCGCCAGTGATCAGTTTATTAAAAACAAAGTTGATATTCTTATCTTGTTGCCTCCAGCGGTTGGTTACAAACTCTTTTTTAGTGGGTTCACCGGCAGTTTGCAATTGTTTCATTTGCCGCATGGTGTCATCCAGCGTAGCAACATTTTGCACCGGCTCTGGCCGAGGCAAGATAAGCGACATGGTTTCGGCAAGATCGCCTACGGTATGATAACTTTCGTAGAACAGCCAAGGCACAATGCCCGCCACTTCCATACACCACTCAGAGAGAATAGTACTATTTATAATGCGCTTAGGCCTGCGCCCGGTAAATAATGCTATAAGCCACACCTTATCCGCGTCGGGCACGTCATTGAGGTACGATACCAGGGCATCCCTTTTATCGTTGGTCTTTGTAGTATTATTCAGCTGGTCTATGAGTTGCGCGAAGCGCTGCATATCTTTTTAACGTCCAACATACCAAAATGTTGCCATTAGCCCTAGTCTATAACTACAGGCTTCACTACGCGTTGCCCATTACCAGCATCTGTGAGCTGTATATAATATATTCCTTTAGGCCACGCAGAAACGGTAATGTTCAAATTACCATCTACCGAATTCCTGTACATAGCCTGCCCTATCTGATTATAGATAACTGCTGTAAGCCCAGCGCCCACGATATGCAATACATCTGTAGCCGGTGACGGATAAACCTGCACATTTGTAAGTGCTACTGAGGTGACAGCCTGTGGTGTAGTGCCTATTGGGAAGTTGCGGTGGGTGACATTAAAAAAGACGTTATTAGCCCCTTTTACTTTTACGCGTGCAGTAGTGGTTATAGCATTAATAGGTACCGAAACAGTTGCAGAACCTGTATTGGGGAATTCCCCCAACAATATAGGCCATGTATGCCCGCCATCAGTTGAAAGATAAATATTCACGCTATCGCAACTGATAGGAGCTACATTGGTATTTACAACATTCCAGGTCACAACATCAGTGTTACCTGCCTGCCAGTATGTGAACTGGTCGGTCTGGCTGGTAACTGCAAACGCAGCGCCAGTGTTTACTACATCAAGATGTATTGTATCGTCAGGGAAGAGGAAACTACCCAAACCCTGGTATATAGCACGTTCCGTAAGCTTGAATGTGAGGAAGCGCGCGGTATCTGGTACTTTTTCACCTTCATGCAACTCATACTTAGAGCTGGAACTGATACTTACATAACTATATGTTCCATTTAATACGGAATCCAGTTTAGGGAATACACGCGTCAATACAGTATCCGGATTGAATGAGCGGAATATTGGACCCGAAAAGTGTGTATTTAGCAACCTGCTGCCAGCATCGCCCAGGTTCCATTGCTCCCAACAATAGGTATTCAGTGTATCTGCTGCTGTATCTACAGCTCGCGGCGCGGTCAGCTCAAACGGCGTTTTGTAAGGAATGCTATATGTTGCTGAAAAAGGAGGTAAGCTTGCAGGTGTATTATTGGTTACAGCTATTGCCGCGCAACTGCTGCCATTACCAACTATTGCATAGTTATATATTTCATTAAGGCTTACCGCATGAAAATAAGGATCACTATGTGCCTGAAGGTCATCGGGCGAGCAGATACCGGCATATGCCATTATGGTGCTACCACTTCCAGGCTCATACGCTGTAGGGGTATATATATTTCCACCACCGCAACTGCCATCGCTGCCATTATTAAAAGGGTGATTGGCACCAAATTCGTGACCCATTTCATGCGCTACATAGTCTATATCAAAACCATCACCTGTAGGTGTAGGCAAGCCAGTTTCGCTTTCAGCCTTTGAAATAGACCTGCAAATGCAGCCAAGTAGTGAAAGCCCGCCGCCGGCAGTGGTAAACACATGTCCCAGGTCATAATTAGCAGTGCCTATACTATCGTCGCATATGGTTTGGTTCTTGGGCAGCAATGCACCGGCATTTGTATTGATGGTACTGTATGGATCGTTAGCTGCTGTTGTGAAAATAATACTAGTATCGTTGGCTACCAGTACCATTGATATTGAGAATTCTCTTTCATACACACCATTAATACGATTCATGCTGGTAGTCATAGCACTTAGTGTAGCAGCTTTGGTAGGGGCTGCTGAACCGGTAGCTGCTATTGCATATTGATGCGAACATGCCAGCGCCAGCCTATATGTGCGCGATTGATAGCCACTGGTTATCTTTGATAAGGGCGACAAACCAGCTTTAGATGTATTAGTGATGGTTGTACCTGGGCCCGCCGGGCTATTATCACCATCATTCTTAAACTGACATACGCTTCTTTCATTTACCGGCATTACTTCATCCCTTTTGTAGTGTACTATATAGTAATTATCGTCTTGACGACTATATGGATCTATGAATGCTGTATTTTCTCCATCATATATCATGGCATGGAAACCAAATTCTGTAAAGTCGAGTTTGGCACTCACCCTGCCGTTATCTAATGCTATGCCGGTAAAGGTTTTTATTTGCGGAAAGCTTTTAGCGAGTCCCGGTTCCATCATAATAGTTTGCCATACTGTAAAGGCACGGAAAGTGCCATTAGGTTGAGGAAGCTCTATCACCTGTCCCTGGGCAGCATTCACAGGCAAAGTTGCCAATAGTCCTTTCATATAAGTAATGTCAAGACTAAATACAGCATACTGGCTGGCGTGTGTAAAGGCTGCCCCTCTGGCTGGCACGTTTTGGTTACTTACCTGCTGCCATATATTGTTATATGCATGTGCCTGTATAGTAATAAAAAGAATGAAGCAGGTAAGTAGCTTTTTCATAAAATCTTAAACTTTGAAGAAAATTAAAACGTTTAGCATTGCTGCAAAAAAATATGTGGCAAGCAGTTGGTATCCGGTGGCGAATAGCACACTGCATGTACATACTCCTATCTCCAAAGTTACGTAATAGGTAAGCTAAAAAAATCATCTGAATTTCCAAGCCGGAAAACTGGATAATAAACGAGTAGTTATAGACTTCAAACATAACAATATGGGAAATCTCAACTTCCACTATCTCTCATGCAGGCTCCAGCCATTACCATCAGGATCTTTAAAGTTGGCAAATTTCCCCCAAGGCATACTGTCTATTTTCCCTACATTAATGCCTTTACCGATTAGTGTGTCTATATCTAACTGAATATCATCAGTACTGATTAGCAAACCTTGGATGCACCCGGCCGGCATATCCTTGAACCAATTTACCAACGTAATAGTAGTTTGCGTGCCTGGCAGCCCCAATTGTATCCACTTCTGCCCGCTATCAAACGGTGCCTCATTTATTATAGAAAACCCCAGCTGGTCTACATAAAACGCCTTTGCTTTTTCCTGGTCGGTAACAGGAATAGAGATGATCTCGATCGATTTCATTTGTTCTTGACTTTATGGTTACTGAATTTACTATCTAACAATTTTTCAAGTCCGGATAATTTATCGGTCCAGAAATGGTCAAAAAAGACGATCCATTTCTTCACTTCTTCAAAGCCATCAGGCTTTAGCTTACACATACGTTCACGACCCATGGCCGTTATTTCAATAAAACCAGCATCATACAGCACCTTGATATGCTTTGAAACAGCTGGCCTGCTTATGGTAAAATTCTCGGCCAATGCATTTATACTTCGACTATTATCGCTCAAGAGCAGCAATATTTCCCTGCGGCTGGGGTCGGCTATGGCTTGAAACACATCATTTACCATGGTTCGCTATTTTTACAAGTGTTGTTGCAAACCTTTTGACAATATGCTTTTTCCATCCATTCTCCAATATAAAACTGGTGAAGAAGTTCTTTAATCCGCTAAAGCCTGTATGTTCCAAAATCAATTCTGTACCGTTCTCTTTTTCGTTCAATGTCCAGGTTACTTTCGTATCCATTGTGATCACCCCAGCTTCCGGCCCTCCACGCCATGTGAATGATATTTTTTGCAAAGGGATTATTTCCACTACCTCACAAAATACAGTACCATTCCACCCCGGAACAGGTTTAGCTGTAAACGTAAACTTGTGTCCAACCACAGGCTTGAAGTCGTTCTTCATTAGCCATTCGGCAATAAGATCTCCCTCTGTAAGGCATTGCCATACCATGGCTGCCGGATATGGATAAAACCAGGTGAGCTCTATATCTCTTTGCATAAGTGTAACTTTTAAGTTACACAAATATAGGTAACTTAAAAGTTACACTTATCGATTAATGCTATTTTTTTATTGACCTGTTATTCTAAAATTTTAATTTAAGCTGTACTTAATTAGAATTGTTTTTTTTCAGATCTTTCAGTTGCAAACACATAAACCATGAAAGCATTCTTTAAAGGACTATTTGCTTTTGATAAGGAAGTAAATGAAAAGATGATAACTACTATTATTGATAATAGTGCGAAAGTAGATGAGCGCACAATGCTACTCATTAGCCACATAGTATTGGTGCATAAAATATGGAACAATAGAATGCTACAAAAAGAAAGCATGCTCAACACATGGATGCTGCCCGACCTAACTACCCTGGTAGCAGACAACAGCCAGAATAACCAAACAAGCCTTGATATCCTTACCAGTAAAGATCTTAGCGCCACGCTTACGTACCATAATACCAAGGGCACAGGTTATCAAAATACATATACTGATGTGCTATACCATATTATTAACCACAATAACTACCACCGCGGACAAATAAATGCACGGCTAAAGGACAGCGGTATAGAACCCATTATTGCTGATTACATTTTTTACAAAAGATAGCTGTACTTCTTTATGTAAATACAATATTGTTTATTCTACTAGCTTCAGTTCACAAAAGGCTTTTTCGCATACCCGGTTCAGTATATTTACCAGTTCAGGCAATCTTTCATAATGGGCTTCACCCGCGGTCTGTTCTATAAGTGATACATGGCTTATATCTTCCTTCACTCCCATATACGATAATTGGGGCTTCAGGGAATGTGCAGCTATCTTCACAGCAGTATAATCTTTCGCTTCCAGCGCATGCTCCAGTTTAGCCAACAACTGGGGGGCGTTCTCCAGGAACATAGAGATGTACTTATTGATCTTCTCCTTTTTACCACCGGTGAACTGCATCAGAAAATGCATATCTGTTATTTTATCAGGCAGCGGGGTTATTTCCTTGCCGGTACCTTTATGTTGTCCTGGGAGTGCCTGTTCACCAGAAAGCGTATTGCAAGCCAGTACAGACGCCATTTTCAAGATCAACTCATCAGTTATAAATGGCTTGGACACATAGGCATCCATCCCAGCCATAAGATATTGTTTTACATCTTCCTGCAACACATTGGCTGTCATGGCTATGATCTTTACATCGCCGGCCGGGGGGGGCATGTTGCGTATCCTTTCTGTAGCGGTAAGCCCATCCATTACCGGCATTTGTATATCCATCAATACTATATCGTAATGCTCTTGCTGCACCCTGTTTATAGCTTCCTGACCATTCACCGCTATATCAATTGTTATGTAAGGAAATATTTCCTTCAGCGTATCTTCCGCTACCATGCGGTTGAACTCGTTGTCTTCTACCAGTAATAGTTTCGCCTTTTCCAAGTGCTTCATCATTTCCTCATCAACTACGGTAGATGGCTGGGTTGCAGGCTGCACCATAGATGTCTCAAATGGTATCAGTACAGAAAAGGTAGTGCCTTTGCCCAGTTCACTTTTCACCGATATTTCACCATTCATCAGGTTGGTAAGCTGCTTAGATATAGTAAGCCCCAGTCCTGTACCTCCAAATTTCCTGGTTACATCAGATCCCGCCTGGGTAAAGCTGTCGAATATTTTGTCCACATAGTCTGCTGCAATACCTATACCAGTGTCTTCTATATCAAACTGCACCCATTGGCGTCCGTCCTTTACCTCTTTAAGCACAGCGTTTATGGCTACATACCCAGTTTCAGTAAACTTCATTGCATTTCCCGCCAGGTTTATCAGTATCTGGTTGATACGTGTAGGATCCCCTACCAGTCTTTTAGGTATTGCTTCATCAATAGACAGGCGCAATTCCATATTTTTCTCCTCGGCCTTTAGCATCAGCATATCTCGTATGCTTTGCATCACTTCGCGTAGGGTGAAATCTGTCTTTTCTATTACTATTTTGCCCGCCTCTATCTTAGATAGATCAAGTATATCGTTTATAATTACCAGCAGATTATCTGCAGATATGCGTATGGCATCCAGGTAGCGTACCTGTTCCGGCCGGGTTTCCCTGCCCAGCAATAGACGGGTCATACCCACTATGGCGTTCATAGGTGTCCGTATCTCATGGCTCATATTAGCCATGAACTGCTGTTTAAGGTATGCAGTGCGTTCTGCTACCTCTTTTTCCTTGTGCGCCAGTTCTGTTTGCTGCCTTATTTGCAGGTTACGCAGCTTATTCAGCGTGGTCTGCTTAAAAATCTCTTCTTTTAGTTTCTCAAACGTCTTCAGGTGATGAAAAGCCTTAGGAATGTCACCCATCTTATCATAGAGCACGCTCATCATTTCGTGCACACTCATCAAGTCATGACGGCGCATAAATTCATCAGCCAGCATGTACGCAGCATCAAAATAGTCGTGTGCCATAGCATAGCTACCTTCATCCATGTAGAGCATGCCCAGGTAGAAATAACAGATGATCTGCACTTCCACATTGCTTGACTCGCGAGACTGATATAATGCTTGCATCAGGTATTGGCGGGCATTATCAAAATTGCCCATTTTGTAATACACCTTTCCTACCCCACTCATAGCCATTACATAGGCCGCAGACTGGGCATCAGAAAATTCAAGGTTCTCCTCAAAATATTTGAGCGCCTCTTTAAATCTTTCCTGTTTAAAATAAATATTACCCAAGGCGTGGTAAATAGTGATCAGCCTATTCAGGTTATTCGTTTTCTGAAAAATAGGCAGACACTTCAGTGCATAGTCCAGTGCACTATCGTAATCATTCAGATCGTAATGCAGGTTAGATATGCTGATGAGGTTGACCGATTGAGTTACATCATCACCCAACTCTACGTTTATTACCAGTGCACCCTCAAAATAATTTAGTGCGTTCGCCAGGTCGCCCAAGTCACGATATACATTACCAAAATTATTGAGTACGCGCGCTTCCAGCTTACGGTCCTTTATTTTCAGAGCTATTGCCAGCGCTTGTTGCAGCGTATCCAGCGCATTGTCATATGCACCTTGCAGGCCATAGCACGACCCTTTAAGATTCAATGCCCTGCCCTTACCACCTGTATAGTTTATGGCTTCAGATCTGTAAATGATCTCTTCTGCCATTTCAAATGTCCGCTCAATATCAAAGCTGCGCAGTTCTACGCCGATCTCTACCAGCATGTTTATGCGGGCTTTCTCATCAGTTAGCCTTTCATATTCCTGTTGCAGTTCTTTTAATCGTGGTGTATCCATCTGGCGCTGAATTTATAGCTAAAAAAAAGAGCCTCTTGAAGATATCAAGAGGCTCACACAATATAGTGAAAATAAGTTTATCCGTTTGCCTGCTGGCGCTTGTATTCTTGTTCGCCTTTATCTTCGTAGCTGGTGAACAGTACACAAAAATGACCCAACAACCAAAGGGCCCATGCTGCTGTTATCCATGCTGGCCAAGGGTAAACCCACCCTGTTTTACCTTTTGTGTACATCGTCCACATCAAAACAGTACCAATAGCAAATATTATAAAATGCAGTACAAGTAATGATTTCTGACGACTGGTAGGTTTTATTTTAGCTGGCATGTGTTACTATGTTTTGCGCAAAGATAAATGGTGCTGGTGATAAAATGAAATGGTTTTTCTATTGTTTCATTTCAGATGGAGCCAGATCATTCCCAACCTGGCTCCATTTGAATAAAGGGTTATTGCAAATCCTTGCCGTGGCAGTTCTTGTACTTCTTACCACTACCGCATGGACAAAGGTCATTGCGGCCTATTTTGGGGCCAACTTGTACAGGGGTACGTTTTACTGGTTCTCCTGGTTCTGTATAATAATCTTCTTCATCAGCGGCATAATCCTGGCCTGCAGCGTCTATCTGCGCTTTGTTTATGCTATAACCACTCATGTCAGTTTGTGGTTGGGGTACCCTGGCTGCCTGTGGTGGTGCTTCCTGTACAGGGATAAATGCACGCAACAGGAACGATACAATACTGCGGTTTATTTCCATCAGCATTTGCTTAAACAGACCAAAGGCTTCAAACTTATAGATCAGCAATGGGTCTTTTTGCTCGTATGATGCCATTCTTACCGCAGTGCGCAAGTCGTCCATCGCACGCAGGTGATCTTTCCAGATATCATCTATCGTAGTAAGCGTAATAACTTTTTCCAGGGTCTGTATCACAGGAAGACCATGCTGTGCTACTGCTTCTTTTAGATTAGCATATATCTGTATTCCGTGTATCCCATCGGTAAATGGTATTACTATGTTATCTACGCGGTCTCCATTTTCCTTCAAAATATTACCTAAAGGCTCCATCATCTGCTCCATAATAGCAGCAGATTTGCGGGTGTACATCTCACGCACCTGTGCATACAGGTCATCAGCAATAGCTTCAGCTTTGTCCTTGGCAAAAGTTTCAGCAGCTATGTCCGGCTCTATAGCCATGTGCTTGATCACGTCCAGCTTAAAGCCTTCGTAATCTTTGGTTTCATGAAACTTAGCTGTTATATCAGTACATACTTCGTATATAGCGTTGTCTATATCTATAGACAGGCGATCACCAAACAATGCGTGATGGCGGCGTTTGTATATTACGTCGCGCTGTGCATTCATCACATCATCGTACTCCAGCAGGTTTTTACGTATAGCGAAGTTGTTTTCTTCTACTTTAGTTTGTGCACGCTCAATAGACTTTGTGATCATGCTGTGCTGCAGTACTTCACCATCTTTATGGCCCATCTTATCCATAAGGCCGGATATGCGTTCCGAACCGAACAAGCGCATCAGATCATCCTCAAGAGATACCAGGAACTGGGAACTACCAGGATCGCCCTGACGGCCTGCACGACCACGCAACTGGCGGTCAACACGACGACTTTCATGGCGCTCTGTGCCTATGATAGCAAGGCCACCCGCCTCTTTTACGTTAGGCCCAAGCTTTATATCCGTACCACGACCAGCCATGTTTGTGGCTATGGTCACCGCACCTGAAAGACCTGCTTCTGCAACTATCTGTGCTTCCCTTGAGTGCTGCTTAGCATTCAGTACATTGTGCGCTATCTTCTTTTGTTGCAACATACGGCTCAGCAACTCAGATACTTCAACAGATGTAGTACCTACAAGTACCGGGCGGCCTGCACCACTCAGTGCTTCTATCTCATCTATTACTGCCTTGTATTTTTCGCGCTTGGTCTTATATACCAGGTCTTGCTGGTCTTTACGTATCACATTAACGTTGGTTGGTACACCTACCACGTCAAGCTTATATATTTCCCAGAACTCACCTGCTTCTGTTTCAGCCGTACCGGTCATACCGGCCAGCTTATGGTACATACGGAAGTAGTTCTGCAAAGTAATAGTTGCAAATGTTTGGGTAGCGGCTTCAACCTGTACATTTTCTTTAGCTTCAATAGCCTGGTGCAAACCATCGCTGTAACGGCGGCCATCCAATATACGGCCGGTCTGCTCATCTACTATCTTCACTTTACCCTCCATCACCACATATTCCACATCTTTTTCAAAAAGGGTATATGCTTTCAGCAATTGCTGTATAGAGTGTATGCGATCTGCCTTTACAGAGTATTCCTGCAGCAGGGCATCTTTACGCTGTACTTTTTCTTCTGCAGTTACTTCCAGTTTTTCAATATCAGCCAGTTCTGTAGCAATGTCTGGCAGTATAAAGAAATGTGGGTCTTCTCCACCCTGGGTGATCAGTGCCAGACCTTTTTCTGTAAGGTCAACACTATTGTTTTTTTCATCTATGGCAAAATACAGCTCGCTATCTACCTTAGGCATGTTGCGCATCTGCTCACCAATAAAATAATTTTCTGTTTTTTGCAGCAACTGGCGATTACCTTCTTCGCTCAGGTACTTGATCAATGCACTATTCTTAGGCAACCCACGGAATGCACGGTACAGGTGCAAACCACCGGCATCATTACCTGTCTTGCCTTCAGATATCAATTTCTTAGCTTCGGTAAGGCTCTGGTTAGCTACACGGCGTTGAGCCTCTATCAGCTTTTCTATGCGTGGTTTCAGTATATGAAACTGTTGCTCATCACCTTTGGGGATAGGACCGCTGATAATAAGCGGCGTACGGGCATCATCTACCAATACACTATCCACCTCATCCACCATAGCATAATGGTGTTTACGTTGCACCATTTCTTCAGGCTGGTGTACCATGTTATCGCGCAGATAGTCAAAACCAAATTCGTTATTGGTACCGTAGGTAATATCAGCCTGGTATGCCTTACGGCGCGCTTCAGAGTTGGGCTGGTGCTTATCTATACAATCTACAGTCAAGCCCAGGAATTCAAATATGGTACCGTTCCACTCCTGGTCACGACGGGCCAAGTAATCATTCACGGTTACTATATGTACACCTTCTCCTGCCAGGGCGTTCAGGTAAGCCGGCAGTGTTGACACCAGTGTTTTACCTTCACCCGTTGCCATTTCAGCTATCTTACCTTCGTGCAGTACTTTACCACCTATCAGCTGCACATCATAGTGCACCATATTCCAGGCCACCACATTGCCAGCAGCGGTCCAGCTATTATTATATATTGCCTTATCTCCATCAATGCGGATGTAATTCTTCTCTAAAGCCAATTCACGGTCCAGCTCCGTAGCCTCAACCACCAGTTCTTTATTATCTCTAAAGCGACGGGCAGTTTCTTTCACTACCGCAAAAGCTTCAGGTAATATTTCTTCCAGTATTACCTCAATTTGTTCATCGCGCTTCTTTATCAGCTTATCTACTTCTTCATAAGTGGCCTCGCGCATGTGCAACTCTTCTACTGTAGCATCTTCGCCTTCTGTTTTCTTTTCTGCAATCTGGCGGTCTATATCGGCAAGGTGCTCATTTATGCGGGCACGGAACTCGTGTGTCTTATTACGAAGTTCATCGAGCGACAGGGTTTGTAACTGCTGGAAAGCTGCATCTACATTGCCTACAACGGGTTGTAGCCTCTTGATATCTTTATCAGACTTGCTGCCACCAAATAGTTTTGAAAGGAATCCAATCATTTTATTGCTGTTAAAAACTGATTATAATTTAAAAAAGTACTGATGCAATTACATCAATTACTATTGATTAATATTGTTTAATAAGGTAAATGTTATCAAAAGCTGTGCAATTTTATAAAAACTGACAGCATGACACATAAGCCGCCAAAGGTACGCCAAAAGCCCCATTTCAGCAAAGTAAACGCATGAATATCAGCGCCAAAAAAAAAATATTGCAAATCACTTGCAAGGCAAAAGATTTTTTATGTATTTTGGAAACAATTTCGAAAACGAATATAAATATGAAAAGAACTTTCGTCCTCATTACAACTGTATTTGCAGCGATATTGATTGGTAATAAATGTTTTGCACAGGAAGATGAACTAGTAAGGGTGTTCCGCTGGTATAACCCTGAGGATAATGAATATGTAACCGTAGCTGATGGTGAATACCAGGACGGACAGATGATGAACTGGAAATGGAAGGATAAAACATTACTGTTTAGTGGATACCGTACACCAGGTCCAGACCGCGTTGCGGTATATGCATGGTACAACCCGGTAACAAAAGACCACGCAAGTATAACAGGCGAAGAATATACCGATGATCAAATGCTGAAAATGGGCTATAGCGCAAAGCATCTTCAATTTTATGCTTTGGTACGCCGCGGTCCAAACACAGTTTCTGTATATCGCTGGAGAGTAAGCAAACATAAAGACTGGGTTACTGTACCAGAACAGGGCGATACTGACGCTTACTACAAAAAAGGCTATCATAACAAAACATTCCAATTCTACGCTATACTGCGCGCTGACGAAGCTGCACTGTATAACCAACTGTAGTTAAGTCATAAAATCACATACAAGTTTAAGGGCTGCCTAATGGTAGCCCTTTTTCATGCCCCTTACCTAATCTTAGTTATTTTACTAAATAAAATAGCCCCAACTATAAAGCTGAGGCTATTTCATATAACATCTTACAACACCTGTACTATCAAAAACTTCAAATACTGTGTGGTAGGCACATTCCACAGTATAGGATGGTCTGACGCCTGTGTTTGCCAGGTTACCTGCCTTATTTTGCGGCGGGCATCTTTGGCTGCCTCCTGAATAGTGTGCAGGAATGCTGCCGGCGACACCAGGTTGGTGCAAGACGCCGTTACCAGGAAGCCGCCCGGCTTGGTGAGCTTCATACCGCGCAGGTTTATTTCTTTATATCCGGTGATAGCCTTCTCTATATTTTCCCTGCTTTTCGTAAAGGCAGGTGGGTCCAGCATCACAACATCATATCTCTTCCCTTCGGTAACAGACTTCTTCAATACATCAAAAGCATTCACCGCCTCAAAGCTGCAAATATCCTGGTAACCGTTCAGTATGGCATTTTCGCGGGCAGCCGCTACCGCTGTTTCAGAGATATCGAGGCCCAATACCTTTTTAGCCCCATAGTGCGCTGCGTGCAATGAGAACGTACCGGTATAGCAAAAAGCTTCAAGCACTTCAGCTCCTTTTACTATATGCTGTATGGCACGGCGGTTATCCTGCTGGTCTAAGAAATAACCTGTTTTCTGGCCATTTTCTATATCTACATGAAACTTCAGGCCATTTTCATTAATGATGATCTTGGTATCAAACGGCGCTGACAAAAAGCCCTTCTGCTGCTGCATGCCTTCCAATTCCCTCACCGGCACATCGTTGCGCTCATAAATGCCTTTAGGACTAAATATCTTATTCAGGGCAGCAACAATACTATCTTTCCACAGATCCATACCCAACGCCAGGGTCTGTATTACAAAATAATCGTTGAATTTATCAATGATCAACGCAGGGAGCTGATCCGCCTCGCCAAATATCAGGCGGCAATTCTCTACATAACCTATTTGTTTGCGGTATTCCCAGGCCTGCAGTATGCGATCGTGAAAGAACTGCGCGTTCACTACATCGTTCTTTTCTCGGGTAAGCAAGCGTATGCGTATCTGCGATGCCGGGTTTACATACCCCTTTCCTATAAACGAACCATTTGAAGAATAAACTTCTACAATATCACCTGGTGCTGCTTCTCCTTCACTATCGCCCAATTCATTTCCAAATATCCACGGATGACCATTTATAACACGGTCGCCCACTTTTTTCCTTAAAAAGAACTTACTCATGCCGCAAAAATAAGTATTGCTGACCGGGAAACTAAATCTTTACATGCAGCTTGGCAAACTTGGCTATTTTTGCACGGATATAAACAATTATGCTGGTTAAATTAATTATCAGGAATTACGCCATTATAGATAACCTGGAATTTGTGCCCGATGCCCACCTGAACACCATTACCGGGGAAACAGGGGCGGGCAAAAGTATAATATTAGGTGCCTTCTCGCTGATACTCGGCGAGCGTGCCGACACGTCGGTGCTCATCAATAAAGAAGAAAAATGTTTGGTGGAGGCCCATTTTAATGTGGCTGACAACCCAATATTCAGGAATACATTGCAAGGGGCTGATATTGACCATGATGATGTATGCATCATACGTCGCGAAATAAGCACCAGTGGCAAATCTCGTGCTTTTGTAAATGATACTCCAGTTACGCTCAATACATTAAATACACTCACTACCCTACTGGTAGATCTGCATCAGCAATTTGGCCACCTGGCGTTTGAAGACGACCATTTTAAGATAGATATACTGGATGCTATAGCCCAGAACAAGACTGAAAAAGCCACGTATGCTACACTATACGACACCCACAGGAAAATAGCACTTCAACTTGCCGACTGTGCCAATAAACAGGCACAATCGCAAAAAGAAGCTGACTATAAACAGTTTTTGCTGGATGAATTACTGCAAGCAGATTTTAAGGACGAGGAGATAGAACATGCTGGCCAGCAATTAAAACAAATGAGCAGCGCCGAGAAGATAACGGGTGTATTGCAGGCGGGCATACAACTACTGGAAGAAGGCGACCAGCCTATGACCAACGAATTGAAAAGGCTAGGCCAGCAATTGCAGGGCATAATAGATGTAATGCCCGAAGTAGCACCGCTACAGGAACGGCTAACATCGACCTGGGCCGAACTGAAAGATATAGCTGCCGAGTTTGAACAATTGGAAAAGAAAGTAAGTATAGATCAGGAAGCTATGACACAATTGCAGGAGCGACTGGACCTGGGCTATAAAATGCTGAAAAAACATGGTCTGCAAACCACCCAGCAGTTGCTTACGCTTAAAGATGAACTGGCAGAAGAGCTAAAAGCCACAATTAACCTCAGCAACATGGCAGAACAACTGGCAAAAGAAGAAGCTCGTACCCTTGCACTGATGATGACTGAAGCCGAAAAGCTATCTAAACTGCGCCATAATACTGCACCGCAGATAGTAGCCCGGATGAATGAACTATTGCCACTGGTAGGCATGCCCAATGCCAAGTTTGACATAAAAATTAAAAAACAGAAGCCAGCTATCACCGGTATAGACGACGTGCAGTTCTTGCTGGATGCCAATAAAAGCAGTCAGTTCCTGCCGCTTGAAAAAGCAGCGTCTGGAGGTGAAATGAGCCGTATTATGCTCTGCATAAAATCGCTAACTGCTAAGGCTATGCACTTACCTACCCTAATATTTGATGAGGTGGACACTGGCATATCGGGCGAGGCTGCAAGACAGGTAGGCATGCTACTGCGCGATCTGTCAAAATACCACCAGGTCATCTGTATCACCCACCAGCCACAGGTTGCAGCCCGTGGGTCAAGGCATTTTTATGTATATAAAGACGAGAATAAAGATGGCCGCATCAACACCCGCATACGCACACTTAAAACTGACGAACGCATACTGGCTATAGCCCAGATGATTGGTGGGGAGCAACCCAGCGAAGCTGCATTACAGAACGCCAGGGAACTTGTTGCTATATAGAAATACCATTACCGCATTATTGCATTCATACATTATCGCATTTCAATATCATGTCTCTATACATAACAAAAGCTCCCGTTACTATTACTTGCCACAAACGCCTTGCGCCTTACCTGGAACAGGAAGTGCGCGAACTGGGCTTTGAAATAGAAGAAGCTTTTGTAACCGGTGTGCGCATAAACGCCACCATGAACGACTGCATGAAGCTGAACCTGAACCTGCGCTGTGCCAGCCAGGTATTGTATAGCCTGAAGCAGTTTGAAGCAAACAATGCAGATGATGTTTATGCCAACCTGGCTAAATACCAGTGGGAAAAAATATTACCGGCCGATGGTTATTTTTCGGTAACCAGCAACGTAATGAACGATACTATCAACAACAGCATGTTTGCTAACCTGCGGGTGAAGGATGCGATTGTTGACCGTATGCGGGAACAGACCGGCAAACGGCCTGAAACCGGTGCTGAGCTGAAAGGCGCTGTAATACACCTGTTCTGGAAAAATAACCAGGCAGAAGTATTTGCAGACACCACAGGCGACTCCCTTGCCCGCCACGGATATCGCAAGATTCCCGGCCGCGCCCCTATGCTGGAAGCGCTTGCCGCGGCAACTGTGATGGCTACGCGATGGGATAGAAAATCGCCATTTATAAACCCCATGTGCGGCTCTGGCACAGTGGCAATAGAAGCTGCATTAATAGCTACCAACACCCGTCCTGGCCTGTTCCGTACCAACTACGCATTTATGCACCTCATTGGGTTTGATGAAAATATATACCTGGATGAACGCGGCCGACTGGAGAACCAAATAACCGATGTAGCAGGCTTGAAGATAATAGCTACTGACTACAGCGATGTAGCCATTACCAATGCTATAAGAAACGCTGTTGCAGCCGGCGTTGCCGACATGATAGATTTCTCAGTTTGCGATTTTGCCGATACACCCGTACCGGAAGGTGGCAAGGGCGTAATGTTTGTAAACCCTGAATATGGTGAGCGTCTGGGCGAGGCTACTGCCCTGGAAGCCACATACACCCGCATTGGCGACTTTATGAAAAAGAAATGCGGCGGGTACTATGGTTATGTATTTACCGGCAACCCTGATCTTGCCAAGAAAATAGGGCTTAAAGCCAAACGCCGTATAGAATTTTACACCAGTATTATAGACTGCCGCATGCTGGAGTTTGAATTGTATGACGGGAGCAGGAGAATGGTGAGGACTGAGGAAAGCGAGGGATAAAGTAAAAGCCCGATACATACGCCGGGCTTAGTTTATAGAAAGATAGAGACGAAAAAACTTAAGAAAGGCTCAGGGGGAGCTGGGTGAATTTTTCTATCATAAAAATAA
The DNA here is from genome assembly GCA_031292525.1 of Flavipsychrobacter sp. Lineage (GTDB taxonomy): Bacteria > Bacteroidota > Bacteroidia > Chitinophagales > Chitinophagaceae > JABDEZ01. Next base: position 112,797 of record JARLGY010000047.1, on the reverse strand, counting down.
AGTTCCCCTCTGCTATTACCTTCTTCTTTTTGTTTACAGTTTTGCTTACCACCACTTTTATATAAGAGAACTGGTTATCGCGGCCTGTTTCTTTCGATTCTATTTCCACTTCATCGCCCAGCACGGCCATACCTACAAAGTCTATATGTTGCTTGGTGTTCAGCAACCTGTCGTAGTTGATGCCGGCAAAAAATGTCTGGATGATGAAGCTATTCACCACATTGATCTTAATGAGTATTTTGCTTACATCCCAGCTGCCAGAGTGGTTCAAGTCTTTTTTTGATATGGTATATTGATACCGGAAAACATCGTCGTGTTTTTTTATAGCTGGTCCTTTCATTGGTTAAGAGTTATTTTATTTAATAATTAGATTTAAGTGTATTTATAAATTTCAGTTCGTGTTGCAGTTACGGTTTCACCTTCAAAAAACACACCTCAAACTATTACATAGATGGTGCATACTTTGATGACTGACCGGAAAACACGTTATCAAACATGGTAGTGAGGTACTTGTACAGTAGATGATCTGCAAGCGTAAGCAGCCCAACAAACCCCAACAAACCATACGATACGAATATGCCAGGTAGCAACAAATGAGAATGCTTAAAGAACAGGTAGAAAACGGCCGCAACGCTCAAAAAATAGCTGCCTGCTATGGCCCCTTTCAGGTTCCTGAGTATAAGTATATATCCCCGCAGCCTGCTAAACGCAGCTATAAACCGACTATCATTAATAACATAGAAGTACTTGCGTATATAGTCAAGTGATCGTATAGTTGAAGTGAATAAACTTCTGATCTTTAAAAGCAGAACGATGCCTGCGAGCAATAAAGCTATAATTGAAAGAATGGTTGTCATAACATGTTTGTTTTTATGGTTAAGGAAATCGGGTATAAAAAAACCCTTTGAAGCCTGGCGGATCAAAGGGTGGATTAATGCGTAGTATATTACAGCTGTCAACATTGCCCCTTTGAGTTCATCGTGATATTACAGCAATAGCAATTGCACCACGGCTTATGGTTGCACTTAATCTGCTTGTTTGTAATATTCAGGCTTTGCATCGCTTTAGTTTGTTATTGCTTTGATGAAAATTAAAAAACCCTCCGGTGGTGTACCGGAGGGTTTCAAATTGTGTCTTTATAATTCAGCGCACAGTTATAGCCCTCCGGGTTCCGGATAATTATACCACGTACACTTAATAGTCTGCTTCATTTGAAATGAAATTAGGAAGTATTTCCGAAAATGAAAAAAATATTTTTCGCTGCACGAGTAAAATATTCCTGATATACCTAAGCAAGAAGGAAGCAAAACTTACAGACACCCAATACCATGGATAAACATTGCCACATTATGGATGTTACTTGTGCCGCTCAGCCCTGCGTTTCTGCCTTTGCTCGCGTCGTTCCATCCGGTCTTCTTTATTTGTATTCTTAAGTACTCCTTTTTTGCGGTCCCAGCCTATCTTTAATTTTCCATCGTCACCATTGGTTGCCTTTAAGAAAAGTACTAACCCTTTTTGCCAGTTCTTTTCTCCTTTCTTACTGTTTAGTTCCGCACTATCTTCTTTGGGGTTACGCAACGGTACCTCCAGGTTTATATCTGTATTTTTAGGTGGTGCATACACACCATCCACCCTCATATTCATAACACTGGTACGCAGCAGCACCGGCGGTATTATTATCTTGTCGTGGTCTATTGTTAGTTCATCTTTTATGCTACCAAAGGTTACATAAGAGAGGTTGCGTTTTTTAAATGCATGTTTGCCTATATTCTCCAACGGCTCAAAGTGTATAAGGGCACCGTTATCTATCTGGAACGCAACTTTACCCTGCATACTATTAGGAATTATTTTGGCATTCTCATTTAATAGCCCTGCCAGGTCTATTTTTGCAGTTAAGTTACCTTTTATATTTTTTGCGTCTATTGCATTCTGCCCAAAGTTTGCAAAGGCATAAAATAGCTGGTCTATCTTTACTCCATTCACCATTGCATGTATATCCATGCTCCTGTTTCCGGCTGGTTGGTTAACTATATTGCCAGACACATTAATAGTTCCGCCTGCATGGCTGAGATTCACATATTTTACGTCTATACCAGAACGAGTAAGCAGAACATTAGCACTGATGCCCGATGCAGCAAACGTTCGGTATGCTAAATGGCTTACCTGTAACTGCATATCTACATTGCACGCGTCAAGCACCACATCCAGTTTACGTATTATCCTCAATTTTTGATAGTGTCGCACTATCGGGTTGCGATAGCTTTTACGTTTCTGGAAAAAAGAGCTGAATTCATTCAGGTTAATAAAAGGACTTCTTATGTTCCAGTTCACCAATATCTTATCTGGCGAGTTAAAATACAGATTTAAAAAATTGCCTACAGCTCCATCCATAGCTATACTGCTTTGTCCGCTTCTCAAGCGTACATTTTTAATATACAGATCGCTGCCATCAAACTGCAGCAACGCATAAACATCAGAAAAAGCAATATTGCGCGGCAGGTAAGTAATACCGGCTTTATCTATGCGTGCATATCCCTTTATGTAGGGGTGCGTTGTGTCGTCTTCACTTACACCTCCTTTATATATAATATCGGCATCTGCGTTGCCAGCATCAAAACTTACCGTTTCGGAGCCGGTAAGTGTATTCAATTGCTGAATAGGAAAATTAGCTTTTATATGGCAATACAATACAGGAACTTTAAGATTAGACACATGTACGGTATCTGCACTAAAAGGCACCCCTTGATACACTCCCTTTAATTGCGATATATTCAGCTCAGAATTATAATCCGTATGGTTACCTCCGGCTACAACTTCATTAGTAAAGCTGCCATCAAGGCTACATCTTTCTATATTACCTATTGGGGTGTACAAAGTATTGTTTTTAATGTGCCACTGTACCACTACAAGTGGGGTATCCCTGTACACCATATTCCCTTTTATTATAGCATTAACATCGGCTGGCTTCGCCAGGTCAAAGCTGTCAAAATGATGCGAAATATTCGGGGCTGTCAACAATGCGGCATCTCTGAATTTTATTTGCTTTGTACTTACATCTATTTCAAACTTTGGCACGCCAGTAAACGCGATCTGTAATTTTGCCTCATACAAGTGTTCATCCAGGTATAACGGCTGCCGCGCCATAGAGATAGTTTTCGAAGCATAGTCGTAGTGCATTTGCACATCAGCCGTTAGGTATTTATCTTTTAAAAAACTTCCCTTTGCCGTATTGAAGGTGAGTTGCTTTATCCGTGCTTTTATCAATGTTTTCAATACCCATCCACTGCTGTAATACTCTATTTTTCCAGACAGCTTATCTACATCAAAATGAAATAGTTTGTGCTTCACGTTATCCTCAAATACAATCTTCATATCTTCCAATACCAGCTTATTGAATACGGCCTGGTTCTTGGATTTTATTGCAGTGCTGTCCCTTCGCTGCAATAAATAAGAATTGGTGTATCCCGTGCTGTCTGTAAACAGGTAAATAGTACCGTCGTTTACATTTACCTCGTGTATGGTAGGCTTTCCTTTAAGTAACGATAATGGACTAAGCTGCACATATATCCTGCGGGCCGTGAGTAGATCATGATGATGATGTTCCCACATACTATCTCTCAACGACACATTTTTTAGTCTTACAGAAAAATAGGGTAGCGTTACAAGAAACGATGGTTCCATATCTTCTATATGAAGCGATCCTTGTATATTTTTATTCAGTTGCCGGGTAATATCCTGCAACAATTCTTTCTTGTGTTCCTGTATGTACCATGCAAGCACAAACCATATCATAACTAGCAGTGCCGTTACAATACCGGAAACAAAAAAAAATGTGCGGAGCTTTCGGGGCATAACAGTTAAAAAACTTGTTTCTATTCGTTATTCACTTACATTTTGAAAAACAACAATAATAATGCCCATTTATCAACATTTTAAACCAGCAATCTCATAGCTTTTATTTCACTTCAATTTTATTGCCATAATAGTACTTGGGCTGCGTATTCAGCAGTAATTCTAGTGCCATTTTTACTCGGGAAAACTTTTCTCTAAAATGCACCCTGGCGCCATCTGGTCCGGTTACATCCTGGGCATTAAAGGCAACAGCAGTTATGTCTTTGTGGTTGGCAATGAACAAAGCCCGTTCATTATGAAAACATTGGGATATGATGGTAATATGGTCCTGCCCAAATATATCCTTGCATCTTAGTATGCTGTCCAGTGTATGCAACCCTGCATAGTCAAGAAATATCTTATCTGCCGGTACGCCGCGGGCAATAAGGTCTTTTTTCATCACTTCAGGTTCATTATAATGTGTGGTCCTATTATCACCACTCACTATTAAATAATGAATTTTACCAGCTTTATATAGCGCAACGGCAGCCTCAATACGGTATTGATAATATGGATTTAATTGTCTTTTTCGTAAATATTTTGATGTACCAAGCAATAGGCCCGTCTTGTTTTCGGGAATAAGAGAAATCTCATTATAAGTTTGGTTTTTAGTAGAATTTGTAACCCAATTATTGATACCCAGTATCGCCGCCGTAGCCAGGAGTAAGAAAACAACGATAAAAATGATACTTCGGGTCAGACGTTTGCTCATTGCAACAACAAAGATTGTAATAAATATAATCATTTATTACAACCCTCCTATTTAAACGCCAATAGCGAAAATTTATTTTGAAGCAACTGCAACGCTAGTCCCAATAGCAGGCGCAGGATTATTTTGGACCTCTTTCTCTGCGGAGATATGTTTCAGGTTCAACAAACCCGCTCCTTTTCCTGTTTGTAGAAATAAAAAGATAGCTGTACCTATTGCCAAGGCAGCTACTATTGATGCTTTCAACCATAGTGGCCTTAAATGCCCCACACCTTTTCTTGACTTCTTTCCTGTGGATGGCCCCATCGAATTGAGATGAATATCAGGGTTGTTAAGGCTAAAATGTGCCTTGAGAAAACTACCATTAAAATCTGAGGCGGCAGCAAGTGTTTCTTCGGGTGTATGAGCAAATGCACCATCAATTGCATCGCTGCAGAAGGCACATCCGTTTACATGATGCTCTACAGCATGACATTCTTCAACGGTCATGGCACCAGAGATGTATTCTTTCAACTGCCTTTTCGTGATACATACACTGCTATCCAGTATGTGTGCTATTTTCTGTTTCATGGTTTCACGTGTTTCAACGCCTCACTTTTACTTTTTATTGTTTGTAAACCAGATTGTATGTACTGCCGGGCTTCCAATGCGCTTATTTTATACTCTTCAGCTATTTGTGCGTAGGTCATGTCCTTAATATAAAATGCCTCTATACACTGCCGCTCACTTTTGTTTAATGTTTCTAACGTTTCTTGTATCAGTTTTAATACACCATCTGTTACTTCAGTATTAGTAAAATTCGTACCGCCACGACTTATCGCATTTTTCGCAACAAATGAGGCAGTTTGTGTATCCGAAACACATTGTTTGTTGATATAATTATACAACCACAATTTAAAATCTTCATCTGTGTGGAATTTATTAAGACCTTCCATCAACTGCATGAAAAATGCCTCTGCTTTTTCTTTGGCTATGGGTACTGTATAATATTTCATGCAAATACCCAGTACAAGGTGACCGTACCGTTCAAATAAAAAATCAAAGGCGATATCCTCGTGCCGGTGTAAGTAGCGATAAACCAGTTCCTGGTCAGATAGTTTTTTATATTCAGCTATTACAGCTGGTGTTTTCGGTTTCAATGGACGATGGATCTATACCCTTAATGCAGCAATAATCATTCCAATATGATTATCCGTTTAATAAGTTATGATTTTTAAGGCAAACGACTATATTTGTTCAAATAACTTTTTTATAAAATCATGAATATACTTTACCTGGTGCCAGTATTTGGAGTACTGGCTTTATTGTACACGTTCCTGAAAAGCGCATGGGTTACCAAACAAGATGCAGGCAATGACCGCATGAAAGAAATAGCCCAGTATATAGCCGAAGGCGCAATGGCTTTTTTGAAGGCTGAATATAAAGTACTCGCCTATTTTGTAGTGATTGCCGCTTTGTTGCTGGCAGTTATGGGTTACAGCAGTTCTAACTGGCTTATAGCAGTTGCATTTATTATAGGTGCGGTTTTCAGTGCTTTGGCCGGATTCATAGGCATGCGCATTGCTACTAAAGCCAATGTGCGCACAGCACATGCTGCAAGAACCAGCTTGAGTAAAGCCCTTGCCGTATCATTCGGCGGCGGCTCTGTAATGGGCCTGGGCGTTGCCGGACTTGCCGTATTAGGTTTGGGTGGCCTGTTTATCATCTTGTTGCATGTATTTGCTCCAGATGTTTTTACTACTACTTCAAATGTTGCAAATGGCGACAACGTAAAATTGGCAATAGAAGTACTTACAGGATTTTCCCTGGGTGCTGAAAGTATAGCGCTTTTTGCACGTGTAGGCGGTGGTATATATACTAAAGCTGCTGACGTAGGTGCTGATCTGGTTGGTAAGGTAGAAGCCGGCATACCAGAAGATGACCCCCGCAATCCTGCTACTATTGCTGATAACGTAGGTGATAACGTAGGTGACGTAGCAGGTATGGGTGCCGATCTTTTTGGCTCGTATGTGGCTACAGTTCTGGCAACAATGGTATTGGGTCAGGAAACTATTTCAATGGACCAGTTTAATGGTTTTGCACCAATATTGTTACCAATGCTCATTGCGGGTACAGGCATAGTATTATCAATGATAGGTACTTTGTTTGTAAGGATCTCTGAAAGTGCAGGTTTAAGCACCAAGGCCGTACAAAATGCATTAAATATGGGTAACTGGGGCTCTATTGTTCTTACAGCAATAACCGCTTTTTTCCTTGTAAATTATTTACTCCCCGACGACATGATACTTCGTGATATCCATTTCTCTAAAAATGGGGTGATCGGTGCTATCATGGTAGGCCTTGCTGTAGGTACATTAATGAGTATGATCACTGAGTATTACACTGCTATGGGCAAACGTCCGGTTTTAAGTATCATCCGCCAGTCATCTACAGGGAGCGCTACAAACATTATAGGCGGCCTTGCCGTGGGTATGGAAAGTACTTTCTTACCTATCCTGGTTTTAGCTGCAGGTATTTATGGTGCACACGCTTGTGCCGGTCTTTATGGTGTGGCTATTGCCGCAGCAGGTATGATGGCTACAACAGCTATGCAGTTGGCTATAGATGCATTTGGCCCAATAGCAGATAATGCGGGCGGTATTGCTGAAATGAGCGAACTGCCCAAAGAAGTACGTGAAAAAACAGATATCCTCGATGCTGTAGGTAATACTACCGCTGCCACGGGTAAGGGTTTTGCTATCGCATCAGCTGCGCTTACTTCATTGGCTTTGTTTGCTGCCTACGTAGGTGTGGTTGAAAAAAATGGTTTCGATCTGCATAACGCAATCAATATATATCATGCCGATGTTCTTGCAGGTTTGTTCGTAGGCGCAATGATACCTTTTATATTTTCATCATTAGCCATACGTGCAGTAGGTGAGGCAGCTATGGCAATGGTTGAAGAAGTTCGCCGCCAGTTCCGCACCATTCCAGGTATTATGGAAGGTACCGGCAAACCTGAGTACGATAAATGTGTGGCCATTTCTACAAATGCATCATTGAAGAAAATGGTGCTTCCGGGCGCTATCACTATCATCTCTCCCCTACTGGTTGGCTTTCTTATGGGGCCAGAAGTATTGGGTGGCTTCCTGGCAGGCGCTACAGTAGCAGGTGTACTCATGGGTATGTTCCAGAACAATGCCGGTGGCGCTTGGGATAACGCTAAAAAATCTTTCGAAAAAGGTGTTGAAATAAATGGTGAGATCTACTACAAGAAATCAGAACCACATAAGGCATCTGTTACCGGCGATACAGTAGGCGATCCTTTTAAAGATACATCTGGCCCTTCTATGAACATCCTCATCAAGTTGATGTCTATAGTTGCGCTGGTTATTGCGCCAACCATCGCTAGTCTATGGAGCAACAAACCGCACACGGCTAAAGCCCCTGTAAAACAAGTAGTGCACTATACTGTAAAACAAGGGTAGCAGTCAAATAAATAACAATCTTATTTCATACAAAAACATTTAAAGCCCCGGCCTTTTGGTTCGGGGCTTTAAAATTTCGTAAATATTATATTTTAGTCGAAATACATAAGGATACCATCAGACAATAAATCATTTCAAAAGAATTAAGCACTCCCTGTTGAATATCATATAACTATAACTTCCAATTATCTAAATGTATTGTTTTAAAAAAATCAAACTTGTTGACTTTAAATAATAAAATGATTAACTTGGGACTAAGAGAGAGAGAAATTTTTAAGAAGAATAATGTAATAACTATTTGAGACCAAATTGGGTTTTACGGTCTTTTTATGTTTTCCTTTCTCGCCGTTTGCGCATCCTTCAAATTAAATAAATACCCTTAAAAATAGATATATCTATTTATGGAAAACCATATGAGTGCATCAGAACAGCGGTTATTTTCTATAATAAAATATGCCCCATTAGGTGTAATAGAGATCGATCAAAACGGAGTTATACAGAATATGAACCTTAAAGGTGAGGAATTGTTGATGCCTATCATATCCGCATATAATCTTAGCTCCAAAAATTTATTTCCAATATTCAGATATGTAAACGAAGTACTTACCGAAAGGATACAGAGTTTTTCGGAAGAAAGTGGACTTATTGCACATAATGAGACGCATACATTTCTAATGCCTTTACCTGGTGGAGATGCAACAACCTACTTCAATATAATGGTCAACAAAATGGATGCTTCTTGCATCATGGTAAGTTTTGATGACATTACTGAAAAACACCTGAAAGAAGAGGCAATGCGACTAGCTGTATTGGATAAGGCGGTTGAAGAAGGAAAGTACGAGATAGCTTCAGGGGTATTGCATGATATAGGCAATGCGGTTGTTGGATTTGGGTCTTACCTTACACGTATAAGACGTGTAACAGAAACGAATAGCCTGGATAATTTAAGACAATTGGCCGGTTTTTTTGAAGCTAATTTACAGAACTTGTCCACAGTTCTTGGCCCCGCAAAGTCGCAAGCCATCATCGATATGCTCAATGGCATCAGCGAACGTCAAACCACTCACCACGAAGAAATAAACAAAACCGTTACTGAGCAAATTAATATAGTCAACCATATCCAGGAGATATTAAATATCCATCGACAATACCTCACCGGACGCGAAACACAAGAAAGAAGACCAGTAAACCTGCGCAGTATTATTAGTGATTGTACATCAATGCTTTTAGCATCGGCCGATAAAAAAGCAATAGCCATTTCTATAAGCAGCCCTCCTGATCTGCCAATTATAAAAGGAGATCGTACCAAGCTAATGCAGGTGATCTTGAATGTACTCAAAAACAGCATTGAAGCCATCGATATGAATGCTCCTGAAAAAGACATTTCTATCAGACTATACACTCATTTTAACAAGCTTATACTACAAGTGCAGGATAGCGGATCTGGGTTTGATGAGGAAAATGGCAAATTGCTCTTTGGCAGAGGTTTTACTACCAAAACAACAGGTACCGGCCTTGGTTTATACAACTGCCGGATGATCATTGAAACCCATGCTGGAACTATCAATATTATTAGCGATGGGCCGGGAAAAGGCGCTATCACTACTATCGAGTTCCCAATACAAACAACTAAAGGATAATTTGTTTAAAAATTCAAACGTATAATTGTAATGAGAGAAACAATTAATACCTCTGTATTAGTAATAGATGATGAAGAGATGGTTCGGGACAATATAGAAGACATTCTTGTTCCCAGGCACCATATATATGATAGCGGGCGCATTAATGCTGCAGCAAATATATTATTTGATACTCCACAGCCTGTGCTTACATCAAGCACAAGCAATATCCCAAATTTCATCGTTCACAAGGCTGCCAATGGAATGGAGGGTCTTGAAATGGTAAAAAAATCGATCATTGAAAACAAACCTTATGCGGTTATTTTTCTGGATATGCGAATGCCAGGTTGGGACGGACTCGAAACGGCAATACAGATAAGGAAATACGACAACAAAGCTGAGATCATTTTTGTCACTGCCTTTAGCGACCGTTCAATAAGCGATATAGTAGCCAACGCCGGACAGAATATAGGCTACCATTGCAAACCATATGCCTCAGAAGAGATCATACAATTAGCTACCAAGGCAGTTACAGATTACGGCAAATTGCGAAATTTGGAAAGATTGATAGAGATCATCTCATCTATTAATCTTGAGGAACACCAATTGAATCCCTTGCTGCATAACATATTAGATCAATTGGCACTTTACATAGATACCGACATGGCGCTTCTTGGGAAGCTACATGACGACTATACCTACGAAAAAATATTTTCGATAGGAACAATCGAAGAAAAGATCGACATAGAACAATTAATAGCCAAGATCAAAACCATAGATATCGCGGTAGAAGAAGTAGTGCAGATGGATGATATAGTCCTTGCCAAACTGGATCGCTACAGCATTTTTGCAGTGTTGAAAAAGGATCATAAACTTAAAACTGAGAAGCTATACCTTCTAAAGTTATTTGTGCAAAACGCCGCAAAGGCTGTACGTAACGCAGAACTGCACGAAAAGCTATTACAGAAGGAAAAATTATCAGCTATTGGCAAGGCCGTGGGGATGATGATGCATGATCTTCGGTCTCCGATACAAAGCCTTAAAATTATTGCTGAAATGATGCGGGAGGAAAATGTTCAAAATGAATGGCTCGATGCAATAGACCTTTGCGGAAAACAGGTGTCTGAAATATTTGAGGATTTTTTAGATTTCATAAATGTCAATCCTATAAAAAAATCTCCTGTGCGCCTCCAGGAAATTATTGAAGAAGGTATTAAGATGGCGGAATCGAAAGCTGAGTTTGCCCAAGTTATAATCGACACAGATATCACTGAAGACACTATTATCTGGGGCGATAAAAGCAAGCTGAAAAGAGTTGTAATGAATATAGTTAACAATGCCATAGATGCACTATTAGATCATAAGGTCAAAGCCCCTCATATCAGCATTGTAACTGAAGCAAACAAAATAAATGACACTGTAACTATACAGATAAGGGATAATGGTCCTGGTATCCCTTCCAGCATTATTAAAACTCTTTTTGATCCATTTATTACAAAGGAAAAAAGCAATGGTACAGGTTTGGGGTTAGCAATAGTAAGGCAGTATATTACTGCTCACGGTGGCACGGTATCGGTAGAGAATAACAATGGTGCCTTTTTTACCATTGTACTACCTATATCCAGTGTAAGCGTGGAGAATAATTAATGTATTGTAAATCTTTTAGACAATACACATATGGCACTAGCATCAGACTTGCAAAAAACCAGGTGCTTTTTTAAACAAATCTGAAGAGATATATGGAGAATAGGAATGACATTTATCAATTGATGATAGAAGGCATTGAAGACTATGCCATACTGCTTCTGGATATAAATGGTAATATTAAAACCTGGAACAAAGGGGCTGAAAAAATTCATGGATATAAAACACAGGATGTCATTGGGAAGAATTTTAGAATATTTCATACACAAGATGATCAACAAAAATTATTGACTGAAAAATTATTAAAAGAGGCTGAAACTAATGAGAAAAGTATATTTGAAGGTTGGCAGGTAAAGCAGGATGGAACATTTTTTTGGGGGGATAGTATTATTACAGCGGTCTATGACCATGAAATAATTGTGGGTTTTACGAAGATCACACATGACCTCACAGAGACTAAAAAGCAAATTGAATTTGAGCGGAACAATCTCTTTGCTCTGATAAATAATACAAACGATCTTTTATGGAGTGTGAATACGGATTACCAACTAACAGCGTGTAATAGTGCGTTTGAAGGAATGGTACTGTACATGTCAGGTAAGCCTATTATCAAGGGGCACAATGTGCTTGCCGGCGGCTTTAGTGAAGAGCAACTTGAACGTTGGAAAGGGTTATACCAACGGGCTTTTTCCGGGGAAACATTTATGATAACAGAGTATACAGAAAGCCCTGTGAAATTCTGGTCTGAAATTTCTTTTTACCCTATCTATGAAGAAGATAAAATTATTGGGACTGCTTGTTATTCACGTAATGTCACTGAAAAAAAACTGGCAGAAGCAGAAATAAGGAACAGTGAGGATACCCGGAAGCTGATCATGGATTCTGCAATGGACGCAATTATCTGTATCGACCAATCAGGAGTTGTTACATTTTGGAATCCTAGAGCTGAAAAAATGTTTGGGTGGAACGCTGAAGAAATACTGGGCAGCTGTTTAGTTGATATGATTATTCCCCCGGCACATAGAAAACAACATGTTGAGGGGATGCAACATCACCTTCTTTCAGGTGATGGCCCTATATTAAATAAGCTTATAGATATCACGGCCCTGAACAGGGCGGGACAAGAGTTTCCAATTGAATTAACAATAGTCCCCATTACGCAAAGTGGAAAATTATTTTTCTGTGCATTTATTCACGATGTAACCGAGCGTAAACTTGCAGAAAAAAAAATAATAAAGGCCAATCGTCTATATGCATTTATCAGCCAGATCAATCAGAGTATAGTACATTCTGAAAGTAAAAGAATCGTCTTTAAGGAAGCTTGCCGCATTGCAGTAGAGTTTGGAAAGTTTAAAGTAGCCTGGATTGGAATAATTAATGAAGCAGACAAAAAAATAAATCTCATTGAAGAATCGGGTATGCTGCCTGAAGACATCGGGCTATTTACAAATATTCCATATAAAACCAACGGCCCACAAGATCAGGTAGTGCAATCAGGAAAGCACTATGTCTGCAATGATATTGTGGGCGATCCTGCATTTCTACATTGGAGGTTAATTGCTTGGGAGCGAAAGTGGAGCTCTTGTATAACGCTGCCCATAAAAAAATCGGATAAGGTCGTCGCTACGTTCAATGTTATTTCGTCCGAAACAAATTTCTTTGACGAGGAGGAAATTTCATTACTTAGAGAAGCTACCAACGATATCTCGTTTGCCATAGATGTTTTTGAAAAGGAGAAACATCGTAAACAAATGGAGGCTAACGTAATACATAGCGAACTTCGGTTAAAACAAGCACAAGCTATTGCTCACTTTGGCAGTTGGGAACTTGATTTTTCAACTGGTATTGCCGAATGGTCTGAAGAAGCATGCAGGATTTATGGAATGTCACTGGATGAAAGCATACATACATTTGAATCATGGGCGTCATTTATCCATCCTGAAGATCTGGAATATGTAATGAAAATCACAAAGGAAAGTCAGGCAACATTAAGCGATACGAGCTATTATCATCGTATCATCCGAAAAGATGGTTGTATACGGCATATACACTCGCAGGCGCAGTTTCAATTCAACAATGAGGGGAAACCTGTTGGGCTATATGGAGTAGCTCATGATATTACCGGGATAAAAGAAACTGAAGATGCACTGCAGCAATCAAAAGAAAACATCAGGCTTATTGTTGACTTAATACCTCAAGCCATTTTTGCGAAAGATTATAAAGGGCGGTTTGTCTTTGTGAATAAAAGTTTTGCAGAGCTGTATGGGCTTACACCAAAACAAATAGTGTATAAAACATTAGCAGAAGCAATACCTGGTAAAAACGAACCTGAATATTTTCTAAAACAAGATCAGGAAGTAATACTTACCGGACAGACTAAAATAATTCCAGAAGCTATCTTTAACGACTACACAGGCGCAAAACGTGTATTCTACCTGGTCAAAGTTCCTTACACCCTCCCCGGAAGAAACGAAAAAGCTGTTTTAGGTATTGCAATGGATATTACCGATCAAAAACTTGCAGACGCAGAGCGTAATAAAATGATCACAGATATTATTCAACGCAACAAAAATTTGGAACAATTTTCTTATATCGTTTCACATAATTTGCGTGCACCAGTTGCTAATATTCTTGGCTTGTCAGATTTGCTGCAGATTGCGGAAAACAGTAAAGAAGAGGAGCAAATGATAATGCATGAGCTCTCCACATCAGTGAAAAAGTTGGATACAGTAATACAGGATTTGAACTATGTCTTGCAGGTAAAACACGAGATCAACGAGAAAAGGGAAACTGTAAAATTTGCGCTGTTATTGAAAGACATTCAACAGAGTATCGAAAACTTACTCAGAAGTAAGGATGTAAAGATAATTGGTGACTTCTCTGAAGTTGACGAAATACTTACGTTAAAAAGTTACCTCTACAGTATTTTCTTTAATCTCATTTCAAATAGTATCAAATATCAGCGCCCGGGCATACCACCTGTAATAGAAATATCAAGTACCAAATACGGCGATAACATTCAACTTATATTTAAAGACAACGGTTTAGGAATAGATCTTGAGTTAAGGGGAGGTCAGGTTTTTGGCCTCTATAAACGCTTTCACCAGCATACAGAAGGTAAGGGTATGGGATTGTACATGGTAAAAACACAAGTGGAAACTCTGGGGGGAAAAATAACAATAGAAAGTGAAGTAAATAAAGGAACCACTTTCAAAATTGTATTTGGAAATACTTAAACTAACCCTACTCCTTTTCAGCAGGTATATTTGGTTTTAGTCAAAATGATAATACCCATTTTTTACTTCCCGGTAAAAACGTACGTTTTTTTTAATAAAATACCCCAATAATATTTTTATAAGCTAATTTCAACCCCATGAACCTGGGCCGTTTTGCACGTTACCTATGCTGTGTGCTTTTTTGCACCATTCCATCATTAATATGGGCACAACGCTATCCTTTTTTCAACCTGAATGTGGAGAACGGCCTGGTGCAATCTCAACCCTCGTGCCTTGTACAAGATAAAACTGGCAACCTCTGGATCGGCACCCTCGGTGGACTATCTCGCTACGATGGAAAAATATTCACTACATATACTGTACGAAATGGCATGCTGGATAACAATGTACGTACTCTGGCTACTGACAGCAGCGGCAATTTGTGGGTAGGTAGCAGCGAAGGCTTATCTCAATATGATGGAAAAACTTTTAAGAACTATGTATTTAAGAATGCAGAAAACAACCTGGCATCTTCTGTAACTTCTGTAAAAACAGGCGGCAGGGATACTATGTGGTGTACAGCTGCCGGCAGGGTATATTACGTTACTAAAGGAAAACCACAACTATACAAAACGCCCACTAACAATGCATATGTCACAGCTATTCTGCCAGACACTAAAGGTTTTTGGGTAGCAAAGCAAGGAGTAGTTTATTATCACCACAACAACGTGTGGGACAGCCTGTCCTTCACCTCGCTGGCACCCAATGGTAAGCCACCTGTCATCACCAAAATATATAAAGACAAGCAAAACAAAATATGGCTCACTTCAAATGCGGGATTATACTATATAGATAGCGGCGCTATGAAGATAGCCACCTTAAATGGCCAGCCGCTAACAACCCTACCCGCCCTTCTTGCCATTACCGAAGACGACTATGGCGCTATTTGGCTGGCTACATATAGCGGGGCCATACGCTATACGCCCAAAACCTTACAATACTATAATAAGCGCAATGGCCTTAGCGACAACATATTTACCGATGTATTTACCGACGCAGAGGGCAACCTCTGGCTGGCAAGCGACGGACAAGGCATCTTCCGGTATTCAGGCACACAGTTTACTGCACTTGATGAAAGTATGGGGCTGCCGAGCGCACAAATAATGGGTATAGCCTCAGACCACGCAGGCAAGCTTTACCTGGGCACTTACGATGCTGGCCTCTACACCTTCCAGGATGGTGTGGTAGCACCACTGGCATTTCCTGCCAACCCTACCCCATCCATAACATCTCTGGCATATACACATGACGGGCGGTTATGGATAGGCACCCGTGCACAAGGCCTTTGGCGCTACGATAATATCTTTAAGAACTATATGGTGCCCATGCATCATCTGCCTTCCAATAGTATAGCCGCATTATATACCGATACTTCAAGACGTTTATTTATCGGTTTTCCTAATGGCGCCATTGTAGTAGTACACGATACATTTAAAACCATCCCTGTTACCGCTTCTGTTTCTTCATTCATACAGATCGGTCACGACAGTGTGCTAATGGCCACAAACAGGGGTATAAAACTTTATCATGAAGGTAGTGTCACAGACTTCAAAACCAATACAGCAACAGACAGTTTCATAGCAGAGTGTTTAACTATACAAGGCGATCGTTTGTGGATAGGTACCAGCGACAATGGTGTGATTGCCTATAACATGCACACAGGCAGGTCCATTATTATCAATAAAAGCAACGGCTTACAATCAGACTTCATTTACAACATTACAACAGATAAAGAAGGAAATGTATGGGTAGGAACAGGCTTTGGCATACATAAAATAAAACTAAAGGGAATTGAACCCATCGTAACATTTTATGGTAGGGAAGATGGCATTGCAGGCATGGAAAGCAACCATAATTCAGTGCTGAATATGAAGGATGGTAGTATATGGTTTGGCACCACAAATGGTGCATTCCATTACCAGCCCGATTCAAAGATCATCTCATCGCAGCCTATAAGTATCGTTATGCAATCTGTAAAATTGTTTGGTGAAAACATTACAGATACAACCTGGTACGATAGCACAGACAATTGGTACAAGGTACCCTACAATCTGCACTTGCCTTACAAAAAGAACAACATCGCATTTACCTTCAAAGCCATAACGCTTAGTGGCGATCAACATTTATTGTATCGCTATAAAGTGGTGGGCCTGGATGCTCCCTGGTCCGATTGGTCTGCAACCAATACGGTATCATATTCTGCTTTACCTCCCGGACAGTATGTGCTGCATGTGCAGTGTAACGGCGGTGCAGGCGATAAACAGATACAGGAACTGGCTTATCCTTTTGAGATCATTACCCCTTTTGAAAAAACAAAGTGGTTCAAACTTGCAATACTCGGCATATGCATATTAGCCGGCATTGGGTTCCAATATATTATCAACACCCGCAAACAACGCCGCCTCAATCTGCTGGCCAAACTGCGCGCAGAAGAACAGGGTAAGATAAGGATGCGCACCGCCGAAGATTTTCATGATGAGGTAGGCAATAAGCTCACCCGCATCAATGTGCTGGTAAATGTACTTAAAGGCAAGCTAGGCAAGCTGGCACCCGACTCAGAGCGATTACTCGACCAGATAGAAGAGAATACAGGCCAGTTATATAGTGGTACCCGCGATATCTTATGGTCTTTACAACCATCCAACGATAACCTATACGAAATACTGCACCGCATCCGCGATTTTGCTGTCGACTTGTTTCAGGACACGGAAGTGGATTTTGAATTTGTAGGTACCGACGAAAAATGGCGCAAGTACACCCTTCCCCTAGACATGAGCCGCAATCTCATTATGATATTTAAAGAAGCCTTAAATAACTGTCTTAAATATTCTAAAGCTTCACACGTAAAGTTAGATGTGCATTTTAAGGGAAGAGACGTGCTGCAAATGGTGCTTACCGATAACGGTATGGGTTTTGACATACGGACTATAAAAAAAGGCAACGGCATTAATAACATGAATGTGCGTGCGTTGCGTTTTAATGCCCGTCTCTATATCGACTCCCGTCCGGGCAAAGGGAGTATCATCAACCTTACGTTTAAAATACCGTCTAAAAGGGGATGATAATTCCGTGAAACTTTCTCAACTTTAATAAAAACACAGTATGAACCGTGATGCAGATATAAGTGTTGCCATTATTGAAGATGATGAGACACTTAGGGAAGGATATTCTTTTCTTATAGGCAATGTAAAAGGCTATAGAATAGCGGGATGCTACTCATCGTACGAGGCTGCTGCAAAAAAAATTGTACAGGATAATCCGGACGTAATATTGCTGGATGTAGAGCTCCCCGGTATATCTGGTCTGGATGCCCTACCCAAAATAAAAAAACTGCTCCCCGATGTGCATGTGCTTATACTCACCGTGTACGACCAGGACACACTTATTTTTAAAGCGCTCAGTAACGGGGCTGCCGGCTACCTGACAAAGAATACACCACACGAGAAAATAACCAGTGCGATACAGGAAGTGATGGAAGGTGGTGGCCCTATGAGTGCTAATATAGCCCGCATGGTCATCCATTCTTTTCAGCGCAGCGAAACCTCACCGCTCACCCGGCGCGAAACGGAGATATTGGAACAAATAGCTACGGGCAAAAGTCGCAAACGCATAGCGCAAGAGCTATTTATTGATATGGAAACCGTAAAATCGCACATAAAGAATATATACCACAAGCTGGATGTTCATTCAAAAGCTGACGCGATCAAGCTAGCTAAGGATAATAAGTTTATTTAAAATGAGTTGGCCAGTGGCATGATCTGCATATAGACTTATATTAGCATTCACATAATGTTAATTTTGGGGAATGTGCAATACCCCTTGGTATTTTCAGGAGTAATTTTTATAAATTTGTTGTTAGGAAAAAAAATGAGTTAATATTTCCGGATTTTGCTTTTTATCATTATATTTATCTAACTTATAGATCAGTACTTATAACGGTTTCATGTCGTAAAAACTAACTACTATGCGCACGGTATTATTGATGATTGCTGCAGCGCTGGCCATTGCCTTATACAGAATGATAAGCAAGGGCGGTAAGTCATACTCATATGCTGGTACACAGACTATTGCTTACCTTGATGATGGATCTGAACACGTAGTGAATGGCAATGAGGCTGGTTCTGTTATCATTACCAACAAAACAGTTATCCTGGACGGTACTGAATATTGCTACAAACCAATGGGTAATGAACTGCAGCAGGCAGTTCTTGAATATGATGATGCAGACCTGAGCAGTATAAGAGTGTTTTTATCGCATGGCGAAAAGTTATTCTTCATTAAGAGTGTACATTCTGTAAATAAGAAGCCTAATGTTACAGCAAGCGTAACATTGTCTTACTAAATAACATCAATAATTTATTGTGATTCACTTATGTTCCGGGTATTCTCTGTCCGGCATGGTGATGTTGTACGTTGTAAAAACCATATTTTCGCTATAGATATTTGCCTGCATACCTTTGAAAGACTTTTACAGGATACTTGAAGTAACACAAAACGCCCCATTGTCCGAAATAAAACAGGCATACAGGCGGCTGGCGCATCAATATCATCCTGACAAGAATCAAAGCCCATTTGCGGCTGCACACTTTCAGCAACTGCACGAAGCATATAACATCCTAAGTCACCCTGATAGGCGCCGTAAATATGACGAAGAGCGCTGGCTTAATGGAATGGGTACCAGGCTGAACGATCAGCGTATTATTACAGCTGATTGGATATTATTGGAAGCCATAAAACTGCACCAACACATAGCTAGGATGGATACCTACCGCATGAGCCATACTGCCTTGCACGATTATATAATGCTCCTCCTTTCAGATGCCCATTTGGCTATATTGCAGCAACATGCTGATGAGGAATTGAACCGCAAAATAGCTGCTGAAATATTACGTGCAACCGCCAGTTTAAAAAGCCCCTATATACAGCAAGTTGCTACACGACTTTCTCAACTGGCCGAAGGCGATAATGAACTGCTCACAGACATCTACCATGTACAGCAACGACGCCTGCAGGCCGAGAAAAGGAACAGCATGATACCTTATGTGGTAATAGCTATTACCATACTACTATGCTTGTTCATGTACATATACGGGCGGTAAAGTTTAAGCACACAGTGCTTACCATTTATTGGTCCTGTCTTCTGCCAAAAAATCATTAAGTGCCGAAACGATCTGCTTTGCGCCTGTTCCATATAGCATAGTTTGGTGATTACCCCCTACCCCAACATAAGTACAGTTTTGCATCATACCAACTGTTTCAAGTGCAAGTTCCTTCGGCAGTAAGGGTGCATCTAGTGTATAGATACCGGTAGCATTGATGAGTATAGCGGGCTGTTCAATACTACTTATATATTCTGACCACGGCTCGCTGAGCACACTTACGGCTGCTGCCCCTATGTGTGCTATTTTGCTTCTGGGGATTACACCGCCGTCTGGCAGCGTTTCTACATCAGCCTCATAATAGCTCTTCATGCTATCTTCCCAAAAGGTATTATAAGGCGCAACCTTCACCTTTTGCAGATACTCGTCAAAAGAAGAGAAAGTCATGCCCAACCTGCTTAATGTAGGGGTCAGCATTTCGCGGGTGTTAGGGTGCATTTTAGCTGCCGCATCCAGCAATATCATTTTCTTTACCCGGTCAGGATAATGGTAGGCAAGATAAAAAGTAAGCAAGCCTCCAAAAGAATGTCCACCTATTAACGCTTCCTGTATCCCCAGGAAATCAAGCAAACCTATAATATCCTTCGCATGATCGGGAATAGTATAACTTTCTGGCTGATCACTCAGTCCGCGCCCTCTCAGGTCCACGCTGATCACCCTGAATTCTTTATCCAGCCCCGCAGCTATCATGCCGTCAAACCCATGTGCATTAGCAGTAAGCCCGTGCATTAATACGAGTGTAGGACCATCGCCATAAAAGTCAAGATAATGCAGGCGTATGCCGTTGGTTGTAATATACTGAGAAGTGAAAGACATCTATAAATATACGCAGAGCCAATTACATAATGTGCAATCAGCAAGCGGCTATGGTAGAGCCCTCCTTCACATGTACAAAGAAGTACATGTTACGGTCGTAACGGTATTTATAAAGTAACTCTTCTGGCAAGTTGTAAATACTGCCGGTAAGTCTCCTGTAGAGCGCAGCTGCAAGCTTGCGGCCATGCAGGTAACTTTCAAGTCTAAAATAATAGGTACTTCCTGCCCCATACCTGGTCATGAATTCCGATTCAGAGGCCTCAACATCGCCAGTAATGCAGACATTGAAATCGTAATGGCGGTCGTTACCCCTAAAGGTATCAGGACACATTTTATGCAGAACGTCTATGAGCGTTACCATTACATTCAGATCGTTTAAAAATCTGATGTAAACTTACATAATGCCGAAAACCCAATGCATTAAGAAATCATCAAGAAAAGGTTAAGCTACTGGGTCATCATTAAAATGTAGTGCTTTCTTCATTCCTTCTATTACATTATAAATGATGGGACACCTCCCATAATGCAGCAACGTACCCAATAAGCGCTCTTTAAAACCATCTTTGTGCAGGTGCGGAAAATCCCGGCATTCAGTAAAACGGTGCTCATATATGCCACACATACTGCCCGTTAAAAATGCGCAGGGAACAGTATTAATAAAATGCTTGCCCCCAAGGCTCGTCTCTATATATCTATCATTCGTTTCCGCTTGCGATAGGTTCAGGTTTCCACCAAGGGTGATCACCTCTTCATCCGTAACATTGATCACAAGTGTCTTGCAGCAATTACCGCATTGGGTGCAATCTACCGCAGCGCTTACCCGGTCATTCAAGTCATGCGCCAGCACATCGGTACGCTCACTTTCCTGCCGCTTCACAAAACGAAGAAAATGGTCGTTTTCCTCCTCTTTGCTCAAGGCTTCCTTCGCAATAACGTTAAGGTCTGTTTCGTATATATTCTGCAATAGGTGTTATTAAAGAGCAAAAATACCAGTTTATTTGCCAGGATTCTGCCAAAACATTACATGTTTATCCTCTTGGTATCTTCAGCATCAGTACTGTGCATTCTGGCCTCATACTTCTTGCCAAAATTGTAGGTAAACGTAATACCGCACTCGCGGGTGTGCCATTTATAGTTGTTCAGAGCATTTACACTATCTGTCACAAAACGCTCGCCATATCCATTCATATTGAAAGGGTCAGAAACAGTGAACTTGATGGTGGCTGTATCATGCAGCACTTTTTTAGCTATACCAAAGTCCATCCATTGCGACGGCAGGCTGACGGCGGTTGCAGATTCTATGCTTGTACCTGCGAAGAAGTATTCCCCTTCTGCCGTCCACCCCTTACCCAGTGTGAATTGCGAGTTAAAACTCAAATAACTGGCCGTACCGCCTACCGATATTGGCCTGCCCGCATTACTGTCATTATACCATGCATAAAACAATTCTCCGCTTGCAGATAATTGCCACCACTTAAATAACAATTTGTTGTAGCTCACCAATAAACCCACTGAGGCTGATGATGATGTATTTTCCTCTGTGCTGATGGTGGCCAGGGTTGCCGTATCTGTTTTGATGACACCAGTTATGCCGTCTGTAGTGTGCCTTACTTTTACGGTAGTGATCAACTCATTTTTGTAGTTATGTTTTAGTTCTGCATAGTAACTGTATTGCGGCTTCAATTCAGGATTGCCGGTTCTGTATTCATACTTGTCTGCAAAATCAATAAAGGGGTTCAGCGATTGATAGTTAGGGCGCTCTATCCGGCGGCCAAAGTTGGCTTCAAATTGATGCTTATCATTCAGCTTATAGCTTGCAAACGCAGTAGGAAACAATGCCAGCCTGTTTTGTGAGATGTGTATATTACCTGCGACCTGTGTACCGTCGATATTAGCCTGTTCAGCCCTTAAGCCTGCCTGCACTTCCCATTTCTTGCCCAGGCTTTTGCGGGCATTTGTATAAAGCGAATTAATGTTTTCATTGTACAAAAAGTGGTTACTGCGACTCGGGTCTGGCACCCACACATTATTCTGGAACAATGAATAATCTGCTTCATCATCTATTTTTGCAAGGCTGCTCTTAAAGCCCGTTTCCAGTTTTACCCCTTTAGCCAATATTGTACTGAAATCATCTTTTATATTATACACATTTATCGAAGACGGTAGATTGCCTCGCAGATACAAATCGTCAATTTGCTGTTTTTGTGCATCGTAATCTTTATTATCTAAGAATTGCTGCAGCATCTTATTATACGCCCCATAGTTAACCTCCACCGTCATGTTAGTTTGCTTGTCAATGTCATATTTCCAATAAGCATTTGCCAGGAAATTTTGCCGTATAAAGTGTTGAGGTGTAAATGCAATACTGTTTATTGTGGTATTGCCTGCAGGATCATTGATTACAGTGTTGCCATTAGTATTTTCATGATTAGGATGATACGTGCCTGTTGCTGCACCACCAAAAGTCATCTTGTCGTTTAGTGTATAATCAGCCCCCAGCTTTAGCTGGTAGTTGGCAAATACTTCTTTTGCATAGGAATTTTCCTGGATGATATCCGATGGCGTTTGTGTAGCGGCATCCTTAAGTGTCCTGGAATTGCTGGTCCACTGCCAGCCTACACCATCATAATGATTGATGTTGACCCTCAGGTTCAGCTTCTTCTTTTTATAATTCAGCATTACGCCAAGGTTATCATGCGGGTAAACTCCTTGACCATATGTGGCCGTTGCCGACCCATTAAATCCGTTGCTCTTTTCCTTTTTCGTCTTTATATTAATGATGCCGGCCACACCTGCGGCATCGTATTTTGCAGATGGTTGCGTGATCAGTTCCAATTGCGCTACTTCGTCCGATGACAATGTCTTTAAATAATCCGCCAACCCGTCACCACTCAAGTAAGTTTCCCTGCCGTCTATCAATATGAGCACACCTTTATTTCCT
The DNA here is from genome assembly GCA_031292525.1 of Flavipsychrobacter sp. Taxonomy (GTDB): domain Bacteria; phylum Bacteroidota; class Bacteroidia; order Chitinophagales; family Chitinophagaceae; genus JABDEZ01. The sequence goes on along the minus strand of JARLGY010000047.1, from coordinate 89,276 downwards.
TGCAGTGCAATATTGTTCTGCCCATCTACAGTTACACCCGGAGATTTTTTTAACAGGTCCAGCACATTGGTACCTGCTGATAATATAGATGCATCAACATTCACAATTGTCTTCCCCAGCCCGTACTCAATAAATGGCTTCTTACTGCTTACGGTCACTTCTTTCAGCAAATTAATCTCCTTTTGCAGTGTAACAGAAACGGTCTTATTTTCGGTAAGAGCCACCTGCTGCAATTGGGTCTTATAATTTAATGCAGCAACATTTAGGATATAGCTGTTTGCAGGCAGGTCTGCTATCTTAAAATTACCGCTATCATCTGTGTATTCAGATCGTACCCACGACGAGTCTGCGGCTTTCAGTACCGATACCGTAGCCACCGGTACCCCTCTATCTTCAGCATTCTTTACGCTGCCCATCAGAATATAGTTTTGGGCGCACACAGTATGGCCAGCTCCAACGGTAATAGCAAAGCAAACAACAATTCGCAACATAGGCTACGTTTTTAAGTACAATAAAATAAGGGATACTAACAATCAGACGTATCCCAGCCCCTTACCGTTGGCTTTAAAATACGGATTACAATTTCTTTAACTTTTAAATAGACCGGCAGCTATCGGTGAGAGATTGATCTAAGACATTTATGACATAAATGCATTGGGTTAGCTACTATGCATCAAAATGATAGTCTAGGAGCTAAATGAAAAGTTCAGCCCATATTCAGCCACCTTTTTTGCTGCGATCCTTCATCGCCTGCAAAAACCAGTGGCCCATAATCGGAGTACCCTTCATAACACGCAGCATAGCTAACCCCTATGCCCGCGGAGCGATCGGCAGAGGGGCGGCCTTTTCTTTGCTTCATTTCTTTTGGCCGACCAAAAGAAATGAAGGTTCTCGCAAACACAAAATATAAGACTAGATATTGGCGAACAAAAAAATAAGCAGCCATACCGACTGCTTATCAATACTATATAAAAAAACTCACTTTAATTCAAACTCCTGAAATCCACAGGCACCAACTTACTTACACCAGGCTCCTGCATCGTCACACCATATATCACATCTACAGCGGCCATTGTCTGCTTGTTGTGTGTTACAATAATGAACTGCGAGTTATCGCTGAATTGGCGTATCATCTTGGTGAACTTGCCCACGTTGGCATCATCCAGCGGTGCATCCACCTCATCCAATATACAGAACGGAGCCGGTTTAATAAGGTAAATAGCGAACAGGAACGCCGTCGATGTCAACGTCTTCTCCCCACCCGATAGCTGGGTAAGTGTGCTTGGTTTCTTACCTTTAGGTTGCGCGTATATTTCTATACCGCTGTCCGCAACATTGTCCGGGTCGGTGAGGCGCAGGTCGCAACTATCTTCCGGCGTAAATAACGCTTTAAATACAGTTCCAAAGTTTTCACGCACCAAGTCAAACGTTTCTTTAAACTTGCTGTTGGCAGTCAGTTCCACTTCTTCTATGGTCGATAACAGTGAATCCTTAGCGGTTACCAGGTCATTGCGCTGCTCCACAATAAAGTCGTGACGCGCTTTTATTTCTGTGTAAGCTTCAATTGCTGTTGGGTTTATTTCACCCATGTTTTCCAGGCGCTTTTTCATGCGCTCGCTCTCTGCTGTAAGCTCTTCTACTGTTTGCAAACCTGTACGGGCCTCATCCAGTATCTGGTCTATATTCAGTTTAAATTCTATCTGCAAACGCTCATTGATACCTGCAAGTTTCAGCTTCATGTCATTCAGCTTATCCTTTATGCCGGTTAGTAGCATCTCAGCTTGTTCCTTCTCCCTGCGCTTCTGGTTCAGTTGCCCTTCCTGTGCGGCAATAGCATTGCGCATGGCATAGAAGGCTCTGTCTTTTTCGTTCAGTATCTTTTCCTCTCCTTCCTTCTTCAGCAGCAGTTCATACAGTTCATTATCGCCGCTGTACAGGCTCTTTTCTGTATCAGCTATCTGTCCGCCTATCTGTTGCAGTTGTTCGCTGTTGGTGGCCACCTGCTTCTTCAGGTCGTTCACCTGGTTGGTGCGGAAGGTCAGTTCCTGCTTCAGCCCCTCTACCTTGCTTTGCTGCTTGGTGTATTGTATGTTTTGCTGGTTGTATTGCTGGGTCACAAAGTTGAACTCCTGCTCCACACCTGCAAACTCATGGGTTGCAGCCTGAATATTTTGTTGTAGTGTTTGTAGCTTCTCGGTTATGTTTTCCAACTCGGCTCGTGTATCGCTTATGCTGTCGTGCGTATGGTCCAGTTGTTCCTGCAAGTCGGCTATACGTTTTTGCCCGGCTGTATTCAGCTGTTCAAAGTTCTCCGCACGATTGGTCAGATTCACTACCTGGTTTTGCAGCTTGTTTATCTCCTGGCGTGCCAGCTCTATGGCCCTGTCGTTCAGGTCGCGATTAAACCCTGCTATCAGCGTTTGGGTATCGCTCAGGTATTGTTTCAGTTTGGTAGTAGAGCTGGTCAGTTCTGCTATCTCTTTAGCCAACCGTTCCAGGTTCTTACCCCTACCTATCTTATTCCCTTCAAACAACCCTATCGATCCGCCACCCAGTGTGTACTTACCCCTTACCATCTTACCGCTCTGCTCCACCAGCACGAAACCGTTTTGCAGGTCTGCATGCAGCACATTGTTACCATCCCTGGTAATGTACACATGCCCCAGCAAGTGCTGGGCCAACGCTTTGTACTGCTCGTCTATAGTTATTACGCTCAGCGCTGGTATGGCATCAGCCGGTGCGGTGTGCGTACTGGGCTGGTAAGTAGCAAACCTATCCAGCACAAAGAAGTTGGCCTTACCTTTTTTATTATGCTCCAGCAGGGTTACTGCTTTAGCTGCCTCATCTATATTATCTACTAAGTAGTAGTTCAGGTAGTTGTCCAGCAGGTTTTCAAGTGCAGTGCGGTATTCCTGCTGCACCACAAATACATCGCTCAGCAGCGGCGCATTGCTGTTCCACTCTTTATTCTTCTTCAGGAATTTTATACTGTCGGGGTAGCCTTCCAGGCTCTCCACCAGGCTCTTCAGCAAGTCGTGTTCGTTCTTCCTGCTGTCCAGCCTGCGATTCTCATCGGCCAGTTGGGCGCGCAGGGTTTCCAGCTGTTCCTGGTTCTGCAGTATCTTGCTTTTTACATCCTCGTGCTTGGTTACCAGTTCCTGCAGTTCATCCTGCTTTTGTTGCAGAGCATCTTCAGTATCGGTACGCTCATTACCTATTTGCGCTATTTGCGCACTGCGATTGGCGCCTTCGTCCTGCACCTGCTGTATGCTGCGTTGCAGGTTCATCACACTGGTATCGGCTATGGCTACTTTCTTTTCTGCTTCAAACTGGCCGCGCTGCACCTGCTGGTATTCATTGCGCAGGCGTTCCACCACACCTTTCTTTTCATCGTAGGCCGCACGTTTCTCATCCACAGTGTCGCGCAGTGTTTCCAGCTGGTCGCGCAGTTCCTGCATCTGTTCGGTCTCGTCCTCTATCTGCCTGCCTGCAAAGGTGATGCTGTCTTCCAGTTGCTGCAATTGCTGCCCTGCCCCGCTCAAAAACTCATTCAGGTTCTTTTCGCGTTCCTTCAGGTGCTCAAAGCGTTGTGCAGCCAGTTTTTTGTCATTCTCCAGTTGGCGTATGCGGTTCAGCAATTCATTAAACTGCCTTTGCAGTGCGCTCAGCTCCTGTTCCTTATCTATCAGCTTTACTTTATCCTCTTCTACCGTGGCACTCTCTGTGGCTACAACAGCTTCCAGGTGGGCCTTGCGGTCCGTTTCTTTTTCGTGCTGCTCATTCAGCAGTTTATATTGATCGTTAAACTCTTCAAGGCTTGCCTTGGCAAGCTCCACGCTTACTTCTTTATATTCAGCCTTTATCTGCAGGTACTTTTCCGCCTTCTTGGCCTGGTTTTCCAGCGTGCGCAGGTTGTTGGCTATCTCAAACAACAGGTCTTCTATACGGCTCAGGTCCTGCTCTGTACCTTCCAGTTTTTGCTTGGCTTCCTTTTTACGGGTCTTGTATATGCTTATGCCCGCAGCCTGTTCCAGCATGCGGCGGCGGCTGCCATCCTTATCTTTAATAATGTCATCCACCATGCCCAACTCTATAATGGCATAGCTGTCATTGCTCACCCCTGTATCCAGGAACAGGTTGTGTATATCCTTCAACCGGCAGTTCACATCATTCAGGCGATATTCACTTTCACCGTTCTTATAAAACTTACGTGTAATGGTAACCGTGGTAAACTCTGTAGGCAACAGGTTGCGTGTATTCTCAAACGTGAGCGATACCTCTGCCATGCCACTCCCACTCCTTGTGCGCGACCCGTTAAAGATCAGATCCTCCAGATTGTCAGAGCGCAAAGATTTTATCTTATGCTCCCCTATCACCCAGCGTATGGCATCTATGATATTAGATTTACCACACCCATTAGGACCCACTATACCTGTTATAGAGTGGTCCAGCAACACAACGGTTTTATCTGCAAAAGATTTAAAACCTTTTATTTCCAACGACTTTAATCGCAAAGCACAAAATTTTTGAAGGATTGCAAATATAATGCTATAATATGGGAATGTGGTAATATGCGAAAACGGTTGTTACGAAGCTTTATTGATGCATAAAGTCCATAAAAAACCGTCATTTCGACCGAGCGTTCTTCAGCGAGAGAGAAATCCGCCTAATCGGGGAACTGCAGCCAACTCGCAAATAGCTTTCGAAACATTTATAACCCGAATGCCACAGCAAGGTCTGTTATAGTAAAACCCATAATCATCTTTTAAATTTCCTATCTTTCTATTATATTACTTATAGTTTACATCCTGTTGCTGATGGGGATTTATTACAATCATTACTCTTACATATTCTGGATATTCATACTTATCTATTTTGTAGTTAGACTTTTTAATAGAAAAAAACGCGTTATCGATGACTGGATATATAACACGGTAGCACTGTACGAAAATAATTTGGGCCAACAGTATAAAATACAAGGCGCGCGAAAGGAGAATATTTGGGGTTTTATGTATGTACACAAGACTTTAATTTGTTTTTCATCAGAGGATGAAAAAAATGAAATTATCCACAATGATTTTGGAAGCGGAGTAGAAGCCGCTAGATGGCTGGAAGAAAACGTTAGTCCTTTAAAGAAAATATGGTCTCAAATTCCATCTTAGGCAGTGTGTTATTGTAGCTTGCCCAAGTCTGCTTTGTTTTTAGAACATGTCACCCCCGGCAGGCAGCATGCTGACCGCAGTCTTTACCAAACGATTTAGACCGTCAGGAGAATTGCATCAGCATCCGCGTTCTGGACACACCACAAAAATAACCATATAATAAAGATTAATTAATGACCTCCACTATCATTTTCCTCATAAAAAAAAATATCTTTGCTCATTATTGAGTAGAAATATTACTCGATATGGGTTACGATGGCAATACACTAGCCATGAAAAATGTTGAGGAACGTTAATCTTTATATATGTTACTGTCTGTTGTAAGTCCTGTATATAGAGCAGAAAAAATAGTTGATGAACTGGTAAGGCGTCTTACCGTAGAGTTGGCTGCTATTACTGATGACTATGAAATTTTGCTGGTAGAAGATTGTGGGCCAGACAGCTCATGGGATAAGATTATTGAGAACTGTGAGAAAGACAAACATATAAAAGGCATAAAACTAAGTCGCAATTTTGGTCAGCACCATGCCATTACAGCAGGGCTTGATGTTTGTAAAGGCGATTGGGTTGTAGTAATGGACTGCGATTTGCAAGACCAGCCCGAAGAGATACACAAGCTGTACAGAAAAGCGCTGGAAGGCTACGATATCGTATTTGCACGCCGTGTTGAGCGTCAGGACAGTTTTTTCAAAAAAATGTCATCCCGTTTGTTCTATAAGATATTCAGTTATTTGTCTGGTATTAAGCAGGATGGTACTATAGCCAATTTCGGTATTTATAGCCGCAAAGCTATAGGCGCTATAAATACATTGCGAGAGCCAATGAGGGCCTTTACAGCAATGGCACGTTGGGTGGGTTTCACAAAAACCTCTATAGATGTAGAGCATGCAAAAAGGTTTGAAGGGAAAACAACTTATAATTGGAGCCGGCTCATAGATTTTGCATTGGATATAGCAATATCATACTCACAAAAACCGTTGAAACTTACAGTAAAATTGGGTTTATTCATCTCAATACTATCTGTAGTCTATACTATTTATAACCTTGCCCTGTACTTTGCAGGGCGTATAACAGTAAGTGGTTATACCAGCCTTATTATTTCTATCTGGTTTTTATCAGGGCTCATTATTTTCACGTTGGGTATTTTAGGGCTGTATGTAGGTAAATCGTTCGAGGGCATAAAGGACCGTCCTATCTATATCATAGATAAAGAAAAGAACATAAATGAATAAATTACGTTATTCAGAACTGGAGTCTCAAAGGTTTGGTAAAGAAATATTCAGGGGCAATCTTGATGTATTGGATATAGACCTGCTCAAAGATTTTTACAAGCAAAATAATCCGGACATCCTCATATTCCGCATACCTGTTGCTGAGCAATATAAAATGCACCTGTTAAACGGGCTGGGTAAAGATGTAATCAATGCCGATACCTTGGTGTACTACCAGACAGACCTTACAAAAACAACTTATAACGACGTTAGAAATAAAGACTTGGTTTTTATAAACGGCAATGCATCGCATAAGGGTGCATTTGAAGAGCTGATAAACCAGGTATTTTACAATTACCAGAACCATTATTTTTCTAACCCACTACTAGATAGAAAAAAGATTGCTGAAGGCTATGCAGAATGGGCAGTGAATACATTAAATTCATCAGATAATTTACATCTGCTTGCTTTGTCAGATAATATTCCCATTGGCTTTTTAACCTGCAGTTACAATACAGAGTATGCAGATATCATACTGAATGGTGTATTACCTGAATATCAAAGTAAAGGAGTCTATACAGATATGCTAAGACACGTAAAAAAGTATATCCACAATCTTCAGATACCCATTTTAAAGGTGTCCACGCAGATACAGAATTTTGCTGTTCAGAAAGTATGGAACAGGGAAAACCTGGTATTGAACAGCGCCTATGTTACAATTCATTTGAACAAAAAATAATTTATGATCCCATTTAACAAACCCTACCTTACCGGCAAAGAGGGGCACTATATATACCAGGCTGTTTTATCAGGTAAAATATCCGGAGATGGTATTTTTACCAAGAAATGTCACCAGTTTTTTGAAGATAGATTTAAGTTCAAAAAGTGCCTGCTCACCACATCGTGTACAGATGCTTTGGAGATGGCAGCCATACTGCTGAATATACAGCCGGGAGATGAAGTGATTATACCTTCTTACACATTTGTATCTACAGCAAATGCTTTTGTATTAAGGGGGGCAACAATAGTATTTGCCGATAGTAATAAAGATAATCCTAACCTGGCTGTAGATGCTATAGAGGCTTTAATAACGCCCAGGACAAAAGCAATTGTGCCTGTACATTATGCGGGTATTGCCTGCGATATGGACAAGATCATGGAACTAGCAGCTAAGTATAACTTGTATGTGATAGAAGATGCTGCACAGGCAATAGACAGCTACTACAAAGGCAGGCCTTTAGGAAGCATAGGCCACATGGCTGCGTTCTCTTTTCACGAGACAAAAAATATCATGTCTGGCGAAGGGGGCATGCTTGTGATTAATGATGATGCATTTATTCACCGCGCAGAAATAATCCGGGAAAAAGGTACCAATCGCTCATCATTTTTTAGAGGGGAGGTTAATAAATATAGCTGGGTTGATATTGGCAGCTCATTCCTTCCATCAGATATTATTGCTGCATTCCTATATGCGCAACTTGAAAACCTTACAGATATACAAGCTAAAAGAAAAGAGATCTGGAATACTTACTATCGCCTGTTAAAACCGCTTGAAAATGAAGGCTTTATTAAGTTGCCATACTTACCTGATTATGCAACCAACAATGCCCACATGTTTTACATTGTTTGTCGCAATCTTGAAGAGCGGCAAGGCTTGATTAGTAGATTAAAAGACAAAAATATCCTTTCTGTTTTCCACTATCTCTCTTTACACAAATCTACTTACTACGAAAAAATACATGGTGACAGGGAACTGTTCTATAGCGATCATTACACCGACTGCCTGGTGAGACTGCCCATGTATTATGAACTTACAGATGAAGACCTTGCCCTCATTACAGGTGAGGTCATAGCTTACTTTCATGAGCTATAAGATGACAACAAATAAATATCCAGTAGGCTTAAATCATAAAGAAATGAAAATACGCTACAATGTAACATCTGTTGGTATATGGTCATTGCTGTTAATGCTGGCCCTGTTCTTTACCGGCAATGCTTCTTTACTGCCATGCATTTTTATAATACTTGGCGTGGCGTGTGCTACTCTTGTAGGTAGCCTGTTGATTGGTAGTATAAATGCGTTTACTGACTTTCTGGATATTTCCTTTTCTGGTGCATCTCTTTTGCTAGGCTCATTGGTTCTTTCCCTTTTGGTTTTTATACCGTCGCTATCACAAGTACAACTTTTGGCAGGCAGCCTCATTTTTACTTTATTTCTTTTCTTGCTTTTTAGAAAGCAAATAGAGCCATCTTTTACTATTGGTAAGGCAGACGTTATAGCCTTTACATGGAGCTTTATATTGATGGTTGCGGTATCAATACAAGGCGATATGGAACGTGCATTAAGTGCCATACCTGTACGCCTGGGAAGTGAAGATATTACTGATGCACATTTCTTCACCGCAATGGTTACATCTGTTCGTAGCGGCACCATCTTTAGTGCTGCTTATGAAATTGGTTCACCCATAAATTATCATACACTTGGTTTTTTTATCCCTGCATTCTGGTCAAAGCTATTTGCTATATCATCTCATCAGGCACTTTGGGGATTGGCTATGCCTTTCTATAAAATAATAACGTTCCTGTTGGGGTATGAGTTGCTGTACTATTTCTTTAAAAGCAAAGTTGTAAAAGGTGCTGCATGGTTTATTATAATAGGTATGTTGTTGCCTGTTGTTTTGGCACCGTTACATCCCTTATACCTTATAAAGTTAAATCCGAAGAACTTTATCTTTTCTGGTATGGGCTATATACTGCCAGGTGGCAATTCGCCATTTACATTTACTTTCCCGATTGTACTCATTACGCTAATACTATTTTACAATATTGACTGGGGAAAAGGGATATTAAATTATTCCAAGGTTTTGTTTGCAGTATTGCTTGCCACAATTGTAGTAGGCAAATTGCCGCTTTACTTCGTTATGGTCATATTTTTTGGTGTAGTAATATTGAAAAGGCTGATCGTTGACAAGGCAAAAATATCCATGTATTTCTCTGCCACAGCGCTATCATTAGTTTTGGCGGGTGTACTATATAAAATATTCTTAACAGCACAGGGTGCAACAAAATTATCTTTCAAATTCGGCTACCTCATACAAAATTTTGGAGACATGATGCACAGGCCGGTAAATACTGCCGGTCAGCAAATGTTTATGATAGTTTGCATTGCGGCTATTTTTTTACTGTGGGCAGGCATAAGACTTGCCGGTCTATGGGGACTATACAAATCAGGAGATTCCGGTTTGAAGGAAATGGCTACAGGAAGTATTGGTGCGTTATTGGCATCCATTGCATTAACATTGATTCTTCACATAGACCACGTAGATCGGTTCGGACATGTATTAAGGGAAGGAACTTTTGATGTACTTCAATTTGTGCGGGCAGGTTATTATTTATTAACTGTTGTTGCTGGGGTGGGTATCATGTACCTGTTCCTTAATTTTAATACCAAGCCATATTACAAAAGGCCTTTCGTTTATATTTCGGCAGTATGGTTCTCTTGTGCCCTTATTGCCCTTATTGCCAATATGAAGTGGGATAGGCCCTTGAAAGATTACGATTGGTTTAATGAGAATTATGCGGAATTAAAGACCGGGAAATACAATGACGGGCTGATAACTGTTAATCCTTTCCAGAAATTTCATGGCGTCATGCTAAGTGGTTCCGATCTGGGAACATACTGGACGGCTATGGCACAGTCCAATGGTTGTTACAACTTAACATTAAAAAACTCTTATCGCTGGGATCTGTTTAATGACGTATTACAGAAGCAGGATGACCACTCGTTAGCAGCTTTAAAAAAAGAAGGGGTTAAATATATTTTTAGTACCCCGGAGGATAGCAATGTCTTTTCAAATATTTCGCAAAAATACCCTGGCAACTTGCAAAAGGCTGCTGGTACCAAGTGGGTATATATCATTAACTGATCACAGACATGTTCTAAAAACAAAATGAAAAATCCTCCCTCTATCCTCATCATTTGTAGCCAGACCCTTTAAGTATTTGATTGGTCATCATTATTTTTTGATAAAACCCGAGAAGGCCGAGCCCAGGCGGATAACACCAGCGCAATTTATCATTGGCTTTTATTTGAATAAACATAACAATCTGACAATCTTAAACACCACTCTACTTTCTAATTTTGCAGGCTAGTCATTTACTAATCATCCTCTAACGCATAAGAGTTAGAACATATTTTTCAATGAAAAAGTCAGCCCTTATTTCTTGTTCCATAGTACTCGTAGTTTGCCTGTATGCATGTACACACAAGCCCGGAGTAATACCCACTATCCCTAAGAACGATACTACCGCAAAGAACAATAACAACAACAACAATACACAAGACACCACTCAGCAAATGGTGGATACTTCGGTTTGTTTCCAGCGCGATATTTTACCTATATTCCTGGGAAGCTGCGCTATAAGCGGATGTCATGATGCCAGTACACAGGAAAAGGGATATAACCTGACATCTTATTCAAACATAATAAGGAAAGGACTGCAGCCTTACTACAGTGCATCATCCAAACTGTATACAGAATGCGTGAGCGGTAAAATGCCGGCGTATCCCATAGCAAGATTGGACAGCACCCAACTCAGCCTATTGAAGCACTGGATAGATATGGGCGCACACAACGATACCAATTGTTCTGTCATTTGCGATACAACAAAGTTCACGTATGCGGCGGCAATCGTTCCTATCTTGAAAAACAATTGCTACTCCTGCCACGCAACTGCGGCGGCACCTTCTTCAGGCGGCGGTATAGTACTTGATAATTATATAGCCTTAACGGTCCAGGTACAAAATGGTAAACTGCTTGGCGATCTGCAACACCAATCTGGCTACAACTACATGCCTTTGGGCGGCAATAAACTGCAAGACTGCCAGATAACCCAGGTGCGCAGATGGATAGCAAATGGTGCGCCTAATAACTAGTTGCCGATTTTAGACTGCTCTATTTGCTACAGGCTCTACACTGCCGCTTGTTTGTAACTACATCAGTGGGGAGGTGTGACATTTTCTGTAAAAAAAATTAGAGAATTTAATAAAGTAATATTTTTTATTACTTTTAACGCACTAAAATTAACCCTTATGAAAAAACTCCTCGTTCTGGTATTCTCGTTAGTATGCTTTGCCACAAACACTTTCGCACAAGATTGCAAGCATGTAGATGAAACAACAGATGCTTTTACCAACAAAACCACAAAATCTGCAAAGATTACCATAGGTAAAGGTGGTACCAAGTGGTTAATAGAGTTCAATCAAAGTGAAGGAGTAACCACTATGAAATGGGGAATTGCAATGGTGGGCGAATACAACCAGCAATTTGACAAAGGCACAAAATTATTATTGAAGCTAGAGAACGGTACAGTACTCACCTTGGCTACCACAGAAGCCAGCGCCCCTGTCACCCAGGCGGTCAATGGTGGCGCATATGGTGTGGCTATCTTTTCTACTTATTATCTCAAGTACGATCTTTCGAAGGAATCCCTGACCTCCCTATCTGGTTCGCCGATAGCCGATTTCAAAATAGACATCCCCGACCAAAAAATTAAGAATCCAAACATGACTGATAAGCAAACCGAAAAGATAAAAGATGTCTGCACCTGTTTAAAGGGGTAATCACAATACATTATTTTTTTCAATAAGACATGTATTTTTCAGCTTAATAATTATTTTTACCCAGCACAAGTCTTCCAACTTGTGCTGTTTTCATATAGTAAACAGGTCGCATTCACGGGGTTTATTGTCAAAAACTACGTCTATCCAAATAGTAAACCTGAAGTGTATAAATAGCGACAAACAAACTACCTGTATCATATCAAACCTCCACCCATGAAAGTACTACTCCTCGCCTTGTTACTATTTGCTTCCACCACCACCCATGCCCAGTTTGCACAATGGGATTGGGTAAAGTATGGGCAGGGCAGCAGAGCCGGAGCACCAGGTGCACCAACGGGTACGGCAGTTTGTACAGATGCAGCACATAACGTTTATGTGCTTGGCATTTATATTGACAGCCTGCAGCTGGATACTATGCAGTTTACCAGCACTGAAAACCTCTTTTTGGCAAAATATGATGCTGCCGGCAATCTACTGTGGGTTAAAAACCCGACAGGTAACGGCACTAGTTACGGTAGCGCTATAAATGTTGATGAGGCAGGTGATATTTATATCGGTGGGTATTTCAGCGACACGGTTAACTTCAACGGGATAACCTTGGCAAGTAGGGGTATAGCGACGGATATCTTTTTGGCGAAGTACGATGCTTCTGGCAACATCATTTGGGCCAAAAGGGCCGGTGGACCGGGAAATGATCTTTTAGGATATAGCTATGCTTATAACGCAAATGGGGGCATGACGCTGGACAATAAAGGCGGCATATATATAACCGCCTCAATTGGACCAGGGGTCGCTGATTTTGATACCATACAAATTACTTCGACAACATCCCTCAGTGGTTTGATCGCTAAATATGATACTTCCGGAAGCATTGTCTGGTTAAAACAATTCGGGTTGAATGCCCAGACATTTTCTTGTAGTATAGCACTTGACAAAACAGGTGATTTATTCATTACAGGGACGTTTTCAAGGGCAAACTATATTTATTTCGACAGTATAAAATTATCATCTGCGGCATCTTACTTGCATAATTACATGTTCATTGCTAAGTATGATAACTATGGAAACGCGCTATGGGCTAAAGGAGTAGGGAGTAATAATGCCAGATTAGCAGGTTATACCTCTGGTCTTTCTTTAACAACTGATAGGTCGGAAAATGTAATAGTAACGGGTAACGCATATAACGATACTACATTTTTTGACAGTATCGCTTTACCGTCAAGGTATACGGCAGACAACGGTTTTATTGCAAAATATAATCCCAGTGGCAACATTATGTGGGCAAGGAACATGAATGAAAGCCTTTTAGCAGATAATTATCCTAACTATATCTCTATTGACACTAATGACAACTTGTATATTACAGGTAATTTTTCAGGTAATTGCAGTTTCGGTAATAAAACAATAACAAGCAATGGGAATTATGATATATACGTAGCGCAGTATAACGATAACGGTGATCTGCAATGGCTGACAAGCTTCGGGGGTACACAGTACGATGCATGCCTTGGCATTACTACAGACAACACTGGTGCAGTATATGTAACGGGCAATGTTGAGGACACTTGTGCCTTCGGCCCATACACCATAAGCGGTAATAACAGCAACATGTTTGTGGCTAAGCTCGGCCTGCCGCCAGCCGGCTTGCAGCAAGTAGCAAAGCCTGCAGTTACTATTTCTGTCTATCCAAACCCTGCCGGCAATACCACAACAATAAGCGCCAACTCCGGCAATATTACATCCCTGCACATGATCGATTGCCTGGGCAGGACTGTATATGCGCAAACCTCATTTGCTCAAAAAAACACCATATTAAACACCGCAGCATTTGCAGCCGGTGTTTATTTTATAACGTGTGAAACAGACTTGGGCAGCAGGATTAACGACAAACTAGTAATACAGCATTGATATAAAATCTCATCTATCGCAAGGTGTTTTTCATTTACTATTTCACACTCAGCGCTCTCGTCTTCGTTTGTAAAAGGATGTGAGCACCCTAAATGTTCCACGCTCCCATCGTGGAACTGTGCATAACATCTTTAGGATAATACATACCCATCGCCGTATCTTGCGCTGTGGGGCTCTGTATCTTAAAACCCAAAGCCGATTGTAAATACACGGGACCAACAGTCTGCCCCTGTCCGGTACCAGACCCAACCAGACAGTAAACATTTATTTTATAACAGCCACCACAAGGCATTTCAGCATATTACACTACCTACAACTGTCCGGTTTCATTTCGCCTGTCCGGACAGGACAGTTAAAACAAGGTCATTAAGCTCATTTTATCAACGTGCAACCTTATAGGAATAAATGTAGATTTGCCTGCCTTTAAAACACAATATGCACACCAAATTATTTATATTATTTATCCTGTTTATTCCATTTTTCGCTCAGGGCCAGTCACTAAGTAAAGAAAGGGTTCAGAAAATAAAAGAATGTACCGTACAGGTGAAAATTGAAGATGTGGATGCAACCGGCACGGGCTTCTTTATAGCGCCCGACGGCAGCTTGCTCACCTGCTGGCATGTTATACAACCCGCTATCCGGTTCGACTCTGCAAACCGGTTTATCGGCATGCGGAAAATAACCATTGTCTATAACAACGGAACAGAAGAAGAATATGAAGTATTGCCCTTCTTCCTTCGTAACGGTTTTGAGGACGCCATAAGCAATGACTTCTGCGCCCTTATCCCTAAAAAACGCAGAACCAAGCCCGGCACCTGTCTTAAAATAGGCGATTTCGATAAAGCTGAAGAAGGTCAGGATATCTACACCTGTGGCTACCCTGTAGGTATAGGCCAGCAGTGCATCACCAAAGGCATAATATCAGCAAAGTATATTTTCCCGGTCACCCTCAATTTACCTAAAGAAAAAAAGACGTTTCAAAGGTCTCAGGCCTTGCTGGACATGACCATGAGCAGGGGCATCTCAGGTGGCCCAATAGTAAAGCTAGGTGCCACTGCCGACCAGGATGAAGTAATTGGAATAGCAGACTTTATCGTTGCTCCCGTGGGCCAGGATGTGGAAAATATATCCAAGTATGCCGAAGAGCTGAAGAAGCCAAATCAAGGTGTCTTAAACGACAGGGATAAAGACATCAGCAATAAATATTTTGCAGATACATTCAGCAAACTGCCTATTGGCCTTAGCGGTTGCGTGTCTATAAATCATGTCCTTGCTGCCATTAATAAAATAAAATAGGACCAACCTGCAGAAACAAAAATCAACTTAACTCATAGCATGTACAAGCCCGCCTAGTGTTTTAAGCGCCCTTTCTATCTCTGGTTTCCACTGCATACCATAGCTAAGGCGCATACAGTTTTTATATCGGTCTTGCAGGCTGAAGATGGTACCGGGCGCTATACTTATTTTATGCGCCATAGCTTCCTGGTATAGCTGGTAGCTATCTATCTTTTTATCCATTTCCACCCACAGTATAAAGCCACCTTTGGGGTTGCTCAGCTTGGTACTTTCAGGGAAATAATCGCCTATGGCCTTTATAAAATGCAGGCTGTTGGCATGCAGCACCTGCCTCATTTTCCGCAAGTGGTGCTCATACCTTCCGGTTGATAAAAAGTTAGCAATAGCCACCTGTTGCGCCGTTGCCGATGTTATACTATGGTACAGTTTAAGTCGTTTTATTTGTTCCAGGTACTTACCAGGTGCCACCCACCCCACCCTATATCCGGGTGCAAGTGTTTTTGATATACTGCTGCACCACAGTACATTGCCCTCTTCATCATAGCTCTTGCAGGTGCGTGGCCGTTTATTACCAAAATACACATCGCCATACAGGTCGTCTTCTATAAGCGGTATGCCATGGTGGGCCAGTAGCTTCACCATCTTTTCCTTCTGTTCATCAGGCATACAGTAACCCAGCGGGTTACTAAAATTAGTAACAAAAAAACATGCTTTTATCTTATGCTTTTTCAGCGCCGCAGCAACATCATCAGGGTCCACACCGGTTTCAGGGTCGGTAGGCAGTTCCAGCACCTTCAAGCCTATGCTTTGTGCAAAACGCAGTACACCAAAATATACGGGGCTCTCTACCGCTATAGTATCACCACGCTGTGTCAGCGCCATCAGGCTGTAGGCAATAGCATTCATACATCCCGCTGTGGTCACCAGGTCTTCAGCCTGCAGGTGGCTGCCATTATTTACAGACCACCTGGCTACCTGCCGCCTCAGCAGCTCATTGCCCTGCACCTGGTCGTACGATGTGCCGTTGGCTGGCAGCTCCCGCAACGCCTGGGTCATGGCTTTGTTCAGCTTTGCCAGTGGCAATATCTCTGGTGCAGGTACACTTAATGAAAGGCGTACTGTATCCTTAACAGAAAAGTTATCATAAACCTCGGCTATTATTGCCTCAACATTCTTTGCATTAACTGTTTGCAACGGGTTACTTTTCTCCAGCTTCTTAGGGAAACGCGAAGGATTAAAACTTACAAAGTAGCCCGACTGTGGGCGAGACTCTACTAACCCCTTTCCTTCAAGGTGATAATAGGCTTGCAAAATGGTACTGATGCTCACATTATGTTCCTTGCTCAACATGCGCACAGATGGTAGTTTATCACCAATATGCAACACATCATCCATTATCTGTTTCTCGATACGTTCCGCGATCTGCAGGTATAAATGCTCGTTTTTCTGCTTTGTTACACTCTTCATAAAACAAACTGTTATGGTCTAAAATACAAAAATTGTATCTGTTTTATTTCATAAAATTATTTGAATTTTGCTAATAGAAAAATTAAAATGCACAGTCAAGGTAAGGCATATATAGCACTGATATTTATCTGCATAGTGTGGGGCACAACCTACCTGGCCATACGTGTAGGTGTTATGCAGTATCCGCCGTTCTTGTTTGCTGGCATCAGACAATTTATCGCCGGTATTATACTAGGGATAGCGGCGCTTTCAATCAACAAGAATAAAGACCTGTCTCGCAGTAATATTCTAAGGCAGATGCTGGTTGGTTTCTTGATGCTAAGCATAGGCAATGGTTTTGTAACCTATGGCGAAAAATACGTTTCCAGTGGATTGGCTGCACTGATATGTGGTATGATGCCATTATTCTCAGTTATTATCAACCTGGTCTCTTCAAAAAAAGAACACTTAAATGCCGCTATTGTAGCTGGACTATTACTCGGTTTTTGCGGTGTAGGATTGATATTCAAGAACAATATTGCCGACCTGGCCAATAAAGCTTATTTAGGTGGCATATGCTGTGTTTTCGTGGCAAGTTTTTCATGGGCTGTAGGCAGTGCCATTAACAAAAAACACAAAAGCCCTGTTAACCCCATATTCAATTCTGCACTGCAATTGTTCTTTGGCGGATTGTTTATGCTAATTGCCAGCCCGGTCTTAGATGGTGCATATACTTTCCCATTGTGGCAACCACAGGCATTAATGGCATTGCTATATCTTATCACTTTCGGTTCAGTGCTGGCCTATGCAGCATATATGTATGTATTCAGTGCGCTGCCAGTAGGTATAGCTACCATATATGCTTATATCAATCCCCTGGTGGCTGTTATATTGGGTTACCTTATATTAAAAGAACCATTGACTATTTATACGGCTTTTTCATTCATCGCCATATTTGCCGGGGTATATCTGGTGAACAGGGGATATAAGAAACAGCATTCAGATAAAGCAAAAAACATTGAAGATAATGCGCTTATAGTAGGCGTACCAATAGAATCCTGACTTTTAAAAACCACTGCAGTATGGATCCCATTTTAATTAACCCACAAACGGAAAGAGTAGTGACAGACACTAAGTCACTCCCTTTTGGCAAAGTGCCCACTGAGCACATGTTCATTGCCGAGTACCACGACGGCGCATGGCACAACAGCCGTATAGTGCCATTTGAGAATCTGACACTTAGCCCATTCGCACTATGTCTTCATTATGGGCAAACCGTGTTCGAAGGAATGAAGGCTTTCGCAATGGACAATGGCCAAATAGCCGTTTTCAGGCTGGATAAACACTACGATCGCTTCAACAAATCGTTGCACCGTATGTGTATGCCTGCAGTACCTAAAGACCTATTTACGGAGGCTATAGACCAGCTGATAGCGCTGGATGCAGATTGGATACCCCGCGATGCAGATGGCTCTCTATACATGCGTCCGTTTATGATAGCAACCGAGGACCGTATAGGTGTAAAAGTATCTGATGAATTTTTATTCATGATTGTATGCTCACCTGCATACCAATACTACGCCAAGCCATTAAAGGTTAAAATTGAAAGTCGCTTTGTGCGTGCAGCTGAAGGCGGTACTGGCTTTGCGAAATGTGGAGGTAATTATGGCGCATCATTCTACCCCACCCAAATGGCACGCGAAGCTGGTTATGATCAGGTTTTATGGACAGACAGCAGGCACCATGAGTTTATTGAGGAGTCTGGCACAATGAACATGATGTTCTACATAGACAATGTCCTCATCACTCCACCACTTTCAGGTACTATACTTGATGGCGTAACCCGCGACTCATTGCTTACCCTTGCCAAGGCAAACGGTATTGCAGTTGCAGAACGTGCCATTAGTTACCACGAGATCATGAAGGCATTTGAAGAGGGTAAGCATGTTGAAGCGTTTGGCGCCGGCACAGCTGCTGTTATAGCGCCAATAGAAACAATTGCCATTGGCAACAAGCAATACACCTGCTATATAGAACCAGATGCATTAATGTATAAATTACAGAAAGAGTTGTACGAAATCAGAAAAGGGCTTGCTCCGGATCCCCATCACTGGAACCACATTATTCCACAAAAGATGGCGCAGCGCTAAGCAATCGATCGCGCTCTATAGCATTGGCCGTTTTCATCTCAACAATGAAGGCGGCCAATTTTTCTGTATCCACATCCATTTGTGTCAGCGACAGATTTAATTCTTTTGCGCCCAGGCTTTTGGTAAACAAAGCCATTCTCTTATAAATATTGCCGTTACCATTTGCAGGCTTAAAATTATCGTCCACCGCAAGGCATATATACTGTCTGCCATATACAGAAAGTGCATAGGCTTCCTTTATTACATGCCAGCCTATAGTGCCATTGTGAACCCGGCCATCATAGATACCCTCTTTGCTCAATACAATTTGGGCTCGCCTGTCTAAAATGATATATAGATTGAACAGCGCGGGAAAACCAAATAAAATACAACCTACCCACAAAGGCCAGCTTATCGCAAAATAATGTTGAACATAAAAACAGGCTGCAAGCAGCACTAAAAAAAGTACCACTCGTTTTGCCGGCTTGGCTATGCTGTTATATAGTTTTATCTCTTTCAACTGTTGCTATATTTTTACTTTCACCACTACTTTCTTCACCCTGGCAGGCGCATCTATTTGTATGCAGGGCATATGCAGATCTCCTGGATAAAATATCATAAAGGTACCCGCAGCCATTATAGTATTAAATGAGGGCTCATCCGGGAACAGCATAAAATCTGTCTCATCGCTATATGCCTGCTTAGATGCTACCTGGCCATTAAGCAAGGCATGCCCTACCTGCTCTGTCCCATATACCATATACTGCACATCCATATACTTTTTATGGGCCTCCATCACACATTCGCTCATTGGCTTAGTATCATACTCCTGCACCATAGCAAACAGGTCTGTTCCATCTATTTCATACTTACCCGCAGGCAGGGTTGCTACATCTGTCATGTGCAGGTATTCAAAAGCTTTCTTTATCCCTTCATGCAGCGAGTTATAGAGGTGGCTGTTTTTTAAACTATCAATTACCATATAGTGGGTAGAGGATTGAATGAATGACTAAATTAATTTGAAACAATAAGATAATAGAATAAATATTTTTGACAGCTATTTTGTGGCATATACATAGGCGCTGCATCCTTTCTCCTCAAAGCTCGCCTTAACTATCATATGCTTTAAAACGCCATCCTTACAGGCATTCATTTCATCAGTATTACCATTGGCATAAAGGAATCCAAGCTGGCCGCCTGTTTGCGCAATGGCATCACAATTTTGGCCATATTTCAGTACATGTGCGTACTTTAATGTTTGCCACTGCTCGCGTGCCGGGTGTATCTCGGTATAGTAAATAAAAGCTGGTGCAGCCCCCATGTGCACATATACATCTTTTGCGGTCAGTTTATTGTCTTTCAGCAGCTTCATCCCATCTGTTATTTCTTCGTTCCTTAAGGGCTTAATTAACAATTTCAACTGGTTATGATTATATGCGCCAATAAAGGCAACAGCTACAACGATACCCAATACCACTTTTGACCGTACTTGCAGCACGATATTAAACCCATATCCTATAAGCAATAGCATAAAAGGCATAATAAACAAAGACACTCTTGGTATCAGCGAAAACTGGCTCAAACCTGCTGCTATATACAGACATACAATAGGTACTACCACAAGCAAAGCCTTTTCCAGGTTTTTACGAAACAGCAAATAACCACCTGTAAGCAGCAGCAGCCCATTAAATATAGTCACCAGGGCGGTATAGCCTCCAGCTTCAGAGAGCAGGTTGCCTACAAGCTGTATGTTATGCTGTAATTGCACCAGGCTAACAGGTATTAAAAAGATAAAATAGTCTTTATGGAAATTATGCAGGTATTCAGAATCAGCCTGGGGTTTCAGAATGGTTGTATAGTAGAACAAAAACTGCATCAGCCATAATATACTTACTATAATCACTGGCATCAGCTTCTTTGAGTCTTGTTTTATAGCTGTTGTTCCGTAGTACATACCTACACCTGCCAACACAAATACAGATGGCATAGATGACCATATACTCAATGTACCTAGCAGGAACCATATTGCAACAAAGCTGATCATTGTGTTTTTCAGCACATCTATTTTCATTGCCAGCCATACCAACAGCAGGCAAATAAAAACATCGGGCATATATTGTTTTACCTCGGTCGAATACCGTACAAATATCAGCCCTGTAGCAAAAAGGAATAATGGATACAACAACCCTTTTTTGATGTCAAAAGCGCTCATTACCGCGGTGAACAGTAACAATGCGCCAATACTCATCAATAATGTATATAAACGGAAAGCATCCTCTCCAAAACCGAATAGTATTGTACTAACTTTCAATATCCACAGGAAGATAGGCGGTGCATATTGTTCATAGCTCAGCGGCATTGCCAACCCTGCAAAAGTGCGTTCATAAACATTGCGGGCTATATTGGCCTCATCTATAAACAGGTTGCGGCTTTGCAGGAACACCACGATGCGTAATAGTATTCCTATCCCTATTATTAACCAGGTTGCAATTGCCAACCAGCGATCATTTCTATTATTCTGTGGTATATGGCTCATTCCAGTTTTGTACAGGTTGCAGTCAAAAATACTGCGCATAAAAGTAAGCAAGTTTCGGGTCGATAATTGACCGTTACATCTATACTTTTGTAGCATCAAATAAAAAGTTTACGTGATGACGGAACAGGATAAAACCAATTACCAGCGTATAGAAGCAGCTATAGGGTATATAAAAGATAATTTCAAAACTCAACCCAGCCTTGATACTGTTGCAGAAAAGATGCATTTAAGTCCATTCCATTTCCAACGGCTGTTTACTGAGTGGGCAGGAGTAAGCCCAAAAAAGTTCCTGCAATACATAAGTATAGATCATGCAAAGACAATGCTAAACAATCAGGCCACTTTACAAGATGCTGCTTTCGAGACCGGCTTTTCAGGTACTGGTCGTCTTCACGATCTCTTTATTAGAATAGAAGGGATGACACCGGGTGAGTACAAAAATGGTGGAGAAAGTCTCACTATAACGTACAGCTTTGCTGATACCCCTTTTGGTAATATTATTGTTGGTGCCACACCAAAAGGCATATGCCACATTTCATTTGCTGATAACGCGGAAGAAGGATTAATAGCACTGCAACAAGCTTTTCCTAATGCGAGTTTCCAGCAAGCGACAAATAATACCCAACTTAATGTACTAGATATCTTTACCCATAACTGGAGTAAACTGGATGAAATAAAGCTGCATCTCAAAGGCACATCATTCCAGATCAAAGTTTGGGAAACTCTACTAAAAATACCTGCAGGCCGCCTGGCTACATATGGCAGCATTGCAAAGCAAATACAACAACCCACTGCTGCAAGAGCCGTAGGTAGTGCTATTGGCGATAACCCAGTGGCTTTTTTGATACCTTGCCATAGGGTAATACAATCGACCGGTAAATTTGGCCAATACCACTGGGGAAGCAACCGCAAAACGGCAATAATTGGCTGGGAAGCGGCCCATACTAATCCAGATGCACAAAAGTGATAAAACACAGCACCATAACTGAGGAGCAACTTAGAAGCCTCATCAGGCAGAAGAAGGTGCTATATGGCGGTAATTTGAACCTAAAAATTTACGGCCATCTCAACTGTAGGTCGGGGAAACGTATGAACAAAGTGAACAGGGTATTCTTTTTTACAGAAAACATTGCTTTGAGCAATGGATATAGACCTTGTAGCAACTGCATGCCAACAGAATATAAAACGTGGAAGAATGGACTTATTTAATAACAACCCGGAACAAAACCTTTTACCATACAATGGAACAGTTATCTACCATGGCCGGATAATGGACGCTAGTAGTGCTACACAATACTACCAACGTCTCATGGATACAATTGCCTGGAAAAATGATGAGGCCTATATTTTTGGCAAACATTTTATTACCAAACGAAAAGTTGCCTGGTATGGTGATGCTCATTACGTTTATACTTACTCTAACACTACAAAAGAAGCCCACCTATGGACACCCGAACTATTAGAGCTAAAAGCAATGGTAGAACACCGGTTAGGTGAGCAATTTAATTCCTGCCTGCTCAATCTCTATCACGACGGAGATGAAGGTATGGCTTGGCATAGCGATGATGAGAAAACACTGGGTAAGGACACAACAATTGCATCCTTAAGTTTTGGTGCTGAACGCAAATTCAGTTTCAAGCATAAAGCTACAAAGCAGACTGTTTCATTACAGTTAGAAAGCGGTAGCCTGCTCGTAATGAAAGGCACTACACAAACCCATTGGCTGCATCGACTACCACCATCTAAAAAAGTTAAAACCCCAAGAATAAACCTAACATTCAGAACAATGATACCCGAACCTAAGTGAATCTATAATTCGACCTCTATTCTTTTTAAACAGTTCAACCCAGCCTGTCCCCTACCTGATCAACTCAACACTCCCCTTCTTAAAATAGATGTCTGAACTTCCACCCACTATTTTATACTTTATCATCCAATAGTACGTACCTATATCCAAAGGCACACCATGAAAAGTGCCATCCCAGCCTTCATTATTCAAACGACTGATATACAGGAGCTGTCCCCACCTATTGTAAACTTCAAGGTTCACCACCAGCACATTGGGATTGTCTGTTATAATGCGGAATATATCATTCTTTCCATCCCCGTTTGGAGTAAAAGCATCGGGTAGCCATAGGTCGTGCGGTATATCTATTACTTGCAGTTTATAAGTACAACTATCCTTGCATCCCCCATTGCTCACCACACAATGATATACATTGTAGTAATACTTTGCATCAATATCTATACTTTGGCAATTACTGCATACCAGCGAATCATCGAGGTACCAGGAAGCAGTAAGTGCGTCGGCACAGGCGGAAAGTGTAATATTTGATTTGTAGGGCACACTGAGTGTGGTATCGGCAAACCGGGGTACAGGCTTACTGAGTACTACCACCTGGCTGGCAGCGGTAGCGGTACCACCGGCATTTGCTACCGCCAGGTTTATTGGGTATGTCCCTGCCTTACTGTAGCACACAGTACCCGTTGGCTGCGGTACCGAAGAATCTGGGAACGCACCCGGGCAAGACCAGTTAAATTGCTGTGGGTAATTATCTGTCTTTACTGAGATATTGATACAGTCACCCTCGCAAATGGTGTCT
This sequence comes from Flavipsychrobacter sp., assembly GCA_031292525.1. Taxonomy (GTDB): domain Bacteria; phylum Bacteroidota; class Bacteroidia; order Chitinophagales; family Chitinophagaceae; genus JABDEZ01. The sequence continues at coordinate 65,362 of JARLGY010000047.1, read as the reverse complement.
TTGTCCAGCTCTATACCAGTTATTATTGGTGCACAAAAATGCACGTTCATAGTATCGCCCGCACTGCCACATGGGCTGGTTGCCTGCACCCAGTAAGTGCCGGGTCTGGTTATGGTAATGTCCGGAGTTGTAATACCATTACTCCACCTGATATTATCTAAAATAGAGGGTACAGAGAATGCGGCACTGTTCGCTTTGTTACAAATGAGTGTATCTGCAGGCAGGTGCATGGCATAGCTGGTAGGTGTATAGATGTGCATACTATCTGTAAATACACCACACTGGTTTTCTACGTGTACAGAATATGTACCTGCTTGGCTTGCTACTATACTATTCGTTGTTTCACCTGTTGACCATTGTACACTTGTGAAACCACTATCCACTGATAATGGCATAGCAAACGGTGCAGACCCACAAATAACTGTATCGGCCCTAAGCTTGACATTTACCGGAAGTAATGTAACGGTTACTGGCTGTGATGATACTACAGCACACACTCCTGTCTGTACACTTACCTGGTATGTCCCTGCTGTGTTGGTTTGATATGTATTGCCGGTGGCACCGGGTATTACTGCTCCATTCTTTTGCCAGGTATAGGTATAAGCAGCATTTGCCGGAGTTGTAAAATGCAGTATATCGCCTGTACACAAAAACTGATCGGTACCCGGCTGCAAATTGACGATCGGTGCCGGATCTACAGTAATAGATACTGGCTGCGAAACCGCAGTGCACCCACCATTAAATATCCTTAGGGTGTAAGTACCCTGCTGGGTAGCGCCAAGTGTTGGTGATATATTACCGGGAATGACATTGTTGTTCAGTAGCCATTTGTATGTATAAAGAGTATCTGTATTGGCATAAAGGAAAGCTGTATCGCCCATACATATTTCCTGTTTTGATGCTGTAATAGATGCTACAGGCCTTACCAAAACCTCTACAACTACAGGAGATGAAGTTATGATAGGACATACCCCACTTTTTACAGTAACAGTATAGGTGCCGCTTACCATGTCGTTATAGGTGCTTGCAGCAGCGCCGGGTATAGTATTTCCGTTACGCTGCCAGGTATAGGAGTAGGCTGTATTTGCTACCGTATTGAAGTGCACTGTATCGCCGGTACAAACTACCTGTTTGGTAGCTGGCAATAAATTAACAACCACTTTGGGGTCAACGGTGATAAACAGTGCCGGGGCAATTGCTATACACCCGCCGTTCGATACAATAACCTTGTAGCTACCTTGCCGGGTAGCATTCAATACAGGGGATGTATTGGCCGGCACTGTGCTATCGTTGTAAAGCCAGGTATAGGTATAGCCCACTCCCTGGTTGGCATATATGCTTGCTGTATCGCCTGCACATATTTCCTGTATGGGCGCGGTGGCACTTGCTACCGGTATAGGGATATTGCTTACGGTTACGTTTGCTGAAGTATCGGCTTGGCATGGGCCACCTTTTATATATACTTTATAATTGCCAGGTTGCGCTGTAACGTAACTGATGTCAGTAGCCCCAGGAATAACCGTATCATTTTTAAACCATTGATAGGATGACATCTCTGTTGCACCCTGAGCGATAAGTATAGTGGTATCGCCAGGACATATGCTTAAATGTGGGGAATATACACTTGCCTGCAAAGGCATATTGGGATCTACTGAAAAGAATATTGAGTCCCCATAGGTAATACAGCCTGTACTGGTATCTTTTGCCACAGGCCTGTAGTCTATAATATCATAAATATATTTTGTATATCCTGTGTCAGAAGATTCAAAATAACCGTAGTTGTCTCCGTATTCAAAAAGGCTGAGGTACCATTGATATTTATAACCTGCGACCGGATTTGTAATGGTTAAAGTGACAGGATCATGGTTACAATCCAGGCTTGCCACCGGCTTGGGTGGATTTGCGTTTGCAGTAATTATAGTACTGTCTGTAATAGGCTGCATACATTGGGGAGTGATAACGGTAACCCGGTAAATGCCAATGTTCTGCATCCCAACATTAGTTATAACAGGGTTCCTCACAGAAGATGTAAAACCTCCGGGTCCTGTCCAGCTATAAGTGGCGCCCGGCAATTCTATTGCTGTAAGTTGTACCGTAGCGCCCACACAAGGCGTATAACTGCTGCTGCTTATAAGCCGTGTATGTTGCAGATCTAGAATTTTTAATGATTGCACAGCAAACGCGCCGCAGGAGTCTTCAACTTTAACATCATACATATCATTGGCATTGCCACCAAAATTGGTGAATATACCTGTGGTATTGGTGGCCAGGTAAGGACCATTGGCACCATTACCTTGCTGCGCAAGATAGTAGTTGTAATGTACCTGTGCCTGGTAAGGCATTCCAGCCTTACCTTTAACATAAATCAGTCCCTGCCCAGGACCACTGCCCTTACACAAAAAACCTTGCGAATTATCAAGATCTACAGTAACCGGACTGGAGCTATAAGTGAAAGTGTAACTTACAGTATATCTGTTAGGGTATGGAAGAGCATAATAACCACTATCAATAGATTGAGAATAATCGGCACTTGTTGCTATAATTGTGTACACACCAGGAGTACTCACCAAAAAGGAATCACCCGCGTAAAACAGTGTTGAGTTGTTCCAACCCGGCCCATTTTTTATGACATCAAACCTGAATGGCATGCTCTGGCCATTGCTGGTAGCCGTTCCTGTCGGGAATATCCAAAGCCCCTCGCAAGCTTGCCGTGTGTGGCCAATGCCTATTGTGTATTGATATAAATCTGCAGGGCCCACAGTAATAGGCAACAAGTAGGTTCCGCAAGGGTCTGTTATCTTCCACACATAATTGCCGGCCGGGAAACCGACCTTACCAATACCTGTGGGGGTCTGGTTTGATTCTACTGTATATAGATTTCCTACCCAACTATTGTCTGTATAAGAATAACCTGCAGGACCACTAAACAATTCAATCTTTCTTGCAGCCGATGATGATATGCTCGTATAGAAATCAAATTCAGTTATACAATTATTAAAGCCTGTTCCTTTGTTTACCGCACTCACATGATATGGGTTGCCGGTTATTGGTGTGGTACCAAACTGCCCTATCCCAGAATAACCATCGCCAGTGGTATAGCTAATTGAATAATTGCCAATAGGCAGGTTTGATGTTGAGTAATTAACACCTGAGATATATGGCCCATAGTGGGTTCCATTGTCGGTATTGGTCATAGAATAGGTTACAGGAGTGCATACAGCTCCCGTAAATGATGTGAAACCTTTAAAATTTATGTTACAGTTCTGGTCGGTACTAATAGCTATGGCTGGAAAGGGTATGGTTTGTGTAAATTGCATGATAGTACCACAGGGTGACTTTACACTATATGTAATGACCTGCCCATAGCAATCTTTTAAAGTTTTGCCCGGTGGCAGATTTATTATGAATGGCTGTGTATTAAAATTAGCAAAAGCAGTTGCTGGGGTAATATTGCCTACCTGTGCTGAAATTTTAAACAAGGTATCGGATTGATATGACTGCCAGATGGTATTGCGCATGTCTGGCTTTGTTATGATCAATGTGTCGCAACCCAAACTTTGTATATCGGAATAGTTTAGTTGAAATGTAGAAAGATCAAGATCACCAATACCAACGCTTAAGGGCACAGTACCGTTGTTACAATAGTCCGTAGCCTGCAAAACATAATTTCCTGAAGGAAGATTACCAATGCCATAGCCAGAGGATGAAAAATTAAAAACTACTGGACCAGAATAAGAGGCCGGTGCGCTTATTATTTTCAGTGAATACGGCGGCTTACCATCATAAACGTTTCCATAAATCTGCCCATAAGCTCCGCAATTTATAGAATAACGTCCCACAGAAGCAGTTAGTCCAGGTGGTGTATAACTACCGGGTATAACAACGCGCGACGTTTTGCCCACGAAATTCCCATTGCATGTGCCTATTACACTTACAGGGTAAGCACCGGCCGGAATATTATTAAAGGTTGCAGAATTGTTTAGTGGTACAGAAAAACCATTTGCGGAGAGCGGTATCCCATATTGCAGGTTGGTAATATTAGCGGCATCAGGCCCTGAAATAGTAATGCCAGAGCTGCCATTGCCTGCGCAAGAACTGGCTGCGATAAGATGAGCAGAAATACTCCAGTTATTACATTGCGATAATGCTCTTTGCTGATCTATAATTACACATAGTAACAATAAAATCAATCTTACTCTTATGCCAAGTACCTTGCCGTTCATACCTATTTTTTCCAACTACAACAATTGATCATCTATCGGTAAACCCCACCAACAAATACACAATATATTCTGATAATAAGACGGCAAAAATTCGCAATAACCTTGGTAAAACCAAATAAAAAAAGGTGTACTAAATTTGTGTTTGATGTTTTACAAAACTTTCCATATTACATTGCCAATTAAAGCTACATCACCACGCAGCTTTTACTAGTTTGTCCAGCTTCAGTAGGTTGTTATTTCTATCGTAAATTTTTATCAGGTAAATTGCATCGGGTAATTTGCTCATATCGATTTGTGACACGTTACTACCACGCATCAGTTCCCTGCCATCCAAACTGCTAACAATAAAACTTACTTTTTCTGTGCTTTTGATATTTAAGAGTCCAGTTGTAGGATTAGGATATAATTCTACAGGATTTTTCTGAACATTTTCAAATCCAACATTTACATTCAGTATTACACTGCCCGAACATCCCGAATCATTTATCACATTTACAGTATACACCCCATTTGATATGATGTTAATACACTGTGTACTATCTCCCTGTATTGGCGTACCGTCCAAATACCACTGATACTTCGCAAAATGCTGAACACACAACTGAGTGCCCGTAATGGTAATTATCGGTAACTGTGCAGAAACCTCAACTACGTGTATAACAGCAGATGTTACAGTACATGCTGCATTGGTAATGCGCACGTCATATGAACCACTATCAGAAACTAACAAGGCTGAAGCAGTAACATTAAGATTAGTTCCATTTAATTGCCATTGGTAATGGTAGGATGTATCTGTTGCAGCACTTATAAGTAACGTTTTGCCTGGACACAAATAAGGCGTATCTGTAATGATACTATCATTGGGCAATGGGACTACTGTTACTATTTTTATCGCGGTATCAGTGCAATGTTGTGCCGTAAAACCTACAACATTATATGTAGTTGTTACTGCCGAATTAGCTATAACTGATGAACCTGTTGATGAAGATAATGTACTCGATGGGTACCAAACATAATAAGACCCTCCACTTGCTTTTAAAGTATCAGCCTTACCTATACAAATTACGGATGCACCCGTAATAGTTACTACAGGGTTATAAACTTTAGTTAATGATACAGTTATTGTATCGGTGCATCCATTTTGTTTACCAATTACGGTATATACTGTAACAGGGTTAACCGGGGGGGTTACCATAAATATATCCCCACCTAAGGCAGTTGCCGTAGGGCTCCACGTATAGCTAGTAGCGCCTGTAGCTGTAAGTGTATCACTTCCTCCTTCGCAGAAAAAGCTGTTACCGGTAACAGACACAACTGGGTTTGTATTGACAACTACATTCTTTGTGAGGTATGCCAATGTGGTACCACATACATTAGATGAATTGACCCTTACAAATCCAGATGTGGCAGTGTTATTGAAACTGATATACACACTATCGCCCCCACCAGATATACTTGCGCCGGTACCAGTATACGACCATGCATGAGTAAACGTATCGGTAGGGATGACGTATACCCCAGAATGTTTTACACATACAGAATCTGTTGAAGTTATGAACGCCCCTGGCAGAGGAGGAGTAGTAATAAAGCTTACCCTATGGATTGCAGCAGCTATACTGCCATTACATCCTGTAGCTGTAGCTGTAATCTCTGATGGTCCGCCCCAACCAGCAATGTAGGTAGCAGTTCCTGTAGCGCTATTAATGCTATTACCTGCCGCGAGAGAAGCGCTATCAAGCGAATAAGTAATGCCATTGCTATATAATGCAGTAGCTGTATAAGTAACGACACCTGCACCTATACATCTTGTAGAAGAAGCACCGCTATTAAATACTGGAATGGCTGCAGGTCCGTTAACTGTAATATTAGTACCATTATCAAAGCTTGTACTTCCTAATACATTACAAATAACACGTATCCTGTAGCCGTTACCTTGAGGTGTATTCATAGGTATAATACCTGTAATAGTATCTCCTGTTGTTGCAGTATAGGTACCGATATTGACCGGGGATGCAAATGAACCGGTATTATCTGAAAGCTGCGCAAAAAACGTTACCGAAGAGGGTGTAGTACATGAATTACCAGATAAGGAAGACCCGAAAGGTATAATAATTGTGGCTCCAGGACAATAAGTGTTACCAACCTGGCCTGTGCTGCTGCTAACAATGCCGGTGCTAACTGTGTAATTATTTGAAAGCCTTGATATAAAACCATCTATACTCCCCCCTAATGTGTCCTGGTAAGAATTTGCAGTAGCAATGCCGGACGTAGATGTTGTGCTGCCAACAACATATACATTACCTAATGTATCAGCTGCACCGCTATAAATAACATCTGCATTATTACCGCCATAATAAGTTGCCCATTGTATATTACCAGAAGTGTCAAATTTAGCAATATATCCATCGCTATTGCCACCATACGTATTCTGATAACTACATGAAGGAATAATATTCGTATTTGAAGCAGTTACTCCAGTAAGATAAACATATGCCCCTTTGTCTGTAAAAACTTTCCCATCCTCATTCCCGCTCCCTCCAAAATATGTTGTCCACAAGTGCGATCCATTGCCATTGAATTTTGCCAGGTATGCATCATTGCCCCCATTATTTGTTGTTTGATAGGCACCTGAGGTTGCATAGCCAGAGGCTGCCGTACTACCTGACAAATAAATATTGCCTGTAGCATCGGTAGCAAGAGACTGGTACGACATGTTGCCGGCATAACCATATGTAGCCCATTTACGATTACCGTAGGCATCAAATTTTGCAATAAAAGTAGAGTTTTGGCCAGAAGGTGAAGGTTTAACTGTATCGAAAGCCCCTGGGCTCGCTATATCTGAGTCTGAATCAGTATTACCACCCATATACACATTGCCGGTATCATCACATACAACACTGGTACCATAATCATCACTTAGAAAACCATTTGCAAACGTACCTGTTAACCCATAATAAGTACCCCATTGCACATTTCCTGAAGAATCAAATTTTGCAAGAAAAGCATCGTGAGAATAAACGTCGGGGGGATAACTTTTAAATGCGTTGCCAGCTACGACACCATATCGGCATTCTGTCCAGCCTGTCAAAAATACATTTCCTGAATGATCAGTACAACATGCTCCTGCTTTTGCCGCCGCACCACTACAGAGTATGTAATTAGTAGCCCAACGCAGTGTCCATTTCATTGTTCCTGAAGGGCTGAATTTGACAAGAACTGCCCCAAATTGCTGATCACTGCCTGATGCATATACGTTGCTATTGGGATCTACTGCACATCCATAAAAAACCGTCCCATCACCCAAGGGATAACTTGCACTGACTGAATCATAATATGTAGCCCATAACCTGTTACCGTTTGCGTTAAACTTCACAATCATGCCACTTACCGCGGTAGAGCGCATTGAATAGTAACTACCCGGCGAAGCGATGCCGTTGTTTGAATAAGTATAACCCGTAGCATATAAATTGCCCGATGCATCTGCTGCACACGAATAAAAGCAGTCTACATCACTACCCCCATAATAAGTTGCCCAGGTTACATATGGATCTATACGTAGTTCTTTCCCGGAAGGTGCATTTACATCAAAACCGATAGTGCCATCATTATTTTTCCTGAATTTTGTTTTTACGTGCTCGTTATTGGCAAAGCTTTCCGGAGCTTTCTCTTTTATTTCGCCTAAAGCCGTTTTCATCAACAGCTCACCTTCTGGTGTAATCTGTACACTTTTGGCATCTTTAATTTTAAGCCTTATTTGTTTAGGGTTACCACCAGGATGTACAATAAAATCATACTTCAACCTGTTGCCATTGCTATATATTATCCAGTCAACATTGGGATATACATTCTCATAGACTATTTTCTCGTAAGTAGCTACCTTAGTAATTCCCTCACCACTTACGGTAGTATAGAAATTTTCAGTGAAGGTATTTTTATTCTCTTTACGTATTTTAGGATGTTGATTAGCCCCTTCAAGCGACAAGGAAAACATGCATGTTTCAGCTTTTATTTGCCCTGATATTTCAGTTTGTCTAACAATATCTTTTTTATCGTACCCTTCGGGTTTTATTAATCTTATGAACTGGTAATTGATACCTGCAGCAGTAAAATATAGTTGGGCACCGCCACTATGTGCAGTAAATAAAATGTCGGGCCGTACCTTGCCTTTATCGTCTTTTACCTGGCCATTATTTTCTGTAAACAACAATTTTACAACCTGCTGTTGCTCCATCATTTCTGCAGGAGTGTGTTTTATAGCATTGCCCGGAAAAGCAAAACAAGGAGATGATGATAATAATAAAAAACAAAAGAGAACCGAGACCAGGGAAATTCGATAGTAAGGATGCTTCATGGTAAGTTATGATATTAAAAAAGGATTTATCATGTCAAATTTAGCACATTTATCTTATACGATTCAATGATAAACATTTTATTAAATGATGACTGTAAACATAAAAAATGAAAAAGACCGCTACAGTTGCAGCGGTCTTTTCTATTCATTAAGCTTTATAAACTTGGATTACTGTCCGTCGCCTTCTTCAGCTTTCTTCATCTTGTCTTTCAGTGCAGCTAGTGCGCCCAGGTCACCAAGTGTTGGTTTTTCAACCTTGCTCTGTATGTTCTTTACAGCTTTCTTGGTTTTGTCGCTTTCAGCAGCAGCTTCTTTCTTCTGCGATTCCTTTTCTTCTACCTTACCTTGTTCCCACACTTTGCTGTGCGAAACCATGATACGTTTGTCGTTGCGATCGAATTCGATGATCATGAAAGGCAGTGTTTCATCTACCTCAACATTTTCACCATCTTCTTTGCGCAGGTGGCGTGCAGGAGCGTAAGCTTCCAGGCCATATTGCAGCTGTACAGATGCACCCTTATCGTCCTTTCTTGTTACACTACCTTCGTGGATAGAGCCAATTGGGAAGATGGTTTCAAATGTATTCCAAGGATCTTCTTCCAGCTGTTTGTGACCAAGAGCCAGTTTGCGGTTTTCCTTGTCTATAGACAGGATCATTACTTCTATGTTGTCACCAACCTTCACAAATTCGCTTGGGTGGTTATAACGCTTGATCCAGCTCAGGTCGCTGATGTGTATCATACCACCTATACCGGTCTGCAGTTCTACAAACACACCATAAGGAGTAATGTTCTTTACAACACCATTGTGACGGCTGTCAACAGGGAACCTGTTTTCAATAGTATCCCAAGGATCTTCAGTCATTTGCTTGATAGACAAGCTCATCTTGCGCTCGTCCTTATCCAGCGTTACTACAACTGCTTCAAACTCTTCGCCCATTTTGAAGAATTCTTTAGCATTGATAGGCTGTGAAGACCATGTGATCTCAGATACGTGAACAAGACCTTCTACACCTGGCATAATTTCCAGGAATGCGCCGTAGTCTTCAATGTTCACAACTTTACCCTTAATGTGAGCGCCTTCTACTATTTCAGCAGGCAGGTTATCCCATGGATGAGGAGTAAGTTGTTTCAAGCCAAGGCTGATGCGTTTTTTCTCGTCATCAAAGTCAAGAACAACCACATTCAGTTTCTGTCCGTTTTCCAGCACTTCGCTTGGGTGCGTTACGCGGCCCCAGCTAATGTCGGTAATGTATAGTAAACCATCAACACCGCCGAGGTCGATGAACGCACCGAAGTCGGTAACATTCTTAACAGTACCTTCCAGTACCTGGCCTTTTTCCAGCTGTGATATGATAACACTACGCTGCTGCTCAATATCGCTTTCGATAAGCGCTTTGTGAGATACAACGGCGTTACGGATGGTTTCATTGATCTTAACAACCTTGAAATCCATTGTTTTACCCACATACTGATCGTAATCAGTAACAGGCTTAACATCGATCTGTGAACCGGGAAGGAATGTTTCGAGGCCATAAACATCCACAATAAGACCACCTTTGGTCTTAGATGTAATGGTACCTGTAACCACTTCGCCTGTTTTGTAGAAGTCAACGATCTTCTGCCATGCGCGCAGTTGGCGGGCCAGTTTGCGACTCAGGTGAAGGTGACCGTGACGGTCTTCTTTTTCAACTACCATCACTTCAATGTCCTCACCGATCTTCACTTCCGGCATATCGCGGAATTCGTTCAGTGAAACAAGGCCATCAGATTTGAAGCCGATGTTGATGATAACGTCAGTTTTAGTGATACCGACTATAGTACCCCTAAGCAGTTCAGACTCTTCAATTGTTTTGAAGGTGCTGTCATAGATTACTTCCAGCTTTACGCGATCTTCTTTACCATAAGAAGCCACGTTGCGTTTGTCCACGCTCCAATCGAAATCGTCGTGTTCAGTAGCAGATGGTGCCTCGTAGTAAGCCCTTTGCCTGCGTGGCTGTGCGGCTTCTTCTTGTGCTGGTTGTGCCAGTTCGTGTGCTGTGTCAGCATCTACATTCTGTGCAGTTTCCTCAGTTGATGCCTGAGGTGTAGTAGAGTCATTATGCTCCTGTGGTGTAGCGTTTTGCGCTTCTTCATGAACATTTTTAGTTGACTCTTCGTTTGTTTGATTTTGGATAGTTTGTTCTTCCAATTTTTTGGTCCTCCTTTTAAAATAGATTTTTGGGACTGCAAAGATAGATGATATTAGGAAAATAAGAAAATAATAATTGGGAGAGAATAGGCTTGAATAATGCGGTTAAATAAATGAAAGATTATTGAGAGCCAACTTAAATGAATTACTAAGACAGACATTCATTTTTACATATATTCGTGTATGGGAATTAGTGATATTCAGAAAATAGATGATTATTACAAGAAACAAATTGCTGGGCTTCATAAGTTCAGAAATTTGTTAGTTACTTATGTTGATCTGCCTATCGAAGAAAATTCAGAAAAACACGATCAGATTTCTGATTTCATACTTTTTACTACATTATTGAATTTGGATATAGCGATATGCTGTAAGCATTTGCTGATAAATAGGGTGCTAGGTGATGAATGGGAGATGAATTATTTTTCCAGAGCGTTAGCTATTCATTGTTCTGATGCCCTCGAAAAAAGAAAAGAGAATGGTGGAAGTAGATTTCTAAATAAATTAGAAAACATTATTGACCTGTATATAATAGATGCTGATAGCTCAATAAAGGAACTTGCAATTAGATTAGAAAGTCACCGCTTAAAAATAGTTAGTATTCATGAGCTTTATACTACAGATCTAAAGTATATACGTAATAATTTATTTGCACACAGAGACAAAACTGGCATTGAACAAAACAACGCTATTGATAAAATTAGTCCAAAAGATATAGGTTTCATAGGCGAAGATATTTACGAAATACTTTATGAAGCAATTGGAGATGTCCTTAAAATCCAAGAAATCATTGCACCATTTAATTGAATTAAACAGCCCACACTCTTAGCAGTTCTTTATACTCCTGTACATCACTGCACTAACCCGCGCAAAACAATCAACTAAAAATTGACAGCTATCAATGTAGTGGTGCCAGCTATAAAGGAATAGGGCCCTGCACCAGGCCCTTTTGAGGTGCTTGCTATTGTTACTTGCTTTACAAGTCCTTTAGTTGAATAATAATTATAGGTAGAAGCCCCATAGTTTAAAGAATAGTATAGCAACTTACAACAATTAAATACTCCTGCTGGTGTGGTCACTTTATCATAATCAAGCCATTGCGAAGTAGCATTAACCAACGTGGGAGGATAGCCTAAACTATCTGCCGTGCTCCAGCTGTCGTTAAGTACATTGGGAAAAGCCAATCGTCTGACCGGAGTAGCCAATATCGCCAAAGAGTCTGGATTGGCATACTCTTTTGCTACAAGGTAATAACCATCGCTCTTATTGGTGTAATATGCTGTGCTTATAGCTCCATCCTTGAAAGTAGAAACCTTTGCAGCCCTTGCTCCATTTATTGTTGTATCGGCCGTTACTTTTATCATATATGTATCAGTACCCGATGTGTATGTCCATGAATTTCCTACCGTAAGTGGCATACTATCTATTGTTACAACCGGCCCAGTTGTATCATTGAGTAACGATTGAATAGAATCTGTAGGTGCGATATTATTCGTATTTTTTGAACATGCGACAACAAGGCATACAAACGTCGTTAAGACAAATATATTCTTTAGCATACCCTTAGGTTTATATGTTACCTACAAATTTAAAATACTTTTACTACCAGTTTTTAATACTCCTATACATAACAGCCTGCACCGGTGCAAAACAGTCGCCGCCAACTGGCATCAAGCTAATGCGCCATTGCAGGGTTTTGCCCTGTGGAGTCAATACTGCAATTCCATTTTTAGCGCCGTAGAAGCTGCGGAAAGCCAGTACTATAGAATCACCGGTTTTATGGCCAAACATATTGTAGCTTGTATTAAACTCGCAATCCAGCTTGTTGCCTTTATCATAAGCAGCACAGTACTGCCCGTACACCGAATCTTTAAGCTGTATCAGGTTTATTTTAAAAGATTTAGTAGTGTCTCCACTTTCCCAATACCAATCACCGGTAAAACCGCTGGCATTTTTTATATTGGTACTATCGCCGGTACGCATACTTTGTGGTTTAAACATGTCGCGGCACGATGTACAGCAAAAAGATACCAGTATTAAGAAAGCTAACAATTTGTACATCAGTATTTATCTAATTTATATTTCGGCTATCCGAGGAGCAAAGATAACATTCCCCAGCCTATTCACTCATTAATGCACTTCCGGGTATGATATTTATCATTGTTATTTTTTTATAAAAGTCAGAGTTTGCCCTCTCGAAAAACGGTAATTTTATACAGGAAAGAGGAGAAGGGAAAAGACGAATTATAGAAAGCACACAATTATGGAATACAAGGATTACTATAAAATACTGGGAGTAGCTAAAACCGCTACGGCCGATGAAATAAAGAAGGCCTTCCGTAAACTAGCCTTAAAGTATCACCCCGACAAGAACCAGGGCGATGCCAAAATGGAAGAAAAGTTTAAAGAAGTAAATGAAGCAAATGATGTACTGGGCGACCCGGAAAAACGCAAGAAATACGATGACCTGGGCGAAAACTGGCAATACCAGCAGCAAGGCAACCCAAATGCAGGCCAGTACCGTAGGCAGCAAAGCCAGGGAAACGACTATTATGGCGGTGGCGATGATGGTCGCTTTTCCGATTTCTTTGAATCTATATTTGGTCACGATGCATCTGGGTTTGGCAACGCCCGGCAACGGAGCTACCAGATGAAGGGGGAAGACCTGCAGGCCGAAGTAGAAATAAGCCTGGAAGAAGCATTTAACGGTACCAGCCGCCAGTTTACAGTAAACGGGCAGAAACTAAACCTAAAAATAAAGCCTGGTATAACCGATGGACTTGTATTGCGACTGGCGGGCAAAGGTAACCCTGGCAGCAATGGCGGGCCCAACGGCAACCTGCTTATAACTGTACACGTACTGAAACATCATCGTTTTGAACGTAAGGAGAACGATCTGTATTTTGATGAACTGCTGGATATATATACTGCAACTCTTGGCGGCAAGTTATCTGCCCACACAATAGATAAAACACTTAACATTAATATACCTGCCGGTACAGACAGTGGTAAAAGCTTCCGATTAAAAGGGATGGGAATGCCGTTGTATGCTGACCCCACCCAACGTGGCGATGCCTACGTGCGGGTGATGATTATTGTTCCTAAAAACCTTACAGACGAAGAAAAAGACTTATTTAAGCAATTAGCTGATAAAAAACATCATCATGCTTAGTATATATGATCATCTGGATAATATCATTGAGGAGCTGCATTACAGCCGCATCCCACTAAGACACTTGGCTAGTGAACTGATTAGCGAATTTGGGTACGAGAACGAACACATGAAGGATGCTCTGGAAAAGACATTTGAATTGTGCTTCATGATGGATATACCTATAGACCTGCACTTTAAAAAGGTGTATTTGTATGAAGGTGAATCCCTACTTACAGATTGGATGCTGAGCGACCTGGCCAGTTACATGTTGCTCATGAATGGGGATGTACATAACCCCAATGTAGCTAAAGCCCGGTTGTACTTACTACACAAAAAATCGGCTTAGTAACCAGAAATTACAGACTCTTTAAGAAATCTATGATCTTAAGGGCAGCCATTGCATACAATGGTATGCCTGCAGTAGCCAGGAAAAGTGGAAACAAAATTCTGAAGAGTAGCGCGTTTTTTACCATAACAAGCAGCTTTATTATTAATGCTATTGTTATGTAAAAATGATGCTTTGTTAAACCACAGAAAAGTTTCGACCATTCTTTAACAGCGGTTTTATATCTGGTTAACCGTGAGTTAACAGATCAAGGATGCATAACCAGACGTTTAAAATAGTAAACCGGGTCTTCATCCCGGTTTACCAGTCGTCATTTATCATTAACTAATCCTCAAGCTACCCCCTTAAAGGTTAATACCTTATTTCATTACAACGGGATGCGGTTCATTACTAACCAAGCTGAGCTGTATTTGTGTAAGACTATTTAATACAAAGAAATTTGTGCATTTGCGCAGGTCTTCATGTGGTATATCCAGTATAGTATGGCTGACGGATATTTTATCATCTGTGCCAATTTGAACATTATAAGTATCAATTGCATTCTTCAGTTGCGCCAATAGTCTATAGGCTTCACTTGTTTCCGGGAAGTTTACACTACGTTCGTGAATAATAATATCCTTTTGTTCAAAATCAACAGGAACAACCTCAGCCAGGTCTTTACTTAAAATAATATGTTTGATCTGTTCACAGCAGGTATTTATCTCTACAGCCACTTTGTTAGCAGTAGCAGACTGTGCGCCAGTGTCGCGTTGCATTTTCCGGAGCAACTGCTCGTTTTTAAGATAAGTATAGGTTTGCATAGGCAGTGGCTGATGCACACGTACTAGTGTAAACATTAAACCCGTTGCCCCTACCATCAATACTGTGGTAACAATGGTATTTACTTTTGTTTCAGCATTGCGAATACCAGTAAAAAAGTAAGTGGGTATCAGCAAAAAGGCTGATGTGCCTACTGTAGCAAACAACAAAGCTGTACCTCCATGCCATTGCATTGCCACAAATAAGGTACCCATGCTGTATAAAACACCTACAGTAGCAGCTATCACCAGTACTATTTTATTGCGTGCAGAATCTGTTTCTTTTACTTTCAGCACAACCAATAATGGAAGAAATATGAAACTAAATATTCCCATGGCAACCATAAGAAATAATATAGTTCCCTGCCATGCCATGATCTTAAAAAAAGACCCAATTACAAACGCCGTCGCAGATACTATACCGCTAATGATCATTAATTTTTTCATTGTGTAATAGTTTTTGAATGTGAGTAAATTGATGGTTTCTTCTTCTATCTCGTGCAGTTCTTTTTTATAGAACTGTTTTATGACCTCGTGATAAAAGCGCTCAAAGTCATCATCTTCTTCGAGCTCCTGCTCCACTATACAACAGACATGATCCAGGAGGTTCAACTGCAGGTCCTCCATTTCAACTCCATTACGTCTAATATCGTTGAGGATGTATTCAATCTGTTGTTCGGTGATGCAATACATTAGGCTAGTTTCGTTTTTATGTCTAACAAAAACTGCATGGTTTCCATAAAATCAGCAAATTCACTAACACGTTCCTGTGTGCGTGTTTTACCAGCCGGGCTAAGACTATAATACTTCCGTACCCTCTTACCTATATATTCTGTCTCGGTGGTTAGCAACCCTTCGTTTTCAAGTGCATGCAGTGTAGGATATAGTGCACCTTCAGTTATTTGTATTTTATCTGTAGTAAGTTCTTTTACCCTCTGTGTTATCTCATAGCCGTACATTTTATCATTGTCGGTCAGTAGTTTTAAAACTATTGTTTTGAGCGTTCCTTTTATTAATTCCGAAGAGAATACCATATCGTTTGTTTGTACCTAAGACAAAGATACATAAGAATACAATGCATTGTTCTTAAATGCTAAAATATTTTAAAAGTTGCATAAAAAAGCCTGTTGCGTAATACAACAGGCTCAAATAGATCAAAATGATTTTTTATACTTTACATATCCAACCGTGCGTATCAGCTTTACGACCGTAGCGTATGTCGGCTAGCTCTTTTTTAAGCCAGTTACTTACTTCCCAAGTTTCAGGGTCTGCAAGTTTCATATGGTTTTCATGAAATGTAAGTTCGGAAATAGGGGCAATTGACGCCGCTGTACCCGTACCAAATGCTTCTTTAAAAGTACCTGCTTTATAAGCAGTTGCAATTTCATCAATGCTTATAGGGCGCTCCTCTACTTTCATCCCCTTTTCACGCAGCAGTGTTATAACGCTGTCACGTGTCACCCCTTCAAGTATGGTATCCTTTGCAAGATCAGGAGTAATTGCGGTATCGCCTATCACAAAAAATACATTCATAGTACCTATCTCCTGCACATATTTATGCTCATAACCATCGGTCCACAATATCTGGTCATATCCCATAGCTTTTATTTGCTGAGTAGGATACATGCTCATACCATAGTTACCTGCTGCTTTGGTAAAGCCTATACCACCCGGGAATGCTCTAACAAACTCATCCTGTACATATATAGATACTGGTTTGCTGTAGTAAGGTCCTGCGGGGCTGGTCATAATGATGAACATGAATTTTTCAGCCGGGCGAACGCCTATAAATTCATCTACAGCTATCATAAACGGGCGAATGTATAAAGATGTTCCGTCTGCAGAAGGCACCCAATCTCTGTCTATATCTATAAGTTTGCGCATACCATCCACAAACAACTCTTCAGGCACATCTGGCATAGCCATGCGGGCGGCCGATCTGTTCATTCGCTTCCAGTTGTCTTGCGGGCGAAAAATAATGGGATTACCTTCGGGATCTTTATATGCCTTTACTCCTTCAAATATGGCCTGGCCATAATGAAAAAAGGTAGTGGCGGGGCTAAGACTCAGATTAGCGAACGGTACTATCTCCGCGCTTTTCCACTCACCGTCCTCGTAATGTGCAACCAGCATGTGGTCTGAGTACATTTTACCAAACTGTAAATGATCCATGTCAACCTCGCCTATTCGGCTGTGTTCCGTTTTCGTAACCGGGATGTCTAAAGCTATACTGCGCATAATTGGAATTAATTTGGGTACGAATAGATTAAATTCGCACAAAGAAACAAAAATTTTCCGGTTAGCCCTTTCAAATGAGCATTGCTAATATACTTCAAATGGACGCCATACCCGACATAATCAATACGCCTGTTATCCCCGCATCTGCCAATATATTCTGGGACGATTATAATGAGCCTGCGCAACAGCGCCCATTGCTGGTAGTATCTGCCCAACTCAACCAGGATAGTAACGAGTTGAGACAACTTACCAAAATGCTACAGGCATGTAAACTTGGCACCGAAGATTACAATTTAATAACTCTTATCGACGGACAGAAAATAGCATGGCATAAGTTAAGGGACACATACTCACCCAGGGCAGTCCTTATGCTGGGCATAATGCCAGACATGCTGGGCATGACTGTGCTGTTGCGCATTAATGAGCCCAACCACTTTGCTGGTTGCATATTCATACCTACACTCTCGATAACCGACCTGGAAACTAAAACGGAGATGAAAAGACAACTCTGGAACACAGCGCTGAAGCCCGTGTTTGTTGACGATCTTTACAACTATCAGGAAACCAAACAATAATTGTCGCCAGAACAGCTATTAAAAAAATATTGGGGCTACGATCATTTCCGCCCCTTGCAAAGGGATGCTGTCACCAGCATACTTAACGGACAGGATACGCTTGCGCTAATGCCCACCGGGGCAGGTAAATCGCTCTGCTACCAGGTGCCTGCTCTATGTATGGATGGCTTTTGCCTGGTTATATCGCCCCTAATATCTTTAATGCAAGATCAGGTGGCACGTCTGCACGATGTAGATATAATGGCAGAATGCCTACATGCCGGACTACAATATCATGAAGTAAAAGATATTCTCAGCAACGCAGTGCGTGGTGCATACAAGTTGCTCTATGTGTCGCCCGAAAGGTTACAAACTAACCTGTTCAGCGAATACCTGCCTGAATTCAACATAAATCTTATAGCTGTAGATGAGGCTCATTGCGTATCACAATGGGGGTACGATTTCAGGCCCGACTACCTAAAGATCGCATCCTTAAGGACAATGTTTTACAAAGTACCTTTCATTGCGCTTACTGCATCTGCTACGCCAGAGGTAGAACAGGATATTATTACTCACCTGCAACTAGCCAAGCCTGCCATACACAGGCAAAGCATAGCCCGGCCAAATATTTTCTACAAGGTACAATACACAGAAAACAAGAATGCGAAAGTGCTGAGTGCCTTACCGCCCAATGCTACAAGCATAGTTTATTGCCGCAGCCGCAGGCAAACAGAAACCCTTGCCAAGTACCTGAACCAGACAGGCCATAATGCTATCTCCTACCATGCTGGGATGAAGAAAGCAGCCCGGGAAGAAGGGCAAAGAAAATGGATGGAGTTACCCGGCCAGATAATGGTGGCAACCACTGCATTCGGTATGGGTATAGACAAAAAGGATGTGCGTACCGTAATACATTATGATACACCTGAACATCCCGAAGCATACTACCAGGAGGCTGGTCGTGCTGGCAGGGATGGGCAACCGGCAGCAGCTTTAATGCTTTATAACAGCAGAGACATGGAACGACTGGAGGAAAGTACCGATCTGTTTTTCCCCCCAGATGCTTATCTCCGCAAAGTGTACCAGGCTGTTGTTGAATATTTGCAAGTGCCCATAAGTGGTGAACCAGACAGGTATTTCTCATTCAACCTCGCTGATTTTTGCAAGAAATTTAAATTACAAGCAACAAGGGCATCAAACGCGCTGCGCCTGATGGAACAAGAGGGTTTGTGGACAATAACAGATGCTGTGTTCAGTCCGGCAACTATTCAGTTTGTTACAGACAGGCATGTGCTCGATCAATTGGTTAAAATAGAACCATGGCTGCACCTGGTAAGTACGGCCTTACTGCGGTTGTACGGCACTATCTATAGTTTCCCTACAACAGTAAATATAGATACAGTAGCCAGGCAGCTACGAATGAACAAAGATGATGTGGAAAGAGCTATACAACAGCTGCATGTAATGCAGATATTAGAATACAATAC
Organism: Flavipsychrobacter sp.; assembly: GCA_031292525.1. Lineage (GTDB taxonomy): Bacteria > Bacteroidota > Bacteroidia > Chitinophagales > Chitinophagaceae > JABDEZ01. The sequence goes on along the minus strand of JARLGY010000047.1, from coordinate 46,022 downwards.
CCCTGGCGAGGGGCCCCAATTATTCTTCCATCACTATAGGGTCGATAGCCGTCACCTCATGATCAATCACAAACGCATAGCTATGCTTCGTAACCGCCACCTGGAGCGCACCAATGCTATGATACGGTTCATAAACGAAAAGGATATCTGCCGGGAAAGAATGCTGAAAACTTATTTTGGAGAACAGCCTACAAAGGACTGTGGCCATTGTGACATATGCTTAAGCAAAACAAATACTATCCATTTTACAGACGCCGAATTGAGAATTGAAATATTAAAAGTGTTGCAACAACGGGACTCAACTACGATCCAAAAATTGGTTAGCCACTTTAATGTCGCAATAAAAAACCAAATCATTTCCTTAGTACGCGAGATGATAGATGGGAAGAAGATTACATTAACTGAAACAGGAGTATTATCAATAAAGTAGGGACTGAAAATCTTCAATCCCTACACATAATTCAACTCAAAAAATGATTTCTAATACTCTATCAGCCACTTCATTTTCTCTGCCACTTTATCTGCATTAGGCAGCATTGCAGCTTCCAGTGCTACGTTCATAGGCACTGCTGGTAGATCCATAGCTCCTATGGTCTGCACCGGGGCATCCAGATATGTGAAGCAATGCTGGGCTATACGGCCCGCAAGGGCTTCACAAAAAGAATTACGCAACTGCTCTTCAGTAAGCACTATGCATTTACCATGTTTTTTTACCGTATTGTATATCAGTTCTTCATCAAGCGGGTAAATGGTCCGCAAATCCACAACCTCTACCTTTCCGTTAAAACGCTTAGCGGCGCTTTTGGCCCAATACACCCCCATACCATATGTTATCACGCATATAGAGTCCCCATTATCCACTGCATCGCTACTGGCTTCCAGCGCTATTGCCCCTTTCCCAAAAGGCAGCACATAGTCGCGGTCTGGCTCTACCATTTTGGCTTCGTCGGTGCCAGGCACTTTACTCCAGTACAGGCCTTTATGTTCAAGCATCACTATAGGATTAGGATCCATGATCGCGGCCTTCATTAATCCTTTTATATCTGCTGCATTACTTGGGTAAGCTATTTTTATTCCTTTTATCGTAGCCAGTGTACTTTCAACACTACCGCTATGATAAGGACCACCACCACCATAAGCACCTATAGGCACCCTGATGATACAAGACACAGGGTACTTCCCGCAACTTAAGTAGCATGATTTGCTGATCTCGGTCACCAATTGATTAAGACCCGGATAGATATAATCTGCAAACTGCACCTCCACTATCGGCTTTAATCCTACAGCACTCATCCCTACTGTTGAGCCAATTATATAAGCTTCTTGTATGGCAGTATTAAATACACGGTTATCTCCAAATTTATCTGCCAGCGTTGCAGCTTCGCGAAACACTCCACCAAGGCGTTTACCTACATCTTGTCCATAAAATAAGGCATTGGGATGATCCTGCAGTATTTCTTCCACAGCATGTAGCGCTGCGTCCACCATTACCACTTTATCCTTACCTATCGGTGCGCGTGTGCCGGTTTCGTGTGTAGCAGGTGTAGGCATAAAAACAAAATCAGCAACGGTTGCCGGGTCGGGCTCTGGCGATGCTACCGCGGCATCAAACTCAGCGCTTACATAAGCTACCTCTTCTGCTTCTATTTTATCCAGTTCAGTCTCAGTTATATCATATGTATGTATCAGTACTGCTTTTAGTTTCGGCCCAGGATCATTTATACCATGTTTGGCCAGATCCTCAGCCGTACGGTACCATTCTTTCCGCACTCCAGATGTATGGTGTCCTAACAAAGGCACCTTGGCATGCACAAGTATTGGTCTGCGCTCTTTACGCACCATATTTATTACATCTTCCATCACCTGGTACGATGCCGCAAAATCACTGCCATCTACCCGCACTCGGTCCAGCCCCTTAAAGCCGGCTGCATATTCATAGGCATCCATAGTACGGGCTTCATCACCTGTCACAGATATCCCCCACTCGTTATCCTGCACCAGGTATATAATGGGCAACTGGTGCAATACCGCAAATTGAAATGCTTCACTTACCTCTCCTTCAGTCACACTTCCATCACCAAGTGAGCAAATAACCACCGGCGGCGTAGGATAATTTGATAAGCTTTGTTCTTCTCTGTATTGTATGCCTTGTGCCACACCTGTTGTAGGTATCACCTGCATACCGGTGGCACTGCTCTGGTGTATTATCTGTGGCCTGTCTGCACGGCGGCTGTTGGGGTGATTGTAATAAGCACGGCCGCCGGTAAAGGGATCGTCGCCCTTGGCAAGCAGTTGCAGCATCATTTCAAATGGCCTGTGCCCCATTCCCAACATCAGGCTTTCGTCCCTGTAATATGGGCTTACGTAATCGCATGGTTGTAGTTGCAGCCCCGTAGCCAGTTGTATGGCTTCATGCCCGCGAGCTGTGCTATGCACATACTTGCATATAGGCCTGTTTGCATCGTATATTTCAGCCATTGCTTTACCCGTCATCATGAGCCGGTAGGCCTTCAGCATTATTTCTTGTGGTAGCATGTTAATTATTACTATTTCTGCAGTGCGCAAAAGTAACGCCTTCATTTCAAAAAAGGGCAAGGGGCAGTAAAACAAAAACTGTTCACTGCCCCTTGCATACATTTTTTTCGTATCCTTACTCCCGTTCGGTTATTCGGGATTCGTTTTTGGCTCCCTATTCTTTACACGTGCTTCATCACGCTCTTCTTCGTACTGCGATTCCTTGTCATATGCCCTGATGATCATTTTCACCAGGCGATGGCGCACCACGTCATCTTCAGTAAGGTTGATCTGTGCTATACCATCTATGCCTTTTAATATGCGGGTAGCTTTGAACAATCCCGATTTCTGATTCCTGGGCAGATCCACCTGCGTAAGGTCACCGGTAATGATAGCCTTTGCCGATGCACCTATACGCGTAAGGAACATCTTCAACTGAAGGTCGGTAGAGTTTTGTGCCTCATCCAATATTATAAAAGAGTTATCCAGCGTACGGCCACGCATGTATGCAAGCGGCGCTATTTCTATGATACGATTGGCCATATAGTAGCTCAGTTTATCCGCTGGTATCATATCATCCAGTGCGTCATACAATGGTCGCAGGTATGGATCAATTTTTTCCTTCAGATCGCCGGGTAAGAAACCTAGGCTTTCCCCTGCCTCAACTGCCGGCCGTGTGAGTATTATTTTCCGCACAGCTTTGTTTTTTAAGGCTCGTACGGCCAGTGCTACGGCAGTATAGGTCTTACCAGTACCGGCAGGACCGATGGCAAATATGATGTCATTTTTTTCAGACACTGTTGCCATTAGTTTCTGGTTAGCAGTACGTGCTCTTATTACTTTACCATTCGGACCAAACACCAAAATATCATTATTGTTCAGGTCTTCCTGGCTGATCTCACCCTGTTCGTCGTCACCTAATATCTTAGAAAAATAATTTTCAGATAAGTGGCCGTTCCGTTCAAGATATTTAATAACCTGGTTGATTTTTAATTCGGCACCTGCAACCTCTGCGGGTTGTCCCGACAGTTTTATTTGCGTACCGCGCGAAAGGATCTTTAATAAAGGGAATTTACGTTTCAGTATTTCAAACTTACTGTTGTTAATGCCAAAGAATTCTATGGGATTAACAGTCTCCAGGTTAATGATCGTTTCTGTCAAAGTGCTGAATTTTTAAGGTTTAATAAATATACGTAAAACAGAAAGGGCCAGGTGTTACTACAGGGTTAAATTATCTTATGCAATTTTATACTCCTGCGCCTTAAACGCTTCAACCTTTTCTGCTATTTTACTATCACTAAGAGCAAATATTCGTGCCGCCAAAACTGCTGCATTCCTTGCACCCGCTTTGCCTACCGCAAGAGTACCTACAGGTAAGCCCGCTGGCATTTGTACAATACTGTACAGCGCATCAATTCCGCCCGGTAAACCGCCGTCAAGTGGCACACCCAGTACGGGTAGTGAGGTATATGCTGCACATACGCCTGGCAATGCTGCTGCCATACCCGCTGCCGCAACTACTGCACCATAACCATTCGCTTTGGCGTTCACCATCAGGTCTCTTACTTTGTCCGGGTTACGGTGAGCGGATGCCACCACCATATTGTTTTCAATGCCGAACCAGTTGAGCCAGTTACTGCATTCTTCCATTATCTTTTCGTCGCTTTGCGACCCCATGATAATTAGTACTTTCATCTTTGTCTATTTGTTTTAATAAATACGAAGTGAAAGTAAAAATATTGTTCCTCCCAGCCATAAATTGCAAATAATAGTTATCCACTTTATCTGTAAATCTTTTCGGCAAACCTTAGCATTTTTAGTTAAATTAATTTACAGCATCCGCTATCTTTATCTTTATTCACTATTATGTATTCAATTAAAGATAAAGTCGTAGTTATTACCGGTGCCTCATCTGGCATAGGTCACGCATTAGCAATAGCCGCAATAGGGCGCGGTGCAAAGGCAGCCGTTTGTGGCCGCGATATCAATAAGCTCAAAGATGCCTTTCCTGGCGTAGATCCCGCACGTATCCGTTTTTTCCAGGCCGACGTGAGCATCGAGAAAGACTGCGCTGCATTCACCAATTTCGTAATACAAACCTGGGGGCAAATAGACATATTAATAAATAATGCCGGTATAAGTATGCGTGCACTATTTGAGGATGCGGATCTTTCCGTTATAAAAGAATTGATGGATATCAATTTTTGGGGAACAGTTTATATGACAAAATATGCCCTCCCCACTATACGTAAGCAAAACGGGGTGGTTTTGGGTGTATCTTCTGTGGCAGGCTACAGGGGGCTACCCGGCCGTACAGGTTACTCAGCTTCCAAATTTGCCATGCAGGGCTTCCTCGAGGCATTACGCACCGAACTCTTGCACACAGGCACACATGTCATGTGGGTATCGCCCGGCTTTACAGCATCAAACATACGTGCAGTTGCCCGCTCATCCAACGGTAGCGCACAGGGCGAAACGCCATTGGAAGAAAGCAAGCTGATGAGTGCCGAAGAGTGCGCAAAACGCATTCTCGATGCTATTCAGCAAAGAAAACGCTCTGTAATATTCACTTTTATGGGGAACGTTACCGTATGGTTGAATAAATTATTTTCTTCTACCGCCGACAAACTGGTGTATAATCACTTCTTAAAGGAACCTAATTCTCCATTGGTGAAGTATGAAACCAACCAAAAGGGCAAATAATATGTCTGTTAATACATTAATCATTATTTGTAAGTTTTCCTTAACTTTAGAAGTAAACTATTTTGAATGAAAAAATGTTGTTGGGTCTCCCTATTAGTGCTCTCTACTTTAGGGAATAATCTTTTTGCGCAGTTCCAGGGTCCCGTTTACAAACCGGATACCAGCGTAAAAGTTTACGCTTACGGCAGCGAAAAGACCCTCGCCTGGTGCGGTGGATTCAACAATCCCCAGGTGCAAATGGCAGATCTTAACAAAGACGGACTTGAGGACATGGTAGTATTCGAACCTTACCTTGGTGTTCGCACATTCATCAATACTGGGAAACCTGGGGCTCCAGTGTATGTTTATGCTCCCGAATATGCAGTTAATTTCCCATTGATAGATGGATACATGATACTCAAAGACTATAACTGCGATGGTATAGCCGACCTCTTCCAGCAAGGGGGTACAGGCTTTGCCGCAAGCACCGGTTATTACAATAGTCAAAATCAACTCTGTTTTAAATATTACAAGAACCTTTACTACAACAATGATGCAGATGTAACTGGATGGGTAAATGCGTACAATAATCCAAGTGACGTACCTGCTATAGTAGATATAGATAACGATGGCGACCTGGATTTTTTATCCTATAACGTTATTGGGGGCAATATCAACTGCTACAAAAATATGGCTGTTGAAAGAGGGTATTCTTGCGATAGTATAGTAATAGAACTAAAAGACCGTTGCTGGGCCCACGTTTACCAGGCTTATTGGCGCACACATGTTCTCAATTACAGTTGCGATGAAACCGGCATAGGTCCTTGGAGCGGTGGTTTTAAAGTCACACACCAGGGCAATACACTTTGTTTATTTGACTACGACGGCGATGGTGACTATGACTACCTTGATGGCAGCATATCTTTCAATGAAATGACGTTTCTTCTAAACGGTCGTATTCCTAATAATCCCACAGGCAGAGATTCTATGGTTTCCCAGGATACAAACTGGCAGAGTAATGGGAAACGTATAGAACTTCCTCTTTGGCCAGCTGCTTTTAATGTTGATATTGACCAGGACGGTAAAAAAGATTTAATTGTTTCACCAAATGCAGCAAATACATCTGAAAACTACAAGTGTATTTGGTATTATAAAAATCAAAGTACGCCTGGCAATCCTTCTTATGTTTTTCAGTCAGACACTTTTATGATCGATAAATCTATCGACATGGGTACAGGTGCATATCCTACTCTTTTTGATTATAACAAAGATGGCAAGCCCGATCTGATTGTGGGCTCTGACGGCTATTACCAAAGCAGTGGCAGCCTCAAAAGCAGGCTATCCTATTACATGAATACCAGCACTCCGGGGCATCCATCTTTTACGCTGCAGTCCACTGATTTTCTCAATATAAGTATCGATGATTTCCAGGGAGCAGCACCTGCAATAGGCGACATTACTAACGATGGCAAACAAGATCTGGTATTAGGACACTCAGATGGCACTTTGAGCCTGTTCATAAACACGGCAGCAACCAACAGTGTCCAACCCAACTGGCAACTCAGCGCACAGCAACAAACGCTTAAAGATGTAAATAACAATATCATCACTGTAGGTGGTTATGCAGCCCCTCTTATATACGACCTTAACCAAGATGGCAAACCTGATTTGATTATTGGTGGTCAAAACGGCAGACTTGCTTATTATAAAAACGTCAGCACAATTACCGGTGTTGTATCACTTCAATTTGTAACCAACAACCTGGGCAATGCTAGATCCGATCCCAAAGAAAACTTTGGGGGCTCTAGTACACCGTTTATTGGCCCTATGGATAGTACGGGCAAGACCTACCTCCTAATGGGTAGCAATAGCGGTAATCTATACCGTTATGACGGCTTCCAGGACGGCAATGTAACTACTCCATATACCATGATAGACTCCCAGTATTCATACATTGATAGTGCTTACCAGGCTTATGGCACTAATTATGGGGAATACGGCAACATGCGTTCGGCCCCGGTGGTCGGCGATATTGATGGCGATGGCAAATACGAAATGTTTGTTGGCCTGATACAGGGTGGCATTCAGTTGTACCAGGAAGGAACAATAGAGAGAACAGGCATCCCTAACATCAGCGCATCTAGCAATACTGCGATACAGGTATATCCTAACCCGGCAAAAGACAACATAACCATCTCGCTAAATAATTCCCTGAAAGAGGATGCACTGGTAAGCATTATAAATATGACAGGACAGCAGCTCATAACAACTACAGCAGCGGCAGGACAAACAAAAATAAATGTACCATTGGCAAACCTGCCTTCTGGCATGTATGTATGCATATTGCAGGTAAATGCCAATAGATACTACACTAAGTTTACCATACTAAAATAATATAAGAACGTATCTATACAGGGCATAGTGTTAGAGCGCTTGGAACATCCTTCCTTTTAGGATCGAAAAATACAGGTAACTCCGCCAACCTAAATTACATTAGGCATGTCTTATTATAAAATACACAATCCCATTATATGCGTAAAAGGTACCTTTTTACAATTGCCGCATTGTTTTTAACTGTCCATTCACTGTATGCCCAATTTCAGGGAGCAGTTTATGAGCCCAACGCCAGCGTCAAAGTCTATGCTTACGGTAGCGAACGAACTCTTGCATGGTGTGGAGGCTTCAACAATCCGCAAATACAGTTGGCTGACATCAACAAAGATGGCTTGCTGGATATGGTTGTTTTTGAGAATAATATAGGCGTACGCACTTTTTTAAATACTGGTACCGCCGGCAACCCTATTTACACATATGCACCTGCATACCAGTACAATTTCATAGGCATCGCTGGCTACATGATCCTCAAAGATTATAACTGCGATGGCATTGCAGATCTGTTCACTTTTGGCAATTCAGGCATTGCCATATACAAAGGCTACTTCAACAGCAACAATCAACTGTGTTTCACTTTGTACACCGATCTCTATTATACCAATGATTCCCATACACACGGCAGCGTAAATGCATTTGTCAACAAAGGTGACATACCATCTATTGTTGATATAGATAATGATGGGGATCTTGATATTGTATCCTATGGATATGCAGGGGGATATACAATGAACCTCTATAAAAACATGCAAGTAGAAAGACACCTGCCATGCGATAGTTTTGTTATAGACTATGCCGACAGATGCTGGGGAAGGGTGTACCAGGGCTACAACCGTACACATACGCTACAATACACCTGCGACGAAAGCGGTCTTGGTCTAAGACAAACTCAGGTAACCCACTCTGGTAATACGCCTTGCCTTTTCGACTATGATGGCGATGGCGACTATGACTATCTGGATGGCAGCATCTCTTTTAATGAAATGACCTTCCTGCAAAATGGCAGGATACCTTACAACCCTACAGGTGCAGATTCAATGATAACACAAGATACTTTGTGGCAAACTAATGGTAAGATCATAGAATTACCTTTATGGCCTGCTGCCTATAATATAGATCTGGATCAGGATGGCAAAAAAGATCTTGTTATTTCCCCTACAGCTGCAAATACATCTCAAAACTACAGCTGCATTTGGTTTTACAAAAATGAAAGTACAGCTGGTCATCCATCTTTTGTGTTCCAGACAGATACTATGTTCATAGACAAAACTATAGATCTTGGTACTGCGGCCTACCCCACTTTGTTCGATTATAACAAAGATGGCAAGCCGGATCTGTTCATAGGCTCTGACGGGTATTATCAAAATAGTGGTAGTCTTAGAAGCCGTATATCTTATTACCTCAATACTAGTACTGCTGGTAACCCATCTTTCACATTGCAGACCACAGATTTCCTGAATATCAACGCATATAATTGGCAAGGCGCTGCTCCTGCAATGGGCGATCTGGACAATGATGGTAAGCAGGATATGGTAATAGGACACAGCGATGGCACCATTAACTTCTTTACCAATGGCGCTGCCAGCGATAACGTGCAGCCTATATGGCAAACGAGCTCCCAACCATTAAAAGATATAAACAACAACGTCATATCGGTAAATGGATATGCTGCTCCTATTATCTACGACATTAACAAGGATGGCAAACCAGATCTGCTTATTGGCAACTTCAATGGCACCCTCACCTATTATCAAAACGTAAGCTCATTGCCAGGCGCCTTAGCACTTAAGTACATCACGTCTCACCTCGGCGGCGTTCGTGTCGATCCTGCAAGTAATATCGGCGCATCCAGCACTCCCTTTATTGGGAAGATTGATAATACCGGCAAAGACTACTTGCTGCTGGGCAGCAACAGTGGTGCTTTATATCGGTACGATGGTTTCCAGGGAGGCGATGATACAGACAACTTCAAACTGATAGATACAAGATATTCATTCATCGATAGTCTAATGAGTTCACTTCGTAGCGCCCCGGTAGTTGGAGATATAGATGGCGATGGTAAGTACGAAATGATAGTAGGTGAAGAGTATGGTGGTGTACAGTTGTATAAACAAGTGCTAAACGTAACGGGCATCAGCAACGTGAATAGTGCTGGCGAATTGAGCATGCACGTATATCCTAACCCTGCAAAAGACAATATTATAATTGCCCTCGATGAGGCTTTAAAAGAAAATGCGCACGTACGCATCATCAATATACAAGGTCAGCAGTTAATGACTACAAGTGTTGCCATGGGTCAAAAAGACATCAACATTCCATTAGGGCACCTTCCTTCTGGTATGTATGTATGCATACTTGAGGTTAATAGCAACAAGTACTATAACCGGTTTACAATACTGAAATAGATAATTGGAAAGTCTAAACGATAGAATAAGTAAAAGGGTAAGATGCTATATCTTACCCTTTTTTCTTAGTAGTAACTTGCTGTAGAAAGGTATCCTTTTATATAATCACTAACACCATCCTCAAGTGTTGTAAACGGAATGTTGTAACCCTTATCCAGAAGTTTTTTCATATCTGCTTCCGTATAATATTGATATTTATCCCTGATATCCAGCGGGGTATCTATAAACTGGATATTGACAGGCATTTGCAGTGTATTGAATATAGCGGTAACTAATGCCACAAATGTGCGTGCATGCCCTGTACCTGCATTATAAAGACCATTAGCAGGCTGGTGCTGCATCAGCCAGTAACAGATGTTTACAATATCGCGAACATAAATAAAATCACGTTCTTGCTCTCCATCCTTGTATTCCGGGTTATGAGATCGGAATAGTTTTACCGAACCGTTATTCTTTATCTGGTTGTAAGAATGAAAAATAACTGATGCCATACGCCCCTTATGATATTCATTAGGTCCATACACATTAAAGAACTTAACTCCAGCCCAGAAAAAAGGTGATTCTTTTTGTTCCAGCGCCCATATATCAAAATCGTTCTTCGATGCTCCGTAAGGATTTAACGGCTGTAATTGGTTAACTATATCATGACTGTCAACATACCCATGCTCACCATTGCCATAAGTGGCCGCAGATGAGGCATATACCAGCGGTATGTTTTGAGCTATACAAAGCGCCCATATATCTTTTGAATAGTCCAGGTTCCACTTCTTATGCACGCTATAGTCCATTTCTGTAGTGTCCGTGCGGGCACCCAAATGAAATATATGTTTTATAGTACCTGGGCGCGCCTTACACCAATCGAAGAATTGCAGCCGTGGCACCTTTTCAAGGTATTTTTTACCTGCAAGGTTCTTTGCTTTCCGCTCATCCTCAAAATCATCAACCAGCACCAGGTTTTCAAAACCCAATGCGTTCAAAAAACCCACAAGGTAACTGCCTATAAATCCGGCAGCGCCCGTTATGGCTACGGTATCGTTAGTGTGCATAAAAGCTCTTTAGCAGTGCTGCTTATAAATGCTGTTCAGACTGGATGGTATCTGCATCATGACCATGCTTTACATTTGCTGTGTCAGTACGCTCTTCCGTTTTCTGCATTTCAGTAGCCGGTGTACCAGCTTCTTTTGATGCTTCAGACTTTTCTCCTTCGCCACTCTTGCCCATAACATTTGCAAAGTTAATGGCCGCTATAAACAAGAATACCAGTATAATAACAAACCAGAAAGATGACTGGAATGCGGTTTTAGACTTAGCTCTTTCGGTCTGGCCCGGATTTTCGTGATGCGTATCGTTATGTATTTCGTTTGACATGTATTGTATTAAATTTTACAGGCTCCGCAAAAGTAAATATTTGCAGTCATTTATCTAGGGGTTCTACCAAATTAACGCCGAAAATAGTTTCCTCTGTTTTAGAGCCTACTTTTTAGGTACGGGCGGCTGCATTACTGTACCACAGTTCTTGCAGGTGCGTTTAGCTTCATCTGCATAAAAACGTTCCATCAATGGTGGCAGTTGCTTCACTATATCTTGCACATTCACCTGCTCTTCATATAGCTTATGTTCGCAATTTTCACAAAACCACATAAAGGAATCCATTTCATCTGCCCCACGCACTTTTTCTATTACCAGCCCTATGGTATTTTCTTTACGTTGTGGTGAGTGTGGTGTATTACCTGGCAGCAGGAACATTTCACCCTCTTTTATAGGTATGTCCACTATCTTCCCATCCTCCTGTATACGTACCACTATATCACCTTCCAGTTGATAAAACAATTCCTCTGTAGCATTATAATGAAAATCCTTCCGGCTGTTAGGGCCGCCTACTACCATTACTATAAAGTCTTTAGTGGCTTTATAAACCGACTGGTTACCCACCGGTGGTTTCAACAGGTGGCGGTGTTCATCTATCCACTTATTCAGGTTAAAAGGACGCAAAACAGACATAAAATATTTTTTTAGGAGAAAACTATATATACTTATTGAAAAACTTTCAGCTTCACCGTTTCAATACGGGTATCACTAACCAGCAATACATCAAACTCATACCGGTCTATTATAATGCGCTCTTTCAGTTTGGGTATAGCCTCATGTTCAGCTATAATATAACCTGAGAGCGTTTCAGACTCCCCTATCGGGAAATTAAACCCATACTTCTCATTCAGGTAATCCAACTCCAACCTTCCAGATAATATGTACTCGTGCTCAGCTATCTGCTTTTCCACATACTCCTGCACATCATACTCATCATTAATATCTCCGAATATCTCCTCAAGCACATCCTCCATAGTCACTATCCCTGCAGTACCACCAAATTCATCTATTACCCACGCTATACTTTTACGCTCCTTGGTAAACCTGTTCATAAGGTCCACAGCGCTCATGGCTTCAGGCACTGCAGTAATGGAGTGCAATACCTCCCGTATGTCCTTTGGCTTCCTGTTCAGGTCCAGGTGATGTATATAGCCTATCATATTGTCGGCATTACCATCATACACCAATATTTTAGACAATTTAGTTTCTATAAACTTATCGCGCACCACATGTATAGGCGTACTTACATCCACTGCCTCTATTTCATTACGGGGCACCATACACTTGCGTATCCTTACGTTTACCAGGTACAAGGCGTTTTCAAACAGCTCTGTATTCACCTCACTGTTCTCATTTTCATGACCATGCAGGCTTTGCTTCACAAATACCTCAAGGTCCACTCTGTTAAATACCTGCCTGTTGTCCTTAATACGCACATTAAACAGGTATTTCAGTATGAACTCAGATATGGAAACAAATATTTTAGCTACAGGGAAAAGTATGTAATACATAATAAGCATTGGTATGCTAAACAGTGCCAGTACAGTTTCTGCTCTCGATCTGAAAATTGCTTTAGGTAGAAACTCCGCAAAGGTCAGTATCACCAATGTAGCTATAAGCGTATCCAGTAAAAGATGTACATACTCAGAATTAAAAGGAGGAGGTAAATTTGAAAGGAATGGGTCTGTAAGCTGTGTCATCAGCAGGCCATATATAACCAGCAGCACATTTACCCCCACAAGACTGGTACCTATAAACTCAGAAGGATTTTCCATGAACCTGGCCAATATGCGGCCAGAAACTGTACCCTGCTTTTTTCGTAATTCAATATTTAGCTTATTTGCCGAAATAAACGCTATTTCCGTGCCTGCAAAAAAACCGATCAACAGAATACAACCAAGTATGTAAAACAGCAGATGCGACATATCCATATAGACAAAAATAGGTAATTGTTTGGTTTATGGTAAAGGGTAGAAGGAATATTAATGCTGGAATGTGTAAATACACCGCTACACGATATCAAATTTCTGTTTTAACTCAGTAATTACAGGCATACTCTTGCAATCGGGCTCATTGCATATAAAGTTGTTGTGCTCTTCCCTATCTCGTAGCAATTGCTGTTTGGTAAAGTACTCCCGTATTTTTTCTTCATAATTGCCACTTTCCGAACCCTTGTATTTCTCATTAAAGCAAAAACGGCAAATATTATTGTTTTCTATTTTATCATACCCTTCATATCGCAGTTTACCATAAATACTGCACTTCTCCTCGTGCTCCAGGTTCATGAGCGGATAAAAATCCTTAATGAATATACCATTGGTAACCTCGCCATACACGTCATTATACAATGTATTTCTGATAAGGTTATATTTTGTAATAAGCAGATTATCAAAAGAGAGTTTTCTCGATTGGGGGTCTGTAGGACAAGGCTTCAAATATTCCTCCCATTCCCAACTTTCTCCCGACTTTGATAAAGAACTATAAAAAAATACCAATTGCTCGTAAACCGACATCTGTGCCCTATATGTTTTCACATAATGGTACTTCTCTTTTTCACTTAAAAATTTTTGCTCATCTACATATTTTACAGCCTGATACATATTCCTAAAATAATGCCCCAGTCGCCTTACGTGCCCGGAATAATATTTCCTGTCTGCATCTTTCACTGTATGTTCTGTATTTACGTGCCTTAGCGCGCCCCTTTCTACCTTCCTGTTTTCAAAGTTTACATAATCAAAGTATTCCGGGTGGTCCCTGTACATTGTTTTAAGTATTCTTATCCCGTCTTCTCCTGCGCCATACAACACACATTGATAGACAAAAGCAACTGCTATCTTCTTCTGGTGCACATCGGGGTTCTTAAATCCGCAATTCTTAAAAAACTCTACCAGTAAGTCTCTCACCTGGTAATGGATCACCATAAAAACCTGGCTGTTGTTCCATATCTTATTTTCATCCGAATTATCAGGATTTGTGTACCGCATTTGCGCCACGTTATCGCGGTGATAATCAATAAATTTAAAGAACCGGTTCTCAAATGCGGCAACCTGGTTGGCCTTGCTTTGGTCGTTTAAGGTCATGTACAGCAAACCTGCACTAATGCCGGTAGCAATAAATACAAGGTAATTGGGAAGATTGTTAAATCGGTTAAATTCAAAGTCACCAAAGCCCCTGCTTTGCCGTATTGCATCGCCTATAAACAGAAAAGAAAGCGCTATCAGCGAACTGATAACGATCCAGATCATATTTTTTGTTCTCTTTTTCATATCAACACCTCACAAATACTCTTTAAAAATAGCAATTATTTGATTGTGTACATTGCCAATTCACGCCCCAATATTTCTTTTCCCAAACTAGTCAGACAAAACTATACCATACATTATTTTTCACATTTACCAAGTCTGTGCGATGTTTTTTACGTCTATAGATATAAACTCTATGAAAAAAACACTCCTACTTTTTACCCTGTTTTTCGGCATCATCATCTCAAAGATAACAGCACAGATCGTTCCTTTACCTTACTACACCGGCTTTGATAGTACTATCAGTAGTACAAGTATTTATTCCTGGGGGCAATTTGCTGATGCAGAAGGTAATACCAGCAAATATAAATGGGCTATAGTACCATCCGCTTCTGCACCATCATCACCCAATATATTACAATCACCCAATGCTGCGCTTACAGATTCTACCTTTGCAGACACCATTGCCCAGTGGTATGTTTCCCCTCCCCTGGATATTCATGGTGGAGAAATCATCGATTCGTTTTCCATAAACGTATTTGCAGCAAATTGCACAGCCGCCCCATCAGATTCTATATTACTTTACCTGATCGAAGGATCAAATCTTCCGGCAGTTTCCTACGGACAAGTATTGCTTGCAAACCTTACAGGTATGGCTTCTTGCGACCATAACTTCCGCGATACAGGCAATTTTGTTATTCCCAATACCATCTTCCCATTCTCGTGCATCGCATTTAAATATTATGGCGTACACGACTCCTTCCAGGTTTCAATCGATAATATCCATATCAGCAGACATACCACTGGTCTCTCCAATATCTCAAACAACACAGGTAACGTACTAATATTCCCTAACCCGGCAAATAATTATGTACAACTTGCGCTGCCTGACCAACCCAATACAACAGGCAGTATCAAGCTATATAACACTGTAGGGACGCAAGTATCAAAGCTAGATTTCAACGATCTTTCCAAACCTCTATCTATCAACTTATCTGGGTTCGCCGCCGGTATTTATTATGCTGAGATCTGGGCGGGCAGCAACAAGTACATAAGGAAAATAACGGTCTGTAGATAACTACTTAAAGAAACGAGCTATGCGAGTAATCCAAGGTCTCTCAGCTTGACTATCAAAAAAAATGGCCGCCATTTTATGAATGGCGACCATAACCTCAAAAGATATTATTCTTACTTTTTAGCAGCAGCCTTTGTAGCTTTTGCACCTGCAATCTTAGTTGCAAATTCTTTACCTGCTTTAAATTTAGGCGATTTGCTTGCTTTGATTTTGATCGTTTCTCCTGTTTGTGGATTACGGCCATTTCTTGCAGCACGCTCAATTACCGAAAACGTACCAAACCCAACTAATGTAACAGTTTCTCCTTTTTTCAACGTGGCAACTATTGCTCCGGTAAGGGATTCTAATGTAGCATTAGCTTGTGTTTTAGTAAGACCAGCATCCTTGGCTATCTGATCGATCAATTCTGCTTTGTTCATGATTTTGTTATTTGAAACAATAATACTAAAAATATCAAGACAGTTAAAAGTTTCTATTCAAAAAAGCCTGCAAATTCACATAATGTGCAAATCGTGTGAAAAACAAAAATGGTTTCAAAGTGTAAAACCTTGAAACCATTACCATTTAAGTGTGACCCTGTCTGGATTCAAACCAGAAACCTCTTGATCCGTAGTCAAGTGCTCTATTCAGTTGAGCTACAAGGCCCTTTTTTCAATTGGGATTGCAAAGATAATTACTCTTGTCCATTTTTCAAAGAAGAATGTAAAATTCTACGCAACCCAATTACCAACAGTATTATTTAGGTATTTAAAGTTAAGTTCTATGGCTCTGGGTATAATATTGCTGTAAACTCATTATTTCCAGCAAATAGTACGTTTGCAGTGTTTTTAATATCCTCTTTAGTTATTTTATCAATATAATCTTCATAGTGCAATACCCTGTCTTTATCGGCATCATGAAACAAAATATTTTGCAACATACTGCTCCAGTAGCCATTTTCTTTTACTGATGTATGATACTTCTCTATCCAGGTATTCTTTACTTTTTGCAAGTCTGCCTCATCCGGGCCTTGTTGCTGCATGCTTTTTATTTCGTCTTTGGCAGCAGCTATAAGCTTATCTACATTTTCAGGGCCGCAAGGCAGGTGCAGGGTTACACTATAGTGTTGGTAAGGTTCCTTCTCTACCCTGCTGCTAAAGCCACCTGTATAAATGCCACCCAGTTTCTCGCGGAGGTTTTCAATCACCTTTATGTTTAGTATATCTGCAACAGCCTGTGCTTTCATACCCAGGTCTTCAGAGTAAGGCACTTCACCATAGTGTACCGATATGATCAGACTCTTCTTTTCTTTGCCTTTATAAACATTCATAGCATGTACGCCACTTATTGGCCGCACGCCATTGTCCTTAGCGCCTACTGTCTTGTTTTCTTTAGGCAGGCTTCCTATATAACGTGCTATTAGTGGCAACGCTACATCCGGCGCTACATTTCCAACTACAAAAAAGTGGTAACCATCAGCTGCTCCAAATTCATCGCGATATATCTTTAAGCTCCTGTCCAGGTTTATATCATCAAAATCAGCCGCACTCGGGAATGGCCTTTTAGCCAATGGATTTCCGTTGTATAACACCTTATTCAGGGTATCTGCAAAAGCAGCCTGCGGGTTAGACGATATAAACTGAAGCATCGTCTTCGATTTATCCTTTAATGCATTGAACAGCCCTTCATCCTTACGTGGCTGGGCAAGGTATAAGTTCATCAATTGCAGCATGCTTTCAAAATCATTCACAGTGCTTTTACCATTCACATCATCTGTTATATCACCCATACTCACAGATACAGATATAGCTTTACCAGCCGTTATCTTTTCAAGGTCACTAGGGCTAAAAGTACTCACACCCATAGCATCCACTATTTCAGTCGCAAACTGTGCATTATTCTTATCAGCAAGTCCGTAGTTATTTTTGCCTCCTTTCTTCAGCCCCACCATTGTTATTTCATCACTTTTAAAAGTGGTAGGCTTTATGGTCACCTTTATACCATTGCTCAGGGTATATGTTGTTGCATCCAGGCCGGTTTCTTCTGTTTTATTTACTACAGTTCCAGGTGTTGGCAAGGTGGTCATTAGGCTTGTAGCTACAGCTTTCTCTTCTGTATTTTTTACATCTTGCTTCAGTGCTGCATTGGTCATGGCCAGTAGCTCATCACTGGTCGGCAGGTTCAGGCCAGCCTTATCCGGGCCGGTTATCAGGCTAAATGTATTGCTGTTTTTTGTCCATTGGCTGAGCAAGCCATTCAGATCGCCAAGCTGTATGGCAGGCAGCATGGTTTTATAATATCCATATTCCTTTTCAATCCCCGGGAAAGGTTCCTCTTCTGTAAATGCGCGAATATATTCTTCCGTATAAGTGCTACTCTCTGTTGTATGCCGCTCGTTGTACGATTTTTCAATGTTACTCATCATGTCCCTCTTCGTACGGTCCAGTTCGTTCTGTGTAAATCCATATTCCCGGGCTTTTATCAGTTCACCGGTAATAGCATTTAAAGCTTTTCCTGCACCATCCTTACCAAAGGCCGCGCCCAAACCAAAAGATTCATAGCCTTGTATCAGGTCTTCAAAAGATACTTCAGCGCCTAGGAAGGGCGGAGTACTGCTTTGGGCCAGGTCATTTAACCTTTCGTTCATCATTTGTAATACCAATTGGCGTTCCAGGTCTTCTTTATAATTTTCAATAGTTACCTGTTTGCGTTTAGGAGTATAAGGATATAATACCTGTAGAACAGAGTTGGTCGCTTCCTTATCCGTCACTACCATAGCCTCAGGCTTAGTGCGTGAGTTCACATCGGGGTGAAAACGATTCCTTTCATTCTCCGGATTTTTAATAGCAGCAAAATGAGCTATCAGCATTTTCTTAGCCGCAACCGTATCTATATCTCCAACTATTATTACAGCCTCCAGGTCGGGGCGGTACCAGTCCTTATAAAAGCGACGTATCTCGTCATAATTAAAATGCTTTAGTATATCATCCTTACCTATCGGCAAACGTTCTGCATATAAAGAACCAGAAGCCAACATAGGGAAAAACTTATTCAGCATACGCATACTGGCACCCTTTCCCAACCTGCTTTCTTCCAATACAACACCACGTTCATCATCTATGTCTTTATCGGTCAATAAAGCGTTATGGCTCCAGTCTTCTATTATCTGGAATCCCTTCTCTATATTATCAGGCTTATCTGTAGGTATGGGTAGTATGTATATCGTCTGGTCAAATCCCGTATTTGCATTCAGGTCGGCGCCAAACTGCACTCCTATGCTCTGCAGGTAGCTCACCAGTTCATTCTTTTGGAAATTCTTGGTACCATTAAAGTTCATGTGCTCCATAAAGTGAGCCAGCCCAAGTTGCCTTTCATCCTCAAGTATAGAGCCAGCCTTCACTACCAGCCTTAGTTCCACTTTATGCTCAGGCTTGTTATTATGACGTATATAATAAGTGAGCCCATTAGCTAGTTTACCGGTGGCCACTTCAGGGTCCACAGGCAGTTTTTGCTTACTATTGCCCAACCCTGTTACGGCAGCCGTTGACTTGCTATGCGTTTGGGCATAGACGTAGTTACTGCCTAAAAGAGAAAATAAGACAAAAACAGATAATACAACTTTATTGAAACGCATGTATTGTAAAAATTTAAACAAAGTAACATCATTTGTTTACAAAACTTTCATAAAGCAGCGGGTTCTACTAGCTAAAATATTGTTACAATAAACGCTTTCATTTCATATTTCAATGCACGGCTTTTAATGAAAACAGTATCTTCGTCCCGAAGCATTTTTAACTTATGGCACTTATAAAATCTATATCCGGCATCAGGGGAACAATAGGCGGTAAACCCGGCACAGGCCTTACCCCCATAGATGTAGTAAAGTTCACTACAGCTTATGGCGCATGGATAGCCCAGCAGGGCGATAACAAAACAATAGTTGTGGGTCGCGACGCCCGCATATCCGGACTTATGGTACGCAACCTGGTAGCTGCTACACTGCAGAGCATTGGCATGAATGTAATAGACCTCGGACTCAGCACTACCCCTACAGTTGAGATGGCGGTAAAATTGGAGAATGCTGCAGGTGGAATCATTATCACAGCAAGCCACAACCCTAAAGAATGGAATGCCCTGAAACTTTTAAATAAAGATGGTGAATTCCTAAGTGCAGAAAACGGCCAATGGTTACTCGACTATGCGGAGAAAAACGAAACTGTTTATTCCGAAATAAACAAAATAGGTGCCCTTACAGAAGACAACGATTATATAACTAAGCACATAAACATTATCCTGGAGCACCCCCTTGTAGATGTAGCTGCCATTGCAAAGAAAAACTTTAAGATAGTTGTTGACCCTGTTAATTCTACTGGCGCAATCGCTGTACCCGCTTTGTTAAAAGCATTAGGGGTAGAAGATATCACAGTAATTAATGAAGAAGTGAATGGTCGCTTTGCACACAACCCAGAGCCGCTGCCCGAAAATCTTTCTGAACTGTGCTCTGTGGTTAAAAAGAAAAATGCGTCATTAGGTATTGCCGTCGATCCTGATGTGGATAGGTTGTGTTTTGTTTGCGAAGATGGCAGTCTGTTTGGCGAAGAATATACATTGGTTGCAGTGGCTGATTACATATTGTCCCACAAAAAAGGCAATACCGTATCTAATTTATCTTCTACTCGCGCATTAAGGGATGTTACCGAAAAACATGGTGGCGAATATTACCCTAGTGCTGTAGGCGAAGTGAATGTTGTAACAAAGATGAAGGCTGTAAATGCGGTAATAGGTGGCGAAGGCAATGGAGGTGTAATAGTACCTGAATTGCATTACGGCAGGGATGCACTTATTGGTATTGCACTATTCCTTACCCACTTGGCTAAAAGTGGCAAAACTACCAAAACATTGCGCAGCACATATCCAGACTATTTCATTTCTAAAAATAAGATAGAGCTGGCCGAAGATGTAAATGTGAAGCACATATTTGAACAGATAAAAAAGAAGTACAAAAAGCAACCCATCAATACTGAAGACGGCCTGCGTGTAGAGTTTGATAAAGACTGGGTACATCTTCGTACCTCCAATACAGAGCCTATTATCCGCATATATGCCGAAAGCCATACAGAAACCATGGCCAACAACATAGCCAAACGTATGATGGAAGACATAAAGGAAATGATGCTGTCAAAATCAGAATAACTATTCAGGAAAAACATAAAATGGGAGCAGCCTTTTCAGACTGCTCCCATTTTATTTAGTTTTTAGCACCCTATACAAATAAGCACGTCAATACCTGAAATATATTTCAGTAGCCCCAAAACCATACCGGCCATGCCATTCATTGGTGAAGATGAATACTTCAGGAGTATTTTTCAATATTTTGTGTACTTCATCTTTTAGTTTACCCTTGCCTAGCCCATGTATAGCAACCATGCGTTCTTGTTTGTTTACAATGGCTAATTGCAGGTAGCGTTGCAGGGCATCCAGCTGTATTTTAATTATTTCAGCATTGCTCATACCGTCCGCATCACCAACCAATGCTTCTATATGCAGGTCCACTTCTGTCTTCGGTTTTTCCAGCTTGCTTATATTGGTACCGGTTATATAGTCTGGCTTTACTGTAGGTATGTAATGTTCTTTCTTTACCTTTTTAGGCGGCAAAAATTCGCTGGTAAGCAGGTAGCTGAATGTAGGCGTTCCTTTTTGCAACACATCATTTATATGCTCAAATAGTTTCTGTGGTCGTATGCGCAAAACCCCATCGGCAGGGGCCAGGTCTTTATTGCTAGTGTCTGTAAGCTGCCAGTTAAAACGTGGCTGGTCATTCATGTCTGCATAGGCTATTTTATGCAGGTATATATCTCCAAAAGCATGCAAGGTGCCCTCGTGCTTAAATTCAGATGCCTGCAATAACTGCACATCATAAACAAACTTTACTGGGTGTGGCATTTCGTTTATGAGGTGTATTTTTATATGGTCTACTATATCCTCCATCTCCTCTGTCTTAAATACCGGAACAAACGAAAGGTATATCCCCTTTGCCAGTCGTGGTTTCCTGAAGGCAACTTTCTCCACAGGTAACTGTTCAGAATATACCGGCTCCTTTTTAGCTTTTTTCTCTGTGAACCATTTCAGG
This sequence comes from Flavipsychrobacter sp., assembly GCA_031292525.1. Classification (GTDB taxonomy): domain Bacteria; phylum Bacteroidota; class Bacteroidia; order Chitinophagales; family Chitinophagaceae; genus JABDEZ01. The sequence continues at coordinate 24,236 of JARLGY010000047.1, read as the reverse complement.
TAAGGATGATCTATATCGTTTATGTAAACAGGAAACCGGGTGCCATTTACCTCCACTTCTATCATTTCCTTATTGATATAATCGGTAACGTGGCCTTCCTCCCCGCTTTGCTTTAGCAATATCTTATCCCCTATGGTAAATTTCATACATCCTGTTGTTGCAGGAAAGCTACCATTTTAGCTATAGCTTTTCCCCTGTGGCTTATTGTGTTCTTTATATTAAGCGGTATATGCCCAAACGTCTCTTCAAAACCATTTGGCTTAAAGATCGGGTCATACCCAAATCCATCATTACCTTCTGGCGCTTGTGTTATTGCGCCATCGCACACACCTTCAAAAAAGTAAGTCTCACCATTCCATATCAGGCAGATCACTGCTTTGTAATAAGCAGTGCGGTCGGTTTCCCCTTCCAGTTCTGCTAGTACTTTGTTTAGATTCTTTACATCATCCCTTGTGCCAGAATAATGCGCACTATCTACTCCAGGCTCATCCCCCAATGCAGACACGCACAAACCGCTATCATCTGCAAACACATTTTTTCCGCAAAACTCGTATATAGCTGAAGCCTTAGCTAGCGCATTCTCTTCAAAAGTATGGTAAGGCTCCGCTATTACGTCTGTAAATCCAATATCCTTAAGTGATAGCAGTTGTACATCATCCAGCAAAGCTGTTATCTCTCTTATCTTGCCTTTGTTGTCCGATGCTATGACAAGTTCCTTCATACTGCGAAATTAATCAATTCCAAGGTGGGATGGATTACCGTTAATATCTGCATTAAGCCATTGCCAAGTAATGAATATATACATCTTCCCACAAATTATTTGATTTTTGCAAACAACGGATTGAAGCTTGCAAATGATGTCGCCCAATGCCAGCCTACCTTTGTATCATCAAATTTTAAAAACAAAACGAGATGAAAACAACAAACAAAATAGCCTTAGTAACTGGCGGTAGCCGTGGTTTGGGTAAAGATATGGCGCTAAGCCTGGCACATAAAGGGAATAACGTGATACTCACCTACAACAGTAAAAAAGAAGAAGCGCTGGCTGTAGTTGCAGAGATTGAAAAAGCAGGACAAAAAGCTACTGCTTTACAATTAGATACAGCCAATACAAAAAGCCTTGATGTTTTTTTTAAGCAAGTGGCAGAAGTATTAAAAAATACATTCAACGCAGACCGCTTTGATTTCCTGGTAAATAACGCAGGCATTGGTATTAATGCGCCTTTTGCAGAAACAACAGAAGAGCAGTTTGATCAGTTGATGAACATTCACTTTAAGGGTGTGTTCTTCCTCACCCAAAAGGCATTGCCACTCATAAATGATGGTGGCCGCATCATTAACCTCTCCACCGGCTTAGCGAGATTCTCTATGCCTGGGTATGCTGCTTACGCAAGCATGAAGGGGGCTATAGAAGTACTCACCAGGTACCTGGCAAAAGAAGTGGGTGCACGGGGCATAACTGTAAATGCCGTTGCTCCCGGAGCTATAGAAACCGACTTTGGCGGTGGTGTAGTACGCGACAACGATAATGTAAACAAACACATAGCTGGCATCACTGCATTAGGTCGCGTAGGCCTTCCCGAAGATATTGGTGGTGTAGTTGCTTTCTTATGCAGCGATGATGCCAGATGGGTAAATGCACAACGGATAGAAGTAAGTGGCGGAATGAATCTTTAAACGATCAGGATAGCAATGAATGCCCGGCTGGTATTACCCAAGTCGGGCATTCATATTTTATTCAGCAAGCTTCAGTCGCCACGTAGCATGTATTTTCCCCATCTTGCCCATGTTCGCCATTTGCTCTTCTGTAGTGCTTGCCAGTACGTGTTGTAGTGCTCCCGATTTTGCATATTCAGGTTCCGCTTCCATATCAATTACAAAACCTTCGCTTTTAAAAAATGCCTCCGCAGCCTCCATACTGTCAAACATTTTTTCTTCTACCCTGTGCTGCTCAAAAAAGCCTTGCAGTTTGTCGTCTATCTGCACATCAATAGCGCTGTGTACTGTTTTCTTATAAATGTCGGCAGTTATCCAATACCCACCACGCTCTTTAAGTACGTCCCTGATTATTCCACATAGTTTTTGTTTCTCCTCAGTTTCCAGGTACATCAGCAAACCTTCATTCACAATGGCCACTGCTCCCGGTTCAAAGTGGCTTATCACCTCTTTAACTTGTGCTTCATCCAAAGCATTTACAGGCAATATTTCCAGCTTGCCTTTGGGTGCATCATTCTTATCTCGTAGTTGTTCAGTTAGCTCTTTTTTAGTGGTTATTATACCTGGCAGATCAGTATCTATATAGTGCACATCACTATCCTGCACAGCAACAAGCCCACGGAAAGAAAACCCCGACGATAGCTCTAAAACATTTTTCATTTCTAATCCTGCCAATAACTGGTTGATGCTCCTGTAACGGATATCAAAATGCAGTACCCTTGCCCAAAATGTAAAATCCTTCTTATTAAAGTCAGGTTGAAAAGTCTCCGGTAATGATATTAATTCAGCAACAGCCCTTGCGTACGGGATGTCCGTATATCCTTTAAGCAGCAATACAGATTTTGCAGAAGGGCTTATGGTACTGTAATCTCTATTTGTTGGTGATTGGTCTGTAGTCATAGTTTTAAAAAGTACCGTAAAATTACGGATTATTTTTACCCTCATTCTTTATACTGCATTCAAAAAAGACTCCAGAAGTCCTTCGCCAAAGATTATCGATAGGGTTCGAATATAAAAGGCCACCCACCGGGTAGCCTTTTATAATGCGCACTTACTAAAGTTTTATAAATGTATCGCTTCGCCCAATGCCACTTCAATAGCGTCATGTACATGCTCGCTAATGGTTGGATGCGGATGGATGGTATCCAGCATTTCATGCCATGTAGTTTCCAGCTTGCGGGCTGCAACGGTTTCTACTATGATCTCAGTTACATTATAACCTATCATGTGTGTACCAAGCCACTCACCATACTTGGCATCAAATATCACTTTTACAAAACCTTCTGTTGCACCTGCAGCGCTTGCCTTACCAGATGCTGACAGCGGGAATTTACCCACCTTAATGTCATAACCTGCTTCCTTAGCCTGCTTTTCAGTAAGACCTACAGATGCTACTTCTGGTATGCAGTAAGTACAGCCCGGTACATTACCGTAATCCAGTGGTTCTGGCATGTGCTTGAACTTACCTTCTTTAAATGCAATTGCTTCAACGCATATGTGAGCGCCCTTCATTGCAACGTGTGCTAGTGCAGGTCCTACAGTAATGTCGCCTATAGCATATACCCCAGCTACGTTGGTAGCATAGTACTTATCGGTAAGCACCTTGCCTTTATCGGTTTTAACGCCAAGTCCTTCAAGGCCAATATTTTCTATGTTGGTAGCAATACCTACAGCGCTCAGTATCACGTCAGCTTCCAGTGTTATTTCGCCGGTAGCGGTCTTCACTGTCGCTTTAATAGTGCTGCCACTTGTATCTGCTTTCTCAACAGATGCATTGGTCATTATTTCAATACCTTTTTTCTTCAGGCTCTTTTCCAGTTCTTTAGATATGTCTTCGTCTTCAACCGGTACTATACGTGGCAAAAACTCGACCACGGTAACCTTAGTCCCTAAACTGTTATAGAAGTAGGCAAACTCAATACCTATTGCGCCGCTACCTACAACTATCATTGTTTTAGGCTGCGTAGGCAATACCATTGCTTCGCGATAGCCAATTATCTTCTTACCGTCAATAGGCAGGTTAGGTAGCTGGCGGCTGCGTGCACCTGTAGCCAATATCACATGTTTGGCATCGTATGCTGTTGTTTTACCATCAGCACCAGTTACTTCCACCTGTTTCTTGGCGTTCAGTTTACCCATACCCATTATCACGTCTATCTTGTTTTTCTTCATCAGGAACTGCACACCTTTGCTCATCTTATCGGCCACACCGCGGCTGCGCTTAATGATAGCCGGAAAATCCGGTTTAAAGTCTGTAGCAGTTATACCATAATCAGCAGCATGAGAAAAATTCTCGTAAACGCTTGCTGTCTTTAATAATGCTTTGGTAGGTATGCAACCCCAGTTCAGGCATATGCCGCCAAGGCTTTCACGCTCTATTATTGCTGTTTTTAAACCCAATTGTGATGCACGGATAGCCGCTACATAACCGCCCGGGCCGCTCCCGACTACAATTAAATCATATGCCATATACAGGAATCTTTAAAAGAATTAAGTTTGATTAAATGCCCCGCAAATGTAATAAATAATTGAACAAACAGATAAGATGTAAATAATGGCATAGCAATCGGTTATAAAACAAAAACAGGCAACCAAAATGATTGCCTGTTTTAACCTCATCAAATAATACTTTATGAAATACTACGATTCTGAATGTCCGTTATTTTCATGGGGATGGCGGTGATGTGGTTTATGTTTACCACGGAAAGCCGGTACAAAGGCTTTAACATGTACTGTTGCTGTCCCGTCATCTTCATCATTTTTTCTATCAGCTAATTTTTTAGCTATTAATTCGTACAATTTCATTGCAGGATAGTATAATACCGCGCCCGCTAGTGTGATGATGGCTGCTGTTCTGAGTGTCTTTTTCATGGTGATAAGCTTTTATACTTTACCACAGTAAAAAATCACGCCACGCACTAATGTAATAGTGCCAAAGCTGCGAAAAGCAGCATCAGGCCATCCACCAACCCCATATATGCCCGGTCTGTAGGGTGGTCGCGCACATAGTCTAGCACCCACTTGGTCACTAGTGCGGTAATGAAAATACCCACAAATTGCTCCACGTGAAAAATACGCAGGTATTGCACCGATCCAAGCAAAATGAACAAGACAATGCCAATGTTCATCACTTTGTAGCTTTTTTTTACTCCCAACAGCACAGGTACTGTATTTACATTAGCCCTGCTATCGGCCGCAATATCGCGCACATCAAATGCTATACACAAAATGGAAATAAATATAAGCCGGATGAAAAACTCGTAGGGATAGCTTGATATTCTTTTATGCAAATAAAGAACAGGCAATATTGTTGTCACAGTGGTCCATACACCGGCGAGTACCAATATTTTTACAATACCTATATCACGCATCCGTTTCACTTTCTTAAACGGCAAAAGGGGTAAGGAGTAGCCAAAAGCAAACAACCCCATTACCACACACGCAACAATAACACCAGTTGGCATAAAAAACAGTGATGCTATGCACATTGTAGCACCCGCTGCAAGAAAAAAGTATAACCAATATTTGTTGTGCAGTGTCCAGGCATATAGTTCCGCCCTTTCAGGGGTTGGCTTTTTAACCAATATATGGGTATTGTAAACCGCGAGCGTGGCCCCAAAAATAAGCAGGTGCAGTGGATTGATGAAGGCGGGGATGCTTCCTGAAACCAGCCGCTCGGTACTCATACAAAGTCCTGTAGCACAAAATGCTGTAAATAAGCTGGTGAAAAGAAACCAGTTTGTAAACTTTAATATCCTTTGCTCCATAGCCAACAGGGCAGGAAATTTCCTGCCCTACCGTTTCAATAATTACTTACTTTCCTTGTTCCAGTACTACAGGGGTATGTTACCATGCTTACGTTTAGGCATGTTCACTACCTTATTTTCCAGCATTTTGTATGCTTTTATCAGTTTTGTACGAGTTTCTGCAGGCATTATCACTTCATCTATAAAACCACGTGCAGCCGCGCCATATGGATTTGCGAATTTTTCAACATACTCCAGCTCTTTCTCCTTCAGCTTTGCTTCATGGTCATCAGCTTCAGTTATCTCTTTTTTGAAGATAATTTCAGCTGCACCCTTTGCCCCCATTACTGCTATCTCCGCAGTCGGCCATGCGTAGTTAAGGTCCGCACCTATGTGCTTAGAGTTCATCACATCATAAGCGCCGCCATATGCTTTACGGGTCACTACTGTCACCTTTGGCACCGTGGCTTCGCTGAGCGCATACAACAGTTTAGCGCCATTAGTGATTATACCATTCCACTCCTGGTCGGTACCCGGCAAAAAGCCCGGCACATCTACTATCACCAACAACGGAATATTAAACGCATCGCAAAAACGCACGAACCTTGCACCTTTCTTACTGCTGTTAATATCCAATACACCCGCAAGGCTGGCTGGCTGGTTAGCTACTATACCTATACTGCGACCCGCAATACGTGCAAAACCCACCACTATATTCTCTGCATATTCTTTATGCACTTCTAGGAACGATCCTGCATCTACTGTCTCCTCTATAACTTCCTTAATATCATAAGGCTGGTTGGGGTGCGTAGGTATTATATCATTCAGCTTGGGCCTGCTTTCATCCGTCGCTTCGTAAGGGTACACGGGTGCATCCTCCTCACAGTTCTGCGGCATGTAGCTAAGCAGTTGCTTTATATTTTCTATGCATTCTACTTCATTGGCACATGCAAAATGGGTCACACCCGACTTTGATGCATGTGTATGTGCTCCACCCAACTCTTCGCTGGTCACATTTTCATGGGTAACGGTCTTTACTACGTTAGGCCCTGTTACAAACATATATGAGGTATGCTCCACCATCATAATAAAGTCTGTTATAGCCGGTGAGTAAACTGCCCCACCCGCGCACGGGCCCATTATTGCCGATATCTGGGGTATAACTCCTGATGCCTTCACGTTCCTGTAAAAAATATCAGCATATCCACCCAGCGATACCACACCTTCCTGTATCCTGGCGCCCCCACTGTCATTAAGACCTATCACCGGCGCACCATTCTGCATCGCCAGGTCCATGATCTTTACTATTTTCTCAGCATGCGTTTCAGAAAGACTACCACCAAAAACTGTGAAATCTTGGGAAAATACATATACCAGGCGCCCATGTATAGTACCATATCCTGTTACCACGCCGTCGCCCATGTAGAGTTCTTTTTCCATGCCAAAATCACGACTGCGATGGGTAACAAACTTACCTATCTCTTCAAAAGATCCTTCATCCAATAACAATTGCAACCGCTCACGCGCTGTAAGTTTCCCTTTTTTATGTTGCCCTTCAATACGTTTTGCGCCGCCACCCAGCAGTGCCTGTTCCGATTTGTGCTTTAGTAAGGCTATTTTATCCATAATATATATACCGAAATGAACAACAAACGTAAGGCAAAACCTACAATAGTTGTACAATACCCCCCTAAAGAAACTTTTGCATCCTGTTAGCCCGCCACCTTTTATCTTTATAACAAGAATAGCAACATCATGAAAAAATTATTGTTTTTTACCAGTATCCTGTTTTCATTTTGTCTCACCAATGCACAGTCAATAAAAAGCTATACTGCCGATCAGTTAATGCTCCGCGCATCTGCGAAAGACACCGTATATATCATAAACTTCTGGGCCACATGGTGTGCCCCATGCTGTGCCGAGCTCCCTCAGTTCGATGCCCTGCAGGCACTTTACACCGGCAAGCCCGTAAAGATCATCATGGCCAGTTTCGATTTTAAAGAAAGCTACCCCGATAAAATTGCAGCTTTCGTAGAAAAAAGAAAACTAAAACCCGAAGTGGTATGGTTTAATGAAACCAATGCCAATACTTTTATACCCAAAATAGACAGTAGCTGGCTGGGTTCTATACCATCTACTCTTATACTGAACAGGACTACAGGTTTTCGCCAGTTTATTGAAGGCACAATTACCAGCGGGCAGATAGGAGAGATTGTTAATAAACAACTGGCACTAAAATAATATATCTTTTTTCGTGGCCACCATACAAACATATAAACGGCTGAACAAACTCATACAGCAGGAAACCTTTGAACCTATGTTCAGTTGGGGATTGCGTATGGCCATAAGTGCAATTGTTCCACTGATATGGGGGTTGTCCACCAACCATATTATAGATGCCGTATGGATCACCCTCACCGCCGAAGCCGTATGTTGGGTTGAGCTGAAGGGCTCCTACGCATGGCGGGTACGCACACTTGCCTCAGGTGCGGCACTGGCTATTATTTTCTCAGTATTGGGTTCTGTCACCGGGCATAATATATGGCTCAGTACCCTATGTATGTTTGCGGTAGGCTTTATTGCCACATTACTAAAAAATATTGGAGATCGGGCCAGCGGACTGGCTATATGTGTGTACCTGCTCTTCATCCTCAGCAATGCCTATCCTACGCCAACATTACAAGCCACTGAGCATCGCGCCTACCTTGTTCTTATTGGTGCAATATGGCCTATTGCGGTAGGTATGGCCATTTCACTTTCCACACCGGCCGAGCAACCATTCAGGCGGCAGATAGCGCTTATATGGCGCGCAGTGGCCAGCCTGGTGGGCGAGGTGGGCAAGGGTTGGGATGGTGCGGAAAGACGTAGCAACATACGCGCCATATACCTGAAAGAAAAAGATGTGCGCACCTCTATCGATAATTCCTTTATGTTCTTTACCCAAATGGCCCACCAGGTAAATGAAAAAGATAAACAGAAATACAATCTGGTGCAGCTGCGCAAAGCCGCATCGCTGGTAGCAGTGCACGTTATAGCCATGAGCGAAGAGATGGAAGCTATCAATATTAGTGATGTCGATCCCTCGCTAAAAATAAAATTATCAGTGCTGTTCACTTCCATACACGATACACTGGAACGCATGGCTGTTTTTACGGTAACCCTAAAACCAGAGGAAAAGGTAATCTTGAATGCCCGAACCAGCAGGCTCAAAAAGCTGGTACTGCTTTCCAAACAGTACCCTCTGCCACAGGAGCAGCCAGCCACAAAATCTATAAAAAAAATAATACACCTGGCAGAGCGTTCATTAAAACTCATAGAGCGTTCGGTTGCACATATAGAAGACATGGGCAGCGATGTACTTACATTCCGCACCTACTCCATGACCAAAACTTTATTCATACTCAACCCTAAGTTTGTTTTAGCGTCACTCCGCACGCTGTTCAGCTTCAATACCTTTAATACCCGCTATGCGCTCCGCTCTGCTATTGCAGCAAGTATTGGTCTGTTCATTTATAAGTGGTTTAATATCGATCATGGTTATTGGCTTCCATTTAGTATAATGATAGTGATACAGCCCTATTTTGGAGCAACCTTCACCAAAGCCATAGAGCGTGTGGTAGGCACACTGGCAGGGGGTATCGTAGGTAGCTTGTTCCTGCTTATCGATAGGCAGGTGCATATTATAGAAGCCATACTGTTTATCACCTTCGTACTTATGGTGTACTACCTGCGCCGCAACTACGCCATTGCAGCCTTTGTCATCACAGTTAACCTGGTTCTACTGTTCAACCTTGAGGCCACCCTCAACCCTTTGCTCATAGTCACGCGAGCGCTGTGTACTATTGGAGGCTCAGGTCTTGCAGTGTTTGCTGGGTTTGCATTACTGCCCACCTGGGATAAAAAATGGTTACCCATACATCTGGCTACTTCCATTAATTGTAATTACGAGTATTTCCTGGCCACCTTTTTCGGCACAAAACCCAACATAAACTGGACTAAAAACAAGCGCAGTGCCGAAACCAAAAACAGCAATGTGTTCGATAGCCTCAACCGGTACATCCATGAACCAAAGAGCGTAGACAACTCAACATTGTATTACGAACTCGTCATGCACAACATCCGGGTCACACGTACCCTTAACAACATTTATGTAGAGGGCGATACCCAAACGGGCACAATCGCCACCGGAGCACAACAGCAAAAGATAAATGAATGCCTGCTATGGTTCAATAAGATCGAGGAAGGCATCAGGTACCTGTACCCATCCATAAAAGAAAACTTATTGCAGGTAAACCCATCCCTCCATACCCCCTTCCAGCTCACCGACGCCCAATTGGTCTATGTCGAAAAACTGCTCGTCGAACTAAAAACCATGAGCATCGACATTGATGAGCTGGATGACAAAAAGCACGTAGAGTAAGAAACATGTTCAATCATGTTTCGCTAATACTCAATACTATTTCACAATAACAACCGATGCACATGTAAAAAACTGAACTCATATTCAGCTACCCTTTTTGCCGCTTTTGGGGGGCATAAAAAAAAGTAGAGAATTGCCGGGAGCACCATCCGTACTAAACATATATAGCAGTATCCCGACTGGGCCAAACTATTTCATCAATGCTACAATATAGAATTTCTACCCTGTCCTTACCATACCTTGTCGTAGCTTAGCATATATGAATTACCTGGCGCATGCATATCTTTCTTTCGCAGATGCTGAGATACTCACCGGCAATATGATAGCCGACCATGTCAAGGGCCGGATAGCATTAGAACAATACCCCGCGGGCATAAAAAAAGGAATAGAACTACACCGCAAAATAGATGCGTTTACCGATGCGCACCCCGCTACTGGCCGGGCCAGGTTGTGGTTTAAAGAAAAATATGGTTTGTATTCCGGCCCTATTACCGATATACTGTACGATCATTTTCTGGCCATGGACCCACAATGTTTTCCATCAGCCACACATTTACTTAAGTTTACCGAAGATACTTATACCCGGCTCGAAACTCAGGCCAATTGGTTCCCCGAAAAATTTGCCAGTTACTTCCCGCACATGCGCACCCACAATTGGTTGTATGGGTATCGTACCTTACAGGGCATGCAACGGTCATTACAAGGACTAGAACGCCGTGCTCAACACTTGGAAAGCACCGAAGCTGCTTACCAGACCTTTATCGAATACTACTATCAATTGGCACAATGTTATTATGAGTTGATGGACGATGTAGTAAAATATGTTAAAGTTGAGTTAACCCGGCAGTAGCCCTTGGCCTACCCTTTTATATTTGCCACTTTGACAAACAAGCATGCTTAAGAAAACATCCAAATACGTTTCCTGTTTACTGTTTATATTACTTATAGCTTGCCATTCCCGGCAACAACAGGCTACAGCACATACCCAAAGTAATGTTTCCGGCTTTAGTGAAGCACCAAAAAAAGGCGGTAACCCAACCCTTATATACGATACCACCACACCGCAAAACCGCGATATCATTAATCGGCTCGATGCCTATTATAATGCACAGGCACACGCTGGTTTTAACGGTAGTGTGCTGGTAGGCTATAAAGGCAAAATACTCTACGAAAGGTATTACGGTTATGCCAACAGGGAGGCTCACGAGCCGCTCCAGGCTACAAACGGCTGCCAGCTGGCATCTATCTCTAAAACCTTCACAGGTGCAGCCGTACTATATCTATATGAGCACAAACATTTAGATATAGATCAACCCGTACAACACTACTTAAAAACTTTCCCTTATCCCGCAATCACATTGCGTATGTTGCTGTGCCACCGTTCTGGCCTGCGCGATTACACTCACTGGCTGCAAGACTATATTCCCGATGAGCGCATACCGAGCACAAACAAAGAAATGCTGGCCATGATGGCTAAGTACAAACCTGGACTTGAGTTTAAGCCCGGTACACGCTTCACCTACAGCAATACAAATTATGCGGTGCTCGCACTAGTCATAGAAGAGGTAACAGGCATGAACTTTCGCGATTTTATGCACCAATATATCTTCGCGCCTCTGGGTATGACACACACGTATATCTGCGATGCCGCCAAAGGACTGCCGGGTGATGCTACTATTAGTTACCGCTATAACTGGACGCGCGAACCCAACATGTTTGGCGATGGCATTTATGGCGATAAAAATGTGTACAGCACCGTAGAAGATATGTATCGCTGGGATCAGTCTTTCTACAAAAATATATTGCTCTCTAACGAGACTATTGAAATGGCATACGGCCCATGCTCTTTCGAACGTAAAGGCGTAAAAAATTACGGTCTTGGTTGGCGCATGTTGTGCTTTCCCAATGGCAATAAGATCATCTACCACAACGGTTGGTGGCACGGCAACAATACATCCTTCTACCGCTTCATTGGCGAAAATCTAACTATCGTAGTTTTAGGCAACAAACATAATCCTGGCATTTACCATCAGGCCCCCAAGGTATTTAGCATCGTAAAGGGAATACCCGAAATGAGTGGCTTTGACAGCGAGGGATAAAAATTTGTAAAAACCAAGGCCGTTTCGAAATCCTCAGCTTAATCAAGGAAGATTTTAAGTGAATTCTTCTGGTTCGAATACCAAGAGGTTCACAAAAAACAAAGTCGCTCTTAGAGCGACTTTTGTGTTATAACCTTTTGGTACATTCGAACCAGGTATTAAATTCACAGACACCACAGCTGTTATTGAAAAAATGGTGACCGGGATGATTAGTCTTAAATCCGATTGGGTAGCGGAGCAAATTACCTGGGCATTTACCCGTGACTGCATGATGATGATCTTTAAGATTGTTCAATGGTTTGATTATATATGACGATCTACACAATCCACCTGCAAAGGCAAAGGCAGGCTGATAGACTATTGATCAAATTTAGGTACATGAATTTTGGCGCTGTTAAAAAACATAATCGCTACGAAATACTATTTCAATCCTAATGTCAGTTCTTTTTTCATCGCATTCTTGGTTGCGTTATCGATTAAGCGTTCAGGAAGCAACGAAATAACATAAGTCTGAATGGCGTGAGGCCAATAGGGCATTATATATTTTCGCCCACAACCAACAATATTTAACACATGCCTGGCATAGGTTGAGGCGCTTGGACGCATAAATGATACCGGCTTTGTATTGGTACTTGTATGTACACTACCCGTTATTAATGAAATGACTTCGGTATTTTCCAATTCACGGGCAAGTGAGATGGAGAATGCATTATTATAGGCTTTTGTTCCGGCATACACGGCCAAATAAGGCGGTGGAAATAACCCTGCATAAGAAGATACATTTAAGATAAGCGCGTGCTTATTTAAATATGGCAATAAATTTCGGGTTAACTGCGAAGGAAATGCAGCATTTAAGGTTATCGTTGCATCAATTTCATTATTGGTATACTTTACAAGTTCATTAATAGGGCCGGTTCCAACATTGTTTACCAAAACCGTCATTGTCAAATTTTTGATTGATGAGATGTCTAATTGACTGTTTATGCTGCCATCATGTAATAGACAAATTACCTTACTTAATGCATTTTTTGTTTTGATTTCAGTTTCAACCAACTTTAATTTGTCGGAATTTCTGCCATGTAGAATTATATTAAAACCATTGTTGGCAAGTTCCATAGCAATAGCTTTGCCAATGCCATCAGTAGCTCCAGATACAACAGCGTAAGCATCACTTGCAAGGTATTTTTTAAGCGTTGAAGGCCGGAGATAGGGATAAACGAATTTGATCAGTCTGTACGAAAGAACTAAACAACAGATTATTCCTATACTGTAAACCATATTATATCCCATTTCTGATTTTTTCTACAAAGATCATTATACAGTAGGAACTGGGAAATGGATAGATTGCGGGAGGTCTTGGATTATTTGCGGTAATTCAATCTGAACTTTTGCGGCGGTTGTCCATCCGCATTCGAAAAATAGCGGGTAAAATAGGCTTGATCGTCAAAACCCAGGCTATACGCTATTTCTTTAATGGTATTGTCGGTGGCATAGAGCAGTCTTTTTGCTTCAATGATTATGGCTTGCTGTATCCAATAACTTACAGTAAGCCCAGTCGTTGATTTGATGACCTCATTTAGATAAGCAGGTGTAATATTTAAAGCCGATGCATAGCCAGCCGTACTTTTGCGCGTTTTTAATCGTTGTAAAAGTAATCGTTTGAATTGTTTGGTTATGATATGTTGACGTGACAAGTTAGTTGGCCCTGTTTCCGTTTTATAATAGGCGGAAGCAAACATACCAACGCAGGCATCAATTAGCGAATGCGCAACTTGTGGAATGAAGTTTAATTGCTGGCGATTTTCTTTTACTGACAGGATAAGTTCGATGCAACTATTCAAGCTGACTTTTTCCGTATTTTGTAAAATTTGCGGTTGGTACAAGAAATAATGATCTTCAAAAACTGACCTGTAATCTGCATTTATGAAATGAGTATCCAAAGTGATTACCCACGCCTCCGTATTGTGATCAACAGCCACTGCATAATGAATTTGTCCTGGCAACACGCATATAACAACGCCAGCTATCAATTCAATTTCTCTAAAATCCAGCATAATTTTACTTCGTCCGTCTCTTTGAAAAATGAACAAAAAATGATCGTTCCTCCTATGTGCAACTTTTTTATATAGTACATCATTATTTATCGTACCCGTAAATTTATCAATACGGATCTCCTGATCTGTTATGTCCTTTAAAGAATGTGTAGAAATGTTATCAGTCGTCATAAAAAACTCGTTGCAGTGCTGTGGCCAGTTCTTCCGGATTCACCCAACGTGCGCACCCGTAACAAATGTAAGATAACAGACACTGTTATATAAAATGTTCCTCGCGGAGTATCTGGAAGTGTTAATAATACTCCGTTTTCGACGGCAATCAAGAAACTAAAGCTAAATAGTTTGCGCTAATTTTCTCAAATCATTAGCAAAATGGTTCGAGAATAGTATCAAGAGGTTCTCTGGCGGATCTTCTGCAAGATGATCCGTGTCTATAAAATGCAGCCGGTCTCCCGACCGGAATTTGAAATGCTGATGTTATGCTATCAGCCAATAGGAATTCCAAGCTGGTCAAAGGGGAATCTTCCATGCAAACTTAACCCGCAAATTCCCTACTTACTTTATTAAACTGAATTTGTATTTTTACACCAAACAAAATTTGCGCATGGTATAATTTAAGTGTGACACATACATATTTTTAGCTGTCTTCAGCTTTTTCCTACCTCGAAACTTGCGAACTTTCAAACCAGGAAAAATGATGTAAGACGCGCCGACATGGCGTGGCTTATTCATTCCTGGTGGGTATCGCAAGTACCTGAGGTAGGGTGTTTAAGTTCACGCCTCTTTTATGTCCTGCCACTCACACTTAAACCAGTTTGTATGTGGTTCTTTAGAAAAAGAAAAAATAATAAGACAGCACACAGCACCTACCCTGGCTTTCAATACCATGCCGGCCAGTTATCGGCCTACCTTGCAGATCTGCACTACTTCATCATAGCCCTTAAAGATGGCCAGGTCATCCATTATTATCCTGATGATTCCCTCGCCTTCCACAACTGGCTCATGGCAAACAAAATCAGGGATGTAAATAACTATTAAGACTGCCATTTGGTCCTTCCTGCCAACGCTTGCATAGCATCGTCTTATAAAGTCGTGTCCATCCTGCAATTCTGAAATCGTGTTCAGGAACCCAATCCGTGGAACACCCCGCACCGTGGAACGGTGCATATCTTGTTTACCTGACAAACACTTATCCGTCTTACCTTGCACTGTGGCAGGAGTAGTGGGCGTAATGTTCACTATCACCAATTTATAAACCATCAAAACCTCACAGTTCACAGCCATCACATTAATCAAAAAAATCACAGTTCAAGACAAAATAAAATGCCCGGCATCGGGCACAATCGGGCATTCTTCGGGCATTCCTAAAAAGTCAAGAAAAGCAATACCCGCTACCATAGCCCCTTTCACCTGTTTACAGTATATAATATGCCCGGTTTCATTTTTTTCTGATTGGTCGGGCATTTCACAAAAAACAACAATAACGCAAATGAAACAACGCCCATAAAAAGGGCTGCTACTCAGTCAAACTAAAAGAATCTAAAAACTTATTCACAGAAGCATTTAAATCCTTACTAGGTGGTATTATTACCTGCAATGTATAGAGCCTGTTTTTTACAAGGTATATTCTCGACTGTATAATTGCAGTCCCATTTTGAAAATCGATGCGCATTTCCCGGCCAGGGTATTTCTGGTATTTTATCGCAGTTTCTGTCATCAGCTTTCCATGCACATTATTTACCGCACCCTCTCTTGCATTATCAAGAAATCCATTGATCAATCCTGTAGAATCAGAGCTGATTTGGTCTATAGGCAAGTCTGCATAGCTTATCATATACAGGTAATTATCGTCAGCCCCTTGTTCGGGTTGGTACATAAATAGTTCCAGCGCCACATTCCCTGCACCTGTATTTACAGACTGCTCTTTCTTCTGGGGCTGCCCCGGCATCAGTACAGAGCATTTACTATATTCAGGTTTATATGCTAGCCAATCTTTCCCCGCAGACTTTAAAGAGATAAACAACAACAATATAACAATAGGCAACGCAACCGTTTTTATCATTTTTTCTTTTTTATAACCCATACAAAATAACACAAAATAGATACGCAGTTTGTATATTTATTAGCTCCAAAAAAATAAAATCTCACATGCCCAACCCCATAAAAACAGGTATTCTTTCTTACGGTATGTCTGGCAAACTTTTCCAGGCACCGTTCCTTTCTGCACACAATGGGTTCCAGCTCATTGCTGCTGTCGAGCGTTCTGTAAAAAAAATACATACCGATTACCCCAACGTAATAAGTTATCCAACTATTGATGAACTGATTGCAGATCCCAACATAGAGTTGGTCGTTGTCAACACACCATCTTATACGCACTACGACTATGCATTAAAGGCGCTCCAGGCTGGCAAGCACGTACTTATCGAGAAACCATTCACTGTCACTGTCGCCCAGGCTGAAACGCTCTTTAAAGAAGCTCAGGATCGTGGTGTGCATGTACTCCCCTACCAGAACCGCCGCTTCGATAGCGACTACTTATCAGTAAAAGAAGTATTAGATAGTTGTAAGCTCGGCAGAATTGTAGAGGCATACTTCCGTTACGATAGGTATCAATATACCATTGGCCCTAAAGCTTTCAAAGAAACACCCGTACCTGGCAGCGGCTTGCTGTACGATCTTGGCCCACACACGCTCGATGCTGTGTTCTCCTTGTTTGGCTTACCCTTACACTGGGAGAAATCTATTGGCCGCATACGGCCCCATACCCAGGTAGATGACTATACGCATATCCATCTTTGGTACCCAAACGATATGCACATATTTGTTACCCTCAACATGACTATGGTAGAGCCATTGCCTGGCTTTATTGTGAATGGTACAGAGGGCAATTATGTAAAGTATAGGGTAGATACCCAGCAGCAGCAATTACAAAAAGGCATGCACCCCAGTGATTCCCTTTACGGTATAGAAGAGCCAGGCAAAGAAGGCATCCTCACAACTATCAACAAAGATGGAACTATACAGCACACAAAAATTGCCCCTGTCCAGTCCTCTTACATCAAATTATTCCAGGCCGTCTATGATACCATAAGATCGGGCTCCCCCTACTTTATAACAAACGAACAAGTATTGAAGCAATTAGAAATTCTGGAGGGGTAATTGATCATAATTAATGATCGTTATCATCTAATAAGACTTCGTGAATAAATATTTTTGCGTAAGCAGTACATTACGCGCCATATATACATAGAAAAATTATGAAATTCGAGTTTGAAAAATTAACTGATCCGGAGGAGTTTATTGTCTATGATTTTATATCTATAATCACACCCGACAGGATCCGCAAATTTACAAACAAGGCGTATAATGATTTTCTACAAAAACAGGAGTCAGAATTAGTAGGTAAAGATTTCACCAATGGCTTTCCGGAAGAACAGGTTATCTTTTTCGATAACCTTATAAAAAGCTTATCTCCTGCCGACTCTCAAATATCAATAGTTCAAAGGATAAATATATCTGGAAGGCAAGATATAATATCATGGCGGGTATCCGGCATCTTTGATACAAATGGTAAACTTACCGAGATACTGAATGTAGGCAGGCACATAAACGAATATCAGAAATTAAAAAATGAGAATGCAGAACTATTGGCCACACTAAATGCCTACCGCAGGGCCATAGATGCAAATATCATTTGCACCATAACAGATGCTAAAGGGGTGATCATATATACCAATGAAAACTTCTGCAAAGTTTCACAATACAGCCGGGAAGAAATAATAGGTAATACCCATCGTCTGGTCAATTCTGGCTATCACCCACAGTCCTTTTTTAGTGATCTGTGGAGCACTATTAAGACTGGGAAAATGTGGGTGGGAGAAATAAAAAACAAAGCAAAGGATGGCTCTTTTTATTGGGTCAACTCTGTTATTATCCCTATAACAACGGTTAACAATGTTATTACCGGTTTCCTTTCTATAAGAATATTGATCAATGAACAAAAAAAGAGAGAAGAGGAACGAACGCAGTATTTAAAGTCTCTTGAAAATATGCTATTCATGGTATCACATGAGATACGCAAACCCATTACCGGCATACAGGGCTTAATAAGCCTTATAGAAGACAAAACCCTACTGAACGATAACGAGTACACTCAAACTATTTCCTACCTGCAATCTTCAGCTACAGAGCTCGATGAATATTCACGAAAACTAAACGACCAGATACAAAAAAACATGAAAACCGTTAATACTTGAGAGGTACAGATTGAGCAGGAATTATTTACCTCTTAAAACATCAGCATCCTTGGCCCATTTTTGCTGCCACTTATGATATGCCTTCAGTACCATCTTAGGTTGGTAAGTGTACCATCCATAACCATCGCGTCGTTCACGGTCCACTTCGGCAAGGCTATATACTACTTTACTATCGCGGTTGCAGAACAATGGCCTATGTGTTTTTAGCTCGTAGTAGCGTGTCCATATGGGTGGTGCGGCACTGTCCACCACTACCACCCTATCGTGGGTAGATATTTTGTACTTGGTCACCATAGGCGGGGCATCAATTGTCTCTATGCGGGTGTTGTATATTTTCGATTGCTCAAACCATGCAACTGCATTCTGTACTGCATCTACCACTTGCTTGCTGGGGTGGTCTATACTCATCAGGAAAAGAACCAGGTCGGCGCTTTCACGGTTACAAATACTAGGTGGTTCAAACTTGCGGGCCCAGGCAGGCTGTAAGGTCACTTCATCATACTGCTGGCACCATGCCGTTGGTTTTCCCGCATCGTTTATCTGGGTTTTAAGTATGCAGGGTATGGCTTTATCGTAGGCAGCTTGCAGTTTCCTGCGGTAGTCTTTATCTACAAAAGCATATTGGGGTTCATTGTCCAGTATGTCTTTCAGCAACTGCACAATGCCTACAAACACACCGTCGTTGTAGGTTACACACCGGCTGTAGTTATCTTCAAGCGGGTAGTATTGTGGCCAGCCACCATTTTTGTATTGCGATGCAAGTATAAAATCCAGCCCCTTTAATGCGCCTGTTTTATACTTTGCAATTTTCGTAGCGGTATAAACATCAGCAAGGGCTGCTACCTCAGTATAGGTACTACCATTGTCGTAAGTGGTATTCAATATACTTTTAGCGCGTCTCAGGCTGTCTTCCTGCTCCGGACTCAATATCGCCATTATATCGTAGTTCTTAGGCCAGCCGCCATTATCCTTCTGCAACAGCAGTATGTTGTCAGCAATCCTTGTTATATCCGTTGGCTCATATTCAGGTTTCCCTGGCCTGGGGTTTATCACATTGTCTTTATCAAATATATCGTACCAATGGTGGGTATTATCTTCAAATGGTTTAGGATCTATGCGCGTAAATTTTGCGGCTACATCTTGTGCATATGTAGTCAGGCTGCGTCCCGTCAAGGCTATCAACATCAAAGCCACCCAACGCCTTGCACATCTCATAAAAAACGATTTGAATTGATTGTAAATTTATTCTTTTTAGATTATTACTAATCAATAAAGTTTAATACCCTAATAAATTTACAGTCATCTCACTACTCCTGTTCTTGCTTCTTTATTTTATCAAACCACAGCTTCTTTTCCATCACATAGGCTATAATAAGCCCCAGGCCGCCACCTATAGCAATTAGCGAAAAGTAGATGGCGGGACTATTTTCCTGGTAAGGATGGCCATAACCATACCTATCAAAAACATTATTATTTACCACAGGTATGCCATGCCTCAAAATGATCACATCAACCACATATGCAGCAATCAGGCCTAGGCCGGCGCCGGTAAGCAGTAAGCCATATTTAAGGTTCACAAAAGGCCGGGGTTCACTCACGTTCTTTTTAGGGTTAATACCTCTTTCGATCAGGGCCATATTTTCGCGGCTCTTCAAATAAACAATACCAAATATCAAAGCAAATAAGAGTGCCGGTGTAATGGACAGTATTGCAATGCGGGGATCCATAATTATAGATTTAGTTTTCTTTACAAAATTGTTTACAATTACTAAGACTACACTATTGCAGCATGGGTTACACTGTTTCCACAAAAAACAGCCAGCACTAAAATAAAAAATTACTTTGCCCTTTTGTAACCGCAACAATAATTAGGGCGTCTATAATAACACATGCACAATGCATTGGATGATATAGCAATTATAAACCTGGTGCTGCAAGGGCAGCATACAGCCTATGCTGTGTTAATAACGCGCTATCAGCAATATGTATATACCCTTGCCATGCGCCATGTAAACAACCGTGAACTGGCTGAAGAACTTTCACAAGACGTATTTCTAAAGGCATACCGTTTCCTGGCCGACTATAAGGGCACTGGCAAATTCAGCACATGGTTATATACCATTGTACATACCACCTGTCTGTCTCATTTGCGCAAAAATAATGATACTGCAATCCTCCTCACCGAAGACCAGATACTTTCATTACCTAACCAGCAAAGTGCTGACCCCATCGACAGAATGGAACAACAAACACAAAAACAATTGGTGGAAATAGCAATAAAACAGTTGCCCAAAATAGACGCACAGATCATTACCCTCTTCTACCTTGCTGAGCAATCGGTTGAAGAGATTGGTATTATCCTGGGGCTTACAGCAAGCAATGTAAAGGTGCGCCTATATAGGGCCAGGCAAAAATTAAAAGAAATAATGGAGCAGAAATGCATGCACGAACTGAGCGAGGGTTATAAATTAACCACGGACAATCATTAATTTTACTACTAGATGAAGGCTGATATGGAAAATATAGAAGACTTGGAACTACATCTATGGGACTACATAGACGGTAGGTGCAATGCAGCAGAGCAGGAACGGATTGCGCAGCTTTTAATGACCAATGAACTATGGCGTTCTAAGTATGCAGAGTTTATGGCGTTCAATACCAGTATGCACGACAATATGGCTATCGACCAACCATCTATGCGATTCGCTAAAAATATTATGGATTCTGTCACCTCTACAACTATTGCACCAGCCGCTAAGAACTATATCAACTTTAAGATCATAAAAGGTATTGCAGCATTCTTCTTTATTGCTATTGCGGGGTTATGTATTGTAGCATTTTCAGGCAGCAGCATGCATAGCACCTACACCGGTTACACCAATAACAAATCAAGTATGAATCTCAATTTAAGCCTACTTGCTAGTCCCGCAATTATGAATCTGATGATTATTATCGGGATACTGCTTGGGCTATTATTGACAGATAATTTACTCCGAAGCAGAGATAAACATGTTGTCAGGTAGGCTTTAAATAGTATAGGTAAAGTAGTTACTTTTTACCTGCAGATGCAAAGTTTGCCTTCAACTCTTCCAGCACCATATATGTAGCGGGACACACTACAGCATTTTTCAAAGTTAGATCCACACGTTTTAGCAATGTGTCTTCATCAGTGTAAGGGTATCTGCGGCAATCGCCAGGGCGATCTTCATATATACTACACATATTGTCTTCACCTAAAAAGGGGCAAGGCGATTGTTTCACAACATAATCTCCCTCCTTATCTATACGCAGATAACGAGTAGCAAATTCTCCTTCTTTCAGACGCAGCCTTTTGGCAATACGCTTTATATCAGGCTCTTTAAATCGTGGCGAATGGTTCTTACAGCAATTTGCACAACTCAGGCAATCTATTTTACTAAAGGCTTTTTCATGGAGTTCTGGCAGAGCCTTTAGCATTTTGTTACGGTCGCCTTTTTCCAGCAACCGTTTGTATTCCTTAATATTTTCTGCCGCTTCTTTTTCCCAGCCACTTGCTATCATATGCACCAATCTTTTAGGGAGTTGCAGGGTATTACCCCTGTCCTATAAATTTATCTTCTCCATGATGCGTTCCAGATCATCATCATTGTAAAATTCTATCAATATACTTCCACGGCCGGTATTTTTTCTATCAAGTTTTACCTTGGTCGAGAAAAGAGAAGCCATATTATCTTCTATCCTTTTGTACGCTGGTGGCAATTTAGATGGGGTACTTATTTTTGTATTCGCAGGTTTAGTAGTAGCAGACAAGTCTTTTACCATTTGCTCCACCTGCCGTACAGACAAGCCTTTTTCAGTGGTTTCGCGAAACACATACAGCTGTTGGTCCACATGCTCAAGAGCTATGATGGCACGTGCATGCCCCATGGTCAGGTTACCATCACGTACCGCTTTTTGTATATCAGGTGGCAACTTCAGTAAACGCAGGTAGTTAGCTACCGTACTGCGCTCTTTCTTCATCCTTTCAGATACCTGCTCTTGTGTCAGATCGCACTCATCCATCAGCCTTTTGTAGCTAAGGGCTACTTCTATGGCATTCAGGTTCTCGCGTTGCAGGTTTTCAAGCAACGCCATTTCCAGCATCTGCTGGTCATCTGCGGTGCGTATGTATGCTGGTATATCTTGCAATCCAGCCATTTTAGAGGCACGCCAGCGGCGTTCCCCTGAAATAAGCTGGTAGCGAGACTGCCCCACCTTTACAACCGTTACAGGTTGTATTATATCGTGCAGCTTTATGCTATCAGAAAGTTCCTGCAAGGACTGTTCATCAAAATCATGGCGTGGCTGCTTGGGGTTAACTTCTATTTGGCTTACCGATATGCGGGCTATATTACCTGCATTCTGATTCTGCGCCTGCTGTTGTGCTGCAGGTACAACGTGTGCCGTATTTATATCTTCCTCTATATTGTCAAGCAATGCACGGATACCCCTGCCCAAAGCCTGTTTCTTATTAGTCTGCGACATGATTGCCGTTTTCAAAAATTTTATCTTCGTTCTTAATCTTGGTCATATTATTCTTCTGCAATATCTCTTTAGCCAGGTTCAGATAGTTTATTGCTCCGGTGCTTTCAGTATCATATAACAGTGCCGGTTTACCAAAGCTCGGCGCCTCACCTAATTTAGTATTACGATGTATTATAGTATTGAAAACGAGATCTGCAAAGTGATTCTTTATCTCTTCCACCACCTGGTTGCTTAAACGCAGGCGACCATCATACATGGTCATCAATATACCCTCTATTACCAAATCTGCATTTATGCGCGTTTGGATTATTTTTATTGTATTTAGCAGTTTGCCCAGCCCCTCAAGTGCAAAATATTCACACTGCACAGGTATTATTACACTATTGGCTGCAGTGAGTGCATTTACTGTTAGTAGTCCTAATGATGGCGAGCAATCTATTACAATAAAATCAAACTCATCCTTCTGTTTCCCCAATGCCACGCTCATTACATGTTCCCTGTTGGGATGGTGTATCAGTTCTATTTCGGCACCCACCAGATCCAAGTGAGACGGAAGCAACCATAAATTAGGCGTATCGGTCTCCAACATCGCTTGAGATGTTGGAGTGTCATTCACCATACAGTCATACAAGCTTAATTGTATGTTCTTCAGGTCAAATCCATTTCCTGTAGTACTATTTGCTTGTGGGTCAGCATCTACCAATAGGGTCTTATATTCAAGCACTGCAAGACTCGCAGCCACGTTTATAGCTGTTGTCGTCTTGCCTACACCACCTTTCTGATTTGCAATCGCAATTACTTTAGCCATTTTTTGTGTCGACCTTTCTTTTTTAAAAGATACGCAATTTATCTGCAGGAAAGAAAAAAAGTTACTCCTTACAGCACAAGTTAAATTAAACTATACAGACCTCTACATCAATAACAGGTAGTTGCTTAAATCATTTATAAACAACTGTATATATCATTCAAAAATGAACACACCTTTTGCAAATATACTATTACGGTTTACCGCTTTCAAAAAAATATATCCACAATACACCTTGCGATCATAAATACAAATTACAATAACACATGTTACGGATAACAATAAATGAGGCTGCCATTAGGTGGCAGCCTCATTTAAAAAACAGTCATTTCAATAATTATAAGCTGGTTTTTACCAGTTTGTCTATTTTAATTACATTATTGTTTTCATCATAAACAGTGATCATATATACACCATTTGCCAGGCCACTTAAGTCGAGCTGGGTTGCATCACTGCTTTCCATTATCTTCTTACCGTCCAGAGCCGATATTGACACATTCACTTTTACTGGCGATTCTATATGGACAATGGAGGTAACAGGATTAGGGAAGATCTTGATGTCTGACTTATTCACCGTTGATACTCCTACACCAAATACATAACTGGCATCACTGGTCTGAGTACATCCAAAACC
>JARLGY010000046.1 GCA_031292525.1 Flavipsychrobacter sp. | reverse complement strand
CTTACGGTTACACCGGTAATAGTCAATGTGGTAGATGAAGCTGTAATACTTGCTGTCAAACCAGTAGGCTGTCCGCTCAAAGTATAGTTAGCTGCATCGGTACCTGTGACTGAATATCCGGTGGCTGTTACCGTTTTATTTATTCCGATATTCTTATCGGAGAACGTTCCGGTGCCAGCGACAAGGGTTACTACATCTCCGGCTACGACGCCTACCAAACTGCCTCCACTCAAGGTGGCGGTGGTGGTGCCATCGTATGCTTTATTACTTGCTGTTACTCCGGTAATGGTTAACGAGGCTGTGGTAATGTTTGCAATCAAACCACTTGGTTGAGCACTTAACGTGTAGTTAGATGCTCCAGTGCCGCTTAATGAATAGCCTCCGACGGTTACCGTTTTGGCAGTGCCTACATTTTTATTGGCAAAAGTTCCGACACCGGCTGTAATGGTTACCACATCAGTACCTAAGATGCCTGTTAATGTGCCTCCTAACAATGTTGCTACAGTGGTACCATTGTACACTTTATTACTTGCTGTTACACCCGTAATGGTTAACGAGGCAGCGGTAATATTAGCGGTCAAGCCACTTGGCTGTGACAACGTGTAGTTACCGGCATCGGTACCACCCAAGGTATAACCCGTGGCGGTTACTGTTTTAGCAGTACCTATGTTTTTATCGGCAAAAGCTCCTGTGCCCGCGGTAAGTGTTACCACATCTCCTGTAGCTTTTCCACTTAGGGTGCCTCCACTCAATGTAGCCGTAGTAGTACCATCATACACTTTATTGCTAGCCGTTACCCCTGTAATGGTTAACGCTGCAGCTGTAATATTAGCGGTTAAACTACTTGGCTGAGACAAGGTATAATTGCCCGCATCAGTACCACTAATAGTGTAGCCCGTAGCGGTTACCGATTTGGCAGTGCCTATGTTTTTGTCAGCAAAAGCTCCTGTGCCCGCAGTAAGTGTTACCACATCTCCTGTAGCTTTTCCACTTAGCGTACCTCCACTCAAGGTTGCGGTAGTGGTGCCATCATACACTTTATTGCTTGCAGCTACACCGGTAATGGTTAATGCTGCTGCTGTAATATTGGCGGTTAAACTACTTGGCTGAGACAACGTGTAATTACCCGCATCGGTACCACTTATTGTATAACCCGTTGCGGTTACTGTTTTAGCAGTACCTATGTTTTTATCGGCAAAAGCTCCTGTGCCCGCGGTAAGTGTTACCACATCTCCTGTAGCTTTTCCACTTAGGGTGCCTCCACTCATCGTTGCGGTAGTGGTGCCATCATATACTTTATTTGCTGCTGTTACGCCTGTAATACTCAACGAGGCGACAGTAATATTGGCAGTCAAACCACTTGGTTGGGCACTTAACGTGTAGTTAGATGCTCCAGTGCCGCTTAATGAATAGCCCGTAGCGGTTACCACTTTGGCAGTGCCTACATTTTTATTGGCAAAAGTTCCGACACCGGCTGTAATGGTTACCACATCACTACCTAGAACACCGGTTAATGAACCTCCGGTTAAAGTAGCTGTGGTGGTGCCGTCATACACTTTATTACTTGCGCTTACTCCGGTAATACTCAACGAGGTGACAGTGATATTGGCACTCAATCCCGTTGGTTGTACTACAGTATAATTGGCAGCACTAGTTCCCGACAAGGTATAACCTGAAGCCGTTACTATTTTCCCAGAACCTACATTTTTATCCGAGAATACACCTGTACCTGCAACAAGAGTAACATCGTCACCCGTATTAATTCCTACGAGAGTACCTCCACTCAAGGTGGCGGTGGTAGTTCCGTCATACACTTTGTTGCTTACCGTTACACCGGTAATAGTCAATGTGGTAGAAGAAGCAGTGATACTTGCAGTCAAGCCAGTAGGCTGTCCACTCAAAGTATAGTTAGCTGCATCGGTACCTGTGACTGAATATCCGGTGGCTGTTACCGTTTTATTTGTTCCGATATTCTTATCGGCAAATGTACCTGTACCTGCTACAAGCGTTACCTCATCTCCGGCTATAACGCCTACCAAAGAACCTCCACTCAAAGTGGCGGTGGTGGTGCCATCGTATGCTTTATTGCTGGCTACCACTCCGGTAATGGTTAACGCCACGGCAGTAATACTTGCAGTCAAGCCAGTAGGTTGAGCACTTAAGTTGTAGTTACTTGCTCCGGTACCTCCCAAGGTATATCCGGTGGCGATTACCGTTTTGCCGGTGCCTATGTTTTTATCGGCAAAGGTACCTGTTCCTGCGGTAATGGTTACAACATCAGTGCCTAAAACACCTGTTAATGTGCCTCCTGACAATGTTGCTGCAGTGGTACCATTGTACACTTTGTTTGCTGCTGTTACTCCGCTAATGGTTAACGTGGCGGCAGTAATGTTAGCGGTAATACCTGTTGGCTGAGACAAGGTGTAGTTGCCGGCATCGGTACCACTTATTGTATAACCCGTAGCGGTTACTGTTTTAGCAGTACCTATGTTTTTATCGGCAAAAGCTCCTGTACCTGCAGTAAGCGTTACCACATCTCCGGTGACTTTTCCACTTAGGGTGCCTCCACTCATCGTTGCGGTGGTGGTGCCGTCGTACACTTTATTTGCTGCTGTTACGCCTGTGATAGTTAACGCTGCTGCGGTAATATTAGCTGTCAAACCACTTGGCTGGGCACTTAGCGTGTAGTTAGCAGCTCCAGCACCACTCAAGGTATAACCCGTGGCGGTTACTGTTTTAGCGGTACCTATGTTTTTATTGGCAAAT
>JARLGY010000045.1 GCA_031292525.1 Flavipsychrobacter sp. | reverse complement strand
GAGATTATCAATTAAAGTCACAAATCGCCTATCACGCCTCTTATCACCAAAATCAAGATGAGGGAAATCCTTGACCGTAATGTTATGCATAGAGATTTTTGTATGCAAAAATAACTATAAGACTTTTGGGTAAGGATTAGTTGAAAAAAGGATGGGAGCTGTGTTGTTTGTGAATGCCCGAGTGGTTGTAAAAAATGTGAATCGGGCATTTTGAGGGTTGCAGGTGGTTGAAATGTGCTGTTGTGGTTAATATTAAATTATTTATGCAACTACAGAATACCTGATAAATGCCCGATTGTGCCCGATGCCGGGCATTTTGTTTTTGTCTAAACTATGATTTTTGTGATTAACTATGATTTTCATGAGGACTCATATTTGACCGTTAATAGTTGCTGAGCGATTGCACAAAACTAGCAACTATCATAACGCAAGATAACGCTGATAGATGGTAAAAACCTAAAGATCATATCCACAGTTCCACGAGGTGAGGTGTTTTACGAGGTTTGTTACTGCAAGTCGAAAAGGCTGCCGGTTAAATAGCGCGAGTGTAAACACCTATGCTGGCCGGGGATAGTGCGTTTGGAAGCGGACGCTTCCGGTTGGGTAGGATGAAGCGGATGCTTCGACGAGTGGGAAAATAGCGGAACAGTTGAAAATACACGATAAGATTTTACTGGTTTTTGGAGGCTGGCATATTTTGGCTATTGAGCCTGCATTAAAAGAAATTATGAATACTCAGTGATGAATAAAATCACTTATTGTATAGTATAAAAGCCACTAACAATGAACCGCTATTTCCTGAGAACGCAAAACTGATCTTTGATCATCCGGGTAGCTTTAACGAGACTTGCTGGTTTAAATAGCACAAGTTGCGAATACTTGTGCAAGATAGTGTTTCGCGGAGCTTGTGATTGCAAGTTGAAAAGACTCGGTGGCTTAAATGGCATAAGTGGAGAACACTTGCGGTAGGTGGCATATATTTCTTGTGTATATGCATTAGTTGTGGCATAAAAATCAATATAAGAATACTATCATTGTAACTCCAATTAAATCGATGATGAAAATATTCTCCGCAATAATTATTTTTATAATGTGCGCCGCTGAAATGCAGGCACAGCCATACTGTTTTATGCCAACTTCAAAAAGAAGTTTAAACTTCGAGAAGTACGTTCGTGTTTTACTGGCAAACAATCCGGAGTTTGATGCTCAGCTAGAGAAAACAACCATAACAAAAGAGCGTGTTATTGCGCAGGCAGATTACCATTATGGCAGTATTGTAGACAGTACAAGATTTATTTATAAAAGCTCAAACCGCCACGGCTCAAAATTTGACTATGGCGTTTTCGAGTATCCGACTGCAACCCCCTATCTGGGCTTGAACGATTTTGTAGGTATTGATAACGTAAATGGCTATCATACTGGTCCAACCGTGTACGCCGATACAATTTTAAAATATAATAGGCGCTTAAACAACATTTTTCTGTTACAAGAAAAAGACTTTATCAAGTACGATAGCACCGGGAACTATATAAAAGAGTATTTAACCCAAGATACGGTATATGGTTTTACAAAATACATTACAAACCATGATAGCCTAAACAACGTTACAGATATTACTACACTGATGACCCATACCTACAACGGAACACTTGATAGCGCTTACAAACGTTTTTTCAAGTATGCGCAAAATAGAGTAGTAGAGGACAGCACAATGTATTGGGGCACGCCACCTTATTCTAATTATTTTTACATTGTCTATAAAAACGAATATACCTATGATAATGCAAGCAATTTAATATTGATGACGCTTCATGATTATAGTGGCCCTATTCCTGATGCGGGTCAGATAATAAATACATACACGTCTACCAACCAACTTAAAAGATCAGAAATAGATTATAGTGATGGGAGCCAATGGATACCCAATAGCATTGACTCCTTTGGTTATAGTGCAGGGCTGCCTTATTATAACTATTGGTTCGATGAATCTACAGGTGCAATGTATAATACAATATCAAATTCATTGGGATGCATAGTACATTACCATTTTTCATCAGCAGGACTCATCGACTCGCTTTATGGTACTATTGATACCGGCACAAACATAACCTTTCCTTTTATAGCTATTCCACAATATGACAGCTATAACAATCCTGTAAAAATTAAATTCTACTACTATTACAACGGTACATTTTCAACCAGCGTGGAGCGGGAAAGCAGGTATTATTATGAACCTTATACTCCTACATCCGTAAGTAATTTTGTTGCTGCCGCCAATGCAATAAAAATATACCCCAACCCTACAAGAGGAGTATTGCAAATATCAGGCATTGACAAGAATGTAAATACTGTCAATGTAAGCTTAGTTAGTATGACAGGTCAAATAGTCGTAACACAAGTTCTTCATTGTAATAGTCAGACACAGACCATTAGTATTGGCGATATTAGTCCGGGTATTTATACGTTGACAATAACGGATGATGGAGGGCAAATAATGCACAGCCAAAAAATAGTCAAAAACTAAAGGCTAGCAAGCGTTTCGGAAGTGGTGTTCCCGGTTGGATGGGACGAAGTTAACGCTTCGAACAGTTGGACTTGGCGGTTAAATAGCGCAAGTGGAAAACACTTGCGCTAGGCAGGGAATAGCGCGTTAGGAAGCGGACGCTTCCGGTTGGGTAGGACGAAGCGGAGCTGTATCTGTTGGAAATGATGTTTTAAACAAACTAGTTTGGCGTTTTAAACAAAGTGTCTTGATTGAGGGGTATGTAGCTTTGCTTTATAAAATTTAAGCAATGAATACACAAGGCAATTATGATGGCATTCTACAAAAGCCGATCGGGTCGGGATTTGATTCAAAAACCACGGCCAAAGATGTGATAAAAGGAGTTAATCTCAAGGGCAAAACTGTGATAGTTACAGGTGGATACGCAGGTATAGGGTTGGAAACAGTGAGGATTATTGCAGCAGCTGGTGCGGAAGTAATAGTGCCAGCCCGCGATGTACAGAAGGCTACTGAGAACCTGCGCGATGTGGAACACGTAACTATTGAAGAGATGGATCTGACAGACCCGGAATCTATAAATGCTTTTGCTGAAAAGTTTCTGTGTACGCATAATAAGCTCGACATACTTATTAATAATGCTGGCATTATGTGGGTACCACTACAACGTGACAAGCGAGGTTATGAGTCGCAGCTTTCCACCAACCATCTTGGACATTTTCAGCTAACCGCCCGACTTTGGCCAGCACTCAAGAATGCAAACGGATCACGGGTAGTGAATGTATCTTCGTACGGGCATCAAATAGCACCGTTCAATTTTGAAGATCCTAATTTTATATATGGCGCCTATGAAACGTTGCAAGGTTATGGACGATCTAAAACTGCAAGTAATCTGTTTGCCGTAGAATTGGACCATCGTGGTAAAGACTTTGGCGTACGCGCTTTTTCGCTACACCCGGGATCGGTGAACGGCACTGACCTAGCCCGAGTAGCGCCTATGGCATTGTTTCAACAAATGGGCACACACGATGCTGCAGGGAATATTTTGCCCGAGGTGGCTGCGAACCTAAAGACCGTGGAACAAGGGGCTGCAACTACTGTGTGGTGCGCCACAAGCGCACAGCTAAATGGCATTGGTGGTGTGTATTGCGAAGATGCAGATATAGCCGAACTGGATGAAGGTAATATAGAACATAACTTTAGTGAACCTTCGTCTCTACGTGGTGTGCAACCGTACTCGGTAGATTCCGGCAATGCAAAGAGATTATGGAAGTTGAGTGAAGAGTTAACTGGTATTATATTTGACGTTTGCTAAATATTGTATTCATTTGTTTTGCGTATGGGATTTGAGACAAAGTATATAACGCCAGATATAAAGCTATCGGAATACAATGGCAAGCCCTATAAAACGGAGGTGATGTTTGAACATCACCTCCTTGTTTGGTTTATTTCGGGAGAGACGAAGTTAGTGCAGGCAGATGTTACCCATACTTTTACTGCAGGAGATATATTTTTTATCCCGCGCAACCAATTGGCTACGGTTATTAATTATCCTAAAGATGGGCTTCCCCATAAAACGGTGGTAATGTATATTACTACCGAGCGGCTGAAAGATTTTTATAAGCGACACGTGCTAATTGGCCGTGCTTTGCCACTACAAAAAGTGTATACGTTTCGTAAACATCCATTGCTGGAAAGTTGCCTAGCATCGGTGATCCCTTATTTCGATCTGAAAGAAAACCTACCAGAAACTATTGCTGCTATTAAGATAGAAGAAGCCATAAGCATACTGAGGTCAGTTGATAACCAGATGGATGGACTCCTGGCCAACTTTGAAGAGCCTGGTAAGATAAACCTAGCCGATTTTATGGAGCGACACTACATGTTTAACATGACAATGGAGCGTTTTGGTTACCTGACGGGGCGTAGTATTGCTACCTTCAGGAGGGACTTTAAAAAAGCATTTAATACAACCCCACAAAACTGGCTTACCGAAAAACGGCTGGAACTAGCGCACTACCAAATAGCTGAACAGCAGCGCAAGCCCATTGATGTATATTTTGAAGCTGGCTTT
Source organism: Flavipsychrobacter sp. (assembly GCA_031292525.1). Lineage (GTDB taxonomy): Bacteria > Bacteroidota > Bacteroidia > Chitinophagales > Chitinophagaceae > JABDEZ01. The sequence continues at coordinate 325,389 of JARLGY010000045.1, read as the reverse complement.
GAAAACCTTTCTCACTTTTCTTATGCATTTAAGAAGCGGTTTGGATACCCGCCAAATGAAGTTGTAAGTAGGCTTGATTGATTTATCCTTTAGGGGGAGTTAATTTCAACTCTATTGTTGCATCGCCGGAGTCATCGAGCCACTTCTCGTAGAGGAGGCGTACTACGCGATAGCCTTCTTCTTCGAGGAACTGCTGCATTCGTTTGTTGGTGACGAGAGTGAAACGGGATATGCGGCGGACGCTGTTGGCAATGTACATCCGTTCGATCTCACTATTGAGCATGCGGTATATGCCCATGCGACGAAAGGCGTGGACTACGTAACCATCGGATATGTACAGTTCTTTAGAAAAAGATTCTTCGATGCGGCTATCGTCGGGGTCTTCTGCATAGCCAAATATAAAGCCGGCCACCTGATCGTTTACATATGCTACGAGGCAGGTGCCTTCATTTTCTTCCTGGGTTTCTATGATGTAGCGCATGTAGCCTTCGGCTATATCGCTCCAGTTGGCAGCCTTATTGAACATTTCCTGCTCGCTCTCGTGCAGACCACGCATCAGCTCTGCCACCAGGTGGTAATGCTCTTTTACCTGGATGGATTTTATTTCTATGGCAGTGCTGTTTTCCATGTTGTTTGCTTTATTCCTGCCGAACGGGGCTACCTATCCAGTCGGTGGCAGGTGGCAAGTTTTCGCCCTTCATGACAAGTGATAATGGTTGGACGGTTACGTCATCGCCAATTTCGCTATCGTATAGAATTATACTTCTTGCACCTATACTGGTGCGTGCGCCTATTTTTATTTTGCCCACCTTCATTACACGGTCCTCGAACAAGTGGGTTTGTGGCCCGCTGTCTTCGTTGAGTGCGGCATCATCGCCTATAGACACCATATCAAACTCGGTAATGTCGGTAGTGTTCATATAGATTCGCTTACCAGTTTTTAATCCTAGTAACTTCAGCACCAACGGCAACCATGCAGTACCCTTAAGATAATCGAGAAAGAAGGGGATAGCCAGCGCCTCGTAAGTGGTTGTGATGGCCTCGCTGCGCCATACCTTAGATGTCCACATAGGTACCTGCTCTTCTTTGTATTTACCTACAGTTATCCATTTAAGTATAACAGTAACCAGGAAGGCAGGTATGCCCATGATGCCCAGGTAATAGAATGGTAGTTTGAGCATGATCTGCCACCATTTTTCATCGACCAACAAATCGTGACAGTAAGCGATAAACAGGATACTGAATATAAGAATAGTGGTTTCTGGGATGAGTATCCTGACAAACTCTACAATACTGCGGGCTACATAGCGCTGTACAGTAGGGTAGGTGGTAAGACGCAATGAGAACTGGTGGCTCTCTTGCCGTCGCGGCAAGGCTATTGCAGGTGAGCCAAAGAAGTTCTTGGCATTGGTCTCTTCGAGCTGCTTTGCATCGGGTGGGGTAGAGAGTACGCCAATGAGCATATGATCGGGCAGGTGGTAGCCCTGGGGTATGAGGGCACTGTTGCCCACAAAGCTGGTGTTGCCTATAACTGTACGCTCTAAGATAAGTTGCTGACCGCGTACATCGGCTTCGCCAAGTGTGACCGCATCGGCAATAAATGATCCCTTGCCGATCTCGAGGAGCGGATGGGTGACACTGCTGGCAGTACTAATCTCTGTATTCTTACCCACTTTGGCGCCCAATGCTTTGAAGAAAGCGCTGACATATACTGTAGCGTAAATAGGATGCAGTACAATAAGCGATAAAGACATGAGCTGATCTGCAAACCACTTGCGCAGGTAGAAGCGGCTATATATAGGGTATGTGCCAGGTTTGATGCCCCATTGTAACAGACGGGTAAGCAAAACAGTTTCGAGCGTGAACAATATGATATAGGTGACTGCAAGCGATGGAGTGACCACCATGTAGGTAAAGTTATAGTCGGGCGCCGCGTTATCCATCTGATTGAGGGTGATGATGGTGGGCAGTAGCGGGAGGAGGATCGTAAAAGGGAATATCAACAACAGCAGGCTGAATATGATCTTGTATTTTCTGCGTGTAGCTTCTGATACATGAATAGGTTGTGGCAATTCTTCGGCAGTTTTTTTAACTACCATAACAGCAGGACTTCCCTTCCAAACTTCACCATGCTTGATGATGCTTTTAGGTGACAGGAAGCTGAGATCCTGAAGTTCGCCCCAATCTTCAATTACTGTGTCGCCAGCTATTATGGCGCTACTGCCTATGTAGGCATGATCTCCCAAGGTGATGCGCCTTAGTTTAAGCATACCGTCTTCGACTACGGCATTATTTAATACCACCTGTGAACTGAGACTTACATCGCTACCCAAGGTAACGAGGTCTTCTGCACCTATTTCGAGGTTCGCAATTTGTGCATCAGGAGCTACTTTTACACCGAGCATGCGCAAGTATACCGGATACAGGGGAGTAGCGGTGATGAACTGTACAGGCATGAGCCGAAGCAATGTTTTTACCAGCCACCACCTGAAGTAGTACACACCCCAAAGCGGGTAGTCGCCTTCCTTCATACGGCCGATAATAAGCCACTTAGCACCAATGCTGATGGCACCGAAGATGGGGGCTATGAAGCAAAATAGTGTAAGCGCTGTTACTATTGCGTAGGTAAGATTGTTTGTATCCTGTTCTACATAATAATAGCCTAAGTAGGGCAGGAATATCTGTATTGCGAACAGGCCGAATATTACGAGGAGTGCAATAGTTTGTGCAATGGTACAAAGCACATAACGGCTTGTTGGTATTTTATGAAATACTTTTTCTTTTTTAGGCTTGATCTGTGCCTTATGCTCCCATTCTGTAACCAGCGCCTGTAATGGGCGCTTCTGGTATATATCTTTAAGAGAGGCCTGGGTGGCATTGCCTTCTTTACGCAGCTTGGATACAAATATGGCCGCGAGCAAAGAGTGCCCGCCAAGATCTGTGAAAAAGTCCATGCTGAGATCGATGTTCCTATTTGGGAACACTTTGCGCAGCGCAGCCAGTACCCGATCGCCGATGGGCGCATTGGGGTCGATAGCATCTTCGGGGCCAGAAGAGGGGCTATCCATGAGAGACGCAGGGACCGGTAATTTTTTACGATCGATCTTACCACTTGGGAGGCGCGGCATTTCGGGCAGCAGCATGATGACTGCAGGTACCATGTAAGATGGCAGCACCTTGCCCAACTCTGACCTCAGGTTGCCTTCGTTAAAGAGGGATAAGTCTTCGGCCAACACGTAGCCGACTAGTTGCTCCTGATCGTTATTATCTTTTTTTACTGCAACTGCCGCTGCAGATATACCGGGGAGATTGTTTAGTTTATTTTCTATCTCGCCCAGTTCTATGCGGTAGCCACGGAGCTTTATCTGGTCATCAAGACGACCATAAAAGTCGATAGTGCCATTTGGGTTGATGATGGCCGCATCGCCTGTTTTATAGACGCGGTCACCATTCATTACCGACAATGAAGCAGGTTTATCGAGGAATTTTTCTATTGTAAGTTGCGGCCGGTTTACATAACCCTCGCATACGCCCGGACCGGTAATGACTAATTCGCCCCGCTCACCATAAGGTACAGGGTTCATCTTCTCATCAACCACGGCAAGATCGTAATTTGGTAATGGCAGGCCTATTGTTATGGCATCGCCAGGATTGAGCAGCGCCATAGTAGCGCTCACTGTGGTTTCGGTAGGGCCATAACTATTATAGAAATGCCTGTGAGGTGTGGACCAACGAGATAGTACTTGGGGGGTACAAGCCTCGCCACCAGCATTGATCAACCTGATACTGGGAATCTCATCATCCATAACTGCTAATAAGCTAGGCACTGCATGAAGTATGGTAATGCGCTCTTTGCGGAGTACATCGCCCAACTCATCAATACTTTTGGCGGTGGCGGCATCTGCGACCCAAATGGTGGCGCCTGCAAAGTAACTTACCCATGTTTCCTCGCACCACATATCGAATGAAACGGAGAAACCCTGATATACCCGGTCTTTGTCGGTGACATGAAAGATGCTGTTTTCTGAACGAACCAGATGTGTTATTTGCCTGTGGCTGATAGGTATGCCCTTGGGGGTACCTGTGCTACCGGAAGTATAAAGCACGTAAGCCCAGTTATCTGGCAACGGGCCTTCTGTAAGTTGAAAGTTTTGTTTTGCGGGTGGTTGAGGTACAACAGTGAATATCGGTTTTTCTGTATTCAGGGCATCCTGGCTGAAGTAGCCATCTGCATTAACTTCATTTAGAACCGTGATGACACGTTCTGCAGGCATCTCCCTATCTAATGGGACATAAGAAGCACCTGCTTTTATTATGCCTAATACAGCAATATGCATTTCGAGGCTCCTGGCCCACCACAAACCTACTTTGTTGCCACGAACTATACCTTGTTTTACAAGATAGGCGGCCACAGCATCGCTCCACTTGTCAACTTCGGCGTACGTGAGGCTTTTATCTCCAAAAATTAAGGCTGTCTTTCCCGCAAACTTTTGTGCCGACGTGCGGAACATGTCAACCAAAGTTTCATCATGAATCAGGTCCGGACGAATAGCCCCTTTTACTATGCTAACAGAATTCATATTTTACTACTGTGCCCAAAATTTGATTAAAGATAATCTCCTTCCCGGTTATCGTTCTATTTATATCCATAATGCAACAAAAAGTTGTTGTATTCGCACGTTTAGACCGGACGTATTATGCTATTCAAAAATTGAACCACATTATAAATGAAATAAATATAAATTTGTTTTATGAGGGGGGCAGGATGGAATTTTACTGCTTAAAGTGCTACCCATAAAGTTGAACGTGTGCAGGCACTCCCGCATTTTTATGCTCTATATTAAGCACATGGGGGTAGATCTAATCGATTCCACCTTTTTCTTTTATGTAACCGGGAGATGTGCCAGAGGGCTTGAGCATTCGTGCCATCTGTAGTGCCACTGATAACAATATCAATGCCATGCCACCGAGGAAGCCTTTGTTGAGATCGCGTGTGCCATTCATGAAAATGATCTCTTTATTTTCGCCGAATACCCAGAAGGCAAGCAAGATGCCATAGACAGGCTCAAGATTTACAGACAATGTAGCAGTAAAAGAAGAAAGTTTCTTAAGAGCATTCAACGCCAGGGATTGTGCCCATACCGTGCAGCAGAGGCTCATTAACACCAGCCATATCCAATCGTTGTTGGTAACGGTAAGATCATTGGGGAAGTTGGACCATAAGTTATTTAAGCTCATTTGCCTTGGTAATAAGTTCATTCCAGGTAATGCATGCAGTACAAATGGAGAAAGGGCAGTGAGGAAAACCCACCCTGCAGCCATCTCATAAAAAATCATAGTACGGGCGGGATATTCATTGGCTATCTTTTTATTGAGTACCGTAAATACAGAACTGAGGATAGCAGCAACAACCCCAAAAGCAATACCCCAGCCGTATACCTGCTGGAACTGATAAATGAGATATACCCCAGCCAATGCCAGCATGCCGAGCAGTACTTCTCCGAGATCGTATTTCCCTTTGTTTACCAGAGGATCGATAAGCGAAGTGAAGATGCTTGCAGTGGACAGGCACACTAATGCGATAGAGATATTTGCAAATTTGATAGCGCCGTAAAATGCTACCCAGTGCAATGCCATGAGGCAACCTACTAATACCAGTTGTAGTATGTGGCGGGGTTTTATATGCACCCATTGGCGGCGATAAAAAAGAATAACAGCCATGAACAGCGCGGTGAGCAACATGCGGTACCAAACCAGCACAGGAGCATCGAGCGTGATAGCACGACCCAATACCCCGGTAAAGCCCCATAGGAGTACCGCAATGTGCATTTGTATCAACGCTTTCCTCATGTACTTATAAGCTGTTTTTAGTGCGCAAACTTAGCGTAAATCTTATATTGGTGGTATTGGAAGTTTATTTTGTCAATGTTCCTCACAATTAATTACTTTTGTTTGCTTTTTAAAAAAATAATTTAATTCTTTGTTTTTTTAATCTTTAGATGGATAATAAATATAGTGACCTCGTCCACCAGACCTTCCATTTTCCACAAGAAGGTTTTGATGTAGAAGATAATTACCTCCGCTTCAACGGGGTGGACATGAAACACCTCATAGATAAGTACGGTACACCGTTCAAACTAACCTTCTTGCCTAAGATAGGTATGCAGATAAACAAGGCAAAACAACTGTTTGCCAATGCTATCCGCAAGAACAAGTATGATGGGGAGTATTTTTATTGTTACTGTACAAAAAGTGCCCACTTCTCCTTTATTGTTGAAGAGACCTTGAAGCACGGAGTGCACCTGGAAACTTCTTTTACCTATGATATTGAGATCATAAAAGAACTCTTTAAGAAAAAGAAGATCAATAAGGATATATCCATTATCTGCAACGGTTTTAAAACCAAGGCTTATACAAGAGCTATAGCACGTTTAATAAATGATGGTTTTAAGAATACTATACCGATACTGGACAATAAAACTGAATTTGAAGATTATCAAAAATTCATTCGCAGTAAGGGGCCTATAAATATAGGAATACGAATAGCAAGTGAAGAAGAACCGTCTTTTGATTTTTATACCTCGCGCCTGGGAATACGCAGCCGTGATGTGTTGGAGTTTTATGTAGATAAGATAAAAGGTAACGACCGCTTTCAGCTGAAGATGCTGCACTTCTTTATGAACAAAGGCATAAAGGACGATGTGTATTACTGGAGTGAGCTGAACAAGGTATTGAACATATATTGCCAGCTTAAGAAAGTTTGCCCTGAACTGGACGGGCTGAATATAGGTGGTGGCTTACCCATCAAGCATTCTCTTGGGTTTGATTACGACTATACTTACATGATCAACGAGATCGTATCGACCATTAAGAAAGTATGTAAGCGCAATAAAGTGGATACCCCAAACATATATACAGAGTTTGGATCGTTTACTGTAGGTGAAGCAGGTGCTGTGGTGTATAGCGTACTGGATGAGAAGATGCAAAATGACAGGGAGATCTGGTACATGATAGATAGCTCTTTCATAACTACACTGCCAGACACGTGGGGCATTGGTGAGAAGTTTTTGATGTTGCCCATAAACAAGTGGGATAAAGAATATATGGAAGTACACCTTGGTGGACTTACATGTGATAGTCATGACTTCTATACATCGGAAGAGCATATAAATGCTGTGTTCTTACCTAAACTGGACAAAGAAAAAGCGGATTGGGAAAAGACTGAGAAAGATAAAGCTACGCCGCATGAGCCCTTGTATATAGGCTTCTTCCACACAGGAGCTTACCAGGATCAACTTGCAGGCTATGGTGGTATAAAGCATTGCATGATACCATCGCCCAAGCATGTGGTAGTTGAATATAATAAAGACGGTGAGCTTGAAGACTGGCTATACGCAAAGGAGCAAAGCCCACAGAGCATGCTAAAGATACTAGGTTATATAAAGTAGAGCAATAGTTGTCTTTTTGAAAGACATTGTAGATCATAAACAAAAAGGGACGATGTGTTGAGCATCGTCCCTTTGTCTTTCCTAATTGCCAATCTATCAGTCTTATTCCAATCTAATGATTTAGCCTACAGTTATTTCTTTTGCTGTTGGTTCTTCGATTTCTTTTTTAGGCAAGGTAACAACTAAGATACCATCGTTGTACTTAGCTGCTATAGCAGTGGCATCTATCTTTTCATTGAGCGTAAAGCTGCGTTTGAAAGACCGTGTGCGGTACTCGCTGCGTAACCATTTGCCTTCAGCTTGTTCCTTATTTTCATCCTTGTGTTCATACGAGATGTTGAGGATGTTCTGGTCGAGGTTTATTTTAAAAGCCTCTTTCTTTAGGCCCGGGGCTATAAGATGTACTTCGTAATTGTTATCTGTTTCATGAATGTTTACAGGAGCCAGATAAACGTTTGCTTCTTCGTGGTGACGATTAACACCTTGAAATACGTTTTCAATTAATCCGCCAAAGGTGCGTGGGTCGATGCTGAAATTTCTTCTTGTGGTATACATAGTCTTTGTTTGTTTTTAAGATTTGAATTAGACTATGCAAACGGTAAGCCAGCAGGATTTTTATACCATATTTGGCAGTTAAATTAATTTAATAGTGACATTATGTCTGAATTTGTGTTTTTGGATATAAACTATAAGACAATAACTGTAAGAATGAGAGAATATTTAATGTATTTAATATCTAACTGCAAATTTAATTTTCATATCCCAAACCTTTTTCAGATATTTGCCTTGCTAACGATGGGTTAGTAAGTACAGTCCTTTCCCGGCTTAGACACTAAGCCGGGACTTTTATTTTTATAAGGTGCTGATGGAGTCTATTTATTGCGCATTACTTCCTGCATGTAAGAATCAATATTCCCAAATAGAAACTCAGGATACTCGTTGCTGAATTTCATTTTTACAAAGCCACCTAACAATGGCCTAGCTGCAGGCTGATTTAACTCGGCGGTACTTAATGGTATAAGATCGTACTCAGCGTTGGGAAAGTATTGTAGTACACGGAGCGCAAGCTCTACACGGTTGAGATAATCTGTGCTGCCTATATGATAGATGCCTGTTTTACCGTCTTTAAGTAGTACATACATGGCACGTGCAATATCCCAGGCGTTGGCGGGAGAGGCATACTGATCGTAAGGGAGTTTTAGTGTGAGCTTTTGGTTGTTGAGGCATTGATCAACAATACGCGCTACAAAGTTTTTTCCACGTACTTCATTGCCATATACATTGGTGACGCGCAGCACAAGTGTATTGTCTATATCATGTAACGCTTTACGTTCGGCATCTAACTTATGATCAGCATAAATGCTGATTGGGTTCACGGCGTCTTCTTCGCGATAAGGACCTTCTTTGCCATCAAAAACATAATCGGTAGAAATGTACACCAGGCGTGCATTGCATTGGCGTGCCACAGCTATTACATTTATAGTACTCTGCACGGTTTTTTGGTAGCTCTCTTCGGGGTGTGTTTCGCAATAATCAACATGAGTGAGCGCACCGCAATGTACAATAACATCGGGTGCGAAACTGATAATATCAAAGTTGTCAGGATGAGTGGTATCGAGTGTGTTGTAAAATACGGTATCGTCGGTTGCGTATGAGAAATAAGATCCCTTAACCTCGCAGCCCATTTCGGTAAAGTGTTTTTGACAATTGCCGCCGACTAATCCGGAAGCGCCGATGATAAAAATTTTCATGCGGTAAAAGTAGTGGGGATTGAGGAAATATGGATGGGTTGCTTTTTTTGTTTGGAAAAATAATGGGTGAGGGATAATTTATGTACGCGTATTTTCGATTTGGCTTATTGTTTAATTGTTTGTATTTATTGGATGCTTATTAAGAATTAGTGCCCACACTCATCTTTTTTGTTTTTGACTAAATAGTTTACATGTTTTATAAAAGAGGTTTACATAAAAACACGGGGCTTATTATGAAGCGCCGTGTTTAAGAATATGACTTACTAACATTGATATCATGGTGTTGCAATGCCCACTTTTTGTTTTGATATACCAAACTTGACACCAAAAAGCGCATAAAGATTTTCTACATTATCAAAATTTTTACCGAAAGATACTACGGCAACAATCTTATCAGAAAACATATAGTTTAAAGCCCCCGCGATTCTGTCATAATTTTTTTTAAGAGACATATCATTTCTGTTAACGTATTCAATAGATAAGTCAATTTTCTTTTTTGAATAAAACATAGCTATCCCGTAATCCAGAAATGATGAATCGGCATTTGTATTTTCAGATTTATATGAAGACCAGCTATATCTGGAAACTGCAACAAAGTCTAAAGGGCATTTAGATGGACTCCATTTAAAGTTTAGCCATACTCCAGATTTATTTAAAGAAACGTCAATGTTATTAAATGGCCCATTGTTAGAAGTGCCAACTAAAGCGCCAGCAATTTCAATATCGAATGTGGGGCGGTTAATTACATTAACATATATCCCTTTTAGAGAATCAATTTTGTTTGTATTGATAGTTACACCGTGGCTTAATTCGTTACGTATTTGTCTTTCTACGTCAGAAGCTTCGCCTCGTTTTTTCTTAGAATAAATACGCAATAGTTGAGAACGGATACCAACTGAAAAGGACGTCGTAGTATCTGTTTTATATGTTGCTGCAGAAATATTAAATGTCTCCCAAATTGGCGTCTTTTTCTTATAAATATCGTCGGCAACATAGGTAGGATGATTTTTTAACCAGTATGGGGTTACGGCCAAGGCACCCCCATTCAGCAGGTTTAACACACTTAAGCTAAATGCCTTTGGGGTTGTTGGTTTGTCAACTGAATTCGGGGCCTTGTCTAATAGTATTAACCCAGGGCTATTTGGAGTGTAAAGATCATTTACATCCACATTCAGCTGGCCTTGTGAAAACCCTTTAATGCTTAACAGTGAGAAAAATAAAACGAGTATTAATCTGTTCATATTTTAAGTTTTATAAAAAACTATATTTTGTTGTCAGGCTTAATATATCCCCGTTATTATCTACAGTGTTCGTGTATTGAATTGGCGCTGCGTTGGTTCCATGGAAACTGAATGTAACGACTATACCCTGTGAGGAATCATTAGCATCTAGTACGTTGGTAATTATTGTTAGCGTCTTGCCCCCCAGATCGGCAGCACTTCCCAGATTTAAATTTGAAATGTCCCCTTTTGCAAAAATATTAGGATTACCATCAAATTGTAATTGATTGCCACCTATTTGCCTGTTCCCAATGGTAATTGTAAGGAAAACATTAGGCTGGGTTATTTGTAATTTCTTAGTTGCCAGTTGGTCCTTTTTTACTTGCATAGCTGTCTGTTTTATTTGTGATCGTTTTGTTTTTTTAGTGTAATAAGTGTAATAAGGTTTAATTTATACTTTTATTTTCATTTATTTTTAATGCAACATAGGCGGCACTACTAATACCTATTAAAGAAATCAAAGTTGTGTCTAACTTCGGAAGACAATTTTCTAAATCCGTTTTTATCGTCTGCATGTATAGGTATATGATTATACATATAATTGTCCCGGCTATATTTATTTGCCATGATAGTTTTGTTGCGCAAAACTCTAAATCCCGTTTTCGGTATACCGTTTTTTTTGATTGTATTAGAAATTATACATGAGCATTGCCTTATAATAAATTATTAAGGCAAGTGTTTTTTTATGAATCCTTCAATGAAATCGGTGCCTGAGTAGCCAGCGGCAATTATGGCTAAAATATTCTGCTTGGCATTGGTACTTAAAAAGTCGGGTTTAAAAGTGGAAATAGAAGTCAACGCCAAGGCACCTGCACAAAAACTAATTAAAATACTTGTTAGCAATTGATTGGTTTCTATTAGACTTGTTACGCTTACTTTATTTGCTTGAGCTTGATCATTTAATTTTTTTAGGCCAACGACTATTCGTAGTCCTTGGCCTACAATACCCAATAGACCACCTAACAACATTTGGGTTAATACTTCTATTGTTTGACTTGTCATAAAACTAAATTTTTCTGCCTACTCTAAAATCCCGTTTTCGGCGTATCGGGTCAGGAAGTATCCTGACACAAAACTGAAAAACATACAGATGGTGGAAAAGGTGAAATGGTGCAGGGAAGGGACGTGAGTTTACACGTATGTGTATTATTTCCTGGTTCTGCTTACTATGTGGCCTATGATGACACTGATAATAATGAGCAGGCCTATACCGAGGCTTGAGATAAGGAACAAATCGTGGAGGTAAACGCCGTAGAAAAAACAGATTGAATAAGCGCAGCCAATGGCTACAGACAGCTGCAAGGCGAATTTAGCGAGGCTTTGGGAAAGCCTTAAATAGACGATAATGTTGGTGATAACAAAGAGCAGGAAGCAGACGCAGGATATAAGGACGGGATAATTGAGCATAAATAATAATGAAACATTAGGAAATATAAGAGGGAATAAATATCTTAATGTTTAATTAATATGCCAAGGTGAAAAAGCGGAGGAGGGAGTAGTATTTTTCACGGGTAGATTGGGTGGAAAGTACCCTTTTGGTCTCTTAAATAGATTATAATCTTTGATGAAATTATTTTTAAATCACTTTAAACTTTTTGTTTATGCCTGTTAAGATCTCAACCCAAGCATCGTTTGCCCATACCCCTCCAACTTCAAGTGTGGTAGGTTTGAGCGATTTGTACAACGGAGAAAACCTTTTTGGTAGAAATTATTTTATTAGCAGTGAAGGAGACTCCGGGTTTTCTAAAAGTGTAACTATTTCATACACTGATTTTTTGAGCTATATAATTACTCCAATAACTGATCCTACAAATGCGAATTATATAAATCCTGCCAAGCTGGCCTTAAGATTTTTCCATTCTTATAATTCTACAACATATGCATGGTTTTTGACCGTTGCTACTTGTGAGATGGGTACTCCCGATCCTTCAACACCACTGCTGTACCCGCTAACCGAAAGAGGGTCGAGGTTTCAGTTGATTAATGGTAGTACACCTAGAGTATCAACGTTAGCTGGCAGTTACGATCCGAGCTATTTTGATGCTTTCTATGATTCAGCAGGTAACCCGCTCAACCCTGTAAATACGCATATAAAATCACTTGTTTTCCCGTGGCAAAATGAAGTTTTAGCAATGTATAATCAAAATACGCCACTTCTTACACCAGGACAGACAGCGTATCTTCAATTTGAGTGCTGCTCTTTTTACATCGCCCAGCCGTCAACATATTCCAATGTTCCCTATCCACATGGAATTGTTATCTATTTGCATTGTAATGGATCTGATCTGTTGGACAACGGAACATATGCATCTATGTTTTATAATCATGGTGCTGATTTTGCTACCATGTGCCCCCCTGACCCTCATTGTCCTTATTATGTTTTCCCCCCTGATATTCATCCGCTAAGGATTAGCAATTTCAAAAAGAGAGAAAAATCTAATTGATTATTAATTGAATTGTATATTTCAGTGTGTTTTATAAACTAAAGCATACTGAAATATGTATCAAATATTAACGTGTATATCTCTATTGAGTGTCCTTATTGCCTGTGTGTTTGGCATAATATCGTATAATTATAATGGTATTTTTCTAAGAGCTATTTTTTATATGACCTTTTTTAGTTTAGTTGTAGAGGTTACTGGGGAGACGCTTGGGATTATGTACAGAAGTAATATTTGGTTATTCAATCTGTATTTACTCCCTAATACTTTGTTGACAGGAATCGCTGGGACATATCTTTTTAATAAAGTACTAAATAAATATTTAATAAGAATCGGTTTATTGATATGGTCGATATTTTGGTTTATTCAATTATATACAAATGGGATAGCAATTTTTGCCAACAGAGCATTCTTATTCGGTGGTTTGCTACTAATTGTTGTATATCTAGTGTCTCTTAAGAATTTGTTTGTTTCTACTACTGTTTTTTATAAACAGCCAGAATTTTGGGTTGCCATTGCCGTAATAGTTTATTATGCATGCAACATTCCTAGTTTTGGGCTGATTAATTACTTGATTTCTCATCATGATTTTGCAGCTACAAATCTGTATTATATTAATAATATATTATCCATATTTTATTATTCATTAATTTCCTATTCGTTTTATCTTTGTCGGAAGCAGGCAATGTCTTTAGTATCTAAGAATTTATGACAGACAATGACATCATATTCACCGTTGTCTTTACAACCCTTATTATATTGTTGCTGATAGCAGGGGTAGCGCTGACTATATTTATTGCTAACCGGCAGCGGATGCAACAGGAAACTAAGATGGCGAAGATGCAGGTGGACTATGAGAAGGAGCTGCGGCAGGTGGAGGGAGAGGTGCAGGAGCAAGTGCTGGTGCATGTGGCCCGGGAACTGCATGATAATATAGGGCAGCTTCTGACTACGATGCACCTGCAAATGGAGCATAGCCGTATGGATATGCCGGAACTTACAGGTATGCTGAAGCCACTGCATGAGACGCTGGGAGATACTATTATTCAAGTGAAGCTTTTAGGCAAGAGCCTGAACAGCGATGTGCTGGAACAGAATGGCCTGGTGAATACGATGCAGATGGAGATATACCGGATGCAACAACTGAACAGGTTTAAGATACACTGGCAGCATGATGATACTGAGCCTGACCTTGGCAAGGACCAGAAGCTGATGACATACAGGGTGTTCCAGGAGATACTGAACAATGCTATGAAGCATGCGGAGGCGCAGAATATTTATGTGGAACTGAAGGGCAGGGGCGAGTTTGGGCTGATAGTGAGGGATGATGGTAATGGGTTTGACCTTGAGGATACATTGCAAACTGGCGGTGGGTCTGGTTTAAGGAATATGATGAAGCGTGCGGTATTGGCAAATCTTAATATAAAAATAGATACAGAAAAAGGGAAAGGGAGTATATTTACTTTAGGGTAATTTATTTTAGTTTTAAGATGTACTCTTATTATGCTGAAACAATACAATATAGTGCTGGTTGATGACCATACCGTTGTGCGCAGCGGGCTGAAGCAGCTTATTGAGCGCCTGGGCAACTATACGGTAACGGCAGAATATGACAATGGGAGACACCTGGTGAACAGCCTGCCCTTACCCACAGAACCTGATGTGATACTGCTGGATGTTGCCATGCCGGTAATGGATGGGAAGGCAACAGCGGCGTGGCTGAAGGAGCATGAAGTAAAGCACCCTGTACTGATACTGACGCTGGATACTACAGACCAGACGATCATAGAATTGTTCAGGTTGGGGGTAAGGGGTTATCTGCCCAAGACCTGCACGGCAGAAATACTGAAACGTGCTATTGATGATATTGTGAGCACGGGCTATTATCATAATGAATTACTGTCGAACGCGCTGCTGGCTACCGAGCGTGCCAGCCGAAAGGATGAACGACAAATGATACTGGATAAGATAACCGAGCGAGAGAAGTTGTTCCTGCAAATGGTGTGTGATGAACAGGAATATACTTATGAGCAGATGGCGGATATATTGAAGGTACACCGCCGGACGATAGACGGGTACAGGGAGTCGCTGTTTGACAAGTTTAATATAAAGTCGAAAACGGGGCTGGTATTGTTTGCTATGAAGTACAGGCTAGCAGAGGATCTGAAACCGAAAGGGGCGAAGTAGTTTTACGACAAATTTGCATTTGGTTTTTTGCAGCCGATGAAGCATCGGTGCAAAAAAGGAGGCTGAACATAGGATCAGCTTCAGGTGATACAACATCCGGGTAGTGAATTCTACCAAACAAAGAAGGCTCCCGAAACGGAGCCTTCTTTGTTCAACAAAACCAAAACTATATTAAGCACAATAAGTATCGAAAGCCTGTAACAGGTTGGCTGCGATCATTTGTGCGGGGCGACCTTCAATCATGTGGCGCTCGATCATGTGTACCACTTTACCGTCTTTCAGCAAAACTATAGAGGGTGAAGATGGTGGGTAAGGCAACAGATAGTTGCGGGCCTGTTTTACGGCATCTACATCGTAACCGGCAAAGCTGGTAGCAAGATGATCTGGCTTCTTTGTAGCATTATGTACGGCCATAAGAACACCCGGGCGTGCAGTACCTGCAGAACAACCGCATACTGAATTGATAACCAGCAGGGTAGTGCCTGTTTTATGTATTGCAACGTCAACTTCTTCGGGTGTGCGCAATTCTTCAAAACCATGGCTCGTCAATTCAGCCTTCATTGGGGCAACTAATTCTATAGGATACATTTAAAATGATTTTTTATTTTTTCCAAAGTTAACGCATCTGTGTTTCAGATAAGTGATATAGTAATAAGTAAAATCAATTTTGAGAAAAAGTATAGATTTAGCCCAGCTTTCATCAAATTTGTAACTTCCCCCAGTAGAGGGTACTTAATTGTAGCAGTTATCTGTTTTCTTTACACAAACCAATTTCATGAAAAAAGTTTTAGTTGCCCTGTCGCTGTGTTCTGTATTTGTTGCGTGCAGTAATAAACCCCAAACGGCGGCGGTACCCGCAGGCAAACAACTGGCGCAGATATATGATGAGTACTGGGAGCAACGTATGCAGCTATTTCCGCTGGAAGCTACGGCAAGTGGGGACAACCGCTACAACGACCGTATGACCATAACTATTGGCCAGGATTTTATAGATAGCGCCAAGCGTTTTTACGGAGGTTACCTGGGTAGGGTACAGGCCATAGACACCACAGGACTTAGCGAAAATGATATGATCAGCTATCGCCTGTTTGTGTATGAAATGCAGATGGACCTGGAAGGCTATAAATATCCGGTCCAAAATATGCCTATCAACCAGTTTTGGTCGCTGACGCTGGACCTGCCGTTGCTGGGCAGCGGAAAGGGCAATCAACCCTTTAAGACTGTAAAAGACTATAATAATTTCCTGAAACGCCTTGCCGTTTTCCCGGCATGGACAGATACAGCTATTGCCAATATGCGTAAGGGCATTCATACAGGCTGGGTACTGCCGCGCACGCTAGTTGTGAAAATACTACCGCAGCTAAAAGCCATGGTAGTGAAAAATGATACCGAGAGTATATTTTACGCGCCTGTAAAGGCCATACCGGACAGTTTTGGTACTGCAAATAAACAACAACTGACTACGGCATATACAAGGGCTATAGACAGTATAGTAATACCGAATTATAAAAAGCTGTACGATTTTATGGAGCAGGAGTACTTGCCAAAGGCAAGGAACACGAGCGGCATGAGCGCATTACCTGGTGGTACGGAATACTACAAATATTGCATCAGGTACTGGACGACAACCAACCTAAGTGCTGATAGCATTTACCATATTGGCTTGAATGAAGTAGCAAGGCTGGAAGGAGAAATGAACAAGGTGAAAGAGCAGGTGGGGTTTAAAGGAGATATGAAGGCATTTTTTGAATACCTGAATAAGGATAAACAGTTTTTTCCTTTTGCTACAGCACAAGATGTGATAGACAGCTTTTGGCATATAAAGGCACAGGAAGAACCACAGCTGAAAAAATTGTTCAGCCATGTTCCTAAGTCTCCGTTCACTATAAGACAAACAGAGGCATTCCGGGCAGCATCTGCCAGCGCTGAATATAATCAGCCATCGGAAGATGGGACAAGACCAGGTATATTTTACGTACCTGTGCTGGATGCGAAGAAATTTAATGCTGTAGGAATGGTGACCCTGTTTTTGCACGAAGCTATACCGGGGCATCACTACCAAATATCTATACAGCAAGAAAATAAAGACCTGCCAAAGTTTCGCCGGTTTTTATGGTATGGGGCTTATGGCGAAGGTTGGGCCTTGTATTCTGAAACCTTGGGTAAGGAAATGGGCATGTATGACAATCCGTACCAGTATTTTGGCCACCTGAGCGATGCCATACACCGTGCTATAAGGCTGGTGGTAGATGTGAGTATACATGATAAGGGCATGACGAGGGAAGATGCTATTGCTTACATGGTGGCGCATGAACGCATTACCGTACCTGAAGCTACTGCAGAAATAGAACGATACATGGCTATACCAGGACAGGCACTATCGTACAAGATAGGGCAGATGACCATAAGTGCGGAGCGTAAAAAATATGAAAATCAATTGCAGGGTAAATTTAATATTGCTGATTTTCATAACCAGGTATTGAAAGATGGTTGCCTGCCACTAGATGTATTGAAAGAGAAATTAGCGGTGTGGGGAGGTAGTAGTAAATAATAAGTTGTGCGCTTTTGGGTAGAAAGCGTATGTCAGGAACTTGAAAGAGAGGGAAAGGTAACAGGTAGTTTATAATAACTTTCTATTTTTGACCTTCGACCAAACGAGCAGGATAAAACCGAAATAAATGATCCCTTTTCAAATAGCAGGGCGTACATATGTGGATGGGCTGATAGGCAAGCGGCTAGGTGAAACCAAGCTTGGCGAACACGTACAAACCGTACATGAATATAATTGGGAAGAAGAGCTATATAATAGTAATGCGCGGTTTGTGCTGCTGGGCATACCTGAAGATATAGGAGTACGTGCCAATTACGGAAGGGGCGGAACACACACTATGTGGGAACCTGCTTTGCGCGCTATTTTGAATGTGCAGGATACGAAAAAACTGCAAGGCAAAGATGTATTGGTGCTGGGCGCCTTTGACTTTAGTGAACTAATGGACGAAACAAGCGAAGCAGATGTGAACACTTTGAGGCAAGTTGTAGTGCATATAGACGAAGCTGTATCGGCCATGATACAGAAGATAGTGACTGCAGGCAAGGTGCCCATAGTAATTGGTGGAGGGCATAACAATGCTTACCCACTACTGCAGGCCTTAAGTACAGTGAAGGGACAAAAGGTAAATTGCATTAACCTGGATGCACACAGCGATTACCGTATGATGGAAGGCCGGCACAGTGGTAATGGATTTCACTATGCAAAAAGAAAAGGTTATTTGCATAAGTATGCCATTGTGGGGCTACATGAAAACTACAATAGTCAGTACATTATGGATGCCCTGAATGCAGACCATGATATTTACTACAGCACTTATGAGGGTATTTTTTTAAGAGAAGAGCAAACGTTCTTGCAAAGTGTGGGCGATGCACTGAAGCATACGGGGCGAACAGCCCGGGGGATAGAACTTGATATTGACTGTATAGAGCGGGTACTGAGCAGTGCAGCTACGCCCTGTGGTATTACCACACTACAAGCACGGCAGTACATAACGCAATGCGCCATGGCCGGGAATGCTGCATACCTGCACCTGCCGGAAGGAGCTGTGAAAATTGGGGCTACAGAAGACGTATATAACGCCAAACTGATAGCGTATTTGGTTACTGACTTTATAAGGAGCTATCAGGCCGTTGCTTGACTATAAGTCTTTAAAATAAGCACAAAAGTTAGGCTTATTTATTCTATTGGCACAGAGTTTTTAATAGTTTTGTTTAAAATATCATGGCAATGATAAACGAAGCTGAATTACCACATATAGTTGAGCAGGAAATACCTGAACTGTCTGGTAAAATCTTGGATGGTGAAAACTGCAGCATTGTACATAGTACCATAAATGCACTGCGTGACCATACCTATGATAAAATGGAAGAAGCAAACTTCGGCGCTGTGAAACAGTGTATGGCAGTTGCAGAGAAATTATATAAAAAAGGCAATACATCTGTAAAAAACGCTATTGAAAATATATATGTCTATTCTTTTTCCAGTATGCTTTTTCATGATATGGAGAAGCGAAAAATGCTGCTGGGGTTGATTCCTTTATCATTATATACGGTTTATATGCACCAAATGTTGCACAGCCATATATAAGCTGTAATTTTTCGCTGTAATTTGCGTTTATAGCTTATGGCCTGGTACTATGTTACCCTCCGTTTAAAACAGTTCTGGCGTTTCTACAGTTTCAACAGTATTCATCCATTAATAGGGATACCGTTGTCTGTTTTTTTCTTTGGGCTGTTCTCCTACATTGTTTTTGTAAAAGCACCCCATGCAGAATGGGTATACTCTGCAATGGGTTTACTCGGGCTGCTGCAAATGCAAAACGTACATTCAAATCGTTTTTTAAAGGAAAAGACCGGTAAACAATATGTACCGGCAAAGCTTGCGGAAAACTATCTTATCATTCTCCCTTTTCTTATTGCATTAGTCTGTTTTAAAGCTTACATGCAAGCGTTGCTACTGGGGCTGTTTGTTGCACCTTATTCTGTATTTAATGTCAGTTTATCAAAGCCGCAGGCGATAACAATTCGCTCGCCTTATCTTAAGTATGGATTTGAGTTCAACTATGGTTTCAGGGCTTTCTCGGGATTTTACCTGGTGTACTTATTGTTGCTTGTTGTAGGCATTATATCCGGCAATTATTACATTTATATATTGCCGTTTGTTATGATGCTGTTCTTCGTGTGCAGCTTTTTCGGTTATGTTGAAGACCCTTTTTATGTATGGATATACAGGATGACACCGGGGCAGTTCCTAATTGCCAAGGCCAGGATGGTGGTTATTAATTATGCTATCACATTCTCCCTGTTTCTTGTGGCAGGGGTTATTGCTTATCACAGTCATTACGTGCTTTTATTGAGCCTTACAGGATTGGGATTGCTAGCTGTGCTGGGTAGTATGTTATTGAAATACCATTTTTATCCTTCCGCACTATCTATACAAATAGCGCAAACGATATTCTTCTTTTTGTGCCTGTTGTGTATAGTTGTGCCTGTAGCACTTGTTTTTGCATTGTCGTTTCTTCTGTTTTCTTACTATAGAGCAAGGGCCAGGCTAAAAAATACACTGATATGATAACTATAAAATATATGAACAAAAGCTATAATAAAAAAACTGTACTTAAAGATATAAATGCAAGCTTTGTGGATGGTAAGGTGTATGGTATAGTGGGGCTGAACGGTGCAGGTAAAACTACATTTTTTAACTGCCTGAGCGGGCTTATTGACTTTGAAGGAACAATAACCCATGATACACTGAGCCCGCTGAAAAACCACCTAGGTTATGTACCTACAGAGCCTTATTTCTTCCCAAGGACAAAGGGAATAGAGTACCTGCACTTTATACAACATGCTAAAGGCGCAGATGCAATTGCAGCGGCATTGCCAGCCATGTTTGAGCTACCGCTTGATGAATATATAGATCACTATAGTACCGGTATGAAAAGGAAAATTGCGTTTACCGGGGCTATGGTGGGTGATGCTGCAATTTATATACTGGATGAGCCTTTTAATGGTGTGGATATAAAGAGCAACCTGGTGCTGAAAAGAAAAATTCTAGAGCTGAAAGAACATCAAAAAACGATATTTATATCATCACACATTGTTTCATCGCTAACAGAATTGTGTGATGAAGTGCACCTGCTAAAAGATGGCAAGTTTGTGTTGAGGTATATGCCGGAACAGTTTGACCAGATAGAAAATGACCTTATGGAACTT
This sequence comes from Flavipsychrobacter sp., assembly GCA_031292525.1. Lineage (GTDB taxonomy): Bacteria > Bacteroidota > Bacteroidia > Chitinophagales > Chitinophagaceae > JABDEZ01. Next base: position 304,519 of record JARLGY010000045.1, on the reverse strand, counting down.
TAACTTTAACGGGGTTTAAGTTGTGGCGTTTCCACCTAATGGCGTAAGTAAGATAAAAATTGAAATCGAAAACCGCATTTTTATCGGCACGGCCATAACCGGCTACATATATAGGGGCAAGGTCCTGGAATGCGCTGGTATTGAGCAGGAATTTGCCACGTACCAAGTAGCCCACAAAAAAGTGTTTTACAAGTTCCATGCGCATACCGCCTGTAAGTTCAAACCAATAACCAGTAAAGTTTTGGGCGGGTGTTATACCCTTTGGTGTGTTGCCCCAAATACTATCCACGACATTGTACTGAGCGGCCGTTCTGTTAATAAAGCCGACACCCAGACGTGCGCCAATAAATACTGCATCCCAATCATCAACAGATTGCCGGGTAAGAATGCAGCGATTAATGCCACCACGGATGAAACTATTGTTTGAATTATATTGCAAATTTACCGGCCCTGTATAGTTAACAGTTGCATTACCAAAACCGCCTTCCACAACAGCATAGAGCTCTTTATGCAAGTAGTAATCTGCAGCAAACTCATAGCCCTGACGATAACTGATAAACGCATTTATAATAGGCTGAGAAGCATCGATACTAAAGGTAAGCTGATGACCAGTTTTTTCTCGGGTAGGAGCAACGGGTTTAGTGGTATCGGCAGTTTGCCCCAACGCGAAGCAGGAGATAAATAATGGGAGTACGTAAAATATGCATTTGAAAATGCGCATTGGTTTTAATTATTTTAGTGAGTCGCGTATGTATATCTGCAGATGTTCCAAATTTACGTTATTTGTAACACCGGCATTTTCTATTAGAATGGAATCTATTTTATGTACAGTATCGGTATAGTTTTGGATGACATTGTTTTTTAGGTTAGGTGTGGCTGGTGTAGTAGTAAGGTTGTAGTAATAAGTGTAACCGCAAGCATTAGAAAGGAATTGCAGTTTCCTGGTGTAATAGAATGTAATAGTATCTATTATTTCCCGTATAGAGTCGCCTCCCATTTGGCTCAGGTACCATTTGCAGGAATCGTTGTTAGGATCGAGGAACAGCGAGAATTGAGCAGTATTGCCAAAATAATAAGGCGTATTATCCTTAGCTCCGATCGGCCTTAATTCGGCGTTTGGCAGCAGGGTGTCGAAAGTGATCCTACGGGCAAGAGCAGAATCCCAATGCGTAGAAAGTACGCTGAACCTTAAGGATACGAGTATTGGCTCAACACAGGCTTGTTTTTGCTGGGTACACGAACTAGCCACAACACAAACAATGAACAATAATATGGGGATGTATTTCTTAATCATTTAAGGTGTTCATTATTTTATCGATCTCACTTATCACATTATCTATCTGTCTGCGCATTTTCTCTTTTTCAGAACCATCTAGTACAGACTTGCCTATTTGATGCGCAAGCATATTATCTTCAAGAGACGTGAGTTTATGGTTCAGCGACTCTATGAATTTCAGTTGATCGGTGACAGTATTTTTCAGGCGTATATTTTCAGCCTCTACGGCTGTATATTTTTTTAACAGCGCATCAAGCCTATCCTTTAAGAGCTGTAATTCCTGCATTAGTCGCGTATTTGTGCGTTAAGTTTAGTCTTATAAGTTGTTACCAGCTGTTGCATCATTTCTTCTATTTCAGCGTCTGTAAGCGTTCTGTCCTGTAACTGGAAAGAATAGTTGACAGCATATGATTTTTTATCAGCCCCTAATTTTTCGCTTTCAAATACATCAAAAAGGTTAATGCCGGTTAACGCGCCAAGTTTCAACTGTTCGGTTTGTTTTACCACATCTCCATAGCCAGTTGTTTTGTCCAGTATAATAGCCAGATCGCGCTGCACGGCCGGGTATTTGGAAACTTCTTTATACCTGATCATCTTCTGGGCCATTGCTTTTGTCCACTCTTGCCACAGTATGTTTACAAAGTATGTATCCTGTTTGATGTCAAATATATCAAGTCTTTTCTGGTCTATAGCCTGTGCTGTGCAAATGACGGCATTTTTATACTTCCATTGCAGTTCATTGCCCTCTTGCGCATAAACAGGCTGTACACCGTCTATACCAGAACGTTGTAACAGATCGCTTATCACACCTTTCACGTAGAATATATCGGCTGGTCTGGCTTTTTGGTTCCATTGTGCTTGTTGGATGTTACCTGTTATCCAGATACCTAATCTATCATACTCGATATACTTACTATTTTCGTTCTGATATATACGTCCAAATTCAAATAGGCGGAGATCTTTGTTTTTGCGATTGTAGTTATACTGTATTACTTCAAGACCACTTTCGAGCATGGTTGGCCGCATTACATCCAGATCGCTGCTTAAGCTGTTGAGCATATGTACCAGCTTAGTATCTCCAGGATAGTATTTGCTATTGACGATAGAATTGGTAACTATTTCCTGGAAGCCCAGACCATGCAGTATGTCTGCAACAGTTTCGCGTTTGTCGCGATCGGTTGGCAAGGCCTTGATCAGGTCTATGTTTAGTTTTTGTGGGATGACGATATTGTCCAGACCATCAATCCGCAATATTTCTTCTACGATATCAGCGGGTTGTTTAACGTCTGTTTTATTAGATGGGACGCTCAAGTAAAGCGAATCAGCAGTTTCTTCCTCAATACCAAACCCAAGCGCTGTAAGAATGTTCTTAACCGATTCCGGGCTGTAATACTTGCCACTTAACTTTTGAATATAGCTGTATGTGATCTTTACTTGTACCTGCTCAAGCGGCTGTGGATATACATCTGTTATAGAAGAGGAAACAGTGCCACCCGCTAACTCTGCTATCAGCGATGCAGCTCTTTGAAGCGCGGGGATCACGTTATTTATATCCACGCCTTTCTCAAAGTGGGTGGCTGCATCTGTACGTAACCCATGGTGCATAGATGTACGCCTTACGTAGACAGGTGTGAAATATGCACTTTCAAGAAAAATAGAAGCAGTTTGGGGTGTAACGCCGCTATGCAGGCCACCGAAAACACCTGCAATAGCTACGGGGCCAGAGCCATCCATTATCATCAGATCTTCAGAGCGAAGTTTACGCTCCTTGTCATCAAGTGTAGTGAACAGTGTGTCAGCAGCTACAAAGCCAACATTAATAGTGCTTCCGTTAATTTCCTCTTCGTCGAAAGCATGCAGAGGCTGACCATATTCGTGCAGTACATAATTAGTAATATCAACGATGTTGTTTATAGAACGAACTTCTATGGTTTTTAAACGTTGTTGTAACCATTCGGGAGACGGGCCTACTTTAACCCCGGTTATGCTGATGCCGGTATAACGAGGGCAGGCTTCAGCAGCCTGTATGGTTACAGTCACCCTGGACGGAGTTGCAGGTAAAGACAATGAAGCAGCAGGTAACTTAACTACGTGCTCTGTGCCTGTATGATGGGTAAGGTAAGCGCATACATCGCGAGCTACGCCTATATGACTCATGGCATCGGAACGGTTGGGCGTAAGCCCTATGTGTATGGCGTGATCGGTTTCCGGTAGTTTAAAGTAGTCTTTTGCCAGCAGGCCAACTTTGGTATCGGCAGGCAATATCATAATACCAGCATGGCTTTCCCCAAGACCTATTTCGTCTTCGGCGCATATCATCCCCTCGCTGTCCTCGCCACGTATTTTGGCTTTTTTTATCAGGAACGGAGAGCCGTTGGTAGGGTGTACCATGGCGCCTACGGGCGCTACAATCACCTTTTGGCCGGCAGCAACATTGGGCGCTCCGCATACAATATGCAAAGGTTCAGCGCCGCCTATATTTACGGTGGTTACTTTTAATTTATCAGCATTAGGATGTTTTTCACAGGTGAGTACTTCACCAGTCAATAATCCTTCCAGTCCGCCTTTTACAGCTTCAATATTTTCTACTGCTTCTACCTCAAGTCCTATTGAGGTAAGTATTTTGCTCAGTTCATTTACAGGTAATGGTTGCGGCAAATAATCGAGCAACCATTTATAGGAGATGATCATCTATTAAACACGAATTTGCAGTAAAGATAGCTTAGGAACGATGAAAAAATAAATTGTGCATTGAAAGCATATAACAAAGACATTTTTTTTGATTTTTTGGAGCTATTTACTCCCTTAAGTATAGCAAATTAGCTGATTATAAAGCAAAAATGGTTCAGCCATATTTATTCACATTCTGTTGTGTATTTCCTGTGGATTAGTGTTGGTATAGCCTTAACTTTGTTGGTAAACCTGATGATGAGTGGAAATTAGGGGAATAAGTGTGTGGATAAGATGTGAATCAGATGTTTTAATTTAAATACGCGGAAAATTTTTCTGCTTTAGTTATTCGATATACATTCGTCCTCCGCTACAAATTTGAGGTTTTCAATTTAGGGTTTTGGTAAGTGAGCAGGCGCATCGGTATTAAAAATACCGGTTATGGATTTGTCACCTCAAGTGGGCGCGGTTGTAGATGTAATTGCAATGATAATGAGTGATAAATATAGTATTAAGAACTTTATATAATGTCGGTAAATATTAAAAAAGACTTTGGTGGATCACGGGTTCGTAAGCCCGACCTTTCAACTTTAGTGTATGGTAAAGTGCCCCCACAGGCACCGGAAATGGAAGAAGCGGTATTGGGTGCTGTGATGCTTGAAAAAGACAAGCTTGCAGAAGTACTTGAAATCATACAAAGTGAGGATTGTTTTTATGTAGATGCTAACCAAAAAATATATGCGGCCATACGCAGGCTGTTTGATAAAGGGCAGCCGGTAGATCTGCTGACTGTGACCGATGAACTAAGGAAAAGCGGAGACCTGGAGATAGTTGGGGGAGCATACTATATAACCCGCCTTACCATGAGCGTACTGTCGAGCGCACACGTTGAAGCACACGCCAGGATCATCATGGAAAAGTTCATACAGCGGGAATTGATACGCATATCTGGGGCGGTGATCAGTGATGCATATGAAGACAGTACAGATGTGTTTGACCTGCTGGACAAGGCAGAATCGAACCTGTATGAGATCACCGACAAACACTTACGTAAAAATTTTAAAAGCCTGAAAGAAGTACTGGTAAGAACCGTACACGAAATAGAGGAAGCAAAGAACAAAAAAGATGACATGACCGGTGTGCCTACCGGGTTTACAGGGTTAGACAAGCTAACCTCAGGATGGCAAAAGACCGATCTTATCATACTTGCGGCAAGGCCTGCTGTGGGTAAGACAGCGTTTTGTCTTAACCTGGCCATGAATGCCGCTATGCAGTCGCCAAAGCCTTTCCCTGTAGCGTTCTTCTCGCTTGAAATGGGTGCAACGCAGCTGGTAAAAAGGATGCTTGCAGCGGTAACAGAGGTGAACATGGATGCTATAACCAAGGGGCGTATGCAAGAGCACGAGTTTGTGCAGATGACCCAGCGCATGAACAAACTTGCAGCTGCACCTATATTTTTGGATGACCAGGCGGCCTTGAACATATTTGAGTTGAGGGCAAAGTCGAGAAGGTTGAAGCAGAAGCATGATATACAACTAATAATAATAGATTATCTGCAGTTGATGCAGGCCAGCATTGACAAAGGAGGGAACAGGGAACAGGAAATATCTAAAATATCGCGCGACCTTAAGGCATTGGCAAAGGAGCTTGAAGTGCCAATTATAGCGCTTTCTCAGTTGAACCGTTCAGTGGAGACACGTAAAGAATCGAAAGTGCCACAGTTGAGCGATTTGAGGGAATCGGGAGCGATAGAGCAGGATGCGGATATGGTTATGTTCCTGTACCGCCCAGAATATTACGGCATAAATAATGATGCTATGGGTAATACCATAGAAGGGGAGACCCATATACACGTAGCCAAGCACCGTAATGGTAGTACGGATACGGTAAAGGTTCGCTTCATAAAAGAATTTCAAAAATTTACCGATCTACCTGACGATGGTTTTGGTGATGATGGTGGCGGCGGCGGATTCACTCCGTTTAAGGAGGGGCCAAACCCGCAGGCGGGCATACGCAGGGATCCGAGTGAATTTGGCGGATCAAAACTCTTTATACCCAATGGGTTCCAAACTATGCCATCTAAGGCGAATAATGTGAACTGGGACGATGAAGACGGGCTTAGCCTGCGGCAACCCTTCAGGAAACCAAATCCTGATGACGATGACCAGGCACCTTTTTAAGGATGCCGCAGCTTAAAATATTTTTAATAAAAAGGACAATTGTATATAAGCGAAGGCTTTCACAATTGTCCTTTTTTATTGTTGTATATTAATATTGATAAAGCATTATAATATTATTAAGAAAGAGTATCGTCATTAATGCGCAGTTGTTTTATTTTTGCATCCATTTTAAAACAAGCACATGGCACGTATATATCTTGATAATGCAGCAACGACCTCTTTAGACCCCGAAGTTCTTGACGCTATGATGCCTTTTTTGACTGAGAAATTTGGCAATCCATCTTCTATATATTCTTATGGAAGGGAAACCAAACTTGCCATAGAAAATGCGCGTAAAAGCGTGGCAAAAATATTGGGTGCAAACCCTGGGGAGATCTTCTTTACATCGGGAGGGACAGAAAGCAGCAATACAGCCATACATGCAGCGGTAAATGACCTCGGATGTAAACACATTATCAGTTCGCCAGTAGAACATCATGCTACGCTGCATACAGTAGAGCATATGGCACACTTCAGTAAAGTGAAGCTTAGTTTTGTGAATATGCTACCGACAGGGCATATAGACTTAGCCCACCTTGAAGAGCTGATGGCTGGAAGCAATGAGAAAACGCTTGTGACGTTGATGCACGCAAATAATGAAATAGGCAACCTGCTGGATATGGATGCAGTAAGCGCCCTCTGCAAGAAATATGATTGCATTTTTCATAGTGATACTGTGCAGACCGTTGGCCACTACCCGTTTAATTTAAAGGAAACATACATACACTTCATTAATGGATCAGGGCACAAATTCCATGGCCCTAAAGGGGTTGGTATATTGTACGTAAATGAAAGTATTAATATAAAGCCATATATAAATGGTGGTGCGCAAGAACGCAATATGCGTGCAGGAACAGAGAATCTGTATGGCATAATAGGGTTTGCTAAAGCACTAGAAATAGCTACCCAACGTTATGCAGAAGACAGTGCATACATGCAAGGATTAAAGGAGTATATGGCATCGGCCCTGGTGCAAAATTTTCCTGGTGTTACTTTTAATGGTGATACGAATGGGAAAAGCCTTTATACGGTTTTGAATGCAAGCTTCCCGCTTACTGAAAAGTCTGATATGCTTCTTTTTAACCTGGATATGGCGGGTATTTGTGTGAGCGGCGGCAGCGCCTGCACCAGTGGTGCAAACTCAACAAGTCATGTTATAAAGGCTATTAATAGTAATCATGAGAACATTGTTCCGATCCGTTTTTCTTTTTCAAGGCACAGCACGAAAGACGAAATAGATATGGTGCTGAACACTCTAAAGACCAACTTATAACTTATAAAAAGTTTCTTGAAAAGCCACCATCTAGTAGAGGTGGCTTTTTGCTATATAAGCTCCTCACTTTTAAGTGGCATTAAATTTATGTGAAGTGGAAGTATGGGCAATTAAATGCCTTAAAATTGTATAAACATTTACTGCCAACTAAATCAGAAAATTATGAAACACCAATTTGAAACCGAAGAATTGATTAATTATCCTGTTGCAGCTAAAAAACAGGATGATGACATGGACGAACAGGAAGAAGACCTGGACGTAGATACCGATGATTTTGATGAAGATGACGAAGACACATTTGAAGATGAAGAGCTTGATGAGGATGAGGACGTGGAAGAAGGTGAGGTAGATGATGAGCTGTAAGCTGATAAAGATATTCCATTACAGAAAATGGCCGCAGCGTTTGTTCTGCGGCCATTTTATATTTAACTTATAGAGCATCTATAACAATGCTCTTCTTTTCATTTCTTTATTGATGAGTGATAGCTCGCGCCCGGTTTGGCCTGCAACAGATGTGTTTTCCTGTGCGCGGCGCATGAGGTAGGGTATTACATCTTTTACAGGTCCGTATGGCAGGTACTTAGCCACATGATAGCCTTCGTGCGCGAGGTTGAAAGATATATTGTCGCTCATGCCATAAAGCTGGGAGAAATATACACGTTCTGTATTTGATGGAATCTTGTGGTCTATCATATACTGTGCAGCGCGCAGGCAACTTTTTTCATTGTGTGTACCTATAAAAACAGCAAGATGATCGAGTCTTTGCAGGCAAAAGTCGACAGCTGCGTCATAGTCCTTATCCGTACTTTCTTTATTTGGCTGTATGGGTGATGGATAGCCGTTGGCGACGGCGCGGTTTCGTTCTTTTTCCATGTATGCGCCACGCACCAACTTTGCGCCCAACAGGTAATTCTTAGCAACTGCTCTATCGTAAGATACCTTTAAGAAATCCAGCCTGTCGTGCCTGTAAAGCTGGAAGGTGTTGAAAATAATAGCTTTTTTGATGTTGTATTTTTCCATCATCAAATCGCTAAGGTCATCCACAGGCTTTTGTACCCAACTTTCTTCAGCATCTACCAGTACCATAATGTTAGAGCGGTATGCCTCGTTGCATATTTTGTCTATCCTGCTTTTTACACGTTCCCATTCCTCAGCTTCCGATTGGGTAAGTGGCTCCCCACTGTGTAATTTTTCCAACAATGCAAACCTGGCAAACCCAGTAATCTTAATGCTGATGAAGGGGATGTTTTTTTGTGAGGCAGCGTACTTTATTGCTTTAATAAATTCAGGGACTGCTTTATCAAAGTCATCCTCGCTTGCTTTGCCTTCTACACCGTAATCGAGTATAATACCTATTCCGTACTTTGCCAGCATATTGGCAGTGCCAGCGGCTTCTTCAATGGATTCACCACCACAGAACTGGCTGAAAATAGTTTTTTTAATAAGCCCTTTAATGGGAAGGCCGAGGGCCATAGCTACTTTGGTGAAACGCATGCCCAGAGCGGTGAGCGTAGGAGACCCCATAGATGAAAAAAGGAAACGAGCCCTCTTGAGGTCGCTATTGCTTTTATATTCAAAAGCCACTTGAGTGTCGTCGAATTGTGGGAGCATGAAACTACTATATATAATTATTGTTGCCGCAAAAGTACTAGCCAGAAGCGAGTGTGTGAAATTGTAATTTATTTAACAATTGGCATGGTGTTTGAGCATATTTAATTTGGAGCGATAGTTAACTATTGGTTATCTTTACGGCATCTTTCTATTTCTACAATTAAACTAAATCAAACAATGAAAAAATTATTTTTACTATTAGCCGGGGGGGTAAGTGTGATTGCTGCCAACGCACAGGAGAATCAGAGTGTTGTCTTTAATAAGGCATACGCTATACCAGGAACTCATTCACCCAAAAATGTGAATATTCAAAAACAAATCAAAACCACTGCTGGTGCGCTGAATAAAGCAACAAGTACGCAGAGTGCATGGTTTTGCTTCCAGGATGCAAATATCAATTCTAACACTGCGGCTCCAGTTCCTTATCCTATCTATAACGACACGAGCTTATTAGTTCCGGCTAATAATGGTAATGCTGCGTTTAACTGGTTTTTGGAAGGTTTAGGTACTTCTTTTGACCCTACCAGCATTGCATTTACGCCAAATGGTTTCAAAAATGCTACTCCGTCTTTTCCACAGCCAGCTTTTGGTATTGGAGCTAAAAATGCTTACTCTATAGATAGCATAACTGTTTATGGTTTTGACGACAGGAAAAGCTATAACCACTATGTAGATACATTGTTTATCTATTTAGCTGCAACGCCAGCCGCGGGTACTGCTGCATTTACTTATGGTCCAGCTAATTTCTTTGTGGATACTTTCTCTATTCCTAATGGTACTTTCCACGTAGCTACTATGGCTTATGACTCAACTACAAACGGTATCTTATCTAGCAAAGTAACAGGTCTTATAAAAATAACTAAGCTTCTTGACTCTGCTGCTTATAGCGACTCTATAGTTAACTCTGACGGAAGTAATGGTGGTCATATATATACTTTGAATGTACCTGGCGGCTTAAGTGTACCAGCAGGTGGTAAAGTTGTTGCATACCAGCAATTTAAAAGCGGTCATCAATATCCGTTTAACACAAGTATAGATTCAGCAAATACATGGGATGTTGTTTCTTATGCTCTTAATGGTACAGGTGCTTTCCCTAGCCAGTTGAACAACGATTATAACAGTGGCCTGGTTATGACTGGCCAGGAAAGATATTGGATGAACCAGCAGGAAATGGTGAATGCAGGTACACAATATATCCTGAGTTCTTATTTCTTTGTAACAGCAGGTTTCCAGGATCCATTCTTTGCATTCCATGTTAATTGCACAGGTTGCTTTAATGCAGGTGTTGCTAACGTAAGCACAATAGCAACAGCTAGCGCTTATCCTAACCCAGCAACAAGTGAAGTGTTTATCCCTTTCACTTTGAGCCACAACGCTAACGTAAACGTAACTGTTACAAACACTTTAGGCCAGGTGACAAATACCCAGTCTTTCAGTAATGTAACAACTGGCAAGGCTGCCTTTAACACTTCTTCTTTTGCTGCTGGTGTATATTTTTACACAGTTGAAGCAAATGGCGAAAGAACAACAGGCCGTTTTGTAGTAGCTCGTTAATAATTAATTAAATAATATAAGGAGAAAGGGTAGCATACTTGTTACCCTTTTTTCTTTTTTACAAAACAATCGTTTATTATTGCACGTTGTCACAAAAATGAGTGGCAGAAAAATAGCAGTTAAAGAAAAGAATAGAATGGCAAAACACTTGTTGATAGTTGAGTCGCCGGCCAAAGCCAAAACAATTGAAAAAATATTGGGCAGCGATTTTGAAGTAAAATCCTGCTATGGCCATATCCGCGACCTGGAAAAAGAGGACATGGGTATTGATATCAAGCACGGTTTTACGCCTAAATATAAAATATCGGATGACAAGCTGAAGGTTGTAAAAGAACTAAAGGCACTGGCTAAAAAAACAGATGATGTATGGCTGGCAACGGATGAGGATCGTGAGGGAGAAGCTATATCATGGCATTTGTGTGAAGTATTGGGCCTGGATCCTATAACTACCAAGCGAATTGTGTTTCATGAAATAACAGCACAGGCGATACAGAAAGCTGTAAATAGCCCCCGTACTGTAAATATGGACCTGGTATATGCCCAACAGGCACGCAGGGTGCTGGACCGCATAGTGGGATTTGAAATATCCCCAATATTGTGGCGTAAAATGAGTATGCAGAAAAACCTTTCTGCAGGTCGTGTACAGTCTGTAGCAGTGCGCCTTATTGTGGAACGTGAGAGAGACATTACAAAGTTTAATACCAAGCACAGTTTTAAGGTTGAGGCATTTTTACAAGCGCCAGACATTAATAATAAAAATGTAACTTTTAAAGCTGAAGGTCCAGATAAGCTTACTGATATAAATACAGCGCAGACTTATCTTGAAAAGTGCATTAATGCAACTTACGAGGTTAAAGATGTACAGGTAAAACCAGCAAAGAAATCGCCAGCTGCTCCATTTACAACATCTACATTACAGCAGGAAGCCAGCCGTAAGCTGGGGTATTCTGTGTCCAAAACCATGTTGCTTGCTCAAAAGCTATATGAGAACGGGCATATCACCTATATGCGTACTGACTCGGTAAACCTGTCTGATACCGCACTTGATGGATCGAGAAGTGCGATCATAAACCAGTATGGTGAAAAATATCACCAGAAAAGGGTTTATAAAACAAAGAGTGAATCAGCACAGGAAGCGCATGAAGCTATACGCCCTACCAATATGGAGGCACCATCGGCCGGGGATGCTGATACCCACAGACTTTACGAACTGATATGGAAACGTACTATGGCCAGCCAAATGGCAGACGCGGTACTGGAAAGGACCATAGCCAAGATAAATGTATCGGCTCATCCGGACGATCCATTAACTGCAACCGGAGAAGTAATGCGTTTTGATGGTTTTCTAAAGGTATATAGTGAAGGCAAGGATGACGAAGATGGTGAAGAAGAGAATGAGGGTATGTTGCCACCGTTAACAGCAGGCCAAAAACTAGATTTGCAACATATGCAGGCTACTGAACGTTTCACCCGTCCACAGCCCAGATATACAGAAGCATCGCTTGTAAAAAAATTAGAAGAACTAGGTATAGGCCGCCCATCGACCTACGCACCGACCATAAGCACCATACAGGCCCGTGGGTATGTTGAAAAACGTGATAAAGAAGGAGTGAAAAGAGAATTTGACATATTGCTGCTTAAAGACAATAAGATAAGTCATAGGAAAGATAATGAGAACGTAGGAGCAGAACGAGCAAAGTTGTTCCCAACTGACCTTGGAATGGTTGTTACGGACTTCCTGAACGAACATTTTGACAAGGTGATGGATTATAGCTTCACCGCCAAAATAGAAGAAGAATTTGATGAAATAGCTCAAGGCAAAAAGGTGTGGAACAAGATGATAGATACATTCTATCACCCGTTTCATGAAAGTGTAGAGCATACAATGGAAACTGCCGGCAGGATAAAAGGTGAGCGCATGCTAGGAACAGATGCAGCTACCGGCAAGCCGGTAGTAGCCCGCCTGGGACGTTTTGGACCTATGGTGCAGATAGGTACTGTGGAAGGTGAAGAAAAGCCAAGGTTTGCCAAGCTGCGTGCTAACCAGAGCATTGAAACCATAACATTGGATGAAGCATATGAACTCTTTAGGTTGCCACGAAAACTTGGGCTGTTTGAAGGTGAGGATGTGACTGTGAATATTGGCAGGTTTGGACCATATGCACAACATGCTTCTAAGTTCTATTCGCTGAAGAAAGAAATGGATCCTTACACAGTGGAGCTGGAAGAGGTGGCCCCGTTGATTGAGGAAAAACGCAAGACTGCAGAGGAAAGTACAATAAAAATATTTGAAAAGGAAAAGATAAGAATTTTGAAAGGTCCGTATGGCCCTTATATAAAACAAGGTTTGCGCAATTTTAAAATACCTAAGGAAAGAACGGAGACTGCGGCAGACCTTACTATTGAAGAGGTGAAGGCAATTATTGAAGATGTAAAAGCTAACCCACCGAAAAAAGTTGCCAGAGGAAAGAAAGCAAAGTGATAATTGTTGTACATTGAAGATGAAAGGCAGGAGGTATGCAGTACAATAAGGAAATAACGGCCCTTTTACGATTGATAGATGACCCCGATGATGAGGTATTTGATACCGTTGCCGGTAAGCTGCTGGATTACGGAAAAGATATAATACCTAACCTGGAGCAGTTGTGGGAAACCACAGCTGACCAGGAGGTGCAGGAACGGATAGAGCTACTCATACACAGGGTACACTTCCAGGATCTACAGCACGATTTTCTGGAGTGGAACAAAGCTGAACATCCTGAACTGTTCAGGGGGGCGATATTAGTAGCCCGTTACCAGTTTCCTGACCTGAATGTAGCTGCACTGCTTACGCAATTTGACCAGGTACGCCGAAATATATGGCTGGAGCTCAATAATTACCTTACTCCTCTTGAGCAGGTAAATGTGTTTAATAGCATACTGTACAACTATTATAAACTACATGGTCATGAGCTAACCGACCGAGATCCTAAATACTTCTTCATTAACCAAGTAATGGAAAGCAAGCAGGGAAATGCTTACACCATAGGTGTACTTTTTCTATCGCTTTGTGAATTGCTTGATATACCCATATTTGCAGTAAACGTTCCCCGCCAATTCATATTCGCGTATATAGACACTTTATACTCGTTTTTTAGTACAGGTAATGAAGGCATACAGCAGATACAGTTTTTTATAGATCCTATAAATGGAATGATATATAATCGCCAGGACGTAAATAACTATCTGAAGAAGATAAATGCGCACGAAAATGAATCGTATTTCGCGCCTATACTTACCCGCGGTATTATTTATAAAATGCTGGAGGAGCTAAGCCTCTGTTATCAATACAGGAAAGAGTATGACAAGGCCCATGAAATACAGCAGTTAATGAAACTGGTTGAAAACGAATAGAACTGTTCTAATCAATTTTGGCAGTAAGGTTTAATATAATTTTCCCGATTAACTAGGATTCTCACTTTTAGTTTCTATTATACTGTTATGGCATGGTATTAATTACTCATGGTGCATGAGTATGATATTACAACTGGACCCTACAATAATGGTGGAAACCCCGCTAGGGAGGGGACATGCTATTTTTATTATAGACTATGGTATGCACCAAAATACATGTTGGGTAGTTGCAATGAGTGAAAACGGGATAGTAAAACACTTTGATTGTAACGACATTATTCTTTCCACTAACTACACCTACGGTATGAACCTAAGAAAAAATTCCAATCATCCGCCTAGCTAAGATCAATCGTGTAGGGCCAATACCGGCAGGTGGTTTAGTTTAGCTAATTGCTTAGTGTGGCTTTGATTAAACAAGCTATATAAGAAACCATGTCTGTGAGGTATAACCACCATCATATCTAACTGCAGGTCTTTTACATAACGTGCTATGGCGTCTATCACATTCGGGTCTTCTGCAGCATAGTATTTGGGTTGCACGTCTTCCAACAGCGCTTGCAGATTTAGCTCATTTTTGTGTTTTACTTCATCGTACTGCAGTTTAGTTCTTGAGATGTGAATGACATGCAATTGCGCTCCTGTATCTTTAATTATTCTTTTAACGAAACTTACCTGATCTACGCTATTAGTTGTACGATAATCGCTGGCGAACCCGATGTTACGTATAGTAGTGCTTTTGAAGTGGTGTGGTACAATGAGTACAGGTATTGGCAGTCCTGTAAGTGCATCCAGCACTTCGTTATCCCATGTACCCAGATCAGCATAGTCTTTTAGCGCTCCCATCACTACAGCGTCTGGATGTAATTCTTTTATAATATCTCTTAAAGATTGCAAGAATCCGCCAACTATTACCTTTGTTTCTATTTGAAGATCGGGGTGGGCAGAACATACTCTGGCAGCTTCTTCATGAATTTTTATATCAGCATTGCGTATGTAGTCATCAACAGTGGTAAGCGCCAGACCCTCTGCTGAATAACTGATGGGCATAGTATAGATATGGACCAGGATGATGTTATACCTGTTTATAGCTGTAGTGGAAACGTAGTCAAGAGCGTTGGCTGATGATTCTGTAAAGTCTGTTGTTACGATCATTGATGGTTTCATAAGACAATTTTTTGTTAGTTAGATAAATGTTATACTGTTTAATTCTTTACTAATTATTCAAAAAAAAATTAACGCAAATTCTCTCTAATTTTTTCCAGTGTTTGGGTTAGCGATTTTACAGAATCTGCTGGCAGGTTATTGCCTACCATGCCAAACATTTCGGTTACCCATGGTTGTATTTGCACTCTGAGCTCTTTGCCCTTACTCGTAAGGTACACTTTCTTGTTGCGCCTGTCAGTGTCATCTTCCTGACGATAAACTAACTCACGTTTGGTAAGATTATCCAACAAGTAAGTCATGCTGGCTTTATCTTTTACTGTTATATTGGCTATTTCTTGCTGATTTATGCCATCCTGCTCCCACAAACAACTCAGCACTGAGAGCATTTCGAACGTAAGATCAATATTATTTTGGCGAAGTTTTAGCTGTATATGCTGTTTGAAGGCAAGGTTGACGCGTGTGATCTCTCTTGTAAAAGATGCTACAATATCATATTCTGTATTCACCATTCTTGTATAAAGTTAAGGATATAATAGTTTAGGTACAAACTATTATATCCTTGTACAGATAAACACGCAAAGGCGATAAACGGAAACTATAATTAGCGGTTAAAAAGTATGCGAAGATAAAACATGGGATTGCTCAACTGGTCGCGCAAATCCATATCTGTGAACATACAACTGATGGTATTGCGTAGGGAAGCGCTTTTATAAGCTTTGTTTACTACAAAATTGAATAGCCATGGATAATTGCACAAACGTTGTAGTGTAGCGCTTATCTTAAATTCATCACCTAGTCGTTTCCACACTACATCGTCGTATGTTTCTTTAAAGAAGGCGCCGGTAAAATTGTTTTGTTCTATAGCTTGTTTTATAGCTGCCGCAGCCAGCATACCGCTGTACAGTGCGTTGCCTATGCCTTCGCCACTAAAAGGGTCAACAAGGCATGCAGCATCACCTGTAAGGATAAAGTTATCGCCCGACATAGCATCCCTGTTCATGGCAAGAGGAAGTCCCCAACCCTGTATCTTGTCTACCAGTTTTGCGTTGGCAAACCTGCGGCTTATTTCAGGATTGGTTTTTAGCGCGTAGAGCATCTGCTCGCGAAGGTTTATTTTTTTACTCCTTATTTTTTCTGACAGTATGCCCACTCCTACATTTGCCTTTCCATTAGGTAGCGGGAATATCCATAAATAACCAGGCAACATTTCGGGTAAGAAATGCAGTTCTATATAGTTATCGGCTTTAAGATCTGCTACGCCCTCATAATATCCACGTAGGCCTACACAATATGCTTTGTCCGAAACATCACTATTGATGTATTTTTTGCGCACCATGCTTTTGTCGCCGTCGGCACCCACAATAAGGGGAGCTGTAATTTCATATTGCTCATTATTGTGTGTCATCAATACACGTACCCCATCCTTACCCAAATCTTCTATACTTGTAACCTTGCTTTTCTGAAATATGGTGCAGTGCTCAGACAACTGCATTTTCTGAAAGAGAAAGTAGTCGAAATCCATGCGCGGTACAGTAAATCCAGGCGCTTTGGTTTCAGGAGTGCGTTTGTTGGTAAAGGGTATATCGAGTGGTTTACCATTTGGGGCTACGAAAGTTATGCCCCATGAAGGTGTAAACTCCTGTTCATTAGCCAGTATTTCGTCCAGCCATTCAGGGTTTGCCCGTCTTATGACCAATGCGGTTTTGCCACTACACGCGTCACCGCATACTTTATCGCGTGGAAAAGTTTCTTTATCGATTACAATATGGGGTATACCTGAATTGGATAAAAAGAACGAAGTACCTGCTCCGGCAGGGCCTGCGCCTATAATGATCACTGAAGTTTTAAGTTGGGTGGTGGTCATAACGAGGCCAAATATAGGTTGATACCGTAAGAAAACGTGGCAGGGGTATAGAAAAAAATACCCCTTGCATATAGCACAAGGGGTATGTAAGTATATGTAAAGTCAGTACTATTTTTTCAGGTACATTACTTCTTTTATCAGTTTAACAGTACGTGGCACATCTGGCAGGAATTGAGCCACAAGATTTGGTGCATAGTGCATGTTAGCATCAGCCGATGTGATACGGCGTATTGGAGCATCCAGATAATCGAATACTTCTTTTTGTATGCGATAAGTGATCTCAGAAGAAATGCTACCAAAAGGCCACTGTTCTTCAACTATAACTAAACGGTTTGTTTTCTTTACGGATTCTGCAATGGTCTGCCAATCGAGTGGGCGTATAGTGCGCAAATCTATAACCTCTGCGCTTATTCCTTCCTTAGCAAGTTCTTCAGCCGCGCCCATAGCAACCTTCATCATTTTGTTGTAAGACACAACAGTAACATCTGTACCGGCACGTTTTACAGCAGCCTTACCAATAGGTATCAGATATTCCTCTTCAGGAACTTCACCAAGATCACCATAAGCTGATTCAGATTCCATAAAAACAACGGGATCTTCATCTCTAATAGCAGACTTCATCAGTCCCTTTGCATCATAAGGATCGCAGGTAGATATAACCTTAAGGCCTGGTACGTTTGCATACCAGTTTTCGAAAGCCTGCGAATGCTGTGCGCCCAACTGACCTGCTGAACCGTTTGGACCACGAAAAACTATAGGACAAGTAAACTGTCCGCCACTCATTGAATATGTTTTTGCAGCATGGTTTACCACTTGGTCAATAGCTAATTCGGCAAAGTTCCAAGTCATAAATTCAATAATAGGGCGAGTGTTATTCATAGCTGCACCAACGCCTACGGCAGCAAAGCCAAGTTCGGTAATAGGTGTATCTATAACACGCTTAGCGCCAAATTCGTCTAGCATGCCCTGGCTTACTTTGTAAGCTCCATTATATTGTGCTACTTCTTCGCCCATCAGGAATACGCGCGGATCGCGACGCATCTCTTCTTCCATGGCTTCACGTAAGGCTTGACGTAATGGTATACTACGCATAATTTTATTTAAAGAATTAAAAAATTATCAATGGTTTTTGCAAAGTGCCAGCAAATATAATCATAACAGCGATTATTTTGTATCTGGATGAAAGGTTACCACGCTATTTGTTTCATTTTCCTGGAAATTTAATTTTAATGCGGTATCACTGAGTGATACTATTTCCATTTTTATTTTATCTCCTGCACCTTTTTCTCTCATTTCATCCAATATAATAGCTCCCTGATCGTCAAAATACCACTTGGATGAATCGGTATTGCCATTAAACTGTAGTATAGCCACCCCGTCTTTGCGGAAGGTAAATACAGTTTGCTGTACTGCACTTTGCTGCATGTTTTTTACACTATCTAATTGCAACTGCAGCCCTTTCTTCAGGCTATCCATATTAGTGGTACCATATAAGATTACATTGGTGCCAGCGTCTGTATGAGCGCCTACTGTATCTATAAACATTTGTCCGTTCCTCATCATTTCGTCCATTTGCGGATTGTTGAGCACATCTGCCCGCCAGGTACGTTCAAGCATTGCTTTCCTATCTGGTTTGCAGGAAAAGAGAGTAGAACAGATAAGGAATAAAATAAGGGATCTTTTCATCTGATTGAATGTTATTGGACAATGAGCAGAAAATAGCTTTCCCATTCTGCACTTGTAAACAGATTTTGCATTGATTTGAAATTGGCCTGATCGGTGACCCTGGGGTAGATATGTTTCAAGAAAGAGTATCGCTGCTGGTCTTTATCTAATTCTTTGGCTAGTATATATACTTGATTGCAACTAAAGCAATGTTTACTGTTTTGCATCAGAAATTTGAGTCTTTCATCACCTTGTTTCTGGGTCATGTGCAAATACATGTCCTCAAATGTGTTGTTGTCTAGTGGAGTAGGGCAATCGCTGTTGGTAATAACAGGAGGCGGTTCCCCATTAGTAACGATGGTATAAGTGCCTTTTTGAGGTGTACGTTCATTATCCAGCACCATATTATCAATGAATTGTGGCTGAGTATTTCCTTTTTTTGTTTTTTTAGTGTTTGCTACAGCTACAAGACTGTCTATGTGTGCTTTGCGTGCCGCAATCTCATTTCTCGTAGGTGAAATAGGCTCTATTGCGGGAGAAGCTACAGCAGTAGTTGCCGAGATTGAAACTGAAGGTTCGGTAACAACCGCTATAGCAGGTGTGTTAACTATGGGGTCAGCTGACTCTGTAGCTGCCTGACGAGGTGTTGCAGGCGCAGCAGCACTTGCAATGCTGTTGCCGGCGGGAATGTATATTTTTTGTTGCAGGTCGTACAGCGCAAAATCATCTCCTTTGTGGGTGACAATAAATCCACGGTAGCTGTTTTCTGGTACTTGTATAAGGAAATTCTGTGGAGGGTAAACGTTTTGCTGGAACAATACCTGTATGTGTACAGGGCCGGGTGCTAACTGGGAGATAATGCAATAGTTTTTGCCATAACGGGGTTGCATTTCGTCTTCCATCTTTACATAGATGGGCGTTTCTTTATCGCCTTGTATATACAAGTAAGAAAAGGTTTGTGCCATTGCGGAATGGCAGAACAAAACGGCAAGCAGTAAAAGGTAATTTAGTTTGTATGTAAATAGCATGCTTATTCTAATTCTATCAATACAGCACCTTTTTCAACTGCAGTACGTTCTGTTACCTTTATATTTTTTACAGTGGCGGTACCGGTTGCTTTTATTATGTTTTCCATTTTCATGGCTTCAAGTATCAGCATGCCGTCACCTTTATTTATCACCTGACCTTGCTCTACCAATATCTTTAATATCATACCAGGCATAGGCGCTTTTACCGGCTCAGCCTTTTGCATAGCTTTCAGATCCAGCCCCATGCTGGTAAGCAATAGGTCTATGGGCTCTTTGATAGTGCTTTTAAAAGTCTGGCCATTTATGGTAAGCGTCAACTCTTTATTCTTTGTATCAATATTCTCCAGAATGGCAGTATAGCTTTTGCCATTGAGCAAAACGCTAATGAGACCATTAGGCCTGTTGCGCACATCCAGCATTACCGGTTCGTTGTTCAAAGACCATCCGTCTTCGCCTTGTGCTACTGAAAAAGAATTATGTTCATTTACTGTTACCTGCAACATAAATGGTTGTTGGAATTTTGATAATGGGCAAAAATAAGGATTTACAAATGCATGTGCATATATTTCCGCCAGCATAACCGATATGTTACCGTAATATTTCCCTTTATTTGCGTGATGATTGTTTTGGGCTTTTCACCTTACTTTCGTTATTAAACACGTTTCGTATTCAGTTAGGTATGAAGAAGTATTTGTCTATTGTTGTTGCTGCGGCTTTTTTGATATCGTGCGGCCATTCTAAAAAGATCGCCCGCCAGGAAGTAGTTTTGGATACCCTAACGGTGACTGCAAAAAGTGGCGACCCCTACAGAGCAGCAGCAGACAAGGTTTGGGAAATAATGCACAGCCATGTTTCTTTAACCTTCGACTGGAACGAAAAGACGGCAGATGCTAATGAATGGATTACATTACATCCTTATTTCTATGCTACGGATACTTTGCTGCTTGATGCAAAAAGCATGAACATACAACGGGTGGAGTTGATAAAAGGGCAATTAACCTGGCCCGTAGCATTTACATATCATAACGATAGCCTGAAAATCAACTTTAACAAGGTATATAGCGCTGCCGATACGATCAGTCTTCATATTGTTTATAAGGCTATGCCATATAGCAGTGTTACCGGTGGCAGCGCAGCAATTACAGATGACAGAGGTCTTTATTTTATAAATACGGACCACAAAATACCTGGCAAACCTTCCCAGATATGGACACAAGGTGAAACAGAATCGAACAGCCATTGGATGCCTACCATTGATAAACCCAATACCCGGTTCACTACAGAAATAGAACTGCTGGTACCTGATACCATGCAAACCCTGAGCAACGGCGCTCTTATATCGAGTACTAAGGAAATCGGCGGGATGCGGAAGGATACCTGGAAAATGGACAAACCCATACAGGCATATGCTGTTATGTTTGCTATAGGTAAGTTTACTATAATAAAGGACCATTGGAAAGATAAGGAAGTAAACTACTATGTAGAACCCAGGTTTGCAGCTTACGGACGCAAAATATTTAATAATACGCCTGAGATGATCGAATACTTTTCAAACATCACAGGTGTACAATATCCGTGGAATAAGTATGACCAGGTGATAGTGCGCGACTATGTATCGGGTGCCATGGAAAATACATCTGCAAGCTTGTTCGGAGAGTTTATGAACGAAAATTTCAGGGAGATAGCGGATAAGAATTTTGAGGATGTAGTATCACACGAGTTATTTCACCAGTGGTTTGGCGATTATGTAACCTGTGAGTCATGGTCGAACATTACCGTAAATGAATCGTTTGCTAACTACAGTGAGCAATTGTGGCGCAGACACAAGTATGGCGATGCCAGTGCAGACAAGCTGGCTAACGACGACCTACGCAAGTATTTGAGCGTGACCAATACAACCGACCCAACCCTTGTGCGTTTTTACTATAACGACCGTGAGGCCGTTTTCGACAGGATATCTTATGAGAAAGGTGGTGCGGTGCTCGGGTATTTAAATAAATTGATGGGAGATGCTGCTTTTGATAAAGCGATGAACATATACCTTACCCGTAATGCATTGCATTCGGCAGAAGCTACCAACTGGCGGCTGGCCGTAGAAGAGGCTACCGGCCAGGACTGGAACTGGTTCTTTAATGAATATTATTATCATGGAGGTCACCCGGAACTCGACATCCACTACAATTTTAATGATTCAGCTCAGCAGCTTACAGTAACCGTTACACAAGTGCAAAAAGATACAGATATGGTATATAGGCTGCCATTGAAAGCTGCTGTACTATATACAGATAGCAAAACAGTGGTTGATTGGAACTTAAAGAAAAGAACCGAAAAGTTTGTTTATGCTTATAAAGACAGCGTTAGGCCGATGGTAGTGCCAGATTATAACCATATGCTGGCGGGCACCTATAAAGAAAATAAGCGGATGAGTGGCTGGCTGAAGCAATATGAGACCTGCGATGATTATATAAATAAAAGACTAGCTGTAAATGCCGCCTTTAAAGACCTGGATGATGTTACTGCGCAGACTATAGTAGATCTGACCCTGAAGGAGAAATTTCCGTACATAACAGAATATGCACTAAATGGGCTGAGCGATGTGAAAAATGAAAAACTACGCAAAAAATGGCAGGCGCAGGTGCAATACCTTGCGGTAAACGGGAACACAAATGCGGTACGCGCAAGTGCGCTGAATGTACTGGGCGAATGGGAGATAGAGGAAGCAAAACTTGTGCTTGTTGATGCCATAAAAGATAGCTCTTACATGGTGGCAGGTACAGCGCTGGATGCTTTGTGGGAAATAGATAGTGTAGAGGCTTACAGGCTTGCGAAAGGGCTGATAGGATCGAGAGCACAGGGTGATGAACAAGCTGCCATATGGAGCGTAATAGGGCGTATGGCTAATGAAGAAGATATAGTGATATTCCAAAAGGCAGCTCCGCACTTGTATGGCGCTAATAAGTTCCAGTTTGCTATAGGGCTAATGTATTATCTGCGCCGTGTAAAGAATGATGTGGTTTTTGATGAAGCGGTAAATGTGATGTCGAGCCTGGCCAGTAACGAAAGTATCCGTATGTACCGGATGGGGCTTGCCTCTTTTCTCTACAACGTGGGCAAGAGCTACCTTGAAAAAAGCAAGCACGAGCATAGGGAAGAACGACAACATGACGATCAGCGTATAGAATTGATAAGGGGATATTTGCAAAGACTAGATGACTCAGAAAAAGATCCTGAGAACCAAAAGCAGTTTAAAGCTCTATTGGAGAGTATAGAGTACGATCCTAATGATGTGAATTAATGGTTGCTTGCCGCAATAATATTTCGTGTATGGCTAGTATCTGAGGCAGTACGGCAGTGTTATCATCATTGATGATGACATGGTCACAGCGTTTCATTTTTTCGTCTTCATCCATCTGCTGGCTGATGCGGTTTAAAACATCGGGAAGGGTAGCGCCAGGGCGCTGCATGGCGCGGTGGATGCGCAGCTCCTGCGGGGCATATACGCCTACCATCACATCCATGTCTTTATAACTGCCGCTTTCAAAGAAAATAGCAGCTTCCTTCATCACATACGGTGCATGCTGTGTTTCCATCCACTGATTACCGTATGCTATTGTGGCAGGGTGTAGGATAGCATTAAGCTGCGTGAGCTTAGAAGGATCCTTGAAAACTATAGCAGCTATAGCAGCACGATCTGGGAGTGCATTTATATAGATATTATCACCCAGAAGCGCTTTTACTTTTGTTATTACGTCCGGGTTTGTTTCAAGCAGGTAGCGTGCGGCATCGTCTGCCCTGAAAACAGGTATGCCAAGTGTTGAGAACACCTGGCATACAATTGACTTGCCTGATCCAATGCCGCCGGTAATACCTACTTTAAGCATTGTGAGAATAATTATTTAGTTACAGTAGCGGTAGTTGTGGTAGCAGCTGTTTCTTTCTTTTTACGGAAAGCAGCCGTCATTTCCATAGATACTGCAGAGCGTTCGATAGTAACAAAGGTGCCACGTGCAATATCCAGCTGCAAAGTGCCATCATCGTTAATACGGTTGATACGGCCATGGATACCGGAAGTTGTAACCACCTGCTCGTCGACAGCAATGCTGTCTGCAAAAGCTTTCTGGTCTTTAGCTTTTTTTGCCTGTGGGCGTATCATGAAGAAATACATTACGATGAACATACCGCCCATCAGGAAAAGTGGCATCATACCGCCACCTGCCTGGGGGGCTGCCTGTAATAAAATTGTTGCGAAATTTGCTTGCATTATTATTGATTATTGAGATGAAAATATATTGTTTTATTGAGGTTTAGCATTAGGACTATTTTCTTTTGTGCCAATCACATCGCCCTGTATATACAGCATATAAATACCACGTACTGTGTTTGTAGCAATGGTTACTGACTTTTCCTGGTGGCCAAACTTGCCAGAGGAGTTGAATAATACCTTTATGGTACCACCCTTGCCTGCAAGTATGGGATCGCGTGGGTATTCTGCTATGGTGCAGCCACAAGAGCCTGTAGCGCTACTGATTATGAGTGGGCTTTTGCCGTTGTTTACAAATTCAAAATCGTGCATCACTTGCTCGCCTTCCTGTATGGTATTGAAGTTGTGCAGGGTATCTTTAAAAGACATGGATGGCATCCTGTTGGCTTTTGCCGAATCTATCCCGTTTGCTGAACGTGGATTAGATATCAGTGAGGTGCTTAGCATGCCGCTATCGGTAGTGCTTTTTGTTCCTGTGCCAGACTGGTTGCATGCAGCCAGTGAAAGTAACAGGCTAACGTATAATAACTGCTTCATAAAAAAATTATTGTCAAAGTTAAGATATAGGAACGACAACAAAATAAATCGGTATGGCGGGTTACAATAGCTATCACATAATTAAAATATCCCGGTACTATTTATTTGCTTTAACTGAGGATATCCCTTAGCTGTTTTTGGTGCCGCGGGCTTCTTTATTTATTTGTTTCTCCTTTTCCAGGTCTTTAAGTATATGGTCTAAAACGCCATTAACAAATTGACCGCTTTGAGGGGTACTATACATTTTGGCAACTTCTATATATTCATTGATTGTAACCTTGGTTGGTATAGTGGGGAAGAACAGTAGCTCACAAACTCCCATACGCAGCAATATCATATCTATTATTGCAATGCGCTCAGCATCCCAGTTATTGAGCCTGGGTTGTATAAGGGTGGTACAATATTCTTCTTTCTCCAGCACGGTATTCATCAGGCTTACAGCATATTCCTTTTTTTCGCTGCTTACCAAGTTCAGGAAGTTAACCTTCGCGCTGCTTTTAAAGAAGTTGTCCATCAGCATGAAGATCATCTCTTTATCGTCTTCCCATCCCTGCAATTCATCGTAAAAATACTCCTGTACATCTTCGCTATCGCGAATAAGCTGTTCCCAGATAAATTTTATTATAGCTTTTTCTTCTTTAGGAGTCCTGCTTTGGGTGCTAATATATTCCTGATATTCGTTGCTTTTTACAAGTTGCAGGTATATCTTCTTCACCTGGTCGTCATGCACAAAGTGCTGTATTTTCAGATCTTTAGCTTTTTCGGCAAAAGTTTGATTTTCCAGTGTCTGCCATAAAAATTCGTTACCGGCAATTTTAGTATTTACATTTTTGTCAGCATCTGTAACCAGATATTTTGATGCCCTATGTAAAGCATCAGCCTCGGCATATTGTGCGGCACGCACAGTATAAAGGATGGAGATAATGAACAGGTCGAGGGCACGCGCCAACTTTTCGTTCAGTATTGCGGCGCCGGCGCGTTTGCTTTCAGCTACCTCCGTGTGCTCTGTGCTTGCAATAGTATATAGCGTTTGCATCACCTTCACCCGGATATTCCTGCGACTTATCATAATAATTAAGAACGTATTTAGCGGCGGCAAAGTTAAGCCTTTTGATTGATTTTGAAACCAAGAATAAAAGGTGTTTTTATAAAATAGGGCAGGATACCTAAAAAGGATAGCCTATTGAAAGGTTGAAAATGATATTATTTGCGCGCCAGGTAGGGTTATTAAAATCTATCTGATTGAAAACGAAACCACCGTTTGTGAATACATAAGGCTTCTTTATGGGCATTGCAACATCCATGCGCAAGGTGAGGAAGGAGGCTATATCTACACGTATCCCAGCTCCCATATCGGCAGCGATGTCCTGGCCTAAAGTGCTGAATTGAAAGTCGCCACCAGGGTAGCTAGGGTCAGCATGTGTGAGCCATATATTACCCGCGTCTGTAAATAAAGCACCATTTAATTTAGCCGCACCAGCCACAATATTGGCAATGAAAAACCGATACTCACCGTTCCATTCCAGCTTTATATCCCCGGTACGGTCAATGACATTAATGTTATTCTGATCGGCAGGATTATAATAACTTCCTGGGCCCAGCGTGCGTATGCGCCAGCCACGGAGGCTATAAGGACCACCTACAAAATACTGTTTAATATATGGTAAAGTTTGAGACTGACCGTACGGGAAACCAACACCACCCACAAAACGTACGGCAATTGTGGAATTGGGAAAGGTAAAGTAGTGTCGTGTATCAAAATCGAACTTGGTGTATTGAGAATAGTTGATGTTGTACAGATTGTTTAGCGCTGTGCCCAAACTGTTTACAGCGGATAAAAGAGCGCCGGATTCTTCTATTCCCAGTTTTACAAATGAATAATTCTTTCCTCTTTTCTTTTCAAGATCTGAATATGTGAATGTGAGGTTTTCACCTTCTATAAATGTTTGTTTGTAGGTATTCTTTAAAAACTCGTTAGAATCAAGCTCTCTCTGGAAGGCTGCAGACTCCCTGGGCAACCTGATGATATTGATGAAAGCGGGTGACAATGACCACGTTACCGTTTGCGACTGGTGCCAGTTATAGGCAAAACTTGCACTGGTATTAATGAGTGTAAAATAATCGGCTGAAGCCGACTGTAATGAATCTATATTAGTGGTGATGCCGGTAATATTCCTATCCATCAAATTATATCCAAAACTAAAGATGGTATGCGGCAGACTGCTATTATTGAAAAGGCTTGCGGGTAAAGGTGCAAGGAATTTTGGAATATCGAGACTGGTGTTGAAACCGTAATAGCGGGTAATAATGTAAAAGTCATTAAAAAAGCCCGTGCCCAGGTTGTCATCATAAATTGTTTCTAATCCAAAATTTATGGTTGCAGTAAAAAGATTGGCGCCGTGGGCAAAATTCCTATCGCGATAACTTACACTTGGACTTACCCCCAGTGTATAGGTTGATCCGTTGCTCACTTCAAGGTTAAGTGAAAAATCATGCTTCTTGGTTCTGTCCATTTCTATGACACAGTTCAGCATGTTATTATTAGCGGTATCCTCGTGGAAAACAATGCGTATGTACTGGAATATGCCTAATTCATTGAGTTTGGTTATCGTTTTGTCATAATCGCTTTGGGTATATTCTTTACCAGGTAACAAGTACATATGCTGGTACAGAACATTAGAATTGATGTAGTATTTGTGATAGAAGAAATCTATATCGTGTTGCTGTTTATGAATGAGCACGTCAGTATTATGCAGGTCTGCATTATTCAAAAAATCCGGAAATACACGTACACTTTTTACGGTGTAGCGGGTATAGACGGCACTATCGTCTGTTATACTAATAACGACATTTATGGTAACTGTTGGGTCTTTATTGTCCTGCTGATGTTTAATAAAGTCTGCTGCGCCTTCGAAAGGATTTTCCACATCGCGAAACATGGCCTTATTAACAGTATCCAATACGAAAGTTACATTGTCCTGGGCAAAGCGGTAGTAGCCGTGGTCGCGCAGCAGGGTAGTGATTCGCGATCTTTCCTCCTCCAGCATACTCATTGTAAATTCTTTCTTGCTTTTGAGCCCGGTTTCAGCTGCTGCATTGTTTGCAATTTTTGCTACAAGGCTGTCATCAGCCGTATAGTTTACTTTGTCTACCAGGTAATTTTTGCCCGGCATCACCTTGAAGGTGACATAAGCTTTTCTCTTTTTATACTTAAACGTATCAGTAATACGCGCATAAAAATAGCCCTGATTGTACATGTAGCTTTTCATGTCCTGAGCAGAGCGACGCAGCATGGAGGTATCAAAAATAACGGGTTTCTCCACAGTCTTAGACCGTAGCTGGAAATTGGTAGTATCGTCGCGGTATTTTTTTCTTCTTGAATTGTAGAGCAGCAATTTTAATGGGACTATACCCAGGAAACGAGTGTTAGGTTTTTGTGCTTGTATGCGCGCAAGGTTATCTTTTATTTCGCTTTTACGGCTTATTTTATGGCTTGACTTAAAAACAATAGACGTTTTCCGGAGCAGGTATTGCCCTTCAGGCACCTGTCGGGTTGTGTTACAACTTGCGCCCAACAACATTATACCTATAAACAGGAATAAAATGTAGCTTTTATGTTTTGTAGTCTTTATGCCCATGTCTAAGGTTAGCGCAAGTTACATAGCTTTGTACCGCATGTTGTCCAAGGCGCAAAATAAATATATTCGTTCATTAACGCAGCAAAAATACCGCAAGGAATACCAGGTGTTTCTTGCGGAAGGCGATAAGATAGCCCGTGAGTGGCTGAGTGAAGCTACAAAAATTGAAATGATAGTTGGCTTGCAGCATTGGATAGATGCGCATGCACCCCTCATCAATAAACACCCTGAAGCATCAGTGCACATTGTAGATGAACAGACACTTGCAAGTATTTCTGCATTGCAAACACCTAATCAGGTGCTACTGGTAGTACATATGCCTGGCACTCCCCTGGCTCTCCCTGAAAAAGAATGGTGCTTTGCACTTGATGATATACAAGACCCGGGTAACATGGGTACTATCATACGTATAGCAGATTGGTTTGGCGTAAAGCATATTGTTTGTTCGCCAGGTTGTGTTGATGTTTATAACTCTAAAGTAGTGCAGGCAGCTATGGGAAGCCATTTGCGCGTAATGATACACACGGCAGAACTACCTGTTTTTTTTAAAGAAGTGAATATGCCTGTGTTGGCAGCAACCCTGCATGGCAGCAATGTTTATCAGTTACCTAAGCAGCTGTATGGCATATTAGTTCTTGGTAATGAATCGAAAGGTGTATCAGAAGTGGTGATGCAGCTTGCTACGCAAAAGATAACCATACCCCGTAAAGGAGGCGCCGAATCGTTAAATGCAGGAGTATCGGCAGGAATATTATGTGCCCTGTTAGTAGCTTGTTAAATACGCATGGTATTGTTTAGCAGTTAAACTTTGGCATAGCTCTTGAGTCGTAAATAAAGAGAAATACAAAACAAATACATGAAAAAAATATTGTTCGTAGTATTGGTGATGGCAGGTGTATTGCCTTTTGCAAATGCCCAGCCAGGATATGACATGCCGGATAACCGGGGTGCTCTGCGCATAAGTACAAGAGATAACAGCCGTATAAGTATTGAGGTTGATGGGCGCCGGTTTTCTAAAAATGCAAGTTCTTTAACAGTGGGCGACTTGCCTAAGGGTAGGCATTATATAAAGATAAGAGTAAAAGTATTTGAGCGTAACGACAATGAGCAAAGGCATTGGCAAATAGTTTATGAGGGCGGTATACGCGTACGTAAGCATAAGCTAACCGATGCTGTTCTTGATATAAATACTGGTTACCTGGACAAGAGCATACAAGACTTGCCACCAATGGGTGCTCAGCCGGAGAATAATGGTTTGCAATATGAAAATAATATGCAGAGTAACGGCAACAATGGTAATGGTAATAATGGTAATCGCAACTATCAAGGAACTAACTACCAGGGTAATGGTGACAATAGCCAGCCAAGTGGTGCAGTTGCCGTTGAGCGGATGCATCCGCACCCTGCACCAGCACCTAAAGCATATGCACCCGTACCCGCAGATTATGTAGCAATGACACCTGATGCTGTATCAAAAACAGAGCAAAAGGTAAAAGAAAAAATAACAGATACAGACAAATTGAAGGTTTTGGAGTCCGCTTTGAAGAAGAAATCCTTCAATACAGATCAACTGGCGGCGATGATGGGATGGCTTACATTTGAGGAAAGCAGACTGGAACTTGCCAAATGGGCGTTCTCACATACAACTGACAAGGGGAATTTTCCAAATCTTGAAAAAAGCCAATTTACTGAAAACAATAACCGCTACGAACTGGATAGTTATATCAACAGCCAGAATTAGAATTTGCTTGGAATAACTTGTAATAAAACTTCAACCCCGGTAATATGCCGGGGTTTGTTATTTATATCATTTCCTTTTTGAAGAGCATGATCATGCGAGGGGAAGAATTTTCGTCATAGCTGTTTAAAGCGTAGTCGCCGAATGTGGTAGTGAGTGTGAGGCCAGCCTCTTTAAATAAAGCAATAAAATCAGCAAGTGTAAAGGTGGCTACATGCTCGGTATAGATCCGTTCTTTGTTCCCAGCATCAGTAAATGATATTTCTTTCAGTATCTGGCCGTTCTCTATACTTTTCTTGATATGAAAGGTGCAACCACCTTTTTGTATGGTGTCTTCGGGCTTTATGCACGATTGCACAAACTTTTTATTCAGGTAGTCCATTACAAGTATTCCATCTTTTTTCAATGCAGCAGCAAACGATTTTGCGGCATTCAGATGGTCTATCTGCGAGGCGAAATATCCGAAGCTGGTGAAAAAGTTAAAGGCGTAATCGAAATAATTGATATAAAAGGGCATACGCATATCGTGCACATAGAAGTGCAGATTTTCCCGCTCAAACTTATTGGCTTTTAATATACTTGTGTGCGAGAGGTCTATGCCCACCACATCATGCCCGTGCTCTGCCAGCTGTATCGCATAGCGTCCCTCGCCACAGGCAATATCCAGCATACGGCTGCTTTTAGGTGGTTGCAGGTATTGAAGTAGCGTTTCTACAAAGGCCTGTGCTTCTTTAACATCCCTGTTTTGGTAAAGGAGATTGTAATAAGGTGACCCAAACCAATTTTCAAACCAATCTACGTGTTCCATACAAAATAAGAATGCGCAAAAGTACGTTGCGGCAGGTTATGCTTTGTTTTTATTTGTTTATAGCAGGATATGGAATATTTAAATGTTATAAAATAAATGACTAACTGTTAAAATTATTAATGGCTTTGCCCAAGTAGCGTTTACTAAAAAATGAAGATAACATAGAGGTTACTTACACCTAACATTCTATTTACATGGTAAGCGTTTTTTTACACTTGAAACAACCCAGCAAAGACAAAAGACAAATATCTATGAAAAACAATTATCGTATTTTAAAATCAAATCCTTTAGCCATTGGCATGGCAAGTATGCTTCTTTTTAGTGCGCCTTTTCTCGGCTGTAAAAAAAGTAGCAACAGTTCTGGTTCTACAGGGATAAATAAAGTGGGGAAGATCGTAGTAATCTATCTGGAGAACCACAGTTTTGATAATCTATACGGAAGTTTTTCTGGCGCTAACGGATTATCTAACGCTTCTGCAGCCAATACCATTACACAGGTGGACTCTGCAGGGAAAGCATATACTGTTTTGCCACCCGTATCAGGTACAACGGCATTTCCTACCAATTTGCCTAATACCTACTTCAACATAGACCAGTACGTACCTGCAGATATGATGACCCCTGATGTTCTGCACCGCTACTACCAGGAGCAAATGCAAATAGATGGAGGCAAGATGGATAAATATGCTTTATATAATACATCAGCCGGATTATCGCAGGGTTATTATAATACCAATTTACTACCATTATTACCAATAGCCCAGAAATACACATTATGTGATAATTTTTATCATAGCGCTTTTGGAGGATCTTTCTTAAACCATATTTGGTTGATAGCTGCTGCAAGCCCTGTGTTTCCTAATGCTCCAGCCAGTATTGTTGCAACTGTAGATGCCTCTGGCAAAATGATAAAAGATGGCGCAGTAACCCCTGATGGCTATGTTGTTAATACAAGCTATACTGTAAATGCACCACACCCTTCAACAGCTTCTGCTACCGCATTAGTGCCCAACCAAACCATGCCTACTATTGGTGATAGGTTAAGTGCTAAAGGCGTAACCTGGGCTTGGTACTCCGGCGGTTGGAATAATGCTCTTGCAGGCAACCCTGATGCCACTTTCCAGTTCCACCACCAGCCATTTGCTTATTTTACCAACTTTGCTGACGGCACACAAGCGAAAAAAGATCACTTGCTGGATGAAACAGCATTTATCGCTTCCACTAAGGACGGTACGCTGCCTTATGTATCTTTTGTAAAGCCTTTGGGTATCAACAATGAGCACCCCGGTTATTCTGATGTAACAAACGGTGAAACCCACGCTGTGGAACTGATCAACGATGTACTAAACGGCCCTGATGGTAAGGACGCGGTGATCATTGTTACTTATGATGAGAACGGGGGCTTTTGGGATCACGTAGCACCACCGGTAATTGACAAGTGGGGACCAGGTACACGTGTTCCTGCCATCATCATATCAAACTATGCTAAGAAAGGATTTGTGGATCATACCCAATATGAAACAGTTGGTATCCTTTCGTTCATAGAACAAAGATGGGGATTGCAACCACTTACGTCTCGCGATAAGAATGCTACGCCTTTAACTAATGCATTCAATTTTTAAACTGTCCTACCTTATTGCGGGTAAGTAGTAATAGTAATTTAATTTAAATGAGAATAAGGGGCAACTGTATCGTTGCCCCATTATTCTTTTGTATAAGCGCTGTAACTAATCTTTTTATTAATGAGGAAATATATTTTCTTATCCATTCTACTGATAGCAATTGCCGGATGCATTTTCTTTTCCTGCAAACAAAAAACCTTAGT
This sequence comes from Flavipsychrobacter sp., assembly GCA_031292525.1. Lineage (GTDB taxonomy): Bacteria > Bacteroidota > Bacteroidia > Chitinophagales > Chitinophagaceae > JABDEZ01. Next base: position 271,995 of record JARLGY010000045.1, on the reverse strand, counting down.
TCCTGAAAAGGCAATAGCTAAAACCTTGTTGGTACAAGTGGATAGTTTTATTCTCTTTAAAAATAAGCTTATTGATGGTGTTACCAGAAATGCACGTACAGAGGAATTGCAGCAACAATTTTTGCAAATCAGAATAGCTTATAAGAGAATGGAATGGGCTGCAGAATATTTTGTACCTGTAGCATCGAGATTTGTGAATGGGCCACCAGTACCTGAAATTGAGGCTTTAGATAACCAGGTTTATGAGCCGGCCGGTTTACAAGTAATAGAGGGTATGCTATACCCCAAGTATGATACAACTCAGAAAAAAGAATTATTACGACAACTAAACCTATTGCAAAAACGATGTGATAACTACAAAAGTTATTTTAGTAATGTTGATATTCTTAACTGGCAGGTTCTTGATGCTGCAAAGCTAGAGGTGTTCAGAATAATAACGCTTGGTATTACAGGCTTTGACGATCCGCTTTCTCAAAAAAGCATGGCAGAATCTGGGGCAGCCCTGGCAAGCCTGGGTGATATAATTAGATATTATGGGGATGAAAAAGATGCAGCAGATATTACTAAAAAAATAGGTGACGCCGTAACATACCTTAATAGCAACACAGATTTTAATACATTTAACAGGTCCGTATTTATTACAGATTATAGCAATGCTATAAGTATTGACATTAGTAAACTCGGGGAGCAGTTAAAGATACCTGTGACCAGGTACAACCGATTACTGAACCAGGATGCAAAGACCTTGTTTGATACTAATGCCTTTAATGCAAACGCATATGTACCCGACCAGTGGGCTTTTACCAACGATAAAAAAATAGCACTGGGTAAGGCCTTGTTTTCAGATGCTATATTATCGGGTGGAGGAGGAAGAAGTTGCCAGTCTTGCCATAGGCCTGAATTGGCTTTTACGGACGGGCTTGCAAAAAATGTGACCGTTAATGGCAATAAATTATTAAGAAGGAACACGCCAACATTACTGAATGCAGCTCTACAGCCTGCACAATTTTACGATCTTAGAGCGAGTACGCTGGAAGACCAATCGCTAAGCGTAGTGCAAAACAAAGATGAAATGCACGGCAACATGAAGGTGGCTGTGAATAGGCTATGGCGAGATAACACTTACAGGAAAATATTTTCAGAAACTTTTCCTCGAGCAAACAGGAACTGGATAGATACACTTGAAGTGATGAATGCCATTGGCTGCTATGTACGCAGCCTGGTAGCACTCAACAGTCGTTTTGATGAGTATATGCGTGGCAATAAAAACGCTATGACTGCAACTGAAATAAATGGGTTCAACTTATTTATGGGTAAGGCTAAATGTGGTACCTGTCATTATATGCCTTTGTTCAACGGCACATTTCCTCCACGGTTCATGAAAATAGAAACTGAAGTAATAGGTGTTCCACAATCCCTAACCAATAATATTGTTGACAGCGATATGGGGCGGTACAATATACTACGATCACCGTCATTGAAACATGCATTTAAAACAACTACAGTACGCAATGCAGCCCGTACAGCGCCTTATATGCACAATGGTGTATTCACTACCCTGGAGCAGGTTGTGGATTTCTACAATAAGGGTGGGGGCAATGGCCTCGGAATGAAAATAGATAACCAGACACTTCCCTTTGACAAGCTTAACCTCACTACAGTAGAAAGCAATGAACTGGTTGCATTTATAAAAAGCCTGGATAGCAAGTAGCGGGTACTGATAATGTTCTGCTATATAATTGTTTAGCTCCCACAATAATGCTTTTATCTACACATGAAGATCGCCTGCTTTCAATAATAGCAGGCGATCTTCATGTATTGTACCGAGCGTTAAAATGCATAATCATTTTGTTAAGATGATTATATGTTGGTTATCAAAAACATATATGTTTTTTTAAGGAAATTTTTTTCTTGTTTTGACGTAAGTTGTGAATATTTGCAATTTTTTTCTTGTTGGGTATTTAAAAGCGTTATTTACAGAAATTGGGTTTTTAATGTGTGAAACAGAAGTTTGGCCTTTGAGATAAGGCAATAATAATTGGATCAGCTAATGATCAGTATTTAAATGTGACAGGAATTTTTATGATAAAAAACCAATCGGATGGTATCTGGCACGTAAACTGCCTGATATTTATACTGTTGTTGTCTTCCTGTAATTATTTTGCTGCCAGTAATACTGATCACCCTGTTGTGCTAAAACCAGCGTTGGTTCATGCTGAAGATCTTTTTCAAACAAATAGAACAAGGGCACTTCAATATATTGAGTCTACATACAGGACTATAGAGCATCCCGGGCCCGGAGACATGTATGCCAGGTACAACTTTTACAGAAAGTTTTATTATGAGGACAAAAATTATCCACAGGCTTTGCTTTATATAGACAGCATGCTGAACGTACTGAAGCCCCATGCTACAGAACCCGCCTACAATCTGGAATATGCTGAGGCATACCTGCATAAAGGTGATGCTTTATTTAAGCAGAAAAGGTTTAACGCGGCTTACCTGAACTATTATGAAGGCAAAACCAGTGTAATAGCAACAAATGATACTTGCGCATATTCTGCATTCTTGTTTGATTTTTATGCCCGGCTCGCCAAAATATGTTATGGCCAGAGTCGCTTTATGGATGCGATAGCCTGGCATAAAGCTGGGATGCCCTACCTGGTAGCGTGTAAAATGGATTTTCAAAAAGAATACCTGCTACAGGGACTGCTTGACAATATCGCTTTGTGCTACAGTAAAGTTGGAATAAATGATACCGCATTGTTCTATTATCAGCAGGCGCTTGAGACGGTAGAGTCGGTACGGCCAGCCAATGTTAAAGAAAAAAACAATCTTGCTATGGCACGTGGGGTCATATTGGGCAATATTGGTACGATCAATTTCAGACAAGGAAACTTGGGTTTGGCTGACCGGAATTTTACGGAAAGTATAGCTATAAATAGCCAAAAGGGATATGTTAACCAAGATGCACTGATCACGAAGATGAAACTGGCTGAGCTGTATTTGCATACAAAACAGTTAGACTCTGCAGGGATATTGATACAACAAATAAAATCAGGTCCAGATACATTAGCTGACACCCAAGACAAACTGCAGAAACTACAACTAGAAGCATCGTACCAAAATGCAATAGGGCAAACCGCACAAGCATATGCGCTGCTGACGCAGTCCATTGAACAAATGAATGCAATGAAGAATGAAAACCAGGCTCTTATGGCCACGGATTTCACTAAAGAGTTTGAATTATTGAAGAGGCAGTATGACCTGCAGGAGCTACAAAGACAAAATCTGCAAAAAAATCTGTACCTGCTGGCTGCAGTGCTGATGTGCCTGATGGCGGTAATTATCATTTACCTGGTGCTAAAAAGCAGCAAGCAAACCAAAACCATTATGCTGGAATCGCAACTCCACAATAAGCAGCTGGAGATGACGCTTGATGCACTTGAAAAAAGCAACCAGGAAAATACCCAACTGCTGGGTGTAGTGGCACATGATCTTAGAAATCCCATTAGCGCTATTTACGGTATCAGCACGCTGATGGCTGAGGACGAAGGACGCAACGAAGAGGACCTGGAAATGCTGGAACTCATTAAAGTATCTAGCAAGAACCTAGATACTATTATATTGGATCTGCTGGCCGCTAAAGTGAATAAGGTATCTGGTGATAAAGCGAAAGTACCTGTAGACCTGCTTCATTTACTGCAGGAAAGTGTATCATTATTGCAATACAGGGCCGAAGAGAAGAAACAACAGATAGTGCTTGCCGATGGGCAGCATTGCAGGGTAAGTATTAACCGGGATAGGGTATGGCGTGTGGTCAACAACCTAATCGTGAATGCCATAAAATTCAGTCCCGGACATACACAGATCAATATAAGCATTGAATTGCTGGAGCAGGAAGCGATAGTATGCGTAAAAGACCAGGGCATTGGCATACCTGCAGAGCTGAAGGATAAGATATTCCTGCTGTCAACAGATGCCAAAAGGCAGGGCACGGACGGAGAAGAAACCTTTGGGCTAGGGCTTTACATATCTAAACAGGTGATAGAAGAACAAGGCGGCCGTATATGGCTGGAAAGCAATGTGGGCAAGGGAACCTCGTTTTATTTTTCGCTGCCATTAATTTAAATTGATCCTCTTCAAGCAGCGGTGCGTTACTAATAGTTTTATTGATTTTGTTACGCTTTTAATGATCAGGAATAGTCAGTTTTACATCTGATTTCGGCGCCCCCTTTCTTTTTATGGTGATGAGCACAAGTGGTATACATGCTGCATTTAAGATAGCCAGCAGCAGGAAGGCATTCATATAACTGAGCAGGAAGGTTTGTCTTACTACAGTGGCTTCAAGGGCGCCCATAGCTTGTTTCATGGCTTGCATATAATTTGCGCCGTGCGCCATAAGATTGCCTGTTATTGTTTGTATTCGTTGATGTGTGGCATAGTTGCTTGCTGTGATGTGGGTTATAAGGTCTGTTCTGTTGGCGGCGGCCCTGTGGGCGATATATGTGTTGATGAGGGCTATGCCAAATGAGCCACCCATCTGCCGCATCATATTATTTAATGCGGCCCCTTGCGGTATGTCTTGTGGTTTAAGCGCAGATACAGCCAGTGCGGTGAGCGGCACAATAAGCAGAGCAGCACCTATGCCCCGGAATATTAAAGGGATAAAAAAGTAAGCGCCCCCAGTTTCCAGGTTTGCGCCAGACATCATATAGCCAAAAATTGCCGACATGCCAAACCCTATGATAATGAGATATTGCGGGCGTACGCCACTTTGCAGCATCCTACCCAGGAACGGTGATATCATTGCTGCCATGAGGGTGCCGGGTAATAGCATGGTACCCGTTTGGAAGGCAGAATAACCTATAAGCCGCTGGGCATACAAGGGAAATACAAATACTGCGCTGAACAACCCGAAACCTAATACAAACGTCATGATAGCGGATATAGCCAGGGTGGGGCTTTTTAAAACCCGGAGATTGATGACAGGGTATTTAATACGCAGCTCCCACCACACCAATATGATAAGCGATAAGGCCGAAATGACACTTAGGGCAATAATGTAGTTGGCAGAGAACCAGTCATCAGTTTCGCCACGTTCCAGCACTATTTGTAGTGAACCCACGCCTATGGCTAGCAGGAAGATGCCGAACCAATCGATAGTTCTGCCATCCGTGGACCTTGTGGTGGGCCTGAGGTATAAATATGACAGGAAGGCGGCCATAATACCAATAGGAATGTTCACATAAAATATCCATTGCCATGATAGGTTGTCAACGATATAGCCACCCATTACCGGTCCTATAGACGGCCCAATGATGATACCTAGGCTAAAAATACCGCTGGCAGTGCCACGCTCTTTGGGTGGAAAAGTCTCGAACAATATGGATTGTGAAGTGGAAAGTAATGCACCGCCGCCGATACCCTGTATGAAACGGAATGCAACGAGCTCCCACAAGTTGTTGGAAAAGCCACACATGGCCGAAGCCAGGGTGAACAATATAATAGAACCTATGTAGTACTGTTTCCTGCCTATTTTCTCAGCCAGGAAGCTGGTCATAGGTATAATGATCACGTTGGCGATAGCATAAGAGGTGATGACCCAGGCAGTATCTTCAAGCGAAGCACCGAGGTTACCACTCATGGTATTTATAGAAACGTTTACAATGGTGGTATCTATGAGTTCAATGATGGTGGCGGTGATGATAGTGACAACAATGATCCATTTTCTAAAGCCGGTTTCCATGTAATATGTGTAGTTGTTAGCGCGGTATTTTGGTGTAAATTTGTACCTTGCAATTGTGGTCTAGTGCCGACAATTGTAATTTGGTGACAAAATTAACGGATCGCGTGTAATAATCTTACAATGATTGTCGTTTGGTTACAATGAAATTATGGAAGACAAGATAGATAAATCTGATATTGATATCCTTATGGATGTGGAGTTCCTGGTATCAGTAATTGTGGCTATTGGAGAAGTGGCAAACATAACAGGAGTGCCACAACGAAAGATCAGGTACTGGGACGAAAAGGGATTGATAGAACCGGTGGATACTACATCGACCACGCGGCAATATGATTACCTGAACATAAAAAAAATAGTACTTATCAAAGACCTCTTGGACGAAGGCTATACCCTAGATACTACTGCCAAAAAATTAAATGAGCGCTGCCAGAAAATGGCAGAGGTGTTTAAACGTGCCGCTGCGTTGACTAAAAAGTAGGAGCGTAGTTTACCTTATGTTTTCCTGTTTTGTAAAATGCCCGACTATTTGTAAGAAATGCAAACCGGGCATTTTGAGGTTTGTAAATGGTTGAAATGATTTGTGGTGGCTGATATTAATTATTTTAAGCAAGCTAAAAATGCCCGATTAATGCCCGATTATGCCCGACTCCGGGCATTTTTTTTGCCTTGTTTTTAATTGATCGCGTGTAGGAAAACATATTGCTAATGGTTTATGTGTATGTAAATATAGCAGCTATTGTTAGCTTTTCTCACCGTAGCGCAAGATAAGACGAGCGATGTTATTTATATAAAGAACATATCCACAGTTCCACGCGTTGTGATGTTCCACAAGGATGCTATGAATTCTTGTAGGCTTAGCGGCTAATTATCAGCATCTGTTTTTTGAATTCCGGCCGAGAGACCGGCTGCCCTTTATTGACACGGATCGTCTGCAGAAGATCCACGCCAAATTGTAAAAAATTAAATCTTGGTTTTGCAAATCTACAATAATGTATAGACTATGAAATTTAATAGATATAAAAAGCCCCGCTATTCGCGGGGCCCTTAAACATAGATATTTATTAGTTAGCTACTGATCACCATTATTTTCTTCCTGGCCCTCGTGGTTATCACCGCCAAGACTGTAGTAGTTATTTTCTTCGTCTTCTTCGCCCATAGCTTCATCTGCATCATCATCTTCGCTGCCTGGGACGTCCAGGTCGCTGCCGCTGAGGCTTAGGGTGCTGCTTTCGTTTAGGGGATCGCCATCTTCATCGGTATCGTCCAGTTCACCTTCAAGCAGATTATTATCATCTTCAGTACTTCCATTCTCTATGGCTCCGAGTATTTTCAGGTCTTCGGCGGTTATATCGGCATCATTATCTATATCACCTGCCACATCTGGAGTGCTGCCGGGCTCATCGGTTTCTTCTTCAAGAGATTCTTCGCCTGTATTATTGCCGGCATGGGTTATATCGTCGCTTGCAGGGTAGTGAGGATAACCTGGGAATTCCTCTTTCTTTTTTTCGTCTTTCATGGTTGCGTTTTGTGAAATGATATAAAAGGTGTGCCGTAATGCATTACGAATTTACTGAAAGATACATAAAGTGTATGAGCCGGATATATAATTACGGGTGACACTTATCATAATCTATAATGGGGGCAGTTTGCCTTTTGGGTACTTACCCAGGTCCATATTACCACCCAGTGTTCCTTTCAGTCGCTTGATCAAAGACTCTTTGGTAACTATGGATACAAAGTCGGGTGTAAAGGCAGGCGTGGGGTCTATTTCGGGGGTGATATTAGTGAAGGCCGCTATTGCATCCTGGGTAAAGGGCAAGTGGTAAATGGTGCTGCTGAACTTACGAATGGTAAATGGCCGGAGCATGGTGCTCTGAAACACATCGGTAGCTATGCCAATTGTTTTGAAACCTGCTTTTTGCGCTTCCTTGTAACTGTAATAAATATTTTCGGTGCTGTGGCGGGCGCGGGTATCGCAAATGATATTTTCTTTTGGTATGCCGAGTTTCTCAGCATATAACCCCATAACGATACCCTCCTTATATGGGGTGTACACCGCACCACCGGAATAGATGATGTTGCGTGCATAACCATTGCGGTATAGTATGACCGACCACATAACCCGGGCCTGCATTACGGCATGCCATTTCTTGCCATCGAAGGGTACACCGGGCACTATAATAGCATCGAGAGGGGCAATGTCTTTCACCCTATCGAGCGCGAGCTGGGTGGTACGGTGTGGTGTGATGCGGTATATAAGGTACGCCAGGAACACACCCATAGATGTGGCGGAAAGGGTGCGTGCGTGGCTCTTCTTCAATTTTTTTTAAATTATTATAGATTGCGAAGTAAGGTATAAAGATAATAGTTATCGGGCGTGTGAATGTTTCATTAAGATTTGGCAATACATTGGCAATGATGACTTACCTTATTTGTATTGGGATACAATGCCTTTCAGCTCGTTTAGCCTTAGCAGCGCCTCAACCGGAGTAAGTGTGTTCACATCGGTAGTTTGCAGTACTTGCTGTATACGACGCAGATCTTCGGTAAGGCCATCAAAAATATTGAGCTGGTACTGTGGCTTAGGTGGAATCTTTTTTACCTGCTGCGTAGTGCTTTCGTTAGCGCCATGCTTTTCTTCCAGCAAGGCAAGTATCTGGTTGGCACGGTCGAGCAGGGCAGGGGGCATGCCCGCCATGCGAGCTACCTGTATACCAAAGCTGTGGCGACTGCCGCCGGGCTCAAGCTTGCGCAGGAAGATGACCTTGTTGCCTGCTTCTTTGTGTGTGATGTGGTAATTGTGTACACGTGGCAACTGGTGTTCCAGTTCGTTCAGTTCGTGGTAGTGGGTAGCGAACAACGTTTTAGGGCGCGTGGGGCTGCCGTGCAGGTGCTCTACAATAGACCAGGCTATACTTATACCATCATAAGTGCTGGTACCGCGACCTATCTCGTCCAGTATGACCAGGCTGCGCTCACTGAGGTTATTGATGATGCTGGCGGTCTCATTCATTTCGACCATGAAGGTACTCTCGCCACCGCTCAGGTTATCTGATGCGCCTACGCGGGTAAATATTTTATCGGTAAGGCCAATGGTAGCGCTGGTAGCCGGTACAAAACTGCCCATGTGCGCCATAAGCGTTATTATGGCTGTCTGGCGCAGTAATGCCGACTTACCACTCATATTGGGACCAGTAAGTATAATGATCTGCTGCTTTTCTTTATCCAGCAGGGTATCGTTAGCTACATAGCTTTCGCCGGGTGGTAATTGCTGTTCTATTACCGGGTGGCGGCCCTGCTTTATATCCAGCACAGCTTCCTGCACCACTGTAGGCCGGTGATAGTTGTACTGGCGTGCATTGTTGGCAAAGCACAGCAGGCAATCGACCTGGGCTATGATATGCGCATTGGCCTGTATGGTAGATATGTGTGGTTCTATGGCGCTGAGCAATTGCTGGTACAGACTCATTTCAAGCACCATAATGCGATCTTCGGCACCCAGTATTTTTTCTTCGTATTCTTTTAATTCAGGCGTTATGTAACGTTCTGCGTTTGCCAGGGTTTGCTTGCGTATCCACTCTGTCGGTACTTTGTCCTTGTGGGTATGTGTTACCTCCAGATAATAGCCAAATACATTGTTGTAAGCAATTTTAAGAGACGATATGCCGGTAAGCTGCGCCTCTTTCTGTTGTATCTGCAACAGGTAATCTTTACCATTGCGAGAGATATTCCTTAAATGATCTAATTCTTCGGATACTCCTTCGCGAATCATTCCGCCTTTGTTTGCAATGGCGGGCAGGTCATCAGCCAGGGTGCTTCTTATCAGCAATTGTAGCTCCTGCATGGGTTGCAATGGACGTACCATGTTGCACAGGGCCTCTTCATTTCCCGCCATGCATTCTTCGCGCATGCGCTCTATAAAGTGCAAGCCCTTACCGAGCTGCGATACCTCGCGCGGATTGGCTTTTTTCAACGGTATTTTGCCAATAAGCCGTTCAATATCGCCTACCTGTTTTATATGGTGGGTGAGCGATTTGTTCATATCCTGCTCCAATATAAAATGCGCAACAAGATCGAGCCGGTGCTGTATCTTATTCATATCGAACAAGGGAAGGAGTAACCAACGCTTGAGCAAGCGTGCCCCCATTGGCGTGCAAGTATGGTCTATGGCATTGAGCAGGTTGTTCCCGTTTTCGGCAGCACTGCCTACTAATTCCAGGTTGCGAATGGTAAAACGATCCATCCACAAAAAGTCATTAGCCACTATGCGCTGCAGGCTATTGATGTGCTGCAGGTTGGGGTGCTCGGTATCTTTCAGGTAATGAAGGGCTGCACCGGCAGCTATGGTTGCCGCCTTCAGGCCCTCAATACCAAATCCTTTCAATGATTGAGTTTGGAAGTGCGCCAGCAGCATATCGTAAGTGTATTGTTCCTGGAACACCCACTCATCTAACTGGAAAGTGTAGGTCTTATTATCAAAAAGTTCTTTAAATTTCTTTTGTTGTGATTTGGACAATATGATCTCTGAAGGCTGAAAGCTTTGCAGCAACTTGTCCATGTATTCCACATCGCCCTCGGCCACAAAAAACTCGCCGGTTGTAATATCAAGAAATGAAACTCCTGATGCAGATTCACCAATGTAAATGGCTGCCAAGAAGTTGTTGGTTTTGTTTTCAAGCAGTTTATCGCTGGTTGCTACGCCAGGAGTTACAAGTTCAGTAACGCCACGTTTTACAATTCCCTTTACTGTTTTAGGATCTTCAAGCTGGTCGCATATGGCTACACGATAACCTGCTTTTACCAGTTTGTGAAGGTAAGTATCGAGCGAGTGGTGGGGAAAGCCCGCCAGCTCTACAGAGTTTGCAGCACCATTTGAACGCTTGGTAAGGGTGATGCCTAACACGCGTGACGCGATAAGGGCGTCTTCAGCAAAGGTCTCGTAAAAGTCGCCCACACGGAACAGCAACACCGCATCAGGATATTTGGCCTTGATATCGCGGTGTTGTTTCATTAACGGTGTTACCACCTGTTCCTTCTGTACCATAACTGGTACAAACCTAACAAAAAGGATACAACCTTTAAAAGCCGGTTATTGGACACTTGTGGATAACTAAGACCGCCTTCTATTTTATTTTACGAAAAGTTGTACAGAATTGGTGGTGGCAGTAAATCTTTAATTGATAATGAACCACTTACTGTCTTTATCTAAACTGTAGGAAAGTCCATTACTCATATTGTAAACTGTTTTTCCTGTGCTGCTATCTGTGTAAATGTCCTTTTCATAAACCCTAATCCCGTTGTTTTCGCGGGTAAGGTATATTGTTAAAGCATTTATTGTGGGCGCTACATCGTGCAACCATTGTTCCTCACTCTCTTTTACAAATGCCTGGCTCATGTTTCCTTTTTGGATTTGTGTGGTAAAAATTGTGCCTTTAACTCGAAAATGCATGCGAGATAATTATATGTATTTTATTCAATCGTTTTCCTGTCATTTTGGTATAAATATTATAATTGTATGACACATTATTAAAACATCGTTCGTATCATATCAAATTTATTACATAACTTTGCGCCTTATTTTTAGATTGGACATAGTCTATGTCAGATAAGTATTTAGAGCATAAAGGTTTACATATGCCAACCATTGAGCAGGATTTCCTGGCGAGGTGGAAGGATCAAAAAACTTTTGAACAAAGTGTTAATATGCGCGAAGGCGCAACCCCTTTCGTTTTTTACGAAGGCCCTCCAAGTGCCAATGGCATGCCTGGCATACATCACGTTATATCCCGTACCCTAAAAGACCTTATTTGCCGGTACAAAACTATGCAAGGGTACCAAGTAAAGCGTAAAGCTGGCTGGGATACCCATGGTTTGCCCATAGAACTGGGTGTTGAAAAAGAACTGGGCATTACTAAGGAAGATATAGGTAAAAAAATATCGGTAGCTGACTACAATGCTAAGTGCCGCGAAGTGGTAATGCGGTATAAAGACAAATGGGAGGAAATAACCGAGAAAATGGGTTATTGGGTAGATATGGGTAAGCCCTATGTTACCTTTGATAACGACTATATAGAAACGCTTTGGTGGGCGTTGAAACAGTTGCACGAAAAAGATTTCCTGTATAAAAGCGTAAGCATACAGCCTTATAGTCCCGCTGCAGGTACGGGGTTGAGCAGCCATGAGCTGAACCAGCCAGGTACTTACAAAGATGTGAAGGATACTACAGTTGTAGCTATGTTTGAATTGTTACCTAACCTGGATTGGGATGGTGGTACTAACGAGCTGGCTGTAAGCATATTGGACACTGCCGCTAAAGCATGGTGGGGTACACCTTACGAAGGCAAGGGGAAGGAGGTATTCTTTATGGCATGGACCACCACACCGTGGACTTTACCATCTAACCTTGGACTGACTGTAGGGCCGAACATAGAGTATGTTTTGGTACAAACCTACAATCCATATACACACCAGCCTACGAATGTAATACTGGCGAAAGCTTTATTAAATAAGTACTTTAAGCCAGAAGCTGCCGAAGGTGATTTTAATATCTATACTGCAGAAAGCAAAGTACAACCCTGGAAGATACTGGCCTCATATACCGGTAAAGAACTGGAAGGATTGCGTTACAAGCAACTGCTACCCTACGAAGGCAATACGCGCGAAGTAACAGGAGGAGACCCCTGGAGAGTTATAACCGGCGACTTTGTAACTACTGAAGACGGTACCGGTATAGTACATACAGCTCCCGCATTTGGTGCAGATGACTACAAGGTTGGTAAGAAGAATAACATAGGTATATTGACGATGGTGGATAAGCAAGGTAAGTTTATTGACTACCTGGGCGAGTTTAGCGGTCGTTATGTAAAGAATTATAAAGACGATGCAGACTATAAAGACGTTGACGTTGATATAGCTGTAAAACTAAAAATAGAAGGCCGCGCATTTAAGGTGGAAAAGTATGAACATACTTACCCGCACTGCTGGCGTACTGATAAGCCGATCATCTACTATCCGCTTGATGCATGGTTCATAAGGACCACTGCAGTTAAGGACAGGATGATAGAACTGAACAAGACCATAAACTGGAAGCCCAAAGCTACCGGTGAAGGTCGTTTTGGTAACTGGCTGGAGAATATGGTGGACTGGAATCTGAGCCGCAGCCGCTACTGGGGTACACCGCTACCGGTATGGGTGAGTGAAGATGGTACGGAAACTAAGTGCATAGGCAGCATAGATGAGCTAATAAAAGAAGCCACCCATGCTAATAAAGTACTGAACATCAACCAGGATATAACCAGGGAAAATCTTGACTTGCACAAACCTTATGTTGATAATATAGTCCTTGCATCTGCACATGGTAAAGCCATGCACCGTGAGCCTGATCTTGTGGATGTATGGTTTGACTCGGGCGCTATGCCTTATGCCCAGTTGCATTATCCTTTTGAACATAAAAATGATCTGCATAAGAATTTTCCTGCCGATTTTATAGCAGAAGGTGTGGACCAGACGAGAGGCTGGTTCTATACCCTGCATGCACTTGGAGTAATGTTGTTTGATAATGTGGCTTATAAAACTGTTGTATCCAACGGCCTGGTGCTGGATAAGAACGGTAATAAGATGAGCAAACGCGTTGGCAACGTGATAGACCCATTCAGCACTATAGAAAAATACAGTGCCGATGCTACACGCTGGTACCTGATCACCAATGCATCGCCGTGGGATAGCCTGCGTTTTGATGTGGAAGGTATAAGGGAAGTGCAGCGCAAATACTTTGGTACACTATACAACACATACCAGTTCTTTGCACTGTATGCAAACGTGGATAGTTTTACATTTAAAGAGAAATACATACCCGTAGCACAGCGGCCTGAAATAGACCGTTGGATACTTTCATCGCTGCAAAGCCTTGTTGCTGATGTTACTACTTACCTGGATGACTTTGAACCCACACAGGCAGGCAGGGCTATGGAGTACTTCCTGGATGAACAGCTGAGTAACTGGTATGTACGTTTGTGCCGCCGCCGGTTTTGGAAAGGTGAATACGAATTTGACAAGATATGCGCCTACCAGACATTGTATCAATGCCTGGAAACATTGAGCCTGCTTATGGCCCCGATAGCGCCGTTCTTTGCCGATTGGATGTATAACAACCTGAATGCCGTTACCAAACGTAACACAAGTACATCGATACATCTGTGTGATTTCCCGGTTGCAGACAGCAGCTGTATAGATAAAGATCTGGAAGAACGTATGCAGCTTGCGCAAGATACGTGCTCGTTAGTGCTGTCTATACGTAAGAAGGTGAACCTAAAGGTGCGTCAGCCACTGCAGAAAATACTGATACCTGTTGCAGATAAGCATGTACAGGAACAAATAGAGAAGATAGCTGATCTTATAATGAGTGAAGTAAATGTAAAGGAAATAGAATACCTGGCAGATACTGAAGGATTTATAAAAAAGAAGCTAAAACCCAACTTTAAGTCGCTGGGTGCCCGTATGGGGGCAAAAATGAAAGCAGTGGCAGCAGCGATAGTCTTGATGGATCAGCATGCTATAACATTGCTTGAAAAAGAAAAACAGTATAATTTGTCGGTATATGGTGACATGGTGTTGCTGACAACAGATGATGTAGATATAATAGCAGAAGATATACCAGGTTGGGCAGTAGCAAACAGCGGTACACTTACGGTAGCGCTGGATGTGACAGTAACACCTGAATTGCAGGACGAAGGCAATGCCCGCGAACTGGTAAACCGAATACAGCGCATACGCAAAGAGAGTGGACTGGAACTAACAGACCGGATAGTAGTGAACATAGAAGAGTACGAGCCATTAAAAACAGCTATAATAAATTATAACGATTATATTTGCGCCGAAATTTTAGCGGATAACATCAATTTAATGCCTCATGTTAATGATGGGGTTGACATTGAAATAAACGAAGCGACTCTGAAAGTTCACATATTTAAAAACTCTTAAAGCTATTTGAGCTATGGCTACTAAAAAGAAAGTGGCTGCTAAGGCAGTAAAAAGTGTAAAACCTACAGCACCTGCAACTAAAAAAGCAACTGCCCCTGCCAAGAAAGTAGTAGCTGCCCCAGCTAAAAAGGCTTCGGTACCAGCTAAAAAAGTTGCTCCTGCCAAGAAAGCAATAGCGATTAAGAGTATAAAAAAAGCGGCCCCAGCTAAAAAGGCAATTGCAGTAGCAAAGGGAAGTTCAAAAGCAGCACCTGCAAAAAAAGGTGCAAAAGCAAAAATAGAGGTAAAAGCCGTGGCCGTTAAAAAGGCACAGCCTAAGCCTGTTTCCAAACAAGCAAAAAAAAATCCATCTCCGGTGAAGAATACGACAACATCTAAAACACCTGCAAAAAAAGCCGCTCCGGCCAGCAAAGCTGCGCCTGCAAAAAAAGTGGCAGAAACCAAAGTAGTAAAAAAAGTAGTTGCGGCTCCTAAACCGGCCCCCAAAGCCGCTGCACCTGCACCTAAGGCTGAGCCTGTAAAAAAAGCGGTTCCAGTGAAGGCAGCAGAACCTGTAAAAGCTGCTGCACCTGTTGCCAAAAAAACGCTAACACCACCGCCTCCACCACCTGATCCTAAGAAATCAAAACCGGCTGCGCGTACTGCATCTGGTAAGAAGATAGTAAAAGCGCCCATAAAAACAATAACTACATCTGTTACTGGTCGTCCGGCCCCCGCGCCTATTCCTGCTTCAGCAACATCGAGAATGATGCGTGAAGAGAAGAAACCTAATATAATAGTAGCACATCGTCGCGTGGAAAGTAAAAGTGCCGGCAATAATGAAAGCCGTACCATGATCAACTATCAGCCTGACTTTAACCGTTCTATACTTGACGAACCAGTACAGCAGCAAGGCCCCGTTTATAGGTACAGTGATGAGGAACTGACTGAATTCAGGGAACTTATAACGAGCAGGCTGGAAAGTGCCCGCAAAGAGCTGATGTACCTCCAAGGTCTTATAACCCGTAAGGATGAAGCCGGTACGGAAGATACTGAAAATCGCTATATGAATATGGAAGATGGCAGTGGCGCTATGGAGCGTGAACAACTTGCCCAGCTTGCGAGCCGCCAGATACAGTTCATTAATCACCTGGAAAAAGCGATGATACGTATAGAGAACAAAACCTATGGTATTTGCCGTGTAACAGGTAAGCTGATAGATAAAGCACGTTTACGTGCAGTGCCACATGCTACGCTAAGCATAGAAGCAAAAAAATATATGGCAGGAAAATAAACGTCATTGATAATATAGGAAATGAAAATGGGGCTAGACAGCCCCATTTTTTATATTGTCAATCTTTAAAAAATTATGTTCTTACGGCTTGTTTTAATGTGCTGCTTTGAAACATGTTTTTGTATACTTCACAATAAAGCTTCATCAACATGCGGGTATCGGTAATTATTTTTAATTCGCCATTTACCAAGTGTAGTATGATGCTTACCTTTTCCCGATCTATGTCGGCTGCAAATTTTCGGACTGCGTTTTCCCACCTTGTTATGAGGTCTGCTATTCCTACAGTATATGTGAGGTCTTCTCTGCTTGCCCTTTCCCCGTTTAGTTTGTACTTTAAGCTCATGGCAGTTTTATTTGGTAGTGGTAGATAAGTATTACAAGAATACACATCTTATGTTTAAATATTCTTCAAATGTTCTGAAATGACCGTATAATGTTCTGAAATGCAGATTATTAGTTTTTATTATGGCATATCGTTATATATATTTGATCGTTATTGCAAGTAAAAAATATACTAATTATATACTTTTGAAAAAACTAATATTCATATCGCTTCTTATTTTAGGCCCCGCTTTGCTATGGGCACAGAAGGTTGGGCAAGCACGTATTGATTCTTTGCTACAAGAACTGCCGAAAGCCAAAGTTGATACCAATAAAGTTAAATTGCTGGCAAGGTTATCTTTTACATATTATACTATAAACCCGGAAGAAGGTTTAAAATATGCAAATAAACAATTAGAATTAGCAAATCAGCTTGGCTGGGAACAGGGTGTAGAAAGGGCATATAGCAATATGGCGATTAATTATATGGCATTTTCAAACTACCCTAAGTCACTAGAGTATGAGTTTATTACATTGAAAAAGAGTAGAGATATCCATAATAAAGATGATGAGGAAACAGCTCTTGAAAACATAGGTATTACCTACCGCCTGCAACGGAATTTTAATAAGGCTCTGGAGTACCAGCTGAAGTCGTTAAAATTGTGCGAGGAGATGGGTTACAAAATAAAGATAGCTAACAACCTGGGGAATATAGGTGATGTTTATTGGGCTTTAGGAAATCAAGGTAAGGCGCTAGAGTATAGCAGTAAAGCATTAGCTATGAGTGAGGCGCTAAATGATAAAAAAAATATTGCAAAAAACCTGGGCAACATAGGGAATATTTATGATGAAAAGAAACAATATAGTAAGGCACTTGATTATGATTTCAGAGCATTGAAAATATATGAAGAAATAGGGGATAAATATGGCACAGCCCGCAACCTTGGTAATATTGGAGAGTTGTATGTACGTATTGTAACAGATACCGCACATACAACATTGCCCGATTCTTTAATACCTGTTAATAGATCGGCAAGGTTAGAAAAAGGGATCGCATACCTTAATAAGGGTATTAATGCGAGTAGGGAAATAAGTTATAGGGATGCAACCATGGCATTCATGCTCAGCCTTTCAGAAGCTTACCAGGCAGATGGTAACTATAAAAGTGCACTAAAGAGCTACAGGAAATATATTGATGTTAAGGACTCCGTTTTTTCCAATGAGAATAACCAGAAGATAAAAGAACTGGAAAATAAACAGGTTTTGGATATTAAGGAGAAGGATATACAGCTTGCTCAATTGGCTGTAGCAAAAAAACGTAATGAACGTGGTTTTTATCTCGCAGGCATAGTTGTACTTATTTTAATTATAGGTTTAGTACTCAAAAGTAATAGAGCACAGAGAAAGATAAACAACCTGCTGGGTAAGGAAAAAATAAAATCTGATGGATTGATGCAGAACCTTGAAGCATCGCTGCAGCAAAAAGAGGTATTGATGAAGGAAATACACCACAGGGTGAAGAATAACCTGCAGGTGATCAGTAACCTATTGGAACTGCAAGGGCATGCGCTTGATGACAAGGTAGCAAAAGCAGCCATAGCAGTGGGGCAGGGCAGGGTGAAATCGATAGGGCTTATACACCAAAAACTCTACCAGAACGAAGATATAACCAAAATAGAACTCCATAGTTTTTTAGAAGATCTGTATAGCCAGGTAGCTATGGTGTTTACTTATCCTGGCCAAGACCTTGATGTACAATTTGATGTGCCTGAAATAATACTGGATATTGATACTGCTATACCGTTAGGTCTGATCATAAATGAGTTGTTGACAAATGCGTTTAAATATGCATTCAGACAAGGAGAGAAAGGAATATTAAGGATGATGTTAAGCAGGGACGAAACATACTTCCTGTTACAGGTAAGAGATAATGGTCCTGGCTTACCGGTTCATCAGAATCTTAAGTCTTTTTCATCATTAGGTATGAAGCTGATATCACGTTTATCTAAACAATTAGGAGGATATACTGAGTACAAGTATGATAATGGAAGTATATTTAATATTTTTTTTAAAGACGTTTACGAGCGTAAAAAGGTGTTATAAGGCGTAGCAAAGAAGTTTGTTTGTAACAACATTTAAGTAAATGCTAGTCTATAGTGTTGTTTTCATAAATAGTTGCTAATGCATTGCTTTTATTATAAGTTTTGACTTGTTTAACCGAGTTTTGATATATGGGGCAACCTATAAAAATAGGAATAGTAGAAGATGAAATGATCATTGCCGAAGGCATTAGCAATGCGCTGCAGCAACTTGGTTATACAGTTACAGAACCCGCCTTTACTTATTCGGAAGCATTGGTAATGGTTGCTGAAGAAAAACCAGACCTGATATTGATAGACATTACTTTGGGAGGTAGTAAAGACGGTATAGACCTGGCACACGTTATTAAGCAACAATTCAATATCCCGTTCATATTCCTTTCTGCCAACTCAGATGCTGCTACAGTGGCAAGGGCCAAGGAAACAGAACCACCTGGTTACCTGGTAAAACCATTTAATAAAGAAGAGCTATATACTTCGATAGAAATATGCCTGCACAATTTTAGTAAACAACAGTCTAGCAATCAACTGCAGGTTGAGGGGAACTATGTGGTACAAGACGCTGTATTTATTAAGGAGGGTAACTATATCCATAAAATACTATTCAAAGACATACTGTACCTGGAAAGTGAGCATGTTTATGTGAATGTGCATACCGCGAGCAGAAAGATTTTAGTAAGGGCTGCATTACAGCACTATATTTCTAATTTCAGCGACAAAATGTTTTTCAGGGTACATCGCAGCTATGTAATAAACCTGCAGCACATTGATACCATCAATACAGAGTATGTAATAGTAGGTGGCAATAAAATACCACTCTCTAAACATAGCAAGGCAGAACTGCTTGAGAAGTTAAACTTACGGTAGAGTGCATTTTATTTTTCCAGATCCTTTTATTGTATTTCAATAGTTTTAGAGGTTGTAGGGTTTGGGGCTATATTGGCTATTCTATCACATTTCTTTCACATTTCTGCTACATTGATTTAGCACCTAAAATCTGTAGATTTGCCGTATGTCTATTAAAGTTGCATCGCTTACAAAAATTTACGAAACCCAGAAAGCTGTTGACAATATTTCCTTTGATATAAAGAAGGGAGAAATTGTTGGTTTCCTTGGGCCGAATGGGGCAGGTAAATCAACTACCATGAAGATGATAACTACCTATTTGCCTCCTACTGAAGGAACGGCAGAGGTATGTGGTTTTGATGTGCGTGAACAATCTATGGAGGTACGTAAGCGACTAGGCTATCTGCCGGAGGCTAATCCGTTGTATTTTGAAATGTATGTGCGTGAATACCTTGAGTTTTCTGCGGGCATCCATAAACTGGGAAAGGACACCAATAAACGTATTGAGGAGATGATAGCGCTTACCGGACTGAATAAGGAAGCGCATAAGAAAATAGGTGCTCTATCTAAAGGGTACAAGCAACGTGTAGGCCTGGCGCAAGCTATGTTGCATAATCCTGAGGTACTGATACTTGATGAGCCGACATCGGGCCTGGACCCCAACCAAATAGTGGAAATACGGGACTTGATAAAAAGGATAGGCGAAGAGAAAACAGTATTGTTGTCAACACACATCATGCAAGAGGTACAAGCCATGTGCAGCCGTGTTATTATTATTAATAACGGGAAGATCGTTGCTGATGATTCAATAGACCACATACAACAAGTGAACACTACGCAAGGAGCACTGATAGTAACTTTTGAAAGCGCTGTGGACAAGAAAATGTTTGCAGGTATAAAATCAATTAAAAGCCTTGAAAACATAGAGGGCAACAAATGGAAGTTGAATACAGATAAACCTGAAGAGATACGCAAAGAAGTGATGCAATGGGCTTTGAATAATAACATTAATATCAGCACGATGCAGGCTGAAACACAGTCGCTGGAAGATGTGTTCCGCACATTGACCAAATCCTGATCTTAGTTTTGGCCTGTATTTATTTGCCAAACTTCAGATACTGGAGTTATGCCTTTTGTCTCTGACCTCCTGTACGATACTATTTAACATTATTTATTAATGTAACTGTTTAAATTGGTATTGTAAAAAGCCTTTTAAACAGCACGGCAAACAGCAGCAATGAACTGGAAAAAGATAAAATGGAACATACGCTACTACCTGCAATATTTTCCTTTTACCATTAATACTTTATTGTGTGGCATAGCTATATGGCTATGCTATAAAGTATTGTACCGGCCTGTTGTAAAAGACGATACTTCTTCTTTTTCTCCATTCATTACCCTTATGGGTAAAATGACTTTCGACCTTATTATCGGGCTTTTAGCAGTGTCAGTTATCAGCACATTGGTTAGCTGGCTATACTACCTGTGGTTGCAAAAAAAGAAACAATATCATCTTGAAGTTAGTTTCGCAACAGAAACAAGGGATGGACGTAAAAACAAATTATTCCTTACTGCCACACTTCAAGGCGTTTTCAGGCCTATTTTGGGTTTTATAAAAGGTCGTCTTTTTTATGATGATCATGAGCTTACCGATAAGTTCAGCTTACTATCGAACAAACGTAAGGAGAATGGTTTTAGGCGCATTGCTGTTACAGGTCGCAGCCGCATCAATCTGCCAGATATAAAAGAATACGAACTTAAAGGAGGTTTTATCTTTTTTGAAGATATGCTGCATCTTTTTTCGCTAGCCGTGAAACAACCTGTGAGCGGCCATTTCTACCAACCCCCTGTGCTAAAAGAAGAAGAAGACCGCGAGGTGTATCCTAAAAAAACGGAGACGATGGATGTGCGGATAGACCAGCTGCGCAGGGTAGAAGGCGAGTACCTGAACTACAAGGACTTTGAGGCAGGAGACGACGTACGCCGCATAGTATGGAAAGTATATGCGAAGAACAGGGAACTGGTAGTGCGTATGCCAGAGCAATATGAACCCTATGCATCTCACCTGTATTTTTATGCATCCTTTCATGCGGCGGTGAAAGCTCAGTGGTTGGGTGAGCGCTACCTGAAGGAGATGTTGAACTACTTCAAAAACAACGTATGGACGGTTTATGATACACTATCGCATAAGGAATGGGAAATGAAGTACATCCCCGATCAATCATTTACTATCCCTGAACATTTGTCAACAACCGAAAAGGCAGCACGCATTATTAGTAACAGTACCTGGCATACAGATAAGTCTCTAACTGCATACTTTAATCCCCGGCAGGCTGCGGTTATTTGTATATCCTCCCTTACCGATGCCGAAGAATTGCACAATATACTGGAGCAGTGTGATGCATCTACCGTAGTTTATTTAATCAAAACTTCATTGGTTTTCCGGCACATGATAGCATGGAACTGGTTGAAGCGATTTATCTTTCTGCCGCCCCAGGACCGGCTTTCAAAGGTGCGTTCTCGCTGGGTTTTCTCTCCTATGAGGTTTGCTATTGTGAAGCGGGAAAAAGAATTGGAAGAGATACTTAGCAAGAGTCATGTTATTTATGGGGTACTTTAATATTGGTATTGTTATTTAATATAGGAAATACCAACTTTTTTTTGTTCTTTAGTGTCTATTATATCGGCGATAGGCCAATTTAATTTTTGTTGAAATGCGTTTATCTATCAGGATAATCTTTTTTTTAATTTTAGTGATTGCTTTTAATACTGGTACAGCACAAACCTGTACTACTATTGCTATGCCCGATTCGGTGTATGCGTGTAATAATGATACCGTATCAATACAGGCACAATATACTGTGCCTACGGGGCTTACTGTAATAGACAGCACATGGACACCTAATACCGGCATTAACTTTAGTAACTTCTATAATCCCATTTTCAGTCCTGGTAGCACATCACAAACATATACGCTTAAGATATACAGCCTTACCCCTACCGAGTATGTACAAAATGGCAATTTTGATTCTCTGAATACCAGCAATCAGTATTTTTCCAGCACTTACAGGGATACAAGCGGCCCCAACTCGCTATGGCCTGAAGGGTATTATTCTATACAGGATAATCCTTTTAATGTGCACACAAATTTTGCATCGTTTGGCGACCATACTACCGGAACGGGAAATATGATGGTGATAAATGGCGACTCCTCCAACTCGGATATTTGGTGTCAGACCATTAGTGTTTCACCTGGCACATACTATGACTTTTCTGCATGGGCGGCCTCTTGTACAAATACTAATACAGCAATATTACAGTTCAAAATAAATGGTGTGCTGGTTGACTCTCCATTACATCTTACAGACACTAATGGTTTGTGGAGAGAGTTTCATGCGCTATGGTACAGCGATACCAGTACTGTGATTACGATATGCATTAACGACCAGCAAACTGCACTTAGTGGTAATGACTTTGCTATAGACGATGTTTCTTTTAAACTAGTATGTCAAAGCACCGCGAGTGTATATGTTGGTGTACCTGACCTTAATGACAGTATAGAACTGGTAAAACCACCTTGCCAGGATGGACTGGTTAATTTTTCTATTTACAACAAAGACTCTTTTTATAGCAGCACTGCACAATATAGTTGGAGTTTTGGCGATCATACTACCGCAGCAGGAGGTCTTACACAACAGCATACCTATGGATCACAAAACTTTTACATGGTGAGCCTGAATGTAATAGATCACAGCTGTGCTGATTCTTTCTTCAGCATTATATATGTTGACAATTTTACACCACACCTGCCTATAAGTAAAGACACATCTATATGTGCAGGGCAGATCGCACGCCTTTGGGTTGCAGGTGGTAATAGCTATGTGTGGACGCCATCGGCCGGGTTGAGTGATACTTCGGCCCAAATGCCGCTTGCTTCCCCTACGGATACTACTACTTATACCGTTGTTGTGAACTTTGGTGACAATTGTATTTCTCACGATACGGTAACTGTATCGGTAATGCCGTTACCGGTTGTTATTGCTACGCCAACTGATGGAGTATATACTTGTATGCATCCTGTGTTGCAATTGCATGTGAGTGGTGCACTAACTTACGTATGGTATCCCGCCGCTTATGTAAGCGATCCTTTATCAGCAAATCCATATGCTACGCCGGATGAGACCACAATGTATATTGTAATAGGTACTGATACCAATAAGTGCACTAATACTGATAGTGTAACAGTGACTGTTCCGGATATTTCAAAGGCATTTGTACCAACGGCCTTTACACCTAATGGAGATGGTGACAATGATAGGTTGCACCCTATACCTTATTGTGGTTTCAGGATAGCGGAGTTTACAGTCTTCAATCGTTGGGGAGAAAAAGTATTCTATTCTAACCAGGCAGAGAGCGCTGGCTGGGATGGCAATTATAATGGTTCTCCTGCCCCGATGGATACGTATTTCTACCAGATGGTAGGTACTACAAAAGACGGCGTACAGAAGATGTTGAAGGGCACAGCCGTGCTGATCAGGTAAACCTAAAGGGTTTACTATATAGGTTGCCGTGTGTTATTGAGCAAGCGCTGTACTTGCGAAGCATTCATTTAATCTAGGGCGTTTATATGTGGGGAATGTAGATCTCGAATGTAGCTCCTTTTGTGATTTCGCTTACAGCGAATATGAGGCCATTATGATTATCTACAATTTTCTTTACTATGGCCAATCCTATACCTGTACCTGCATACGTTTCTCTATTATGCAATCGTTGAAATACTTCGAAAATACGTTCACTAAATTTGGGTTCAAAGCCGATGCCGTTGTCTTGAATTGTAATATGACAATAGCTTCTACCAGGTAATAGGAATTCATGGTTCGTTGAATTTCCTTTTACTAAAATGCTACTAATGATGACATGTGGAGGCACACCAGGTATAGAAAATTTAAGTGCGTTACTAATAAGGTTATGTATGAGTTGCCTGAATTGAAAAGCAATGATATTTACGTGGCAAAGAGATCGGATATCTATCACTGCATTTTTCTCCTCTATTGCTTCTTTCAGATCCACTTTTACTTCCTCAACTATTGCGTTCAAGTCTGTCATTTCAAATTTACGCTCTGTAGCGTTAATGCGGGAATATTCAAGCAAGTCAATAATCAACTGCTGCATCCTACCGGCTGCCGATTGAATGCGTCGAATGTATTCCTTCCCTTTTGCAGTTGAATTAGGGTTTTCCTGCTCAAGGAGGTCGCTGTAGGTTTGTATTTTGCGCAAAGGCTCCTGAAGGTCGTGGCTGGATACGTAGGTAAACGCAAGCAGCTCTTTATTGGCAATAATAAGTTCTGCCGCGCGTTTTTCTTTTTCTTCGTTTTGGAAAGCAAGTTCGGTATTAGCAATAGTTAGTTCAGCTGCACGTTTACCTTTTTCTTCATTCTGATATGCGAGCTCTGTGTTAGCGATAGTTAATTCTGCCGCTCGCTTACCTTTTTCTTCATTCTGATATGCGAGTTCTGTGTTAGCGATAGTTAGTTCTGCAGCACGTTTACCTTTTTCTTCATTTTGAAAAGCCAGCTCTGCATTTGCGATAGTTAATTCTGCGGCGCGTTTTCCTTTCTCTTCGTTTTGGAAGGCAAGTTCTGTATTGGCAATAGTTAGTTCTGCGGCGCGTTTTCCTTTCTCCTGATTTTGAAAAGCTAGTTCTGTATTCGCGATAGTTAGTTCAGCTGCACGTTTACCTTTTTCTTTGTTCTGAAAAGCGAGTTCTTTATTAGCAATTACCAGTTCTGCAGCACGTTTACCTTTTTCTTTATTTTGAAAAGTCAGCTCAGTATTCGCGATAGTAAGCTCTGCGGCGCGTTTTCCCTTTTCCTCGTTTTGGTAAACAAGTTCCTTGATCGCAATGGCTAATTCGTCTGACTTCCCACTAATATCCATATGCTTTCAACTGTTTTATTTGAAGCTGGGGCGTTATCTGCTCAAACTTCAACTTTAAGGGTTACAATAAGGTGTGTGTACATAACTGTAATAAAATCATGCCCTTATGGATGATTTGTATATATATACTATTTAAGGTTGGGACTATATTAATTATATAACGACCTAAATGAAAAATAGAGGCGTGATGGCTATTGAAATGAAAAAATGGACGTTGGATTTTATTGCATAATACAAAAAAACGCCCCCGAAACTGGAGGCGTTCTATTCACTTATTGAGATTAAAGACTAAGCGTGTACTTTACCTTTTGTCTTGCTTACTACTTCTTCTTCAATGTTACGTGGAGTAGGCGCGTAGTGGCTGAACTCCATGGTAGATGTTGCACGGCCTGAAGACAGTGAACGCAACTGTGTAACGTAACCGAACATTTCGCTCAACGGTACTTTTGCTTTGATCACCTGCAGGTTGTGCTTGCTATCCATACCTTCCAGCATAGCGCGGCGGCGGTTAAGGTCACCTGTTACATCACCCATGTACTGGTCTGGAGTGATCACTTCAATTTTCATGATCGGCTCGAGCAATACTGGTTTTGCTTTACGACCAGCTTCACGGAAGCCAGACTTAGCGCAAAGTTCGAATGACATTGAGTCACTATCCACTTGGTGGAAAGAACCGTCAAATATACGAACCCTCATGCTTTCTATAGGGAAACCAGCCAATGGACCGGTACCCATACTTGATTCAAAACCCTTCTGTATAGCAGGTATGAATTCACGAGGTATAGAACCACCAAAGATTTCGTTGATGAACTGGAAAGTACCCTTTCCTTCTTTCAGGAACTCTTCGTCAGCAGGGCCTATTTCGAACTGAACATCAGCGAACTTACCACGACCACCGGTCTGTTTCTTGTAAATTTCGCGGTGTTCGATCTTCATAGTGAACGCCTCTTTGTAAGCAACCATTGGTGCACCCTGGTTGATCTCAACCTTGAACTCGCGACGCATACGGTCAACGATGATCTCAAGGTGCAACTCACCCATACCACGCAGGATGGTCTGGCCGGTATCTTCGTCTGTGTTTACACGCAGCGTAGGATCTTCTTCTACCAGCTTGGCAATAGCCATACCCATCTTATCAGCATCGGCCTGTGTACGAGGCTCAACTGCGATAGATATTACCGGTTCTGGAATGAACATGTTTTCCAGGACGATAGGGTGTTTTTCATCGCACAATGTATCACCGGTCTTGATTTCTTTAAAACCTACAGCAGCGCCGATATCACCAGCTTCGATGAAATCGATAGGATTCTGCTTGTTGGCGTGCATCTGCATGATACGGCTGATACGCTCGTTCTTACCAGAACGTACGTTTAGTACATAACTACCTGCATCCAGATGACCAGAATAGCACCGGAAGAACGCGAGACGACCAACGAAAGGATCGGTCATGATCTTGAACGCAAGTGCAGCAAAAGGTTCTTTTGCATCCGGGCGACGGCTAATTTCTTCGCCGGTGTCAGGATTGATACCTTTTATAGACTCCACATCAAGTGGGCTAGGCAGGTAACGGATAACAGCATCCAGAGCAACCTGTACACCTTTATTTTTGTATGCAGAACCGCAAAGCATAGGTATGATACTCAGATCGATAGTTGCTTTACGTACTGCTTCATGTATTTCGTCAACAGAGATACTGTTTGGATCTTCGAAGAATTTCTCCATCAAAGTATCATCATACTCGGCAACAGCTTCTACAAGCTGTGCACGCCAGTAGTCCACATCTTCCTTCATGTCTTCAGGAATAGGAACTTCTTTGTAAGTAGCACCTTGTGTAGCATCATCCCAGATGATAGCCTGCATTGTAATCAGATCGACAACACCTTTGAAATTATCTTCAGCGCCAATTGGTAATTGCAATGGTACAGATTTAGCACCCAGCATTTCGCGAACCTGTGTAACAACCATAAGGAAGTCAGCACCAACACGATCCATTTTGTTTACGAAACCGATACGTGGTACGCGATAACGATTGGCCTGGCGCCAAACGGTTTCAGACTGTGGTTCTACACCATCAACAGCAGAAAATAGGGCTACAAGGCCATCGAGTACACGCATAGAACGTTCTACTTCGATAGTAAAATCCACGTGACCGGGAGTATCGATGATGTTGAATTTGTATTTCTTAGATTCTGGTAACGGAGCACCCTGTACAGTAGGGAAGTTCCAGAAACAGGTAGTAGCAGCAGATGTGATGGTGATACCACGTTCTTGTTCCTGAGCCATCCAGTCCATGGTTGCTGCACCTTCGTGCACTTCACCTATCTTGTGGTTAACACCTGTGTAATAAAGAATACGTTCAGTAGTAGTGGTCTTACCGGCATCAATGTGCGCTGCAATACCAAAGTTGCGCTGTAAGCGTAAGTCTGCCATTGTTATTTGTTATTAATTAAGTTTAGACTTTGAAATTGGGTGCAAAGGTAATTATTTTTTATGATAGAAAACAATAAAATACGGTAATGAAGAAATATGAATGACACAAAAATGCTACTAACAACTAGCTGGTTTATTATCTCATAAAAATAAAGGATTTCTAACAATTATTATTGGCTGCAAGTAGAAAATGAATATGTATTCCCGTGTCCTAAACAGCTATATACCTCAACTTTAACATTCCATGAACAAAATTCTATAAATTGCAATTGTTCGCAAATTCAATGTTTTTATGAAGTATAATGTCTTAATAAATAGGTTAACACTATCAATATTCTTATTCTGTTGTCTATTTACATACAAAGTTGCAGCCCAACAGTGTGGATCGGACATA
Organism: Flavipsychrobacter sp.; assembly: GCA_031292525.1. Classification (GTDB taxonomy): domain Bacteria; phylum Bacteroidota; class Bacteroidia; order Chitinophagales; family Chitinophagaceae; genus JABDEZ01. Next base: position 243,967 of record JARLGY010000045.1, on the reverse strand, counting down.
GCCCAGCAGAAAATGTGGCAAGCCCATCCAGAATTTGCGCAACAAGAGCAACAGAACACGCAATATTGGAATCAGTATATGCAACGCCTTAGCGCTTCTCTTATCGTTAATACTCCTTCAGGACCCGAATATGAAATACCATTGGTAGTGCATGTTATGAATACGGGCGGTGCTATTGGTACAACTTACAATCCTGCCGATTCGGTAATAGACAGTTTGGTCAGCTATGTTAATCAAACCTATGCGGCTACCTGGAGCGCTTATCCGGATACAAATAATGGTGGTGTACATATACCCATTCGCTTTGTATTGGCAAAGCGTAACCCTTTATGTGATAGCAGTACAGGCATAATAAGGTATAATGCCAGCGGCCTTGCGGGGTACACTGCCTACGGAGTAAAAGATGCCGGTACTAATGGTCCTACAGATTCTGCAGTCAAATCGCTCAGTTTATGGTCACCTACTGATTATGTAAACGTTTGGATAGTAAATAAGATAGATGGCAACGATGGCACCTCGGGGACGTTTATTGCCGGTTTTGCATATATACCTCCTGCGCCCAGATACCTAGATGGTGTTATTATGCTGGCTACACAGGCCCACTCGGGCGCAATAACCTTGCCGCATGAATTAGCACACGTGCTTGGTCTTTACCATACGTTTCAAGGTGGTACATCCACCACTTGTCCGCCATCAACAGGCAATTGTAATGTAGATAACGACCAAGTGTGCGATACAGAGCCAGAAGAACAGTCCAATTTCAATTGCCCGTCAGGCACCAATCCATGTTCGGCAGTGGGGTATAATAATGTACAGCACAATTTTATGGACTACTCCAGTTGCCAAAACAGGTTTACAGCAGGGCAAGATACACGTATGCTATACAAACTGCTGAACCTGAGGCCAGGTTTATTGAGTTCTCTAGGTACAACATATCCTAATGGTACCAGTGTAGCGAGTGCTTCCTGCACACCCGGTATTGTCAATCCTACCAATCAATATGACATCGGCGTTACAAAGGTGGTATTGAATGACCTACAAGCAAATTCCGGTGGTTATAATAGCGACGGTAATGTTTCTTACAGGGATGAAAGTTGTTTCCAAAGGGCTAACCTCGTTACGGGGCAAACTTATACTTTGTCTGTGGGAGTTGGTTCTGCGTATGCTCAAAATACCACTGTATGGATTGACTATAATAATGACGGCATTTTCCAATCGAGCGAACAGGTATTAACAACCAGCAATACTGCAGCAGGTGGTACTGCAACTGCGAGCGTTACGATACCTACTACGGCCACTACATGTGTACCAATACGTATGCGGGTGATGTCGGATTTCTATGGCTCTGCGGCACCGGCATCGTGTACGAATGTGCAATACGGGCAAACCGAAGATTACTCAGTTTATCTTACTAATCCGAGCAGTACATCAATAGCGCTTACTACAGGTACCAACCCGGGTTGCCTAGGTGGAACGTATGTATTCACCGCATCATCTACCAACCTGGGAACAGCTGCCGGATATAACTGGTACGTGAATAATACACTTGTCAGCACCAATACCCCAACCTATACTTCCAGCTCACTACAAAACGGTGATAGTGTATGGGTAAAGGCATATGCAACTACTGTTGGCTGTTGGAAGACTGATTCCATACCTGCTCCAGCTATTCATATGTCGCTGTCTGCTACGGTAGCTACACCCGTGGCTGGCGGAAACAGCCCCATTTGCGCAGGTGGCACCATCAATCTTACAGCAAGTACTATTGCAGGGGTTATATATAACTGGTCTGGTCCTAATGGTTACTCATCGCTGAGCCAAAATCCTATCATTTCTAATGCAACAACGGCCGCTTCCGGTACTTATTCGGTGATAGCATCTACAGTCAGCTGCGTTTCTAACCCTGGCAGTGTTACTATTACTGTCAATCCCATACCGGCCACACCTACCATTGGCAGCAATAGCCCTGTTTGCTCGGGCAGCGCATTAACGCTTACCGCCAGTTCAACAACCGGCGCTACCTATAATTGGTCCGGGCCAAGTAGTTATACCTCATCTACTCAGAATCCTATAATTGCAAATGTAACAACTGCTAACGCGGGTACATATACTGTAAAGGCAACGCTTGCAGGTTGTGTATCAGCATCAGCCACCGTAGGTGTTACTATTGGTACACCGCCGGCTACACCTACTGCAGGCAGCAATAGCCCTGTATGTGCAGGAGCAGCGCTGAACCTTACCGCGTCAACAATATCAGGCGCAACTTATAGCTGGACTGGCCCCAATAGTTATACGGCGTCTGTTCAAAATCCAACAATAACAAGTGCTGCCTCAGCCAATGCAGGAACATACACTGTAAAAGCAAATGTGGGCGGTTGTATATCCAATGGGGCTACTGTTACCGTTGTGGTCAATCCGTCGCCAGCAGCGCCTGTTGCAGGCAGCAACAGTCCGGTATGTGCGGGGGCTATGCTTGACCTTACGGCTACTACCGTTTCTGGTGTTACATACCTCTGGACAGGCCCTGCCAGCTACACCTCAACAACACAAAATCCCATAATAAGCAATGCCCAGGCGGCAAATGCAGGAACATACACGGTAAAAGCTACTGCTGCCGGTTGCTCTTCCACTGCTACTACTGTAGTAACTGTAAACCCGAATGTTACGCCATCTGTAACATTTACTCCTGCAGCTGCAACCCTGGGCGTAAGTACTAATTTTAAGGCAAGCGTTACCAACAAAGGCACTGCACCTACCTTTCAATGGTCAAAAAACGGGACTAATATTTCAGGCGCTACAGATTCTGTTTATAACAACGTTACCTTACATCATGGCGATACCCTGTGCGTGACTGTACATAGTAATGCACAGTGTGCAAGCCCAGCAACCGTAAAAGCATGCATTTATGCAACGCTTGGGGTAGGCACTCTTACATCAGGAACCGATGATCTGCAACTTTATCCTAATCCTAATGATGGCAGCTTCACTATCTATGGTTCAGTTATCGATAGTAAAACAGCTATAATTGAGGTAATGAATATGTTGGGCCAGGTGGTATATAAGGAAGAAGCTGATATGCAGAACAACTTATTGAATAAGAAGATAGCCTTGGACAGGGTAAGTGTCGGCTTGTATATATTGAAGGTGAGTACGTCTATAGGTAGTAACACTATGAAATTCACAGTACAGCGGTAAAGTCTATAAAAGAGTGAGCGTAAGAATCATATAATCTCGTTTGTGTGACTAAAATACTTGTTATCGATTCCGGTCAGTCCGCATTAAAGGATGTGCGGGAATCATTTTTTAAGAATAATTCAGTAAAACATTAAGCTGTCGCAGAAAAAATTACAGCAACGACAGGCTTTTGCTTTTTGTACCTTTGCGCTCTTTATGATACGTATAGGTAAGATCGTAGCTACAAATGGTTTGCAAGGTGCGCTTGTGATGACCCATGTTGCAGGCAACTCTAAATGGCTGAAAAAAGATGATCCATTATTCCTGGAGATGAATAAGGATAGCTACATACCCTTTTTTGTTACGGCGTGCAAGCCTAATAATAACGAAGAGTATGTAGTGCAATTGGACGAAGTGAATGTGGTGGAAGAAGCCCGGAAACTCATCAGCAAGCATGTATATGTGCAAGAAGATGCTGTTGCGCAATACATTGAGGATTCGCCATTATTATGGATAGGGTTTAAGATAGCAGACAAAGAAAAAGGAGAAATAGGGGTAGTGGATGATGTGGTGCAAACCGGTGCGCAATGGCTAGCTGTGTTGCATATTAATGGCAACGAGGTTTTATTGCCATTAGTGAAGCAAACTATTGTGCAGGTGAACCTGAAAACCAAGAAAATACACATGAACCTGCCCGAAGGGTTGATAGAGATATACACGGATAAGTAATTTTCACTGATGCGGATAGATATTATAACGGTTGTGCCTGAGTTGCTGGACAGTCCTTTCAGTCATTCTATAATGAAGCGAGCCCAAAACAAAGGCCTGCTGGATGTGCATACCCACAATCTGCGCCATTATACGCCATATAAACAGGCACAAGTTGACGATTACCAGTTTGGTGGCGGTGCAGGTATGGTAATGATGCCCGAACCGTTGGCCATATTGCTGGACAAACTAAAGGCTGAAAGGACCTATGATGAAGTGATATATGTAACCCCTGACGGCAGCCTGTTTGATCAGAAAATGGCTAATGGCCTGTCTTTAAAAGGAAATCTGATCATTATTTGCGGTCATTACAAAGGCATAGATGAACGGATACGGCAACACTTTGTAACCAAGGAAATCTCTATTGGTGATTATGTGCTGAGTGGGGGAGAGCTGGCTGCTGCTGTAATTGTAGATGCGGTAGGCCGCCTGTTGCCGGGTGTATTGAATGATGAAACCTCAGCACTTACAGACTCCTTCCAAGATGGTTTGCTGGCCCCGCCTGTTTATACCCGGCCTGCTGACTTCAGGGGCTGGGTGGTACCAGATGTGCTGTTATCGGGCGACCCAAAGAAGGTGGAGATATGGCGCTATGAGGAAAGTTTAAAACGGACTGAGGAGCGCAGGCCAGGCCTGATGCATGATTAAAAATAAATGGTAGAAAATAATAAAGATTTTATTTTGACAAAATAATTTCTTTTCATACCTTCGCAGTCCCAAAAATCTTTAATTATGGAAGCTGTAGCTTTTATACATCAGCAGTTAACTGCTAACAAAGAATATCCTAAGTTCAAGGCCGGTGATAACATCACTGTTAACTATAAAATTATAGAAGGCGCTAAAGAACGTATCCAGTCATTTAAAGGCGATTGTTTAAAACGCCAAGGCAGTGGTTTCACTCAAACTTTTACCGTTCGTAAAATATCTGACGGTGTAGGTGTTGAGCGTTGCTTCCCTTTCTTCTCTCCAAACATTGAGTCTATTGTACTTAACAAGGTAGGCCGTGTACGTCGTGCTAAATTGTTTTACCTGCGCGAACGCTCTGGTAAATCAGCACGTATCAAGGAAAAGAAACAAATACACCTGTCTGCAAAGGCTGATAAAGCCCCTAAAGCAGCAAAGGCTTAGTATTCTAAATATCTTTTATGAACCGTCTCAAGTAATTGAGACGGTTTTTTTGTGCCCATAATTACAGCTTTAATTAACCCTTTTACAATCTATCCATAACATTAGCATAATGATGTATTTATAACTTTATTACTCACCATTAAAAATACAGGTTATGAAACACGAACATCACGAGCAGGCTGCTCACCATCACACAGAAGCTGCCAAACATCACCTGGAAGCACACAAACACCACCAGGATGGTAATGATGAACTAGCAGCACATCACGCACAGTTGGCTCATGGTCACCATGCACACGCAGAAGAACATGGCAAGGAAGCAACAAAGCACCACACTGCCAAACATAGTACACAGAACTAAATCCCCAGAATCAGTTTTTGGGGATTTTTTATATTTAGGGGGAAAAGTTTTTAAACTTTTCCCCCTAAATCATTATAAAAACAAAAAACTGGTAGAAGAATAATTCTTCGACCAGTTCTCTAAAGCTGAATATGTAAATTAATCTTGTGTATGTAAAACAAGTATGGCTTTCACCGATTTATTCATCACCTGGTTGATGGTACTGCGGTTAAATATGCGGTATATCAGGTTGTGGTGATGTTTTACCACGCAGAGTATATCGGTATTATTACCTACTATAAAGTTCATAATACCTTCTTTGGCACTGTCTTCCTGTATGTACTTAAAGTCTAGTGTTGCATTTTTTATGAGGGCTTTCAATGCAGCTTCTCCGGCTTCATTAGTTTTCCATTCTGCTGTTTCAAGTACGTTGAGAATATTAAGCGTATCTGATTTAAATGCTACAATCAGTTCATTTAATGCGGTTACATCTTCAGCTGATAGGTCTGATGCGAAATCGGTAGCCAGTGTTATTACAGGGGCAGCTGTAAATTTGGTTTCAAGAGGTATAACAAGCGTAGGGATCCTTGTCTTGGAGATCATCATGCTGGCATTGCTACCAAAAAGACCTGATATACCAGTAGCACCCATAGAGCCCATGACCAGCAATTCTACCGGGTTCTCGTCAATGTGCTTTTTTAGTACGTTACTCAAACTACCAACCTCACAAACGGTAGTCACCTTAACATCTTGATATTGGTACCTGCTCACAAAACCAGCAGCCCAGGTAGCCAGCGCACGCCTTTTATTATTATAATAATCTTCAATGAAGATCGCATTTTGTATGCTGTTATCTACGCCCTCTGTGGGATGGATAGCGTGGATTGCGCAAAGCTCTATGTTCAGGATCTTTGCCAGATCTACGGCATATTCCATTGCATTGCTGGCGCAGCTTGAAAAATCGGTGGCAACAACTATCTGTTTCATTTTATTTATTTAAAAAATGTTATTTTGAATATTGTTTGATGCTTTTTTAAGCCTTTAGCTTTTTATTCGAGATGATTTAAAGCTATACTTAATGAAAAAATTAAACAAATAAATGGAATAAGAAAAACAAGCCTAATGCTAATGCTATAGATACCGGTAATGTTAGTATCCATGCCATAGCAATGCTTTTTAAAGTTCCTGCATTCAGATTCTTTGAGCCTCCAGAGGCGACCATGGAACCTGCAATACCACTTGAAAGTACGTGGGTGGTGCTCACTGGCAATCCAAAACCTGTACTTAGCCCTATGGTGGCGGCTGCTACGATTTCTGATGTGGCACCCTGTGCATAGTTAAGGTGTTCATTGCCTATTTTTTCTCCTATGGTTACAACAATACGTTTCCAGCCTATCATGGTGCCAATACCTAGTGAAATAGAAATGGTTGCAATAACCCATATAGGTGCAAAGTCAGTTACTCTAGTCAGTTCGCTGGACGCTGTATGGAATTCTGCCTTATCCGTTTCAGGGATGGTCATCTTGGGGTCTGTAATAAAACCTTTTATTGTTTTATTTACGGTTTGTATCTCCTTTCTTACTTTGAATGTAAGTTTTGGATCTGTAGAATTTTTATTAATTAAGTCTTCTTTTGTAGTGGTGATTAATGCACTTAATGTATTAATATCAGCCTGTTTTGCAGGATTGGCCAATAAGGTTTTTTGCAAGGTTTGTTGGGTATTATTGAGTGCAATCACTATTTTATCATCAGGTACCGAATGGTCTATAGCAAACTTGGCTGGGAGGAAGGCTATTAGTATCAGCATGAGTAATCCAACACCTTTTTGTCCGTCATTACTGCCATGGAAAAAGCTAACCAATGTGCAAGTGGTTATCAACAACAGGCGAATGAATATAGGTGGCTTATCGTTAGGGCCTTGTGGTATATGGAACAATGAGTGTGACTTTACAACATGCTTTAAGAACAGCATGAGCAGTACTGCAGCACCAAATCCAAATACAGGTGATAGTATCAGCGACATGCCAATCTCGCCAGCTTTGCCCCAGTTTACACCGGCGCCACCATAAAAATAAGTGAATCCCAGTCCACCGCCTATCATAGCACCTATTAATGTATGCGAACTAGAGCAGGGTATTCCTAAATACCAGGTGCCCAGGTTCCAGATAATAGACGCTAACAATACAGAGATGACCATGCAAGCACCTACTTGCACCGGTAAAACCATTAATTCGTTCAGGGGCACAAGCTTTAATATACCCATGGCTACGGCGACGCCACCTACAAAAACTCCGAGGAAGTTGAACGCTCCGCTCCAGGGAACAGCTATTTGGGGTTTTAGTGCCCGCGTGTAAATGACCGTGGCCACCGCATTTGCAGTATCGTGAAAGCCGTTTACAAACTCAAAGGCTACCACGCAAAGCAGGCAGAACAGAAAAATGAGTAAAATTCCACCGCTTAAATTTACTTCTCCAATGAACGGAAGTGTAATTGCATTTAATGTTGTTAACATGTTTTGAGAGATTTACCTGGGAGTTAAGTGTTGTGTGATTGATGGCACAAAACACTTAAAAAGAACTCTCTTTTGTTAGCTTTTTACATTATCAAATTATTACTGCGATGTTTCCTTTTTGGTTATGGCATATTCTTAATAATTACTTAATTGTAAAAATATTTATGCCTTAAAATGAGACTTTGAATTGTCATATATTATGGGCCGACCTAACTATGAGGAGGTATAAGGGAGGATATATGGACTACAGTCAATAATAACGAGAACGGTTGTGTTTGGGTTGCCATTGACATATGTGTGATTGGAGTTGTTGAGTTATTCAGGAAGTATATCGCTATTAAAACAACCTTAACTGCACACCCTTATCTTTCTTTGGCGGCGTGGCATGCCCCATTACGGTTCGTCCACCATATTTCCATGAGTTGTCGCGTTCTTGTTCTACAAGGCGCTCAAAGTTGTTGTTGGGTATAAAGCTTTGTTCCAGTTGCTGAGCGGCTTTAGAGAGGTTTTTTATAGCCTCATTCTTGTCTGTTTGCCCCAGTTTGGCGCGTTGCACCGCATTTTGCAGAGTGCTAATCGCTTCGTCATATACCATGGTAGGTACAGGGAAGGGATGACCATCCTTACCACCGTGTGCAAAGGAGAAACGGGCGGGATCTGTAAAGCGTGACGGGGTGCCATGTATTACCTCACTCACCAGCACCAATGATTGCAGGGTGCGTGGGCCCACACCTTCAAGGAGTAACAAAGTTTCCATATCCAGGGCTTCTTTTTCATGCGCTACAGCCAGCACGCTGCCCAGTCTTTTCAGGTTCACATCTTCGGCACGAACATCGTGGTGGCCGGGCATGGTGAGTTTGTGTACTTCCTGCATCAAACGTTGAGGGTCTTCGCGGGTGAGTTGCAGTATGCCAGCGCGGGTAGTGTCGGCATTATGGTCTGTTACATTTATGATCTGCCCTTGATTGGCGCCATAAATAAAAGCATGAGGCTCATCTACAAATGATTTTATTGCCGGGGAGTGCCAGTGATAGCGGCGCGCCATACCATTTGCATCGTTCATGCCCTGTTGTACTACCGCCCATTCGCCATCGCTGCTCACAATAAAGGAGTGCAGGTATATATTAAAACCGTCTTGTATGGCAGTATTATCCACCTTAGCACTTAGCCTGCTATTACGTACCAGTTGGTTACCATCGAGCCCGGTAATATTGGCTATGGTCATCAGTTCATTAGGCGTTTCGCGGGAATGTTTTCCTTTGCCACCGCATATGTATATGCCCAGTTCATGGCTGCGTTCATTTACAGTGCGTTTAAGGGCGCCCATGACAGATGTGGTTATGCCCGATGAATGCCAGTCCATACCCAGCACACAACCCAATGCCTGGAACCAGAAAGGATCGCTGATGCGCTGCAAAAAAGCACTACGTCCGTATTCAGTAATTATGGCTTCTGTAATAGCGCCGCCAAGTTTACCCATGCGCTGGTACAGCCAAGGTGGTACTTGCCCGTAATGTAAGGGGAGGTCTGCATAGGAGCGGCTCATGTTACTAAGTTATGAACAAAATAGGGGAGGGAATGCTATAGGTATTGGTCTAAATGAAAAAAGACATGCTAAAAAGCATGTCTTTTTTAATCACTTAAAGCACGGTATGACTAGATAACTTTTACGTTAACAGCATTCAAACCTTTCTTTCCATTTTCTACTTCAAATTTCACTTTGTCATTTTCGCGGATCTCATCGATGAGACCTGAAACGTGAACAAAGATGTCTGCCTGACCGTTGTCTGGCTTAATGAATCCAAAACCTTTTGTTTCATTAAAAAACTTTACTGTACCTTCTTGCATTGTTGTAAATTAAAAAATTATTGTAATGACGCAAATGTAGGATTAATATTAATACATTTCAATAATTTTTTTTAAAAAATATTAAATTAACGTTAACTCTTTCATCCCTACCATCTTATTCAATTCAGGATCCCAACATTTTAATCGGAAGCAAGCGCTTATGTCCTTTGCTGAAAGGGATGTTGTCTTTACAGCTTGTAACTCAGGTATAGCGTCCATAGCCTCTTTCAGGCGGTAAAATGGTATTCTTGCATTCAAATGGTGTATATGATGGTAACCAATATTTGCCGTCATCCAGGCCATAAATGGAGTCATAACCAGGAAGCTAGATGATTCTGTAGCAGCTTGTTCGTAGTTCCAGCATTCGTTATTATTAAATGTAACGCCGGGAAAATTGTGTTGCGCATAAAACAGGTACGCGCCAATACAACATCCAATAGAGAAAGGAATGAATATAGTCAACAACCATGCTTGCCAGCCCAGCAACCAAAAGATGAGCACTGTGGCAGTAGCGTGTATAAAAAGGGCAATGAACGAATCGAAATGCTTGCGGGGAGACGAATAAAAAGATCTGAAAGACATGCCTACCAGAAACATAGAGAAATAGCCCAGCAATATGGTAATAGGATGGCGGCTGGCAAGGTATGCACGTTGCTGGCCCCGGTTCAGGGATAAATATTTTTTACGGGTAAGTATGGGGTAAGAACCTATGCTAGCGCTAAATAGTTTGGAATTGTGTTTATGATGATAATCGTGGGACCGCTTCCATATACTTATTGGTGCAAGAATATAGATGCCGAATATGGTCATGATAAACTCTGCCAGGTGCGACTTAGTAAGTATAGCATGATGTAAATAATCGTGGTAGATGACAAACATCCGTACCATCAGTAAACCCGCAAAAATGCTACAGGTTAGCTTTATCAGCATGTAAGGCATCAACAAGGTTCCCAGTAAGGCAGTTATTAGCAAGAAGAGCGTAGAAAGAGTGTATATCCAGCTCTTTTTACGGTCTTCCTTTGCATAAGGCTTAGTAGCTAGTATCAGCTCTTTACCCGTTAGCATTTTTTTACGGCTTTTTGTGATAAGATCAGTTTGCATTTATTTTTTTGTGTTTCCATCTCCTGTGTGACCATAACCAGGTTTCCGGCTGTATTATTATATCTTGCTCAAGTTTTTTAGTGTGTTTTTCTGAAATTTCCCCATCCTTTGTGGCGCCGGAATGCTCTTCTAGCAACTCAGCAAAAATTTCATAATACCCCCTTTTCACTTTCTTCACTGTTGCATATACTACCGGATAGTTTATCTTTTTGGCTATGATCTCTGTGCCTTTAAAGACGGGGGTATCCTGATTTAAAAAAGTGGTCCAGTACGCATTTTGGGGCGAAGGTGTCTGGTCTGCAATAAAGGCCGTGGCGCTCACTTCATCACGGGTTTTAAGCATTTCACGAAAAGTCTCCTTCATAGGTATCAGCTTAGTGCCAAAACGTGTACGCATACGGTATATGAGCCCGTCAAATCCTTTATTGGATAGTGGGTGATAGATAACATATAGTTGCTGTTTACACACCAAACTAAACGAATTGCCTGCCCATTCCCAGTTGCCCAGGTGCCCCATTACAAGTACTATACTTTTTTTCTCATCTGCCATACGGGCAAATAAAGCTTCTGCTTCTTTATTAAAATAGCAGTGCTTCAACATTGTTTTTTTACTTATGGTCAGCGTTTTAAAGGTCTCCAGGAAAAGGTCGCAAAGGTGATGGTAGAATTTTTTACAGATCACATTGATCTCCACCTCACTTTTTTCCGGGAATGAATTTCTCAAATTCTGCTTGACTACATCCTTTCTATAACCTAAACCGTAATAGAGGACTGCATACATGCAATCTGATAAAAAATACAATACAGGAAAGGGTAGTATTGATAGTAAGTATATAAATGGTAGTGTTATGTAGTAGCTGATGGCTGAATAGTTTTTATCGATTTGGATAAAGGTATTTTTTATTTTTCAAAGTTCAAGAAATGCAACATATAGTTAACAATCTTTATGATTTATGCATTATTTATTAATGCTTATCTTTAGCAATATTTAGAAGGAAATACAGTTTAAAAAAAGCAAAGCAATTGACATTTGATGATTTTGATTTCGATCACGACCTGTTAGACGGATTAGACGCAATGGGGTTTAAAAAGCCAACCCCGATACAGGAACAAGCAATCCCCATTATCCTTGATAATAAAGACCTTATAGCCTGCGCGCAAACAGGTACCGGCAAAACAGCAGCCTACGTATTGCCTATCCTAGATAAGATATTAGTAAGCGGTTCTTACGATATAAATACACTTATATTGTCACCAACTCGCGAACTTGCCCAGCAGATAGACCAGCAGATAGAAGCACTGGCCTATTTTATTGATGTAACCAGCATAGCTGTATATGGTGGAGGCGATGGTGCAGCCTGGGAGCAACAAAAGAAAGCCATAAAAAAAGGTGTTGATATTGTAATTGCAACACCGGGACGTTTAATATCGCACCTGACTTCAGGAGCATTCAAGTTTGATAAGCTACAGCACCTGGTGCTTGATGAGGCTGACCGTATGCTAGATATGGGGTTTTATGATGACATAGTACGCATCATCAGCTACCTGCCCAAGAAAAGGCAAACACTGCTGTTCTCTGCCACCATGCCGCCTAAAATACGCACATTGGCCAATACTATCCTTGTAGATCCCGAACAAATAAGTATTGCTATAAGCAAACCTGCCGCAGGCATACTGCAACAGGCATACATGGTACACGATAAACAAAAGACCGGCCTGATAAAGAAAATATTGAAAGACGGCAAGTACGGCAGTGTGTTGATGTTTGCTTCAACCAAGGAGGCTGTTAAAAATATAGATATTACCCTTCGCAAGGCGGGCATTGGCGTCAAAGCATTCCATTCAGATCTCTTGCAGGATGAGCGTGAGGAGATATTGCGTGAATTTAAAAACAAGCGTGTGCCTGTTATCATTGGTACCGATGTATTATCCCGAGGTATAGATGTGGAGGGTATAGACCTTGTGGTGAACTATGATGTTCCGCCTGACCCTGAAGACTATATTCACCGTATAGGCCGTACAGCACGTGCAGCTACTACAGGTACGGCAATTACGTTCATCACGGAAAAGGACCAAAACAAATTTGCGCGAATAGAGCAGTTAATGGGTACAGAAGTTACAAAACTGCCACTACCTGAAGAATTTGGGGAAGCGCCAGAATATAAGCCAGATACGAGTAAGCGCTCCAGTGGGAAAAAACGTTTTAATAAAAGCAGAAAGAAATAATAGTTTTGCCCGCAATCTATATATAGTATGACGGTTCTGTTATTTACGTTAGTCCTTCTGGCCGGTGCTATTCTGGCCGGTTTTCTAGGTTCTCTTACCGGTCTTGGTGGTGCAGTTATATTAATACCCCTGCTTACATTGGTATTCAAGGTTGATATACATTATGCAATAGGTACATCACTTATAGCAGTAATAGGCACGTCATCTGGCGCAGCTGCGGCATATGTAAAGGAAGGTATCACTAACATAAGGTTAGGTATGTTTCTTGAGATAGCTACCACTGCTGGTGCAGTATTGGGCTCGTTCCTTATTGTATATACCCCTGCCAATATTATTACAGTGATATTTGGCTTTGTGCTTATTTTTTCTGCTGTTATGACGGTGCGTAAAAAAACGTTGCACATAGAAACTGAGGATAAAAGCAAAATGGCAGCCATGCTGCGACTGAATAGCAGCTACCCAGACAAAGGTGAGCAGATAGATTATAAGATACGCCATGTACCAGCAGGCTTTTTTATGATGATCGGTGCCGGTGCTTTATCCAGCTTGCTAGGTATTGGTGCTGGTGCATTTAAGGTATTGGCTATGGATAATGTAATGCGTATTCCCTTCAAAGTATCTACTACCACAAGCAATTTTATGATAGGGGTAACTGCAGCAGCGGGTACAGCAGCTTACCTGCATAGAGGCTATATTGATCCTGTTCTTACATTTCCTGTGGTTGTGGGTGTATTGGCGGGATCTATTTTTGGCTCCAGGATACTTATCGGTTCAGATACGAAGAAGTTAAGGGTGGTGTTTAGTATTTTGATCAGCATAATAGCTATTGAAATGATATATAAAGGACTTAAAGGACATTAAAACTGCAACCAATGGATCAAAAATCAGTAAGAGCGGGGCAGGATAAAGACATGGAACAGGTAATGGGTAACCTGCTGCGTTATGGGGTTATCCTAGCGGCTATAGTAGCCTCGGCCGGTGGTATAATGTACCTGGTATTACATGGTGGCGATGCACAGCCGTCGTACGCTATATTTAACGGTGAGCCGGAACGGTACAAGTCGCTACAAGGTGTGCTACAAGGTGTAAAAGTATTTGACACTTCCAGCATCATGCAGCTGGGGGTACTGCTACTAATAGCAACACCTATAGCACGTATCCTGTTTTCAATTTTATCGTTTATGAGGGAAAAAGATTACTTATATGTGATCATCAGTACCATTGTAATTCTTATTATTGCGTTTAGCCTTTTTAATGGGTTAGGTGGCTGATAGTTTGCATATTGATAGTTTAATGATTATAAAATCCGGCACATTTGCCGGAGAAAACTTAATATAAAATGAACAAAGACGGACCTATTATAGTTATAGAAGATGATGTGGATGATCAGGAAATGATAGGTGAAATCTTAGAGAAATTGGATCACAAAAATGAGATCGTGTTTTTTAAAGATGGTAATCATGCACTTCAGTATTTGCAGCAAAATGATGTACATCCTTTCCTGATCCTCTCAGATATTAACATGCCCAAAATAAATGGGCTTGAGTTAAGAACGTTGATACAAACTAATGAGAAGCTAAGCGTAAAATGCATCCCATATTTATTCTTCACAACATCTGCAACTAAAAAAACGGTTTACGATGCCTATTCATTATCGGTACAGGGTTTCTTTACAAAGCCCCATAGTTATGCTGAACTGGAAAATACAATTAAGATAATTATTGACTATTGGAAAACGTGTATAGCCCCCAACCAATTTGAATAATTCATCTGCATTCCGTTGCTAAAAAAGTTAAACGATCTCTAGTTGTCTTATTTTAGTTAAAGCTCCGCTTACTTCTTTGCAGATGAGCCTGTACTGAGAGGGTTTGCTTATAAAATCGAAAGCCCCAAGTTTTTTAGTTTCTTCTATATCTTCATTCCGTTTGGTAGTTGAGTACATTACAACGGGGATAGAAATAAGCCTTGCTATTTTGCTCCGCTCTACAAGAAATTGTTTGCCATCCAAGCGGGGCATATTCAGGTCCAGGAAAATGACCTGAGGAAGGGATAGGCTATTATCAGACAACAAAGCCAGCGCATCCACGCCGTCATTGGCGGTATGGCATTCAATATTGGTGTCAATTTCAGCCAAGGCTTCCATCAATATTTGCCTGTCATCAAAATCATCATCGATAACAAGTATGTTATACTTTTTGGTCATGTATTTATTGATGATTTTTATAAAGTTAAGTATAAATTACTTGTGACTTTTTTTTCTTTTTCACCTTTAATCTCAATATAGCCTTCATTGGTCAACTAAAGGCCTACTTTTACAGTATCCAATCATAGTTCATATAGAAGGCATGGTAAATGTATTGACGTCTGTAAAATCATTTCCTGTCGTAGCTATAGGGTGCAGCGCCGGTGGGCTTGAAGCTGTAATTGAACTATTAAATAATCTTACACCTACTACTGGAATGGCTTACGTGCTTATACAGCATTTAAATCCTACCCACGAGAGTATGCTGCCAGCTATTCTATCCCGAAAAACCCAAATGACTGTTACCCAGGTTGAAAACAAAATGTTGATGGAATGTGATCATTTTTATATCATTCCCGCCGACATGGATATGGAACTGACTGATGGTCATTTCAAGCTAGAACCGCGGCA
Source organism: Flavipsychrobacter sp. (assembly GCA_031292525.1). Lineage (GTDB taxonomy): Bacteria > Bacteroidota > Bacteroidia > Chitinophagales > Chitinophagaceae > JABDEZ01. The sequence continues at coordinate 228,217 of JARLGY010000045.1, read as the reverse complement.
GACCAAGCCGGCTCACATGCCTATTGATAAATTTTTCATCTCGCTGGCAGAAATAAAAGGCGAAAATGCTATTGGGGTGGTACTTTCAGGTGGCGCTAATGATGGCACACTTGGATTAAAAGCCATTAGGGAAGCAGATGGCCTTACCATTGTACAAGATGAATCTGCAAAGTTTCAAAGCATGCCCAAATCTGCTATTGCCGAAGGTGTGGTGGATCTTGTATTATCACCAGTAAATATTGCACTTGAACTGATAAAGCTGGGAGAATACCTTACCAGTTCTGCTGCGTCGGATATATCAACAACGCAAACAACACAGAATGACAAGCAAGAGTTAAAAGCGATTTTTGATCAACTGAAAAATGTAACAAAAGTTGATTTTACACACTATAAAATAGCTAGTATAACCCGCCGTATAAAACGCAGGATGTTGCTGCTGAATATTAAAACTATAAAAGAGTTTGGCAAACATATCCATGACAATAAAAAAGAATTATTGTTGTTATATAACGATATACTGATAAACGTTACCAAATTTTTTAGAGATAAGGATACGTTTAAGTATTTGCGCAACAACCTCATTCCACATGTTATCCAAAATAAACTTCCCGATGAGATACTCCGCATATGGGTGCCTGCCTGCGCCACAGGGCAAGAGGTGTATAGCATTGCAATGATATTGTGTGAGGTAATGGGTACCGGTATTGCAAAAACATCTGTGCAGATATTTGCAACGGATTTGAGTCAAAAATCGATCATTAAAGCCAGATCGGGAATTTATTCTAAAAGTGAAGTAGCTGAAATATCGCCTGATCGTTTGCAGGCTTTTTTTGAAAAGGTCGATGGTAACTATCGCATTAATAAGATGCTGAGAGATATTTGTGTATTTGCTACGCACGACATTTTACAAGATCCTCCCTTCTCCCGTATAGACCTAGTTAGCTGCTGTAACCTGTTCATATACCTGGATGCAGATAGCCAACGCAAGGTTATAGACACGTTTCATTACGCATTAAAAAGCAGCGGATACCTAATGCTAGGCAAATCTGAAAGCATTGGTAGCAGTGGTAAATTTTTTAAGCAGATAGATAAAGAATTTAAAGTAAACATATACAGGCGTGATATTTCTATTCGCCAATCTTTACAGAGTTATCCTTCTCGCGAAATGGAAACTAGCATTGATAATGCTAAGGACAATATATCTTCTATTAAACCGATAGAATTGGGACAAGTAGTAGATAACCTGCTGGCTACGAAATATGTAACCCCAAGTGTGGTTATAGATCAAGAATGTGAGATATTGCAATTTCGTGGGGCAACTAATACTTTCTTAGAGGCTGCACCAGGCAGTGCATCGCTTAACCTGTTGAAAATGGCGAAGCCTGGGTTGCGTATAGACATACGCACAGCTATACACAAGTGCGTAAAAACCGGCCTTCCTATAAGGAAAGATGGGCTTGAGGTGAAGGTGAAAAATATTACTTACCCAGTGAGCATAGAAGTGGTACCTCTTAATATGATACCCGATACCCGCTGTTTGTTGGTACTCTTTTATGAACATCCGCCGCAAATAAAGTCTGACAGTAGTTCTCTTGCAGGCAAAAAAATAATACAACTACAGTTAGAACAGGAAATAATTGCTTTGAGGGCTGATATGACTTCGATAATAGAAGAGCGTGAAGCTGTTAATGAAGACCTACAGAATGCCAATGAAGAGATCATTTCCAGCAACGAAGAAATGCACACCATCAACGAGGAGTTGCAGACTTCGGCGGAGGAAATGGAATCTTCAAATGAAGAGTTGAATACCATAAATGAGCAACTGCAAGCCCGCAATGAACAACTGACCGAAGTGCAAGAATACACAGACGGTATCATAGCTACTATTGCCGAGGCTATGATAGTTGTGGATAAAAACCTCATTGTAAAATCGGCTAATGAATCGTTTTACAAAATATTTAAAACCGATGCAGAAAATACTGAAGGTTTCTATCTCTTCGACCTCGGAAACGGGCAATGGAATATACCGAAATTAAGGGAATTATTGCTTGAGATCATTCCGAAAAAAGGATACTTTAATGGATTTGAAGTAAACCATGAGTTCCCGGGTATAGGAAATAAGAATATGCTGGTTAATGCCCGCCTGCTTACCCAACGGGTACAGCGTACAGAACTTATATTTATTGCTATACTGGATAATACGGAACATGTAAAGGCGATGAAAATAATTAATGAAAAGGACGAATGGTTCCACAACATGGCAAACAATGCCCCTGTTATGATATGGGTAGCAGCGGCAGATAAACAACGTACTTTTTTCAACAATACCTGGCTTGAGTTTAGTGGTCGCTCGATGCAGGAAGAAATGGGCAATGGGTGGCTGGATAATATACATGAGGAAGATAAGGATCGCTATATAAAACAATACAATGAATCTTTTGAAAAAAGGATACCGTTCAGTATTGTTTATCGTGTAAAGAGATATGATGGTGTGTACCGGTGGCTGAGGCTTACCTGTAAGCCAACTTACTATGATAATAAATTTACCGGCTTCATTGGGACTGGAATTGATAATACCGAGCAAAAAATGTTTGCCCAAGAGCTGGAACAAAAGGTAAAAGAAAGGACTGAGGACCTATTGTTTGCTAACAACAATTTGAAGTGGTCTAATAAAGAATTGGAGCAGTACGCTTATGTAGCTAGTCACGACCTACAGGAGCCACTTAGGAAAATTCAAACTTTTTCTGATATACTGCAAAATAAACACCGTGCGGATCTTCCCAATGCATGTATGGACTATGTGGATAAGATACGCAATAGCAGCCTGCGCATGACCCAGCTTATTGAAGATCTGCTCAATTTTTCATCGGTGAGCAGCGCAATAGATAAACATAAGCCTACCGATATTAACGATGTGGTAAAGGATGTGATGCAGGATTTTGACCTTGCAGAAAACGATACAAAAATCACTTTTGATAATTTACCTGTTATAGAAGCAGTCCCCTTGCAAATGAAACAATTGTTTCATAACCTCATCAGCAATTCAATAAAATTCAAAAAAGAGAAAGTACAGCTCTGCATTTTGATCTCATCTGGGCCGCTCGATCCTGTTGAGGTGAGCCGCTTTCCTACATTGGATAAAACATTGCCTTACCTGAAGATCGTCTTTAAAGATAATGGAATTGGTTTCAGCCAGGAGTATGCCGAGCAGATATTTGTAATCTTCAAGAGGCTTCATGGAAACCAGGTTTATAAAGGTACTGGTATTGGCCTGGCCTTATGCAGACGTATTCTTACTAATCATCACGGCGAAATATATGCTGAATCGGAAGAAGGTAGAGGTACTACTTTTCACATGATTTTCCCAAACATGGATATGATAGAGCAGCAAGCAATGGTTGCTACAGATAAAGTAACAGACTAAGTTAGATATATGTTATGGAAGTTACCTTTTCTGAGTACACTTAATTATTTGTTCGCATATTTGGCTGTACGGGTTTGGTCATAAAATCCAATACCCCAATATTTTGGTTTTATCTCTGGTAATTACATGGTATTTATTTCCTATGTCACCCCTTCATAGGTTTAATTTATGCTGTTATGTATATTAAATATTATTTTCCAAGTGTATTAAGTGAATGTTAAGGAATCTTTAAGTTAATTTTGCCAACTGTTTTTTAGCAAATAACCCACATGTTCCGTACTGCCCCACGATATATACGCTGGATAATATCTGTTTCTTTATTGTTTCTGGTTTTAATGACCCTTGCCAGGTTAGCGCTATTTTTCTTTTTTAAAACTACAGGTCAGTCATTTACACAATCTATCCCTGCTTTTTGGCTCGGTGCACGTTACGACCTTCGCGAAGTGGGTATAATGGCGGTGGTAATACTGTTATTGGGTACCATCAGGCCTTTAAATCCATTTTCGATCAAACTTGGTAAGCGTTTCTGGTTCACCTTACTTTCTATTTTTACTTCATTACTTGTGCTGTTTTACATGCTCGATTTCGAGCATTATGATTACCTTAATCAAAGGCTCAATGCCAGTGCCCTCAATTTCCTGCAAGATGCACAAGTGTCATTCGGCATGGTCATGCAAACTTACCCTGTATTCAGGCTGGCGTTTGCATTAATAGTGCTGGTTGTTCTTATTATGTTCATCGTAAGCAGGATGCATAGAGCGATAGCTAACCAGTCTGCAGATAAAGTAACGAAGAGCAGCAGTTGGGCATGGGGTATAGTTATATTCCTTTTGTTTGGTGGCGGCGTATATGGACACCTTGGACAATATCCATTAAGATGGAGCGATGCATTTTCGCTTGGCGACGATCATCTGTCACAGCTGGCGCTCAATCCTGTACAAAGTTTTTTCAGCTCTCTGAAATTCAGACACGAAACCTGCGACCGCAATAAAGTGGCCGCAGCATATAGTGAAATGGCAAACTATCTTGGTGTAACACATCCGGATAGTACTACTTTGAGCTTTGAGCGCATCATTCCAGCAATAGACAGTACGTCAACTCCCCCAAACGTGGTACTGGTTATATGCGAAAGCTTTAGTGGATACAAGAGCAGTATGTGGGGCAATCCCCTTAATACCACTCCCTTTTTCAACAGTATGTGCCAGGATGGTACTTTTTTCGATCATTGTTTTACCCCGCATTTCGGTACAGCACGCGGTGTTTGGGCAACAATTACCGGTATCCCGGATGTGCAGTTGGACAAAACAGCCAGTCGAAATCCTGCCATTGTGGATCAGCACAGTATTATTAATGATCTAAAAGGATATGAGAAATATTATTTTATAGGAGGCAGCACCAGTTGGGCTAATATCCGTGCGCTTTTAGATAATAATATACAGGGACTGCATATGTATGAACAGGCCAACTATGATGCACCAAAAGTGGATGTGTGGGGAATTAGCGATAAAAATCTCTTCCTGCAGGCCAACAAGGTTTTAAAACAACAATCCAAACCCTTCTTTGCAGTTATACAGACTTCTGATAATCATCGTCCATACACAATACCTAAGGAAGACCGTGGTGAATTTAAAAATGTACGTTATCCTGATGACTCGTTACATAAATTCGGGTTTCAGCATAATGATGAACTTAATGCGTTCCGTTACACCGATTTTTGTTTCCAGAAATTTATAGAAGCTGCAAAAAAAGAAGGCTATTTTAAAAATACCGTTTTTGTATTTGTTGGCGATCATGGCATTCGTGGCGATGCTGCGGGTATGTTCCCTCGCGCATGGACCGACAATGGCCTTACTTGCTTTCACGTACCTCTTTTGTTTTATGCTCCGGGTAGGTTACCGGCTGTGCGCCACACCATGAACTGTTCTCAGGTAGATGTATTGCCAACAATAGCAGGCATCACCAGAAAAGCTTACCGAAATACCACAATAGGCCGCGATCTGCTGCACTTGCCTGATACAACAGGAAACGTATCATTTGTTATAGATCACGATGTAAGGCAGATAGGTGTAGTACAAGGCGATTACTACTTTACCCGTCAGCTGGCTACCAGTAAAGAAGTATTTATGAGCATCCGCAACAACGACCCCATACCTGCCAATCACGCTACTGATAGCATACATGCAAGGCTCAAGCGCCTTACTGAAGACTACTATGAAACGGCTCGTTACATGTTGTTTTTCAACAAGAAGAAATAACAGGAGCAGAGGCCTGTTAGCTTATTGCCTGTAAGTAGCGGCTCGTTTAGAAAAACAAATACCTTTAACTATTGGTAAAAGTAATAAGCAGATAAAGTTGAATTAACACGTTTGCATGATATTTGCTTAAAATAACGGATCCTACTCCAAAAGCAGGAATATAGTAATATGAAAATAGGTATTGTTTGTTATCCTACGTTTGGTGGAAGTGGTGTATTAGCTACGGAATTAGGTATGGCGCTTTCCGAAAAAGGTTACGAGGTTCATTTCATTACCTATGAGCAGCCTGTAAGGCTCAACTTCCATCCCAATATTTATTATCACGAAGTTGCAGTTCCACCATATCCGTTATTCGATTTTCCCCCATATGAGACAGCGCTTGCCAGTAAGATGGTAAATGTGATCACCAATAACCAGCTTGATCTGTTGCATGTTCACTATGCCATACCCCATGCATCTGCTGCTTACTTCGCCCGACAAATATTAAAGAAGGACGGTCTTGATATACCTTTTATAACAACGCTGCACGGTACTGATATTACGCTCGTGGGCCGGGATCAGACTTATGCTCCGGTAGTTACTTTCTCTATAAATGAATCGGATGCCATAACCGCAGTTTCTGATAACTTGCGCGAAGAAACATTCAAGTCATTCAAAATTGAGAAAGACATACATGTTATTCCTAATTTTGTTGATATACAACGCTTTCATCAAACGGATAAGGAGCACTTTAAAAAAATGCTTGCGCCCAATGGCGAACGTATCCTTGCGCATGTATCTAACTTCCGTAAAGTAAAGAGGGTAGAAGATGTAGTACGTATTTTTAAAAATGTACGCGATGTAATACCTTCCAAACTACTTATGATAGGTGATGGTCCTGACCGCCAGGTTGCCGAAGATCTTTGCCGCAGTTTGCACCTTGATCATGATACGCGCTTCTTGGGTAAGCAGGAAAACATAAATGAGATTTTCAACATCACAGACTTGTTCTTGTTACCATCGCAAAGTGAAAGCTTTGGTTTATCGGCGCTTGAAGCCATGGCATGTGGTGTTCCTGTTATATCAACAAATTCAGGTGGTTTACCTGAAGTAAACATAGCCGGTGAAACCGGTTTCCTCAGCGATGTGGGCGATGTAGAAGATATGTCCCAGAATGCGATTCATATATTAAGCGATGACGACCGTCTCCAGACATTTAAGGCAGCTGCATTGAAGCGTGCGAAAAAGTTTGATAAGAAGACTATCATCCCTATGTACGAAAAGCTATATAAGGAAGTAATAGAAGCTTACGCTATACAGAAACACCAGGTGGTTTAGCCTTCCTGCAATGCCTCCCAATATTCTGCAGCTCGACGGGTATGCGGTATTACTATGGTACCACCTACTATGTTAGCTACTGCAAATACCTCATACATTTCATCTGTAGTGATGCCTTCGTCTTTGCATTTGCCCAGATGGTATTTTATGCAATCATCGCAACGCAGCACCATGCTGGCAACAAGACCCAGCATTTCTTTTGTCTTTACAGGTAGTGCGCCGTCAGCATAAGTGTTAGTGTCCAGGTTAAACAGGCGATTAATCACCTTATTCTGCTTACCCAGTATCACTTCATTCATCTGTTGGCGATATTCATTAAATTCTGCTACTTGCGCGTTCATGATCTATTTATTTTATAAAGAGCAAATGTAAGGACGAAAAACAAACAAGAATAATACTGCTAGATGTACGATTTAATGTAGTTTTAACCGCACATTTTGATAACCTGAAATCTATACGTCTTGAATTTTTCCATCATTATACCTACCTGGAACAATATTGCTTTCTTAAAGCTATGTGTCGAGAGTATACGTAAAAACTCCGCATACATTCACCAGGTGATTTTGCATGTCAATGATGGTAGCGACGGCACTTTGCAGTGGGCGAAAGACGAGGGTATTGACTACACATACACGCCCGAAAATGCAGGTATATGTAAAGCTGTAAATGAAGCAGGTGGTCTGGCCAAGCACGACTACATTGTTTACATGAATGATGATATGTATGCTTGCCCGCAATGGGATAAACATATTACAGACGAAATAGTTGCCGCTGGTACAGATTGTTTCATGTTTTCAAGTACCATGATAGAACCTGCCAACCATAACAATCCATGCGTTATCCATAAAAATTACGGTGATAGTATTGAAACATTTGATGAAGCTGCATTACTTAAAGAATATAACACCTTACAAAAAGCAGATTGGACCGGCTCTACATGGCCACCAACCATAGTACATCGCAAGTATTGGCTCATCACCGGGGGGTACAGTATAGAGCTTAGCCCTGGCGTAAGCAGTGATGATGATTTTTCTATGAAGATGTGGTATGCAGGTTGTCGTATTTTTAAAGGCATTGGGAAAAGCCGTGTGTATCATTTCCAGGCAAAATCAACTTTGCGTATAAAGAAAAATAACGGCCGTAAACAATTCCTGATGAAGTGGGGTATTAATCAATCCACCTTTAATAAGTATTATATACGCCGTGGTCAGCCATATTCCGGCCCGTTGGCAGAACCAGATGCTGCTTCGCTTAAACGTGAACAGCTGCGCGCTTGGTTGAAAAGGAAGATCATGTAATCTATTTGGCATAATATTATTTACTACCTTGGTCAGAGCATCTATACATGAAGCAGGATATTTTTCGTAAAAAAACACCGGAGATCGTACGTAAGGAAGTAGCCGACGGCTTGCTGGAAACAGAAAAGCACGGCGGTATGAACAAAGTGCTCACGGTGCGCGACCTTACCTTTATGGGTATAGCTGCAATAGTAGGTGCCGGTATATTTTCAACAATCGGCGAGGCTAGCCTGAAGGGTGGTCCTGGAGTTGTATTGCTGTTTCTTTTTGTTTCACTGGCCTGTGGCCTGTCTGCTGTTTGTTATGCAGAGTTTGCCAGCATGATCCCCGTTTCTGGCAGTGCTTACACTTATTCTTACGTTGCCTTTGGCGAAATAATAGCCTGGATAATAGGTTGGGATCTCCTTTTCGAATATGCCATCGGTAACATTGCCGTGGCCATATCCTGGAGCAATTATTTCGTTACTTTACTCGATGGGCTGGGCATTCATACGCCCGAATACTTGGCTACAGATTACTGGACAGCCAAAGCTATGCTTACTAATGAAGCTAAATTGGCCTGGCTGAATGCACCCACTTTGGGTGGTTTCAAGTTCATCTGTAATCTGCCTGCTTTCCTTATTACTTTTATCATTACCTGGATCATATATATAGGTATACAGGAATCGCGTAAGGCCACCAATGCAATGGTGGTTTTGAAACTGGTCATTATTTTTATAGTCATAATAGCAGGGGCGTTTTATGTACGGCCTGCCAACTGGCACCCGTTTCTTCCTAACGGTATTAAAGGAGTACTAAGTGGTACGGCTGCGGTCTTTTTTGCCTACATAGGTTTCGATGCCATATCTACGACTGCTGAAGAGTGTCGTGATCCCCAGCGCGATCTGCCCAAGGGCATGTTCTATTCTTTAATAGCCTGTACGGTTATTTATGTTTTAGTAGCACTGGTGCTTACAGGCATGGTCAGCTACAAGCAGTTGGGTGTAGGCGATCCTTTAGCTTATGTATTCCAGGTAGTGCATCTTAAATGGGTAGCGGGCATTGTAGCCGTGAGTGCAGTTATAGCAACAGCAAGCGTGCTGCTTGTATTTCAGCTGGGACAACCCCGTATATGGATGAGCATGAGTCGAGATGGTTTGCTGCCCCCCGTTTTCTCTAAGATACATCCTAAGTATAAAACACCTTCTTTTTCTACTATTCTTACAGGCTTTGTGGTAGGCATACCGGCTTTATTCCTTAACCTGGACGTGGTGGTGGACCTGTGCAGTGTTGGCACCTTGTTCGCTTTTGTTCTGGTCTGTGGCGGAATACTTAAACTCCAAAGCAGTAAAAACAAAATGGAGAGTAAATTCAAAACCCCATATGTAAACAGCAAATGGATAATGCCGTTTTTATTTATTGGTGCTGTGACCCTATTTATTGTTTATTACCCTGGCGGATTGCAAGGTTACTTCAATTTTGCTGATGCAAAAGGTGGTTATACCTACACAGTTATCCGCGAAAAGATACCATTCCTTTTGTTTGGTACGGTGTTTTTTGTTACCACCATACTGGCGTTCATCAAAAACTTTTCACTCATACCTGTACTTGGGTTTCTGTGTTGCACTTATCTGCTGTGTGAATCCGGTACATCTAACTGGGAGCGTTTCCTGGTATGGTTGGCAATAGGGATGGTTATCTATTTCTTATACGGTATCAGGCACAGCAAGTTGGTGAGTAAATAACCTATCCAGCCATATGCATTGATTATAACCGCTCATTACTCATTGTTTTACTTTTGTCCATGGTGTTAAAGAAAACCGACATAGCCATTATGGCTATGTGTACAGGGCTTATCGTAGCTAATCTGTATTATTGCCAACCACTAATATTGCTCATAGCTAAAGATTTGGGTATTAGTCGCAGTTCCGCAGGTAGCCTCAATTATATAACCCAATTGGGTTATGCTGCAGGCTTGTTGTTCATTGTCCCGCTAGGCGATCTGCTTGAGCGAAAGAAACAGATACTTGTTATTACTACTCTCACTATAATCTCATTAATAATTGCAGCGCTGGCACCAATATTCTTTATACTCCAATTGGCGTCGTTCTGTTTGGGGTTTACTACCATAGTACCGCAGTTGATATTACCTATGGCTGCCCATCTTGCCGCGCCTGAGCGCAGAGGGAAAGTATTGGGTTCTATAATGAGTGGACTGCTTCTTGGTATTCTGTTATCACGTACGGTAAGTGGGTTGGTAGGCGATCATTTTGGTTGGCGCAGTGTGTATTGGATGGCTGCAGGTATTTGTACTGTTTTGCTGTTGGTTATAACAGCGCGCTTCCCGCAAAGTAAGCCTGACTATAAAGGGAATTATGGCTCTATATACAAGTCACTTGTGAAATTGCTGCCACAGCCTGCCCTACAGGAAGCCTGTATGCTAAATGCCTTGTCGTATGGTGTTTTTGGTGCTTTCTGGACAACCATGGTGCTATACCTGGGTGGTGCGCCATTCAATTACAGTGGCGGTCAAATCGGTTTGTTTGGTCTTGCTGGTGCGGCTGGTGCACTTGCTGCTCCTTTAGCCGGGCGAATCGGCGACAAGAAAGACCCACGGTTCGCCATTCTCACTGGCCTTATATTGATCTTACTCAGCTTGGTTATTTTTTATTTGTTCCGTACTTCTATTACTCTGTTTATTGTTGCCATCATCTTGCTCGATTTTGGCTTGCAGGCGGTTCACGTATCCAACCAGACTCGCATATTCGCACTTATTCCTGAAGCGCGCAACCGGCTCAATACCGTATTCATGACGGTAACCTTCCTCGGTGCTGCAAGTGGCTCCTTCCTGGGATTGTTTCTTTGGAAACTAGGTGGCTGGAGCGCGTTTTGCACTGGAGCGGCTATTTTAATACTAGTAGCGCTTGCTGTGTACGGGTTATATCATAATAATAAGTTGAAACAGAGCATTGCTAAGGCTTAATAAATTTTCGTCATTTTTCTTTGAAGTATAATTTCTTTTTTACTATTTTTCATGTATAAAGGATCTATATGTCAAAAGGGAAATTGAGAAAATCGATTTTTAAGGGTATAGGACTACTTATGCTCTTTGTTGTTATTGTTATTGGTGGCCTTATTACTTATGTAAAAGTAGCACTGCCCAAAGTAGGCGAGCCACCTGTACTTAATGTGCCCAGATCGCCCGATCGGGTGGCGCAGGGTGCCTACCTGGCCAATGCTGTTGCAGCGTGTATGGATTGTCATTCTACTCGTGACTGGACAAAATTTGCCGCCCCCCTGGTCGATGGTACATTGGGTAAAGGCGGCGAGCGATTCGATCAGCAATTTGGTTTCCCTGGAGTTTATTATTCCCGGAATATAACCCCTAAAGGTATCAGCCGTTACACCGATGGTGAGTTATTTCGCTTAATCACTACAGGGGTAACAAAAGAAGGGCGGGCTATGTTTCCTGTGATGCCTTATAGCCACTATGGCAAAATGGATACGTCCGATATCATCAGTATCATTGCCTACGTTAGATCCCTGGATCCCATAGATAATCTAGTTCCTGAGTCAGTATCTGATTTTCCTATGAATATCATTATTAATACTATCCCTCAAAAAGCTGTCCCCGGGAGGCGTCCTGATACTTCAATACACGAACTGTATGGTGCTTACCTTGTTAATGCATGTGCTTGTATAGAATGCCATACGAAGGATAATCATGGTCAGATCATACCTGAGCTGGCATTTATGGGTGGCCGCGAGTTTATATTACCTGGTGGTAATGTGGTACGTTCTGCTAATATCACTCCGGATCTCGAAACCGGCATCGGTAACTGGTCAGAAGACGCATTTATAAACAGGTTCAAGTCCTATACTGATTCTAATTACAAGCCGCAGACCATCGATAAAAATGCATTCAATACCATAATGCCATGGACAAGATACGGCCTGATGACCCGCAGTGACCTTGCAGCTATATATGCTTACCTTCGTACGCTCCCGGCAAAGCACAATGAGGTTAGTAAGTTTAGTGCAGCAAAATTGGTTGCTAAATAATATTTACGTTTACCTGCCAAACACAATGAGGGATAGTGGATTTAGTGCCATAAACGCACGCATAGATGTGATTATTAGCACTCCTGAATATATTTGTATGAATATAATAATCTTGTGGAGTGGCTTATTGAAAACGCGGATGAAATTTCTCTAGTGTTTGACGCAAGTAGGTGCGATCGAGGTGTGTATAGATTTCGGTAGTAGTGATGCTTTTATGTCCAAGCATCTCCTGTACGGCGCGAAGGTCAGCCCCTGCTTCTACGAGGTGAGTAGCAAAAGAATGCCTTAAAGTATGTGGATGCACATTAGTAGTAATACCACTTTTTTCAGCCAGCTCTTTTAATATCATAAAGATCATTACCCGCGAAAGGGTAGCCCCACGTCGGTTTAGGAATAAGATATCTTCGTGTCCGGTTTTAATTTTGGGTAATTGTGTTCTGACATGATCGCGGTAGAGTTTGATCTGTGTAACTGCGGTACTACCTATAGGTACCAAACGTTCTTTATTTCCCTTCCCAATCACTTTTATAAAGCCAATATCCAGGTACATGGCAGACATGTGTAAGTTTACAGCCTCACTTACCCGTAGACCACAACTATACATTGTTTCCAGGAGAGCGCGGTTACGCTGACCTTCTGGAGTACTGTGGTCTATAGCATCGAAGAGTTTATCTATATCGGCAATACTAAGTACTGCCGGCAGTGAACGTCTTTGTTTTGGGGCTTCTATTAGTTCAGAAGGGTCTTTCTTGATGATCTCTTCAAGCAGCAAGTATCTGAAAAAAGATTTAATACCGCTGAGTATGCGCGATTGAGTAGCTGCAGACAACTCCAACTCATTAATAGTAGCGAGGAAAGATTGCAGGTGGACCATAGTAATATTCTCAATGCTTACGTCAGCATACTCATTGTGCATATGGCGCTGTAGCATATAAACATCGTGCAGGTAAGCTTCTATAGTATTATCGGCCATAGACCGCTCTAGCTGCAGATAAACCTTAAATCCTTTTATGTATGGTTCCCAGTTTGATGCCAATGTATAATGTCTTTTGGGTCGTGTCCGGTCATTCTTATTATCGCCAGTTGTATAAGGCGAGGCTGTTTTGAAAAATTATATCCTTACAAATTTAAGGTATAGGTATTTGCTTATCTTGCTTTAAATTAAAGAACAGCATGCCAAAGATCGCAATAGTTAACGGGCCCAACCTGAACCTGCTGGGAAAGCGTGAACCCGACATATATGGTAACCAATCTTTTGAGGACTACCTTGTAATATTGCAGGCAGGTTTTCCGGAGGTAGAAATAACATACTACCAGAGTAATATAGAAGGTGAGCTGATCAACTTTTTACATGACTGTATGCATAAGCAACAAGCCATAGTACTGAATGCCGGCGCCTATACCCATACAAGTATAGCACTTGCAGATGCTATAGCCGCCATAAATGTGCCGGTGATAGAAGTGCATATCAGCAATGTATTGGCGCGTGAGGATTTTAGGAAAACTTCTTTTATAGCTGCTAAATGTGTGGGCTCTATTAGCGGGTTAGGATTGAACGGATATGCGTTGGCAGTAACGCATATTTTGGATGTAATAATTGGTGACGAGTAAAATTTGAGAGGGTAACAATCAAAATTCTAAGAATAATAACCAATTTCTATAATAATGCTACTGTGCTCTGAAACCCAACAAGAAGGCGGTTATATCCATCTTTTTCTTGCCTTCCTGTTGCAACTCGTCAACGTATAGCCATCCATCTATGCAGGAAAAGCGCAGATATGTCTTGTTATCAGTCTCGTATTCGCCATAGACCTCTTCATTAAACTCAACCACGTAGTGGCTCTTATATATTTTTATCAGCTTGCCGTTGAGGTGGGTGAATGCAGCGGGGTAGGGTGAGAGGCCACGAATAAGATTATTTATTTCCTGCACAGGTCGGTCCCATTTAATTTCCAGATGCTCTTTAAATATTTTGGGTGCGTGCTTTTCATTTGCGGCTGGTGTTTGCGGAAGTTCATTTATGGAACCTTCGGCCATGCCCTGAATGGTACTGATGAGCAAATCGGCACCAGCATTCATTAATTTCTCGTATAATGATCCTACATTATCATCTGGCAAAATGGGTATTGTATGCTGCATGAGTATATCGCCGGTATCTATGGCATGCTGCAGTTTGAAAGTAGTTACACCAGTTTCGGTTTCGCCATTGATAATAGCCCAGTTGATGGGGGCAGCACCACGGTATTGCGGCAACAATGATGCATGCACATTTATAGTTCCCATCAGCGGCATATTCCATACCTGTTCGGGCAGCATACGGAATGCAACTACTACCTGTACATCTGCTTTTAATTCTGTTAACTGATCTATAAAATCAGACGCTTTTAATTTTTCTGGTTGTAGAACAAGCAGGTTATGAGCTACAGCATATTGTTTAACAGCTGATGCCTGTAATTGCATACCCCGACCGGCAGGTTTATCGGGCGCGGTTACAACGGCCACCACATTGGCGCCGGCATCTACCAAAGCCTTTAAAGATGCTACAGCAAAATCGGGAGTACCAAAGAATACGATGCGTAATTGAGTAAATGGGATCATACTGAATGCAAAATTACATCTACAATAGTGTATTTGCTAATAGACCTACATGAGTTATTATATAAAAGGCTCTGTTTACTACTACTCCATTAAACCTAAGCTGCTTATTTTTGTCTATAATATAGTTTGTATCTATAATTTGTATCTAAATGGCCAACACGGCAGATTTAATAGACGACCACGCGCTAGTAACCCTTTTTAAAGAAGAGCGCACGCGTGAACGCGCGTTTACGCAATTGGTACAAAAATACCAGGAGCGCATCTATTGGCATATACGAAGGATGGTAGTGGAGCACGAGGATACAAATGATGTATTGCAGAACGTATTTATAAAGGTTTGGCGTAATCTGGGTGAATTTAGGGAAGAGTCTAACCTGTATACATGGCTGTACCGGATAGCCACAAATGAAACGCTGACCTGGATAGCCAGTAAAAAGAAAAGAAGTACAGTATCTATAGAAGATAATGTGTTTGCAGAGAAGCTGGTGGAGCAGAAAGGTTTTGATGCTAATAAAATAGAATGGAAACTACAGCAAGCTATACAGGCATTGCCAGAGAAACAAAGAGTGGTATTTAATCTGCGATACTACGATGAGATGCCATACGAGGAAATGTCTTCAGTATTAGATACATCTGTAGGCGCACTAAAGGCCAGTTACCACCATGCTGTTAAAAAGGTAGAGGCTTATATGATCAACAGTTAAACTTAAGAAGGTTTATAATAGTCAAACAAGTGATGAAAAAGGAGAATGACATACTGGGGGAATTAAAGGAGTGGGGTAGTCCGCTGGCTGATATGTCGCGTGCAATGCCCTATGAAGTGCCTTCGGGTTACTTTGAGTCGAACATAAAAGAGATATCTGTTTATACGGTTAGTGATGAATTGGTAGCCGGTAGCAACAAGATGCCTTTTGCTGTGCCTAATGGATTTTTTGAAGCTTTTCCGCAGCAGATACTTGAAACTGCTAAAATGGAAAGTATTGAGTTTAAAGGTTCCAAAGAGATGCCATTTACCGTGCCGCAAGGATATTTTGAAAGTGTATCTAAAGCTATATTGACACAAGTAAATAAGCCAGTGGGAGCAAGCAGAACTATAACTTTTGTGCCACGCAGATGGATGCGACAAGCTATAGCAGCTATATTCCTGGTGGCCGTTGGCATAGGCGGGTATAAATATGAAATGCATAAACACCTAAGCCCTGAAAAACAATTGGCGTCAGTACCTGTAAAATCTGTGCAGGAATATGTGCATCAAAATCTGAATGATGTAGATGCTGAAGCGTCAATACCAGTTGCTAGTACGGATGTTACAGTAGTAAATGCAATAGGTAAATTGGATAAAAGTGATATAGAGCAATATCTGGATGAAACAGGTTTGAAGACTGAATATAATATAAATTAATATGAATAGCGCGAAAATAAAATGGTTAGTTTCCCTTGTCACTTCTTTAATATTTTTTGCAAATAGCACGATGTATGCCCAGGATAGGGATGATAAACATGCCACGTTGGAACATATACATTCTATCAAAGTAGCCTATATAACAGACAGGCTGAACTTAACTTCGCAACAATCGCAGGTGTTTTGGCCAGTTTACAGCAGTTATGAGAAAGAACTCAAAGCACTTAGAAAGAGTTACTTTGAGAAATATAAAGGGGTGGATAAAAATGATGATCACGTATCGCGCCAGTTCTTTGATGATAATCTGGACTTCCAGGCGGCCTCTGTTGATCTGAAAAGAAAATACAGAGACCAGTTCCTTAACGTATTAACTCCCCAGCAACTTGCCAATCTTTTTAAAGCCGAACATGACTTTAATATTATGCTAATGCAACGCCTGAAAGACAAGCACAATGGTAATGACGGTGTTATGTGGAAGGTTCATGACGGCCGATAGATTGCACGGTTATCTTTAAAAACGGTTTACAGGTGTTTTTATATCGTGGTAGAATAAAAACTGCCAGCCTTCGCGTTTACCCTCTTCCAGATATTGGGCACGTAGTTCCATTGCTTTTTTGCCATCGTTGTCGTACTTGGCGATGTACTTCATTATCATTTGTTTTAGCTGGGGTGCCTCATCACCGCCGTAAAACACTTTATCTCCACCATCATTTATAAGGAATACGATGTGTTGGGGGCAGTGACCACCTGAGTGTGTGAAATGTATATATCCATCAATATCTCCCTGTTCTCCATCCAACCATTTTACTTGTGTTGTGGCCAATAAAGGTTCGAAATCTGATGCAACATATGATGAGCCGTTATGTTGCAGGGCATAGTCAGCTTCCGCTCTATAAATATAATAATCTGCGTTTGGAAATGTAGTATTTACAACACCGTTGTCAGACATATAGACCAAACCACCTGCATGGTCTTTGTGGAGATGCGACATTAACACTTTAGTTACCTGAGCAGGCTCATAGCCATACTGGCGAATATTTTCATGTATTTGCGGCACGCCTTCTGCGTTATGAAAGCCAAGGCCAGAGTCGAAAATGATGACATCTTTGGCTGTAACTACAAGAAAAGGCTGCACTTCAACTAAAAGAGAACCTGTTGTGCGATCGGTAAGAATATCCTCATCAAGGTTGAAAGGGACGAAGCGCTTGTCGTGCCCGACAGTAAAAGAGCCTTCTGATAAAGGGAAAATCTGAGCCATAATCTGTAAAGTTAGCGTATCAATACCTGTCGATCGGCATCCAGACGGATCAAAATGAAAATAAGGACACTGAAAGATAACAATGATGATCCACCATAGCTGAGGAAGGGCAGGGTAATGCCTATTACCGGTGCTAAGCCGATAGTCATGGATATATTTACCGCAAAGTGAAAGAACAAAATAGAAGCCACACAATAGGCATAGATACGGGTAAATGAAGATCGCTGCCGCTCAGCAATAAAAATAATCCGCATCATCAGCGTAACATATAAGCCAATAAGTACAAGACTTCCCAGAAAGCCAAACTGCTCGCCTATAGCACAAAAGATGAAGTCGGTATTTTGCTCTGGTACAAACTCGTTTTTTGTAGAAGTGCCATTTAGAAACCCCTTGCCCCAGAAACCACCTGAACCTATAGCTATTTTGGATTGCTTTACGTTATAGTCAGAGCTATTTACCTTTTTACCACCATCATCTTCATCTTCGTTTCCTTTAGCAGCTTTGTTGTATGCGTCGGGAACGTCCATACCAATTGTTGAAAATATGCGGTCGATCTGGTGCTTTTCGAGCACATGCTTGAATATGAAAGGCACTGCTACCTGGCTGAACAACATGCTGGTGCCCCATATACCTACAAGCAGTATGATGCCGACAACATTTCTCCTTAAGTTATTGCGCAGCAAAAAGCCAATGATGAGGGCCACAGCAGTAAGGACGATAAACAATACTTTACGATCGACAAGTAAAGTGGCCAGTACAAGTGCAACAGTTGAAAAGCCGACAATAAGTACAGAATTGGGCAACCCCTCGCGGTACATAACCAGGAAAAAGCAGAAATATACCAGTGCCAGGCCTGTCTCTTTCTGCAATATGATCATAGCGGCGGGCACAAGTACTATTGCAACACCTACCAACCTATGCTTAAGTGTTTTAAAATTTGTTTCTGGTAGGGATAAAAATTTAGCCAGAGCTAAGGCTGTAAATATTTTGCAAACCTCACCCGGTTGAAAACGGAAACTTCCTACACCAAGCCAAGAGCGTGACCCCTTAACATCGACCCCGGCAAAAATGGTGATGAACAGAATAAACAGCCCCATTGTATAAAAAAGAAAGGCAAATGAGGAGAAAAACTTGCTTTCGGTAAGTATGATGATAAGACCTATGAATAGCGCAATGCCGAAGAACATGACCTGTTTCATATAGGTTTTGCTCATAATGAAAATGGTAGGGTCTGTACTGCGGTGCTCTACAGAAAAAATAGTAAACAATCCTATAGTGACAAGCGTCATGTAAAGTAGAATTGTAATGCCATCTAACCTGTTAAATAATGATTTTCGTAAAGCCCCCATATTTTTGCCTTTCCTGTATTATTTATTTCCTAATTGATTTCTGATCCATCTGCTCAACATTACAGAATCAGTATAATGCTTGCTACTTGCTTCCAGCATTTTCTTTTCCATTTTTGCTTTGTATGCTTCCTGGAAGTGCATGCGCTGAACGGAGTCTATGGAATAGACATATTTATTGATCAGGTGCGCATTTATCATTTTGTCTTCCATAACCTTGCGTTTTACAGAGACACTGTCACGCAAATACTTTTCTATGAGCAAACTGGCTATAGGAGCAGCCCATGTAGCGCCGAAGCCGGCATTTTCAATAGCTACCGCAATAGCTATCTTAGGATTCTCGCGTGGTGCAAACGCAACGAACATGGAGTGGTTGGCCATTTTTATAGCTACCCCGCCTACAATGGCTTTGTTTTCTGCTGTACCTGTTTTTGCGCAAATGGTGATGCCATCTATTTTAGCACCAATGGCAGTACCACTTTCTACCACATCCTGCATGGCTTGTTGTATAACAGAGAAAGTAGTATCAGAAACGCTGGTAACAATATGCTTTTTTAAGTATGGTTTCAGCAATGTATCTTTCTCGTTGTTGCCGATAGATTTTACGAAGTGGGGAGTATAGTAATAGCCTTTATTGGCAATGATACACATACCATTAACCATCTGCAAAGGAGTGAGCGCCAACTCACCTTGTCCCATACCTACAAATACTACTGTGCATGAGTTCCATACGTTATGATATCTATTGTTGTAGTAGCTGGAATCGGGAAGCAGGCCTTTGCCTTCAAAAGGCAGATCCACGCCAGTGGCATGTCCGTATCCGAAAGAAGAGAAGTAGTCATGCCACATTTGCAGCCCTTTTTTTACACCACCAGCTTTAGGGTTATCGCAAGTGAGACGGAATATGTGACAGAAATAAGAGTTGCAGGAGTGTGCCAACGCCAACCTGAAGTTAGCTGCGTGGCCAGCATCATGATGTTCACAAGCTATAGGCCTGCCGCAAAGGTTATAATGACCAAAACAGGCCAACCCGAAAGAAGGGACAATGGCACCCACACTTAGCGCTACAAGTCCCGTCATAGGCTTTATGGTGGAGCCCGGCTGGTAAGTAGCCTGCATGGCCCTATTAAATAAGGGGTGAGTAGCGTTTTTGTACAGGTTTGAAAAGTTTTTAGCTCTATCTCGGCCCCGTAGCAAGTTGGGATCGTAACTGGGGCTGCTGACCATAGCCAATATCCCACCTGTTTTAGGATCTATAGCTACTACACTACCGATCTTATTCTGCATCAGTTTTTCGGCATATGCCTGTAATTCTGCATCGGTATATAGTTGTAAACTTTTACCTGCGACTTCCTGGGTATCTAATGTACCACCTTTAAAAGGTTCGCGTGGACGGTTGAAGTTATCACGCTCAAGGAAGTGTACACCGCGCTGTCCGCGCAACACTTCTTCGTAACTGCGTTCAAGACCGTTCATGCCCAGGTAGTCGCCCTGTTGGTATGAGGCATAACGACTTGTTTTAAGCATTTCTGGAGATACCTCACCTACATAGCCAAGAATTATACCCGCACTGGCACTTGGATATGCTCTTATGTTCCGTTCCACAAGCTCGTAGCCTGGGAAGATGTAAGCGTTTTCCTGGAAGCGAGCAGTCTGTTCAGAAGTAAGTTCTTCCATATAAGGTCCCTGGCGCATACCACCGTTACGTACCCTAATACGGTTCAGCAACTTGCCATAGGTATCTTTGTCTATACCCAATGCATTGCAAAACTGTACTGTGTCAAAAACTTTAGGCACGTTGTTGGGGGTCACCATCAAGTCGTAAACAACCTGGTTATAGAGCATTACTCTATTCTTTCTATCGTAGACAATACCGCGTGGAGGGTAAACTACTTTTCTGTATATGGCAATGTCATTAGCCATAACCTTGTATTTATCCTCAAACAGTTGTAAAAAAAACAACCGTAAAAGTATAACTGAGGCTATACCTATAAATATGAAACTGATAACATACTGGCGCGAGTTCGCCGTATTAGACATGGGTAATTAAAATTTGAAAAGGATACATTGCAAAGCTACCTGAATAAGCTGATTTTACAGAATTGAAGAATGAGTAACTGAGTAAAAAAGGCGTAATAATTAACCACAGAGCGGGTAAAACTTTTTTTAGAAAAGTTTTGACTTTTTGTTCTAGCTCATTACCTTTGCAACTCCAAAACAGGTTTAGTCCTGTGGTGTAACGGTAGCACAACAGTTTTTGGTACTGTTTGTCCTGGTTCGAATCCAGTCGGGACTACTGAATGAAACCCGCGCGAGAGCGCGGGTTTTGCTTTTTAATCTTGTTGCTTTTAGCTGCGGTGTATTATTTTCAATAATCAATGTTTGTTATTAGTTATATTGTCTTTAATTAATATGTGGGATGCGATAATAGGTGCCGTGGTGCCCGAATAAAGGGGGGCTATCTCATGCTGTTGAGACATCCTCGTTTGCTTTTGGACATCTTCATAATTTATCTATTATCTTTTTTGCTGGCTGCTTGCATATGAAGGGCTTTTCATAGTTTTGCCCGTCCTAAGACACTATAAATAGTTTAGAAGATGAACGGAAGACCGCTTTTGGCACTGCTATGTGCTCTTTTATTTTTTACAACAGCATGTAAGAAGAACAAGGTCAATGACATAAGCCCCACGACAGTTATGACTTTAAAACCTCTTACCATACAGGGAAACCTGGTGAAGCTGGAATGGTCGAAATTGGATAACAGCTCGTTGGTGAGCTATGCCATAGTAAGAATACTGGATACTGTGAACCTTGGCAACTACGGTTCTGTAAAATATATCAATATTGACAAAACCGTCACTTCGTACACAGACACCCTGGTGCTGAACCCATATGTACAATATTATGTGATCGCATATGTAACCTCAACAAATTACCAATCGGCTAATGTACAGAGCAACAAGGAAACCTATATGAGGACAGATATTGACTTCGCTGCCATGGCGGCAACGGATGCTTTGTATGACAGGAATAACAAGCAACTTTACGTTTACAGTTCGGCGGGCATGATTTCGGTCTATGATCTGGCATCAGCAAAGTTTGTAAGGACATTGAACAGCAATGCGACCATCGGTGCCTGCGACCTTGCCATGTATAATGGCAAGTTGGAGCTTTATGTGCCGCGCAACGATGGCTGGGTATTTATCTATGATGCTGCTACGCTTACACAGATAAACCAGGTAAATGTTGGTACCGCAGCCTATTATGTAGCCAATAACAACGGCAAACTGTTCGTAACTTCTACAGCCAGCTATTCTTACACCTACAATGTCACTGTTTACGACCGCGCGACATTAACCCCCGTTACGCAGGCCTCGTACTATTACAATTCCCCACGTATGGCGCTTGTGCCCGGTACAAATACTGAGCTATATGCTGTTCACGAGTCTGGCTACCTGATGCACCTGAGATATGATGCCCAAGGAAAATTTATTTCCGGATACAGAAATATTTCAACAGCGTCTTCCGGGGTATCCACCCCCCTGGCTGTTTATGCAGATGCCAGCCACGTGCTACTTGGCAATGGCCAGATCATTGACAGCACTATGACCACAGTTGTTTCTTTGCCACGTGGTACCCTCAACTATTTCGGCTTTGCCATTGATGACGCAGGAGGCATCATATACGCGGCTACGACAGCGCCATCGATACAGGCGTATAATATGAGCAACTACCAAGCGGGCAAGAAATATGCTACAGTGGGCAACCCCGTAAAAGTGTTCTATGACAACGGCAAATTGATAACAGTGAGTGTTAACGGGGATGCGGGATCTCAGGTTAATTACCCCACCGGCAATTTTACGTTTGTAGAGCAGCTTTAGACTGTTAATAGGAAGAGCTTCGTGAAGCCACTATAAGTATAGGTGATCGACTCCGTAGCAGGAATATTATCTTTTTTGCTGACTTTATAAGTGTTCTCTTTCATAGCTATGCGTTTTTAAAAACACTATAAATTTATTTAAACATGAGAGGAAGACCGCTTCTAGCCGGATTGTGTGCCCTATTATTATTTGCGACGGCGTGCAAGAAAAACACAAACAACGATGTAAGCCCCAACGCGATAGTGCTGCAGCCTGTTACAGTAACGGGCAACCTGGTGAAGCTGGAATGGTCGAGACTTAGTAACGACTCTCTGCAAAGCTACATAGTCGCAAGGGTCACAGATACCGGTAACCTAAGCAACATTGGTTCGGTAAAATATATCACTGTTGACAAGAGCGTCACAACTTATACAGACACTCTGCCTGTGAACCCATATGTGCAATATTATATAATGGCGAACGTACTGTCTGCGAACTACCAGGGAGCAAATATCCAAAGTAATAAACAGACCTATGTGCGCACAGATATAGACTTTGCGGCTATGGCAGCAAGGGATGCGCTGTATGACAGGAACAATAAGCAGCTTTACATTTACAGCCTTACAGGCATTATCTCAGTGTACGATCTGGCATCAAAGAAATTTGTGCGGACCTTAAACACTAACTCAACTATAGGGACCTGCGATATGGCCCTATACAATGGCAAACTTGAACTTTACGTACCGCGTAACGATGGCTGGGTATTCATATACGATGCCGCAACGCTAACCCAGATAGACCAAGTGAGTATAGGCAGCAATGCCTACAGCGTTACCTGTAATAACAATAAGCTCTTTATCTCTGCAACTCTTACCAACTATAATAATACAGTGGTAGTGTATGACCGCACCACCCGCACAACTTTAACGCCCAATACTGGCGTCTATTATTCTACAGCTCCCCTGATACTGATACCTGGAACCAATACCGAGTTTTTCTGCGTTGACAATTCTTCTGAGGTACTAAGGTTCCGTTTCGATGCTCAGGGAAATTATATTGTGCAGAAAATAAGCGCCATAAGTGGAAATTACCAGCTATCGAATCCCGCTGTAGTATACCCCGATGGCAGCAAAGTGATATGCGGTAGTAATGGTGTTATAGTAGACAGTAACCTACACACAGCCATTACCTTGCCGTACGGTAACTTGTATTTTACGAACTTTGCTATAGATGGTGTGGGAAGCACTATCTACGCGGCCACCAACGCACTCTCAGTGCAGACATACAATATGGGCAGCTATGTGCTGGACAAAACATATCCTACGCAAGGCAACCCTATAAAAGTTTTTTATGACAATGGTAAGCTGATAACAGTGAGCCTCAACGGGGCTGCGGGAACGTTTTATTCTTACCCTTCAGGTAATTTTACTTTTGTAGAGCAGTTATAAGGTGGTGATCCATCAAGAATATGATGGGGCTCAAAAGGCATCCTTTTTTCTTACTCAAGAGTATGGATAATGGCTATGGTACAAGAGAATAGCGATTTTCTTCAAATCTTCTACAAAAAGGTTCGATAACGGTCCAGTTAAGTCTACTTAATAGGGGATGCGAAAGCATTCCCTATTGTCTTTTATAGTATTGCCACCGCATATTCCCAAGTCCCTCCAACCGAAATACTTCTATTAAATTAACTCTATAAAATAGATACTTTCGTTTTCTTTTTGTGTTTAAATATTATTTTAAGAAACAACGTTCGCTCTGTTTTTAAAAAGCACGCAATAGGTTTATATGGAGTTATGCAATCGTATGCAGACAAGTGATTTCTTGCTTTTTTTGATCTAAAAATATTTATAGCAGAAGCAGTGAAAAGAAAATAATAAAAAAATAATAATTTTTTATTATAAATTTTACAGGAAAGGCTTTCGGAGAGTTTAAAATCGAGTCATTGCTTATTTTTATAGGTTAGGATGGTTGAGATTCTGCTTCTATTGTTAACGTTCTATCATCTATTTTAGGCCCTTTACATCAACTTTGGATATTAGAGGCAGTACGCGTAACTTTGGGCACTTTTTAAAATGGTTTAAAATCAAATCTCACAATGAGTAAAGTAAAAATTGCCATTAACGGTTTTGGCCGAATAGGCCGCCTGGCTTTCCGCCAGATCTACAACATGGAGGGTATAGAAGTTGTAGCCATTAACGATCTTACCCAACCCAATGTTTTGGCACATTTGCTGAAGTATGATACAGCCCAGGGTCGTTTTAATGTACCAGTTACGAATACAAACGATTCTATTATTGTAAACGGCAACGAGATAAAAATATACGCTCAGAAAGACCCCGCGCAAATACCATGGGGACAGCATGACGTAGATGTTGTTCTGGAATGTACGGGCTTCTTTGCAGATGCTGATAAAGCTCAGGCACACATTAAAGCCGGCGCTAAACGCGTAGTTATTTCTGCTCCCGCAACCGGTGAGCTAAAAACAGTAGTATTTAATGTAAACCATAACATACTTGATGGCAGCGAAACCATCATTAGTTGCGCTTCTTGTACTACAAACTGCCTGGCGCCAATGGCTAAGGTGTTGAATGATAGTTTCGGAATACAGGTAGGCTTTATGACTACAGTACATGCCTATACTAACGACCAGAATACTTTGGATGCACCACATCCTAAAGGTGATCTGCGTCGTGCACGTGCTGCCGCTGAAAACATTGTACCTAACTCTACAGGTGCAGCAAAAGCAATAGGTCTTGTATTGCCAGAACTGAAAGGCAAACTAGACGGCGGTGCACAGCGTGTACCTGTGGTAACCGGTTCTTTAACTGAACTGACTACTATACTTGCTAAAAAGACTACTGTTGAAGAAATAAACGCTGCGATGAAAGCCGCTGCAAATGAAAGCTTTGGATATAATGTAGATGAAATAGTGAGCAGCGATATAGTAGGTATCACTTATGGTTCACTGTTTGATGCTACACAAACTAAAGTGCAAACAGTTGGTGATAACCAAATGGTGAAAACCGTTAGCTGGTACGACAACGAGATGAGCTATGTGAGCCAGTTGGTAAGAACAATGAAATACTTTGCCGGCCTGATCAGCAAATAATAAGACTTTAATAAAAAAAGACCCGCGTAACCGGGTCTTTTTTTATTTTTACAGCCGTCATAATGCCGATTAAAGCTTGATGACAATTGTATTTAATCCATTACGAAAACAAAATTTCTATGAGCATATTCAGCAGTCATAATTTTAGTGGTGAGAAAGCACTGGTACGGGTAGATTTTAATGTACCTATTAAAGAGGGTAAGATAACAGATGATAACCGCATACGTGCAGCCATACCTACCATAAAGAAAATACTAAGTGATGGCGGCAGCGTAATATTGATGAGCCATTGGGGACGTCCACTAAAGGACATTGAAAAAAAGCCGAACCTTACACTTGCTGATTTTTCGTTAAAGCCAATTCTTGCCCATTTATCTGATATGTTGGGTACACAAGTGCTTTTTGCCGATGATTGCATTGGAACTGACGCTGTTGAAAAGGCGAAAAATTTAAAGGCAGGCGAAGTATTGTTGCTGGAAAACCTGCGTTTTTACAAAGAGGAAGAAAAAGGTGATAAAGATTTTGCTGAAAAGCTGGCTAAACTGGGTGATATATATGTAAACGATGCATTTGGTACAGCCCATCGCGCGCATGCCTCTACAGCTATTATAGCACAGTTTTTTGCACCAGAGAAAAGAATGTTTGGCGCACTAATGGAAAGTGAAGTAATTGCTGCCGAAGAAGTTTTGCACAATAGCAAAAAGCCCTTTACCGCAATAATTGGTGGTGCTAAGGTGTCTGATAAAATAACGATCATTGAAAACTTGCTGGACAAAGCAACCGACATCATAATTGGTGGAGGTATGGCGTACACTTTCTATAAGGCTGAAGGTGGACATATAGGCAATTCTCTTTGTGAAGATGATAAGCTGGATGTTGCGCTTGCACTGATGAAAAAGGCAGATGAGAAAGGCGTTTGCATACACCTGCCATCTGACAGTATTATAGCAGATAAATTTGCTGCCGATGCAAATACATCATCTGCAAATAATGAGCAGATACCAGATGGTTGGATGGGACTTGATATTGGAGTAATGGCTATAGCTGAATTTACTAAAGTGATCAAGGATTCTAAAACCATTTTGTGGAATGGCCCAATGGGGGTATTTGAGATGGAGAAATTTCAACATGGTACAAAGGCTATAGCTGACGCTGTTGTTGCAGCCACTAAAAATGGTGCATTTTCTTTAGTAGGCGGTGGAGATAGCGTTGCTGCCATTAACAAATTTGGCCTTGCAGACAAAGTAAGCTATGTATCGACAGGTGGTGGTGCCATGCTGGAATACTTTGAAGGAAAAGAACTACCTGGCATTGCTGCAATAAAAGGAAAGTAGAGAATAAATGATATTTGTGGAATGCCCTGTAATTTATACGGGGCATTTTTCTTTTAGGGCATCCCGTGACCAATATAGTCTATGTAAAAAAGCAATTTTTGAGCATCTTTAGTAGTAATTTTAGGGTAAAGTAATGCTATGGATTTTGGCAGATTACCTGAGAATGAACTAAATAAAATTGATTTTAGATTGCCGCCCGATCCCAAAGTGACGATGGATATACTTGCAGCTGGTAAAGGTAATACTAAATTTTACATAGGGTGTGCAAAGTGGGGGCGTAAAGACTGGGTTGGAAAGCTGTACCCAAAAGGCACTAAGGAAAAAGATTTTTTTAAAGTATATGCCGAGCAATTCAATGCTATTGAGTTCAATGGATTTTTCTACAATCTGCATCCTGCCGAGCAAGTACGCAAATGGAAAAGCATTGTTACAAAGGACTTTCTATTCTGCCCGAAGTTTACGCAATCCATTACACATTATAAGCGTCTAAAGGATACTGAGTATGACGTAGATCAATACTTATCTGTAATCTCAGAATTTGGTAACAACCTCGGCCCCATATTCCTGATGCCGCATCCTAATATGAGCCTGAAACAATTAGATACTATCGAGCAGTTCATAATCGATATTCCGCACGATGTAGATTTATTTCTTGAACTCCGCAGCCCAGATTGGTACAGCAATAAAGAAGGATACAACACAGATTTGTACACCTTCCTTAAGAAACAAAAGCGTGGAACTGTTATAACAGATGCCGCAGGCAGACGCGATTGTGTACATATGCACCTCTCGACCCCCGAGACTTTTATCCGCTTTGTAGGTAATGGGTTGCATCCTACAGACTATACAAGAATTGATGAGTGGGTGGAACGTATAGGTAAATGGATGGGGGAAGGGCTGGAGACTTGCTATTTTTTTATGCATCAACACGATGAATTGCACTCGCCTGAATTAATAAAATATTTTATACAAAAAATGAACACACGTCATGGTACAGATATAAAACCTCCTGTAATGTATAATGATGGTGGGTTGTTTGGCTGATATGAATCATCGTTTCAGCGCGATGTAGACAGCGAATTTTGTTTTAAATTTGCTGTCTCATTAAAAAACGGAACAGCACCATGCCAGTGTTACACAACCGGATATCGAATGAGGAACTGAAAAAGCGCATGTATGAAGAAACAGAGCGACGTGTAACAGTATCCTTTTATAAGTATTTCCATATTACAACTCCTGATGCCTTCAGGGATGAATTATACAAGAAATTTTATGCATTAAATGTATTTGGCCGTATATACGTGGCCAGTGAGGGTATAAATGCACAAGCGAGCGTGCCAGAGAGCAATTTTGATGCTTTTAGGGATACGTTATATGGCATGACGCCTGAATTGGATGGGGTGCGGCTGAATATAGCGGTGGATGATGATGGTAAATCGTTTTGGGTTCTACGGGTTAAAGTGCGCCCAAAAATAGTTGCCGATGGGATTGAAGATCCGACTTTCGACTCGTCAAAAATGGGTACACATCTTAAAGCTGCCGAGTTTAATGCACTGACCGAACAGCCGGATACCATTGTAGTGGATATGCGCAACCACTATGAATATGAAGTAGGTCACTTTCAGAATGCACTTGAGGTTCCGTCTGATACCTTTAGGGACCAATTGCCTATGGCGGCAGAAATGCTAAGCGATAAAAAGGATAGGAACATTGTTATGTATTGCACTGGAGGCATACGTTGTGAAAAAGCCAGCGCCTACTTACTGCATAACGGCTTTAAGAATGTTTTTCAACTGGAGGGTGGTATAATAGAATATGCTCGGAAGGCAAAAGAAGAAAACTTGCCATTGAAATTTATTGGTAAGAACTTTGTGTTTGACGACAGGCTGGGAGAAAGAATAACAGATGATATAATATCTAAGTGTCACATATGTGGTAAGCCCAGCGATTCTCATACCAACTGTAAGAATGATGGTTGTCACCTGTTATTTATACAATGTGAAGATTGTGCAAAAGAATATGATGGATGCTGCAGTATTGAATGCAGGGATGAAAAACAACTGCCTGAAGACGAACAGAAGCAAAGGCGTGCAGGTAGAGAAAACGGCACTATGATCTTCAATAAATCAAAAGACCACCCATTACGGCGGCGTTTGCGATAATTGAATCTGTTATTGTTTTTTAAGAATATACCAGCTGAGTTGAGGATTGGTATAGTTCATTAGCGTTAGGGTAGAAGAATATAAAGACTCGATCCTGGATACAAGGGTGTCGCCACCAGAGGTTATCATCTGTATTTCAGCGTAGTTATCGATCAAAGTCCATTTAAAGTTGTAGTCTTCTTTGGCGCCATTGAAAGTGATATAATGCGTGCCGGTGCTATCTTTATTGAATTGAATAGATTCGATATCGTTGGCAGCAAGGTTTGAGACTTGATTACTATCGAGCTTGCCGGTATTGGTATCGTCGAAAGCTTCCTGCACAATTTTCCATCTACCATATAAATTGGAATAGGGTGTGGCTGGCTGACTTGTTTTAGTGCATGACGATATAATAGCGACAGCTAAAATGCCTAAGGATAAAATAATAATAACTTTTTTCATAAACTAATAACAGATGATGACCGGCAAATATTGCACCGGCAATCATCTATTAAAATTACCAATAAAAAAGGATAGGTACTATCCGTTATAGCAAAACTTTAATAATCGCCTAAGGTTTCCAGTGCTTCCAACAATCCTATGGCAAGCTGAGCATCGTTAGGGGCGATACCATGCCATTCATGTGTGCCTTCCATAAATGATATACCCTGGCCCATAACTGTTGTCATAAGGATGCACACCGGCTTACCTTTGCCGGTTGCTGCTTTTGCTCGTTCCAGACCTTCCAATACATCTACCATATTATTGCCGTTCATTTCAAGGACGTCCCATCCAAAAGCAGTGAACTTATTGTGCAGAGAACCTAAGCCCATTACTTTATTGGTAGGGCCATCTATTTGCTGACCATTTACATCTATAGTTGCAATGAGGTTGTCTATTTTATGGTGGGCAGCAAACATTATCGCTTCCCAGTTTTGTCCTTCCTGCAATTCACCATCGCCATGCAGGGAGTAAATGAGATGCTCATCTTTATTGAGCTTTTTAGCTAATGCAGCGCCTGCAGCAACACTCATGCCCTGGCCTAGAGAACCACTTGCTATGCGTATGCCTGGTAAATGCTCTAAGGTAGCGGGGTGGCCCTGTAACCTTGATTCCAGCTTGCGGAAGGTTGCCAGTTCGCTTACCGGGAAGTGACCTGTACGTGCCAGAATACTATAGAAAAGTGGTGAAATATGGCCATTTGACAGAAAGAAAAGATCTTCACCTATACCGTCCATATGGAAAGTCTCATTCCTTTTCATCGCGCTGAAGTACAATGCAACCATAAAATCGGTGCAACCAAGGGAGCCTCCCGGATGCCCGCTTTGAGCAGAATGTACCATGCGAATAATGTCTCTGCGCACCTGCGATGCTATGTCTCTCAACTGACCTGCGTCCATATAAACTGAAAATTATGCGGCGAAATTAAAATTTATAACCTGAACTTTTAAGAAAAAAAATTACAATGCTGTTGGTAAAGTAAATTTGTAGAGGATGGAAACGACAAATGGGCTGAAAAAATACTTTACTAAGCAACTGATGACATGGCATGAGACGGAAAATGAGAGAAGCCTGCCCTGGAAACAGGAAAAGGATCCGTACAAAATCTGGTTGTCTGAAATAATATTGCAGCAAACAAGGGCACAGCAAGGATTACCGTACTATATAAAGTTTACTACTGCATACCCTGCAATTAGGGATATGGCGAATGCTATAGAGGAAGATGTGTTTCGGATATGGCAGGGACTTGGATATTATAACCGATGTAAAAATATGTTGGCAACAGCTCGGCTCATAGCTAGCGAATATAATGGCGTATTTCCTGCAGATTATGATGGTATATTGGCGTTGAAGGGAATTGGACCTTATACTGCTGCGGCAATATCATCGTTTGCATATGGCCTCCCCCACGCTGTGGTGGATGGGAACGTGTATAGAGTATTGGCCCGTTTTTTTGGCATAGCGGAACCTAGTGATACGACAAAAGGGAAAAAGCAATTCCAGGACCTAGCTCAGGAGTTGCTGGATGCAAAGGATAGTGCAGGATATAACCAAGCCATAATGGACCTAGGGGCCACAGTATGCACACCCAAAACACCTGCCTGCCAGAGCTGCCCTTTACAGGAACATTGTGTAGCATTAAAGCAGGATACTATTAGCTTGCTGCCAGTGAAAAGCAAGAAGCTTATAGTAAAGGAACGTTATTTTCATTACCTATTGCTGCATTGCGATGGGAAAATATGGATACAGAAAAGAGGCCCTAAGGATATTTGGGAGAACCTATATGAACCGTTGCTGGTAGAGCACGATAGCGAACTGGATAAAACGGGTTTTGAAAATCATGAAATTATTAAAGCATTAGGTGTACACAATGAAATTGAATATGCAGGCAGCCATAATCAGCGGTTGACGCACCGCATTATTAAGACCTCATTTTTTGTGTTGCAGACTGACAAGGCGATAGATGTGCCCGGTAGGGATGGAATATGGGTGATGCGGGATACGTTAAAAAATTTCGCATTCCCTAAAACGGTGA
This sequence comes from Flavipsychrobacter sp., assembly GCA_031292525.1. GTDB lineage: Bacteria > Bacteroidota > Bacteroidia > Chitinophagales > Chitinophagaceae > JABDEZ01. The sequence goes on along the minus strand of JARLGY010000045.1, from coordinate 196,295 downwards.
TACATTTTTTAGAAAAAAATTTATACTTTTAATAGACTTTAGAATAAATTTTTGTCACCAGAAAATTGAACTACGTATGAGAGGTGTTAATAGGGTGATGCTGATAGGGAATTTAGGTAAGGATCCGGATTTGCAATACCTGGAAGGAAATATAGCAGTAGCAAAATTTCCACTGGCCACTACTGAAACTTTCAAAGATAAAAGCGGCAACCTGGTATCACAAACAGAATGGCATACAGTAGTGTTATGGCGTGGCCTTGCAGAGCTGGCACAGAAATATCTGCATAAAGGCAGTCTTGTATTTATAGAGGGGCGGTTACGTACCCGTAACTGGGAAGATAAAGATAAAAATCGCCGTTTCAGCACAGAAATAGTTGGAGACAATCTTGTAATGCTGGATAAAAGGAAAGAAAATGGAACAGACCTTCCTACTGCAGAACACCACCATGATGATAGCAATGCCCCGGATATCAGCTTTGATGCAGGGAATATAGGCATAGGTGGGAAAGATGACCTGCCGTTCTGAATATTAAATTATATATAATTAAGGGATGGATTGCTATAAGTCCTTCCCTTTTTTTAATTTTATGCAATTAACCAAACTAGTTAACCTTGGAAAGTACACCTGAAGGCGATACGATACTAACAACTTTATTACTGCAGGCACCTGCAGCATTTTCCGCCTCAAATGTCACTGTATTCGTCATCATCATACTTGCCCTGTTGCTGATGACCGCTATAACCGCCGGTTCTGAAACCGCGTATTTCTCTTTAACGGCTAAGGACATCAACTATTTTAAAACCAAGGAAACAGCTGGTGCACGCCAGGTTATACAACTCCTGGACCATCCTAAAATGTTGCTGGCTACTATTGTTGTAGCCAATAGTTTCATCAACATTGCTATCATCATTACTACCAATGTGCTGGTAAATGAGTTTGCGAGTTTCTTTGTTATCAGCCATGCGCTGTTATTTTTCATACAGGTAGTTATAGTTACATTTTTATTGGTACTTTTTGGTGAAGTTTTACCTAAAGTATATGCTACGCAAAACAACCTGCGGATGGCTTTGTTCTCAGCTCCGTTACTCAAGTTTTTCTTTGGGGTTTTCAGGCCAGTAAGTCGCATGTTAGTTAATTCCACCAATTTCCTGGAAGGGCGTATGTCATCTAAACCACTTAACAATATAAGCAGCGAAGATTTTGAACATGCTATAGAGCTAACAGTAGGGCATACTGCTACCCGTGAGGAGGTAAATATATTTAAAGGCATATTGAAGTTTGGTAACATTACTGTTCGACAGATCATGCGTACCCGGCTTGATGTAAATGGCCTTGACTATGAGATGACCTTCCCTGAAGTACAAAAGTTTTGTATAGAAATGGGTTACTCACGCTTGCCGGTCTTTAAAGACAGCCTGGATAAAATAGCCGGCATAATACATACAAAAGATTTTTTACCGCATACGGAAGAAGTTAATTTTGATTGGCACATACTTATTCGCCCGGCATTTTTTATACATGAAGGGAAGCTCATAGAAGATCTTTTAAAAGAATTTCAGCAAAAAAGAATCCATTTTGCCGTAGTAGTAGACGAATTTGGAGGAACTTCTGGCATAGTGACGCTTGAGGATATAATGGAGGAAATAATAGGCGACATAAAGGACGAATTTGATGAAGAAGATCTGAGCTACAAGAAAATAGATGATATGAACTTCATTTTTGAAGGACGGATGCTTATCAACGATGTGTGCCGCATTATAGGCGAACCATCGGATGTGTTTGATGCAGCGCGTGGAGAAAGTGATAGCCTTGCCGGACTTATATTAGAGATATCTGGCAAATTCCCGGCTGTTAATGAAACTATTAGTTTTCAGCAATATGATTTTACTGTGCTTGAGATAGAGAAGATGAGGATATTGCGTGTGAAACTGACGATAAATGAACCTGTGAGTGAAGAGGAAGAATAGGCGAAATAACAGGGTTAATTCTTTTCGGTATATGGAATGCATAAGATCTTAAATGCATTCCATATTTTTTTTGTGAAAAAATGATGGGCAATAGCAAAACATTTCATACATTGTCAAAGCTATTTTTAATCTATAAGAATACTTCTGTAAATAATAAATATAAGTCTATGCAATTAAATAGTACTAAATACTATGCACTCTTATTGTGTTGCCTGTCAACCTATTCTTTATCGGCAAAGGACGGCGGGTTGAGCGATGTACAGCATAACCTTTCGCGCAATAGCACTGGTTTTGTTGAAAACAAAGGGCAGGTGACCAACCAATACCATAAAGTACGTACTGATATACAGTATAATTTGAAAAGAGATGGTGTAAGTATGTTTCTTGCTCCGGGATCAATACACTACCAGTTCAATAACATTTCGGGTAAAGACAAGTCTTTTAAGGATCATGCATACCGCATGGATGTAATGCTGGTGGGTGCAAATACGCATGCAAAAGCAATAGCAGGTGACGATCAGACTTACACAGAGCAATATAATGTGAACGGTAAAATGGTTACCGCTAAGTCTTTTGATAAAATTACTTATGTTGATGTTTACCCTGGCATAGACTGGGTTGTTTATACTAAGAACGGAAAGGTGGAATATGATTTTGTGGTACGCCCGGGTGCTGATGCAAATAAAATACAATTGAAATACGGTGGCGCTAAAAGTATCAGCCTTACAGAAAATGGTGGCCTTGCAGTTAACACTCCATCAGGAACAATAGCAGAAAACACACCATACACCTATACACTTAATACCAAACAAACTGTAACATCTTCTTACGTACTTAACGGCAATACGCTGAGCTTTAATGTGGCTTCTCATGAGGGTGCAATAGTTATCGATCCTCAGGTACAATGGTCAACATACTATGGCGGTGCAAATGCTGAATTTGAAATATCTGTAACAACAGATGCAGTTGGTAACGTATATACAGGTGGCTATACAACAAGTACGGCGAATATTGCAACAACCGGTGCTTACCAGACTGTTTACAATGCGAATACAGACGGTACGTTGGTAAAATTTAATGCTAACGGTACAATAGCCTGGAGTACTTATTTTGGTGGACCGGGTACAGATAACGTGAATGGGGTAGGTATTGACCCAAATGGTAACGTATATATTACCGGTTCAACTAACTCAACCACTGGTATATCTACCTCATCATCATTTCAACCTACTTACGGTGGTGGTGGGGATGCGTTCCTGGCTAAGTTTACTAGTGCTGGTGCCTTGTTGTGGAGCACTTATTTTGGAGGTACAGGTAATGATATCACTTATTCTGTGGTATGCGATAAAGGTCGGTCGGTATATATTGGTGGAGCATCGGGTAGTACTAGTGGCGTTGCAACAGCCGGTGCATTTAATACAACTGAAAGCGGAACATTAGATGGCTTCATAGCGCGTTTTGATACAGCAGGAAACAGGCTTTGGGCCACTTACTATGGCAGTGGGGTTTTTACTAATACTTATGTTACTGCTTTGTCTTTAGATCCGGCTGGCGCTCTTTATTTCACAGGTGAAACAAATGCTGCCGCTGGTATAGCTACTACCTCAGCTTATCAACCGGCACAAGTTGGTTTATTTTCATTTAATGCGTTTGTTGGTAAATTCGATTCAGTTGGAAACAGGCATTGGTGCTCATATTATGGCGCTGGAAATACTTATGGTTTTGCAATAGCCAATAATGCATTTAGTTCTCTTTATATTGGTGGCTATACTACAGGGTCTACAAATATTGCCTCTGCAAATGCTTACCAGGCAGCCTTTGGGGGTGGTGTTCAGGATGGTTATCTGGCTAAATTTGATACAGCTGGTAATTTTAAATGGGGTACGTATTATGGTGGAGCCGGCTCTGAAACACAAAAAGGCATAGCTGTTGATAATTTTGGTAACCCTATGATAACAGGATTTACTACAAGTACGACAGGTATTGCCACTACAAATAATGGTACCTACCAGAGTACAATTGGTGGTGGTCAGGATGGTTATATTGCTAAATTCACCCCACTGGGACAGCGGATGTGGGGAACTTATTTCGGTGGTTCATTGACAGAAACACAATCTACCATGGCAAGTAATGCAAATGGCAGTTTTTACATTGCAGGCTACAGTGCCAGTTCAAACGCAATTGCAACAGCCGGTGCATACCAGACTATAAATAATGGTAATACTGATGGTTATATCGCAAGGTTTAACACAGATACTTTTGTGGTAATAAGCCAACCTTACACTGATACGATTATATGTCCGGCCGGTAGTTTTAATATTAACTACACTACGAGTTATGCATTTAATGCGGGTAACGTTTTTACTGCCCAACTCTCTGATGCAACAGGCAGTTTTGCAGCACCCGTTGCAATAGGCAATGTAACAGCTGTTGGTACAACAGGCGTTATCCCGGTAAACATCCCTGCGAATACTGCTGCAGGCACAGGGTACCGTATTCGTATTGTGGCAACCAGTCCAGCTTACACGTCACCAGATGAATATGTTAACATACATATTATTTCTTCGCTTGCACAACCTACTATTACCAGTAATTCGCCGGTTTGCGTGGGTGATAGTATAAAACTTACCGCTACCAATACCTCTATAGTAATGCCAACCGCTTTAAATATTACTGGTCCTGCAGGTTTTTCATCGGGTTCAGGAACAGGCCTAATTGCATTCGCAAATACCATCAATGCAGGTACTTACACAGCATCAGTAACACATAATGGTTGCCCGGCTGCAACAGCTTCCGTTAACGTGGCAGTAAATAACATTACGCCTGCAACGCCAACTGCCACCAGCAATACGCCAATTTGCTCAGGTAACCCAATCATTATACATGCATCTAGTACATCGTCTCCTGTCACTTATCGTATAACAGGCCCTCATGGGTATGTATCATCTTCACAAAATCCTGTTATTGCAAATGCTGATACTACGATGGCTGGCTATTACTTTATAGTTGATACATTGGGTGGTTGCCGTTCTGCAAAAGACAGTATATTGGTTAGTGTGAGCCAGAGCATAACCACCACGCTGACTGTTGTTGCAACTCCTGGTGATACAGTTTGCTCAGGTAGCGGTTTCTCATTCACAGCTATTGCTACCAATGCCGGCAATAATCCACAATACCAATGGCGCATACATGATGTGATCTTGGGCGATACTGCAGTTGTGGGAGCTATAAGCAATATATATGGATCAGCATTCCTGAACAGTGGAGACAGCGTTTACTGCATCTTGCATAGTAATGCACAGTGCCTTTCAAACCCTGCTGATACAAGTAACAAAGTAAAAATCACTATACTACAGCCGTCAACTCCGGTTGTAAGTATTGCGGTAAGTCCAAGCAATACAGTAGCTCAGGGCACCGCACTCACCTTTACATCTACTGTAACTTTGGGCGGTACCAATACAAGCTACCAATGGTATGTAAACGGGCATGCCGTAGCTAATGACACATTAAGTTCGGCAACTTTCCATTCGCTGGCAGATAGTGACGTGGTAACGTTGATCGTTCATAATCACGTTATGTGTGCAAATCCAGACTCGGCGATAAGCAATGCGATAAGAGTACATATAACAACAGGTATTAGCAATGTTGAAGCGGCATTGAACACCATTAATCTTTATCCTAATCCTAATAACGGCGTTATGTCGCTTACAGGTCACCTGCAAGGTTTAACTTCAAACTCAGTTCAGTTAGAAATACTTAACGCTATTGGGCAGCTTGTTTATACTAATACTGTTGGTATAAACAATGGCACTTTGAATGGTGCAGTGAAAATTGGTTCAAACATTGCAGATGGTACATATTTACTTCGTATAAAAGCAGACGGTGAAAGCCGAGTGATCAGGTTTACTGTTCAACGTTAAGTCTTTTGAATATTAACGAAAATATTAAGGGAGCCAAGTGGCTCCCTTAATATTTTAATCATGGTGATGGTTAGAATAATTAAGCTAATTCTTCAGCTTTACTTTTAATGTTCTTTGCAGTTTTGGTGCCTTCGTCCAGTATAGCCATAATCCTTTTACGGGCGTCTTTGGTAAGACCATCAACTTCTTTGCTCATGCTATCTTTAAGGTCGCTGAGTTTATCTCCTGTGCTGCCAGCCAGATCATTCAATTTGTCTTTCCATTTGCCTGCATTGTCAGCAATGTCATTTCTTAGTCCTTCGGCGCGGTCAGAAGTCAAAAGTAAAATAGCGGCGGCAGCTAGTGCGCCAAAAATCAGGAATCTTGAAGTTTTCATGTGCTTTGTTTTTTGATTTTTAGTAATAATGTACTCTAACATGGTTTACAAAATCATGCCATAAAGTGTATATTTAGCAGTATGGAAATGTTAATTGAAATAAAACAAATAAGAGAAGATGAAGCAGACATACTTACAAGTATAAGCAGAAACACGTTTATTGATGCCTTCTCTGAAAGTAATACAGAGGCCAATATGAATGCCTACCTAGATGAAAATATGAATAATGTAAAAATAAAAAATGAACTGATAGATAAGCTGAATATTTTTTACGGTGCATACGTAAATGGTGCTATGGTTGGCTATTGCAAACTGAGTAAAAATATTCCGCCACGTGAGGTCTCCATTTTACCCGCCATAGAGCTTGAGCGCTTATATGTGCTACGATTGCACCAAAACGGAAAAATAGGTGCTGGACTTATGCGTTCTTGTATAGATTATGCTGTAACTCATGGATATAGAGGGCTTTGGCTTGGCGTATGGGAACATAATAATAAGGCGATACAGTTTTACAAGCGATGGGGGTATGAAATTTTTGGTAGCCATATTTTTATGGTTGGGAACGATGCACAAACAGATATCTGGATGATTAGAAAACTGGGGTAAACGTAATAAAGTGATAATGATTTTATATTGCAGCTAAGAGCAATATTCGCATGCATATTTTGGATACAGAGAGAGTAAAGACCAAAATATTTATGGAATTACTTATTAACGACAAATGTCCTGCTTGCAAATCGCACAACATAATGCCTATTGATGACTTTGATGTTCATCAGTTAAGCAATGGAATTTTCCCTTCCAAGTATAGACTCTTGGAATGCCAAAAATGCAAACTTTGGTTTAAAGATAAATTTCCAATCGAGGCTAAAGTACATCAACACTATAATAACCTGGATCTTGAAAATGATCTTTGGAATTATGAAAAGCGCCTGCCGCATGAAAAAAAACTAGATAAAATATTAAAGAGACTTCCCTCCAAAGCAAAGGTTCTTGATGTAGGATGCTGGACAGGCAGACTACTTTCAGCACACCCCAGGCTGGAAAGGTTTGGCATAGAGCCTAACCCTGATGCTGCCGCGCTTGCACTGGAAAGAGGAATACATGTTTTGGGCCCTACTGTTACGAGTGAAACAATGAGTGGAAACACATTTGACTTGGTAACAATGATAGATGTATTTGAACATCTTACTAACCCTCTGGATATAATAAAGCTAATAACAAGACAACTCAGACCGAATGGTAAACTGATCATAGTTACAGGCCGTACTAATTGTTTACCTGTGAGGCTGGCACGATCTACTTATTGGTATTTTTCTATTGTGCCTGACCATTTAGTATTCCTGAACAAAAAATTTGTAAAAACACTTAAGAATAGGTTGTCATTAAAGTCTGTAAATGCTGAAGGGATAATACACTACCCATTTTTATTTACGAAACATCTAAGAGAATTAGCATGGCTATTTATATGGCGATTTGGAAATCCTAATAGTCCTTTCAAAAGGTTAAGAGTCTTCAAGCTTGGCATTTTCAAGCGTTTTGCATATTTAAAAGATATATTATTTGTACCACCTGGCGCGACCATTACTATATAGTTTTTGAAAAGTAATGATATAGAACAATAGAAAGGTCAGATAACGTAACCACTATGTACTACGGCCCATGTACGTTATATTTGCAAACACAAACAGCATACATGCAACGCGACACCGCAATTTTTGAACTCATACACGAAGAACTAGAACGCCAGCGCCGTGGCCTGGAATTAATAGCATCTGAAAATTTCACCAGCATGCAGGTAATGCAGGCGATGGGTAATGTTATGACCAATAAATATGCTGAAGGGTACCCCGGAAAGCGTTATTACGGCGGATGCGAAGTAGTAGATAAAAGCGAACAGCTAGCCATTGACAGGGCTAAGGAAATATTTAATGTAAATTATGCCAATGTACAGCCCCATAGCGGTGCGCAGGCCAACTTTGCAGTAATGATGGCAATACTGCAACCGGGCGATACCATTTTAGGACTTGACCTTAGTATGGGGGGGCATCTTACACACGGTTCGTCGGTAAACTTTTCTGGAAAGTACTACAAACCTGTTTTTTATGGTGTGATAAAAGAAACTGGCAGAGTTGATTATGATATGATGCATAGCCAGGCAAAAGAGCATAGACCTAAATTGATAATATGCGGGGCATCGGCCTATAGCAGGGATTGGGATTATGCACGCATACGCGCTATTGCCGATGAAGTAGGGGCGCTCGTAATGGCAGATATAGCACACCCGGCAGGGCTTATAGCCAAGGGGTTGCTCAATAGCCCTTTTGAACATTGTCATTTTGTGACCACAACAACACATAAAACTTTACGTGGGCCACGTGGCGGGTTGATTTTAATGAAGACCGATTTTGAAAACCCAATGGGATTAAAAGGCCCGAAAGGTGAAATTAGAATGATGAGCCAGCTGATAGATCTGGCCGTGTTCCCAGGTGCACAGGGCGGCCCTTTGGAACATGTAATAGCAGCTAAGGCTGTCTCGTTCTTTGAGATACTACAGGATGAGTTCACAGTTTATGCAAAGCAGATAATAAGCAATGCACAGGCCCTGGCTACATCATTTAGCAATAAAGGGTATGATATAGTTTCAGGTGGTACAGATAACCACTTGCTGCTTATAGACCTAAGAAACAAGAATATAAGTGGTAAAAAAGCGGAAAATGCTTTGGTAAGGGCAGATATAACCATTAATAAAAACATGGTGCCTTTTGATGATAAATCTCCTTTTATTACATCTGGCATTAGGGTTGGTGTACCTGCCATCACTACGCGTGGACTGAAAGAAGAACATATGGACCAGGTAGCTACCTGGATTGATAAGATAATTATGGATGCCGAAAATGAAAAGCTTGCACTAGACGTACGACATGAAATCAATTCTTTCATGGAGCAGTTTATTATGTACCCAGGCTGGTAATCTTTTACATGATAACTGTATGCCACTATTACAATAAGTAGTAGTGGCATATGTTTTTTAAGTACAATAGCTGCTCACTTTCTTTTAACTTATTTGAAAATAAAACAAAAGTAATTTTGCATAGTTCTATATAATCTGCATGAGTAAAAAAATCATTTATTTTCCGGTATTCTTTCTCTTATTATCGTTTTTGATATGTAATGATGCAAACGCGCAGAGAAGAAAAAAAGTAAAAACTGATACAACAAAAATAAGTGTGTATGATATTGATACACTTACCCATACTATACCACGTAACCGTCAAATATTTCATGACCGTATAGATAAAGAACAAAAACGTGCTGATGTATCGGACGGTGCTGTAGATGGTGAGATCTATTTTTCGGAAGATACAGCCTATAGCGCTGTGCTTACCAAGGCTATACTTACCGATATAAACCACATGCAGATAATGATAGAAAACCTACCGTCTATGGGTAGGGATGCTGTAACAGATAACCAAACCCGGATAAGATACCTTACCGCAGTTTGGGAAATGCTGCGTAAATACAATCAGAATACCAAAATCGATCCTTTTTACTACAAGAAGTTAGTTGCTAACATGCGCAGTATTATCATAGCCGATAATGAAGGTAAACTACCGGAATTTGCCTACGCCAATGTGAATATGCTTACGTTAGAAAACTGTCAGCAATTTTATGATCAACATCCGGAAATACGTGCTTATCTGTATATACAACTAGGGAAACAAGATCCGCGTGTTATGATAAAACACTTAAGTGAGTTTGCCAATGATACATTTGCAACCTATATCATTTCTGATGCGGCAAAATTACTGCCTAATGAGGTTTTTAATTATGCTTCGTCCACAGATTACCCGTTAAGGAATGCAGTGCGAAGAAGTAATGATTCGCTTGTGAGAACAATAGTGCAGATAGCAGACAAGTCGCGCTCACCATTAAAAGCCATGCCTTTTCTCAACGATATATATACCGGTAAAAAAACAATAGCTGAGATAGATAAAATTACAGAGGATCCAGATTTGTTTTTCCTGAACTTGGTACGGCTGAAGGTGGAAAATAATACCCTTGCATCTGACACATATAGTGATGAACTTGCGTACCGATCACTGAAGTATGTGCGAGAGATGGATGATCTCCATGAGTCTCCCGACGCTGTACGATTTAAATGCATTGAGAAGTTTGATCCCGTTGCATTGTATTACATAATGGTTTATGGCCAGGACGAAATATACACCAGTAGTTTCTTAGGTACATATAAGCGCATGCAAGAGCGTATGAAGCCGGTAACAGGTGATCTTTTCCTTGATACTGTGCATAGGGATCACTTTCGTACTTTCTTGCGCATGTGTGCCGGCTATAATACACTAAGCGACTTTTTAGGTACTATGGAAGAGAATAAAAGAACCGCCCTTATGAGCGACTTTATTGCGGGATTGCAAAATGGTAATGATGATGATCTTGAAGATGCAGTAGATGTAGCAGATGCATATGGCAGTATCAAAGACTCATCTCTGGCAGTATTTTTAAAATTGCAGGTGAAGAAGAATTTTGAAATGTCTTTTAAACAAAAAAGAAAGAAAGGGCTATATATATATAGCCTCCTGTCTTTATTGTTTGATAATGAAAATACCGGGAATACAGATACAACTGCTCTAAATGAGTCTAAAAAACTTGGGCTACCCCCTATAAATGAGGTGAGTTACAAGAGCCTTTTGGGTGATACAAATGTTGTTTTTGAACAGTTTTTCTTTTTTGGGGACGAGGACGGGAAAAATTCATACTCCAGCTTCCTTGGCAATTTTAAAGATGGCAAATGGAAAATTGTTACCGATAAGTATTGGAGTATTATCACGTCGACTACTGGGAAACCCGTGGTGATATTTGCGAATCTGCCCATACCTGAACCTGGCGATGAGGAGGCACAAGACAAGTTGTGCAAGTATCTTGCTGAACATGATATACATCCCACAATAATGGTACATCGGGGGCACAGTTACCACTTGCCACTTACCATGGATAGGCTGAATAAACAGGTGAAAGTGGTGATATTAGGGTCCTGCGGTGGTTACCATAACCTTTCAGTGGTGTTAGATCACTCGCCAGATGCGCATATTATATCATCTAAGCAGACAGGTACCATGGCTGTAAATGAGCCGATAATAAAAATAATTAATGAAGATTTGCTAAATGGCAATGACATAAACTGGATAAAAACCTGGAGAACACTAGATGAGTATTTTTCTAAAAAGCCTGATGTACGCGAAAAGTTCTCTGATTATGTGCCTCCCTACAAAAATTTGGGGGCAATATTTATAAAAGCATATCGACGTATGCAAAACAATTCAGAAACATCTATGTAAAAACGCCATGTTATGCATATACATCTTAAAGAAATAGATACACGTGCTCCGCAAGACACAGATAAAGAACAGGTTAAAGAACAGTTCAAGGAAATATTAAAAGATCTGGACGACTTGCAAAATCTATTGTATGCTGAGGGTAAGCATTCTTTGTTGATCATTATACAAGGTATGGATGCAAGTGGTAAAGATGGGCTAACGCGCGATGTATTTACGAGTATGAATCCTCAAGGGGTAGATGTACAATCTTTTAAAGAACCAGTAGCCGAAGAGCTTGCGCATGATTTTCTGTGGCGTATTCACAGGCATACTCCGCCCAAAGGGATGATACAGATCTTTAATCGCTCTCAATATGAGGATGTATTGATAACAAGAGTACATGGTACGATAGATGATGAGACTGCGTATAGCCGTATGAAGGCTATAAACGATTTTGAGAAACTACTTAAGGAACACAACAATACAACCATCCTCAAGTTCTATTTACATATTTCTCATCAGGAGCAGCAAAAAAGATTGAAGGAACGCCTGACAAAACCACAAAAAATGTGGAAGTATAATGAGGATGACTTTAAAGAATCGAAGTTGTGGAAAAAGTATATGAATTGCTATGAGGATGTATTTAAACACTGTAGCAACATCCCCTGGCTTATAATACCATCTGACCAGAACTGGTACAAATCTTATTTGGTGGCATCACATATCCGCAAGACTTTGCAGGGTTTCAATATGAAATTTCCGGGGATGAAAAAAAGCAAATCTTAGTTTATAAAACGATGTATGATATGGTTTACTTCAGCCGCTTTTTCTATCTGTAAGAAATGACCACATTGGGGCAGCATTTCTAGTGTGGCATGCAGCATTTGCCGGGTACCTGCTTCAGCTATTTGCCGGGTTGTAGTAGGGTGTACTAGCTTGTTGGGGATCAATGCATCCCGTTCACCAAATAGTACTAACGTTCTTTGGTTTATAAGATGCAATTTATCAAATACAGGCTCATTCAGCATACCTGCAATACAAGCTTCAATCATGGGCTTGTACTGGCTGTTGGGATGTTTTTTCATTATAGAGACCAGATCGTCTATCATATCATCTCCCTGTGAGGGGGACTGATAAAAACTGGTGCGTATAGTTTTGCGTAAGCTGTTTTCTTCAGTAGAGAAAAAGTCGAAGAACTGGACTGTGCCGTGATAAATAGATTTTTCCATGCTGGTAAATTTCTCAAAACCAGCAGGAGCACATAATACTAGTCCATCAGCGCAATCTCCTGCATTTATAAGGGTCGTAAGAACGATCTGGGCACCCATTGAATGTCCTATAAGATAAACATTATTTAAACCGGCCTTTATGATGAAGTCATAAATAATTCCTGCAAAAAAATTCATGCTATAAGGGAAATTTCCTCTGCTAGATAAGCCATTTCCCGGGAGGTCGATAGCTATACACCGGTAGTATTTTTTTAAAAAGTCTATATTCTTTTTCCAACTTAGACCATAAGTGGCCAATCCATGTACAAAAAGAAGTGTTTTATCTCCAATACCTTCGTCTATATAGGCTACATCACAATTGTTTGAAAGTTTGATATAGTGAGTAGGGTAGGCAAGATCAGCTTTTATCATAACAGTGAGTAAAGGTAACCATGTTGCAAGAAGAATAAAAGAATAAAAAAAATTGCGTAACCGTTTGGTTTCATTATATTTGTAACCAAACGGTTTTATATTATGAGGCGTGATGTTTTCCAGGCAATTGCAGATCCTACAAGAAGAAAGATAATCGCCTTACTGGCACAGGAATCTTTATCGCTTAATAATGTAGCAGATCATTTTGATGTAAGCCGACCCGCAATTTCAAAGCATGTTAGGATATTAACCGAATGTGGTTTGATAATAATAAAACAACAAGGGCGCGAAAGACACTGTTACCCCAACTTAAGTGCATTACAAAACGTGACAGACTGGGCAGAACAATACCGAATATTCTGGACAGCGAAGCTGGATGCTCTTGAGGTATTCCTTAAAAAAGAAGAAAAATGACACCAATAATTCTTAATCACTAAAAACAAAAAAAAATGAGTGCACCCTTTATAATTGAACGCGTATATGATTCACCTGTTGAAAAAGTATGGCAGGCTATTACTGACAAAGACAAGATGAAGGAATGGTATTTTGATCTTAAAGAATTTAAACCCGATGTGGGTTTTGAATTTGAATTTGTAGGCGGATCTAAAGAGAAACAATATGTGCATTTGTGCCAAATAACAGAAGTAATATTGGGAAGAAAATTATCCCACACTTGGAGTTACAAAGGTTATCCAGGGAGTTCTGTGGTTACTTTTGAGTTATTTGATGAAGGGGGTAAGACCAGGATAAAACTTACACACGCTGGCCTTGAAAGCTTTCCAGCAGAACGAGATTTTGCAAGACAAAGTTTTGAAGCAGGTTGGACGCAAATTATTGGCACAAACCTTAAAGGTTACCTGGAAGGAAAATAAAGAATGGGTAATTGAGGCATTTTGTGTATCAATTTCTACAATTCAACTGTCAAAGGAGATGAAAATTGTATTAACTCACTTCCTTTAAATAATTGATAATTAATGACTTGAAAAAATATAGTCTTGATAGAATATTTTACTTAGATCTTGGAACGAATCTTTTATAAGGTAAATGGGAGTTGATCCTAACGCCATGAAAAAATATTACATCCTGAAAGGGATGCCGTTAATCTGAAAACAGAAAGTAAGACATCTTCCTTTCACTATGAAAACAAAGTTGTGTGTGTGATTACGAAAAGGTGCACTAATTAGTGCACCTTTCGCTTTTAGTACATTTTATACATTGCATTTTAGCATCTTGCAATTACCCATTTGGCAACAGCAGGGCCTAATTCTTTTTGTGATTTTCCCCCAACAAATACGCCTATATGGCCGCCCGGAAATGCATATTCCTGCTTGTCTTTAGAGCCTATAACATCCATTACAGCCCTAGTGCTTTCGTTGGGTATAATGTTATCTTCCGTAGCATATATGTTCAGGAAAGGTACGGTCATTTTTTTAAGGTCTATCTTCCTACCGCCTAGTTCCATCTCACCTTTAATCAACTTATTGCCCTGGAAGAGATCTTTTATGTATTTACGATACATTTCACCAGGCATAGAAGGAAGATCGCTCTTCCAATGTTCCATACGCAGGAAGTTCATTACTTTACTTTTATCTTCAAGAGAGTCAATAATATTCAGATATTTTGAAATGTTCATACTTGGTTTCATCATCCCAAACGAACTGTCTATGGTTTCGCCTGATATAGTACCCATGCTATCTACCATCGCATCAACATCTATATATTTTGTCCATCTAAACACCATGCAACTATTAGTTGAAAAGTCATAAGGAGCTACATATGTAGTAAGCGATTTTAGTTTTTCCGGATAGAGTGAAGCATAGATCATAGAATATGTGCCAGCCTGGCAAATACCCATTTTGTGTATTTTATCCACTTTATTAGCCTTCCTAATAAAATCCACAGCGTCATTCATGTAACCATCTATGTAATCTTCCATGGTTAGATACTTGTCACTTTGGTTGGGGTACCCCCAGTCCATTATATATATGTCTAAACCTTCATCCAATAATTTTTTCATGAGGCTGCGGTCTTGCTGCAGATCCAGTACGTCATGGCGATTGAGCATAGCAAAAGAAACAAGCACAGGCGTTGTACATTTCGCGGGGGTTTCCCTCTTATAATGGTACAGTTTCACCTTGTCGCGCTGCCATACTAAATCTTTAGGGGTAACGGCAACATCTACATCTGTTATGCTTTCAAGTGTTTCATATCCCTTTGCAAGTTTTTGCGATGTGGATATTAATTCCTCCATCATACCAGCCATGTTCCAATTCATAGAAAAATTTTTGCGAAGTTAAAGTAATATATGTTTAGCAATAAGACTAAAATATTAATTCGACACATAGAACAAGATTACTTCTTGTTTAGCTTTCTGTTTTTAGCTGGTGTTGCCATAAGCGGATTTAAGCGCACATATACGTGCTTGATATTTGCTTTTTCTGCCTGGCGCTCATCTATTTCAAAATTCTTTATAGATTTAATGAGTTGCCCAAGTTTTTTATAGCCGTAGTTACGTGGGTCAAAGGCCGGTTGTTTTTTCAGGATGAGGTTTCCAACCTCCCCAAGGAAAGCCCAACCTTCTTCGTCTGCAAGGTCGGTTATGGTTGAGGAAATGAGATTGATCAATGTTTTGTCGATGCTTTGGATCGTCTCTATTGTCTCAGAGTATTCTTCGTCCTTTTTATCTTCAGTAACAGTTTCTGCTAGGGGTTGGTTTAATATTTCTATATAAATAAATTTATCGCAGGCAGCTATAAATGGAGATGGTGTTTTCTTTTGTCCCATACCAATCACCTGCATGCCGGCTTCACGCAATCGTAAGGCCAGTCGGGTAAAATCACTATCGCTTGAAATGATGCAGAAACCACCAACTTTTTCGGAATAGAGGATATCCATGGCATCAATGATCATGGCAGAGTCGGTGGCATTTTTACCCGTGGTGTAACTATATTGCTGTATAGGCGTTATAGCATTTTGGAGTAAAACAGATTTCCACCCACTTACTGTAGGTTTGGTCCAATCGCCATAAATACGTTTGAAGGTAGGAGTACCATACTTGGCTATTTCCTCCATCATACTTTTTACATTTGCATAGGGTACATTATCTGCATCTATAAGTACGGCAAATCTTACTTCCTTATTGCTTTGCATTGTTGTTGTTTTAGTCTCGTTTGAATAATCTTTCATCAAACTCAAATAGCTGTGATGAAGCAATCTTTATTTTTTTTGCGTCTTTATGCAATGGATTGATGAGGTAATTATAGTCGCCATGCACAACAGCGGATGGGGCTTTTAGTATTAGTGCAGTATTAGTTTGCAGAAAATTATCACCAAGCTTCCTGGTGAATGCCTGCGCAGAAAAAGTTTTCCAGAATGTGGGCAGATCATCTAAATGAACTTCGTGCATAGGTGCTTTTTCAGGAAGTTGTATACTTACCATATAGTAATTGGAAGGTACAATGCCAAGGGGTAAATGCACTGCCACCTCGGCGGTACAGAGTGCCCTTGATGAAGAAGTATAAAGCATAGGCTTCCCTTTATTATTCCATCTACCGCCTGCTAGCTCTGCACCTTTGCCAGATAGATCATCTTTATGGATACCCATGCATAATCGGTAAACTATCATACCAGAATGCCGTATTCTATCCGGGTTAATTCATCGCGCAGCAGGTTGATGCCGAAAGTGCTATCTAATAATTCTTTGGGTTTTATATTGCCCAATGCTATGTTATTGCTATTGAGCCAGGTATTAAATTTTGCTTCTTCTCCGAATACAGCTATACCCTTGTTGAAGAGTAAAGTTATTTCAAGTATTTTTTCAGAATGTATAGGATCAAATGCTTTCTTCTCTTTCTTATAGCGTTGTATAGTGCGTTCTGATAAATGAAGAAATCCCGACCATTCATCAAGGCCAAAAGGGCTTGCTTCGGCTATCTTATTAAAGGTATTGAATGGAATGCCTTTGCGCATGGTATCAATAAGATACACTGTATCTGATTCTGTAACTGTAGTCGGTGACTGGTCGTTTATTTTATACTCTTTCTGTGCCATGTCTTCACAATTTTCATAAAGTTACGATCTTTGTCTTAAATAAAACGTCAATTGTCATTTGTATTGTCAAAAAAAATCCTGCCAGAATGTGGCAGGATAAAAGAACTATTGCATAGATTTTGCATCGTTGAGAAATTGTGCTAATCCTAAGTCTGTAAGTGGATGCTTTAGCAACCCCAGGATAGAGCTTAATGGACAAGTGCATACATCTGCACCAGCCTCAGCGCAACGTACAATATGTAACGGGTTGCGTATAGACGCAGCAAGTACTTCAGTCATAAAACCCTGTGTGTTATAGATATTCACGATTTGCTCTACAAGCTGAACACCATCCCAACTTCCATCATCTATACGGCCAATAAAGGGAGATACAAAGGTAGCGCCGGCTTTTGCTGCCAATATTGCTTGGCCTGCTGAAAATACAAGCGTACAATTAGTTCTGATACCATTATCTGTAAACCACTTAATGGCTTTGATGCCATCCTTTATCATGGGCACCTTAACTACTATGTTTTTATGTATTGCTGCAAGCTTCTTGCCTTCTTCTATAATATCTTCAAATTCAATACCCAGCACCTCGGCGCTTACAGGACCATCTACCATTTCGCAAATGGTTTTGTAATGGTTGGTTATAGCATCGTGTCCTTTTATTCCTTCCTTTGCCATAAGGGTAGGGTTGGTGGTCACACCATCGAGAATCCCCAAGTCGTTTGCTTCTTTTATCTGGGCAAGATTGGCAGTATCAATGAAAAATTTCATATTAGTATGTGTGTTTAATTGTTTGTTACGAACTGTTTAGACAAGATTGATAAGCGAAGATATAAAAGCTAAAGTATAGCTGAAAACTAAAACGGTTCTTTAAAGCTATTAACCTTAAAGAACCGTATATTCTATTGTGAGTAACATAAAAGCAGTTAAAAACTGGCAAGTTACTTACATCGCACCGCTACAACCGCTCGCCCTTGCTACATTCCTGTCCTGGGGGATTCAGCAGGAGCTGGCCGTATAAGACTTGCCAGGGCGGCAAAGGTAATAACAATTTTTTAGTTGACAATAATTTTTAGAAAAAAAGTAACCACATTATGAAAATAATATACAGCGTCGCGATTTGGCTCTCTTTTCCTTCATTTGTTTTCGCACAGGCTATCGACAATACACAGTCTTATAAAAACATAAATGCAGATAGTTACTTCCGTATTATTTATGAAAATGATTTTTTTACACAAGCAGACATCTATTACACTCAAGGAATAAACCTGGAACTGGTGGCCCCGTGGGTAAGAAAATTTCCATTGTCAAAACTACTTATAGATCCCGGTTACAGCTATAAGCGCTATGGTATAACTGTAGAGCATGATGCTTATACTCCCACTAATATCAGCCCCACGAAAATACTCTATGGAGATCGCCCTTTTACCGCTGCATTATTCTTAAAAACGTTTTGTATAGAAACAGATCCTGAAAACAAACAACGATTTTCATCTATATTAAGTACTGGGGTATTGGGACAGACTGCATTTGGAGCAGAAATGCAAACAGGTATACACCATGCTTTGCATGATTTACCGCCCCATGGCTGGCCCAACCAAATACATAATGATGCAGTATTGAACTACGAAGCAGGATATGAAAAGCAACTAATGGCAATACCCAAATATTTCTCGCTTGATGCTGACGGAATGGCGAGAGCCGGTACCCTAAGCGACAAAGCAGGAGTAGGCATTACAGCAATGGCCGGTATTTTTGATAATCCTTTTAGTGCAGATATTCTGAGCCGTAAGGGGGCACATATATATGCCTACGGTCATGCAGATGCATTTGCTATTGGTTATGATGCTACTATGCAGGGCGGCGTTTTTAACCATACTAGTCCCTACACAATATCTGCAAGTAATATTCAAAGAGTCGTGGTAGAAAACCGTTTTGGTTTTGTATTCAATTACCACAGTTTATATGTAGAGTATTTCCAAACCTTTTTAAGCAGTGAGTTTAAGGGTGGGGCAGACCACCGGTGGGGTGGTATAGAAATAGCATTTAGACTATAGTAAGGATTTGCGAAGCACGTAGTCGTTCATGTAATACCCATTACCTATGTCTATATCTTCTTCCCTGTATAATATGAACCCCGTTTTCTTATAAAATTGTTGAGCTTGTTGGTTATGTATGTTTACATTCAGCTCAAGATATTTAGCAGCTTTTCCTCGTAACGACTCGGTTATATAATGCAACATAAACTGCCCAATACCCATCCCCTGTTTGAAAGGTAGAATATATATTTTATGTAGTTTATAAACATCATCTTCAATCTTTGCGAAAGAGGCAAAGCCTACTTGCTCCTCATTTTCATCCGTACAAATGATAAATGTATGCCCGCTGTCTATTTGCTTTTTCAGGGCTTCAGGGCTATACATCAACTGTAGCATATAGGCTATCTGATCTTCATGTAGAATATGCGAATAGGTCTGCGGCCAAATTTTCAAATTCAGACTGATGATGTCATTTATATCATCGGTAGAGGCGATTTTAATAGAAAGCATGAAATAAGGAATGCAGTGAGACAGTGTGGCTATCAATTATTAAGGTAACTAAGGCTTTTGCTGGGCTTGGTTTTAATGCGCCTATTGTGTGGCAGTTTTTTAATGTAGTTTTGGTAGGCCATGCTATCTATACCAGCAGCAATATAGTCTTTATGATAAATAAGGTTGTCCACCTGGTATTCCTCTTCCTTTACCAATTTACCCGTTTGCGGGTCATAATATTTCCATGAGCCGTGTCTTTGAGTCGAATTTTCAGCTGGGAGCGCTTTTATAAATTCGTAGCCATTTTGAGGATTCACCACAACAATGGTATCAAATTTATTGCGCTCATTTATTCCTCGGTAGTGGCCAATACAGGTAAGTTTGCCTTTTTCAAAGTATTTTGATTCGCCGTTCAGTACATTGTCCTTATAACTTTCAATGGATACCAAATTATTTTCGCCATCCATTTTATACCAACGTCCTGTTTTACTACCGTTATCATAATGGCCGAATTCTGTAAATCCATCTTCTCCCATACGCTCAGGAGTCGTAATCCACCATAATCCTATACGTACTCCTTTACTATCCGTGAGATTTGTAGATGTTTTCTTGATTGGGCTAGTTTTAACTTGCGCAGTTATCGCACTTATTAAGCACACCATTAAAAGAAAGCAATAAGATATAGATTTCATAGTTGCAATATTTTGCCCCCTTCTACACAATCAACCCTGCACGCAACAATATAAAAGCATAAAACCTGATATCCAAATATCAAGGCTTATTGGCTATTATACGGCAAAAGAAGTTCCACAACCACAAGTGCTGCTGGCATTAGGATTTTTAAATACAAAACCACGAGCGTTCAAGCCATCCTGGTAATCTACTTCCATCCCAAATAAGTATATGCCATGTGCTTTATTCATAAGTACAGTTATTCCTTCAATATCATATACTTCGTCATCCGCAAGCTGTTGGTCAAAGCCCAAAACATAACTCATGCCAGAGCATCCACCACCTTTAACACCTATCCGCAGGTTTTGTCCCTGTTCAAATCCTGGCTCACTGGTCAGCCTTTTTATTTCATTTACAGCGTTTGCTGAAAGTTTTACGGGATTGCTTGCTACTACAGTATCCATTGGTAACTATTGATTTATACAAATTTACCACTCATTCAAAGCCTTTCCAAATACTATAACCTAAAGTATTATTAATATCAATCTGTAAATAGACGCTATAGGTATCGTTTATGTTTCAGAACATTTTTTACATTTGCGGACTGCAAACTACTTAGTGCTATGAGCGAGGTAATTGATATGATTGTTGATGATATGGCTTCACAAATGAAAAAAGCCATTACACACCTAGAGATCGAACTGACAAAAATACGGGCGGGTAAGGCAACCCCGCAAATTGTAGATGGTATAATGGTACCCTATTACGGTAGCCCTACACCATTGCAACAGGTTGCTAATGTTACGGTTACAGACGCCCGTACACTTACTCTGCAACCTTGGGAAAAGAACATGATAGGCCCAATTGAGAAAGCTATTATTGGCGCTAATATAGGCCTAAATCCACAAAATGATGGTCAGTTTATACGCTTGTTTTTACCCCCACTTACAGAAGAAAGGCGTCGCGAGTTGGTAAAACGTGTAAACGGGGAAGGGGAGCAAGCAAAAATTGCTGTTCGTAGCATACGCCGCGAAAGTATAGAAGATATAAAGAAACAACAAAAAGAAGGGCTCAGTGAAGACGCTGCTAAAGATGGTGAAACCAAGGCACAAGGCATTACCGACAAGCATATTGCCCTTATAGATCAACACTGTAAGGACAAAGAAAAAGAGATAATGACCATCTAATGACTGCTGTGTACGTATATCAATGCGTACACAGTTTTTTATAACTAACTTTGCCAATTATGGGTCAGCTGCAAAAGGAGCTATTGTTGCTGTTTTCCATTCCAATTTATGCTATTCTTATTCCATTGGAAATATTGCTGAGCAATTTTCACCACTGGAAATTTTATAGTTGGAAAGAGACAATAGTAAACATATATCTTAACTTACTGAATGCGGGCATAGACTTGTTGCTGAGAGGCATTGCACTGGCTATACTTGTATATTTCTTTGCTTATCATATACACCTGCAATGGAACCCGGTTTTATATTGGGTAGCGTTATTTTTTGCCGAAGATATTATGTTTTGGCTGGAGCATTATGTTGATCATAACTGCCGTTTATTTTGGGCAGTGCATGTAACCCATCATTCATCAGAAGAGTTTAACCTCTCTACGGGCTTTAGATCGTCTGTGTTTATGCCTTTTTACAGATATTTATACTTTATACCGCTTGCCTTTTTAGGTTTCCATCCTATGGACATCCTATTTATGTATGCTATAACGCAGACCTATGGTATTATAGTGCATACTCAAGCGGTACAAAAGCTGCCTCGGTGGATAGAGTATATTTTTGTAACTCCGTCCCATCATCGTGTGCATCATGCCAGTAATATACCTTACCTGGATAAAAATATGGGTATGGTGCTTATTATCTGGGATCGCATATTCGGAACATTTACAGAAGAGCTGCCCGAAGAAGCACCACGTTACGGTCTTCTTACTCCTGTTGAAAAACCACAGAACCCAGTGCGGATCATTTTTCATGAATGGTCGGCTATGGGGAAAGACCTTCATAAAAAAACATCTCTGAAAGATAAGCTAGGCTATATATTTGGCCCTCCAGGCTGGAGCCATGACAAGAGTAAGCTAACATCTAAGCAATTGCAGGCGGAATGGGAGAAGGGAAGGAATACTAACTAAACCTCTGCTCATTGTCTATCTTTGGTTAAATCTCCTTTATGACCGCTATGGCCAACCGTTACTTCATTATTAATAAGCCTTACAACATGGTATCTCAGTTTGTAAGTAAGGAGGATGTTGGCTTGCTGGGTGACCTTGATTTTGATTTTCCGGAAGGTATACATGCCATTGGCAGGTTGGATAGCTTATCTGAAGGGTTACTGATACTTACTACCAATAAGAGAGTGACTAAGCTATTGTTCCAGGGTGTGGCGCCTCATAAACGTACTTACATTATTAGGGTAAAGAACAAAGTCAGCCCTGAAAACCTGGAACTACTAAGGACTGGTGTAACTATAAAAGTAAAAGGCGGTATAGATTACCTTACACCACCGTGTGAGGTTGACATTATACCTGAACCTGAATATCTATTTCCACACCAATTAGAACTAAGAGATTACGTGCCGCACACATGGCTCAGCATGTCGTTATATGAAGGTAAGTTTCACCAGGTAAGGAAAATGGTATCAGCTATTAACCATCCTTGTAAGCGACTAGTAAGAACTTCTATTGAAAATTTGGAGCTCAGTGATTTGGAGCCAGGATGTGTAAGAGAACTAGATGAAGAAAACTTTTTTGATTTGTTGCAGATAGATAACTGGAGATGATCTTTAAACACAGAGGGTTCAAACAATAGCCTGAACCCTCTGTGTTTAAAGATAGGACTTGAATTTCTTATCCTTCCAACGCACTTAAATACCTTTCAGCATCCAACGCAGCCATACAGCCGCTGCCTGCCGCTGTAACTGCCTGGCGATATATTTTATCCTGCACATCGCCGCAGGCAAACACGCCGGGTATATTGGTCTTTGACGAGCCGGGTAGTGTTTGCAGGTAGCCACTTTCGTCCATATCCAGCAAGCCTTTAAACATGCTTGAATTTGGTTCGTGACCTATGGCTACAAAGAATGCTTTTACAGGTATTACACTTTCAGCTTTTGATTGGTGATTTATCACTTTTATGCTATCCACTTTATGGTCGCCGAGCACTTCAAGTGTTTCGGTATTCCAGTGCACGGTAATGTTTTCTGTTTTCAATACACGATCCTGCATTATTTTGCTGGCGCGCATTTCACTTCTACGAATAAGCATATGTACATGGCTGCATAGCTTAGACAAGTACAGTGCTTCCTCGCAAGCTGTATCACCCGCACCCACTATAGCAACATCTGTGTTCTTAAAGAAAAAGCCGTCACATACAGCACATGCAGAAACCCCATGTCCATTCAAACGTTGCTCAGATTCTAAGCCCAGCCATTTTGCTGATGCACCCGTGGCTATGATAACTGAATCTGCTTCGATCCATTTTTCATCATCTATTTGCACTTTATGTGGCAGACTATTGAAGTCGACCTGGGTAGCCATACCCCAGCGTATATCCGCTCCCATGCGTTGCGCCTGTTGCTCAAAATCTATCATCATTTGCGGCCCCATGATGCCATTAGGATAACCTGGGTAATTCTCTACATCGGTAGTAATAGTAAGTTGACCACCGGGTTGCAGACCTTGGTATTGTACCGGCTTAAGGCCGGCACGGGCTGCATAAATAGCGGCAGTATAACCTGCGGGACCTGAACCAATAATGAGACAATGTACTTTTTCAACTTCAGCCATGATATTTTCTGGATAATTTTTTTGGTTCGGTAAAATTGCGAAACAATTGTCTATGCAGCAAACTGTTTGTGTAATAAATAGTTATCGGCCTATTATTTACAATTTTAGCAGTAGATTATTTTACAATGAGTGTTTTAAAATAGGTGCCGTAACCAGCCCACACACCTAATGCGCCGTTACTAATATTGCTGGTAACATTAATAGGACTGGCAAAGGGGTTACCAACAGCGTTTAAAGCAAACTGGTAAGTATTCCAGAAAGTATATACTCCTTTATCAATGCTGCACCATTTTACTGTAATTGTATCACCAGGATACAGGTATCTTAGCGAGTCACTATTGACATTGGTAGAATCATTATAGCCCACCTGGAGACCAAGCTGTGTAATTTTAGTCCCATTGATCACTTCATCACTAAATACATTATTGGCTGGGTAGTAAGCCTGGTGATCTCGAGATGTAAAGTATTTTACAAAATTGCCTATTGTATCAGGGTCTGAATAATCGGTGAAGAGCTGCAATGCATTTTTCGGTGTTTTATTATCAATAAAAAGAGGTGTGCCCGTATATAAAGAATCGATTGGTGCTGGATTAGGAATTTTGGTGACAGAAGTATAAGTTTTGCTGTTGTATGTAATAGTAAGAGTATAAAAATGCTCTATCTGTCCAACAAAAATATTTGCCAGGCTGTCTGCATCAAGGGTATAATAGTATATCTTATTTGTGCCTAATGTGTCTAAAGAATATTCTTTAAGCTTCATAGTTCTACTACCGTCGCTAACTGTTACAGTAGCCCCGTGCACAAAAGAGTTCTGCAACGTTGTAAGATCAATGTTTGCAAAAAAACCTATAGATGTGGTAAGTATTACAATTGGTGGCAGCCCGGTTTCTATTTGCCCCTGCACTACCAGTGCAGGCGGCGTAGAACTAAGGTGGATGTTCACTACTTTTTCGCAAGAGGCAAACGCAAAAAGTATTGCGAAAAACGCAGCATTTACTAGTAAGTGATATTTGCGCCTAAATGTCTTTCGCATAATATAAGTGTCCTACAATAACACTAAGTTAGCCAAAGTGTTGCTAAGGAAATTTAATTGGCATAAGTACCATCGGGCGTGTACATAACTGGAAGTAGACGATGGTATTTTTCAAAATAGTCGTAATTCTCCTTCAAGTTTACCCAGAACTTCTGTTTATTCATGTCCTGAGGATATGATTTGCCCAGAAAATTAAGTCCTGTTTTATTAAACCTCACAGGGTATATCTGTACAGGTATATAGGCTTCGCCACTAATTTTAGCATTCATACATGCCACATAAATTTCCTGTATTACATCATCTGTCATGGGCATGCACCCTACAGTTACACAGCCACCGTGTATGTAAATATCGCCACCTGGTTTTTGGTTATTGCTCATTTTAATATCTGAGTAATTGGGATAATTAAGTAGCAGGGAAAGATAGTAGTCGCTTTTAGGATTGAAGTCTTCGATGAAGTAAAAACCTTCAGGTACTTGCCTATCACCTTCAAAACGTTTGGGGCCCAGTATGCCAGAAAGAGCACAGATCCGATAATTTTTTATCAATTTATAATCGCCATTCTCATCATTGCGCGCCCAGAGTTCCATCTCGTTCTGCGATTTGAACACGCGCAAAAAGATATCCTTGCATGGATAAGTCACACCTTGTTTCTTAAAATCTTTCTTCAGGCTATCGTTGAATTTGCTGTATGCGTCTGATACACGTGTAAACGATAATTGAAAGTTGCGGAATGTTTCCATATCCTCATCTTGCCCATAGGCTGAAAAGGTGGATATAGATATAACGAAACACAAAAGCATGCTCCGTACAAAATTGTTATTCATAAATGAAAAATAATGATGGCTGTAAAAGTTACTATACAAAGATATAAGATAGATCTTTAAAGGTATCTTAAAGTAAAAAAAAGGGAGCAACATTGCCCCCATTTTTTTACTTTAAGATGATCAACAAGTGTTACTTCTGTAAAACTACCTTATTTGTGTAGTTGATACCGTCAACCTTGATGTTGATGAAGTAAATACCAGATGTTAGGTTAGATAGGTTAATGTGTGCGTAACCTTTTGTATTAGACATGTCCAGGTCTGTTTCAAAAATTTTGTGACCAACTACATCTGTAACATTTGCATGTACATTCTGTAAGGCATTATTGGAAGACCATGTGATGTTGAACAAGCCACTACATGGATTAGGAAATACGTTGAAAGAAGCGATATTTTCAGTAACATTCGCTACGGCCACATTGCTGTTAGGTGTTATGGTCTTGCTGATGGTATGCTCTATAAAATTAATGTTACTTACTTGTGATGCACCAATAGTAACAACGGCAGGAGTAGTATTATATCCCATACATTCAGGATATATTTTATAGCTGCCAGCCGGGAAATTAGCAAAGTGATAGTTGCCACTGGCATCTGTAGCTGTATAGGCCAATACTTTACCGCTCATGTTTTCGAGGAAAATAATAAGGCTAGCCACAGGTACACCTGTGGTTTGTGTGCCTTTATTAGCTCCAGATGATACATTGCCACCAACAAAGCCAGGACCATTGGTAACGGTACCATTAAGTAAATAGATATTGTTACCGGTATCTATACCAGAGCCACTATAGTTGATGACAATAGCTCCTTGCCAGTAAAGGCTGTCGTAGCCATAAGTAGGCAATGCTGCAGTGCCCGATGTGGGACCATTGGTAAGGGCTGCCTTTACACGGTAGGCACCTGCAGGTTCGTTACTAAATGCGTAGCTACCTGTATAAGCGCTGCCAATAACATTTACCGAGTCAACAGCTGAAAGTATTGAAGATGCGCTGTCGTAACTGATCAGCCATACTTTAAAAACAGGACTCGAAGGATTACCTGTGCCTGTATCTGTGGAAAGATTACCTGTTATTTGGTTTGTGGTACTGCTACTCGTAACCGTTACTAAATTTACAACTGAATCTGTACAAGTTAAAAAAGTGAGCGAATCGTACCAAGTCATAATGAGTTTAACGGAGTAGCTGCCCGATGACATATATGTGTGCGATTGAGAAAAAGACGTGTCCGAGCTTCCATCCCCGAAAAACCACTGTGTGCTTGATGATGATGATATAGCTGTATCAGTTGATGTGTTGGTAAAAGAAGCGGTTAAACCACTACTTGAAGAGGTGAAGGAATTACTCACGCCAGCACAGGAAGATGAACTTGAACCGGGAACAGTAACAGATTGAGTAACGGTGTCTGTGCAACCTGTTTGCAAGGCAATGTATAATGTAATAATATAAGTACCAGCCGAAGCATAAGTATGTGTACCAGAAATTGCAACGCTTACAGCCCCATCACCTAGCGTCCAAGCCAGGGAATAGCCTCCTGGTGCTGGTACACCTATAATGGCAGCATAAGCTACAGTTAGTCCGCTCGTGGAAGTGGTAAATGAGTTATAAACGCCTGCACAGGCAAAAACGGTTTGACTTATTAAAAAAACAACGATAGTAGTAAATAGCTTTTTCATGATAGGATGTTTAAAATTTGAAAGGTTATTTAAAGATAAATAACCTTTTTCACTTAAGCAACGAATAAGCAATTTGATATAATGAAAATAGGGACTAATACAGTCCCTATTTTCATTATGAGCTTGTTAATTTTTCTAATGCTGTAATACCACTTTGTTAGTATAGTTGATACCGTCAGCTTTAATGCTTATGAAGTAAACACCTGATGTTAGACTTGACAGGTTAATATGGGTATAACCGGTATAGTTAGACATGTCCAGATCTGTGTCAAAAATTCTGCGACCAACTACATCTGTGATGCATACGTTGGCATTCTTCAATGCTGTTTTTGATGTCCAGGAAATGTTGACAATACTATTCGCAGGATTAGGGAACACATTAAATGATGCAGTGCTTTCAGTTATATTAACTAACCCTTCGCTAATAGGAGTTATGGTCTTGCTAATTGTATGCTCCATAAAATCAGCATTTGTGATCTGTGTGGTCCCAACGGTTAGGATAGCTGGCGCAGTGATATAGCCCAAATCTTCAGGATATATTTTGTAGCTGCCGGTTGGGAAGTTGGAGAAATGATAATTTCCACTTGCATCTGTAATGGTGTATGCTAGTACTTTACTGCTCATATTTTCAAGAAAAATAGTAAGGTTAGCTACAGGCATGCCGGTAGTTTGAGTTCCTTTGTTAGCACCGGCAGATACATTACCTGATACAAAACCAGGGCCGCTGGTAACGGTGCCATTGAGCAAATGGATATCGTTGGCACCGTTTATGCCATATCCGCTATAGCTGATCACGTTTGCTCCATGCCAGTACAAGCTATCATAACCATAAGTGGGTACGGCTGCTGTACCGGAAGTCGGGCCATTTGTTAGTGCAGCTTTTACGCGATAAGATCCTGCAGATTCATTGCTGAACGTATAATTTCCTGACCAAAAGCTACCAATCACATTTACTGAATCTACAGCAGATAATGAATTTGTGGCACTATCAAAATTGATCAGCCATACTTTGAAAGTAGGGTTCATAGGATTACCAGTTGAATCAATTAATATATTGCCGGATATTGAATTTATTGGGCTTCCACAAGTTACTGTTTGACTTATTGTATCCGTGCAAGTATTTAGGGTAAGTGAATCGAACCAGGACATTTTGAGCGTGGCAGTGTATGTCCCCGAAGAAGCAAAGGTATGTGTTGGAGAAAGTAGAGTGCTTGTTCCGCCATCGCTAAACCACCATGAAGCAACGGGTGTAGCAGAGAATCCACTATATGTGGAAGTGTTTGTAAAACTAACTGTTAAACCACTTACAGAAGAAGTAAATAGGGCATGAGAGCCGGCACAAGAACTGCCAGCAGATGCAGTAGTTACTGAAGCGCTGCCCGTATTTTGGTAAGAACAACCTGAGGTAGAATCATACATATTTACTGAATAAATGCCATTGCTTGTATAGGTGTGTGTAATTGGGTTGCCATAACCATAACTGCCATCGCCAAAGAACCAAAGAAACGTAAGGCCGGATGTACCTGCAGGATTGATAGCGGTAAATGTAACACTACCACCTGCACCTGTAACAGATGTAAAGGAAGACGCACATGGAGCATAGCTAACGGTTACACTATGTGTTACTGTATCTGAGCAAATAAAGGTACCGGAATCCATTACAGTAATTATTTCCTGCACGGAATAGGTACCTGCAGCGGCGTAGTTATGTGAAACGCTTCCCCCCAAACCCGAAGACTGGTACGACCCGTCTCCAAATGAGAAAGAAATGTAAGCTGTAGAAGCTGGTGGCACAGATCCCATGGAGGACGTTACGTTGCAAGTAAGATACAAGAGATTATTGCCTAATGCAGTTGTTGAGTAAGTAAAGCTTGCAGAGCAGGCAAACGTGATTTGCGCTACGACAATTGCGATAAGTATAAGTAATAGCCTTTTCATAATGTTTTTTTTAGGTTTAGATTTTAGTTTGATTTTTTGTTTTTCTTATAACAAAAATAACGAGATGGTTTATAGCAGTAATGAGTACTAATACCCATTTTTATTTATGAGTACTAATACTCAATTCAATTCATAGAGGAATTGAAAAGGGGATACCATTGAGAAATAAGAGGCTGATAATGTGATTGTGTTTCCTTATAGTACCCTGTAAAGACAGGATAAAGGAAAGTTAGAGTTGGTGGTAAATTTGTACCCATTTTTGACTCTGAGAGAGAGAACTGGCAGGTAACGGGTGGGGAAATTAGGCGCTTGGCGACACTTCAATAACTTTATTGTAAAGTGTTTCTTGTTCATTATGGGTTTTCTTAGCAAAACACAACTTATAGAAATATAAATTAATTCGTGTTTGTTTATCGTACCACACATTCCATTTTCATATACTCCCCGTATGCTTTAGTAGCTTTAAAAATAGCTTGTTCCTTAGCCTTACTCATCTTGTCAAAAAATAGAGTTTCTATGATAACTAGATCTTTTTTTATAGTTCGTTTCCATATGCCCATAACCTGTCCATTTACTACTATCATAGGTTTAAAAATGCCATTGTTAGTCAATACATGCCTGGTAGTGTGGGGCTTTATGGAGGCCGATCTATCCTTGTAGCTAATAGTGAATTCATCAAATGCGGGCAGAAGATGTATGCTGCTCGTACTTTCAGTTTTGCACTTGTCTGCATCAAACCAATAGGTTTGCTCGGCTACCACTACGCTGTCTAATGTAGGCGCAATGGCAGACAACGCAATTTTAGAATTAGCAACAGATAAACCCGACCACCATGTGAAATCTTGCATGGTTGCGGGGCCATGACTTATAAAATACCTTTTTGCCAACTCGGCCAAGCCTTCTTCTTTTGTATATGTTTTAGCTTTAGAAAGATCAAGCAGCGAATAGGTGAACTGCTTTTCACGCCGAACACCATTAATGACTATTCCGTCCAGCTCCGCATTCATCATAATAAGCGCAGAACGAATGTCATCGGTCCTGATGCCTTTTTTATCCAGTAGGAGCATTACCTCATCACGGGTCAGGTGTTTTCCTCCCGCAAGGGCATTTTCAATAATGGTATTACACCTGTTCAATATTTTAGTGTCTAGTTCAAATTTTCGGCACATTGCATTGTTTACGGTTTTTATATGCGGTGCAGTAAGTTTAAGCATCCAGCCAATATCATCAACTGAAACAAAATGCCATGTAGGACGTAAAATATGGGTACGGACAATATCTCCTATATTTAAGGCTTCTTCTACTTTTTTTTCAGTTATGGCCAGCCTTATACCTATTGCCCATTTAGCCATTGCATAATCTTGGGCCTGCATGGCCCCGAGGTAACCCACCATTTGCCTGGGAGTAGTAAACGATGTGCCCAGAAGTTGCTGGCTGCCTAATCTACATTTTGCTATATCGTCAGGAGTCATAACTGTGAAAGTAAAAAGGAATGACCGGATTATTGATGAAAAATCATTCAAATACCAATCTGTGCATGACATCGTGTTGTATACGATTATGTTATGGCTTGCAGTTATGGCACAGTTTTGTTTAGTTAATTATTATGTACAAATTATTAATTCAATTTAATCATTGCATGTACGTATAAAATTTACACAACACAACGATGGAGCAGGAAGCTAAATTTTCATGGAGCAGTATTTTTGAAGAGGCCGGGAACCAGGTAGGGTTCATGGGGTCGTTCGTTAGGAATATGTTCAGGGGCGGTTTTGAAGGCAATGAATTGATACGCCAATGTTATAATATAGGATATAAGTCTTTTTCACTTACAGCTATCACTGGATTGATATTGGGCATGGTTATGACGTTGCAGTCTATACCTACCATGAAGCAGTTTGGTGCAGTAAGCTTTGTACCTGCAATGGTTTCTATATCTGTTATCCGCGAAATAGGACCAGTTATTATTGCACTGATATGTTCAGGTAAAATAGCTTCAAGTATTGGTGCAGAGCTCGGTAGTATGAAGGTGACCGAACAGATAGATGCTATGGAAGTATCAGGAGCAAATCCAATACAATACCTGGTGGTTACGCGTATTATAGCCTGTACTTTCATGATACCCTTGCTTACACTTATGGCCGACGCCCTGGCGCTATTAGGTGGGTATATAGGTGCCAATTTAGGTGGGCACATAAGTTTATTGCTTTATTTCAATAAGGCTATTGCTTCATTGCAGTTTTCAGATATTTTCCCGGCCACTATAAAAACCATTTTTTTCGGGTTTGCTATAGGTTTTATTGGTTGTTATAAAGGTTATAATTCTAACAGAGGTACAGAGAGTGTGGGTGTTGCTGCAAACTCAGCAGTAGTCAATGCCTCTTTATGGATCATTGTTTTAGATGGGATAGCAGTACAACTTACCAGCATTTTCGCATATAGCTAGCAGCATGGAAACAAAAACAGATACGGAACAGAAGGTGTTGCCAGATAAGGGCGCCGAGAATAATAAAGAGGTAGTAATAAAGATAGAACATCTTAAAAAATCGTTTGGCAGCAATGAAGTATTAAGTGATATAACAGTAGACCTGCATAAAGGTGAAAACCTGGTGGTACTAGGACGGTCTGGGCAGGGTAAATCAGTTGCCATAAAATGTATTGTTGGACTACTATACCAGGACAGTGGAGAGCTTACAGTATTTGATCAGGATGTTAAAAGCCTGAATGAAACAGAGCTGAAAGAGTTAAGGATGCGCGTTGGGTTTCTATTTCAAAGCGGTGCCTTATACGATTCTATGACGGTACGTGAAAACCTGGAATTTCCACTTACCCGGGTAAAAAAGATGGATAAGAAGGATGAACTGGATGCATTGGTAAACGAAGTATTAGAAGGGGTAGGCTTGCCAGATGCTATAGATAAAATGCCATCAGATCTTTCAGGCGGTCAAAAAAAACGTATAGGATTAGCACGGACCCTTATCCTAAAGCCTGAGATAATGCTATATGATGAGCCAACTACAGGTCTTGACCCCATAACATCACGCGAAATAAGTGAATTGATACTACAGATGCAGAAAAAATACCAAACTTCTTCCATCATTATTACACACGATCTGGAGTGTGCAAAAATAACCGGCGACAGGCTGGTAGTAATGAACGATGGTAAGTTTATTGCAGAGGGAACGTACGAGGAATTAGAAAATTCTAAAGATGAATTAGTTAAATCGTTTTTTATAAAAAAGTAATTATGCAAACAACTTCAGCTCAAAAAATAAGAATAGGAATTTTCACACTGGCAGGAATAGGTGTATTAGTAGCAGGAATATTTCTTGTGGGTAAAAAGCAAAACCTTTTTGGCGATACTACCAAAATTTACGGCACATTCAAAAATGTGGGTGGCCTGCAGATAGGTAATAATGTACGTTTTGCCGGTATAAATGTGGGTACCGTTGAAGCAATAACGATACTTAATGATACTACCGTTAGGGTAGATATGCGTCTGCAAAAAAAAGTTACTCCGTTTTTGAAAACTGATGCCATTGCTTCCATAGGGTCCG
This sequence comes from Flavipsychrobacter sp., assembly GCA_031292525.1. GTDB lineage: Bacteria > Bacteroidota > Bacteroidia > Chitinophagales > Chitinophagaceae > JABDEZ01. The sequence goes on along the minus strand of JARLGY010000045.1, from coordinate 162,994 downwards.
ATGGTTTAATGGGAGATAAACTTGTTACTATAGCCCCCGGAGCAGGTACTGCTGACCTTGTTGAAAAAGGTGATAGGATAGCAACAGTTAATCCGGTGGATTTTGATAAAGTAGTTGGTAAAATAACTGGTGTTGTTGATAATGCAGAAAAAATCACTGATGCACTTGCTGGCATAGTTGGAGAAGTAAAGTCAGGAAAGGGTAGTATAGGTAAACTACTGTATAGCGATACGCTTGCAAAGAGTATACAAGGTACTGTAAATACTGCGCATCAAACTATGCAGTCTATAAAGAAAAGCTCTGAAGGATTTAGCCAGAACATGGATGCATTACATCACAACGTGTTGCTGAGAGGATATTTTAAGCGGAAAGCAAAAAAAGCGCAGGATAAAGCTGACAAAGCAGATCAGCAAAATACTGATAACGCAGATAAAAACTCGAAGAGCAAATAATATATTTGCGATATACAATTAAGACCCCGAGTGAAAAAACGAATATTGATCTTTGATGATGATAAAGATATATTGCAACTATCAACAGCAATATTTAATAAAAATGGGTATGATGTTGAAACTTGGGAACACTGTAACCAAATGATTGAGACAGTAGAACGGTATCAACCTGATGTGATCATTTTTGATCACCAGATGCCTGGCATAAATGGGGCTGATGCAATTAGACAGCTAAAAAGCAACAATATTTATAAAAATATACCAGTCATATATTTTTCCTCTGTAAATGAAATAGCAGAGATGGCCAGACAAATAAAGGCTAATGCTTACCTGCAAAAACCCGCTGATACCGGGTCTTTGTTGAGTGTAGTGAATAAATTGATAGGCTGATTATGACTTTATAATTCTTTTGTGAGTATGTGGCGGGCATTTGTGTTTCAATAAATGTAAATTGCCGCTTTATGAAAAAATATATTTTATTCATCTTGGTTTCTTGTGCCTATGTTAATGCTTATGCGCAAGATGAGAACTGGGATACCTACATGGCAGAAATTGCCAAACGTCCAGCCTCCATATTGGTGGATCTTTCTTTAGAAGCTAAATCTCCAAACGCTTCACTTCCATACTTATTGATAACTGGCCCTAAAAGTAAACTTTGTCAGGGTAATGGTTTACCCGCAAAAAGCGAAATTGATGAACTGGAAGAAATATTGAATACCACGGGTACATTTATTACTGGTCTCACGCCTAAAGTACTTGCGGGTACCCTTACTTACAATTGCGAAAGGGTAAATTATTACTATGTGAAAGATACAATAGGTCTTAGTTTCGCCATAGCCCGCATGTACAATCATAATTATAAAGACTACAAGTACGTATATAAAATGAAGCATGATCCCGAATGGAATGTATATCGGGATTTTTTGTATCCTAATGAGGAAAGTATGACCTGGATGGAGAATGAAAAGATCATAACTGAACTGATCAGCCAAGGGGATAGCCTTACAAAACCACGAGATATAACTTTTGAAATAATATTTATTACCGAAGATGATCGCAAAAACTTCATGTCGTTTGCTCACAGTAATGACTACCAAGTGGTAGAATTGGATCATATCAAGAACCTGGACACGCCCTATGGGATAAAAATTTCTCGAAAAGAATTGATTAAATCGGACGTGATAGCTGAATTAACTACAACCGTAAAGAAAGAAGCTAAGAAATATAACGGCAAATATATGGGGTGGACGTCGCCCGTAGTAAAGTAGTAGCTAAAGATTCTCCCTACAAGGAGTTACACTCATGCTTCAGTTTGTGTTGCATGATAATGATTAAGCGATGATACCGCAAAAAATATTGCCAATAGGGTAAGGAATGCCCCGGTTATATACGGCATGCCCGGAAAGTAAAATGGTGCATTTGTAGCGGTAAAAAAAGCGAAAAGGTTGTTCATAATTAGCGGTCCTATAATAGCACTTACACTCATGAGGCTGGTTAGTGCACCTTGTAGCTCACCCTGTTCATTGGCTGGCACCTGGTTACTGATAATACCTTGTAAAGCCGGCCCAGCAATGCCACCTAGGCAATATGGTACAAGAAATACCAGCATCAGCCAACCCTGGCCTGCAAACGCAAACAATATTAATCCTATGATATTCAACATCAATCCAAGATAAACAGACTTACGTGCGCCAAATTTTGGGATGGTATAACGTATCAGACCGCCCTGCACAATGGCTACCAGCAGGCCAACAACACTCAACGATATGCCCACCATCTTAGGTGTCCAGCTAAATTTAAGCATGGTGTAGTATGTCCATACCGATTGGACGGACTGACCGGCTATATATACCAGGAAAAGGGAAATGACCAATCCTGAAACTATAGGGTATTTTTTTAAATGTGCTAGCGAACCAATGGGGTTAGCTCGCTTCCAGTTAAACTTTCTACGGTTTTCTTTTGTCAGCGACTCGGGCAATACAAAATAGCCATATATAACATTTACAAGGCTGCAAACAGCTGCTACAATAAAGGGTACACGTGGCCCAAGATCGCTGCAAAGACCACCTATCATCGGCCCAATAATAAAGCCAAGTCCAAAAGCTGCACCCACCATACCAAAATTCTGGGCCCTTTTTTCGGGTGTCGATATATCTGCTATATATGCCGTAGCGGTGGTGAAACTTGCACCTGCAATACCAGCTATTAGCCTGCCTATAAATAACCAAACGATAGTTGGTGCCCATGCCTGGAACATATAGTCAATACCTAGCCCCAGCAATGAGAATAACAGTATTGGTCTTCTCCCAAACTTATCACTAAGTCCACCTAGTACAGGAGAAAAAATGAACTGCATAATGGCATAGCTGAACGATAGCCAACTACCGTATTTAGCAGCCTCGCTAATATTGCCGCCCGTTAGTGTTTGTATCAGCTTGGGTAATACTGGTATAATAATACCAAACCCAATAACGTCAATAAGTATGGTTACAAAAATGAACCCTAATGCAGCATTCTTTTTTACTGGCATACTGCTAAACTACGAATTTCACGTCACTGGTTAAATTTACGATAATAAATAGAGACCTATTTTTTTTGAGGTATATAGAATACACACGTGTCCTCATGATATTGATCTTGTAAATTTTTACATTTTTTGTTACCGTCAGATGTTGAAACATTTGACCCTACTATAAAGTCTGTATCTGATGTTCCTTTAGTACAATTGCAATGGCCTTCAGACTTACAAGACGAAACATAGCAACTACATAACAATAACATAAGAGAAACAAAAGAGAATTTGAAACTATATGTATATTTTTCTTTCATAATGTTAATTGATCTTAAACTTATTAAATATCTGATGCACCTCATCTTTATATGTATTGCCAATGGTTATCATTTGTCCCTTAATGCGTATGAGGTTCCCATCTACCTCGTTTACAAAGTTCATGTTGATGATGTAAGACTTATTTACACGTAGAAATACAGAAAGGTCAGACAATTGCTCTTCAAAATTCTTCATGGTGCTGTGTACTGTAAGCTTTCCTGTGTCTGTCCATATTTGCACATAATCTTTTAGTCCTTCAATAAACCATACCTGTGCTAAATCTATTTTTACCAACTTGCCTTCTGTTTTTACAAATATGATATTACGGTTCACTTCCGTCTCCCGTATAGGGGCAATAGTACTTTTTTGTTCATTGTTCAGTACATCTGCAACTTTGTTTATCGCCTTCATAAACCTGTCGAACGCTATGGGTTTTACCAGGTAATCAACTGCATCAAAATCGTAACTGTGAGCCGCATATTCTGGATATGCAGTGGTGAAAATAACGTTTGGTGGTTTTTTTAGTGCTTTCAAAAAATCAATACCTGTTATTTCGGGCATATTTATGTCCAGCAACATCAAATCAACAGGCTCTTTATTGAGTATAGCAAAAGCTTCCAGCGCATTTTTGCAAGTCGCAACAAGTTGCAAGTATGGCAGTTTCTCTACGTAGCTAGCCAGTATATCCCTTGCCAGGGGCTCATCATCTATTATCAGCAGCTTTATAGATTTCATAGCTATGTCAGTTGGATGTTTATATTGATGGAGTAAATGTTGTCAACAGTATCTAAAACTATGCTGTGTTTGCCTGGATATAAAATTTCAAGCCTTTTCTTTAGGTTAGTAAGGCCTATGCCGCCATCTTCATCTTTCACAGTTGTAGGTTTAAATTTATTTTTAGACCTTATAGACAATTGGTGATTGTAAATAATGAATTTGTAATCTATAAAATACTCGTCAGCAATGTACCGGGTACCATGCTTAAATATGTTTTCCAATACGGGTAGCCATAAGAGTGGTGGAATGTTATATGTGTTATCGGCATCTATAAAAAATGTAAGATGATCTCTGTTTGAAAGCCTTAATAACTCAAGATCGATATAAGCATGCATTAATTTCTTTTCCTTGTCAAAAGAGATGAGCTCAACATTCGATTCATAGAGAAAGTAGCGCAAAATGTTGGATAGTTGAAGTATTGCTTCAGGTGCTTTGTCTGATTTTATCAATGCTAAACCGTACAAGTTGTTTAGGGTATTCAACAAAAAGTGTGGGTTCATTTGCTCTTTCAGGAAGGTGAGCTCAGTTTCTACTTGTTTTTTTACTGCCCTTTGTGTTGTTTTTTGTTGCCGGTTGTAGTCATTCATGTACCAGGCCATAGTAAAAACGAATACCCACAATGAAAACCCAAAAATATAGGAAGTTGTTTCCTCAGTAATAGTGCTCATTGTCCAGGTTGATGATACCGGAGACGAAATGAAACTAACCTGCTGCACTTTAAGCACCGGGAAGCGGGTCAATGCCATCTTTATTGTTAGGGTTTGTAGCAGTGCGAGTATAATGGTAAGTACGAGTGCGCTGCTAAAGTAGCCCACAAACTTTCTCTTTACAAGCAGCTTGGGCACCAATAAAAGGTTGTTGGTGTATGTTAGCGTAAGCAGGATGACGGCTGATATGCAAATGAACAGGTAATACCAAACGGTATTGTAAGGATAACCAGGTTGGCTATTATTGACAATAACGCTGGATGCAAATACCCAGAATAATATATTTCTAAACAGCCGGCTGCTCAGGAACTTTAATATTGTTTGCATCAACTTGTTCATTCCAAAAATTTATGCAATTAACGCTTCTTAATCGTACAATAGAAGTTTTATAGATGTAATCTTCCTTTTGTTCGACAAAATAGAAAACAAAGGCTTACTCGTGTTATGTCTAATTTATAAAGTGGTTCGTCTAAAATAATTCAGTACGACAAATGCATTTTCTTCTTTTGTATCGTCAATTCTTTCAAACAGAATCTCAAACACACAAATCAATATTATGAACTTACAAATCAATAACCTGTCTAAAACATATCCTAATGGGGTACAGGCATTAAAAGACGTATCACTCAATATTTCAAATGGCATGTTTGGGCTACTTGGGCCTAATGGCGCAGGTAAATCCACACTCATGCGCACCATAGCTACTCTGCAGGATGCAGATAGCGGCGAAATATTGTTTGATGGCATAGATGTAAAAAAGGAAAAACAGGAACTGCGAAAGGTACTCGGGTACCTTCCGCAGGAGTTTGGGGTGTACCCCAAAGTGTCTGCTGAAGAAATGCTCCTGTACATTGCGCGTCTTAAAGGCATTGACAGGGCTAGTGAGCGTAAGGAATTAGTGAAAGCCTTGCTTAACCAGGTAAACTTGTACAGCCACCGCAATAAATACCTGGGCGGTTATTCTGGTGGTATGAAGCAAAGGTTTGGGATTGCGCAGGCCCTTATTGGCGATCCTAAGCTGGTAATTGTAGATGAACCTACTGCAGGATTGGACCCAGCAGAGCGTTTACGTTTCAACAATCTGTTGAGCGAGATAGGGGAGAATATAGTAATTATATTATCCACACACATTGTAGATGATGTAAATGAGCTTTGTAACGATATGGCTATAATAGCTGGAGGACAGGTAGTGCAACGTGGTAATCCAGAGGATTTGGTAAATAATATAACTAACCGGATTTGGAGCAAGCGCATACGCAAAGACGAAATAGCGGCTTACCAGAGCAAGTATAAACTCATTCTTTCGAAGTTATCTGCAGGAGGGGTAGTTATACATATTCTTAGCGATAACGATCCGGGTGAGGGTTTCAAAAAAGAAACTGCCGGCCTTGAGGATGTTTACTTTTCAAATATTGCATAATCCGCTAAAAATCAAACCTATGTTTAGTTCCATATTCAACTTTGAAGTGCGACGTTGGTTGAAGTCGCCTGCTTTTTATATTTATTTCTTCGTTTTGCTTATAATTACCTTTCTATTAGGTATTGCCGCAGGTGGCGCTTTTAATGGTGTGCATGTGGTTTTTGGCGGGGAAAAAGTTTGGGTCAATTCTCCGTCAGTTATAGATGTATTGCTCACGTACCTGAATAAATATGTGGCGATAATACTAATAGTAGCCATAATAGGTAATACTGTACTGAAGGATTTTACTGACAATACATATTCACTTATTTTTACCACGCCAGTATCTAAATTCAGTTATCTCTTTGGGCGCTATTCAGCTTCTCTCTTCATTACACTCATTATACTATCAGCTTCTATATGGGGGCTAATGATTGGATATGCTACCCCTTGGGTAGACGCTGATAAGATAGGACCTTTTGTATTGGCCCCTTATTGGGCTACCTTCTGGCAAACTATAATACCCAATACCATTTTTATAGGTGCCATATTTTTTGCAGTAAGCCTTATGGCTCGCGATATCTTTATGATATGGCTGTTTCTCATCATTTTATTCGTGGTAATGGGAGTGTCAGATAGTTATCTGCAAAATCTGGCCTATGAAAAGATAGCAACTTTGGTAGATCCATTTGGGGCAAATGCAAAAGAATACCTTACCAAATACTGGAGCATTTACGAGAAAAACCATTCTCTTATACCTTTAAAGGGACTCTTCCTAGTCAACAGGGTTATATGGCTTAGTGTTTCGTTTGGCATTATGGCATTGGGCGCGTCATTCTTTTCATTCTCAGCTGCGCCTCGGGTAGTATTGTTTAAACGCCGCCGCCTTGTAGATGTGGCTGTAAATACGCCAATGCTGCAAAGGCTGAATCTTAGTGAGGCGCTGCCTGGAGTGCATCGTAGTTTTACTACTGGAAGCTATCTTTCCAGTTTGTGGAGCTTAAGTGTAAATGAATGTAAGACCATTTTGCGAAATGTATATTTCCGCATCATATTACTATTTGGTATGCTATTGTTGTTGCTGGTATCATCTCAAATAGGTAATCTATTTGAGACCTCTACATTTCCCGTTACTTACATGGTGATACAATACTTCGCCAATACTCTGCAGATCTTTATAGTTATTCTTACTATTCTTTTCTCCGGAGAATTGGTTTGGCGTGCCCGTATATTTAGGATGAGTAATATACTGGATGCGCAGCCTGTACCTAACTGGGTATATTACTTGAGTAAGTTATTTGCTCTATGGTTCATGCAGGCAATACTATTAAGTATAATAGTTTTTTGCGGTTTTATTGTGCAAACCTACAAAGGCTATTATCATTATGAATTTGGTCTTTATATAAAATATTTGTTTGGCTTTAGGCTCATTAATCTATGGTTATTAGCAGTTGTGGCCATTCTTATACAAACTCTTGTTGGTAACAGGTACGTAGGGTTCTTTATTGCCGTTCTGTTTTATATATGGAATTATTCATTTGCTGCATTAGTGTTGAAGAACCATTTGTTTGTATATGGCTCAGACTCTGGTTATGTCTATTCTGACATGAATGGTTTTGGCCATGCAATTGCTCCGTTCTTTATTTATAAACTTTATTGGAGCATAATGGCGGTATGCATTGCTGTATTTTCTGCGCTTATGTGGGCAAGGGGCGCTGAGGGCACATTTAAGTCGCGTTTTGCAGATGCACGAGTAAAAGCTTCTCGCTCGTCATGGATAGTGATAGTAGTTGGCCTGTGTATCTTTATTACTTGTGGCAGCTTTATTTACTATAATACTAATATTGAAAATAAATTTAAATCACCATACGTCCAAAATGAGGTGAAAGCTGAATATGAGCGCAAGTACCGAAAGTTTTTAAATGTTCCCCAACCAAAAATAACTGCCGTGAAGTTGAATTTGGATATATACCCACAAGAACGCAGGCTGGAATGCAATGGCAACTTTGTAATTAAAAATAAAACAATGTTGCCTATTGATTCTATTATGTTTTCAATGCCCGAAAAAGTAAAGCTAAATTCAGTCTCTTTTGGTGTGCCGTCTACACAAGTTGTTGGTGATAATGAGTGCTGTTTTTATATTTATAGACTTGCTAAAACATTATTGCCAGGCGATAGTATTAGCATGCAAATCAGTACTAGTGTCCATCCAAAAGGATTTGAACACGATTTTACTACTTTGAGTACCCCTTTATATAATGGAACTTTTATGAACAATACCCAGTACCTGCCTACTATTGGTTATAGTTTATATGGTGAAATAGAGGAGAATAGTGAGCGTAAAAAACATAAGTTGGGCTATCGCCGCACAGCAAACCCTATTACCGATGTTGCGGCTCTGCAAAACAATGTGTTTTTTCAGGATGCGGACTTTGTAAACTTTGAGGCGACAGTAAGTACTGTTCCAGATCAGATTGCCATAGCTCCTGGTTATCTGCAAAAAGAATGGTTGAAGGATGGTAGGCGTTACTTCCAATATAAAATGGATAGTAAAATACTTGATTTCTACTCTGTGATGTCTGCAAGGTACGAGGTGAAGCGGGAGAAATGGAATGGTGTGAATATTGAAATATATTATCAAAAAGGTCACGAATATAACGTGGATGATATGATACATTCAATAAAGAAATCTTTAGACTATTATTCTACTCAGTATAGTCCTTACCAACATAAGCAAGTACGAATATTAGAGTTTCCAAGGTATTCCAGTTTCGCTCAGTCCTTCCCTAATACGATCCCGTTTTCTGAAGGTATAGGCTTTATTGCCAATGTAAAAGATACAAGTGTTGGAAGCGGTGTAGATTATGTATTTGAAGTGACGGCACACGAGGTAGCACACCAATGGTTTGCTCACCAGGTAATTGGTGCAGATGTAGAAGGTTCCAATATGATGTCCGAATCGCTGGCGCAATATGCTTCTATAAAAGTAGTAGAGAAAGAGTTTGGGATAGAGAAAGTAAAAAAGACATTGAAGTATGAGCTAAACAATTATCTCTTGTCACGCTCTTTAGAAAAAGAAAAAGAAAAGCCATTGGCACTAGTTGATGCTGGCCAGCAGTATATATTATACAGGAAGGGTAGAATAATTTGGTATGGTTTATCGAGGTATATAGGAGAAGACAGTATGAACCATACATTAAAAAGGTTCCTCAACCAGCATGCATTCCAAGGTGCACCTTACCCAACTACACTTGATCTGATAGCAGAGGTGAGAAGATCTACTCCTGATTCATTACAATATTTGATTACAGATGGTTTTGAGCGAATTGTGTTGTATGATAATAAAATAACAACTGCAACCGCAACCCTACAAACCGGCAAAGGTTACAATGTTGATTTTACAATAAATTGCAAAAAACTGTTAGCAGATTCAGTAGGCAGAGAAAAGCCCATAACATGTAACGATTACTTTGAAGTAGGTATTCTGGATGCCAAAGGAAAACTGTTGAAGAAGGAAATATATAGATTAAAAAATGGAGATACCACCTTGCATTGGGAGGTAAGCACAAAGCCGGGGAGTGTGGTTATTGATCCAGATCGCTTGCTCATAGATAAAGACCCAGAAGATAATTCTTACAAATTAAAGTTTTGAAATAACTAATAGTATCGAGAGCCGCTATAAAAGAGCGGCTCTTTTTTATGGATGACAGTTTGTCGCTCCAAGTTTATTGGAAACATTTCAAGGGATTTTACCCACCAATTCGTGTCAAGAATTATGGAGTTGCGCTTTGGTTAGGCTTTTGCCATATTGGCATGCGACACGGAAGTGCTTGGACGCAGCATTTTAATGTATTTTGCCAACTTTCTTGTCTTTTTTGCTTGCAATGCATAAAGGATAATTTTGGTGGTCGCCGTTGATACTGGTCTGTTTACCTATAATAACGCATTGCTTACCTTTATGTGCTTTAGTGTGGCCACACGGGTCAATAGCTTTACATTTTCCAATTACATCACGGATGGCACGACGAAATATACCTGATAACATAGAAGAATCACCTAAGCTAAATCTCTCCTGGCAAAGTATTAAAGAGGCTTTGCTTATATTCAAATACGTAAGGCCACACCGAAATGCTTTTATATCCGGTTTGATATTTATAGCTCTAAGCAGTGCCTGTGGCATGTCATTCCCATATTTGCTGCAAAAACTTATCGACAGCCACGCGTTTAAAATAGGTGAACACTTGGTTACCACTACAACCATTGCTGCCATTATGATAGGTATATTGATCTTACAGATGGTGTTTTCATTTATGCGCATATATCTGTTTAGCATAGTAGGAGAACACGCGGTTGGCGATATGCGTAAAGATGTATACAGCAAGATCCTGGCTATGCAAATGGATTTCTTTAATCAACACCGGGTAGGCGAACTGAGCAGTCGTATAACTGCCGATGTTTCGCAAATACAAGATGCGGTGACCAGTATTTTTGCAGATATACTACGTAGCATACTCACTTTCACTATAGGTATAGTGCTTATATTAAGTATTTCTCCCCGCCTTACATTGCTTATGTTATCTGTAATACCTATTAACATTATAATAGGTTATGTGTTTAATAAACGTGTGCGTGCCTTGTCACGTGGTGTACAGGACGAGCTTGCACAGTCGGGGGTAATAGTAAATGAGACCTTGCAGGGTATTACAAGTGTAAAGGCATTTAGTAATGAATGGTTTGAGATAGGGCGTTATAGCAGTAGTGTAAATAAGATCGTAAAGCTGGCAATTAAAAGTGGACGGTTCAGTGCATTTTTCGTCTCTTTTATGTCATTTACTATGTTTGGAACTATCGGTTTAGTGGTTTGGTATGGTTCCAGCTTGATGCAGCAAGGTGTATTGACTTTTGGAAGCATGACAGAGTTTGTGCTCTATACTGCCTTTGTTGGTGGAACTATGGCCAGCTTTGCGGGGCTGGTAAGCCAGTTTCAAAAAACACTTGGGGCGACACAACGGGTTCGTAAATTACTTACAGAAATAACTGAAAATGTGATTGTTACCCCACTTAAGCTTGACGTAAACTTTAAACTTTATGGAACTGTAAAATTTGACAATATATCATTTAGTTATCCATCTAGACCAGATATACAAGTTCTAAATAAAGTGAATGTAACAGTGAACAAAGGAGAGCAAGTAGCTATTGTTGGACCGAGTGGCGCAGGCAAAAGCACCTTGGTATCCTTATTATTACGCTTTTATGAACCTGATGCCGGTACTCTATATTTTGATAATAAAGATGCATCATCCATTCCACTAACCCATTTGCGCAAACAGATGGCCCTGGTGCCCCAGGATGTTTTCTTATTTGGAGGGACTATATATGATAATATAGCCTATGGGAATCCAGATGCTACTGTCCCCCAAGTAGAAGACGCAGCAAGGAAGGCGAATGCCCATGATTTTATAACTGGTTTTCCAGAAGGTTACAAGACTATTGTTGGCGAACGAGGCATACAACTTTCGGGTGGACAGCGCCAACGCGTAGCTATAGCCCGTGCCATATTAAAAGATCCTGTTATTTTAATATTGGATGAAGCAACTAGTTCATTGGATTCCGAATCTGAAGCTTTAGTTCAAGAGGCTTTGCATAATTTAATGAAAAACAGAACATCTTTGGTAATTGCACATCGCTTAAGCACCATCCGCAATGCTGATAAAATAGTGGTATTAGAGAACGGTACTGTAAAAGAAACTGGCACACATGATGAATTAGTAAGTATAGATGAAGGGCTCTACAAACATCTGAGTAGGCTGCAAATAATGGATGTGTAGTTTTTTAGCTATGAACTCATCTACTTAATGATTTTTCGCTCATCCTCTATACAATAAATGTGCATTTTGCAGGCTTCAAGAGATACGTCTTTTGCGTGAGTACTATCAGGATAATAATAACCGGGCTGTAATATCTGGTTTTCGCGGGCTATCATGTTTCTTTTGCCGGCATAAAAAGTCATGTTAAAAACAAGAGATACGGCTAAGGTGCAAAGTATCATTATGGGATAAAATATTTTTTTATTATTTATTTTATATGCCAATAAAATAGCGATCATAGCAGTAAGCAAATCAGGATAGATGAGGTATCGGCTTGGAATTAAATATTCCACAGCTAGACTCACCCTGAAGAGAGTAGCTGTAGCCATAGACCCTAACAAGAATAATGTAATAAATGCAACTGGAAGCATGTCCTTCTTTATCCAGTTCTTTTTCTCAAAAGGGAAGAGGAGTGCTAATGCTACTATAACAGCAGAGCCCGCCAGGACAATGGTTTTATGATCTTGATATTCTACGATAGAACTAATGATGTGTAGAAAGTACATTATTATCCGGACTGGATCAGTAGCAGGGTGCCCTGTGATGGGAACATTATAATGAAGAAAATACAGTGAAGAAAAAACAATAAAGGTGATTGCACTAATAATGATAGCTGGCTTGTCCCTTTTAAATATTGTAAATAAACCAAGCAGGGCTGCCGCAACTATGCCACTACCACTTGAAAATATAGCCATGAATTGTAGGAAGGCTCCAAGATATCTCCAATTGCCCTGTTTATTATAAGCATACAAAGAAGCTGCAAATAAGAGAATAATACCAAAATTCTGCACTGAGGCCATGGCAAACCCTGAAGTTTCCCAACTATTAATATCGAAGATGCATAAAGATGCAATTAACGCAGGCCAAAACCAGTGAGTGGGCAAACACTTTTTTATAAAAGCAACAATAATAACATACAACACTACCAATTGAGCATTGCCAATAAATATGATGTCTTTGAAGTTGATGGTACCTGTAATGTAATAATATAATACATATAATATCCTTGATGATAATATACGATGCTCATTATGTTGGCTAAACAGCAAAAAGAATTTGTCGATACCAGTAGCCTTTTTAAAATTCATTAAGAAAACAAGGATAGCATCATAGTCATCTTGTGCAGGCATATTCACAGAATATCGGAAAACTATTGTAAAATAGATGAGACAAGGTATAGCCAATAGCAGGTACTTATATATGGACTTTTGCAATTGTATTAACTTTATTTTTATGTTATGACAAATATACAAAAGTAGCTTCAGCTTTATTTTTTGATTTAATCCATAGAAATATTATTAATTTTATTCGACATGAATAAAATATGTCCAAAGTATCCTTATTAATACAGTATAGGTTAGCATATATTTTCTTTTTTGTTTTCTTGTTGTTAGTCTGCTTCTATGCATACAAGCGACCTTTATATAACTGGGATATGCTTCCATATATGTCTCTAACATTAAAGATGGACAATACTGATGCGAAATTAGTTCATGATATTACTTACAGCGAAGTTGAGAAGAATGTACCAGCCAAAGTCTATAGCCAACTTACAGATACGTCGCACGCATATAAGAGAAAAATGTTGAATAGTAAAGTTGATTACGAAGCTGTATTACCATTTTACATAGTAAAACCATTGTATGTGTTAAGCATATGGTTTTTTTATAAAACAGGTGTCAACTTACCTGCTGCTACTATACTTCCCTCTGTTATAGCATATTTCTTTATTGGTGTTTTGCTTTTTTATTGGATACTTAAGTATCGGAATCCATTTACAGCCTTGGCAGCAAGTGTGATAATTTTATTATCTGGTCCATTGCTAGTGGTTGCAAAATTATCAACACCAGATTGTATTTCAGCTTTATTTTTATTTTCCTCCATATATTTCATTGTCGAAAAAGGGAAATATTTTATAGCGTTCTTTTTCCTTATGCTGGCCATATTTACAAGAATAGATAATATTATCCCTGCTGTTATTATTATTTCGTTCCTGGCTCTTGTGGTTAATAAGATATCGCCATTGCATTATTTCATAATGCTCTTGATTTCATTTATTTGCTTTTTTTTTGTTGCTTACAATGCCACAAGATTTGGATGGAACTTAATGTTCTATCCGTCTTTTTTTAAGAATAACATGGTGACCTTTCATAAAATGAGTCCTGCATTCTCAATCCATAATTACTTATCTATTCATATTTCAGATGCAATTGTGGGCTTCCTTTTTTCACAGGTCAATACGTTTATGCTAATGGGTATGCTAGCATTTACTAGAAAGAAGGGTATTAGCTTTCGTAAATTGACATTTGATCAAATGTTTTTATTGATGATTTTAGTTATTTACTTAACAAGGTTCATACTTCATTCTGAAACGGCAGATAGATTTTATATGCCTTATTATCTGGTTATTATTATGCTTTTGGTTAGGAAGTTATCTCATTTTAATGTTGGCCATACAGAACAATAACTTTTAGAGTGACATATACTGAAGTTAAAATGTGGCTACCCAGGTTATACTTCTAAAATTAAACTACCAAACTGTTCAAAATTTTTCGAGAAAAGCGCAGCTATTTTTTTACTTTTGATGAAAACGCAGTAATTGAAGATCCTGCTCGATCATACCCAACTGAATATTACGCTGCAACGGCTGGCACATCAATTAATTGAAAATCATATTTCTCTTGCGGATACAGCTATTATAGGCATACAACCACGGGGTGTATGGTTGTCAAATCGTATTGCAGGTATTGTAAAAGATATTACTGGTTACCAGCATATTGACTATGGCAAGCTAGACATCACGTTTTACCGCGATGATGTACACAGTACCAATACTATACATGTGCCCTCGCAAACACATGTGCCATTTAGCATACAGGACCGGGATGTAATATTAGTGGATGATGTCCTGCATACCGGACGTACCATTCGTGCTGCTATGGATGCACTGGTGGATTTTGGCAGACCACGCAGCGTAGAATTAATGGTACTGATCGATCGCCGTTTTAGCAGGGAAGTGCCTATACAACCCGATTACACCGGGCAAACTATAGACTCTATAATGACGCAGAAAGTAAAAGTGTACTGGGCTGAAAAAGACAGTAAAGATGAAGTAGTGCTTATTGATCAATAAATTTTAAAACAACGCATGTCGCTTTCAGTAAAACATCTGTTAGGCATAAAAGAACTTACATCGCAAGATATAGAGCAGATATTCCAAACGGCCGATAACTTTAAACAGGTTTTGCAACGGCCGATAAAGAAGGTGCCTACATTGCGCGATACTACTATTGCCAATGTTTTCTTCGAAAACTCGACACGTACACGCATATCTTTTGAACTTGCCGAAAGACGATTGAGCGCAGATGTGGTGAATTTTGCATCATCTGGCTCATCGGTATCTAAAGGCGAAACACTCATAGATACAGTAAATAACATACTGGCTATGAAGGTGGATATGGTGGTCATGCGCCATTCTGCTAGTGGTGCGCCATGGTTCTTGTCACAAAATGTAGATGCCCGGATCATAAATGCTGGAGATGGCATAAATGAGCATCCTACACAGGCTTTGCTGGATGCATATAGCATACGTGAGCGCCTGGGTAGCATAAAAGGGCGCAGGATATGTATTATAGGTGATATCATGCACTCACGGGTGGCGCTTAGTAATATCTATTGCCTGGGTAAGCTTGGGGCTGAAGTTATGGTCGCTGGCCCTCCTACACTTATACCCAAACACATTGAAGACCTTGGTGTGAAGGTTGAATATGATGTAAAAAAAGCGCTACAATGGTGCGAAGTAGCTAATGTGCTACGCATACAGTTAGAACGCCAGCATAAACCTCTGTTCTCTACACTGCGTGAATATGCACTTTACTATGGCATTAATAAACAAACGCTTGATAGTCTAGGAAAAGAGATTGTTATCATGCACCCAGGGCCTATAAATAGGGGAGTGGAATTGAATTCTGATGTTGCTAATAGTAAACAAAGTATCATTCTCGACCAGGTTGAAAATGGTGTGGCTATACGTATGGCGGTCATCTACTTACTTTCAGGCAAGGTTAATCTGGAAGATTAAAAATTATCATACAAACTTTTATGCATACTATTTAAAGATGTTCTGTCTTTTAACCTGTATGCATTATCTTCGCAGACTGTTTAGGATTTTTTAAAAGATAGTACACTAATCTTAGTATCTATGTCATCTACATGGTTCCGTCGTATCAAGAAAGGCATATTGACAAGTACCCACGAAAAGAAGGAAGCTCCTGATGGTTTGTGGCACAAGTGCCCTGAGTGCAAGACAACAACTACAGTTAAGGAATTGCACGACAATATGTACGTTTGTCTTAAATGCAACTACCACAACAGGATAAACGCTGAAGAATATTTTGAAATACTTTTTGATGGCGAATACAAGTTGCTTTTTGACAACATTGTACCCAAAGACATGCTTGGGTTTGTGGATATCAAAAGTTATGCAAGCCGTATAGAAGATGCCCAGGACAATACAGGTCTCCCCGATGCCATAAGTGTAGGTGTGGGGCATGTAAAAGGTCGCGAAATGCTCATTGCCTGCATGAATTTCAATTTCATTGGTGGCTCAATGGGTTCTGTAGTGGGTGAAAAAATATGCAGGTCTGTCGATTATTGTATTGAATACCATTTACCTATGTTGCTTATTGCGAAGTCGGGTGGTGCTCGTATGATGGAAAGTGCATTCTCTCTGATGCAGATGGCAAAAACATCAGCTAGGCTTACGTTGCTTGCAAGAGCCGGGCTACCTTATATATCTTTGATGACCGATCCCACCACAGGTGGAGTTACTGCTTCTTACGCTATGTTGGGCGATATAAATATTGCTGAGCCTAATGCATTGATAGGTTTTGCAGGTCCTAGAGTAATTAAAGAAACAATAAAGAGGGAATTGCCGGCCGGCTTTCAGAGATCGGAGTTCTTGCTGGAGCATGGTTTCCTAGATTTTATAGTTGACCGTAAAAACCTGAAACATAAATTAGCCATGGTAACAGACTGGTTTATGAAACAACCTAAGGCTGTTTAAGTACAGCAACAACAAATAATTGTGGCTACCCCAGAGATCTATATTAAGAACCGCCCTGCTACTTTTGAGTATGCTATAGAAGATAAACTTACTGCCGGTATTATGCTTACCGGCAGTGAAATTAAATCTGTACGCAGCGGCAAGGTGAGTTTTAATGATGCCTACTGCTATTTCCATAATGGAGAATTATGGATTAAGAGCCTTCATATAGCCCAATACATAAATGCTGGTTACGCCAGTCACGATCCTATACGCGACCGCAAGCTGCTGCTGAACAGGAAAGAGTTGAATAAGTGGGCTACTAAAATAAAAGAGAAGGGCCTTACCATAGTACCGCTTAGTATGTTTGTAAATGAGAAAGGTTATGCTAAGCTGGATATTGGTTTGGGTAAGGGTAAGAAAATGCATGACAAGCGGGAGAGCATAAAATCGAGAGAAGCAGACAGGGAAATAGCTCGGTATATGAAATAGCTTATAACACTTCGTTCCCTGATATCACACCATCGGTATAAGTTTCCGGTTGTATAATAACATATCGTACTAGCTTAAATTCATTCTTTATTGCATCCCTTATACGATCAGAAGCTAGGTTAATGGTTTGGGTATTCAAGTTGTCTTTAAAAACAACAATAAGCATAAGCAATACTTCGGTCGGCGATTCATAAGTCGACATGATATGCATCACCCTGATCACTGTTTCATCCTTTTCAACAAGGGCTGTTATCTTTCCTTTGGTTTCCGGTGCTATGCCTTCACCCATTAACAAGCTGCGGCTTTCCCTGGCTAGGATAAGAGAGATGCCTACCAAAAGACATCCTACTAATACTGATGCAAGGCCATCCAGCCATGGCAGATTCATGCGATGGTTTAAGTACGTGCACACAAATACAATAAACAAACCTACTACGGCAGCGCTATCTTCAAAAAGTACAAGGAAATTAGATGGATCCTTGCTTCTTACAATTGCATTCCACCACGCCAATTCGCCACGCAAACGGTTGAACTGTTTTGCAGCTACTATAAATGATGTTCCCTCAATCAAAGCAGAGCATCCTAAAACTATATAACTTATTGTTGGGTTACCAGGTTGTTCAGGGTATATAACATGGACAATACCTTGGTAGATGGAAATACCACCACCCAAACCCATTATAAGCATAGAAACGATGAACGACCAGAAGTAGAGTTCCTTACCATAACCGAACGGATGCAGATCATCAGCCTTTTTTTTGCTTTTATGCAAGCCAAACAATAATAGCAGTTCATTCAAGGTATCTACTAGTGAGTGCACACCCTCGGCAATCATTGCGGTACTATTGCTTATTGTTCCCGCAATAAACTTCGTCACTGCTATGAGCAGATCAGCTGCAAGTGCAACATATATCGATTTGGAAGACGATGCCATACCTACACTAAAAGTAATGGGTAAACTTGATATTTGTTTTTACAATAACTCATACATCATGCCAAAGCGATCTTTACAAACTAAAAAGCCACCCTTTTATCAGGATGGCTTTTCGATAAATTTTGTGGTTCTATAGTATGGTAGCTTTCACTTCGTTCAATATATCCAATGTTTCTTCTTTACTATTGCCCTCCGCATATACCCGCAATACTGGTTCTGTGCCAGAAGCACGCAACATCAGCCACCCACCGTTATCCAGGTGATATTTTATTCCGTCTATTGTTTCCCTGCGGTTGAAAGTGTACTTACCAAATTTTGGATATTCGTTATTCTGGGCCTTTGCCATTATTGCATTCTTCTTCTCGTTCTCCACATGCAAGTCATTTCTATCGTACACAAACCGGCCTGTTATTTCATATACTTCTTCACAAAGCTGTTTTAGCGTTTTGCCGCTTTTGGTCATAAATTCATACAGCAATATACCATCGTAAATACCATCCCGTTCAGGGATGTGGCCTTTCACCGCTATGCCGCCGCTTTCTTCACCACCCATCAGCACATCTTCTTTTATCATGATCTCGCTAATGTACTTAAAGCCTATGGCAGTCACTTCTACCGGTAGTCCGTAAGCCTCGCATAGTTTCTTCACGCGGTCAGTAACAGAAAATGCTATAACTACTTTACCCGCGAGGCCTTTATATTTATGCAGGTAATGTATCAGCAGCAATATAATGTTATGTGCGTCTACAAAATTCCCATCCTCATCATATAGACCTATGCGATCTGCATCGCCATCTGTTGCTAACCCAATTTTTAATTCAGGTGTAGTTGCCATGGTTTTTGCCAGCTCTTGCAGGTTCCTGTCCAGTGGTTCAGGGGCCTGGCCGTGAAAGCCCGGGTTTTCATCGCAATGCAGTAGTATGGCATTGGGCAGCAATCGGCGCACTACATTTTGCCCAGATCCAAACATAGCATCGTAAGCTATTTTGAATGGAGATTTATTCAATGCTGCAAAATCAAAATGTTGTTGCAGGTAATCAATATACATCTGCTCCAGGTCCACGTATTCAAGCAGGCCCTGAGTTTCCCAATAGTTTAGATCCTGGGTGGGTATGGTTACATCGTCCTTTATCAATGCCTCAACAGCAGCAATATCTTTTGGGCTGGATGGGCCGCCATGCGCCCCCTTCAATTTGTAGCCGTTGTAAGTTGGCGGATTGTGGGAAGCCGTGATCACAGTTCCTTGATGTGCCTTTAGATGCAACACAGCCATAGATATCATTGGTGTGCTTACGTAACCTTTCGCCAACAATACTTTTACTCCATTGCTGCAAAATACTTTAGTTACAGTTTCAGTAAACAACTCGCCTCCAAAACGGCAGTCATGACCTACTACTATTACTGGCTTGCTGGCTTGTTGCAACAGCCATTCCGCCTGTGCTTGTGCTACACGGGCTACGTTGTAAACCGTAAAATCCAAAGCTATAATGGCGCGCCAGCCGTCTGTACCAAATTTAATTTTGTCGGGTAACATTAATAAGAGTTTTAGCTATTGAATGTTTGAGCGAAGATAACTGTGTTTGCAGATCAAATATAAGATGGGCTAGTTAATGGTGGTATGGTTTAGGTTATTTAATTTCAATAAAAATATTACCATGGCAGATAAGATCGTTTCCATCAACCCCGCAACAGGGGTGGAAATTGCAGGCTACGATGTTTTTGATGATGCAAAGGTGGCCCGCGTAGTGCAGCAGGCATATAAAGAATATAGCAACTGGCGATTGCAAACTTATAAAGAGCGGGCGAAGCTGCTGAAGAACATAGCGAAGCAATTACGCATCAGCAAAGAAAAACTAGCTATACTCGCCACTAAAGAAATGGGAAAACCCATACAGCAGGGGAGGGACGAGGTGGAAAAATGCGCTGTGACCTTGGAGTACTATGCAAAGGACGGCGCAGGCATGCTGGCAAATGAACTCGTGGAAACTGACGCACGTAAAAGCTATGTAACCTTTCAGCCGCTGGGGGTGATACTTGCGGTTATGCCCTGGAATTTCCCTTACTGGCAGGTGTTTAGGGCATTGGCCCCGGCTATTATGGCGGGCAATACTATGGTGCTTAAACATGCATCAAACGTAAGTGGTTGTGCATTGGCTATTGAAAAAGTAATAAAGGATGCGGGGGCGCCTAAAGGATTGCTTCAAACCATACTGGTGCCATCATCTCGGATAGGAGAGCTGATTGCAAACCCACTAATAGCCGGGGTAACCCTTACGGGGAGTACTGCTGCAGGCAGAAAGGTAGCTGAGGCTGCCGGCAGCAACTTAAAGAAACAGGTGCTGGAACTAGGTGGCAGTGACGCTTATATAATTCTGGAAGATGCTGACTTGAATGCAGCTGTGGATATATGTGTAAAAGGCAGACTGGTAAATAGCGGGCAGAGTTGTGTGGCTGCCAAAAGATTCATTGTTATAAAGTCTATAAAAAGGGAATTTGAAAGACGAATGGCTGCAAAAATGCAAGAGGCTACTTACGGTGACCCTATGGACCATAACAGCAGAATAGGGCCTCTGGCCCGTGTAGATCTGCGAGATCAACTGCATGAACAGGTAACAAAGACTTTAGATAAAGGCGCAAAGCTGCTATGCGGTGGCTTTGTACCGGAAGGCCCAGGCGCTTACTACCCACCAACTGTGCTTACCAATGTAAAGAAGGGTATGGTGGCGTATGAGGAGGAGCTGTTTGGCCCCGTGGCTACTATAATAGAGGCTAAAGATGAAAAAGATGCAGTACGTATAGCCAACAATAACGAGTACGGGCTGGGCAGCGCAATACTATCTAAGAACAGGGCGCATGCAGAAAAACTGGCGGTGGAACTGCAGGCGGGATGCTGCTTTATCAACGATTTTGTACATTCAGACCCGCGTTTGCCATTTGGTGGGGTAAAGAATAGTGGCTATGGCCGGGAGATAGGCAGGTTTGGTATTCGCGAGTTTGTGAATGTAAAAGCGATATACATTAAGTAAAGAACAAAATAACCACACACATGTTTACATACCTTGCCCTTGGCGATTCATATACTATAGGCGAACAAGTACCAGTTAAAGAAAACTTTCCGCACCAGGCTGTACGGCTGCTGCAGGAGCAGCATATTGAGGTAGCGCAGCCCGTTATTATAGCTGTTACCGGGTGGACCACCGATGAGCTTGCCAACGCCATACGTGAGCATAACCTCAATGAAACCTTCTCTTTTGTAACCTTGCTGATAGGTGTGAACAACCAGTACCGAGGCAGGAGTACGGAAGACTATAAACCACAGTTTACTCAGCTATTAGAAACCGCTATTGGCTACGCCGGTGGGCGTGCCGACCGGGTATTTGTACTATCTATACCAGACTGGGGGGTAACCCCGTTTGCAGAAGGCTGCGACCGCGCGCAAATAGCGCAAGATATAGATGCTTACAATGCAGCCAATAAAGAGATAACAGCGGCATACAAAAGCCATTATGTAGAAATTACTGACAGCACCCGCAACAACGGTGTTGATAAGGACTACCTGGCTGAGGATGGCCTGCATCCATCTGGAAAGGAGTATGCAGTGTGGGCAGAGCGGTTGGTTGCTGCGGTGGCTAAGGAGCTGAAACCATAGACATCAACCTACACTTAATATAAAATGTCGCCTGGGAGTGCCGGGCGACATTTTTATATATTTAGTATTTATATTATATTAATCTTCGTTCCTTTCTGTGTCTTTGTTAGTGCGGATATCCATCTCTTTAATTAGGTTATCGGCTTTGCCCATTTTGTCTATGAGGAACAGGATATAGCGTACGTCGCACACAATTGTCCTTTTATACTTTTTGTCGAAGGCGATGTCGCCGCTCATGGCTTCCCAGTTGCCGTCGAAAGCTGCGCCTATTAGTTCACCATTGGCATTGATAACCGGGCTGCCTGAGTTACCGCCTGTAATGTCATTGTTGGTAATGAAGCACGTATGCAGAGTGCCATCAGCATCAGCATAGCGGCCATAATCTTTCTTGTTGTACAGGTCTATAAGATCAGCAGGTACATCAAATTCATCGCTGCCGGGTTTGTATTTTGCCATAAGGCCATCCAGTGTAGTGAAGTACTTGTAGTGTACACCGTCAACAGGATCGTAACCTTTTACCTGGCCATAGCTGATACGCATAGTGCTGTTAGCATCTGGGTAAAACATTTTGTCCTTCTTCCAGATCATCAGATCGTGCACGTATGTTTTAGCCAGTTCTTTCTTGTCGTTGTTGTATTGCTCTACTTTTGGTAATACACGGTCTTTATAGTTTTTGGCGAAGCTGATACCATATTCTGCTGCGGCATCTTTACTTATTTTTTCAAGCGTTGGTGCTTCGCAAAAAGCATTAAAAGCATTGCTGTCTAAAACGAACGTGTGCTTGATCATGTAATCTACATACTCTGTGTACATAGCATCGCCAGTGCTTTTACCGGCTTTGTCTTTACCAAACTTTTTGAAGATCACGTTTTCATAAATGTCGGGCATCATATCCTTAGGTACATCAGTGTAGTACAACTTGGTCATAGCAATGGTGAGGTCGCGCTCTGTTCCGGGGTCGTATTCCTTCATTATACCTCTTCTTGCTATCTTCAGTTGTGCCAGGTACAGTTTTGCGCTATCTTCTTTGTGCTCTGTAAGCATACGCTGTACAGGCTCAAGCGCAGCGCCCAGCCTGCCCATACCCGATGTGCGGAAACACTCGGCATAGTAAGTAGCTGGTATAGCATACGGGGTATAAGCATTGTACAGGTTTGCAAATTTGTCCATCAGGTTTGCATCCTGGGGCGCGTTCTGGCGTGCCCATTCTGTAAACTTGTTTTCTTCAGTTTTCTTTTCATCTACCACCTTCAGTCTTTTCAGTTGTTCGGTCTGGCCTATGAAGTACTTCCAGTAATTAGCAATACGTGCGTACAGCGATGTAGTTTGCAGGTACACATGCTTGTCGGCATCCATGTGCTTGCGCATGATGCTGAGGCGCAGGTCGCGGATCTTTACAATAGCCGGATTTACCATGTTTACAGCAAGGCTTACACCATTGCTTACCTCGTAGCGGTTGGTGCGACCAGGATAGCCATAAATCATGGCATAGTCGTTCTGGCGCTCGCCCTTAATGCTTACAGGTAAAAACTTAGCTGGTTTGTACGGTACGTTATCAGCAGAGTAGGCGGCAGGTTCATTGTTTTTACCCGCATATACGCGAAACATGCTGAAGTCGGACGTATGGCGAGGCCACATCCAGTTGTCGGTATCGCCGCCAAACTTGCCCAGGCTTTTGGGTGGGGTGCCCACCAGGCGCACATCGGTGTACCTTTTATAGGTGAGCAGCAATATCTGGTTGCCGTTAAAGTACTCGCGTACATTAGCTACCAGCTTGCCATTATTGCTTTCGCGTTTTTCTATTTGCTTGCTTATTACGTCAAACTTTTTGTTGTAGTCATCGCCGGTAGCATTGCCCACTGCTGCGCGCACTTCAGCAGTTACATCGGTAACCTTTTGCAGGAAGATAACGGTTACACCCTGTGCCTGCAGTTCTTCGGCGTAGTTATGAGCCCAAAAACCATTGTCAAGGTAGTCGTGCTGTACGGTGCTGAGCGTGGCTATGGCATCGTAACCGCAGTGGTGGTTGGTGAGCAACAGGCCTTTGTCACTGATCATTTCGGCAGTGCAACCGCCGGCAAACTGTACCACGGCATCTTTAAGGCTGCTGTGATTAATGCTGTACAGGTCTTCCTTGCTCAGCTTCAGGCCCAGGCGTACCATTTCATCGTAGTTCTTGCCGATGAGCATGGGTATCCACATGCCTTCATCGGCACGGGCGCTAAAGAACATACTAAATACTGCAAGCGACAATAGCAATTTCTTCATTACGGATATTATTTAATTATGAGATATACAGACGAAGGGCAAAAGTATTAAATAAAGTACGCATCGCGTATCTATTATATTGGCAGGGCTAAAAATCACCCCAAACTTCACTTGCTCTTGTATGCACTTTATTGCATTTCGTTTAAGGTCATATCTCGCATTTGCGAGAACCTTCATTTCTTTTGGTCGACCAAAAGAAACGAAGCAAAGAAAAGGCCGCCCCTCTGCCAAATGCTCCGCAGGCAGAGGGGTTAGCTTGGCTGCGTGTTGCATATTGGTTCCTTGATTGTGGGCCACTGGTTTTTTGCAGCCGATGAAGGATCGGCGCAAAAAAAGGTGGCTGAATATAGTTTCAGCTTTTCTCATAAAACTTTAATGGCATATTGAATTATGCCAAATATGTTTAATCATTGGAACAGACGTGCAGGCTGCTTACTTTTGCTGCACAATACAATACCGGAATGGGAAAAAATGTTAGCAGGGCATTGATCCTGTGCATTATATTGCTTACTGCATGCCATAGTACCCGCCATACTACTGCTGCCCATGTGCAGAAAAATCCGCATTTTATAGACCAAATGACCATTGGTGGCAAGGGCAGTAACAGCATACATATGCGTGTGATAGAAGGCACACACCCCAAGCGCGAGGAAGATGGTACCATTGTGATAACCAAGAAGGAACGCAAAGAACTGCAGGATAAGTTTGCAGACAAGGTAGGGGTACGCGATAAGAAGATCAATAACCTGACGCTTTATACTTTTATTGATAAGTGGTATGGCACACCCTACAAGCTGGGCGGCACCGATAGCACCGGTATAGACTGCAGCGCCTTTGCCCAGCGCCTGTATGCCGATGTGTTTGGTATAGACCTGGTACGCACATCGTACGAGCAGTTTGACCAGTGCAAGCGTATAAAAGAGCGCAACCACCTGCACGAGGGCAACCTGGTATTTTTTGGCAGGAAGCACATAACCCATGTGGGTGTGTACCTGACCAATGGCCATTTTGTGCATGCTTCCACATCGGAAGGGGTAATGATAAGCAGCCTGGACGAGCCTTACTGGCAAAGCAACTATGCCGGGGGTGGTAGTGTGGTTGGTGAGGAAGAGTAGTTTTTCCATTTTATTTTCAAAGGGTTTCTCTCATTTCTCTACTTTTTTTGATGCCCAAAAAAGTAGTAAAAAAAGCAGTCGGCAGCGATTACCGCTGTTGCCGACGAGGCTTTGTGCAGGCTGTAGTTCTACTGTTATGCCCAGCTGTACAATTCTACCTCATAATATTCTGTCCCTTGAAGCGTGGGGTAAATTGCTAAATCTGGTTGGTTGTCCTGTCCGGTTTTTAAATGGAAAGCGGACAGGTGAGTGTTTTGGTATGGCTGAAATTTTTTGTGGTGGCTGTTATTAAATTAAAGTTTACTGTCTGGTCTGTCCGGTATCGGACAGGTTTTTTTGTTTTGGTGGTGTCACTGCGAGGTACGAAGCAGCCTTAAGTTTTAAGGGTATAACGCGATGCTTTGTTATGTTGCAAGCTTGTGTTTCGTAAGGTTGCTTCGTACCTCGCAATGACACGAATGGGGGAAATGCCCGAGTGGCTTGGAAATTGCAAATCGGGCATTTGGAGGGGGGGGCAGGTGGTTGAAATGTGCTGCTGTGGCTGATATTAAATTATTTAAGCAACCACAGAATGCCCGATTAATGCCCGATTGTGCCCGATGCCGGGCATTTATTTTGTCTTGAACTGTGATTTTTGTGATTAATGTGATGGCTGTGAAGGGGTTATTTTGATGGTTTTAAATAGGTAATAGTGGAAATTACGCCCGCTATTTCTACCATAGCGCAAGGTAAGAATGATAAGCGTTTATTGGGTAAATAAGATATGCACCGTTCCACGCGGTGGGGTGTTTCACGGAACGGGATAGGCAAGTATTACTCGGCCCGTTTATAGAATAATGAGCCAGGGGCATATTGTAGAACGACTTGAAGCATGCCTGGTGAATCGTCAATCATCATTACATCTACTGGCGGGTTAAGGGTTTTGCCTTCCATCACACGTGCTACGGCGTGGCGCAGGGCTGCTTGCGATTCGTCTGACCGTACTGACATGCGGATGCCCAACGCTATGCTGAACTCACCGTTCATGTGCATACCATATTGGTAAGCTTCTGTAATGGTGGATACCCGGCTGAAGTTTTCGACCAGTTGGGTTATTATCTCGGCTGGCAGGGGCTGTGGGGGTGTGCCTATCAATACTTGCGTAGTCTGTTTTATCTCGGTAGTGGTTACGGCGCGTGTCTTTTCCAGCACAAACTCATTCTTCTGATTGCTGTTGATGACGATGCGCTCCAGGCCATTTTGTGCGCAAAACTCCAACAGATCCTGGCAGCGCATGGAGGTGCAGCCCGATGTGGATTTGGTCCAGTCGAGCAGGTACTTTTCGGTACTGAATACAGCTATTGCCTGAAGGCCGTCCAGATCCACCACACAGGTGAGCCTTAATTCGGCACCGATCTCCATGGTTTGCCTGCCGCCAGATTCCGGTGTATCGTTTTTAGACGGCAACAACAAGTAAGCATTACCTTCCATTATCTCGTGCAGTACTGCATTATAGTTTTCGGTTGATGGATGGTCGCCATAAATATCCAGCAGGTAGTTGAGCCGCGTATTGTCCGGCGCTTTAGGTGCCGCCGGTTGCGGGGTTTCGGGTACTTCTCGTACTGGCTTCTGGCTGCCGAAAAGTTTCTTAAACAGATTCATAGGTGTAAATGTGACGCAAAACTAATTATTAAGGTTGGAAGTGGAATAGGGGAGCGATAATTTTCCCTAAGTGAACGAGCGTTACAAACGCCGCACCGTTGCATCCGCGAAACATTAGAGGTCGAGAGTGCAAAGTGTCTTGAACACGATTAAGGGATTGCAGAATTACAGGATTGTGATATGTGTTGGTTGTAAAATGGGGGTAATAGTTTAGATCCCTTGGTTTGGAATTCCTATAGGCTGATCATCAGCATTAGCGTTTCAAATTCTGGTCGGGAGACCGGCTGCATTTTATAAACACGAATCATCTTGCAGAAGATCCGCGCCAGTGGGGTCTTCAGAGAACGCTTTATTAACATCTGAACGTGCAATCGTTATCGATAACGAATGCGTAGATTTTTAATTTCTAAAATCTTTATTTTCAGGAAAACAGCAAAAAAATTGGTAATTTTCTAAATGTATTAAAAATAGAGCTATGGACGGCAAAATTTACATTAACCGGCAGAAATTTCTATCTATTAGGTACCAATTATTCTGTGTTTGGGTATCGCTTCTCAAATTTTTACATCGTTTAGATTTAGTAGAAAGAATTGGCATGGGTTCTTTCAACATGATTTTGTTGGCTTTATTGGCTTTCAACCAACCCTCTGAAAAGAGTCAATTAATTTACAATATTGAAAGTTTTTTACATCAATTAGCTGCTACTTTAAGCACTGCATTTTTATGTTTATTGTTTTTTCGAAAATCATTTAAAATAGATCCCCTTAATGGGATGCCAACCATCACGTTAAAAATGATAGTTAGCTCTGTTTACTCCATTAATCCCTTGCTTGAAATTAGAAAGTTCGACCATGCAGATTTTAATGGGCAAATTCAGATTTTAGGTGAATTATGGGAGATCGGCTTTGCCCACTTCAAACATGATAACATTAATAACAGACGAATCATTTTTCGGAAATGGGCGCTTAAGAATCCAGATATATTTAGGATCATATACTTCAATAATAGTCCTGTTGGTTACTTTGTCGTTATGCCTATGAGCCATGGCACTAATAATGCCCATTATTTAGGAGAAACTAAAATTACCGATGTTACAGGTGATTACATTCTTCCACAAGGTCAAAAAAGCGAATTGATTCACTTACAGTGCTTATACGTACTAAAAGCATATCGCCTAAATGAAATGTTTATGACCTTGGTAGTAAAAAACATGCTTGAAACAATTGTAGAATTCATTCCTTACAAGCAAGATAGTAAACGGCCATTTAAAAATGTTACGATCTATTCTGAATGTTTTACAAAGCCAGGGACCGACCTGCTAAAGGCTTTGGGCTTTTCTTATTCTTTCAGGAAGTCGGCATTACACTATAAAATAGTTGAGTTGAAAATGCCTAGCGGTTCAAAAAATTGTGAAGAGAAAATATACGATTCCCTTTTGACAGTTGAATACCTGAAGAAATTGACCATTGAAAATAATGAAATTGGCTAATGGCATAACATCAGCATTAGCGTTTCAAATTCCGGCCGGGAGACCGGCTGCATTTTATAGACACGGATCATCTTGCAGAAGATCCGCGCCAGTGGGGTATTTTCGTAACTTACACATATGCCACAACAAGAGAAACCACGGCACGAAAATAAATATTAAATAAATATTCAGCCGACCTTGTGTCGGCTTTTTTGTTTGCCCAGGGTAGGGGGAAGATGAGTTATGTTATTAGTTTGTACATTGGCGATGCACAACTATAAGCTATGAATAGTAATGGTAATCTTGATGCCGTTCTGCGATTTTTAAATCAATCGCATGAGTTATCTACAACAGAAACAAAGATATTTGATGAGAATGGGGCAAAAGGAATTTCCGCGCCAAATCCCCTTGCGAGATGGAGAACAAAGTTTGAAATATTATTAGGCGTTTTTGAAACAGAAGACGACCCAATAATTATTACAGACTTAGAATTGATTTTAAATTATCTACTGAAATTAGAGTTAATTGAGGCAAGTCAGGCAGACAATAAAATACTATATAGTATCTTATACGAAGGAAAGATATTAATAGAAAATGACGGATTTGTAGGGAAAGCTAAAAGGCAAACTATTTCAACAAACCTCCAGTCCGTACAGACATGGGCGATTGCAGTTGGGAGCATCGTAGCGGCGATCGCGACTTGTGGCCTTGTTTACTTTGAATATCTAAAGCATTCTTGTCGCTAATCCTTATTTGATAAATAAAATCCTATTGCACCTAATAATTACCGTGCTTTTTCGTCGCACCTCCATCCTGGTTAAATGTTCTACAGCTCAATGGTTTAACTGTTGTCGTCTAAACGCATGAAACATAAGCTTAATTGAAATCTAGTATTTTGTTCTATAATTTTGCCTTATGTTACCGAAGGCTTGAATACGCAGGTAGGGACATTTTCCTGTCCTACCGGAGTATTTAACGATAAGGTCAATTATAGAACGAAATCGTTGCAGAGCCTTATTAACGCATTCGCATAAAAAAACCTACCGTTTAATGGTAGGTTATTACATTTGTATCAACCACGATAAAATGTAAATGTTATGAAAAAACCATTCAGTGAGTTATTTGAAGTAACTCAGCATCATGACGGTAAATGGTTTACCACTAAGATGAAGATTATATTTAATGGTATAAGTGTTATGCCAAATGTAGTATTAAAAGAAAGTAAAGGCGTATCAGACAATGGAATAGATTTAATGAAATGTATTAATAAAGAATGCGATGTGCAGTTGATAGGGGATAGCTATAAAATAATATCAATCCTTAATTAGCTCACATGTCATTGTTATAAAGGCTATATTACATCCTTTAGCTGAATTTTGATTATTCAGCATATACCTGAAATGAGATTTTACTAGTGTCATTGTTTCTTTGAATTTCCCAATTAGTAAATTCTCATCCATATTCCCATTTTCATCAATAGGGATAATTATTTGTCCCATTGCTGGTATATTTTCTATTTGTTCATCCATGCAATAAAATTACAACACATTCTTTGGAAGTGTTTGTAAATATTTCTAAAAAAATTAGGGGGTAAAGCCCTGAACCAGTTATTCTTGCCTAAATAATGCTAATGCATTCATTACATTTTCGTTTTGTTTACCAACATTATATTCTGAATAACCCTTAGTTGTATAAACTCTTATCTTTTCGATGGGGATAGCTGCAAGTTGTTTATGTATTGGGCCATCTATTACACATGAAATACTAATCCCTTGCGCATTGCTTCCTACGAATCCGGTTGCACCGCATCCACTGCATGAAACGGTAAATTCAGGATTTTGAAGAGATACAATTGAATCATTGGCAAGTTTGAACATTATTTCTTGCTTCTTTTCAATTGCGACTACACTACCTGTTATCATTTTTAAATCAAGGTAAACAGTGCCATCAATATTGGTTATTCTAAAATAACCTTGACCTGGGAACTTGAATGATCCCATATAAAGTTTTTCCCAGGAGGTTTGTTTAATTCGGTGTTTGGTAAATTCATCTTTCTTGTCAACAACTATTTTTTGACTGAAAGAATGTGATGAAATGCAAATCAGTGTGGTAATTAGGAGCACATTTTTCATTGTTTATGGTTTGATACGTGAAAAAAAAGAGCGTAGCTGTAATTCTTTCGCGGTTCCAGGCTTACCACAGCCTTTACAATACAAAAGACACAACTACGCCCGTATCAGGGCGTACCATAATCATAATTGTATTGTAGTTGCAGGCAAAGTGGTAATTCGGAACCGCAACAATGCTATAGTACGATAAGTACAATAAACAAGGCGCAAATATATAAAACAAAAGCTACCATCACGGTAGCTTTATTACATTTGTCCTCTCAACTACAAAATGTAAATGTTATGAATGAAGTAAAACAGTATCAGTTAGTGTATGCTTATCAAATTTCTGATTTCAATACATTGGTAAACGAAAGGATTTCGCAAGGATGGCAACCAATAGGTTCAGCATCTATATTGAACAATAATAAAAAGATAGGATTAGTTGAAACGACTGGATTTATGATGGCTCAGACGATGGTAAAATATGAATAGTCGGATACATCATGTAATCTATACCGATAGTCGGATACATCATGTAATCTAATTGTTTGTCATCTTGTTGTTCCATTATTACATCTTTATAATAGTTAAGAAATATTAATTTTAAAAAAGGGTAA
This sequence comes from Flavipsychrobacter sp., assembly GCA_031292525.1. GTDB lineage: Bacteria > Bacteroidota > Bacteroidia > Chitinophagales > Chitinophagaceae > JABDEZ01. Next base: position 131,623 of record JARLGY010000045.1, on the reverse strand, counting down.
GCAGTTTGCGCTACTTACCCAAACAAGGTTGATCCGGGTGGAACCAATCGACCTGTGTTGTCTAAGGGGTAGATAACCGAAGCATTTCTAAGGGGTAGTTGTGCAATGACCACAATCCGATTAGTTAACGCTTTAAATCTACTTCGTATGGACAAACATACTAAGCGATTTTTGTATAAGGTTATTGTCCTTATCCTTAGAATCGTATTGCATCTTACAGATGCATTTTTAAAATAACTGTTTATCTCTTATTCTTCAGCTTCATCAATTGGTGAAGCTGTTTTATTCCCCCTGTATCGCTACAATCCTTTTCAGCCGCATCCAGCGGCTTGCCACTTCGAACCGACAGGTTCAGACCTCTTTGGGCTTTGCCCAGGGAAGCCGGGCCGATTGAAGTTCTATAATTTACATTATGTTAAGTAGAAATTACGGGAATAATCTATCCCCTTTCTTTTTGTTTTATTAGTTCTGATCAGTTAGAAAGTTTTGAATGGTGCTTAGGTACAGCGCTGGCTCCTCGTACATGGGTGCATGTCCCGAATATTGCATTTCAATGAACTGTGCGCCCGGTATCAGTTGTGCACACAGCCGCCCTTCTTCCGGTGGGTTCAGTCCGTCGTGCTTTCCGCTGATCACTAATGTTTTAGCTGTAACGTTTGGCAGCTCAGTTCTGAAGTCAAAGTTTTCCAGGGCCTTATTGGCTGCTGCAAATTGCGCCGGTGTCAGTTTGGTTTCAAAGAGATCTATATGCGCCTTCATTGCTTCAGCATCGTAGGTCAAATATTTCAGCAGCTTCAGGATCACCTCGTGAAAGCTTAAGCCCTTCAGTTCGGCTTCATTTTCTTTCATTAACCGCTGTATGGACGATGTGAGCCCATTGGATTTGGGAACGGTCAGTACCAATTTGCTCACCCTTCCTGGCGCAGCAATAGCTACCCCTTGTGCTATATAGCTGCCCATAGATACGCCGAGCAAGTAAATGCTATCCAGTTTAAAGTGATCCATGATGCCTATGATATCCTGCACATGATCTTGCAAAGTATATTCAGCTGGTTTATCAGACAGTCCATGCCCCCGGCAGTCTAGCATTATCACCTTGTATTGCCTGGAAAGTGGTTCTGCAATGAGTTCCATCTGCGTACTGTCGCCCCCCACGCTGTGTATCAGCAGTAAAGGCTCCCCTTCGCCTTTGGTGTTCACATTCAGGTGTATGCCATTAATTGCTAACAGTGCCATTGATAAAACTTAAACAGCAAATTTACCAGTAAAAAGTATCAGATAATGGGTATTCTCCACCTCATCAATGATGGTATTTATAAAAGCCAAAGAAGCCGTCCAGTATTTCGAGGATATAATACAATGCAGCGATAGCCGTACCAAACGCAATCACAAGGTTGATCTTAAACTGCCTGTGAGCAGTCCTGTCGGCCTCCAGCTCAAGTTCGCTCACCCTCCTGGCTTCGCTGGTTATATATCGTTCATCTTCAAGCAGCTTATTGTAATTACCTTGTTTTTGCAGATCGCGTCCCCTCGTAACCGTTAGCTGCAGGTTATCGCCCTCTTTCCGGGCTATGCCATTTTCTACAAGAAATTGAGATAACGAAGACGCCATGTCCACGCTGTTCCACATCTGCTCAAACTCCGGGTTTTCTTCAAACAGTTTTTTGTATTCATCGGGGGGAATATTATTGATCAGCTCTCTGATATTGAACTCACCATCCCTGGGTATTTTGTTTTTCTGCAGTAGAAAATTGAGCAGCTTTATTCGCCTGTCGTCTAGTATTGAGTTCTGAGGATCCATATTAGCTGGCTGGTATAATAGATTGAAAATAATAAGGGCTATCTCAGACAGAGACAGCCCTTTTGTGTATCGGTACAAATTATTCTATAGTAATAGTTCTGGCAATTTTTTGCGCACCTTCTTTTTTGGGTACCGTTAACTTAAGTATGCCATCGGTGTATTTAGCCGCTATTTTGTTCACATCAATGGTATCATCTAAATTGAAACTTCTGCTAAAGGATTGATGACGGTATTCCTGGTGAACGTAATTATTGCCTTCTCCGACATTTTTGGTTTCTTCCTTGTGTTCAAACGTCACCGTGAGCCTGTCGTTAGAGACATCAATTTTAAAATCTTCTTTTTTAAGGCCTGGAGCTACTACATCTAATTCAAAACTTGTGTCGGTTTCGTGAATGTTTACCGGCACATTGGGGCTAAACCCTCTTCCGTTGAATCCCCAGCGGCGATCGTCGAACATTTTTTTAAAACCGTCGTCAAATAGTTGATCAACAAGACCACTGAAACTTGTTGATGCCTGCTGGCCGTCTTTGTTTTTGATGATTGTGTTGTTCATGATTTTGATATTTTAAGTTTAGATACCAAAAATCAACTGCTGTGCCAGCCGTGTAACGATGAAATTTTGACAAGAAAAAATGAAAAAATTTCAGTTTAAATGTAATGGTGACAGTGATAATCACTTTCGGCTTTGTCGGTGCCACGTTATTCGTTAAACGAAAAAGTAATGTAAAGTCCTTTAATCAGTTAACTATCAAGGATTTAATAAGCTCATTACCAGTCCGGCAGCAATGACGAGCACTATTAATAAACACGCTACAAGAACATAATGGGTCCGTTTGTGAAACTTTACATATCGTTCATGTCTTTCGGATTCTTCAGACATATAGTATGAACATAGTAATATAATGCCAAGTGGTTACAGCTAATAAGTTAGGCATTAATACCCCACTTTCATTAATATATACATATGAGGTTAAATAAACACAGAAACGTACTGGCCAGTTACAGCAATTACCATAAGAATACGTTGGTAACCATAGCTATTGTGCAGAGCGCTGCGGCAATAATACAGAATACTATAAGATAATCTACTACCCTGCTTTGTTTATAGTTTGGCTCTGCATCAGAAAACATGGTGCAAAGGTGCAGTTTGTATTGTTACCGTATTGTTACATTTGCATGTGTTTTTAGCCGCCCCAGGCGCAGTTTTGGGGCCTAAACATGAGTAAGAAAACTTAATATTTGTGTAAGTGCAAAAAAAGTTGGCAATCTATTTGGTGATTGTCATTTTTATCATAACTTCGCCATCCAAATTTTATTGTTAATCCAAAATAATTTCTATTATTTATGGCGGTTAAAATTCGTCTGCAACGTCACGGGTCTAAGAAACGCCCGTTCTACTTCATAGTGGTGGCAAACACAACTGCACCACGTGACGGTAAGTTTATTGAAAAATTGGGCACATACAACCCGTTAACGGTTCCTGCCACAGTACGTGTTAACCGCGAACGCAGTCTGCACTGGTTGCAGAAGGGCGCACAGCCAACCAACACATGTCGTCGTATCTTGTCGTTCAAGGGCGTATTGTACCTGAAGCACCTGATGCGTGGTGTAACCCTGAACCTGTTTGATGAAAAGACAGCATGGGAAAAGTTTGAAAACTGGAACACTGAGCATGAAGTGGTTGTTGCTAAACGCGAAGAAACACATCGCAAGCACAAGTCAGAAAAACGCCATGGTATCATGACTGAATCTGTACGCCGCGTAGAAGAAAAGAACGCTGCCCGTTTGGCATCATCTCTGCCTACTGCTGAAGAAGCTGAATCTGACGCTAACGGTCAGGATGCTGAAGCAGAAGCATAGTACAATATACTTAGTAAGTGCAAAAAGCAACGATGAACTATCATCGTTGCTTTTTTTTGCGTGTAATATTTTGTAGTGTTTACAGGAACCTTCATTTCTGGCTGCCGACGCTAGCTGAACAATGCTACCGCGTAGGGCTGTATGCTGGTAAGCGGAAGATATATTTTGAATTGCAAATAATTGATACAGGAGTGTAATTGTATTTGTTTATTTGTTAAATTTATATCTCTATAAAATTACCCATGAGGAGAATACTACTCTACCTATCTGCCTGTATTGTAATGCTGGCCATGCACCACTACGCACGGGCACAGGCACAGCCCCACACAAAAAGCTTTGCCAACCACAAAGATGAGCTCTGCTTTATTGAAAACGCGGGCCAGGTAACCGACCAGTATGGCAAGCACCGCACCGATATACAATATAAGGTATCGACACCCGGAATGAGCCTGTTTATTGGCAATGGTGCACTGCACTACCAGTGGAGCAAAACGCCGCCACCGCCAACAGCAAATAAAAACCAGATAGCTGCGAAGCCCATACAAACAGACACTGGTACACATACAGAAATGTACCGGATGGATGTAACCCTTGCTGGTGCCAACGCTAACGCAGTAGTCCTGGCAGAGCAACCACAGCAATACTATGAGCAATACCTGGGCTTGCACACCACTACAGCCCATGCGGTAAACAAGATCATCTACAAAAACATTTACCCGCACATAGACTGGGTGCTGTATATAAAAGACAACAAGGTAGAGTACGACTTTGTGGTACATAAAGGTGGCCGAGTGCAGGATATACAGTTGCAGTACAGTGGGGCTAATAGCGTGAGCAAAACAGGTACCGACGGTGTTGCGGCCATAACACCAATGGGCAAGGTAACAGAATTACAACCCTATAGTTACCAACAGGAAGACGGACAAGTAGTGGCCACCACCTTTAATGTAAAAAACAATAAAGTAAGCTTTGACGTAGCCCCGCACAAGGGCACATTAGTTATAGACCCCACACTTCAGTGGGCCACCTTTTATGGTGGTACAGGTGCAGACCAGGGCAATGGTGTAGCCTGCGATACGGCCGGCAACGTATATATGGCAGGCGTTACCAGCAGCACTACCAATATTGTAACAACGGGTGGTTACCAGAATATTTTACACAATACGTATCAGTACACTAGTTTCTTAACCAAATTTAACCCTTTGGGTGCACGGTTGTGGGCTACGTATTTTGGAGCATCGGCAACGTCCAGCATCACAGCATACAACTATGCCAATGCGGTAGCCTGCGATAAGCTGGGCAACGTTTACATCACGGGCAATTCGCTGGACTCTAATATTAGCGTTACTTCAGGTGCCTTCCAAACTGTGGATAGCGGCTTGCAGGATGCTTACATAGCCAAGTTCAGTGGTGCAGGATCTTTGCAGTGGGCTACTTACTATGGTGGCAGCGGTATAGAACAGGGGCTGGGTATTACTTGCGATAACAACAATAATATATTTGTAACCGGCAGCACCAGCAGCAGCCATGGTATGGCTACAACCGGCAGTGCGCAGTCCAGCTTGGGCGGCGGTATAGATGTGTTTGTCGCCAAGTTCAACAGCTCGGGCGCCAGGCAGTGGGGCACCTACTTTGGCGGCAGCAATACGGAGCAGGCAAACGGTATTACCTGCGATACAGCAGGGAATGTATACATAGCAGGCCAAACAAACAGCAGTGGTTTCCCTACCACTACAGGTTGTTTCCAAAACAGCTATGGCGGTGGCAATTACGATGGCTTTGTTACTAAGTTCAGCAATGCCGGTGTGCTTAAATGGAGCACTTTTTATGGTGGTGGGGATATAGATATTGCCGCGGCAATTGCTTGCGATGGTGTAAATGCCATATACATCACTGGTGTTACTTATAGCACCAATTATATTGCATCTGCAAGCAGTTTCCAAAGTTCACTAACCGGTACCACCGGCAGTAACAATGCCATGCTGGTGAAATTTGACAGCACAGGCAGCCGGGTATGGGGCACTTATTTTGGCAGCACCTTTATAAATGGTACCAGCATTGCCTGCGACACCGGCAGTGTATATTTTGCAGGTGGTGTGCATACCGCAAACATCAATGTAGCTACCAGCGACGCCTATCAAAGTACGTCAGGCGGTGGCACTACCGATGGCTTTTTTGAACAGTTCAGCAAAAACGGAAGTCAATTGTGGGGAACGTATTATGGAGGCAATGACTACGATGCCATATATGGTGCAACTACCGATAAAAGGGGCCATATATACATATGTGGGGCTACTGCCAGCACATTCCTGTACCTACCCAATAACAGTTTTCAACTCAATTACGGAGGAGGTGCATATGATGCCTTCCTTGCAAAGTTCACTACGGTTGATACCGTGGTCTATTTCTCAGTGCCGTTTACACAAACGTGCGAAAGTGCCGGTACTACAATTACACTACCCTACCATACTACCTTCCCTTTCCATACGGGCAATACATTTACAGCACAATTGTCTGATTCAACAGGCAGTTTTACCAATGCAACAAACATAGGCACTGCCAGCGCTACTACTGCGGGTAACATTACCTGTACCATACCTGCAGGTACACCTTCTTCCACTCTTTACCGGTTCAGACTTATAGCCTCCAGTCCTGCCGATACATCAATAGATGATGGCTACAATGTCACAATTATCAATACCGCATTAACCAGCAATAGCCCGGTATGCAAAGGCGATACTTTAAAGATCACGTCGGCCAACACTAATACTGCGGTGGTATCGCGTTGGTATGGTCCTGGATTTTCTAATACAGTCTCTAAGAACATGAGCATACCCAATACCCAATATTCCAATGCAGGCATTTATACTGATTCGCTGTTATTGGGCACTTGTGGTCTCAAAACCAATTTGGTTGCAGCTGTAAAATACAGTCCTACCCCACTGCCTACCTACAATGGTCCGGTGTGCCTCAACAACAACATCAATCTTGCCAGCAACGATACTAATACACTCACTACCTATATGTGGTCAGGCCCAAATTCTTTTTATTCGGCTTTTAAAACACCCCAGGTAGCAAGTGCGGTATTTGCAGACACAGGCTATTACAAGGTAGTAGCAACTGTGAACGGCTGCTCCAGTACCGATTCTGTAAAGGTTGTGGTACAGCAATCTTTGAGTTACCTCACCAAAACGGGCAAAGATACACTCTGTGTTGGTGCTACATTAGCACTGGGTATCAACACTACTACACCCAATATTGCATATGCCTGGACCGGACCGGCAAGTTTCACCGCATCAACACAAAGCATTAATATATCTCCTGTTGTAATGGCCGATAGCGGCGTGTACCATATAACTGCATCGAAAAATGGCTGCACCAGCTATGTTGATTCTATAATAGTAGTTATACATCCTTTACCACAAACGCCAACGGTAAGCAGCAATTCGCCCAGGTGTGTGGGTGACACCATGAAACTACGTGACACGATCACCGCCACAGGAAATGTTGTTTATAACTGGACGGGGCCAATAAATTTTTCGGGTGTGCAAAACCCTATGATCACTAATATTACCGCTGCGGATTCTGGCGATTATATTGGATATGCCATAGTAAACGGGTGTTCTTCTGTTGGAGCCATAATGCATTTTTCTGTGCTGTTGCCACCATCTGGCAATACTCATACAGCCAACAGTCCCTGCCTGGGGGATAGTTTAAAACTGGTTGAAAACTCAAATACTACAGGAGTAAGTTATAGCTGGACAGGACCTAATGGCTTTACCTCAAACATTAAGAATCCTGGCTTCCCATCAACAAACACTAGCAGCGGAAAATACAAAGTGACCATCACCGCTCCAAACGGATGTGTAGCGCATGATTCTGTAACGGTTGCTACTAAAGCTCTTCCTGCAGTGCCTGTTGCAAACAGTAATAGCCCAGTTTGTGTGGGCGATAGCATTAGCTTTGCTGCAACTGATGCTTCGGGTGGCGTCACCTATTCCTGGTCGGGAGGTAATGCATTTAGTGCCAGTGGATCCAATCCACATATTAGCACCTCTCATCTTTACGATTCCGGATATTATATAGTAAAAGCAACCCTGACGTCTGACCTGTGTTATGCAACAGACACTATACACGTAATGGTAAATGCCAAACCAGTCGCCCCAACGTTCACGTATGATTCCTTAGTTTGTTCCGGTTCTCCTGTAAGTATTATACCCAACAGTATTATTGCAGGAGCTGTGTATAGCTGGATTGTTCCCGTTGCAGGAAGTGTATTGGGCAGTAATGTTTTTATTGCCAGTTCATCTACAGCCAATTCCGGCAACTACTCTTTGTTTATACAAAGCAACGGCTGCAAGGTATATGATACCGTCAGTATTTCTGTACGTCAATCGCCAGCTGTGCCCGTACTTACCAGCAATCCGGTTTGTGCCAAAGATACCCTAAAGGTAAACGCCACCAACGACACAGGTATCGTTGTTTATAACTGGATGGGGCCTAATGGCACTTATTTTAGTACCCCATCGTTTGTAATACCTAATGCTCCTGCAGCAGATAGCGGCAAATATATGCTGAGTGTAACACAGAATGGTTGTACTGTTTATGATTCTATAGTTGCGGTTGTGAAGATTGGGCCTACACTTGCATTGTCACTAAGCAATAACCCTATATGTGCAGGTGCGAGTGTAAACATGCGGGCAGGTACAACAATGAGCCCGGTTTGGACAGGGCCCAATGGGTTTTTATCTACTGTTTCCAGTCCATCAATTATTAATGCAGTACCTGCAGATTCGGGTATGTATATAGTAACTGCCAGCTTTAATGGTTGTGGTGCAAAAGACAGCATATTACTACAAGTAAATAATACACCTTCTAGCCCCGCTATAAACACCAATAGCCCGGTTTGCGCCGGCGATACGATAAAGATAACGGGTACACCGCTTACCACAGGTGTAACTTATAATTGGACCGGACCGGCAGGATATACAGTTACTAACCAAAACGTTACTGTGCCCGCTAGTTCACTAGCTAATGCCGGTAGTTATTATTTGCAGATCAACAACGGCTGTATCACTTACGATACGTTCAATATAGCGGTAACTCCGCGTCCGGCTATCTTTGGTGCAGGTAGTAATAGTCCTGTTTGTAAGGGCACACAACTTATGCTTATGGCTGGCAGTATATCGCCTGGCAGTTTTAGCAACTGGACCGGCCCCGCTGGTTTTAATTCCTTTCAGCCCAATGCGCTGGTGAATAACATAATACCTGCTGACTCAGGAAACTATGTGCTGCATGCCACCTACCTGGGCTGTACCAGTACCGATACGATACATGTATCGGTAGATGGAGCCAATATAGCTTATACTACAAATAGCCCTGTTTGCGCCGGCGATACACTAAAGCTTACAGGTAGTACCACTACAACAGGCGCTACTATTAACTGGACAACGCCTACAAGCGCTATAGTTTCCCAGGTTATTTTGCCCAATGCTACCACAGCTAATGCCGGTACTTATATACTGAATGTAACAGACAATATTTGCGTTATACACGACACTGTAACCGCGATAGTAAAACCATTGCCGGCAACACCTACAGCAAGCAGCAATAGTCCGTTATGCGCTGGTAATCAACTGAATCTTACGGCTTCCCCCACTACTGTGGGTGTTAGTTACAAATGGACATTGGGAAGTACAGTGGTTGCCACAACACAAAATACAACAGTGAGCAATGTGACCAGTGCTAATAGCGGTGTGTACGCGGTAAGGGCAACGCTTAATAATTGTATATCACCAGCCGCCACCACCTCGGTAACCGTTAATCCGTTACCAACAGCAACAGTAACCAGTAACAGTCCTGTATGCCTGGGCAGCAACCTTGATTTTATAACCACAACAACTTCGGGTACTACTTTTCGCTGGAGTGGTCCGAACAACTTTTCCTCTACAGTACAAAATCCTGTTGTTAGTAACACAACCGCAGCGGCAGGTGGTTCCTATTCTCTGCTGTTGTCGCTTAATGGTTGTACCAATACAGTGGTTGTGCCTGTTATCATTACTTCAAATCCAGCACCTGCAGTTAGCGTAGTGGTCCCTAACGACACTGTATGTAAAAACGATAACGTTACATTTACTGCTGTTACTACCAACGCCGGCAGTGCGCCTACATATGCATGGTGGATAAACTCAACTTTTACGGGCAAAACAACCAGAACTTATACCACATCTGCACTTGCTGAAGGTGATGTTGTGAAATGTATTGTACAGGGTAACGGTATTTGCCAGTCTACATCAGCTGCAAGTGGTTCGGTACAAATGCATGTTATCCTGTCTCATCCGCCGCCGGTAACCGTTACTGTTTATCCCCAGGTATATACCCCGGGCGTATTAACCACTTTTACAGCCATAACACCTGGTAGTAGCAATTGCCTTACTTACCAATGGAAAAAGAACGGCGTAGATATAATAGGAGCAACTTCCAGCTCATACGAATCTTACAACCTCAGCAGGGGCGACAAAATAAGTCTGTATATACATAGCACTTGTGCTTGTACCAACCCCGATACCTTGCTTACAAATGCTATTGGTCTTGGTGTAAATAATGTAACTATAGCAGGCAGCTATAAAATATATCCTAACCCGGCACAAGACCAGGTAACTATAGAAGGTATAGGCAATACAGCACAGCTGGAGGCATACGATATGAGCGGCAGGAAACTGTGGGTAAAACCCATACAGTTCAATAACGGTAGCGCAAAGGTGCATTTGGCCTTACCGGCCGGTGTATATACGCTGCACCTGGTTGATGATAAAGGGGTGAATTTTACAGAGCGGCTGGTAGTATTGGGTAATTAATTACAGTAGTTGTTATTGTGGAACATCGCCTTTATTTACCTGCACCTGGCCTTTAAGATTCTTTATTGTATAGAAAGAAAAATCTTCATTTGCTTCCAGTCCATCCCCATACAGCACTTGTGTGGGGGTGGTTATCTTTACTGCTTTTTCGGTAAAAAACTTTTTAATGGCCTGGTTCCATACCAGTTCTTCGGTCTCTAGCTTTTCACCTTTCTTATTCACTATAACTATGCTATCGCGTACAAGTATATTTTGCTGCAGCTCATAATATCTTGCATAGCGCGCAGTTAATGTGCTATTTACTTGTTCACTATCATTGTAAAATTCAACCCTTATACCCTTCTTCATGTCGGTATAAGGTGGTTTGGCCGTTTCGTTCCTTATAAACTCATGAGCAAAAAGCCGGGCTTTAACCTTGCCGTGCTCACTATAGAGTATTGTAACATCGTAAGCCTTATCCACTTGTGTCATGTTCTTGGATGTAAGGGCTACAATATCACGGGGATCATTTTTGCAGGATGTGAAAAACAAAACACCCGGAATAATGATCCGGGCTATTGTATAAAAGATATATTTTCCACTGCTTTTATTCATATTTACGCGGTATGAACCACTTGGCATTAAAGGTAAGTCCTAATGTAAGCTTCACATATGTTTGTTCAATCAAACCATTACTTTGCGTGCCCATGCGGCCCACATCAATTGCCCCATGAAATTCTGAGGTGCTACGCCTGAAGGGTAGGCTCATGCCGGCTGTGAGGCCATAATAGTTGAGCTGGGTATTACGCAGATACACCGGATCTGTGCCGTAATACATACCAAACCTATATGTAACCCGGGACCAAAAGTTCCGGATATTTGATGCATTAGGTACATACTCACCACCTATGCTTATTTTGTATGCAGTACTGGCCAAAGAATCTGACGGCTGCCCTATACCATTGTTAGTAAATTGAGACCATTGCGTAGCTGTGTAATCCGCCCCAACATCCCAATGTTCTGCTTTTGCAAGGTGTACGCCAAAGCTATAGGTCATTGGTAATCTTATCTTACCTTTCGATTGATTGCTTTGGTATGAAGTATCTTGCACCAAGGTATCGTAGAACTGATAAGAACTTATCCAATAGTTGTTTTGTATCTGGTTAAGCGATTGAGCCAGGGCAAGGGTACCACCTACACGCAACACAAGATCCTTATTTAACTTGGTTTCATACATTAATCCACCTTTCCAGTATATACCGCCTATTTTTTCATAATTAGAAAACTCAGAGCTCATTGTAGCAGTGGTATCTATATTGTCTGCAAAAGAGTATGAATTGATGCTACCGAACATATAGCCAAAATTGAAGCCTGCGCTAAAACCTTTATATTCATAAGCAGCGCCAATGTATGCGTAGTTAAGACCACCATCGCCTCCAAAAGAACGTCGTATTTGCCCCGCACCAGGATACACCGCGGTATCTGCAAGATTGTAATAGACTCTTGTCTGCGGCGTAAAACCAAATACAAGACCGCCGTGCTTGCCTACCGGAACACCAATATTAAGATAGTTAAGCGTTGCATTACCTGTAGTATAATTCAACCCATTGGCGGCTACGTTACGGACACTTCCTTGCATACCAGCCTCATATGTAGTCAGTTTCAAAAATGAGTATGATGCGGGATTATCAGAGTTTATGGTATAAGGATTTTCATAAGCAGAAGAAATATTACCCATGCCTTGTAACACTGCATTATTACCGTTCAGCGCTTCGCCCACACCAAAACGAGAATAAGGATTGTTTTCCCGTGTTGACGTAGGATTACTAACCGTACTGGTTTGAGCTATAGACGTTACTCCAAAAGCAAATAAGAATAAAAGAAAGAAAGGGAAAATGTATTTAGCGTGGAATCGGTACATTATGTTTTAAAATTAAATTTAACCCTTTCATCAACAGGTCTGGGTCGGCAAATATCTTACTTTTAATTTTGCTTGCAAAGTATGGGGCATCCCCACCCGTTAATACGGCGTTAAAATCGGAGTATTGACTTTCAAATTCTTTGATCATTCCATCTATTTCAGCTGCCATGCCAAATATGGTTCCACTACGCATACACGTTGCCGTATCATAGCCCAGCAATAAAAGCTCTCCTTGCACGGGCACTTCCGGTAACTTGTCGGTAAACTCGTGCATAGCCTTAAGGCGCATTTGCAAACCCGGACTGATTGCCCCCCCTCTGAAAGTTTTATTTTTCTGAACAAAGTTGTAGGTAATGCATGTGCCCAGGCTAATAGCAAGTGTATTTTTGCCCTCATTCTGCATATAGGCAGCTGTGGCAAGCGCTATCCTGTCATTTCCTAACGATTCTGGTGAAAGGTAGGCGTTCATGATAGGTAGAGATGTATTGCTATTCAGCTTGATAAAAGACTTTATTTTTTCACTTAAAGCCTGTTCCACACCATAGGGATGGTCAACTACAGAACATAAAATTGCTTTCTGTGCATTATGGCTGGAGATAACAGCTTCAAGGCCGCTCACCGCCTCTGCCGCAGGAAATGTAAATGTATCGGTGATTTGCTCATCATTAAAAATGGCAGCTTTAACATTCGTATTTCCCCAGTCTATGCAAAGATTTATGGACATTGTTTGTTGCTTTAAGGTGATTTCTGCCAAATTAGTGAAATTTAGCGTGATTGCTAAACTATGAAATAAATGGAACAAAAAAATTAATAGACATATGGAACCTAATGCCCAGATCAAAGATCAAGATCGCCTAACGATAAATTCCTGAAGTGGCCATTCATCTGCACTCTTGCTTTCATTTGTTCCAACTCTTTAATTACCGGAGTGATCACGCTTAAATGTCTGCGTATATATTCCAGTCGCTGACTTTCTGTAAAAAGTCCTAACAATTCATATTCCTGGGTTTTAGTAAATCCTACCATGTGCCCTATTTCATAAGATATCATGGAGCTTTTATGGATGGGAAATTTTTCTTCCAGGCTCACCAGTGTGTATAGCCTTTTTACTTCATCCAGTATAAGTTTAGCTATGTTGGTATTATCTTGTACAGTAACATTAGCGGGATAGTTAACTATAGCTCCCCAATACATTTTATCTGGCAATGTTTTAATAACTTCCAGTATCCTGAACACATTCACTCCCCTTGTCTTTATATCCAACTCACCGTTATCATATTCTTTCACTACTTCCAGTATTTCCATCTGTGTGCCCAGTTCTTCCATTTTCTTGTCCAGCACAGTGGTAATACCAAAATTTTTCTTGTCCCTGATGCATTCAGAGATCAATTGCTTGTATCGCGGCTCAAAGACGTGCAGGTTAAGCGCCTCTCCCGGATAAACGACTATACTAAGTGGAAATATGGGTATGAAATTGGTCATAGTTTTTTTGATTTATGCAATTATTTCCGATATCTCCGGTTTTTTTAACGTAGCTCTTTGCCACAGCATGAAAAACAAATATACAAATACACCGAATTGTACTTCAAGGAATGGCTCTATCATCAGGTTCACTAAGAACACCAACCATATAACGAACATAAAAAAACCATCGCGGTTCTTCCTGATCCATACCAATGGATAAAAAAGCCATATAGAAAACACGGTAGCTACAGGTATACCACAGCCCAGTGCTACGTCCATCAGCTGGTTATGCGGCAGTAATTGGTCCTCCTCTTTTATCTGCGGATACCATTTTTTATATCCTTCCTTCATCACATTCATCATATCGCCTGTACCTACGCCCGTCCAGGGATGTTCTATTATCTTTTTTAGGGCAATTTTATAAGATATCAACCGTCCTATATCGCCGTACTTTCCACTTCTGTCCCCCCGCTCAAATACAATATAGGTGTAGCTGATGTACCCTATACGCTGGCTGAAAGTGGGTATTGTTTTCAATGCTGTAAAAAACAATACCACAACAATTACAATCCCTACCAGTACCGTTTTTACTTTTTTTATTACTAGAAAATAAACACCCAAAGCCACGATAAAAATATACAGGGATATTATGCCCGACTTTGCAGCCAGTACATGCAGATATATAGTAAGCAACACAAGTATGCAGGCTATTATCGTCTTAATAGAACGCGTATTCAGCCGGGGCCAGATGTAAACACCCCATATTATGTAGCATGCTATTGAGATACTAAACCTGATATGGTCATCCTCGGCAGGTGTAGGTAATACTTTTGATGTCCTGTATTGCTCCATATAAAAATCCATATGGTTTACCAGGAACATAGCGCTGTACCCTGCACCCAACAAGAGCAATATCCCGGTACACACGGTATATATACGCAGTTGCTTGTCTGAGAATGAAGGCAGGAATGTGAACGCAAGCGGTAATAGTAGTATGGGCAGTTTTACATTAAAGTGTATGTTCCAGAATCCTGTATTGTCGCTCCATAAAGAAGAAATAGCGTAAAAAGATACCCATACAACACCCAGTAACCACCATTTATCTTTAAACCACTTTCTAGGATCAACATTGTACAAGGCTGTACATCCCAGGATGAAGGTACTTGCAGATAATAATACACGTGATACCAGGAAACCTGCAACCATACCCACTACGCATATCAATGCAATATTGGATTTTTTGAAAAGTTTATGGTCAATAAATTTATTTTTGTTCAAGAAGACTGTTTATGGAGATTGTAAACGGTTGAAAATCTTATTTAGTGCAGGACAAAATAAAACAACTTTGGCGACAGATAAGCAATGGTGACCAGAAAGCACTGGCCAGGGCAATTACTTTAGTTGAAAATGAACTGCCGGGGTACAATGAGCTACTGTTGCAACTACCTGAAACAGAAAAGACTAACGTAATAGGAATTACCGGACCACCCGGTGCTGGTAAAAGCACCCTGGTAAATGCCCTGCTGCGCTATTGGCTGAATGAAAATAAAAAAATAGCCGTCATTGCTGTCGATCCTTCATCTCCATTTAATTATGGTGCACTATTGGGCGACAGGATAAGAATGAATGAATTTTATACAAACCCCAATGTGTTCATACGTTCCCTGGCAAGTCGTGGGGCGTTGGGTGGACTCAACTCCAAGATCATAGAGATAACTGATGTTGTGAAGAACGCAGGATACGACCTTGTATTGGTAGAGACCGTGGGTGTAGGCCAGAGTGAAATTGACATTGCAGGCCTGGCAGACTGCACTATAGTGACCCTTGTACCAGAAGGTGGCGATGTGGTGCAAACATTGAAAGCAGGAATAATGGAGATTGCCAATATGTTTGTAGTAAATAAAGCAGACCGCGACGAGGCAAATGCACTCTATAACAACTTGAGGATACTGGTACACGAAAAAGCCGACGGAGATAAAGAAATACCCGTGCTAAAGACTATTGCTACATCGCATACGGGCATTGCAGAACTTGCCGGTGAGATAACCACATACCTGGAAACTGGGAAAACCAATGCAAGAATGGCCTATTTACTTGCCGATAAATGCTGGCAACTACTACAAGAAAAAAGAATGAAAAGCATAAATAGAAAGGTATTGCAAGCCGCCCTTGCCGAGGCCTTGGAACAGCCAGAGTTTAACCTGTATCGTTTTGTGCAGGATTTTGATGCATCTCAAAAGAATGTTGGATAGTTATAAGGTAAAATATCCGGAATTGCAAATTCTGTAAAATGACACATGTGGATAGAAAACACCCAAATGTGGAAATATAAAAACAGACAGGGCCTAGGGCTATATTATATTTACAGCAAAATTGCGGGATAGCCGCACCCAAACATTGCCACAGCTTACTCGGCGGCAATACCTTACACATTATGCTGATTGATATCATTGCCGGAGAACATTCAGACTTCATGAAGATAGCCCCCATATTGGAGGCTATTCGGAAAGAACACCACAAAGGCACCGATATTAAATACAGGTATATTTTTACAGGCCATCATAACGATAAAGTACTCAATGGTAACATTTACTCAAAACTGGGTATAGAAAAACCGCACATCAACCTGGAGACCGGCAGTGGTACACCTGTAGAGCAAACAGCCACTATAATGGTGCGCTACGAAAAAATACTTTCGGTGAGTCCGCCTAAACTGATATTGTTGATTGGTGATTCCAATGCAGCCATGGGGTGCGGTGTGGCAGCCAAAAAGCTAAGGCAGGTAGATATTGGTCATGTAGATGCTGGGCTGCGCAGTCACGACATTTCAAAACCAGAGGAGGTGAACAGGATCGTGACCGATGCGGTAACAAACTATTACTTCACCAGCGCACACTCTGCTAACGATAACTTACGGAAGGCCGGGGTATCAGAATCAAATATCTTCTTTGTAGGTAACGTCAGGGTCGATTCACTATTGAAGTTATCGCCCCATTTTGTACAGCCACTTTTGTGGAAGAAATTAAATCTTAAACCACAGGGCTACATTGTATTTGTTTACCAACGCGAAGTATTATCTGCTGCAATACTCAAAGAGATACTGAATTGCATAATAGATATTTCGCAGGGAATGCCTATTATATTCCCGGTAAATAATAAGGTGATTGAGGTGATTGAACAGTCTAATATAAGAGCAGAGAACCTGGTGCTGACAAAACCGATGGATTTCCTTCATTTATCTTACCTGGTAAAACACGCCAAAGTAGTTATTACAGATTCTGTAGAATTGCAGGAAGATAGCACTATGATGCATGTGCCTTGCATCACTATCAATAACAATAAAGAAAGACTGGAAACATTTACAGTAGGCACCAATAAAATTATTGCCGGCAACCTAAATGAGCTGCGACTGATGTTTGATCTGCTGCACACTGGTAATTGGAAAAAAGGAAACATCCCCTACCTCTGGGATGGTAAGGCCGCATCCCGTATCATAGCGGCGATAAAGCACATAAAATGATCTTTCCCTTAGGTCTTTTCAGTTAAGCGTATTGCCAATCCTTATCAATTTGTTATTTGCTTTGCAGGCTGGGATATTATTGTATATTTGATAACTGTAATAACTTTTATTATATTTTATAGGCATACAAAATACCTTCAAACGGATAGGTACGTCAACTATAAACCAGGGATATAGCATTAGATAACATTATGATTGTATTAGCAGCATACATTTTATATCCGCTTATATTTTTCTGTACGCTACTTATGTGCATGGCATCTATTCCCAGGATTATATACATAGCTAATCGCAAGAAGTTATTTGATATACCTGATAATAAACGAAAGATCCACCTTACCATTATACCCAACCTGGGTGGCATAGGCATTTTTCTTTCTTTTGCTATTGCTTGCACTTTTTTTGTCACTCCCCAGCTGTTTGATAAATGGAATATCATACTTGTATCTGCACTTGTGCTATTTATCACCGGTGTTACAGATGACCTTGTAGGTATAACCCCATCCAAGAAATTTTTAGCTCAGTTTATAGCATCTATTATTACTATTTCGGTTGCCGATATTCGTATCAGTTCGCTGCATGGCATACTAGGCATATATGAGATGCCGCTGTGGATAAGCATAGCTTTTACTACCGTAGGTTGCATGTTTGTTACCAATGCTATTAACCTTATAGATGGCATAGATGGCCTTGCTGGCTCGTTAGGTGTTCTGTGTTCGCTTTGCCTGGGTTTAGTATTGGCACTTACCGGCAATGTAGGCGAAGCTGCAATCGCATTTAGTCTTATGGGAGCGCTGATCGGTTTTTTACGTTATAACCTGTCTCCTGCTAAAATTTTTATGGGCGATACCGGCTCACTGGTTATAGGATTTATACTCTCAATTTTGTCCATACAGTTTGTGCATGCCTATAATGTAAATACGCCATTGGGGACAATTGTACACTCGCACAAAGGCGCGCTACTGGTTGCATTGTCTATCCTTTTTGTTCCTGTGTTCGATTCGTTCAGGGTATTTCTTAACCGTATGCGTAAAGGGGGCTCCCCCTTTGCTGCCGACCGTACCCACCTGCATCACTTGTTGCTGGATGCTGGTTATAACCACTCACAAGCCGTGAGCATACTGGTTACTTCAAACATACTTATTATTACTGTTGCTCTGCTGGTGCAAGATGCTGACCCTAATATTGGTATTGCTTGTATCCTGAGCATCTCTATTGGCTTGTTTGGCGTGCTCTACTTCTTGCGCAAAAACAAGCTGGAACGCAACCAGCAATTAATAGCTGAAATGAATAAAGCTAACCAGGCTGTGAGTGAGGTGCAATTGCCTACTCAAGTGCATCATTAAATCTAATTTACCTTCTTCTTGGGCTGCTATTTTCTTGTATAAGAAAGATGCGCTTAAAGAGTTTTATGTATAATACCTTCACGATAAATAAAAATCAGATGCATATCAAATACTGTATTAGTTAAATGGGATCGGTCACCAGACCATTGCATAAAACATCCTTTATTGCTCTGCTACCATATAAGATCCACCCTGATATCGGTATAAGTATAGATGCTCGTTCTGGTTATAGAGGAAATCAAGATTTTTATCCCATTCCGGTTTTATTGAGAATTTGGTGAAGGGAGTGTTCGCATTGTCTGCTACATGGGTATTAAATATGGTACCATATTTATGCAATAGTGTGGCGTACCAGAAAACTGTTTCGTAGCCGCGGTACACCATTTCACCTGTATGCCCGTTAAATTTGTTTTTAAAACTGCGTTCCAAGTACTTGCCTGTAGTACTATTTTGGTTAAAATAAAATGGTGCCGATATATTGATACCGATATTGGCCATTGCTTCCGTTTTATGTATAGAAGACATGCCCTTCCACGATGGCATACCATATACTTCAAAATGGTAGTCTGGATAGTCATGATCTAACAGTTCCAGTAATTTCTGCGCATAAGCAATGTCAGTTATGCTCATTACTACCACGTTGCTAATTGTGCGGTCGAATAGCATATCCAATACAGCCTTGTCGGGCATAGCATTGCATAAAACCTTCCTTGCACCCCATGCCGTGTCTTTTGTTTGCAGATAATGATATGCATTATCATCAGCTGTCACATCTGTGCGGTAAAACAGCGTGATTTTGTCGCTAGGGGTCTTCTTCTGCAATTCTTTTTTTATGAATGCACAGTGCTGTTGCAGGCTGGGCTGTAGTAGCGTAAAGTATTTGTCATCCTTCACATCGGCATCTGAGGCTGATAGCGCAGAAATAAAATTAATATGCTGCTTCTTTGCAAAAGCCGCAACGTCTTGTATATCTTTTGATCCTACTGCGCCAATAATAAGACTGCTGGTATCTAGCTGTTTGTTACCTATAAGCCCCGATGGGAAACCAGATTGAGTATTCACATCATGTATGAATACGTCCATATCGTAGCCCATTGCTTTTAACGTATCCATAGCCAGCAAGGCACCCTGGCAAAATGCAACGCCGGTTGTAGCCTTGTCAGGCATTTTATCCTTGTATGCTAGTTTACCGTCGTTCACTAAGTCGTCCAGGTACAACGGGGCAAGTACATCTATTCTGTAACGGTTTTTTCTAACTGTTTCAGGATAGGTTACTTCCTGTCTCTTTTTTACAACAGTCTTGGGTTGTGGCTTGGGCTGCACATGTTTGTATTTTTGCTTGTGCCTCGATCCGAATAGCCCGCCAAGAAACTGTGCTTGCACAACGCAAGGCACGGAAACTCCCAATAGAATAAAAGCAGGTAACAAACGTAGTTTCATGATGCAGTTTGTAGTACTATTCCCACTCAATGGTAGCAGGCGGTTTTGAGCTAATGTCATAGACCACCCTGTTGATACCTCTTACCCTATTAATGATGTCGTTAGAAACCCTTGCCAGGAAGTCGTAAGGCAGGTGTGCCCAGTCGGCGGTCATACCATCAACAGACGTTACAGCGCGCAGAGCAACAGTGTATTCATATGTGCGTTCATCGCCCATTACACCAACACTCTGTACCGGTAATAATATGGTACCGGCCTGCCATACTTTATTATATAGTTCGCTATCCCGAAGGTGCTGTATGTATATGGCATCTGCTTCCTGCAGCATTTTTACTTTCTCTTCGGTTATAGCACCCAGCACTCTTATACCCAGGCCCGGCCCAGGGAAAGGATGGCGACTGATGAATACATCATCAATACCCAATTCACGACCTATTTTGCGTACCTCATCTTTAAACAGAAAGCGCAGCGGTTCCACGAGCTCCATGTGCATGATCTCTGGCAAGCCACCCACATTATGGTGCGATTTGATGGTAGCCGAAGGTCCGTTCACCGATACTGATTCTATCACATCAGGATAAATAGTGCCTTGGCCAAGATAACTCACATCCTTCAGCTGTATTGCTTCTTCATGAAAGACTTCTATAAACAACCGGCCTATGATCTTTCTTTTTTGTTCAGGATCTGTAACTCCGCCCAGTTCCTTATAAAAACGCTCATGGGCATCAACGCCTTTTGTGTTCAGTCCAAGATGACTGTAACCATCCAGTACTTGTTTGTATTCATCTTTGCGCAGCAAGCCATTATCTACAAATATGCAGTAAAGATTGTCGCCAATAGCACGGTGTATCAGCGTAGCTGCAACGGTAGAGTCCACACCACCACTCAGCGCCATTACTACTTTGCTATCGCCTAATTGTTTTTTCAGGCGTGCCACTGTTTCTTGTATGTAACCTGCAGGTGTCCAGTCTTGTTTGCAACCGCAAACATCTACAACAAAGTTCTTTAGCAGTTGGCGCCCATCGGTACTATGTGTTACCTCCGGGTGAAACTGAATGCCATAAACTGCATTCTTTGCAAAATCTTTACTTGCCTTAAACGCAGCTACAGGTATACTTTCTGTTTTTGCTATCAGTTCAAAACCTGCCGGAAGAGTCTTTATACTATCACCATGGCTCATCCATACCTGGCTGTTATTAGGTATAGTAGCAAACAATGCATCAGTACTTACATCCTGCAAATGCGCACGGCCAAATTCCCGGTGTGCCGATTTGCCCACTTCTCCACCCCATTGCTGGGCCAGTAATTGCGCACCATAGCACACGCCCAGTACCGGCAGGTGGTTGCCCATCTCCTTAATATCTGGTTTGGGCGCCGCCGCATCGTTTACAGAATAGGGGCTGCCACTAAGTATAATACCCTTCATAGAGGCATCATACACTATTGGTTTTGTGCAAGGTTGTATTTCGCAATAAATGTTCAGCTCCCTAATACCACGTGCTATAAGCTGTGTGTATTGGGATCCAAAGTCGAGTATCAGTATCTTATCGTTCATTCAGGCAAGTGGATAAAGGCAAAAATTAATTTAGGCTTGTCCGGCAGGGCCGTTAAATGCAAATGGCATTGCAGATGCATCCTGGTCTTTTATTACACCATGCTGTGCTTCAAAACGCTTCACATTGTCAACCAGTGCACGCATCAGCCTTTTTGCATGCTGCGGGGTCATGATAACACGCGATTTAACCTTCGCCTTAGGCATGTTGGGCATTACATTTACGAAGTCTACAACAAACTCTGCAAATGAATGGGTGATAACAGCAAGATTAGCATAAATGCCATCGGCCATTTCTTCTGTAAGTTCTATGTTTAGCTGCTGCTGTTGTTCTGGTAATTGCTGATCGTCCATTCAGTTTAATTTTTTTAAGGGTGTTTTTATATCAGGATGCGAAATTAATAAAAAAATGCCCTAAGCCCTAAAGGGAATATCCAGAAATGCCACAATTACCAATCAAATGTGCGAATAACACTTTAGAAAGTGAATTAAATTCAACAGCTCCATCCATTTGAAGTAACACCATATGCAGTATAGCGCTATTTTAGTTAGTTTTGACGCCATGTTACGCTACACCATACCTGTACTGCTGTGTTTGAGCATTCTTGCATGCCGCCCCACAACATATGTTCCCAAACCGGCAGGCTACTTCCGTATAGATACACCCCAGCATAGTTACCAGGCTTTTAACAAACCTGAATACCCATATGGTTTTGAATATCCTATATATGGAAATATTGTAAGAGATACTGCATTTTTTGGCGAGAAACCGGAAAATCCTTACTGGATAAACATAGTTTTTCCAACGCTAGGCGGCACTATATATATCAGCTATAAAGAAATTGGCCCTAATCAATCGCTTGAGAAATTGCTGGATGATTCGCATAAACTCTCCTATGTACATACAAAGAAGGCTGATTATATAGATGATGGATACTTCCACAATGCCAATGGGGTAAGTGGTGTATTTTACCATGTAGGTGGCGATGCCGCATCGGCCTATCAATTTATAGCTACTGACTCTGTAAAACACTTTCTGCGTGGTGCCCTATACTTTGACGTAACCCCTAATGCTGATAGCCTGCGCCCTGTAAACGAATTTTTAAGGGGCGATATAGAGCATATATTAAAGACACTTAGGTGGCAGTAATCTAATGCCCGGGATGAAATAAGCATACATATAGTAATTAAATAGCTGCTGTGCAATTCAAATCGCGTAGCAGCTATTTTTTTCATGGAAAATCAATGGTCAAATTTAATTATCCCTGAATAATCCTATAACTGCCATTGATTGTGTCTTGTTGGATGTAGATGGAGTGCGTTCCTTTGCAATTGATATTTTAACGATCATTTACATGCGAATAGTTACACTTGAAGAACATATTGCCTTTCCGGAAATGAGCGAACAAATATCCCAAGAAGCTTTGGGTGGTTTTGGTCAATCGGCAGCTATGCAGCGGATCGCTCCCAAGCTGGCTGATATTACCGGGGAGCGTTTGAGATCAATGGATATCAACGGCATTACGATGCAGGTACTATCTGTGGATAGCGCAGGTGCCAACCTGTTAAGCGCACAAGAAGGCCCGGCTTTTGCTACACAATATAATGATATGATAGCCGAACGGATTGCAGGTTTTGAAAATCGGTTTACGGCTTTTGCGCATCTGCCGATGACTGCTCCCCTTGCTGCGGCCGATGAATTGGAACGTGCAGTAAAAGAATACCATTTCCGAGGCGCAATGATCAGAGGGTTAACGCAGGACCAGTTTTTAGATCATCCTAAATTTGAACCAATATTTGAACGCGCTGAAAAGCTGGACGTGCCCATTTACCTGCATCCCGGCCTGCCACCCAAAGGCGTAGCTGATATTTACTATAACGGACTTCCTAATCATCCAGGCATGGCAGAGGCTTTAGCTTGTTACGGTTGGGGATGGCACTCAGAAACCGCTCTTCATGTGTTACGCCTGCTTTTTTCAGGAACCTTCGATAAATATTCTAAACTAAAATTGATTATTGGCCACATGGGCGAAATGCTGCCGATGATGATGGCAAGATCAGAGAAAGCATTTAAACCGGGAAATGGAGGCGCCAACCAGCGCACACTTACCGATACATTTCATGAGCAAGTTCATATTACTACCAGCGGTTTTTTTACCCAGCCTCCATTAAGAATTGCTTTAGATACCTTTGGTATTGATAATATCATGTTTTCTGTTGACTATCCATTTAGTACAAACGAGATGGGGGTAGAATTTTTGAATACAATTGAGCTTTCTGATGAACAAGTAGCGAAAATTGCTCATGGCAATGCGGATAAGCTACTGAAATTAAAGATATAAAAGTATTATTATCATAATGAAAAGTATTCCGGTA
Organism: Flavipsychrobacter sp.; assembly: GCA_031292525.1. Classification (GTDB taxonomy): domain Bacteria; phylum Bacteroidota; class Bacteroidia; order Chitinophagales; family Chitinophagaceae; genus JABDEZ01. The sequence goes on along the minus strand of JARLGY010000045.1, from coordinate 107,507 downwards.
GACCACTTGCAAGATAAGACGAATGCAGGCCTGCAGATCAAGGCTTTTCTGGCAGGCGACGAACACGAAAATAAAACGGAAAGCACTAATGCCCACCGCGATGATCATTATATTTTTTTCCTGCTTACAAAAGGTTCAGGAACATTAAAGATCGACTCTCAAGACATCATCCTTACTTCTGGCCAGCTTTATTATATATTACCGTCGCAAATTCATTACCGCATAAAATCTCATAGTGCTCAAGGCTGGTTTCTGGCAGTGGATACATCCTTAATTGCTGCAGAATTCAGGGATGTGTTTGAACAACTAAATTTACAAGTTCCCTGTGAGTTATCGGATTATGAACTAAAGCAGTATTCAACCCTGCTTGAACTTTTGCTTAATGAATTTATTGAACGGAAAGACGATAAATTTTACCTGCCAATTATCCATACGCTTGTGCAGTCATTTTCAGCAATGGCAGCCAGTACCTATAATGCTGTACAAACTACCGATAATAAACACAACAGATCTGCTGAACTAGCCCATCAATTTAAAAATTTGCTTGCAGCACATAGTCATACCATCAAAAGCCCCTCAGCATATGCGTCAATGCTCCATGTTTCAACAGGCTATTTAAATGAAGCCATTAAAAAAGTTACTGGCTCTACAGCTACATATTGGATTCAACAAGAAATATTCAGCGAAGCCAAGCGTCTGCTATATCATAGTGATGCCGATGTAAAACAAATTGCTCATGAATTGGGATATATAGACACATCTTATTTCATCCGTTCTTTTCGTAAAGCATCTGGCATGTCGCCTTTAAAATTTAGAATGCTTAACCGTAAATAATCCTTAAAATAGCTTGTCATCATTGTAATGTGAAACAAGACCAAAACAAAAGTAGGAAAAATGACTGCAGCCTTACTGCTTATCAAAATCGGCATATAATATGCTTCCTTTATTCAAATTCTTCAGCTTTCCTTCTATTTAAAATGTTTCGATAAAAACTCAGCTATTTCAGGGTTCAACCTGTCCAGAAATGCTTGACGATCAAATCCTGATGGGTCTTGTGATGGTGGCACAGCTGCACTTTTTAGCTCGTCAGGATATACACTCATAAATGAAAAATGTCCCGCTGTTTCAATTTCTTTATGCATGACTTGCCTAATATTTTTAACACCCTCAAGCACAATATACGCATGAGGCATCTTTGGTGTAAGTCTGTCAAGCTCTGCAGTGTACATCAAAATAGGAACATCAACGTTACTTAATGCCCCCTTTTCCCTGAACCAAACCGTGGCTGGAGCCAGTAAAACTATACTTTTGACACGTGTGTCTTTACCTAAGTTTAAAATTTTAGCATCTACTGTCTCATGTGGGAACGGTGTTGGTCTTCCTCCTGCTAAAGCAAGTGCAGAGTAGCCTCCCATTGAATGTCCTATGAGAGAAACAGTGTCTGGAATTAAAAAGGATTTGAATTCAGAGGAGCCCCAAAACCAGTTAATAGCTATTTGTAAATGTGCAGGGCGATTAATTAAGTTTTCAACAGTATCAACTAAACTGTTATCAATTCGGTTATTAAAAGGATGTTCAGGCATCCCAACAATAAAACCATTTCGGGCAAGGTATTGACCTAATGTCCGAAACAGGAGCGGCATCGATCCACTGCCATGTGAAAATATGATTAAAGGATATTGCCCCTTCCTGGGAGCCGAATCTATGGCTACATCTAATAAGAAAGGGCCTAACTTTTCTGGTTTTTCATGTGTATTTGTGGGGTAAAAAATATGTATTGGTAACTCGGGTATTGATGATTCTAATTTGATATTGACTTTAGCGTATCCAGCAAAGAAAGCATTACTCATATTGTTTAGTTAGTCCTGCCAAGTTACAGAAAATCAACGCATAGCTTTAGTGTGCATGTTGAATAAAATTGGAAAAATTGAATTCTTACTGCTTATCAAAATCGGTAGATAGCGTCATGTGTTTCCATTGTTCAAACTCTTCGTCTTCAGCTTTCCGTTTTGCGGTTACGGTTTCATAAGCGTCAGTGCCCATCAGCAGGTGCACCGGAGGATTAGGCTCCTCCACCAGCGCAACCAAAGCTGCAACCAGCTTTTGGGGATCGCCTGCCTGTTTACCATCCATCTGCTGCATGGCCGTTTCTAATTGCTCACTGTTATATGCAGCGATCTTGTTCTTAGCCATCATAACAGAACCTTTATCAAGGAAATTTGTCCTGAAATATCCCGGCGCTATCACCGTTACCTTAATGCCAAACGGCTTAGCCTCCAATGCTAGCGCCTCTGACAAACCCACAACTGCAAATTTTACTGCGTGATAACTTCCGGCATTACCATAACCCATATAACCTGCTGTTGACGAGAAATTAATGATATGGCCCGAGCCTTGGGTTCTTAAATAAGGCATGACAGCTCTTATTACATTCACTGTACCATAAACATTTACTTCCATAGACTGGCGGAATTCCTGGTCGGTTATCTCTTCCAGGCTGCCAACTAAGAGGTACCCAGCATTGTTCACTACAACGTCTAGCCGCCCAAATTTTTCAATAGTTTGTTGTACCGCATGTTTTACACTAGCATCACTTGTGATATCAACAGTCATTGCCAGCAAGTTATCCCGGTGTTTTGTAACCTGTTTTTCTATATCTGCAGCGTTTCTCGAGGTTGCCACTACCCTATTGCCGTTTGCCAATAACAGCTGCACCAATGCCAATCCAAAACCCTTTGATGCGCCGGTTATAAGCCAAACTTTTTCATTGTTCATGTTGTAAGTTTTTTATGGTTTTTTTTGAGATTTTCTTATCGTGTTTGTCCAAGCGGCCTCAATACCACCTCGTTTACGTTTATGTTACCAGGCTGGCTTATTGCATATATCACAGCATTGGCAATTGCTTCTTCATCCATTTTTGGCATAGCAGCAAGGTTGCCATATAGTGCTTTTATTTTAGGGCTGGTAATGTCGTGTCCTAGTTCAGACTGTGTGGCACCGGGGTAAATAGTAGTTACTTTTATGGTTTGCGCTACTTCTTCACGCAACGTATCCATAATAGCACGTACCGCAAATTTTGTAGCACTATACACCCCAATCCCCGGCGATGTTTTTAGTCCCCCGACAGATGAAGTAGAAAGGATATGCCCTTCACCCTTGGCTAGCATATGTGGCAACACCGCATTGATGCCATACAATACGCCTTTAACATTGATGTCTATCATTCGGTCCCATTCTTCCACATGGCCTTCTTCGAAGAAAGAGATAGGCATGATGCCCGCGTTGTTCCAGAGCACATCTATATGTCCAAACCTGGTTATTGTTTGGGCAACGAGGTTATCCAGGTCGGCACGCCTGCTCACATCGGTGGTTACGTACATGGCATTATCGCCCAGTTCCTGTACCAATTCTTTCAACTGATCTTCGCGGCGGGCTGCCAAAACCACTTTAGCACCCAGTTGCGCCAGTTTACGTGCAGCTGCAGCGCCAATGCCACTGCTGGCACCGGTGATCACAATTACCTTGTCTTTTATGTTCTCTTGTGTCATAGTATTATTTTTATGACACAAAGGTACACTACCATCAATGGCTTAAATTATGCCAATCAAACAGATTATTATGATATGGCAACAGTCTGCTTGCGGAAGTTGTTGGGTGTCTCCCCGGTTTGTTTTTTAAAGAAGGTATTGAAGTTGGATGCATGTTCAAAGCCCAGGCAATACCCTATCTCGGCAACATCCCAATTGCTGTGCAGCAACAGCGCCTTGGCTTCTTTTATCATTCGCTCTGATATCAGCTCTGTAGTGGTTTTGCCTGTTGTCTCTTTCAGTGCCCGGTTCAGGTGGTTGGTATGTATAGCCAGTTGGCCGGCAAATTCATTTGCGTTTTTAAACTGTATGGTATGCTGAGGTGTGGGTATAGGGAACTGCCTTTCCAGCAGTTCCAGGAAAAAGTTACTGATGCGATCGGCCGAAGTTCCTATTTTGACGTGCGCACTGGCAGGTTCCATCTTTAGCGCTTCGTGCATGATGATCTGCACGTAGCTGCGTAGCAACTCATATTTGTTCACATAGGTCGATTGGATCTCGGTAAGCATCTGCTCAAATACGCTGCTTATAAGCCGCATAGATTCAGGACCGGGAAACAATACGGGGTTGCCTCCAACCTTGAACAACGGGAAGTCTGCAAGGCTATCAGCCTTAAGGTGATGATTGATAAACCCATCTGTAAACAGGCAAAAGTATCCCTCGCTATCTGCAGAGATCGGCTCCCACGAATATGGGATCATGGGGTTAGAAAAGGCAACCACACTATCTTTTACATGAAATGTTTTGTCGGCATAAGACAGCAAACCTTCACCACCTGTGATCAGCGATATCTTATAAAAATCCCGCCTGTTGTGTGGCAATGGGGTAGCACCACACAACTCCTTCTTATATACATTGAACTGAGAAGGCTCACTGCCATCATTAATAAAATGCTTGTGAAAGGCGCTCGCTGTCTCGCTGGTTTGCATACGGCAAAGTTATGCATTTCAAACAAAAGCTAGTTTATGCTATAAGGATATATCTGTAGCACGTACGGGAATCGAACCTGTCATTCCTAAATGCAAAAATGCAAGCACAGGGCTTGCATTTTTAAGTGGTCTTGCCGGGAATCGAACCTGGATCTAAAGTTTAGGAAACTTCTATTCTATCCGTTGAACTACAAGACCAGTATTGAACGGGGTGCAAAAATAATGTTCTCAATGGTTTTTTACAATAAAACTTATCAGTGGCACAAAGAAAGTTGGATCGTGCTATGAAATCTAACTAAGTATCACCAGTAAACCCGGCCTTCAGCCTTTCTAAATGACTTAAAGCGCATCAAATTCTCCACCCTATTTTCTTTTCCTTTATTTGCCTAATTTTAAGCACGCCAGATCAAGACACTTGTTGTTTTCAATTAATTTGTAACCCTTATATCAAACCCTCAAAAAATGATAAAAACATTAAAGACCCTGACCTTGGGCATACTTATCGTTTCTTCACTACAAGCAGGCGCCAAAGAAACCAACCACCTAAAGGAATGCTGGGACAAGCAGGTGAAGCCCATAAAAGAAAAACACCTTGCTTTCACTTACCAGGAGAAATTAAATGAATTATATCATAGCTCCGAGCCGTGGCAGCAAATGTACTATACAGGCAGCGGCGCCATTTGGTGCAATGCACATGATTTCGCACAACAGGATACATTCCTGATACGTAAACACACACAATACTCAAAAACACAATTTAACGAAGACGAGCTTTTATTCCAGGACTATGGCGACAAGGATATCTCACCAGTTACCCATAGTATGTTTTCAGGTGAAATAATAAAGACAGCACGTTACACACCGGTATTATTGATCAATTATTTCCTGAAAGAAAAAATAGCAGAAGGCAAAGAGACCGACGACCAATTTGCCGTTTATAAAACCGTAATCAATGAAACAGTTGTCAAGCTATACATCCGTAAAGCCGACGACCTGCTGGTAAAAGCAACAGCACTTGATAACGATGAACTGCGCGGCGATGTGTTAAGTACATTCATTTATATGGGGTACACCAACATGGGCGGCCTTTACTACCCCAAAACCATACAAATAGAAAAGGTAAACAGCAAAGTTATAGACGAGGTAGCTATAACAAGTGCCAATAAGGTAAAACATGCCCCTTTTCTCTTAGAAAAACCAGCCGGGTATACAATAAAAGAAGATATAGAACCACAAAAACAGATCAAGGTAGAAAAGTACAACGATCATATTTATTTCATGGATGTAATGCCTGCGGGGGCTAAAATAATGCTGGTTGAGTTCAGTGATTTTTTACTGGTAGCTGAAGCTCCGCGTAACAGTCAGAACGGCGAGTTGATCATAAAAGAAGCCAATAATATTGCACCCGGCAAACCCATTAAATACTTTGCATTTGGTCATCACCACCCCGACTATTTAGGGGGTATGAGGGCCTTTATACATAAAGGAGCAACCGTACTAAGTGTGAAAGACGATAAGGACTATGTAACCTACCTGGCAAGTGCCCCACATACCCTAAAGCCAGATAGCCTCTATATACAGCCTATGCCTTTAAAGATGGAAGAGGTAAAAGACAGCACCACCATAACCGACGGCACCTATAAGATGAAGATGTACGTTATTGGTAAACAGTCGGGCCACACCAAGGACTACCTTATCTATTATTTCCCGCAAGAGAAGCTGGTGTTTGAAGATGACCTGGTATGGATACAAAAAACAGGCCCGGCCAAAAAAGCCGGGGAAACCCAGGCTGGTCTGTACAAAGCTATGAGCGACCTTAACCTGGATGTACAAACCATTATACAATCATGGGGCATTTCTTATGACAACTATAAAACTGTGATCCCAATAACAGATATGATAGAATCTATGAGCATAAAATAGAAAAAGCGAAGCCCACAAGCTTCGCTTTTTAATATTATGACGAGCACTGACCTATTTCGCAAATGCGCTGTTCACTAGCTCATTTTGCTCTATGGTATGTTTCTTAGAGAAGCCGGTAGCTGTAGATGCGCTGGCCGGGCGGCTCTTGTAAGCAATCTTAAAGTCTTCAGGCATGTTCATGATGAGGAAGCTCGCGGCACCCATGTTGCGCGGTTCTTCCTGCACCCATAACCACTCAGCCTTGCCGTACTTGGCTTTCAGCTCGTTCAGTTGTTTCATTGGTAATGGGTATATCTGTTCCAGGCGCACTATTGCGGTGTCGGTTATCTTATCGGTTATTTGTTTTTCGCTCAGGTCGAAGTACATTTTACCGCTGCACAGCAATACACGTTTCACCTTCTTGGCATCGGTGATCATCGGGTCGTCCAGCACTTCCTTAAAGCCACCCTGTGTAAACTCACTCATGGCACTGTAAGAGCGTACATGGCGCAGGTTAGCCTTAGGCGAGAAGTTGATCATAGGCTTGCGGAACTGCCATGCCAGCTGCCTGCGCAGCCCGTGGAAGAAGTTAGCCGATGTGGTAATATTGGTTACTACCATGTTCAGCTCAGCACACATTTGCAGGAAGCGTTCCATACGCGCACTGCTGTGTTCCGGACCACCACCTTCGTAACCATGAGGCAGCAACAGCACCAGGCCATTCATGTTGGTCCACTTCTGCTCTGCGCTGCTAATATATTGATCTATAATGGTTTGCGCACCATTAGCGAAATCGCCATATTGAGCTTCCCACAGTACCAGGTTGTTAGGATTAGCCATTGCGTATCCATACTCAAAACCCATTACTGCAAACTCACTCAACAGGCTATTGTATATATTCATTATCCCCTGCTTGTCGCGCAGTTGGCTCAGACGATTGTACGGGGTGTTGGTGTTCTCATCATATATAACGGCGTGGCGATGGCTGAAGGTACCGCGTTTCACGTCCTCACCACTCAGGCGCACACTGTTGTTTTCTATCAGCAGGCTGGCGTATGCAAGCAGCTCACCGGTTGCCCAGTCGGCCTTGCCTTCTGTTTCAAACAGCTTTATTTTGTCTTGCAGCAACTTGGCCACCTTACGCAGCGGAGTAAACCCTTCGGGCCACTTCATCAGCGCGTTAAATAATTCTTTAAAATCAGCTTCGCTGATAAACGTATCCGGGCTCTGGTCAAAATCTTCAGGTTTTGCCTTGCGCAGTTTTTGCCATTCCAGCTCAGGAGCCTGGTATTCGTAAGGCAGGGGCTTTTGTTTCACCTCGTCCAGGCGCTGTTGCAGGTCGGCCCAGAAACGGGTCTCCATGCTCTTGGCCAGTTCCTGTGCATCGGCTTCGCCATGTTGCAGCAGGTATTGGGTATATACTTCGCGCGGATTAGGATGCTTGTCTATCAGCGCATACAACTGCGGCTGGGTAAACTTTGGTTCATCGCCCTCGTTGTGCCCGTTCTTACGGTAGCACACCATGTCTATGAAAATATCTTCATTATACTTCTGCCTGTAAGCTACAGCCAATGAGCATGCATTTACCACAGCCTCGGCATCATCACCGTTTACGTGCAATACCGGCGCCTGCACCATCGATGCTATACTTGTACAATAGTCTGCGCTGCGTGCGTCGTCAAAGTCGGTAGTAAAACCTATCTGGTTGTTGATCACAAAGTGGATAGTACCACCTGTGTAGTAGCCTGCCAGCTTGCTCATCTGCAGCAGCTCGTAAGTAATACCCTGCCCTGCCACAGCGGCATCGCCATGTATCAGTATAGGCAATACCTTGTGGTATTCCCTGTTGTACAAAGCATCAGCCTTTGCACGTGCAAAACCTTCCACCACGGGGTTCACGGCTTCCAGGTGACTCGGGTTAGGGGTCAGCTGCACATTCACCACCTTGCCGTTAGGCGTGTTGATGTTGCTGTTAAAGCCCAGGTGATATTTTACATCACCGCTGCCCATGGTAGTATCAGTTGGCATATTGCCCTCAAACTCGCTGAAAATCTGTTCGTAGGTTTTCTTCAGGGTATTGGCCAGTATGTTCAGGCGGCCGCGGTGTGCCATGCCTATTACCACTTCCTGCACACCTGCATCGCCGGCTTCATTTATTATCGTATCCAGCGCCGGTATGGTACTTTCGCCACCTTCCAGTCCAAAACGCTTTTGGCCTATATATTTTGTACTCAGGAATTTTTCAAATATCACACCCTCGTTCAGCTTTTCCAGTATCCTGGTCTTCTGCGGCAGGGTCAGTGTTTTTAGCATCATCGCTTCAAATGCATCTTTCACCCAGTTGCACTTGTCGCTATCGTTTATGTAGGTAAACTCTGCACCTACATTGCCGGTATATATTTTTTGTAGCTTGGCTACTATCTCGCTCAGCTTGGCATTGGGCAGGCCTATAAAGCTGCCTGCTGCAAATTGCATGTTCAAGTCGGTATCTGCCAGGCCTACATCAGTAAGGGCAAGCTGCGCCTTACGGTCCTTACGGTGGCGAATGGGGTTGGTGGTGGCTACCAGGTGGCCACGCTTGCGGTACGCCCTTATCAGGGTATATACCTGGAACTCCTTGGTCAGCTGGCTGCCCGTAACTACCGCTTTAGCATCGCCGGCGCCGTTACCGTTATTCTTGGCAAGGGCAAAATCAAAACCCTCAAAAAACATCCTCCACTCAGGATCCACTACTGTTGAATCTTTTACAAAATCGTTGTACAGGGATTCAATAAAGGCGGGCGTTGGGCCCATTACGAATGAGAAATCTTCCATTGTTATAACCGGTAATATCTTGGTAGTAAATTATTCAGCGCTTAAGATAAGCAATAGCTTCTTATACCGCACAAATTTACAGCAAAAAACTGCTAATTAAAAGGGTTGCAGCGGTTTTGACCAGCCAATATAAGTTGGGTTTATATTGTGATATGGTTTTCTGTCTACCTGTCCTGTCTAGCGGACAAAATAAACGAAACCGGACAGGTATAGTACTTAGAATACGCTAAAAACTTTTCTGGTGGCTGATATGCATTAATTTTCAACTGTCTGGTGGTGTCCGGTTTGTGTCCGGTACCGGACTCTGTCCGGCTATAAATTATTGATTTTTTATGAAGTGATTATGGTACACAAAAAAATTAAAACACCTAAAATGTCCAGAAATGTCCGTCTCTGGACATTTTGTGTTTCGACGGAAAAGCTTTGCAGTGGCGGTTTTTGGAGAAAATGTCCGTTTTGATCAGAAAAAAATGTCTGATACAGTTATAAAGAACTACCTCAATATGCTGGCGTAAAAATAATTTTATTGTTTGCAGCTCAATGTTATCGGACTACATGCTCACGTTAACGGATGTAAGGTACAATGAGCGGATATTGTGGACAAAAGATAATATCCACAGTTCCACGAGCGGAGATGTTTCACGGCGGTATAAAGCAGATTGAATTATATTATAATGGCCGGAAAAACGCAAATCTGAGATTTGCCTGCCGGGTTATGGCGTAGTAAAAAATAAGACTATGCCGAGCAGAGGCAAGAAAAATTGAAAATAAATTCCAGACAACATCACAGCTATTCAGCTCAATATCTTGAATGCCGTTTACAAAACGGAAGCTTATTGGCGATTCCAGATGCCTTTCAGAACATCTGGAACATCGGAGGTCTAATGTTGATTGGCAACGTACAATTAAGCTTCTTTCTTTGATTTTCGTTTATATAACATCATCCATATTATTAACACAATTATTACTACTACACTTCCTAAGTATTGAAAGAAATGTGTGTAGTCGTCCTTATGTATTTTCATGCCTTCGGAAACTGCTAAAGCCAAAGTTCCAATCCCCAGAGTAGCTGTTAATAAGTTTAGACGGACAGATGTACTCTCTGTATGGTTGCGGTAATTTTTTTCTTGTTCATCCTTTACATAAGAATTTTTTTTTGCATTTTGGTATCCCCCATCAGCAATAAATATGATCCCATTTAATGTAATACGATACCCTCCTCCATTTCTAACTAAATATTTTTCTGCTTCAAGTTTATCAAACATCTGTTGCCTGAACGATTCTCGACCTTCAATGTGTAAAGTCCTAAATTGCTTTTTAACTTCTACCCATATATATTCTAAGTTTAAATCGTGAGTGCCACACTCAGACATATACTCTAGAATCCAATCCAACCTTTTTAAATGATTTGTTTCTTGAGTTAAGGGATGTATATATGCTTCATAACTCCCAGCATTTTGTAACTGTTCACCAATATCGGTTAATGTTAGAATAGCAGAAATTTTATTCTCGTCAGCTAGAAAACCTCCCACTCTGATTGCATATCCATAATTTATAAGGAAATTATCTATATTTTGTATATTGTACAAATTAGGCTCAAATTCATCTAATATAGACTGATTCATATAGCCGTAGGCATCTGGAAATCGCAACTCAATACCATTTTTTTCAGCAACCTCTGTAAATGTAAATTTCTGTTTGGCTGATATATAAGGCAAAAGTTTATTCAATAGAGATATTTCATTTTGTGCAATATTCATGATGTTATAATTTTTTTACCAAGATACCATACTACGATTATATTCTAAATTAAATGTAATACGGAGCCCCTTATAGCGCGTTGATGTTTTTTTCTATATTTTCGTTTGCACAATTAAGTATTTTATGACTAAAGATGAGCAAAAGCAGTGCATTTTAAGGTTTCTGCTACTCTACCCAATTAGTCCTAAAGAAGGTTATAACATAGCGGATTTATTTTCTTTTTTATCAAGCGTTATTTTAGAGTTCAACAATCAGACTTTTAAAGACGACCTACATCTTCTTTTATACGACCTGCTCAGTGATGGGTTTGTTGAATTAAAAGAAGTGCGCCTGGGGTATGCAACAGTCGACACAACAGCTAATATATATTACGCATTAACGACAGCGGGCATTAATGCGGCTAATAATATTAAAAATGAAACCATAAAAAATCTAATTTTACCCACTAGGGTAAAAGACAATATTCTTTTAAATTATTGTCTGCAAAATTTTCCACCTTACCTAAAGTTCAATAGCAAAAGCCTACAATACATAATAAAATCTACATTGTTAGATTTGCCTGTCCATGAGCAGGTAAGAATATCTGACAATAGAAGCTTACACAGAGTATTTAACTTTCTTGACACATTTGGATTTATCGAACAGATAGATGAAGTTCGTTTTGAGTTTAACGAGAGAGGAAAAAGCCTAATTAGCATTTCGTCTTATGAAAAATTTATTGATTGGGAACAGTCGGAATTAGATAAAGCCCAAAGGAGGCAAGACTTAAGCGATAGACTGTTAGAAAGCAATTTATCTACCGGAGAAATCCAAAAAAGTTTGAAGTCAGCAAATATGTGGATTGCTGGAGCAACTGTTGTTGCTGCTGTTTTTTATATAACGCAGTTGGTTGATTACTTTTCAGGTTTAATACAGAAGAAGTTACCACTTTACTTTGCGCTTTATGTAACAGTTTATCTTTTACTTCTTGGCGGTCTAATAGGTGCCAGTTTAACACTTGCAATATTACAAATGCGCAAATCAATAAAAAGGAAGAATCCAGTACATAAATAAGTTTGAAATGCTAATGCTGATGTTCTGCTATCCGCCAATAGAAATCCCAGGCTTGTCGAAGGGGAAGCCCACACTCCAAACTTAACCCGCAAATTCCCCTCTTACTTTATTAAACTGAATTTGTATTTTTACACCAAATCAAAATTTGCGCATGGTATAATTTAAGTGTGACACATACATATTTTTAGCTTCTTCAGCTTTTTCCTAATCTCGAAACGTGGAAATTTCAGTTCCGGAAAAATGATGTAAGACGCGCCGTTATGGCGTGGGCTTATTCATTTCCGGAAGGGTATCCACGTACCTGAGATTGGGGTGTCTAAGTTTCACGCCTCTTTTATGCCCGGCCACTCACACTTAAACCAGTTTGTATGTGGTTCTTTTTCAGAAGAAGAAAAAACAATAAGGCAGCACACAGCACCTACCCCGGCTTCCCATACCATGCCGGCCAGTTATCGGCCTACCTTGCAGATCTGCACTACTTCATTATTGCCCTTAAAGATGGTCCCGTCATCCATTATTATCCAGATGATTCGCTCGCCTTCCACAACTGGCTCATCGCAAACAAGATCAGGGATGTAAATAACTAACCACAACCATCTCGCACACTTACAATGCACATGCCGCTACTGGCATGTGCAACTCTGTGCAACACATCAAAACACCATAGTGCACAGCCATCATATCAATCACAAGAATTACAATTCAACACCATAACCAAAATATGAATGCAATTAAGTGTCCGTATTATTTCTTAAAAACAATACTGGTATTATTAGGGTAGTCTATATCCTTTTACGTCTTGTTATATAACTGTTTAAAATAAAATCAGGCTTTATCAATTATGAAGACCCTATTCACCCTTCTGGCATTCTTATGCCTCACCTCTGTTTATGCGCAACCCCAGTGGAACTGGGCAAAATATGCTACTTCCGATTATCCGTTTCAGTATGCTCCACCAGCTGGTTATGCCGTGTGTGTTGATGCCCAGCATAATGTATATGTAACCGGATCGTACATAGGTGATCTTTATACAGGCACAGATACTTTAAGGCATCCCGGGGCTGCTAATAATGAAGTAGGAATGTTTATTGCCAAGTACGATGTTAATGGCAATCTGCAATGGCTCAAGCAGGCACCGTCAAACTTCTCTTCTCAAGGCACAGCCATAAGTGTTGATGATCAGGGTTATATTTATGTAGGCGGCGGATTTACAGATAGCATACAATTTGATAGTTTAAGATTGTATGACACTACAGGCTATGGTATTTTTTTAGCAAAATATACACCTAATGGCAATGCGGTGTGGGCAAAAGGTATTACCGGCACGGGCGAGGACGCCCTGGGCATCACTGGTACAAAACCTATGGTACTGGATAAACAGGGCCATATATACATAACAGGCAACTTTGGAAATAATTATTTATTAACCGCAAATACAACTGTAACGGTACATTTTGACAATATCACCCTGGTATCAACAGATACTTGTGACATATTCGTGGCTAAATACGATACGAGTGGCCATGCCATATGGGCAAAAAGCGCCGGTAAAGTCAGAGAGTCCAGTGGGTTTGCACTTGCTGTGGATAGCCTTGATAATTTGTTTGTAACGGGATATTTTTCTACCCCGGCTGCCTATTTTGATAGTTTAAAAGTAGCAACCCACTCTGGCGATGGTATGTACGCTATGTTCGTGGCAAAATATGATAGCAGCGGAAAAGTATTGTGGGTAAAAGAAGCCGATGGAGATGGTGAGACCGCAGGAGATGGCATCGTCATAGACAAGGCAGGTAATGCTATCATATTTGGATCTATGGGTAACGACACAACCACTTTTGATAATGTCCACTTAATACTTCCTCCAAATGGCTCTCTTAATTGCTTCTTAACCAAATATTCCTCGTCAGGTAATTTAATGTGGGCAAAGAACGCCGGTATTGATACCGTAGCAGAAAATTATCCTGGCGGGATAGCCATTGATGCCCATGATTATCTGTTTGTAACCGGCCTTTTTGATGGCACGAGCTATTTTAATAATGACACAATAGCGAGCAAAGGCGGCGAAGATATATTTGTAGCCAGCTATGATGATAATGGTAACCCGCAATGGCTGACAACTGCCGGCGGCCCGCAGGATGATGAAAGCTATTGTATAACAATTGATCCATCCGGGCCCATATATGTAGCAGGTTATTTTAGTGACAGCTGCACCTTTAGCAACATTGCACTCAGCGGGAAGACCCAAAATATGTTCGTGGCTAAACTCACCCCTTTTGCAGATGCTGTACAACAGGTAAATCACACCCGCAGCAATATCTCTATTTACCCTAATCCTGCAGCAAATAGTGTAACCATAGACTTTGGTACTGCTGCATTCGCAAACCTTAAAGTGCTGGACTATACAGGCCGGAATATCCTTAACCAATCTGTAACTGGTAAGCAAAAAATAATACTAAACACAGGCATCATAGCAAGCGGGCTGTATTTTATCATTGCCGAAAGCAACAATGGCGAGGTAGTGAGTAAGAAAATAGTTGTGCAGCATTAAACTCAAAATTACTCTTGGCGTTATATGATCTCAGTTCGTCATACAGGGTTCGCACTATACATATTTCCATATCGGTTTGCGCAGGCCAAGTATATAAAATAAATTCGTTTTTTGGCCACTTTAGGGGCGGTGAAGAACGTGGAACACTCCACCGCGTGGAACGGTGCATATCTTGTTTACCTGATAAGCACTTATCCGTCTTACCTTGCGCTGTGTCAGGGGTAGGCTTAACGCCCACTACAACCAATTTATAAACTATCAAAACCTCATAATTCACAGCCATCACATCAATCAAAAAAATCACACTTTAAGACAAAATAAAATGCCCGGCATCGGGCATTCTTCAGGCATTCCTAAAAGATCAGAAAACGTAACACCTGCTACCATAGCTCCTTTCAACCATTTACACTATATAAAATGCCCGATTTCATTTTTTATTGCTGGTCGGGCATTTCCCCCTCACAAGTTCCCCTCCTTCCTTCAAGGATGGGTGGCCGATAGGCCGGGGTGGTTATACTCGCGAAGTACTAGCACACACTCGCGTCATTGCGGGGCACAAAGTAACCTTACGAAATACAAGCTCACAACATACAAGGCGTGGCGCCACACCCTCGAAAACTTACGGCTGCTTCGTACATCGCAGTGACACAAATAAGAGAAGAAGAAAACCTAGTTGATGAGCACCCAAGCAAAACCAAACCGTATAGCAACATCCTGCGCGGGGTAGCCCGGGTAGTTGATCTTTGGTTCTTGCAGGAAGGCTTCCTGCAGCTCATCGGCAGTTACAAACGCCCTAAAGCGGCGTGTAACCCTGAAGTTGAAGAATACAGAGCACTCGGGAAAGTTATTTTTAGGAGGCGGCACATAGCTGGTCTGGTAGTAAAAGCGGTTCAGCAAAGGGTCGTAGCCCGCCGGGTGATAAGATGTATTATACTGCACCTGTATCCCGGCCACCAGCCTCAGGGCATTGCCAAACAAGCCGCGCTCATAGCTCAGCTGGTGGCGGCCCAGCAAGGTGGGTATGTTCACAGGCGCGCTGCCTGTCTTTTCCTGGTACACCAGCTCGTTATCCAGCACCAGGCTACCTATCTTTATCACCTTTCTCACCCAAAGTTCGGTAAGGTTAAAAGGGTCGGTATATTGGGCGGGGCGTTGGGCCTCGTTAATATAAATATAGTTGTCTATAAGATACACCTTTACTCCAGCCGAAAACCTGAACCTGTTCGATTGCAGGCTACCATAGGCTTCGGTAACGCTTTCTTTATTGAAAGAGGTATTAATGGTGGTGTACTCGTTCTCGTAAATAGTATAGTTATAAGGCGCATCGTTCAGCTGCTGCTGAAACCCAACTTCCACACTACCGGCATTGTTCTTCAGGTCGCGGCCCAGTGTACCATGCAGCAGAAAATCGCCCGCATCGGTACCCGTAAAAAAGAACTGCGCATTGGCATGGTAAAACCACTCGCCCGATTGCAGAGCCTCCTTTTTTATCTCGCCAATAAGGTAGTTGCTGATCATATTGGTGCGGTTGATGCCGCTGCCATAGGCTGTAGCAAACTCATCAAACCGGTTACCAATACCCGCGTTGAACTCGAGCTGGTTACCTACTTTACCAAACAGCCCATTAAGCAACAGCCTGTTATCTATCCAGAACCATCTCTGTTCAGAAAATACGGTATCACTAAGGGCAGGTGTGTAGTATCCCTGGTTGCTAAACGCATGGTTGAACAGGCTGGTATAGCGCAGGGAATCGGGTGTCAGATCTTTAAAATCGTGCTTTTCGGTGCTCAACTCCAGTTTGTGGGTAATACGGAACCGGGGGGTAAGCTTGTAGGTATAGCTGGTGCTGTCCTGGTTGTACAGGGTGTCTCCCCTGCCCCAGGTATAGCTGTGCTGCAGCAATACACCAAAATCGCGCTGCACATTAAACACCGGTGAGCGAGTAATACTGTATAGCTCGTTCTGGTACTGTGTACTTACGGTCTTGCGGTCATTGTAGTCAATGCTATCCAATTGGCCTGGGTTGGCCAGGCCACCATTTTCATCGTGTTGCTCTTTATTATACACCAGGGCAGCATGTACCTCGTAGTGCTGGTTGGGACTTAAGTAATTGGTGGTAAAATTGGCGTTATCGTGGTTGTTACGTGCCGTCAGGTAGCTTCCCGGCGATACCGTTTTGTGATATTCCACACTAAAATTCCAGTTGGGTTTTATGTTTTCTGTCACCATTATCTGGCTCAACTGCTCCAGCTTGCTACCCAGGTGAAAAGAAAACACAGAATAGGGCCGCGTAGTATTGTAGTAGTTGAGGCTATCTAAATTAAACCGATAGACATCCATAACATGGTAGCCCAGCGTAGGGCCTAGCCGGTCTTCTGGCACAAACATAAGGCTTTGAGTAGGACTGCCAAAGTTGCCCAGATCCCTGTTCCACGGCTGCGAAAAAGGCAAGCGGTGAAATATATGCGTTTCAGTATCTGGGGTATATATACGCTCCGAATTAAGTTTTTTGAAGTAGATACGCGCATCCTGCCGTTTCCATTTAGAGGTGTTGCTTTTATTGGCGTTGGTATCTCTTTGCGGTGTATTGGTAAGCGTGGTAGGCTGCCCTGTATTCAGCGAAGACTGTGCACCGGCAAAGTGACTGCATAACAGCAAGCACAACAGGGGCAGCAGGTACAGGTATATAAATCTTGCCTTTTTTTCCAAATTCCTCATTTTATTAACCAGGCCAATAAGTACCAATAATGGTACCCACGGCTCAAAACTTATTGATCTATGAAACCGGCAACCACAAAAAGGATATGAGGCAATCCCCGTTTCCCGCTCAGCGCACGATGTGCAAAGATAACTCAACAAACTACATCTCCTTTATCAATTCGGTAACCAGTGCAGCAAGCTTTGGGGCGGCGGCATTTGCAGCCTCCAGCACTTCTTCGTGGGTTATTTTTAAGGGCACGGCGCTAATGCCTATGTCTGTAATAATGCTGATGGCAAAAACCCGCATACCGCTGTGTATGGCTACTATAACCTCTGGTACGGTACTCATACCTACAGCGTCGCCACCTATTACATGCAACCAGCGGTACTCAGCCGGAGTTTCAAAAGTGGGCCCTTGAAGACCAATATACACACCACATTTCAACGGTATCTGCTTTTCTGCGGCTATTTTTTTTGCCAGGGCTATGAGTTTAGGATCGTAGGTCTCGCTCATATCCGGGAAGCGTACACCAAGTCGCTCATCGTTGTGGCCACGCAATGGGTGTTCGGGAAACAGGTTGATATGGTCGGTGATGAGCATCATATCGCCCACCTTAAAGTTCTCGTTCATACCTCCCGCTGCATTAGACACAATAAGGGTTTCGACCCCCAATGCCTTCATCACGCGAACCGGGAAGGTAACGGTATCCATATCGTACCCCTCGTAATAGTGGAACCTGCCCGACATGACCAGCACCTGCTTATTGCCCAGCTTGCCAAACACCAGCTTGCCGCTGTGGCCTGCTACTGTAGATACAGGAAAGTGTGGTATCAGTTCATAGTCTATCTCGGTCTCTATTTCCAGTATATCTGTAAGGCCGCCCAACCCGCTGCCGGATATGATGCCTATGACCGGCATGGCGTTTAGTTTTTCATTAATGTAGGAAGCAGTCTCAGAAATGCGCTCAAACAACGACATGTAGTATCCTTTTAGGGAGTCAAATGTAATACATCTATCAGCAGATACAAGAGTTGAAAATAGATGCCGACTCCTTGCGTCATCATTTCCACATTTGTTAACCACTTGTTAGCGACTCGTTAACAGCCCTTTTACGCTTTGAACAACGCGAATATCATATCATATTTGTAACACAATAACGCACAAAAACACGCTATATACATCCTGCGGGATGATAAATTTTTTCTCTCTTATCCTTTATATGTAAGGGCCCTGTCCAGGGCCTTTTTTTTATTTTGTTTTGCGTAATTTTCGTGTGTCATCATGGAAGTAACCAAACAGGAATACGAAATAATACAAAATGCCCTTGACGAATGGGGCAAAGAAAACGTGCTTCCTCCCGATGAAGTGCACCGCCTGAAAGCTACCGTGACAGTACAGGCCTCGCAAAGGCAGCAGATAGCCCAGTATTTTTTCATCATAGCGTTGTCGTGCACCCTGCTTGCATTTGGCGCTATTTTCATAGATGAGAAGCTACTGGAGCAGGTAAAGAAATACTTCTCCCTGGGTAATATAACAATAGCCATATCAACTGCTCTACTTACTGCTGCGTGGTTCTGGTACATACAGGCCAGGAAGTCGCACTTAAGCACTACGGCATATGAGGTGTATCATGTATTCGGGGCTTTGGGGGTGCTTACATCGCTGGTATATTTTGCCAAGATGGTAACCCCCACAGGCAGCTATACCCTGCTCTTCCTAATAGCCAGTGTACTGTTGTTCATACTCAGTATAGCATTCCGCGCAAGATCATTATGGATATGCGCCGTACTGGCTTTGCTGGCGTGGTACAGCAGCTTTAGCACAACTCACAGCGACCAATACCTTTTCTGGGGTATGAACTACCCGGTACGTTTCGCCTTGTTTGGGCTGGTCTTGCTGGGCTTCTCATTTATACAGCTGAATATTAAAAGCGTCCTGTATGCCCAGCGCATCACATTCGCTACAGGTCTTGTGCTCTTTTCCCTTGCCTTATGGGGAGTATCCATTTTTGGCAATATCAACTACT
Source organism: Flavipsychrobacter sp. (assembly GCA_031292525.1). Classification (GTDB taxonomy): domain Bacteria; phylum Bacteroidota; class Bacteroidia; order Chitinophagales; family Chitinophagaceae; genus JABDEZ01. Next base: position 88,186 of record JARLGY010000045.1, on the reverse strand, counting down.
TGTCTGAATGGGCCAAGGTACGGCAGGTACATGTTATTGGCTATTCTATAGTCTTTGCGGCGGCAGCTATCATATCATTCTGGTTGGGCATAAAGTATAAAGACGACCTGGCGCGCGATATGGGTATCCTCTTCCTGCTCATTAATTTATACACCCGGTATTTTGAATTCTTCTGGGATTCTATGAATAAGGGGATCTTCTTCCTGGTGCTGGCCGTTACATTTGGTATCCTGGGGCACCAATTGCAAAAAAAGAAACGTCATGTAGCCAAGTAATGGCCACTACAGATTATTTTTACCCTTTTTAACTTTCAGCATTTATGGCCCGTTACTTCCTTGAAGTGGCATATGATGGTACGGCATTTCATGGTTCGCAGGTACAAGGCAACCAGATAACTGTGCAGTTGGCAATCAACAAGGCGCTCAGTACATTGTTGCGGGAACCCATCATTTCATTCGGCGCCAGCCGCACAGATGCCGGAGTACACGCCTTATGCAATTTTTATCATTTTGATACCCTGCAGCCTCTTCATAACTTTCAATATAAGATGAATGCCATACTGCCGCATACGGTATGCGTGAAGCAAATATATACTGCAGCTGACGATCTAAATGCACGCTTCCACGCTATAAGTAGGCGCTACAGGTATCGGATTTATCATGCTAAAGATCCTTTTATGTATGAAAGGGGGTTGTTCTACCCCTTTACCATTAATCGAGACTTATTGCACAAAGCTGCAGCCATATTGCCAGAGTACACCAACTTTGAAACATTTTCAAAACGCAACACTCAATCTAATACGTTCATATGCAACCTTACCCGGTCAGTATGGGAAGAGCATGATAATGAGTTGCATTACATAGTTGAGGGTAATAGGTTCCTGCGGGGAATGGTACGTGGCCTTGTGGGCACACAATTACAAGTAGCACGAGGCAAAATAACAATAGCGCAATTCAGGTCTATAATTGAAAGACGTGACTGTACAAAGGCTGACTTTAGCGTTGCCGGCCATGGTCTGTACCTTGAAAATATTAGCTATGAGGATGGAGTACTACAACGAATAGTTTAATAACGCTATCCCCCGTTTATCAACCGCGCTATAAAGAAAGCTGCTCCTGCCGCAACCGAACCTATCAAGGCTACCCTTATAGCCCCGGCTACTGGATTTTGTCCAGTAAATTTTGCTTTAAAGAAACCAAATACAAGCAAACAAATAACGGTAATAATAGACGACCAGAGCAAACCATCAACAGGTTTCTTTACAAAAAAATAAGGTGAAAGCGGAATCAGTCCGCCTACTATGTACGAGACACCAATATTTAATGCGCTATTGCGTGCACGCTTAGGATCTGGTTTATCAAGCCCCAACTCGTACTTCATCATAAAATCCACCCAATTATCCTTATCCTTTGCCATTTCATCGGCTATCATGTTCTGTGTATCCTTACTCAGCCCCATACCGGCAAACACATCCCTTACCTCCTGCTTTTCCATCTCTGGCACCTTCTCTACCTCAAGCTGCTCACGCGCGAGTTCGGCATCATAATGATCTATTTCAGTCTTCCCGGCAAGGTATCCACCCAATCCCATAGCTATAGAGCCCGCTACTATTTCTGCTAGCCCTGCTGTTACTACTATACCTGCAGTGATACCAGCGGCTCCGCTAAGGCCTGCAGCTAATGCAAACGGCACAGTAAGGCCGTCAGACATACCAATCACAATATCCGTTACCAATTCTGAACTGGTAAAATGCTTTTCCTCGTGGTGCTGCTGGTTTGTTTTTGGCATTTTAAAATGATTCTAAACTATGTTTAATAATACTGACACATTCTGTAACCTGATCCTGTGTTATAATGAGTGGCGGCGCGAAACGTATTTTATCCCCATGGGTAGGTTTAGCCAACAAACCACATTCTTTAAGGCGGATACAGATGTCCCATGCCGCATTTTTGTCTTCGTGCTTTATTACTATGGCATTTAGTAGGCCCTTGCCTCTAACAAGGGATATATTTTCATGTTCCAGTGCATTCAATTGCTCCCGAAGATATATGCCCTGTGTGTACGCATTTTCTGCCATGCCTTCTTCTTTCAGTACTTGCAGAGACGCTATAGCAATTTTACATGCCAGCGGATTGCCGCCATAGGTTGAACCATGGTCACCCGGCTTTATGGTAAGCATGATCTCATCGTCGGCCAGTACTGCCGAGACAGGCATAGTACCGCCGGACAATGCTTTACCTAGTATCAGGATGTCTGGTCTTATATTTTCATAATCGCAGGCCAGCATTTTGCCAGTACGTGCCAACCCTGTCTGTATCTCATCGGCCAGCAATAGTACATTTGCAGCCTTGCACAATGCCGCAGCTTTAGCAAGATAACCATCATCTGGCACTACTACCCCAGCCTCGCCCTGTATGGGTTCAACAAGAAAAGCGACCACATCCTTATCCTGCAACGCAGTTTCCAGAGCAGTAATATCATTATAGGGTATTAGTTCATAACCGGTATTAAAAGGGCCAAAATTCTTTTTAGAATCAGGGTCGGAACTAAAGGAGATCACATTGATGGTGCGACCGTGAAAATTATTTTCACAAACTATGATCTTCGCCTTATTCTTATGCACCCCTTTCACCTCGTATCCCCACCTGCGGGCAAGTTTCAAGGCCGTTTCTACAGCCTCAACACCCGTATTCATTGGCAATACTTTGTCGTAACCAAAGTAACGAGTAATGAACTCGGCATATTCACCTAGCAGGTCGCTGTGGAAAGCCCTTGATGTAAGTGTTATTTTTGAAGCCTGCTCAATAAGTGCCTGTATTATCTTGGGGTGACAATGCCCCTGGTTAATAGCTGAATAACCTGAAAGGAAATCGAAATAACGCTGGCCTTCAACATCCCATACAAATACGCCTTCGCCTTTAGTGAGTACCACAGGTAGAGGATGATAATTATGCGCTCCGTAACGTTCTTCTTTTTCGAGGTAAAAATGAGATTTTGACACTGCAGTTTTTGAGGATGGCATAAACAAATTTATATTTTTGCAGTTGTACTTTCTACTGCTTCTGTATTAAAATCCATTTCGGGTAAAGCTACTTTTTCGTATGCATTTATTTTATCCAGTTCCAATATGGTTTCTGAGCCATCTGTTGCGCGGTGGAACATAGGAAGAAACTTGGCACCATATACTACTTCGTTAAGGGTGTAAGATGTGCGCTGCTGTACTATATTGGAAAAATGATCATCAAAAGCTTTAATCGCTACTATGATCTCTATTTTACTATCTTTAAGCTCCTGGTAAGTATAGTTATACATGGGACTATTTTCATCCAGGGCATGCACAATTGTCCAGCTCAATGCCAGGGAATTTACCCGACTGATCTCCAGCTTCAACTGGTAAAATCGTGTTACCATCTTCCCCTCTTCCATTACATGCATTGCTGCAGTAACTTGTGTTTCAGCATCTGTAAGATTGTTGTTTTTATAGGTAGCCACCCGAAACATTAAAGCCCTGCCACCTTTGTAGGGAGACACTAAAACATTATGACTAAACTGCAGGTACGCCCTTGGCCTGGCAAATCGCCCGTACATAAGACCGGTAACTACAGCAAATATTAAAATACCCAACAAAGATTCAACCGATGCTACTGCATTTGTAAGCATTCCGGTAGGTGCCACGTGCCCATAGCCTACTGTTGTCAATGTTTGAGAGCTAAAGAAAAAAGCATCCATAAACTGATAAAAACGGCTGGTGGACCCGTCTGTACCAATAAGATGTTCTACACCAATAACATAGAACATAGACGCAAAAAACAAATTGATACAAGTATAAAACAACAGCACTAACAACATAAATTTACCGCGACTCATGCGTAAGAGCGTATGGTAGGTACTTATATGCTCCCAATAACGCAAGCCGGTTTTTCGCAGGTTGGTCGATCCATCTTTATTGGTAAGGCGAGAACCTTCAGCATTACTGTTAGCAGCAAACCCTGTATTATCTATATTTTTAAATTCAGGCCGCCTGTGTTGATGTGCCATTTATACTGCTTGTTTTTTGATTTCCAGCCATAGCGTAAATAGTATAATAGCCAGAGTAGAAACCGCACCTAAAATTACAGCAATTAGATTAGTAAAATAATGAGTGGTGATTAAATGCAAAACAATAAATAAGAGCCCAAATATTACCATCTTCAGTAACCAATTGCCTAGGGGTAGAAGCCGGTACCAACTGACTTGCAATACCCGCGCAGTATGATAAATATAGTAGCCCGCTTGCAAATAGGTTGAAATAACAAATGCTAAAGCCACCCCCGGTAAGCCAATAAGTATATATAACGGATAAATAAGGGTACAACCAATAATTACATCTGCAATCGCTCCTTTATTTATTAAAGCCCCCTGGTGCTCGCGCTGCAATACAGACGTGAAACTGTATGCACGCAGTGGCAGTACCAGAAGTGAAACCAGGAAAACAGGTATCGCGGGAACATACTTTGCGGACAGGAGTAACACAACTACCGGATACCTGTACAACAACAAAAAGAAAAACAATGGGAAAACGATGCATGACATTGTGCGTCCCGTCTTGTCCATTAGCTTTAGTATTCGCGGTGTTTCATTGGCCTGTCCGGTATCAGATAACTCTATGAGCACCGCGCTTAGTGCCGCACCTAGGAGCAAAGGAAGAAATGGAATATTCAACGATCCATTGTAATAAATACCGGATGACCTGCTATCGAGTGTATGGGCGACAATAAATTTATCTATCCAGCCAGAGTAGTTCTGCACTACATCGTATAACGCCAGATATAACCATAAAGAGCGTATTTTCTTGATGTTAAGAGTGGTTGGTTCATCTGCCTGCACCTCCCGGTAGAAGTACCTGCTCGCGACAACTATATAGATAAGCAACCTTATTGCGCATAACAGCAATAAGGCGGTAAACAGGTTTTGTAATGAAAAGGAGGAATTGAGGATATACTTGTGTATGCTAAAATATAGAATACTAAATATCACGTTGATCCAGACCAATATGCTAAATTTTTTGCAGACCATGAGGCAGGACTCAAAAATGAGTGTAGCCGCATACACAATGATGAAACAGAATGGAACTGCCCACGTGTGCAGCGAAGCTGATTGCAATAAGGCAAATAGGATTGCGATTATAGAAAGCCATATTCCATATAAACTGTATTGTGAAAGGCTTATTCGCTTAACGATCTTTAAAATGAAATTGGCTGGGTAAGTAAACACCAATACGTGAATGCCCAGGCAGGCAAGCGGATACAGCAGGTTCAGATTGATCCAAAAATTGGAATAAGTGCCATACAATGCAGCATCTAAATTCCTTGAGTAATAGCTTATCACCGCCAGGTTTGCCACTGACGGGAAGAACCTGCTGATGAATATAAAAAAAGCGTTGCTTAAAAAAGGATTACGTTTTGCTCCGTGCAAAAACTTCACATGCTGATCTGTTTAGTTGTTTTATAATTACTGCCGGGTTACCAGCCAGTACGCAATACCCTTCCGGGAAACTTTTTGTTACTATGGCACCTGCACCCACTATGGTAAAATCGCCCAAAACCACACCTGGTAATACCACTGCTCCCATTCCCAACCAACAAAACCGGCCAATATCTATGGGAGAGGTATTCACCTGAACTTCATTGTTAATAACATCGTGATTGGCGGAGACAATACCCACGTTAGGACCAATATTGGTATAATCGCCAATGCGCACCCCGTTCAAAGCATTAATATATACACCGGGGGAATCGCCTGGATACACATTTTTACCTCTTGTTATATTTTCAGGACAATGTATTGTTGCGGTGTGATGGATCGCCCATTTCACACCGCTGTTTTGCCTGAATATCTTCCTGAATAAAAAATCCGTAATTAAAAAACCCATGCTCACCCCCTGCCGCTTACGGAAAGACTTTTTTAACGTATGGGACTGCCCATTGCTCATTTTACCTGCACAGTTGTGTTGCCTTTTCTTACCACCTGTACTACAGCTGCTATGGCTACCCCAAACAGGATGATACAGGTAATAATAGCTAGCTTGTCGCCATTGTAAAAACTATCGGGGTGGAAATGAAACTCTATTTTATGGTTACCTGCTGGTATTTTAATAGCACGCAATACATAGTCAGCTTTCACAATTGGTGTTTCCTTACCGTCTATAAATGCCTTCCAGCCTTTCTCGTAGTAGATGTCTGAAAATACACCTAAACCTTCTTTACTATTTGTTGATATAAAAGATATATCATCCAACCCATACTGTGCCAGTTTTATTTGCGCAGAACTGTCTTTCTGGAAGTTAGACGCATTAATATCATTCTTGTACGTATTTCTTATAATAGCTGTCTTCTTAGGTTCAAATCCGTTAAGCACTTTTGTGGTGTCGCCTAAGTAATTCGCATTTAAAGATTGCATTTCTTCATCAGCAGTAGCCACCCACTTTATATTATCTACAAACCAGGCATTACCACATGCATCAGGATTTTGCTGCACAGCTTGTTTATCCTGGCCTGCATTAAAGATGATATACTTGGTGTTCAACATATTCAACACCTGTGTATTGAATTTGTTTTTCATCTGCATATCTATCAAGTCCTGATATATCTCCATTTTTGCGGCTTGGTATCCACCTATACATTTGTGGAAGTAAGCTTGAACTGCGTCATTATATGTATCTCTTGTCAGATCGAGCACTCTATAATATGGATCCTTATCCGCTAATATCTGCTTATCGACCGTGCGCGGTTCGAAAGTAGCATCGTAGTCGTTTGCTTCGGTATAGTTACGATCGTTCAGGTAGTTCCAATCCTCTTTTATCAGGTCTGTGGCTATAAGAATTCCCATAGAAAGGACAAGCATTGAAGGTTTTATCTTGTTCCTTGAAAATGCCCATAGCAGGCCTGCTGCAGCAGCTATAAGCACAGCGCTCCACAATGCGCTATTTGTTGCCATAGTTGCACGGTCTTCTTGAATAGCTTTTACAATAGCAGCACCATTTTCAGGACTACGTAATTGCTGTCCGAAGCTTTGCTCGATTTTACTGTCGTTAACGGGAGACTTGAAATCGAAGAACATGCGGCCACCTATAGCCAGTAACAGACAAAGACCACCTGTAATTATAGCTGCAGTTTTTACTTTTTTCCAGATTTCAGCTTTTGCTATTTTACCTGTAACAATATCATTCAACGCCCATATTCCCAATAAAGGAAACAGGAATTGAGGTATTACCAATATCATAGATGGGGTCCTAAACTTATTCAGGCCTGGCAATGTATCAAACAACAGGTAGTTCAACCCAGCAAAGTTCTTACCCCATGACATTATAATAGCCAACGCACTTACAGCCACTATCCACCATTTGTGCGGACTGCGGATAACAATAAGGCCAAGGACAAAGAGGAAACAAATAATAGCACCAAAATACACGGGCCCTGAAAGAAATGGCTGAGGTCCCCAGTACATAGGTAAACGTTCTGCTACTCCTGAAGCTTGTTCATCTGGTACTCCCATACGGGTAAGCGCTTGGTAGGTGCTTGAATTAGCCCCTGCACTTACACCGTCCGCACGCCCGTAAAGGCCAGGCACTAATATGCAAAAGGTCTCCCCTATGCCATTGCTCCAAGAAAAGGCGTAGTCTTTATCCAATCCACCACCTGTTTTTTGCTTGTCGTGGTTCATAGTCAGTTCGCTTTGGCCTCCGCGCATGGTAGCTTTTGAATATTCAGCAGTAGTAAGCAAACCAGCCATATTAGGTCCTAAAGCTATGGCAGCAGTACCCAAGGCCACCAAAGATGAAATGACAAACCTTTTTATATTATTCTCTTTAATTGCTATAGCCAGCAAACCAGCTACAGCAAATAGAATGATAATGCCTTCATAATAAATGATTTGATAATGACTTTGAGTAAGCATCAACGCAAAGGCAATACCCATTATAGCAATACCAGGTAAGTATTTAGAGCGATATATTAGCAATAGCCCTGCAATTACTGCCGGCATATATGCAATGCACCACATTTTTGTTTCGTGTCCCGCACCTATGATGATAACATTATAAGTGGAAAATGCAAAAGCAATGGCACCTACAATACCCACCCACATATCTATCTCCAGCACACTCATAAGTATATAAAAGCAGAGCATTGCCATAAAAAGAAAGCATGCTGGCTTGCCTAATATTGAGAAGGCAAATTGTAACTGCCACATAAAATTGTGTCCTCCTGCCCCATAGTAAGTATAGGTAGGCATACCACCAAACATACTGTTAGACCACAAAACGTCTTTACCGGTAGAATCGTGATAAGCACTAGCTTCATGCGACATACCCTTCCAGCTTATATTATCGCCCTGGCTGAGCACTTTGCCTTGCAAAGACGGATAGGAATACATTAATGCAAGGACAGCAAACCCAACTACAATAAGCAGGTATGGGAGGAATTTTTTAAAATCGAAAGATTGCATAGTGAGCCTTTTAGCCGCAACAAAAATAATGGAAAGGAAATGACAACAAAATGGAAACTGGAATGAAAATAAAGAAATTTAGCAATGATGTAAAGTAATGTGGCAAAAATGCATGAAAACGACAATACATTACAAGCAAATGCCCCGCTATAACGCAGGGCATTTAAATATATTGTGGTAAGTGTTTCTTAAAAACGTTCCAGACCGCTAAAGAAGAAGTTACCTTCTATCGCAGCATTTTCGTCGCTATCTGAACCATGTACTGCGTTCTCGCCAATAGAGGTTGCGTATGCCTTACGGATGGTACCCTCGTCTGCCTTAGCAGGATCGGTAGCGCCAATAAGAGTACGGAAATCAGCAACAGCATTTTCTTTCTCAAGTATGGCAGCAACAATAGGACCGCTGCTCATGAACTGGGTAAGTTCGCCAAAAAAGCCCCTTTCACTGTGCACTTCATAAAACTTTTCAGCCTGGGGAGTGCTGAGTTGGGTGTATTTTAATGCTATAATTTTGAATCCGGCTGCATTTATCATTTGCAGAATATTACCAATATGCCCGTTGCGTACGGCATCTGGCTTGATCATTGTAAAGGTGCGATTAGACATAAAAAATCTTGTACTGTTTGAATTTTGCGCAAAAGTACAGATTTATTAAAGATTATGGCTCAGCTACTATATAATTTATGCTATAAAACGTATTTTTGCCGACCCGAAACACGGGGTACAGTTTTTATTGCCATATGCTCCCCATACAAGATGCCGCTGCACTCATGCAGACACCAAAGAAAATATTCATCACTACCCATCATAAACCGGATGGTGATGCCATAGGCAGTATGCTGGGCCTTTACCACTACCTGGTAAAAAAAGGGCATCATGTAACGCCTGTGTCGCCCGGCGAGATTCCTGATTTTTTATCCTGGATCCCCGGTGTTGCACACATGCTTAATTATGAGGAAGACAGGGCTGCCGCAACACAAGCATTAGAACAGTCGGAAATAATATTCTGCCTCGACTTCAACGATTATAGCCGTACCAAACACCTGGAAGCCTTACTGGAAGCTGCTACCCAACCTAAAATACTTATAGATCACCACCTGTTTCCTAAACCCGTATGGGATTATGGCATTAGTTTGCCTGGCAAGAGCAGTACTTGCGAAATGGTGTATGACTACATAAATATTTGTGGAGATAACCAACTTATAGATACAGATATAGCAGAATGCCTTTATACAGGTGTAATGACAGATACCGGGTCTTTCAGGTTTTCTATAACCACTGCAAGTGTGCATGAAATGATTGCCGACCTGAAACATAAGGGACTTGAACATAGTTTCATTCATGAGCAGATATACGATTCATGGTCTGCCAACCGCATGAAATTTCTGGGGTATGTATTGATGGAAAAGATGGAAATAATGCCTAAATACAATGCAGGCCTTATTGCCCTGACCCGCAAAGAGTTAAAATTATTCAACGTGCATACCGGTGATACAGAAGGACTTGTAAACTATCCTCTAAGTATAGCAGGCATCCGTTTTTCAACTTTGATCACCGAGCGTGGTGATGAAGTAAAGTTCTCGTTTCGCAGTAAAGGAGATTTTGATGTGAGTGACTTCAGCAGGAAATACTTCAATGGCGGTGGGCACTTTAATGCATCTGGCGGCCGCTCAAAAACAAATTTTATTGAAACAGTAGATAATTTTAAGAAAATTTTGTCCGATATTCACCCCCGATAAATAAAAATATGATAAAGCAAATATTACCGATCGCCTTATTAGGCGCCTCACTGCTCACCTTCAGCGCTTGTAAGAACAGCGGCAGTTTTAAAACCACCAAAAGCGGTCTTGAATACAACATTGTAAAAGACGTAGCAGGTCCAAAACCCAAATTGGGAGATTTTGTTGAAATGTTCATCAATGTACACATTGGTGACAGCCAATTGTTCAACTCTCGTAAAATGAACAATGGTATGGCATTCACATTCCCTGTACAGGCGCCACAGTTCAAAGGCGATCCTGTTGAAGGATTTATGCTCCTTTCACCTGGTGACAGCGCAGTTTTCCGCGTGCCGGTAGATTCTCTGAAAAAAGCAGGTGCTCAGTTATTACCATGGATGAAAGCTGGAATGAAGCTGGAATATGATGTAGTACTTGTTTCAATAAAAACAAAGGCGCAGGTACAACAAGAAGCTGAGCAGAAAGCTTCAGCACAAAAAGGAACTGATGACAAGATATTGCAGGATTATTTTGCAAAAAACAATATTCAGCCACTTAAAACACAATCTGGTGTTTACTATACAATACAAGCTCCTGGCGAAGGTGACAACCCTAAGGCTGGCCAGTCTGTAACTGTAAATTATACAGGTATGACACTTGACGGCAAGAAATTTGATTCTAATATGGATTCAACATTCCACCATACGCAGCCTTTTGCATTTACATTAGGTCAGCACAATGTGATACAGGGTTGGGATGATGGCGTTGCAGTATTGAAAAAAGGCAGCAAAGCTACCTTGTACATACCATCACCATTGGCATACGGTTCACAGAGCCCTTCACCAGCAATACCTGCCAATTCTATATTGATGTTTAACATAGAAGTTACAGGTATCAAGTAATAATTTTTCATAAATATTTATACTACAAAATACTATAATGAAAAAAACACTCATTTTTTGCACAGCTGCCTTATCACTTTTCACTCTTCCTGCTCAGCAATCATTTGCACAGGCAAAAAAGACCGTTGCAAAAAAAGCAGTAAACAGTGGTGATGCTATAAAGCGTACCAAAACCGGTCTGGAATACAAGATCATCAAGAAAACACCAGCTGTGGGTGTAAGCCCAAAACTGGGAGACTATGTTGAGATGAATATTAAAGTTCATGTTGGCGATAGTATGCTGTTTGATTCAAGGAAAGTAAATGGTGGCAAGCCAGTTTATTTCCCTATTCAAAAACCAACCTTCACCAGCGATCCTGTACAGGGATTTATGATGATGAAAGCTGGTGACAGTGCTGTGTTTTATGTACGTGTTGACTCTTTGAAAAGCGCCGGCCAAAATATGCCGCCATGGATCAGTATGAGCGACAAACTGCAATATGATGTGAAACTGGTGAGTGTAACTGATGCGGTAAAAGGCAAAGCTAAAGCTGATAAGCTAGCCGCAGAAGCAAAGGTGGAAAATGAAAAAAGGAATGCAGTAGCACGTGCTGAAGCCGAGCAACATGCAAAAACACAGCTGGTAGTTGATGATAAGATTCTTACTGAATACTTTACTCAAAATCACATCACCCCTACTAAAACCGCTTCCGGCCTATATTACACCATAGCCATCCAGGGTACTGGAGAAAATCCTCATAGCAGCCAGACTGTAACTGTGAACTATACTGGCAAAACATTGGATGGAAAAACGTTTGACTCTAATATCGATTCAAACTTCCACCACGTTACGCCATTCACCTTTACTTTAGGTAAGCACCAGGTTATTGAAGGTTGGGACGAAGGAATACCAATGATAAAGAAAGGTGGTAAAGGTACTTTGTACATACCATCACCTATGGCATATGGTGAGCGTAGCCCAGCACCTTCTATACCAGCTAATGGTATATTAGTATTTGACGTTGAAGTTACAGACGTAAAGTAATCACACATAATAACACTTGATTCTACATGGTATTTGCAGCACGCAAATACCATGTTAGTTTATACTCACCCAATGACGACAATTAACATCGACTTTAATAACCAGATGAGAACCATACTATTCATTTTCGGCATTTGTGCATTCCATTCTTCTTATGCGCAGACCATAAGCGCTAATACTACCAGTACTAAAAAAGCTGTAACTGCTGGTGGCGGATTTACCCAATTAAAAAGCGGCCTCGAGTACAAAATAATTCATGGTCCCGGCAAAGGAAATAGCCCTAAGGCAACTGATATTGTGGTCATGAACATTAATGTTCATGTAGGAGACAGTGAATTATTTAATTCCAAGAAATTGAATAATAATGAGCCTGTATCTTTCCCTATTTCAAAACCCACCTTCCATGGCGACCCTGTAGAGGGCTTTATGCTGATGAAAGCAGGAGATAGTGCAGTATTCCTTATACCTGTTGACTCATTGAAGAAAACACAATCGCAATTACAACCGTGGATGAAATCGGGGCAAAAAATTGAGTATAATGTGGCGATGCTCTCTGTAAAACCTGCGGCAGTAGTAAAGGCCGAGACAGAGAAAAAAAGTAAGGCGCAAACAATTGCCGATGATAAAAAACTTACTGAATATTTTACAAAGAACAATATCAAAGCAACTAAAACCATATCGGGACTGTATTATACCATTAGTAAAATGGGCAGCGGCGGCAACCCTAAAGATGGACAAACAGTAACTGTAAATTATACAGGCAAAACAATGGATGGCAAAGTTTTTGATTCAAACGTTGATTCAAATTACCATCACGTAACACCGTTTACATTTGTATTAGGTAAGCACCAGGTTATTACCGGATGGGATAAAGGGATACCAATGATAAAGAAAGGCGGTAAGGGAACTATTTATATCCCATCACCTATGGCTTATGGCGAACAAAGCCCGTCGGCTGCTATATCAGCTAACTCGGTATTGATATTTGATGTTGAAGTGACTGATATAAAATAATGAGGTTTACAGAATTCATCTCCACTTGCTTTTGCAGCTTGGTTTTGCCAGGCAGCTTAATGGCTTATACTCATCAAGATACCCTTAGGGGCAGCAATGGTATAGGACGTAGCTGGTGGGATGTGCAACACTATAGCCTTGACATTACCTTTGATACTGCAACAAAAACTATAAGCGGCAGCAATAATATTGTTTTCAAAATTACAGCGCCCCCCCATGATAGCTTGCAGATAGACCTGCAAGCGCCAATGGTATTGGATAGCGTGGTATACAGCAGCCTGGATAGTGGAATTTACAACTCTCAAAGATTAGCAATAGCCCACGAGGGGAATGTATGGTGGGTGAAATATCCTTTCCATAATATTCATGTAGGCAGCCAGAAGTCTTTGGTCTGCTTTTATCATGGTCAACCGCGGACAGCAGTACACCCACCATGGGATGGTGGCTTCATATGGAACACAGATAGCCTTGACAAGCCTTGGATAGCTGTAGCCTGCCAGGGCTTGGGAGCAAGCGTTTGGTGGCCGTGCAAGGATGCCCAGTGGGATGAACCTGATAAAGGGCAGGACATGACTTTTACTTTGCCTGTGAACCTGGAGTGTGTGAGCAATGGACACCTAATGGAACAACGAACATTAAATAACGGAATGGCACGCTGGGACTGGCAGGTAAAAAACCCAATAGACAACTACGACGTGACCTTTTACATAGGTGATTATGTACATTGGAGCGATACAATGATGGGCGAAAAAGGTGAATTGCCACTTGACTTTTATGCATTGCGATACAATGAAGCAAAAGCCCGCAAACAGTTTAGTATTGTAAAACCCATGTTGCATTGTTTTGAATACTGGATGGGCCCCTACCCCTTTTATGCGGATGGGTATAAACTTGTTGAAGCACCTTACCTGGGTATGGAACACCAAAGTGCTGTGGCTTATGGTAACAAGTACCAAATGGGCTACCTGGGCAGGGATAGAAGCGGTACAGGTATAGGACTTACTTTTGACTATATTATTGTGCATGAAAGTGGTCACGAATGGTTTGGTAATAATGTTACCGCGCAGGATATTGCAGACAACTGGATACACGAGGGTATTACCACATGGTCTGAAACACTGTTTGTAGATTGTATGATGGGCAAGGAAGCTGCCGGCAAATATTCTCGTGGTAACTGGGGTGAGATACAGAATGATAAACCACTTATAGGCCAGTATGGTGTAAACAATGAGGGCAGCGGCGACATTTACCGTAAAGGTGCTGCAATGATGTATATGATTCGTGCCATAATGGATAACGATGAGCAATTCAGGCAAATGATGCGTGGCTTAAGCGACTCATTTTACCACAAAACAATTACTACTGCCCAGGCTGAAGATTACATCAGTTCTTATTTGCCGGGCGTGCCAATGAAGGCCTTCTTTAACCAATATCTGCGCACTATTGATATACCACAACTTGAGTTTTATGTAAAAAAAAGGAGACTATATTTCCGGTTTACCCATATTGTTGAAGGTTTCTCACTACCTGTTCAGATCAGTAATAGTACAGACTCACTGATAATTACACCATCTGCAGAATGGCATTCAATCCGGTGGAATAATGGTGACGATGTTGTATTTGGTAAAGGGTTGCTGATAACAATCAAAAATACTCTTTGATGTTATTATTTCACGAGGTGCAGCACACTAATATAGATGAGGCAAACCGGGGCTACAATAATGTCTGGAAACCATCTCTTGTTGGTTACACTTGTGTACGGGGCAATTATTAGACTGGGTACACAACAACCAGACAATCTTTGCTGCATTTAAAAGATTATTGCCGGGTGCTTTAAATACAGAGATATGGGGGGTTATAACAAAGCTGCAACTTAAAAAAATTGCCCGCCTTGCGGGCGGGCCTGTAGTTATTATACGTCAATTACTATTGCGGCATTTCTGAGTGTCGTTTTGATATCTCTTTGTCTTTGTCCTTTGCAATCATTACCAGCAATGCTTCTACAGCATCTGTAATAGAATGCTCAAACTTATCACTGCTTTTCTTTGCAAAATGCTTTTTACCAGGCATATCCAGTTGTATTTCGCAATAGTTGTTATTTAATTCAGCTTCAGGGCCCTTCGACAATGTAACATCTGCGCGGGTGATGCCGTGAGAATGGTGATCTATCTTGGCCAGTTTCTCGTTTATAAAAGTTTCAAGCCCATCGCTTGGTTTAAAATTTAAGGTTTGGATGATAATTTGCATAGTATATAAAGGTTTTTTCTGCCTTCCAAATATGCTTACACGATTATCATACCATTAAACAAAAGATAATATTATTTCATTATCCTTTATTGTCTATTTTTATAAAGTAATATAAGAATATTAGCGACAAAGAATCGCAGTGTTGAAAACTTCCTAAACCGATAAGCAAACCTATACGCAAAAGTTTTATCACATGAGAAACATTACACTTATAATTTTTTACCTGAGTATAGCAATGGTTGCTTGTCGGAAATCTGACAAAATAGTTGCCAATAACGGCAATGGTCAATCCACAAATAGACCCGATAGTACAAATATCACATCCTTACAGACAATAAATTACAATATTTTCGATAGCAGCTTTGGCTATTATGGCTACCTTTATTATGGGGATACAAATTTACAGCAATGGCAATCTTTTTATACTGTAACCAGGTCGATTTCACTCATTGTCGACAGTATAAACGGAAGATGCATTCTTTATTCCACCGATACACTCAATAATATGCCTGGCGTTGGATATTATATATCAATGGTTATGGGATTCAGAGATACCCAATTGACTATATCACATGATTCAGTTACCATATATCATAACAGCCCGTATGGCAATTTAGCACATTACTATTCTTACGTAAGAGGTTATCGGATTCCTTAAAAAGTGCTGCTTGCTGTTTCCACAATATCATACTGTATGGCCACGTCGTTCAGGATATTTTCTATCTCATTCAGGTTTTCGGTAGTAACTAGTCTATTGCGAAATTCCTTTACATGAGACAAACCTTTTAAATAACTTGCATAGTGGCGGCGCATTTCCAGTATACCTAGTTTCTGGCCTTTCCACTTCACAGAACCGTAGAGGTGTTTGCGACAAGCATCCAGACGTTCAGCAATAGTTGGTGGGTCAAGAATAACGCCAGTAGCCATGTAGTGCTTTATTTCTCTGAATATCCAAGGATACCCTATAGCGGCACGGCCAATCATTATGCCATCAACGCCGTAGCGGTTCTTGTATTCAAGGGCCTTTTCAGGCGTATCTATATCCCCATTACCAAATATGGGTATGTGTATGCGGGGGTTATTTTTTACTTTGGCTATCAGACTCCAATCGGCATCTCCTTTATACATCTGCACGCGAGTACGGCCATGTATGGATAGCGCCTGTATGCCGCAATCTTGCAGTCGTTCAGCCACCTCTTCTATATTCCGGGTATCGTGGTCCCAGCCCAGGCGGGTCTTTACTGTCACCGGCAGTGTAGTACTCCGGATCACAGCTTTAGTAAGGCGAACCATCAGATCGATATCTTTCAACACGCCAGCACCTGCACCTTTACAAACTACCTTTTTAACAGGGCAACCGAAGTTAATATCCAGCAGTTCAGGGTTAGTAGTATCTACAATCTTTGCTGCAAGCCCCATAGCCTCTTCATCACCACCAAATATCTGTATGCCAACAGGGCGCTCATTATCAAAAATATCCAGTTTCTGCCGGCTCTTCATGGCATCACGTATCAGGCCTTCAGACGATATGAATTCAGTGTACATAAGGTCTGCACCGTTCTCTTTACATACAGCACGAAAAGGCGGATCGCTCACATCTTCCATGGGCGCCAGCAGCAAAGGGAAATCCCCAAGTTCAATATTTCCTATTTTAACCATTTGAATTTGCAAAGATACTAACCTTCTGCCTTGAAACGACAACCTAAATAAAGAGGTGACACACTAATTACTTTGGGAGTATTTGTATTAGGTAAAAAGCCCTGCACGTGTAGTACAGGGCTTTTTACCTTTTATTATTGTCAACTTATTTTACCAAACTTTTAAATACAGTTTCATCCACCTTTACAGGATATTTGGCGCGCAGTTGATCATGCCATTGCTTTTCCAGGAAATCCTGATATTCTGCGACTACATAGCCACGGGCTTCGTCCAACGATTTTTGGGTAGGTTCTTTGTACAGCTCTTCTGTTTTTACAACATAGTAGGTACCATCTGCGTTTTTGACGGGGCTTGATATTTTAGCCTTTTCTACATCGCTCTGTGGTACATCTTTAAAGTGACTGAATTCAAAATGGCCGCGTTGTACACTCACGCCATCAGGATTGGCATCAGTGTTGATCTTCTTGATCACATCTTCGTCAGTAGCACCTTTTTTACCCATCAATTTCACACCTTCTTTAGCAAGTGCTTCTGTTTTGAAATGATAAACAGCACCTTTAAAACCAGGTTGCCACATGTATTTATTTTTGTGAGCTGCGTAAAATTCAGTGAGTCCAACACTGTCTTTTGAAGCTTTGCCCCAAACATTGCGGTCCATTAGTTCAAAAAGCATGATACCATCCCTGTATTCTTCCATCAGGTTCTTGAAATCAGGATTTTCGTCAATTAGTTTGTGTTCTTCAAAATCATTCACCACATTGGTTACATACATACGCAACAGGTCCTTAGTAGCTACTTGCTTAGCACCCATCAGGCGGCCATGAGTAGTAGTTTCAATGAACTTAGCCAAATCTGCCTGTGTATAGTTAACACCAGCAAGAGAGAATACTGGTTTTGTCATACTACGATAATCCATAGCACGGAACAGGTGAGCCAATTTGCCAGTATCAGATATCATCTGATCCATTTTTGCCACTAATTCCTTCACGTTTTCAGGATACTCTTTATAACCGTTCTTCTCCTTTATTTTTTCAAAGAAGATATCTCTTGCTGTTTGTGCACGAGAATCGTTTTCGATCTTGTGTTTCAACGTAACCTCTAAACTATCATACGGTTTTAAAGGGAAACGCTCCAGTAATTTGAAGATATGGAATCCATACTCAGTCTGTACTGGGGCAGAGATGTCGCCTGGATTTTTAAGTGCAAAAGCTGCATTTTCAAATACAGGTACATAATGGCCAACACCAAATGGAGGCAGTTTACCACCTTCGTTCACAGAGAATTTGTCATCTGAATATTGTTTTACCAATGCCTCAAAAGATGTACCCTGTTTCAGTAACATAGCTACGCTATCAATACGTTTCCTGCCTGCTTCAATACCTTCAGCACCTTTAGATTTTGGTACTGCTACCATTATCTGTTCTATCCTTATCTGGCCATTTGCAGGACGTTTGTCTATAACCTTTACAATATGGTAGCCAAACTGAGTTTTGAATGGAGCAGATATTTTACCAACTTCGGTATTGTAAGCTGCATTCTCAACAGGATAAACAGTAGATAGAGCTGTTATGTAACCAATATCTCCACCATTATCTTTAGAACCTTTATCTTCAGAATACTCTTTGGCCAGTGCAGCAAAGTCAGCCTTTTTATGAGTGGCCACCTTGTACAGACTATCTATTTTACGATATGCGGCTGTGGTATCTGTACCTAACGGACACAAAATAAGAATGTGCTCAACATGCACCTCTTCCTTCATCCTACCGTACGCTTCGCGCAATAATTTATTGGTTACCTCTTCATCTGTGAGGTAATTTTTTGCAAGCTGTTTGCGATAGTTATCCAGTTCGTGCTGAATGTTAGGTAGTGTATCCAGCCTTTGTATTTCTGCTTCTTTCACTTTCATTCGGAAAAGGGAGTAAAGATTCAGGTATTCGCGCAGGGCTGGCTCCGAATAGTCTGCTTTTTTGTTTATACTGTTCTTTTCATAAACCCTTACGAAGTCCTGCTTGCTTACTGGGTATTGACCATATGTAAACAAGGTTTGTGCAAATGCCGAGGACAACAAGAGTAATGAAGCACAGGTTAAAACCAATTTTCGCATTGTGTGTATGTGTTTATTTTTGTAATAATAAGTTCTATTTAGCTTTTTTCGACATCTTTTCTTTACGTTCCACAAACTCAAGCACCTGTCCTATATTGCTGTGATCCAGCCTTTTTCCCCTAATTATTTTCTTCTCATCAAGGAGGTAAATGGTAGGAGTACTATATACATCATACTTAGATCTGTAGTCTGATGTATGGTCTGGATCCCATGTTATGATCCAGTCTTTCAAATCATGTTTATCATAGAATTCCTTTATTTTCTTTTCGTCTCCTTCTGTAGCTACTGAGTATATTTTCACTCCCTTAGCTTTAAGAGATGCACGATACAATGAATCTATCTGTGGCATTTCCATAATGCAATGGCCGCAATCTGGAGACCAGAATATAAGCAATGTGTATTTTGCTTTTACATCCATCAGGCTTTCTTCTTTCTTGGTTATTACGCTTGGTAGTTTCACGTCAGGGCCTACGTTACCTATTACATTAGGCGCTATTTTCATAGCTCTGTCTATGTATTTCTGCAATTCATCGTTAGTAAGCCAAGTAGCTTCACCCTTCATGTAATAGTTCTCAACCAGGTAAACAAATACCTCGTCCATGCCCATTATCTTACTGTTTTCCACATTGCGTGTCAGCCACCATAGAGTGTATTTAAATAACTCTTTTGTGCCTTTAGTTTTGTGCAGCAGATAATCGCACTCTTTTTCTACGCTATCAGTAGGATAAGGATACACCAGTTTATTCATGTACTCATCCAGCTTGCCATCGAATATGGGTGTATGTATCAACCTGTCATCCTGCAGGTTAAAACCATCCCAGTAATGCGCCTTGTAGTACTTATAAGCGAAGTTGGAATCTAAAGTTCCATCCTCAAGGTAATGTTTGCCTTCTGGTACTTGCGGAACATCTAATGCACTGAAGATAGATGCAAGCAGCGTATTAGGATGTGAAGCTATATAGCTTTTCCTGTACTTAGTAAGTTTTTCAGCCTCTTCAGTACCTTTCTTACGCACATTAGCGGTATCTGCAGGTGTTTTAGCGTTTTGGTATTCTTTCTTTAGTTTTTCCTGTTCTTCGCCATAACCTTTAAGGAAGGTTACATAGCTCTGGAAATTTTCGTTTTCAGTTGACCCTTTAAATTTTAAACCGTCGGGCAGTTTAGATGCATCTGCAGAGATGGACATATCATCGCCATTATTCAGCAGAAATTCAAAATAGGTTTTCTTATCAGACAGAAGGATGAGATAAATACCGCCGACCAGGGGCTCCTTGCTGTCTAGTGTTACAGTACCGTTTTTGCTGATGTGCGCAGAATCGGCTTTGTAAATGGTAGGTAATGGTTTACCGTAGTAGTGAGCCAGATACAACATGGTATCTTGAGTGTCCGTGAACTTAATCTGGATATGGTAACCATCACGGGCAAATGATAACTGGGCCATGCATGACAATAGCAGGGCAAATAGTGTAATTCGCTTCATACTTTGCAATTTCTAAAAAATGATTGTTTTATAGTTTGCCAATAGAGACGGCAAAATAACCGTTCTTGTTGGTCAAGTCCAAAAATAAATTAATTATCGGTGTATCCAAACGCGGGATTTGTAAATTTGCAACCTGTCTAAAAATTATAACAAAATTTTGTCACGTAAAAGAAAGAAGTTCCCTGCATTAGATGTTACGATAGATGCATATGCTGCCGAAGGCAAAAGCGTAGCACATATGGAAGACGGTAAAGTACTGTTTGTAGAGCAGGTAGTACCAGGCGATGAAATAACGGTACAGATTACCAAACAAAAGAAAAACTGGGCACAAGGGCGGGTTACTGCAATGCTGAAACCATCGCCCGACCGGATAACACCTTTTTGTCAGCACTTTGGTGTTTGCGGTGGTTGCAAATGGCAGATGCTACCCTACAACCTGCAACTAAAATACAAACAACAGCAGGTAACAGACCAATTGCAGCGTATTGGACAGGTGGAACTACCACCTATTGAACCTATTGTTGGCAGTGAAAAAGAACGCTATTACCGCAATAAGCTTGAATTTACCTTCTCAAGACAACGCTACCGTACCCATGATGAAATTGTGGCTGCCGGCGATGAAAAATTTGAAGTAGAACCTGCTTTGGGCTTTCATGCTCCGGGGCTGTTTGATAAAGTAGTTGAGGTTAGGACCTGTTACCTGCAACCCGAGCCCACCAATACACTGCTAACGGTTTTACGCGAATATACTGAGGCAAATAAACTATCATATTATGATAGTCGCGCACAGGAAGGATGGCTGCGTAATGTGATACTGCGTGTTGCCAGTACCGGTGAGGTATTGGTGAACCTGATCATGGCCCATGAGGATGAACAGGCACGCAAAGCCATATTAGACCATATGCTGGCAAATATACCAGGCATCACATCGCTGCACTACACTATAAACGGCAAGGTGAATGATACCATATATGACCTTGATGTGATATGCCACCATGGCAAACCATATATAGAAGAACAACTGGATGAGTTCCGTTTTAAAATATCACCAAAATCGTTTTTCCAGACCAACACTTACCAGGCTGAAGCCTTGTACCGCATAACGCGAGAGTTTGCCGGGCTTACAGGAAATGAAACCTTATATGACCTATACTGCGGTACAGGCAGCATTGGCATATTCTGCTCCAAAGGCGCAAAAAAGGTAATAGGCATAGAGGCAGTACCCGACGCCATAAAGGATGCATATGAAAATGCAGCCATGAACGGATTAGATAATTGTTTATTCTTTGCAGGCGATGTGTCAGATATTTGCACAGATGCTTTTTTTGCAGAGCATGGTAAGCCGGATGTAATTATTACTGATCCGCCACGGGTGGGTATGCACGAAAAACTGGTGCAGCAACTATTGCGTATGCGCGCTCCACGCATTGTATATGTGAGTTGCAACCCGGCCACACAAGCCAGGGACCTACAATTGCTGAACGAAACGTACAGGGTGGTGCGCTTGCAACCTGTAGATATGTTCCCGCATACACATCATATTGAGAATGTGGCGTTGTTGGAATTGAGAGGTAGTGAATAAAAAATAATATTTCGATTATAGCATGGTAATACGTTAAGAAAACTTTAACTTAGTTTTTTTTACAAGCATTACCATGTTCCCTATACACCTTAAAAACATACTGCTTACGTTGCTGTTTGCAGGTATATCACTATCAACTAAAGCGGTTACTGCTGGCTTTACAGCAAGTGTAACCTCTGGCTGTGCGCCGCTTACTGTATCATATACCAATACATCAACAGGAGCAACATCGTACACCTGGACGTTGGGCAATGGTAATACATCCCAGCAAACTAATGCTTCAGGTACTTACTCATCCCCAGGCACTTACAATGTAATACTCACGGCCTATAACGGCGCTGCATCGAGTACATACAGCATGGATATTACCGTATATGCTCCGCCGACAGTTAATTTTTCTGCATCTCCCACTACGGTTTGTGCTAATTCGCCTGTTACTTTTACCGATCAATCAACACTCAACGCACCCGGCGGAGGTCAATATTCATGGAATTTTGGCAACGGTGCATCGGGAAGCGGTAGTACAACCACATATACCTACACTACCCCTGGTACATACAATGTAAACCTTACCGTGATGAGCGGAGCAGGCTGTACATCAAGTTTTACCAAAAGCGCTTTTATTACCGTTGTAGCTAACCCGGTTGGGGCATTCGCGGCAAACCCATCAACACTATGTTCCAATAGTCCCGTAACCACATTTATCAATAACAGTTCAGGAGCAGGTACACTTTCTTATACCTGGGACTTTGGTGATGGCAGTCCCCTTTCAAACCAGGTAAATCCACAGCATACTTATCCTTCTACTACCGCATCTTATACCGTAAAGCTATACGTAAGCAGCAGCACCGGATGTACAGACACTATAGTACAAACTAATTACATCAACGTAGTGCCAGGTACTACAGCAGCTTTTACCGGCAGTACGGGTGTATGTGTAGGTGCAACAGCATCATTCACTAATACGTCGACTCCGGGCAGTACCGGAAGTAGCTGGGCATTTGGTGATGGCACCAATGGCAGTGGCGCTACTGCAACACATATTTATACTGTGCCGGGCACATATACAGTAACACTTACAAATACGAATAATGCCTGTAGCGGCACCGTAAGCCATACCATCACCATTTATGCAGCGCCGTCTGTTGCATTCACTTCAAGCCCATTGCTGCCCTGCCCTGCGCCGGCCACCATAAACTTTAGTGCCCCAAGCGGTGCAGCATCTTATTCATGGACGTTTGGTGATGGGGGTACATCGGCACAGCAAAGCCCAGTGCATACCTATAGTAGCAATGGTACATATACCGTTGAGCTTATAGCTACAAGCCCCAACGGTTGCGCTGATAGCAATAAAGTTACTGGGTATGAAAAAATATATCCGCTTAACCTATCTATAACCCCAAGCGTTCCGGGCGGTTGCGTACCTTTCCCTGTTACTTTTTCTTCTTCCATTTTTTATCCTGACCCCTTATCGGGAAATCCAATACCCTATCCCTACCCCGCGGCTAGCTATTCATGGACATTTGGCGACGGTGGTACAGGCAATAGCGCTACATTTACTCATACCTATCAAACAGCGGGTACTTATACAGCCACCCTTACCGTAACTACTTCAAATGGGTGTACCATTACACAAACAACCATTATACATGCCGGCACACCGGTAACACCATCTTTTTCAGCGTCACCGCTTTCTGCCTGTGTAAAGGTCCCCATTAGCTTTACCAATACTTCTCCTGTAAATGCTACTACAACTTATACTTGGTACTTTGGTGACGGCAACATCCTCACATCATACAATGCAAGTAATCCTTATGGCTCCCCTGCTACTTACGATGTAACATTGGTGAGTAATAACAATGGCTGTACTGATACCCTGATAAAGCCTGCCTACATTACCATTAATCCACCCAATGCGAAGTTTGCATCCACCTACAATTGTACAGGCAGAAATGTGAGCTTTAGTAATTTGTCAATTGGCGCAACATCTTTTTTATGGAGTTTTGGCGATGGCACCACAGACCCTTCAACAACTAACCCGGTACATACGTTTCCGGCTAATGGTGTATATAATGTTGTGCTTACTACACATAACAGCACATCTGGGTGTTCTGACTCCACACTAAGCATCATCAATATATCATTTCCACAAGCTGTAATATCTGTAGCAGACACTGCTATATGCAGGGGTGATACTATTTCGCTTACAGGTAGTCTTACAGGTGGCCCGGCTGGTGCGGCAAAGTCGTACAATTGGTACTTGAATAATACATCATTTATAGATACTACCAGCACTTTTAAATTTACCTATTCAACCATTGGCCAAAAGCCTGTATTCTTGGTGATACATGACTACAGGGGGTGCGATGATACTATTTCGCGTACTATATTAGTTGCCCATCCCACGCCGCTATTTACCGGTTCACCTTTGCCAGTTTGCTCACCGTTCCCTGTATCGTTTACTGATCAGAGTACAGATGCGCCCACAACCTATTTCATTTCTCAATCTTGGGATTTTGGAGATGGAAGTACCTCACCCGGCAATTCGTCCACAATTAGCCATAGCTATAACACCGCAGGTACATTTACTGTAAAACTGTATGTAACAGATAACGTGGGCTGTTCTGATACCCTGATAAAGACAGCATACGCATCGGTGCACAAACCGCATGCTAATTTTAATGTAAGCAACATTACATTGTGCCAAAACCGGCTATTTACATTTAATAACCTCTCTACCGGGTCAAACCTTACCTATTCATGGTCATTTGGCGATGGGGGAACAAGCACTACTCAAAATGCTACGTATTCATATGCACAAACAGGCACTTATACTATAAAACTTGTAGTGACAGATGACCTGGGTTGCCAGGATTCTATGACAAGGGTAAGCTACGTTAATGTTGTACCAGATCCTGTAGCAGCCTTCCAGCTCACAGATAGCCTATCCATTTGCTCACCGCTGATAGATACTTTTACTAACTTATCTACAGGCGGTATTACTTATGCCTGGTCGTTTGGCGACGGCAATACATCTGCATTTTTCAATACTACGAATGTTTATACCGCCCCTGGGGTATACAATGTAAGACTTGTAGTAACTAATACGTATGGCTGTACCGATACCGCTATTGTGCCGGTAAGATTACTCGGCTATGCAGGTATACTAACTTACTCCCCTATTGCAGGTTGTGTGCCACTTACTGTAAATTTTACTGCCAATGTTACGAATGTACCCTCTTTCACTTATGATTTTAGCGATGGCAACACGTTTACAACTACCAACAATACAGCAACTCATACTTATACAATACCTGGCCCGCATGTGCCACGGCTGATCCTTTCCAATACCCGTTGTCAGGCATACAGTGTGGGTATAGATACTATAAAAGCCGATGGAATAGTACCAGGCTTCAAGACCTCCCCAAACCCAATATGCGGCGCAGATAGTGTATATTTTACGGATACCTCAACAGCATACTACTCAACCATAAGTAGTGAAGTGTGGTATTTTTCTAAAAACGTAACTAGTGTACTTTCCCATCCGGCACAATATTATACTGTGGGTAATTATTCTGTAACGCTTATCTCTACGTCTTCTTCGGGATGTGTGGATACCAGCATACAGACCGTTCACGTTTTCCCGGTTCCGGTTATTTCAGCAGGCTCAGACACTACTGTTTGCGTCAGCGATTCAGCCATGCTGAAACCATCAGGCGGAGTATCGTACACATGGGCACCAGCAAATCTCCTGAGTTGCAACGCATGCACATATCCCTATACCTCTCCTGCTATACCCACTACTTACTACGTAACGGGCAAGGATATAAACGGCTGCACCAATACAGATAGTGTTACAGTAAACCTAAAAACAAAGGCTACCGGCACGGCAGGCACAGGTGGTGATCTCTGTATTACAGGTTCCTTCCAGCTCAATGCTTACGATGCCTATGTAAATGCACAATATCAGTGGTCGCCCCCCAACCACCTAAGTAGTACTAACATCAGCGATCCGCTCGCAAGTCCTGATACATCTACCCGCTACATGGTTATTATTAAAGAGGGTAAATGCATACCAGACACCGGCTATGTAGAAATAAGTGTACACCCCCTGCCACATATCAGCACAGGTCCTGGACAAACCATAGTGGCTGGTAACAGCGTAGAGCTAGAAACCAGCGAAACAAATGTGACCCGCTATACATGGATACCACCAGATGGATTGAGCTGCGACAGTTGTGCCAACCCTATAGCTAGTCCTAAAAGCAGTACGCTATACCTTGTATATGGTTATACAGACTTTGGGTGTGTTGACTCCGCAAAAATCAAAATAGATGTCGTCTGTGATCATAGCCAGGTATTCATGCCCAATACATTTACACCCAACAACGATGGTACGAACGATCGCTTTTATCCAAGAGGTAAAGGACTACAGATTATTAAATCATTCCGCATCTATGACCGTTGGGGAGAAATGATCTTTCAGAAAAACAACATGGCACTTAACGACCTTTCTAATGGATGGGATGGTACATTTAAAGGAACAAAATTAACTCCCGATGTATATGTGTATGTAGTAGATGCCATATGCGATACAGGTGAACCATTAAGCTGGACAGGCGATATAACATTACTCAGATAACCGAAGGGTATGAAGAAAAGCTACATTATTACATTACTTGTATGCATGCACTGTACCTTTGCAGATGCGCAGGATATTCATTTTTCGCAGTTTTATACGCCTACCATTCTTAACAACCCGGCACTTACAGGCATTTTTACAGATGACTATAAGATCGGTGTGCTTTATCGCAGCCAATGGGGAAGCATAGCGGTACCTTTTAAAACAGAGCTTATAGACCTGGAAACTAAAGTGCAGGTGAATAATGTAAATGACTTTGTAAGTTTTGGACTGCTGGGCTATGCCGACAAAGCAGGAACTATTAATTTCAATACAAATGCTTTTTATGGAGCTATTAACTATAACAAGTCGCTAAACGATAAACACGCATCTTATCTTTCAGTTGGGTTTACTGGCGGTTACATACAGCGAAGCATCGACTTTTCAAAGGCGACATTTGATTATCAATATCAGAATGGAGATTTCAACGCAGCAAATGGCAATGGGGAGCAACAAATACCCAACCCCAAGATCAATAATTGGGATTTAGGAGCAGGGGTAAGTTTCAGCAGCAGTTTTGATGCAGACAATAAGATAAATTACTTTGTAGGTGCAGCAGGTTATCATTTTACCCCTATAAAAACATCTTTCTACGGCAGCAGCGATGTTGCCAACCTTGCCCCAAAACTAGTAGGCAACCTGGGATTGGACTACAATTTTGATGAAACTTATGCCCTTAAATTTCATTTTAACTATGTAACACAAGGTGCATACCAGGAAATTGTTGGGGGGGGCGTATTTAAATGGAGTAAAGTAGATCTGCATAACAATCAACCATTTACATTATCTGGAGGATTGTATTATCGGGTGAACGATGCGTTCATCCCCACGTTTATTGTTAACTACAAAGGGAACGCTATTACTATTAGTTACGATGTAAATACTTCTACGCTGCGTACTGCAACAAATTTAAGAGGTGCTTTCGAAATATCACTGTTCAAAACAGGTATGTACCACAAATCTTACGAGGATAAACACCTTTGCCCGCGATTTTAAAATTGAACCGAGTGGGGTATAATATTTATATACCTATAAAGTAACCTTATAGAAAAAATTAGATGTACATACATATATTTGCATCGTGAAACTAGAACAAGCGATACAGACAACTAAGTTTAAGAACGAACAGCATAAGGCTACCATAAATATCCTGTACACTACCTATTGGCTTAAAACACATGTAAGCAGTAGTATGAAACAGTATGATATCACAATGGAGCAATTCAATGTACTACGCATTCTGCGGGGAAGGCACCCGGAAAAAATGTGTGTAAAGAACATTGGGTCGCGTATGATAGAAAAAAGCTCTAACGTCCCGCGTATCATAGATCGGCTGGAGGCAAAAAAAATGGTAGAAAGGGTAACATCAGCTGAAGATAAAAGGGAAAGCCTGATATCACTTACCGAGAAGGGACTTATAAACCTGGATCTCGCCAGTAAAACACTGGACGAAATAAATGCCCGGGTAATTGGCATAACAGAAGAAGAGGCAGCAGTACTAAACAACCTGCTTGATAAGATGAGAAAAATAGACTAGAAAAATATTTATTCAAAAACAATAAAACAAAATACAATGGCAACACAATGGAAAATTGATGCAATGCACTCTGAAGTAAACTTCAAAGTAAGGCACATGATGATAAGCAATGTGTCGGGTAATTTCAAAAAATTTGATGGCAGTGCAGAATCTGAGGGTGACGATTTCACAACAGCAAAGATCGACTTTACAGTAGATACTGCATCAATAAATACTAATAGTGAACAGCGCGATGGTCACTTGCAATCTCCTGACTTTTTTGATGCTGCAAAATATCCACAGATAAAAATATCTGGCATGGGATTACAAAAAGTAGATGATGAAAACTATAAACTTACTGCCGATGTTACGATAAAGGATATTACAAATCCAGTAACTTTTAATGTTGAGTTTGGTGGTATAGATAAAGATGGTTACGGACAAACTAAGGCTGGCTTTACAGTTACAGGTAAAATAAACCGTCAGAAGTTTGGTCTTACATGGAGCGCAGTTACTGAAGCCGGAAGCATCATCGTATCTGACGATGTGAACCTGAACGCTGAATTACAGTTTGTAAAACAAGCTTAAATAATTGAACACATTACATACCAAAGCCACCCTTTAAAACGGTGGCTTTTTTTGCGCTGATGTACCTTTAATTTATTGTTAAACAGGCTAATGGCCACGATTATAATTCTTAAATTGTAACATAAACCAAACAGACGATGTATGACAAATGCAGGGAATGATATTGTTTTACCACCAGAATACTCAGGGCCAGCACAGCTGCTTTTATACACCCGGTATGGGGACCCGAGAGATGCTGCTTTTGAAAATAAATGGATATATTCCTGGAACATACAAGACACCTTTCCCTGGTTCCCGGCAGAAAGGCTCCGTATCCATAAACACTTTTGGCCCTTGCTGGATGCAGCATTTAAAGAGCTTGAACTCTATAACCTTCATGATGAAATAAAAGGCATTGGCGACTGTTTTAGTATCCACACTATAAATGAAACACAACCATTACTGTCCATGCATAGCTGGGGCGCAGCTTTAGATATGCATACAAAGCCCGATGAACTGCTTAACAAGGTGAATTGGAGCAATGATTTTTTAGATATCATGGAAAAGCACGCTATTCATTGTGGTCAGAAATGGAGTGTGCATGCAGAGCCTCATCACTTTGCTATGGTAAACGGATAATTTTATACCTTTCCGTTATACAAAACGTATTCATCATGTCCTTTTCTGGAAAGAATGTATTTATAACTGGTGCCAGCCGCGGCATTGGTAAGGCGATAGCCTTAAAGCTGGCCGCAGAAGGAGCTAATATTATTGTTGTTGCCAAATCAATAAAAGAAGACCCTCGCCTGGGTGGCACTATATATTCTGCCGCAGAAGAGATACAAGCAGCCGGTGGCAAAGCACTTGCGGTACAATGCGATATAAGGGATGAAGAACAAGTGATAGCTGCGGTACAACAGGCCATTTCTATTTTTGGCGGCATTGATATACTCATCAATAATGCTTCTGCCATATCGATGACATCTACCGAACTTACCGAAACCAAACGGTACGATTTAATGTACAATATCAATGTAAGGGGTACTTTCCTGGTAACCAAACATTGCATACCGTTCCTTCGCAAGTCTGCAAATCCGCATATACTTACTTTATCGCCACCATTACATATACAAGCAAAATGGTTGGCACCTTCAGTAGCATACACGATTACCAAGTACAATATGAGCCTAATGACCATTGGTTGGGCAGAAGAGTTTAAAAAAGATGGTATTGCAGCTAATGCTCTGTGGCCCATGACTACAATTGCCACATCGGCCGTACAAAATATATTGGGCGGAGATGTACTAATGCAGCACAGCCGCAAACCAGAGATACTAGCTGATGCTGCACATTATATATTGTCGCAGCCCGCTAAAGAATGTACAGGTAACTTGTTCCTGGATGAAGCCGTATTAAAGCAAGCAGGTATTACAGACCTGACAGGTTACGCTGTTAATCCCGCAAATCCATTGCAACCTGATTTGTTTATATAATTTCAGGTAAGGATAATATGCTCCTTGCATGCGTTCAGTGAAAAGATCTTATTTTTCCATAAAATATATAGCCTTTGCAACCCGTCTTATCTATCCAGCAGATCTCTAAATCGTACGGACCTATCCGGGCGCTCGAATCCGTATCTTTCAATGTACCGGAAGGGAGTGTATTTGGCATATTAGGCCCCAATGGCAGTGGCAAAACAACTCTGTTAGGTATTGTATTGGATGTACTTGTAGCAAATGGAGGAAGTTATAAATGGTTCGATGGCATGTCGGCAGATGCGGCACGCAGGCAAATAGGTGCACTACTGGAGACTCCTAACTTTTATCATTACCTCACCGCTATTGAGAACCTGGAGATCACAGCGGCAATAAAAGAAAGGGGGCATGAAGACAAGCTGCGCGTGCTGGAACTTACAGGACTGCTGCAACGCAAGGATAGTAAATTTCTTACTTATTCGCTGGGCATGAAGCAACGGCTGGCTATAGCGGCTGCATTGCTCGGCAACCCTAAAATACTGGTACTGGATGAGCCTACAAATGGTTTGGACCCTGCCGGCATTGCAGAGATAAGGGAGCTTATTGTTAAACTAAGTAACGAAGGTATCACCGTCATTATGGCCAGTCATTTGCTTGACGAAGTGGAAAAAGTTTGTACCCATGTAGCTATACTAAAACGTGGCAACCTGCTGGTAACAGGGCACGTAGATGACGTGCTGCATAGCGAAGACCAGATAGAGGTGAGAGCCGACGATCTCAAGGCCTTGCAACAACTCCTTACCGGTATGAATGGAATAAAAAAGATTCAGCCAGGAAGCAACACCTTGCTTCTGTCATGCGATGCTGCAGTACAACCTGCACAAATAAATGAGTATTGCATGCAGGGAGGTATAATCCTTACACACCTTCTCCTCAGAAAGAAAAGCCTAGAATCTAAATTCATAGAACTCACCAACTAACCCGGGAACATGCAAAAATTGTTAAGCATAGAGTGGCTAAAACTCAAAAATTACAGAACTTTCTGGATATTGATAGCACTGTATGTAGTGCTGCTGCCGATGTTGAATTATGAAATAGCCAATAGCTTGGGCAGTTTCACATTCAACGGAATGAGCGTATTTACTAAATCTTACGCCTTTCCCGACGTATGGAGCAATATGGGTTGCCTCAACAGCTATTTCATTACGTTCCTCGCTATTCTTGTTATCATCATCACCACAAATGAATATAGTTTTAAAACTAACAGACAAAATATCATCGATGGCTGGAAAAGGATAGATTTCCTGAATGCCAAAGTACTGTTGGTTGTAATACTTAGCCTACTGGCAACCGTCTATTTCTTTATCCTGGGGAGCGGTTTTGGTCTTGCTTATTCAGGGTCTGCAAACAATTTATTGAGCGGTTACGATAAGATATTTTATTTCTTCCTGCTATCGGTAAACTACCTTGGTTTTGCTATGATGATAGCCATGTGGATAAAGCGCAGCGGACTTGCAATCAGCTTATTCCTGCTTTATTCAATAATGATAGAGGGCATACTGCAAAAAATATTGAACTGGAAATTGGGAAGCAATTATGGAGATTTTCTGCCGTTACAATCCAGTGATGAGTTACTCC
This sequence comes from Flavipsychrobacter sp., assembly GCA_031292525.1. Taxonomy (GTDB): domain Bacteria; phylum Bacteroidota; class Bacteroidia; order Chitinophagales; family Chitinophagaceae; genus JABDEZ01. The sequence continues at coordinate 56,096 of JARLGY010000045.1, read as the reverse complement.
CCTTTCCCATGATGAAGATGGCAGCACATATGATGGGCGCCAACATACAGGCAACAGTGCCACAATATTTTGTGATAGCTACAATTTTGTGGTGCGTTGTATATTATTTCATTTGTCGCAGTATGTTGCTGCGAAGAGATTGGTAAGGAACAGAGACATGAGAGAGAAACCCATAATTCTTGTTACGAACGATGATGGCATTACTGCTCCAGGCATACGGGCATTGGTTGAAGCAGTAAAAGATCTGGGACAGGTTATAGTTGTTGCGCCTGATAGTCCACAATCGGGCATGGGGCACGCTATAACCATGGGTGTTCCCCTGCGTGTAAATAAAGTGGATGTGTTTGAGGGAATAGAATCATGGCAATGCAGTGGTACCCCAGTTGACTGCGTGAAGCTGGCACGAGACAAAATACTGCACCGTAAACCAGATGTGTGCGTAAGTGGCATCAATCACGGAGCTAATCATTCTATAAACGTTATTTATTCAGGCACTATGAGTGCTGCTATGGAAGCAGCTATTGAAGGTGTACCCTCAGCAGGCTTTTCATTGCTCGATTTTAGTTTTGAAGCAGACTTTAGTGTAGCAAAAGCTGTAGCGCATGGTATAACAAAACGTCTGCTGGATAGCGCCGTACCCCGACATACTTTACTTAATGTGAACATACCCCGGCTGGCAGCAAAAGATTTTAAAGGGCTTAAAGTATGCAGGCAGGCATATGCCAAGTGGGACGAGGAGTTTGAACACCGTGTAGACCCGCGTGGCAAAGATTATTACTGGATGGTAGGCCGATTTGTGAACATGGACAAAGGCGAAGATACTGATGTACAGGCACTGAAAGATGGCTATGCATCAGTAGTACCAGTGAAATTTGACCTTACTGATTACAAAATGAAGGATTGGCTCTTAGGCGAATGGAAAGATGAGGTGAAGTAAAGCGATAAATCCATTTAATTTATTCAACTGCCTGTTTTGCAATGCACCTGTCACCTCAAAAAGTGGCCTATTATATAATTGCCTGTGGGTACGTTTTCTTCTTCTATTAATACTACGATTTGTAAACAACAATAAAGGCAAATAAAAATAGATAAGAACTACTTTTATCAATGCGTAGTATTTATTACATTTAGCAAACAATTGGTGATAATAAGTTAATGTGAACACTGCTTTGACATTAGATAATGAGGTTATTTAAAAATAACTTTATCATCTATTTTCAAGTATATTGTTTAGTGAACAGTTATATAGTAATTCTATAAAAATAATTTTGTAGAAGCTCCTTCACAAACAGTTTTATTAACGTTCACAATATGAAGGTATTAATGTTTGGCTGGGAATTTCCACCCAATATTTCGGGTGGTTTAGGTACAGCCTGCTACGGTTTAACGAAGGGATTGGCCGAAAATGATGTAGATATCATTTTCGTTATGCCCAAAGCTTATGGGGATGAAGACGCAAGTAACTTTCGCCTGGTATCGGCAGACGGTATGCCCGTACACACTCACACTGCTACCTACCGTACTCTGTTTGAAAAGATGATGTACTGGGAAGTCAATTCCTTTATCATACCCTACCTGAGTCCTGAAGAATTTTTATTGTACAGCGAAGAACAACTGGCAAATACATCTAAAACTGTCAATACTGCTTCAACACGCTACCATTTTACGGGCAAGTATGGCAAGGACCTGCTTACAGAGGTCTGGAACTATGCAAGAGTTGCTGCCGAAATAGTAGCCAATAATACATTCGATGTAATACATGTACACGATTGGCTTTCCTTCCCTGCTGGCATTATTGCAAAAGAGATAAGCGGTAAACCATTGGTGGCGCACTTGCATGCCACTGAGTTTGACCGGTCTGGCGGTAACAAGGTAAATGAGCAGATCTACGAAATAGAACGTGAAGGCCTGCACCATGCAGATAAAATTATAGCGGTAAGTGAACTCACCCGACAGATAGTTATCAATAACTATGGCATGGCGCCTGAAAAAGTTTTTACCATTTACAATGCTGTCGATGACACATCGGTTAACGAAGCCGTAAAACCAGAAAGGATATTCAAAGAGAAGATCATTTCTTATGTAGGCCGTATCACCTACCAGAAAGGCCCAGACTATTTTGTTGAGGCAGCAGGAAAAGTATTAAAAGAAGATAAAAATTTCAGGTTCATAATGGCGGGCAGTGGTGATATGCTGCATCAGGTAGTACGCCGTGCCGCACAGTTGCGCATATCATCTCACTTTCATTTTGCAGGTTTTCTTAAAGGGGGTGAGGTAGGCAAATTGTTTGCTATGAGCGATGCATATGTTATGCCCTCTGTGTCAGAGCCGTTCGGCATCTCACCGCTGGAGGCTTTGAGGGCGGGTGTGCCGGTCATCATTTCAAAACAGTCTGGTGTAAGGGAAATACTAACCCGTGCTATAAGCGTTGATTTTTTTGATGTAGATGCTATGGCTGATGCCATACATGCAGTGGCCACCTATAAAAGCCTGGCCAACATGGTTGTGCGCGATAGCCGAATAGAAATGCAAAACCTGAAGTGGATAAGTCAGGCTGCCAAAGTGAAGGAATTATATCAGGATCTTGTAAAAAACTAAGCATGAAAAATATTTGTTTCTATTTCCAGGTACACCAACCGTTCCGGTTGAAGAGGTATCATTTCTTTAACATTGGCAAGGACAGCAATTATTTTGATGACGACTCCAATAGCGAAATATTGAGAAAGGTGGCACATAACTGCTACCTGCCGGCAAACCGAGTGTTGTTGGATCTTATCCACAAGCATGGCGGTAAATTTAAAGTTAGTTTTTCTATATCAGGCGCTGCAATAGAGCAGTTCGAGTTGTACATGCCAGAGGTTTTGGAGAGCTTTAAAGAACTGGCACGTACAGGCTGTGTGGAGTTTCTTGCTGAGACATATGGTCACTCATTAGCCATTCTGAAAAGCGAAGAGGAATTTAAAGCACAGGTGGCAGCACATACCCAAAAAGTACAGCAGCATTTTGGCCAAACGCCAACGGTCTTCCGTAATACTGAGCTTATCTATTCCGACCATATAGGTAATGTTGTGGCAGGTATGGGGTACAAAGCTATGCTGGCAGAGGGTGCGGACAATGTGTTGGATTGGAAAAGCCCCAACTATTTGTACACCAGCGCTACAAGTCCTGACCTTAAATTGCTTCTTAAAAACTTCAGGCTCAGCGATGATATTGCTTTCCGCTTCTCAAATCACGAATGGAGCGGCTTTCCTTTAACGGCAGATAAATTTGTTGGCTGGCTTAATGACCTGCCAGCTGACGAGCAGTTGGTAAACTTATTCATGGATTACGAAACTTTTGGTGAGCACCAATGGGTAACAACAGGGATCTTCGATTTTTTAAAGGCCCTCCCCGACATGGTATTTTATCATTCAGCTTTTGAATTCATTACTCCCGCAGAGGCAGCAAAGACTTTAACGTCTGCCGGTGCGGTTTCTATGCCTAACCCTGTTTCGTGGGCAGATGAAGAAAGAGATCTATCTGCATGGTTGGGTAATGATCTGCAGGATGATGCGTTTGGAACTTTGTATAGCCTTGAGGCTAAAGTAAAAGCGTGTGATGATGAGAAGATAAAAAGAGACTGGTTGTTCCTGCAAACAAGCGATCATTTTTACTACATGTGCACTAAGTTCTTTGCCGATGGCGATGTACATAAATACTTCAATCCTTACTATACACCATATGATGCATTTATGAATTATATGAATGTAATTGCAGATTTCACCTTGCGGGTTGAACAACAATGTGATAAAAGCAAACTAAAAGATCAAGCTTTGGCCTTTTAATGAGTTACAATAAATTTGGACTTTCATTCTGTCTAAATAGTGCTACTTAATTGTCTCTATGAATAGCGACAACGTACAACTACAGAATTAAAGATGTTAAATAAATTAATATATCTTTCAAACATTAATACACAACGCACTCAGTATGTCATTATCTTATTCAGAAAAAATAACGGAATCTGGTCCGCTCTGGAGGACATTGTTCATCCAGCCCGGATTGCCAGAATCACTTAAAGGACTACAGAAATTAAGCAGGAATTTATGGATGTCCTGGAACATCAATGCTATAGAATTATTTGAGTTTATAGATAAAGGCCTATGGGAACGGTGCCACTTTAATCCCGTATTGTTCCTTCGTACATTAAGCTATGAGCGCATTGAAGAACTGCAGGCTGATACTAAATTCATAACACGCCTCAACGAAGTTGAAAAGATATTCGATGCCTACATGGCTGCACCCATGCAATACCCTGCACCTGGTATTGCTTACTTCAGTATGGAGTATGGGCTTACCAACTACTTGCGGTTATATTCAGGTGGCCTTGGCATACTTGCAGGTGATTACCTGAAGGAGGCCAGCGATATGGGGGTTAACATTAATGCTGTAGGTTTGTTGTATAAGAACGGTTACTTCAAGCAACACTTTACTACCAACGGAGAACAGATAGCAGGAAATGATGACCAGGATTTCTCTACCCTACCGCTTGAGCTTGTAAAGAATAAGAATGGTGATCCGCTTCTTACAAGTTTACCTTTCCCGGGGCGTGATGTTTTTGCACAGGTATGGAAGCTGAGTATAGGTCGCATAAATCTATACTTACTGGATACCTGTGTAGCAGAAAATAATGCCGATGATAAATTCATTACGTCTAAACTATATGGCGGTAATAGCGAAACCCGTCTGCAACAGGAACTGTTTCTGGGTATAGGTGGTATCCAGGCTTTGAAAGCGCTGGACATTCATCCTAATGTATACCATTGTAATGAAGGTCACGCGGCCTTCATTGGTATAGAACGTATATCTAATCTGAGGGATAACTATGGTTTGTCTTATGATGAGGCGCTGGAAATAGTACGTTCCTCTACCCTCTTTACTACACATACAGCCGTACCTGCAGCAAACGATGTGTTTTATGAAGATATGCTAAGGGCCTACCTCTCTCATAAAATAAAATACTTCGATGATAACTGGTCTAAGTTTATGTCTCTTGGACAAACAGGTCAGAACCAAAACGATCAAAGTTTTTCAATGCCTTACCTTGCTGCGCACATATCTAAAGAAATAAACGGTGTGAGCAAAATACATAAGTTCGTTTCACAAGACCTGTTCAATGTACTCTGGCCAGATTTCAAACCAGGTGAACTGCATATCGGCAGCATCACCAATGGTGTACACTATTCTACCTGGACAGCGAGGGAATGGCAAAATGTGCACAAACAAACTATTAGCAAGGATTATATAAAAATGCTTGCAGACACCAAAGCGTGGCAAAAAATACACACAGTGCCCGACAATACCGTTTGGGAAATTCGCAAGAACTTAAAGAGAAAACTGGTAAGCGCAATAAAAACAAAGTTAAGTGATAACCTGCCCAGCAACGAAAGTCCTAAAAAGGTAATTGACATCATCAGCAACCTGGATGAGAATAGCCTGATTATTGGTTTTGCGCGCAGGTTTGTTACATACAAACGTTCCGATCTTTTATTCCTGGATGTGGAGCGCCTTTTGAAAATAGTAAGCCACACTGACAAACCTGTTCAATTCCTATTTGCTGGTAAAGCACATCCTAACGACCAGGCAAGTATAGACATGATAAAACGTGTGATACAATTGTCTGGGTTACCCGAATACAAGAACCGTATAATATACCTGGAAGAGTACGATATGGAACTCGCCAGCTTACTGGTACAGGGTGTTGACGTATGGCTGAATACACCTAACCGCCTTATGGAAGCATCTGGCACAAGTGGTATGAAGGCATCCATGAACGGTGTGCTTAACTTTAGTGTGCTTGATGGCTGGTGGGCAGAGGGCTACACACGTGAAGTGGGTTGGGCTATAAAAGAAGAGATTACCTACCAACGTCAGGACTTCCAGGACCAGCTGGATGCTGAAACCATTTACAATATCATAGAAAGCAAAATAGTGCCCCTGTATTACAATCTGAATGAGGATGGCATACCTGAAAAATGGATTAAGAAAATAAAGAGCTGCATTGCAGATATTACTCCTGCATTTTCAATGACCCGCATGCTGGATGAATACCGGGATATCTATTACAACAAACTGGGTGATCGTGTGGCCAAATTAAGGCAGAACGATTTTGAAAGTGTAAAAACAATTACCGCATGGAAAGCCAAAGTAGTAGAACAATGGCCTAACGTAGTACCCGTAAACATTGAAGTTGTAGACAGAGAGCACGACCAGACACAACTAGGCAAATCGTTTACTGTAAGAGCTACCATAAAAACAGGCAACCTTACTGTAAATGACATTGGGGTTGAAGTGATATTCCTAAATAAAAATCCGTTAAGACATAGCGAAGAATTGTACCTGAATAAGGAGTTTACCTTGGTGAACGCACAAGACGATGGCACCGCCGTGTACGAATGCGAGCTGGCACTGAACGATTCAGGTAATTACGAGTATAGCTATCGCATATTTGCCAAGCATCCATTGCTGGCGCATAGGCAAGATCTGCCTTTAATAAAATGGATATAATACAGTCTGAAACGTGGGGGTTCCAATTACGGGAGTCCCCATTTTTATTCTCACTTTCAAAAAATATCTTGCAATGAATATTCAATGCCATGCACAACAAGAATTTTAAGACTGTAAAACACTCACGTACTACAATTACAGAACTTATGCTGCCGGCCTATGCCAACTTCGGTGGTAAGGTACATGGTGGCATTTTATTATCTCTAATGGATAAAGTAGCCTATGTATGTGCAGCAATGCATGCTGGTACGTATTGCGTAACTGCTTCTATAGACAGTGTTGATTTTCTTGAACCCGTAGAAGTAGGCGAATTGGTTTCCCTAAAAGCTTCTGTAAATTATGTGGGCAACTCTTCGCTCATTGTAGGCATACGCGTCATATCTCAAAACGTAAAAACGCAGATTGTAAAACATACCAATACCAGCTATTTTACAATGGTAGCTATGAACGATGATCATAAACCCATACGTGTACCTGGCCTGATACTGGAAACTCCGGAGGAAGTTCGCCGATTTATAGAGGCCATGCGCCGCAAGGAATACAAGAAAACCTACATGAAGAAAACCGAGATCATGACAACACCCGAGGAAATTGACAACGCAGTATTGCTATTGAAAAACGAAAACTGCCTGCTGAAGGAAAACTTATTATAGCTCTACATGCACCCTGAATGAAAATACATTCACAGGCCCCCTGTCACTATTATATCCAGGATTTAAAACAAACTGATAGTCGCCGGTAAGCCAAATACCGGATGACAGAGGTTTAAAACTATAATAGAGTTCAGCCGCAGTTTCATTTGAATAATTCAACTTACCATCTCCTAATTGGAATCCTAAACCTCCATCGGCAAGATAATCTCGGTGGTTTTGAGATAGCCCATTAACTACCAGTGCAAGTCCTAAATTATCATCACCTCGCTTCCATCCCTTACCATTAACATTAACACCTGCAGAAACCGTTTGGTCTGCTTCTGTAAAGCACCATGTTTCGTTTTGCCCATCACTCCATCCTAGTCGTGCGAAAACACCAGTAGTGGCAGACAACTGCTGATCTACATTGATACCAAACCCGGTTTTTGTGCGCCCATATTTACGGGTAGCTATTACATCAGGAACAGTGATTGAGCCTGCATCCTGCATAGCTCGTTTATAATTGCCCATGTCGGCATTGTTATAATAACCAAGAACACGCCAGTTACCTGGCATGTTATGGATATTATAAGAGCGATCGATCTCTGCATTTATAGCATATTCCTGACTTAAATCTGTGTTTATCTCCGGACCGTTCGCAACTTTAGGCAGCATTGCAAGGCTGGCCATATAGCTCATCTCTTTTAGTTTCAGTATTGTAGAGAATGCATAGGTATAGCCTCTTGTATTTGCTGCATAATCCCAAGCAGCATTGTTCATGAGCGCCCAGTTCATAAACTGAATGCGCGGTGAGTTGGCATAAGTATTTATGTCAAAAACATCGCCCAAAGAGTATTTGCCCAACATGAAACGCAGATAGCTAACAGGTTCTTTACTTCCCAATTGGTCAGCATGCTCTTCTATATGTATACTATCCGTACCAATAGCTATGGTTTGTTTCAGATAGCCACGACCAAGATATAAGGTGGGTGAAGGATCGCCTACGCGAAATGTTTCTCCATTTGTTGAAGCTGCAAGGCCGAAAGCCCCACTAAGCCCGCTACCTCCGGCAATTTCAGGGTTAATATATACTTCAGCCCCCTTCCATAAACGTACGCCAAGGAATAATGTAGCCGTTATGGAGTTGTCTTTTTCTTCTTTAGATAATAAGCTGTTTGCACCCGAGTACGGTGCGCTGAAAGCGGGCTTATATTGATATATATAAGTGGTCTGAAAATGCAGGTTATACCTCTGTTGAGCTGTAGTATCCTGTGCATGAACCGTATTTATTAACAGGCAAGCAGCTGCCACAAATAGTACAAACCTCATTACAATATGCAGTATTATTTATTTATGAAAAGTGAGCAAAGATATGTTTGCCGGGCTTAAAACTGAACGCCCGGCAATAAATTTTACCATATCGTAATACTGCAGCAAGAAAAAGTCATTGCTATATCGACTCTTTTGCGAGATTTATTCTAACCTAAATATTTTATGATCACAAGATTATAAATAGGCAATATATTGATAATCAACTAGTTGCCAAACTCACTTAAAAACTTAATTCGCATCATTTGCAAGTGTTCTATGCTGATGTTGCGATCTTTAAATTCATCGTAAGCAAATTCCAGATTATCATCGTGGCTGCCACGGAAATAATCAAAGATATCTTCCTGTTCGTCCTCATCCAGTTCTTGCTCCAGGCAATAGTCCAGGTTGAGGCGGGTACCGCTTGCCACAATAGTTTCCATTTCGCCAAGCAAGGCTGCAAGGCTCAAGTCCTTATTTCGGGCTATCGTTTCAAGTGGTATCTTTTTATCAATGTTCTGTATAATGAACACCTTCATACCGCTTTTGTTAACTACACTCTTCATCACAAAATCATCCGGCCTCACAATATCATTCTCCTGCACGTACTTGCCTATCAGATCTACAAACTTCCGACCATAACGTATTGCTTTACCCTTGCTTACACCTTGTATCTTTTCGAGCTCTTCAAGCGTAGTAGGATAATTAATGGCCATTTCCTCCAGGCTGTTCTCCAGGAAAATAACAAATGGGGGCAGGTTCTTTTCCTTGCCTACCTGCCTGCGCAAGTCTTTCAGCATATTAAATAGCGTAGTATCTACAGTTGCTGGTCCGGCAGTTACATTCACTTCTTCATCATCACCATTGGCATCTTCATACTGATGATTCAATGCCACCTTTATTGAGAATGGCTTTTTCAGAAATTTACGCCCTTGGTCCGTCATTTTCAGCAGCCCATATTCTTCGATATCTTTACGTATCATGCCTTCCAGCATCATCTGCCTGATGAGTGAGTGCCAGAAATTATCATCCATTTCCATGATCAGCCCTGTACCGAAAGATTTCAACTTGTCGTGGCGGAACGTCTGTATCTGTGGATTCAACTTACCCAGTATAATGTTTACTACATAATTGATACCGAAACGTTCGTCCAGTTCATTTATGGTATCCAGCGTTATTTTCACGCTATCCTTTACTTCAAGTTTTTCTTTAGGGTTCAGGCAGTTATCGCAGCTACCGCAATTTTCCTGCTTGTATTCCTCACCGAAGTAATAGAGCAATAGCCTGCGGCGGCACACGCCACTTTCCACGTAAGCCAGCGTTTCAGATATCAGCTGTGCACCCATTTCGCGCTCGCTCAGTGGCTTGTCGCGCATCAGGTGTTCCAGCTTCTGTACATCTTTATGGCTGTAGAACAACAGGCATTTACCTTCCATGCCATCGCGGCCGGCTCTGCCTGTTTCCTGGTAGTAGTTCTCAAGCGATTTTGGCACGTTGTAATGGATCACAAAGCGCACGTCAGGCTTGTCTATACCCATACCAAACGCTATGGTAGCAACTATTACGTCCACCTTCTCCATCAAGAACATATCCTGACGTTGTGCACGCAATGGGCCTTCAAGGCCAGCATGATATGCCACTGCAGATATACCGTTTGCGTTCAGCGTATTGGCAAGTTCTTCTGTAGTTTTCCGGTTGAGGGTATAGATAATACCACTCTTACCCTTCATTGTATTAATGAACCGAACAATGTTCTTCAGCACCTGGTCCTTGCGGCCCTTAGGTACTATTTCATAATGCAGGTTAGGGCGGTTAAATGAATCAATAAATATGGCGGGCTCCTGAAGTCCAAGATTTTTTACAATATCGTCCTGCACCTTAGGCGTAGCCGTAGCTGTAAGCGCTATGATAGGCAGGTCTGGGTTGATCATATTAATAATGTCGCGCAGCTTACGGTATTCAGGTCTGAAGTCATGGCCCCATTCTGATATACAATGCGCTTCATCAACTGCTATAAACGATATGTTGATGTCTGAAAAGAAATCTATGTTTTCCTGCTTGGTAAGCGTTTCTGGCGCTACATAGAGCATTTTTGTGCGCCCTTCAGTAAGGTCTGCACGTACTTTCTTTTGCTGTACTTTGGTAAGTGTTGAGTTAAGGAAGTGGGCTACATTATCCCGGCTGCTGTAGCTGCGTATCAGATCCACTTGGTTTTTCATCAGCGCTATAAGCGGCGATACTATTATGGCAACACCATCACTAAGCAAGGCCGGCAATTGGTAGCACAACGATTTGCCACCGCCAGTAGGCATAATGACAAAAGTATCTGTACCATCAAGTATGCTGTTTATTATTTTTTCCTGTTCACCTTTAAAAGCATCGAAGCCAAAGTGTTGCAGTAATTCTTTTTTCAGGTTAAATTTATTCTTCGCTTTTCCAGTTACAGCTTCCATACACGTATTTTTTACCCCAGGAAATCTTTATCAGCCCATATATCCGTAGATATATAACATCTTTTCAAAAAGTATTGTTTTGAGGACTGCGAATTTACGACAGTTAAGTTAATAAAATTGTTATTAATATGCAATAATGCATAAAAATAACATCCAATGAAACCATAGATGTCTTAAAGCGAGAAATGATATATTTTATTGTCCTTACAGCTTTTGATAAACTGCGCTAATGTTGCTATGTGGGCTGGTTGTTTCAGGAAATCTACTGCTGTCCGGTCAACGACTATCGTTTTGATACCTGCGCTATCTATGTACCGGTTATAAATATGCTGCACCCGCTCAAGATATGCCGATTTTATATTTTGTTCATAAGCCCTGCCACGTGCATGTATGTTTTGCAATAGCACATCAACAGGAGCGTCAAGAAATATTAATACATCTGGATCAGGAACATTGGCGCTAACTATATCAAAATAAGATTGAAACAGATCATATTCAGCGCCCTCCAGATTAATGCCGGCGAACAGGCTACTTTTCAAGAATATATAATCGGCCACAATTATCGGCTCATGTGCATATGCCCCCAGGCTCGCTGTTAGTTGCTTATATCTTTCGGCAAGAAATGACAACTCCAGGGGCAATGCGTACCGTCCTGCATCTTTATAGAACAGCGGCAGAAAGGGGTTTTCAGCAAACGACTCGGGCATAAGAGGCGCTTTATAATAATCGGAAAGCAGCTTTGCCAGTGTGCTTTTACCTGCGCCTATGTTACCTTCTATTGCTATATATTGCCCTGCCAAAAGTTAGTTTTTGAGGCTGCAAGTTACTACCACTCTGCGGGTGCAAGTAATGAAGATATCCACAAATTGCAGGTGTTGCCCTACTTCACTGCGTTTGCCCTTACTTTCTTCACTACTTCCTGGTAGCCCGCATCACTCTGCAAGCCTGCAAATGCCGGATCAGACAACAATTGCGAGACATCGCTGAATCCTAGTACAGCCGCTTCTTTAAGCGATGCTACTGCCTGCATACTATCGCCTTTTTTTATGTAATACTGGGCTGTAAGGTAGCATTGATCAGGATTCTGCGGGTCTGCCATTCTAAATACTTTCAGGTATAGTTCTGCATTGGGCATATCATTTTCCTGTATAGCATGGTTGCTGCTCATATAGCTCACCAGCCCCAAATAATTGAGCAGTCTGCGGCTTATAAGTTCATCAGGTGTTTTTCCTCCATCAGCATCATGTTCCAGCTGGGCTGTTTTTTTTGTCCACCACTTATCATCAAGCGCAGTAAAGTGCTTTGCAAATTGTTGCTGTTGCTGCAATTCATTTTGTTGCAGTATGTATTGTGTGTAAGCTGCTTTTTTGAAAGCGTTACCTGCTGCCAGGTCTGCAAGTCTTTTTTGCTCAGGTGCCACATCAGTTAGGCCACCAAGTGTTTGTATCATACTGTACAGCAGTCCATTCACTTTTACAAGATCATTGGCTGTGGTAGCTGCGGCCAGCCTCTTCTCATAGTCACTTTTTAGGGCAGCTACCAGAGCATCACCCTTAGGTTGCAGATGTTCCTTTATTGCATGCACTTGCATCCACAATAGTGCAGTGTGGAAGTCTGCCACAGGTGCCCATGCGTGTTTGCCACTAAACACGATCAATTCATGATCAAAATTATTTTGTTCCAGTGTACTATCCAGCTGCCGCATTTCTATGAGGTTAAAATCCTGGTCGCCTACCATACCAAAATAGTCGAACCGGCTGGTTGCAGATGCCCCACCATTAGGAAAACCTGCGCCACAACCTATTACCCCGGCAATACCGCCATCCATAAGCGCAACCGAACTGGCCACCCGGGAGCCACCCGAAAAACCTGCTGCATAAACACGTTTAGGATCTATGTTTATACGGCTCTTGGTATCTGCCATTAGTGCTTGTGCCGCATTATTGGTCACCTGCCATTGCATACCGTTCTTCGATGCATTGCTGCCCACCAGTACAAAGCCATATTGCTCTGCCAGTTCCTTATACATCCTCAACGGCAGTCCACCATGTCCATGAGGATCAAAAAAGTAAATACATGGATAAGCCTGGGCCGGGCTGTAATGAACAGGCAGGTATAGCGCAAAATCCTGGCTGCCATCCTTACAAGCAATACTATCCGCTACTCTGCCCTTGGGCAAAGATTCATCATAAATTGGTGTAGCTGTTGTATCTGCTGTTGCGGTAGCGCTCTGCACATTCCCTGAGCCGCAGGAAATGAGGAAGAACGATAACAGGAGAAGCGTAGTTAAGTGTTTCAGTGGAATTGCATTTATCAGCCGAACTGGCACAATACAAATGTAATAAAGATCAAGTGACGGTGACTTTTCACCTCTAAATTATTATACATTAGTTCTTCAACGGATACCCTAACCATATCATCACCAGCGGCATCAATAAAAATGGGATCTCTATTAGGGCTAATTTAAAATTGCCAGTTTTCAAAGCCAACGCCATGATCAGTAATATCATTGCCGCATTAATAAGGTTACCCGCAAAAAAGGTTTGAGGGAACAACACCATAAACCCAACGGCTATAGATAGTATGCTAATGATAATTCCAGCTGTTCTGCTAATACCCAGTCCCGACATCATTTCTGCCTGCTCAGGTTTTACTTTCATGGTCAGCCCTTCATAGCCATGTTTAAAACTTAAAAAGGCAGTTATCAAAATTAATATTCCACTTAGTATCTTCATATCGTAAAAGAATTGAGTGGTACAAAGGTGATCTATAATAACCAAGGTTAGGTTGCAAACATCAATCCAATGCTTGTAAAATTCAAACCAAAATCCTACACTCTAAAAGTAGCCGGCGAAAAACTGGTTTGTTTCCGGAAAAAGTTACTGAAATGTGCCACCTCTTCAAAACCCAAGCTATATGCAATCTCAGAGATGTTCCAGTCCGTTTGCTTCAGCAGTATCTTAGCCTCCTGCACAACCCTGCTGCTGATGAGTGTTGTAGTGGTTTTACCTGTATTTTCTTTTAGCACTTTATTCAAGTGATTCACATGTACAGAAAGCTGGTCTGCATAGTCCTTTGCGGTACGCAAGTTCAATTTCTGATTGGGTGATTCTATAGGAAACTGCCTTTCCAAAAGCTCTATAAACAGGGAAGAAACCCGTGCAGAAGCATTATGCGTAGAATATAGTGTGGTTAATGGTTGCAGTTTCTGGCCATAATGTATGAGCTCCAGTATGTAATTACGTATCAGATCGTACTTATAAGCATAGGTCGATGACAGCTCTTCATACATCTTCCGGTATATGATCTCAATATCTTCCGCCTGCTTATCGGTAAGTTGAAATATCGGGTAGCCACCCGGACGGAATATAGGCAGCTCGTCCAGTACTACTCCACTTTTGCTAGGCAGTAAAAAATCGGTAGTAAAAATGCAGAAAAAGCCTGCTTGCGCCTCATCTTGTGGCACCCAGTTATAAGGTATCTTGGGCGTAGCAAATAGCAATGCATTCTTATCTATATCTATAGTTTTGTCAGCATACTCTGCTTTGTTACGTCCTCTTACCAGGCTTATTTTATAATAAGCCCGTCGGTTATAAGGCATAAAGACCCCATGCCGTTTAAACCTGTTGTTTAGTTCGGCTATATTAAATACATTAAAGTGTCCTATTTCTTTATTAATACCATCAGGCAGCAGTGCGTTAACACCATTCTCATCTACTATGCCCGTCTGTTTATAAAATTCATCTACCGATGTAATGTGCATACAAAATGAGTTGTAAAATTCAAATGTAGTACATTTTTAAATATTATGTAAATCTATGAGTCAAACATAAAAAAAGCACCAGGTAAATTAACCTGGTGCTCAAACAATATTTAGCAACAACTATGCTCTTTCAATAATCCCGGCTATACCCTGCCCACCGCCAATACATGCGGTAATGATACCATACTTCTTATCCAGGCGTTTCAGGTCATGCAGCATTTGCACAGTAAGCTTAGCGCCGGTGCATCCTAATGGATGACCAAGAGCAATAGCCCCACCATTTATATTCAGCTTTGTTTCATCAATGCCCAGCTCACGTACTACCGCTAGTGATTGTGATGCAAATGCTTCATTAAGCTCTATAAGGTCTATCTGACCAAGCGTCATGCCAGCAGCCTTCAGTGTTTTGGGGACTGCCTTGACAGGCCCTATTCCCATTATACGGGGGTCAACACCTGCACTGGTACAAGCTACTAGTCGGCCTAATGGTTTCAACCCTAGTTGGTTCACCAAGCGTTCACTCATTACAAGTACAAACGCAGCACCATCGCTGGTCTGGCTTGAGTTACCGGCAGTTACACTGCCACCCTGCGCAAATACAGCTGGCAGTTTTGCCAGCACTTCTAATGATGTATCAGCACGTGGCCCTTCATCCGTATCTACAATATATTCACGCTGGGCTTTCTTACCCTTTTCGTTCACGTAAATTTCCTTAACGGTTATAGGCAAAATACCCTCTTTAAAATAACCTTCTTTTATGGCATTAATGGCCTTCTGGTGAGAACGATAAGCAAAAGCATCCTGGTCAGCGCGGCTCACTTTAAAGTCCTGTGCTACTTGTTCTGCCGTAAGCCCCATGCTTAAATAATAATCAGGAGAGGTTTTGGCAAATTCATAGTTGGGCATAGTGCGCCATCCTGCGGTGGGCACCAGGCTCATGCTTTCTGTACCACCGGCTATAATGCATTCTGCCTGGCCTGTCTGTATTTTTGCTGTCGCTATGGCTATTGTTTCAAGTCCACTACCGCAGTAGCGGTTTACAGTAAGTCCTGCTGCCCATTCGCCCACGGCTTTATTGGCTATTATGCGACCCACCTGTAGGCCTTGTTCTGCTTCTGGTACCGCATTGCCCACCAGCACGTCATCTACTAGCTTAGGATCTAGTTGGGGAACACTGGCCAGAAGTCCTTTTATTACATCTACTGCCAGATCTTCAGGTCGATAAAATCGAAATCCCCCACGTTTTGATTTACCCACCGCTGTACGAAACCCTGCAACTATATAGGCTGTCTGCATATTCTTAGAAAGATTGAATCTGTTACGAAACTAAAGTTAATGAAAGCAATGCAATGATAATCTTTTGCTTGCATGGATTTTAACTGGGTTGCAATAAGCACACTCTATTGTGGCATCATTTTTCCTTGCAGTTAAGTATTGTATGCAATTGATAACTTTATAGTACGCACATAATTATGGAAAACAATAAAACGCTTGTACTTGGCGCATCTGAAAACAGTAGCCGCTACAGCAATATGGCCATACGCCGCCTTGCCGATAAGGGGTATCCCGTAATAGCCATAGGCAATAAGAAGGGGAAAGTGAATAATGTAGAAATAACTACAGAGCAGGTTGCCGATAAAGATATAGACACAGTAACTTTATATTTGAATCCTACAAACCAAAAGCCTTACTACGACTACATTTTAAGCCTGAAACCCAAACGCATAATATTTAACCCCGGCACAGAGAATGAGGAGCTGGAACGAATGGCCCTAAAAGAGGGTATAAATGTGCTTGAATCGTGCACGCTTGTTATGCTGAGCACAGGACAATACTAACCTCCGTTATATCCCTGGCCCATCCATATAGTACCACCAACACTATCTTTGGCTGCACCGGTCACATGACTAAGCACTGTATTTTCCTCGCGCCACCTAAGCGCACCAATCAGGGCCATTACTAGCCCTTCTTTGTATTTTATAATACTTTCATCAGGTATTGTTACTGTTACATTAAGTGGCAGAAGGGCTTTATGTAGTTGTTCCATTAAGAACTTATTAAACGCACCACCACCAGTTACCAGCATATGGGCGTCTTCATGTGCAGGTTGCAACTTCACAACGGCAGCTACCTGGTCTGCTATATGCTCTACCATAGTGCGTAGCATATCAGCATTACTATGTCCACTTTCTAAAAGTATAGGGAACACCAATTCGCGGGCTTCCTCGTTACCTAAAGATTTTGGTCCTGTTTGCTTATAATACTGCCTATCGTTCAACTCAGTAAGTACATCAAGCAGTATATTACCTTCAGCTGCTATTGCGCCATCTTCATCCATATCCTTTCCTTCATTCTTTGCCAGCCTGTTCAATACCTGGTTAGCCGGGCAAACATCAAAAGCCAATAACTTACCCTGGCTTTGTATAGTAATATTGCAGATACCCCCAATATTGAGGCAATATTCGTAATTACCGAACAATAGCTTATCGCCAATAGGCACTATGGGTGCACCCTGCCCACCTAGTGCTACATCCAGCACACGCAGATTATCTATAACAGGCAATCCGATAATTGCTGCTATCATAGCGCCATTTCCTATCTGGCAAGTTGTTTGCTGTTTAGGTTCGTGCATAATAGTATGCCCATGGCTGGCTATAAAATGCACTTTATGCTCTATGTCGTATTTATCAATAAAACGTTTTACCTGCTCTCCCAAATATCTACCATAGGCCGTATCTAAACGCAGAAATTCCGGAACAGATTTAGTTGCAATATATTCCAGGGAGTTTACCCATTCCTCAGTATAAGGTATGCAATCTGCATGAATGATCTCAAATGTCCAGGCTCCTCTCACTTCTTCCAATTGCGTATATACTATATCCAGCCCATCCATCGAGCTTCCAGACATGAGACCAATTACTTTGTACACCATGCTGCAAATTTAGTTTTTTGAGGGATTAGTATGCAGATGATTTAATAACTTGAACATACATGTGGCGTGGTTTTATTTGCCGTAGATTTTAATAATTGAGAATTAAGATTAGCATCGGGACATTTGTGTAATTTTCAGACAAATAACAGCATGAGCAATAGCATTCGTAAAATAGGTATCATGACATCGGGCGGTGACAGCCCGGGCATGAACGCAGCTATAAGGGCTGTAGTACGTACCAGCCTGTATCATGAAATGGAAGTTTTCGGTATCAGGCGCGGTTATCAGGGTATGATAGAAGGAGACATTTTCCAGATGAAAACTACGGATGTATCCAACATAATAAACCGGGGTGGTACCATTTTAAAAACAGCCCGCAGTAAAGAGTTTTTCACAGAGGCTGGACGGCAAAAAGCATACGATCAAATACAGCAACATGGCATAGAGGCATTGGTCCTTATTGGTGGCGATGGCACATTTAGAGGGGCGGTGAAGTTTTTTGAAGAGCATACAATACCGGCTGTAGGCATACCTGGCACTATAGACAAAGACCTGGCTGGCACCGACTACACAATAGGTTTTGATACTGCAGTAAACACTGCGGTAGAGGCCATAGACAAGATACGTGACACAGCAGAGGCACATGACCGTCTCTTTGTAATTGAGGTAATGGGGCGCGATGCAGGCTATATAGCACTAAACAGTGGCATATCTTGCGGGGCTGAAGATATACTTATACCCGAACAGGTGCATAACATATCAGAAGTACTTAACAGGATAGATCATGATGAACGAAGAAAGAAAACGGTACACATAATAGTAGTTGCTGAAGGTGATGACGGTGGCGCCAAAAATCTTTCTAAAAGTATTAAAGAACGTTTCCCGCTGCTAGATACTCGCATTTGTGTATTAGGACATATTCAACGTGGAGGAGCTCCCACCTTCGCGGATAGAGTACTAGCCAGCAGACTGGGTTTTGCAGCAGTAAATGCCATTCGCGAGGACCGTACACAGGTTATGATAGGCGTTATTAATGGGGACCTGTCTTATACACCATTTCACAATGCCATAAAAGAGAATAGCCCAATCTCTGCAGATATGCTGGAAATGATACGGGTACTATCTCACTAGCGTGTACGCATATAAAAAATCCGGGAATGCCTGCTGACATTCCCGGACAAACATACTGATGCAATTTTACTTGCTGCTCTTGGTTTTTTCAGAGTGTTTTTTTGCTGCCTCTGTAGCATGAGACTTTGCATGTTGGCGATGGCCTTCTGCAGCATGTGCATGCGATGCAGCCTGCTCATCATTGCCTTCTTCGTGGCTTTTGTGCGCTTGGCGATGGCTCTTGGCAGCTTCTTCATGATGCTGCGCTGCTTTCTCGTGATGATCGTGTTTCATAAAAACAGTTGATTTTATCTCACATCATGTAAGAATTGTGCCGCTAAACAATACACATGCAATAAAATAACTTAATTATTTTTTGCCATAACTATTATTAAATGATAACCAACGTAATGAAATTAAAAGGAATAATTTTAAAAGATCAATACGCCTTTTTATATTTCCTATGGCCTATCCTTTTATCATTTTAAGTGTGGAAACTATTTCCTTAAACGCATCCAGTTCCTCAGTTGTGGCAGGCCGTTTATAAATATTCATAGCAACTGAAAAGCCGTACTTATATTGCTGTCCAGGGTTTATAAAAACAATGTACTGGTAAAAATCACTGGGCACATATTCCAATTTCCCATAGCTCCGATAGGTAGGATGTTTTATATCAGTATCCGCTTCTTTTAGGTTACTATATTCGTTTCTGTAGCTACTTATATTTTCTTCCAGGTCTTTATCTGTAAATTCGTCCTGTTTCAAAAAAACAGCTAATTGCACCAATGCTCCCCCGCTTTTAATGCTGTCTTCATTTGCATACAGTATTGCATTAGCTTGGTATTGTTCTGCCGTCTTGGTATTGCACTCCCATCCGGCTGGCTCTTTTAAGGCAAATATGAAGCCGTTGCCTGTAATGACCACATTTTTTAATCCAACAGAATCTGGAGCTCCTGCCCATAAATCATGAGCCATGAACAAGAACAACAAGGAAAAGAAATATTTCATCTGCTACTTAACGGTTAAACATAAAACTTAGTGCAAATATAGCTGTATAATAAAGGGCTGCGATATGCAGCCCTTTATCATCTAAACATTATTTTACAAGAAAGATGTTTTTACAATACAGCTTCTTTTTGTTTCACAAACTCAAGCACTTTATTTACCATGCTTTTTGACCCGATGAATACAGGCACTCGTTGATGCAGGTCACTGGGTTCAATATCCAGGATGCTTTGATGGCCATCTGTAGATTTACCACCGGCAGCTTCTATTAGAAACGCCATTGGATTACACTCGTATTGCAAACGCAGCTTGCCTTTAGTCGACATTTTGTCAGCAGGGTACATAAATATCCCTCCTTTAATAAGCGTGCGGTGCATGTCTGCTACCATTGAGCCTATATACCTGTGCGAATAAGGACGACCGTCTTCAGCGTTTACTTCCATGCAATAGTTCAGGTAAGCGCGTAGATCTTCATCATAATAGGCGCTATTACCTTGGTTGATAGAATATATTTTGCCTTTGTCTGGCACCACCATATTAGGATGAGACAAGCAAAATTCACCAATAGATGGTTCAAGAGTAAATCCATTCACGCCCAGGCGGGTAGCATATACCATCATGGTACTTGATCCATATATTACATAACCAGCAGCCATAAGTCTATTCCCTGGCTGAAGAAAGTCAGCTTTGGTACAAGGCTTACCCAATGGGCTTATCCTGCGGTATATGGCAAATATGGTACCTATTGGTGCATTTACATCAATATTGGAAGAGCCATCTAATGGATCAAAAAGAACCACATATTTAGAATTTGCCGAAAAATCGTCCTCATAACAAACAATATCGTCATTCTCTTCCGATGCTATACCTGCGCAGTCCATACCATTTTTCAGAATACTGATCAGTGTTTCATTGGCATAAACATCCAGCTTCATCTGTTCCTCACCTTGCACATTGGTAGCGCCATGCTTACCCAAAATATCAACAAGCCCAGCTTTGCGCACTTGCTTGTTTATCATTTTTGATGCGAGACCTATATCGCGCAACAATGAAGAAAGTTCGCCGGTGGCTAATGGGAATTTTCTTGTTTCCTGTATGGTAAATTCATCCAGGGTCAGTAATTTGTGTTGAGAAGCCATACGAGTAAATTAATAGATATATATTCTAAATCTGTTTAATAGTAATTAATACAAAAGTAACAAAGATGTGTGGAAAACGCTACGTTTCTTTGACGACATAAACGCTTGACTTTAAAATAACATTGAGGATCCCATCATAGATCCATCTAACATCCAAAAACTACGTATGCTCCATTTTTACAGGAATATAAATCATAAAACACAGCAGATTAGTAATCCTGAAGACGCTAACTGGATAAATGTAACACCTCCTTTTGAGCAGACCGAAATTGACAACCTCAGTAGTAAACTAAATATCCCCCGCGATTTCCTCACCGACACATTGGACATGGAAGAACGATCGCGCTATGAAACCGAAGACGGAGTTAAAATGATCATCATTAAAACACCGGTCGAAAACAAGTCAGTGAGCACAAGTGATGCTTATTATATCACCATTCCCATATCTATCATCATTACTGCAAATAATCAAATAGTAACAGTAAACTCTTTTGACAATGCCGCAATACATCTTTTTCTGGAGTCGTTTGCCAAGCGCCACCCCGAAAAACCTAACATGATGGTATTGAAAATTTTCGAAAAAGTGATATGGGATTATATACATGTGTTGCGCGAAATAAACCACAGGCGCGATCAGCTGGAGCAGGAACTATATGATTCAAACAGGAATTATGAGTTGTTGCAGATCATGAGAGTACAGAAAAGCCTGGTGTATTTTGTAACTGCACTACGCTCTAACGAGCTATTGCTCATGAAAATGGACCGAACTAATTACCTGCATTGCAATGATGAAGAGATGGAATTTCTGCAAGATCTGGTAATAGAATTTTCTCAGGCCCTTGAAATGGCTAACAATTATACAAATATCCTCAGCAGTACCATGGATGCTTTTGCGAGTATAATAAATAACAACATGAACATTGTGATGAAGCGGCTTACTGCCATAACCATAATGCTTTCTGTACCTAACCTGGTATTAGCATTCTTTAGTATGAATGTTAGTTTCCCAATGCAAAATACTGTAAGAGGCTTTTATGCTGCTATCACGCTCGCTATCATTATATCATTTGCTACCAGTTGGTACTTCAATAAAAAACGCTGGTTTTAGATGCAAACATAATTGCGTATCATTACGGTTATGCCTATTATGATACGCTTGTTTTTAATCTTGTTGTGTGTAACTATAGTCTTCAGTGGCTGTTCTTTATTACACCATAATTCCAAGTATAATTTTAATGATGGCATTTATTATTCAGACATCCTGGCACGGCACCCAGTATATGTTTACCAGGTAGATGAGGACACTTTACTTACCTTCCCGGTAAAACAGTACCCAGATTCAACGGCTATACTTACCAAAGAGAAGACAATCTATGCACCTATCCAAAAGAGATTTAAAGACAATCTTACACACCACAATTTTTACAAACCGTCATTGGATGTTGATGTAATGACTATCCCGCTTAAGTACAGACCAACGATAGATGGCTTCCCTAACCAGCTCACAACGAATTTTAATGGGGCAGTTTTCTGTGGTTACAGAATAGATCAATATACCCTAAGCTACGATCGCACACCGCTTAACACTTACAAAAAGGACATAAAACATTTAGGATACAGTGCTGGGTTTTATGCGGGAATAGGAAGTACACAAATCACAGGCTGGCAGGTACATGATGTTGCGCCTATAGAGTACGAAGGCGTGACACTAATAACCGGGATCAGTGCGAACATGGCAATGCAGAGTATAGACTTTGGTATATCTTTGGGATTCGATCATCTTTTGGATAAATACCACGAATATTGGATATATCAGGGCAAGCCGTGTATCGGTTTTACACTTGGCGTTAATTTGAATTAATATGGATAAGCGCTTCAATGTTCGGGTCTACGGTTTATGGATAGAAAATGGCAGATTGCTGGTAAGTGAAGAGCCTTTCAAGGGTAAGATAGTTACTAAGCTGCCCGGCGGTGGATTGGAATGGGGCGAAGGTACAATAGACTGCCTGAAACGGGAGTGGAAAGAGGAGCTGGACCTTGACATAGAAATACTTGCCCATTTTTATACCACTGACTACTTTATAAAATCCTGGCTCGACGATTCCCAATTGATCAGTATATATTATTTAGTAAAAGCTCCAGTAACTGAATCAATTAAGAATATGGTCCCCGGTGAGCGCACCTATTGGCTGGATATTGCAGACTTGACAGAAGGTACATTTACATTGCCAATTGACAAGTTGGTGGCAGGCATGGTAAGTAAAGCCTACGAAAATAAGGATATAGAATATCCTTAAGCTGATATTAATACATGGTTACAAATAACCAAGTACCTTTGCAGGCATTTTCGAATTATGAAATTACTCCTGCAATATCTAAGCAAATATAAGAAGCTGGTGTTTATAGCCTTGCTTTTAGCCACAATTAATCAGGTTTTCTCGCTGTTTAACCCGATGATTTTGGGTAATAAGCTTATTGATAAATATGCCCGCCATATAGATAGTTTAACAGCGCACGATTTCTTTATTGGTATTACATGGGCTTTACTGGAGGTAATTGGCGCGGCAATGGTTTCCAGGATAGCAAAGGCTTTTCAGGACTATACCGTAAACGTTGTAATACAAAAATTTGGTGCAGATATTTATACAGATGGACTAAAACATGCTCTACGCCTACCCTACCAGGATTTTGAAGATCAGCGTAGCGGTGAAACCTTATCGGTTTTACAAAAAGTACGACTCGACAGTGAAAAATTCATAACAAATTTTGTAAATGTATTTTTCACAACGCTTGTCGGTTTAATTTTCGTTTTGATCTATTCCTTTACCCTTAGTCCTATGCTTCCTGTTATATATGTCGGCGGGGCAATTATACTTAGTTTGTTAACTACTAAACTAAGCCGGAAAATAAAAACAACCCAAAAGAAGATAGTAACAGAAACAAATGCCTTGGCGGGATCTACAACTGAATCGCTGCGCAATATAGAGTTGGTTAAAAGCCTGGGGCTTACCCAGCAGGAAATAAGGCGACTCAATACTACCACCTACAAAATATTAAGACTGGAACTAAACAAGGTAAAAACTCTGCGCACTATAAATTTCATTCAGGGCACCTTTGTCAACTTTCTACAGCAGTGTATTATGTTCACCCTATTGTACTTTGTTTTCCATAAAACAATTACCGTAGGCCAGATGATCACCATGCAATTTTTCATGTTCTTTATTTTTGGACCGTTGCAGGAAATTGGCAATGTAATTTTATCGTACCGTGAAGCGGAAGCCTCTTTGAATAACCTGCAGACACTCATGGAACGCCCGGTAGAAGTAAAGCCTGAACATCCCATACACATAGATGCTATACACGATATACGTTTCGACATGGTGAAATTTCAGCATCAGAGCGCTACGCAACCTGCACTTAAGGGCATATCTTTTGAGGTGAAAAAAGGGGAAACCATAGCTTTTGTAGGCCCATCAGGTTCAGGTAAGACCACACTGGTAAAGCTGTTGGTGGGATTGTACAATCCTGTGCAAGGCAATGTGTTTTACAACAAATTCAACAATAATGAAATTGATTTTGACGAGCTGCGCCACCAGATAGGTTTTGTAACCCAGGACACCCAACTCTTCTCAGGTACTATAAAAGAAAACCTGTTGTTTGTAAATCCATCTGCTACTGATAAGCAGATCACCGAAACGCTGCACAAGGCAGCATGCGAAAACCTGCTGGCACGTGCTGAGAATGGAATTGATACTATGATAGGAGAAGGTGGTCTAAAACTCTCCGGTGGCGAAAGACAACGACTTTCCATAGCACGCGCATTGCTTCGCTTCCCTAAACTGATGATATTTGATGAAGCAACATCGGCACTCGATTCATTAACGGAAGAAGAAATATCGCAAACCATACGTGCCATTACTGATCAACGCGAGCATATCGCAATCATGATCGCGCATCGTTTATCTACCATCATGCATGCAGACCGTATCTATGTGCTGGAAAGGGGTAATATAATTGAGACAGGCACCCACCAGGCTCTAATAGAAGAAAAAGGACTGTACTATGCAATGTGGCGCCAGCAGATAGGCGAAAGAGAAGAACCAGCTGTGAGAACATTTGCGAAATAATACCACCTGTTCCTTTCGCATCCGCAATATTTATAAGAACATTTTTCAAATAAAAAGCCCGGCAACACGCCGGGTTTTCTATTATAACAAGTATATTGATACCGCTGAAAGTTACCTTCCGGCATTCTTTACAAAATCCCGCACTTTGCGCATATAGTCAAAATAACCAATCTCCAGTCGTATCCAGAATCCTATAAATATCAGGAGCCCTATACTGGAAAGAACATAAGTGAAGAATGCATACTCCTCCTTGCCATATATAAAAAACAGTATTGAAGCAATAAAAAGAGAAACACAAAAACCTACTACCAGCATGGGACCGCCAGCATCAGGCCTCCGCATCTCACTTTTAATAATGATCTGGGTTTTTGAGCCCTTGTCGTGCAACTTTATGTGAGTTACAGGTAAAGCCCTTGTTTCTGTTATATCATCTGCAAGAGGAAATATGCTGAGTATTTGTCCCTTTTCAGAAACCTCAAAATCAAGAGCATGTACTTTTATAGGATCGCCAAGCAACCTGTTTTTAATATCGTGAACAGAGGCTGTGGACTTATATGTATAGGTTCTTGTAAAAAGCATAGCCGTTTATATTATCAACAAATGCACACCTAAGATATGGATGAATTCTTTAACCATCAACTATATCTAGTTGAATTTCAAATGCTTATAAAAATAAAGGACATACTTACAGTATGTCCTTTACGCTTATTTCCCTTAAAATATCTAGTTAGCTACAGCTGCAGTTTGTTTGTGCATCACATTAGCCATCGTAATTCCAATATCAGCAGGACTGTCAACCACGTGTATTCCACACTCGCGCATAATAGCCATTTTAGCAGCAGCAGTATCATCTGCACCACCAACAATTGCACCTGCATGGCCCATGCGACGGCCTGGGGGAGCTGTTTGGCCTGCTATGAAACCAACTACTGGTTTACGCATGTTGTCTTTCAGCCATCTTGCAGCTTCAGCTTCCATATTACCACCAATTTCGCCTATCATGATAATACCATCGGTTTCATTATCATTCATCAGTAGCTCTACAGCTTCACGAGTAGTAGTGCCTATAATAGGATCACCACCTATACCAATAGCGGTAGATATACCCATACCTGCTTTTACAGCCTGGTCGGCAGCTTCGTAAGTAAGCGTACCAGATTTAGATACGATGCCTATACGCCCTGGTTTAAAAACAAAACCTGGCATGATACCAACTTTAGCTTCGCCTGCTGTTATAACACCCGGGCAGTTAGGCCCTATCAGGCGGCTGCCTTTACCATTTATAAATTCACGTGCTTTAACCATGTCTTGCACGGGTATCCCTTCTGTAATACAAATGATCACCTTGATACCTGCATCAGCAGCTTCCATAATACCATCTGCCGCAAATGCAGGGGGTACAAAAATGATGGAAACATCAGCACCTGTGGTAGCCACAGCTTCACTTACTGTATTAAAAACAGGTCTATCCAGGTGTTTGCTGCCACCTTTGCCTGGTGTTACGCCACCAACAACATTGGTACCATAATCAATCATTTGCCCGGCATGGAAAGTACCTTCTGTACCGGTAAACCCCTGTACAATTACCTTAGAATGTTTATTTACTAAAACAGCCATTAGCTTGCTTTTATTTTAATTGTTATAACGCCGCAAATTTAAAGTAATTGGTGGCAAAAGCAAACCTTAATGTAAAATACTTCTGCACTGCTAATTCCAAACATCTAATATTTAAAAGAATCTATAGTATAAAAAACCAGCACTTACACCCAACCTTTCTTATATGCTCTTCCGTCTTCTATATTGTATAGGCGTTATTCAAAATTATTCTTTTGGGAAAGTCTGTAATGGGTAATCAATTCTAGATTAAAAAGACCGGTTTCTACCGGTCTTTTTTTATCATTTATACTTTACTTTTATCGCCCATCATACTCATCTCCTTAGCTTTCGAAAGGAATTCTGACGCGAATATAAAGTCGTTCAATTCCTTATCCTTGCTGTATATGATGTCTTTATTAGAACCCTCCCATTGTTTTTTGCCATGATACATATACACTATGTGGTCACCACTTTCCATCACTGTGTTCATATCATGGGTATTAATAACAGTGGTCATGTTATACTCTATTGTTATCTCTTTTACCAGCTTATCTATCACTAAAGAAGTCTGGGGGTCAAGACCTGAATTAGGCTCATCACAAAACAAATACTTTGGATTAAGCACTATGGCCCTCGCAAGCGCTACACGTTTTTTCATACCTCCGCTTATTTCATCTGGAAATTTACGGTTCACGTCAGTTAGGTTCACACGGTCCAGCACCTCATTCACCCGTTTTCTTTTCTCTTCTTTAGACAAATTGGTAAACATATCCAAGGGGAACATCACATTGGTTTCTACGTCCTTGCTGTCAAACAAAGCAGAACCCTGAAAAAGCATACCAAATTTCCTACGGACATTTTTCAACTCCTTCTCATTCATTTTGGTAATATCCTCGCCCTCATACAATACTTCTCCACTGTCAACACTGAGCAAACCTATCATTATTTTCATCAATACCGTCTTACCGCTACCACTAGTGCCTATTATAAGACTTGTCTTGCCCGGCAACATCTTCGCCGATACGTCATCAATGATCACCTTCCCCTCAAAACTCTTCCTTACATTCTTTATTTCGATCATCTACAAAATATTAATACTCAAATTCAGTATAAATTTACAATATAGAAAACATTATACGGACTATTAATCCCTATATCTGGAATACACCCAGCTTAAATTCTTTTTCAATAGGCGCATGGTTAGCCGCATTTATCCCTTCAGATATTACACTTCTTGTTTCAGCGGGGTCTATGATCTCATCAACCCATATCCTGGCTGCAGCATAGTAAGCCGATGTCTGAGCCGCATATTTATCGGCAATATCCTTTAGCATAGCTTTTTCTTTCTCAGGGTCTATTTCTTCACCTTTAGCCTTTAAAGATGCTACCTGTATCTGTAGCAGTGTTTTGGCTGCCTGGTCACCACCCATCACTGCTATCTTTGCATTGGGCCATGCATATATAAACCGCGGATCGTATGCCTTACCACACATAGCATAGTTACCGGCCCCGTAAGAATTACCAATAATAATGGTGATCTTAGGCACTACAGAATTTGCTACCGCATTCACCAGTTTGGCACCATCTTTTATAATGCCTGAATGCTCACTGCGGCTGCCCACCATAAAACCCGTAACATCCTGTAAAAATACAAGTGGTATTTTCTTCTGGTTACAGTTCATAATAAACCGTGCTGCTTTATCAGCGCTGTCATTATATATTACGCCTCCTATTTGCATTTCACCCTTACCGCTTTTTACTATTTTGCGCTGGTTGGCTACTATGCCCACAGCCCAACCATCTACACGGCCATAACCACATACTATGGTCTTACCATAGTCTTGTTTAAACTGGTCAAATTCAGAGTTATCTACAATGCGCTCTATTACGTCCACTACATCGTAGGTCTTATTATTATCTACCGAAACTATACCGTAGATCTCCTTTACATCTTTTGCGGGCAATTGTGGCTTCACCCTGTCAAAACCTGCTTTAGGTTGTGCACCAATTTTATCTATTATGCGGCGCACCTGATCCAGACACTCCTGTTCAGTATCAAATTTATAGTCGGCTATACCACTTATCTCAGTATGCATCTTAGCGCCCCCCAAGGTCTGTATGTCTGCGTCTTCACCAATGGCGGCCTTAACCAGGTACGGCCCTGCAAGAAATATTGAGCCATTCCCTTCTACCATCAATGTCTCATCGCTCATTATAGGCAGATATGCACCACCGGCCACACAACTACCCATTACTGCAGCTATCTGGGTAATGCCCATTGCGCTCATCTGGGCATTATTCCTGAAAATACGGCCAAAATGCTCCTTATCAGGGAATATCTCATCCTGCATGGGCAAGTACACGCCTGCACTATCTACTATATATACAACAGGCAAGTGGTTTTCCATGGCTATCTCCTGCATGCGCAAGTTCTTCTTGCCTGTTATCGGGAACCACGCACCCGCCTTTACTGTGTTGTCATTAGCTACTATTACGCATTGCCGACCATGTATATATCCCAGCCCAGCCACAGTGCCACCCGCAGGGCAACCCCCATGTTCTTTATACATCTCATACCCAGCAAATGCTCCTATCTCAGTAAACACACTATCCTTGTCTATTAGGTACTCTATACGCTCACGCGGCGCCATTTTACCTTTCTCCCTGGCCTTCTCCATGCTTTTTTTACCACCACCCTGGCTTATCACAGCATGGCGTTGTTTCACCTGGCTTACTGCCAGTCTCATAGCATCTTCGTTTTTATTAAATTCCAGGTTCATGTTACTATATATATCTTTTGAGAACAAAGGTATTTTTAAAAACCAGTAAAATAAAAATGAGATAATATGCAATATTTTTTTGCGTTTTAGCATTATAGCAATGTTTATCTAATTTATTTCTACTTTCGTCATATAGTAAATTTCCAACCCTACATACATGAAGCAAAAATACATTCTATTACTGCTTTCCTTTTTGCTTTGCAATAAAGACATATATGCAAATCATATTTTTGGTGGCGAGTTATTATACACAAACATCTCAGGCAATACTTACCGTGTTGCATTTACCATTTATGGCGACTGTAGCGTAAAAGCTATTTCCCCAGCCTTCGATTCATTATTTTCAAATACACCTCTGATACATATTTATAACGGCCAGGCATTTTATAAAGATATTCTTTTAAAACCGGAGGTGCTTGGTCTTGAGGTCTCCCCAGTTTGCCCGGGGCAATTAAGCCAAACCAGTTGTAATGGAGGCACGCTACCCGGTGTAATGAAATTTGTCTATGCAGATACAGTTACCATCGGAGGGCCGTCCGCTAACTGGCGTTTTATCATGACTGGTGTACTGCCACTCAATAGCTTTGCTGGCCGCAGCCTGAATATCACCAATGTCGTTGACCCTGGCAATACCATTATCTACCTGGAAGCCACGCTTAACAACGTAAAAGGCCCAAACAGCTCTCCACAGTACGCTACTATACCCACCCCATACTATTGTATTAATGTACCTGAGTCTTACAACCAGGGCGCCGTTGACCCCGATAATGATTCTCTTGTGTTTAGCCTTGTACCAGCTGTAGATTCTCAGGCAACAGGTTTCGGCAATGGCTTTACTTCAGCTCCAGTGCAATACATTGCACCCTACACTGCTACAGCGCCTCTTGCAGCTGCGGCGGGAAGTTTCAGTTTTAATCCATTGAATGGTCAGCTAAATTTCACCCCCAATTTGGTACAAAAGGCGCTTGTTGTTAACCAGGTATCTGAATACAGGAATGGAATCCTGGTTGGCACTAGTAAACGGGAATTGGCATTCATTGTTTCAAACAATTGTTCTGCCAACCCACCAGTGGCCAACATCATTACCGGGTCAATAAATGGAGGAACAATAGACAGTAGCAATATATTTTATGTATGTGAAGGCGCACCCAGCATTGGATTTAATGTAAAAACCAGCTCGCCCAGTAACGATACCATTACGGTAACGGTTAACAATGCATTGCCCAATGCGACCATTACCGTCTTCAATAACAATACAGACAGCCCGCTCATTAACTTTGCGTGGAATACTTCTGCAGTAAAAGCTGGTGTATATAACTTCTACGCCACATTAAAAGACCACCACTGCCCCATTTCAAGCACCCAAACGTACGCCTACACCATCTATGTAGTAAAACCCAATACCGATACTGCTGAGCAACTCTCTGCCACGGGTTGTGTACATACCGCCAATATAGCTTACCTCTTTAATTATGGTTTATTGCCACGCACTGTCACTGTCAGTAAGGGCAGCGAGGTATTGCATACTTTTACCGATACTACAGGATATATATTGGACAGTCTAAGGGCTGGAAAATATTCCATAGAGGTAACATCTCCTCATCTTAATTGCCCCACTTATTATTTCCTCACGGTTGTTGATAGTGGCGCACTTCCTGCACCTTACCATTATGGCTTTTCAGATTGTATCTACGACAAACCTGACACCATAAAGTTTCTACCATTTGCTGGTGCCCATGTAGTATGGCATAATATTGACGGATCAATTTTGTCCGGCTCCCCTACTCCTGATAATTCAATTCTTGGCCAGCAACAATGGTACGTAATACAAACATACAACGTGTGTGTATCTTATGCTGATACCGTAACTGTAACAGTCAACAACCTGCCAAACATAAAAATAACGACTAACCCGGGCCCGGTTTGCTTAGGCGATAAAGTATATTTCACCGCAAGCGGCGGTGAAGATTATAAATGGACCAGCACGACAAATAAATTATTTACAGATACTGGCGGGGTTTACACAAATGTCTTGCTTCCGGATATCTATAAGGTAGTAGCTCATGATACAAATAGCTGTATCAACAGCGACTCTCTCAGTCTCGATTCGATTGAAAACTGCTGCCTGTTCTCATACCCAAATACGTTTACGCCCAACCAGGATAACATAAACGACAAGTACCACGTAGTACTTTACGGCAATACAGATGCCTTCGAAATGGCTATATACAACAGGTGGGGCCAACGTGTATTTCACACCTTCAACCCTTATGAGGGTTGGGACGGCAATTATGCAGGCCAACCTTGCGAGTTGGGTTCTTACTACTTCTTTGTGCGCTCGCATTGCCTTACCGGGCACAACGAAATGCACAAGGGGCAGATACTGCTATATAGATAGCATCAATAATTAGTTAAACGACTGCCTGAAGTCTAACGGTGAAATGTTTGTTTTACTCTTGAAAAATTTACTGAACGACTGAGGATACTCAAAACCTAATTGGTACGCTACCTCACCTACACTTAGCGATGTGGTTGTCAGTATCTCTTTTGCTTTTTCAATAACCTTGTTCTGTATGTGTTGCTGTGCACTTTGGCCTGTAAGCGAGCGTAGCATGTCACTTAGGTAATTGGCTGATATATTCAATTGTGACGACAAGTATTGAACAGTTGGCAAACCTTGCCGCATTGTACCCTGTTCAAAATAGGCATCCAACAAAGTTTCCATCTTTACCAGCAAGTCATTACTGGCATTCTTCCGGGTAATAAATTGCCTGTTATAAAACCTGTTTGCATAATTAAGCATTAATTCTATCTGCGATACGATCACGTCTTGACTATAACCATCTATAACCGAGCGGTGCTCATGCGCAATATTTTCCATAATAGAATTGACCATAACTTCTTCCCCATCAGAAAGGTGCAGAGATTCATTTACAGCATATGAAAAAAATCCGTAGTTCTTTATTTTCGTAGCCAGTGTATAATTGCGGATAAAATCAGGGTGCACTACCAGCCACCAACCTGTCATAACGCTATCGCCAGGCTCTGCCGGTTCAGTTGTAAGCACTTGCCCGGGCGAGTAAAAGGTCATAATACCATCGTCAAAATCATAGTAATTTTGTCCGTACTTCACTTTGCCTTTATAGCCTTTCTTAGTACATACAGAATAGAAATTATAAACAATAGATCTCATCTTCTCATCATCGATACATTTCACATCAGCGAAATTAATGACACTCACCAGCGGATGCGCTGGTTTGGGCAATTGCAGCAAGCGGTGCAGTTCTGATATTGAATTGATTACGTAGGGATGGCTTACTGTTCGTTTCATCTGTATTTCATTTTTAAAACAAAGTATGGAGTGCCATAAGATGACAACCCCATACTTATTGTAAGACTTTAATTATCTATCTGGGTCATGCTCATAGCGTCATACCTAGCGCCTGTTTCAGTACCTAAGGGCACTATTGTTTCCAGTCGGATCATTTCCTCTGGGCTTAGGGCACTATTTAAAGAAGCTATATTTTGCTCCACATACTTTACTCGTTTGGTACCCGGTATAGGCAAAAAACCTTTGGCTACAACCCATGCCAAGGCCAGTTGCGATGGTGTAATAGATTTCTCTTTAGCCATTTTCGTTATTTCATTCACTAGCTCAATGTTCTTATAAAACATTTCACCTTGGAAACGAGGAATGCTCAACCTGAAATCTTTTTCCGGAAAATCTGCTGGGGTTTTAATATCACCTGAAAGAAATCCCCTCCCCAACGGACTATACGCTACAAACCCAATACCCAGTTCTTTTAAAGTGTCTATTATACCAGCGGCTTCTACATCCCTTTCAAATAACGAGTATTCTGTCTGCACAGCAGTTAACGGGTGTACTTGGTGTGCCTTTCTTATAGTTGCAGATGACACTTCCGAAAGACCTATGTACCTAACTTTACCTTCTTTAACCAATCCTGCCATAGCACCAACAGTTTCTTCAATTGGAGTATTCGGATCTAGTCGGTGCAAGTAGTAAAGGTCTATGTGATCAGTACCCAGATTCCTTAATGACCGTTCCAGTGCCTTTTTTACATAAGCAGGTTGGCCATTTATCTGCCAGGTCAGTTGTTCGTTGTCATCAATTTCATAGCCAAACTTACTGGCTATTATGTATTTATCTCGGTTGCCTTTTATAGCCTTCGCTATCAGTCTTTCGTTAGCCAACGGACCGTAGAGATCTGCTGTGTCCAGGAAGTTGCCGCCCAATTCCAGCGATCTGTGTATTGTCGCTATACTTTCAGCTTCATTTGCCTTCCCATAAATATCCATACCGGCTATCTGGGTCATGCCCATACATCCAAGTCCTATTGCTGGTGTTTCAAGACCCTGGCTGCCTAGTTTCATTTTCTTAATGCTGCTCATAGTTGTCGTTTAAATTAGTTAAATAACAGTACAAAGCTCGCACCTCAGCCAGAAACAAAAGTAACCCAATCACTTATTGTTGTATCTGGATTACGGAAATGTACCTACTCCCACTTAAACAAACGGGCAGCTCCTATGTAAACTAATATACCCCAGCCAACCAGTATCAGTAGGTCCACACGTACAGCCCACAGGCCCACACCTTCAAAGGCTATTTTACGCAAGGCATCGTTCAAGTAAGTAAGCGGCAGGGCCCGGCACAATGGCTGCAGCCATTTAGGAAAATTATCTATTGGGAAGAAAGTACCCGCAAGCAAAAATTGGGGTAAAGTGATCAAGTTAGATAGCGGTGGTATGCTCGATTCGCTCTTCGCAATACTACTGATGATGAATCCAAAACCCATAAATACCAGCATCCCCAGCGCACATACCAACAGCATGGTTACAAACGTGATCCATCCATGTAACAGTGTATAACCAAACGCAAGATGCCCAATACCAATAATAACTATGGCGCCGGTTATCTGGAACAACATACGGGCTATGCCCTCGCTTATTACAATAGCTTCGCGGCGTACGGGTGTCGCAAAAAACCGTTTCAATACCAATGTCTGCCGCAGGTTAAAAAACACAAATGCAGTACCAAAAACACCTGCTGCCAATAGTGAAAACCCAAGCTGCCCCGGCAATATAAAGTCAATGGTCTTATAGTCGCGTACCTGGCTGGCATGCACTTCTACCTTTGCTAGTAGTGCAATACGCTTTTGAATTTCCGGGTCCTGGCGTTGCACTATCCCATTTATTATTTCCCGCAACTGCATGGCTTTGTCCATAAGCGATCCGGATGCATTCAGGGTCACATTATACTGTGGCGTGCTGCCCTGGGGTAGTTTTTTTATATCTACAGCCGCTACTATATCGCCTTCAGCCAGCATCTTATTCAGGCTGTTGCTGTCCTTTTGCGGCACCCATTTTAGCATAGGGGCATGGTGCAGCATAGCATACATACTATTAGTGGTATCGCTGCCTGGCGCATCCGACACTTTAATATTGTAATTTCTGCCTTCTCCCAAAAATCCAAATACGAGTATGAATATGAGCGGAAAAGCTATACTGAATACAATGGCAGATGGACTTTTTAAAATAGATTGTAGGCTGGCTTTGATCAAAGCGCGCATGGCGCGGGCATTACTGTATGTGGCCATATTGGGTATTAACAAGAGTGGCAAAGGTAATAAATCAAGCAGTCTTTAGTTGTTGTTAAAATACCCACATTTACCTTTCATCTTATTTATTATGGTTAAATTACAATGTTTTATACCACAGGCCAAAGAATGAAAGGACGGTTCATCTTATACTTAGTACTTATTTTAATACAAACCAATGCGTTTGCAGCAAAGATATTCATACCAATGGATGCTGAAACGCAAACCAATCACCTGAAAGCATATGGAGTAGCTTACGAAGCGCTCCGCAAATCAATTTCTGTAGACTGGTTACTCAACTACAAGGGCGGCAGCTTTGGCATAGACCAGGTGGAAAGTATAGAGCGGCTCTGCAAACTACGTGGAGTAAGCTACGAGGTAATGAGCGATGCACAATACCTCGGCATTCTGGATCAGATAGCAAACCCAGACTTTAATGGCGATGTAATAAAACTGGAAAAAGCGCCAAAAATAGCAGTGTACACACCACCTAATAAAGAACCTTGGGATGATGCAGTAACCATGGTACTTACTTACGCCGAAATACCTTTTGATAAAGTGTATGATGATGATGTACTGGATGGCAAACTGCCCACTTACGACTGGCTACACCTGCATCACGAGGATTTTACAGGCCAGTATGGTAAATTCTGGTTTGGTTACCACAACACATCATGGTACCAGGCCGATGTAAAGAGCGCTGAAAGTATGGCTGCAAAGCATGGCTATAAAAAAGTGTCACAATTGAAACTGGCCGTGGCTAAAAGAATAAAAGATTTTGTAGCTGGCGGGGGGTATATGTTTGCCATGTGTTCTGCTACCGATACTTACGACATTGCACTGGCCGCCGAAGGCACTGACATTTGTGCTGAACCATTTGATGGCGACCCGATGGCACCCGATGCCCAACAGCGCCTCGATTTTACCAAATCCTTTGCGTTCAAAGACTTTACACTGGTTACCAACCCTTACGAATACGAGTATTCAAATATTGACAATACTAACTTCCGCCATGTGCCAATGGACGTAGATTACTTTACGCTCTTCACCTTCTCAGCTAAATTCGATCCTGTGCCTACTATGTTGTGTCAGGATCATACTACCACTATTAAGGGTTTTATGGGGCAAACCACTGCATTCCGTAAAGAGGTTTTAAAATCAAGTGTATTGGTAATGGGCGAAGAAAAAGCAGCTAATGAAGTGCGTTATATCCATGGTGAATTTGGTAAGGGAACATGGACATTCTATGGCGGTCACGATCCTGAAGACTACCAGCACAACATCGGCGACCCGCCAACAGATCTAAGCCTGCACCCTAACTCCCCTGGGTATAGGCTCATTCTCAACAATGTGTTATTTCCGGCTGCTAAAAAGAAACCAAGAAAAACATAACAAGCTATTTGTGATATAGTAGCTCTGTGATTTTCATATCTGGCTGCTGCCTTTTAGTTTATCCTTATACTCCTGTATATATTTATCCATCTCCTTGCGTTTATATTGAACAATAAATCTTGGATGTGGTAGTTCTGTTATCTTATCAAAGAAGCCGTATTCTTTATTTATGTCCCTGAAATAGAGCGCATTCTTTACCCCCAGGCAAAAACATTCATCTGTATATGCACCTAAGTCTATCATGCGGCGGATGCTATCTATCATGAAAGGTTTTACCGCCTGGTATAGTGCTGCATCATCGTAGTAATTGTAATTTACCCACTTACCTCCAGGCTTTTCAGTAATAAAACCAAGTGGACAAAGTGAATTGATATAGAATTGGCTATAAAATGCCGCAACAGTTCCCAGCGCTTCAATCATAGCATATACAAACTCTGATGATGGCTCGTGCGATGTTTCACCCAAAGTATCAATACCGCATTTATCACGCATCCGTTTAAAATCAGTAAATGGCACACCGGTTATACCACCGCCAAAACGCCCTGGGTTGATACCTAGTATCAGTTTACGTTTCCTACGGTCACCATAGAATTTATCGTAAAAGATGTCCGAAAAAAGCAAGGCCTTACTACCCTGTTCAGCAAAGGGATTCATTGCCTGTATGTGATGCGGCAACACTTGCTCCAAGTGTAAACTGCGGTTAAATGCTTTGGCTCTCTGCGCAAAAGTCACAATAAAATACGATTATACTATTCAGAACTATTAACCGAACCCTGTAGGATTTGGATAACACACTTTGTTACAATACCATTTTTACGTTTCTGTTCAACGTATTTTAACTCAACATTCGAGCCGACTTTATATAAAAAGATATCTGCCTCTCTTATCCAGGTAGTTATACCTTCATCATTTTCAATATCAAATTGTGCAAAATCGTTATGACTGGTCATGTACACTTTCGATATCACCACTTTTACCGAAAAGTGTTTTATTATTCCCGATTTGATTGCACTAAACCATTCATCTGATCCAAATAAAATCCCTTTTTCAATTCGTAACCCGATCCGCCAATCTTTACTGAGACTTGCCGCTTGGTAATGCTTAATAATAGAAATATCATCTTGTAGATTGTAAATTTCTTTAAGGTCAGCCATTTATTTAAAAGATTATAAATATCATCTCCTTATTCATAAACTATCTTCTTTACATACACCTTTCCTCCTAGCAATATCTTCATAAAATACAATCCGCTTGAAAAATGTGGCGTTTGCAATGTGGTCAGGTTATTCCATTGTGTGGCAATAATAATTTGCTTAAAGGCTGTTCTTCCTGTTGCATCCACCATATCTATTTGCAATGGCGTTCCTTGGCTTGCCGTCCACTGTATGTTTATCTGTCCACGTGTAGGGTTAGGATAAAGTGATATCAGTTCATTGGCATCTGTCCAGTCAACACGGCGGGTTGGTGAGTACAGGCTGTCACCATTATTAAAGTAATAAAGTAGCTTGTAGTATACACTGCTGCCTATGCTCACAGTCGGCGTATCGTTATATATATATAACGGTGCAGACTGGTGCAAGGCATTCGTAGTATTGATGTTGGTAAATGTATTGCCATCCATAGATCGCTGCACAGTATAGGTACTTACAAGAGTATCTATGTAAGACAGCCAGTTCACCTTCACTTGGTGGGGTGTAATCTTCTGCGCATCAAATACCAGGTAATCACTATCTATAGCAAATACATGATTAGGCCCACCATCACTGAACCAAAACTCAGAGAAAGATTTTACCGTCAGTTCGGCATAGTAGCCAATATCGTAAGGCACCCACTTAATAGCCCCAAAGGGGTAAAAAACATAAGTCCCGCCTGTATTGTCACTTAGTGTACCGTTTTCCGCAGCCGGGTTTGCAGCATTATCATACTTAGAAACTCCCATCGAATACACATCTTCTGGTCTTGAGCAAGAAGCGCACCCGGTATCCTGCAACAACAATTTCATTTCTCCATCCTGTATAAACAGTCGCACCCCGATACTGTCATTCGATTTATGTTCAGCCTTTACTACAAAATTCCTTGGGAAGATATATTGCGTCTTATCCAGGTTGGTATAATTATAATTATTATAAACGCCAATATCCAGCGTACCCGGCGTTTGCCCATACGATTGTACAGCTGCTATGATGGCATTATTGTTAATAACAGGCAGCCAACTATTCCCACTTGGCCCAACAGGTACATGGTCAGGCGTCTGGCCACCAAAAATAACATATGTCCGATCAAAGATGTGTATGTCGTCAACAGCTATACCTTCATAAGTGCCTCCTGGGTCGCTGTTCAGTACAAAGCGCAGACGTATAGGTTGCGTGCTTACTGGCAATGATATAGATGCTACATGCCAGCGGGTATTACCCTCTGTGTTCCACACGTTAAAAGCTGGATCGTACCAGTTATACCCTTGCCCTGAGCTTCCAAGTTTAGTCCATACTGCACCATCATAACTATACTCCATATACCCGCCATCACATAAGGTATTGCCACAATTTTCTATATCCATGATAGTACTGAAGCTCAGCATCGGGTTTGTAAGTTGGCTTATATCAAAACATGGCGAATATAGGTACGATGTCTCCAGGTTGTTGTATGTTCCCGTCAGGTTAGTTTTCCATGCTTTGGTACCGCTTGCTGCCTTATGTATTTTGGCAGATGACGGCGTCCCGTATTGCCAGCTATCACTCTGCCCTTCTGTAAACCAACTTCCGGGTCCTGCCTCAAAGTTCTCAAGGTATGGGAATGCGGTAATAAGCGGTTGGTTATAGAAAGTATAGTTCAATATACTATCGTTGGCGTTATAGGTATCGCCCGTATCGTTCAGGTAAACGCTAAGCGTGTGTTTACCAAATACTGTCAGGTTCATCAATTGGTTGAAGGTAAATAAAACAGTATCCTTGCCAGCTATTGAAACCAGTGAGTCTTCGTAGATAGTGCCGCCATCCAGTTGATAAAACATATGCACATTATTCTGTGGTTGCCTTACTCCATTATATACTTGCACTGTTAGTGGCGCTGAAGTGCCAAGTCCGCAGGTCACTGTTTGCGGGTTTGCAATGCCCGCCAGCTGCACATCATTCTGCACTGTGTACATCATAAAGTTATCCAGTGTCACGCCGTTACCGTAATACGGTCCGGCAATAAGCGAGGTGTCACTCTGTCCAAATAAAACCTGTGTACTGGTCGAGAAATTATGGCCATTCTTCAACATCAGGTCTGTAAGCGATAACGACCCCGAATGAAGCACTGTACCCGGATAAGCATTTACGTTATAATTGTACAGGCTCACATAAGGCTTGGTGTCTACCCCTCGCGCCCATACCTGGTTTCCCGCAGCACTTTTGGGTGTACCCGATAGCATGTAGTCAAACTCCATTCTTATTTCAGTAGTTGCAGTATCGTAATTAGCTAGGTTGAATGTACCCGCAAAATGATTTTGATTCCCTGGCAGCGTAAGATAGGCATCCAGGCTTATCGATCTGTTGCCTGTTATGATGATGCTGCTATCCACAAACGTGCGCAGTCTTCCGGTATCAGTACTATTTGCATAGTCCCAGTGCCCGTTCGGCGATATTCCGATCGAATCGTGCGTTAAAGAAAACAAAGACATACTCTCAAAACCATCGTTAAAAGGCGATGCTAGGCTTACAGGTGGGTTGCTGATGTTGGTGACTTGGGTTACCAACGTATCATTATATTTTATAGTATCGGCAACACCTATATTATGCACGGCAACTTTTATGGTATAATTACCCGGCGTTCCCAGTCGCAATCCGGGCAATGTTACATTTATAGCCGCATCTGCCGGTATAGAAGGTGGTGAAAATAAAGAATTCCAAATACCACCATTCACACTGTAGGTAAGTGAGTACTTAGTTGTCGCGCTATCATAGCGGTTCCTTAGCGTCACCACCATCAACGTTGCATTGGTAAGTTGCGTACTGGTAAACTGTCTGCCATTTTGCAGGGTAGTGCCTGTTACTGCAAGGTCTCCTTTAGGAAAACCAACGCAACTGCCATCCACCGGCCTGCGCCAGACAGCTATACTTCTATATCCTTCCAGTCCATTCACTATTGGACTTACCGCTACATAGTAGGTGCTATCATAAACCGGGAAGCTGAATGAATAGCTAGTAGTGGATACTGTATCTACCACTAGCATATAAGGTCCTTTCTTTCGTTGCACCTTATAGGCTGTTGCATTGGGGGTTGTCGTCCAGTGTATATTCACATAGCCAGGGCATTGTGCTGCATCCAGTGTTACTATTGGTTGCGGACTGATAACAAACACTCCTGAAACAGATACATCACTTGTATTATCACGTGTCAGCTTTATCAGGCATTGCCCGCTGCTTATTGCGCTGTCTGGTGTCCAATCGTAAAACCGTTGGTTTGCACCAAGGTTTGCTGCCAGAGGCAACCACGTAACACCGTTGTTGGTTGAATATTGCAGTGTGAATGTATTGGTAACATCAGGTGCATCCCAATATATGTGGAGCACCTTACCCGATGCCGCTTTTGTTCCCGCAATAGGATTAGCCAATTTTATGCCCACAGGTTCCAGATCATAAGCTACAACATAACCTTGCACTGTAGATGGCACATGGTAACCTTTTACAATGATAGTGTAATTCCCTGCATGCGGATTATTGATCACCACTTCCTCGCTATTATTAAGGTGGTCTGCTCTTTGCACAGCATCGTTATTAATATTGGCCGGCGTAGGATCAAGTACCAATGGTAAGTAGCTTGATGAATCCGGAGCTTGCACCTGCAGATCAAGATCATTCACCAATTGGGTAGCCGCCAGTGGGCTAGCAGCTTCATCGTTCCAGTACAGCATTACCTTCAGTTTGCCCATATTGGCGGGCACATGTATTGTTATAGTTTGAGTTCCTCCATCTGCAATAGTATTATTGTAGTAATGGCTGCTGTCCAAAATCTGTATACTATGTTGCAGGTTCAGAAATCCATAGCCAAAAGTATAGTCCGGTCCATTATTACCAACATCTATAGCCCCCACCATCAGCAATGTTTTCAATAAGTCAGAATTGGGCAGCGTACCGTAAAGCGATTTATAGCGTTGGGTGAGCAGCGCAGCAGCGCCCGCCGCTTGTGGAGACGCAAAGCTGGTACCATCTGCTATTTCATAATCTGTAACATCTATGCATGAATAGTCATTATAACCTACAGCGGTTATTTCCGGCTTTAACCTGCCATCCCTTATAGGCCCGCGCGATGCATCGTATGCATTATCATATTCCTTGTCGGTACTGGTAACCACAAGTACATTTTTCCCTGCTTGGTACCCACCCGCTACTGTCCCAAATCCTTTGGGGTAAGGTGTACAATCCAACGTACCATCATTACCCGCAGCAAAAACATGAAAAACAGATGGGTATTGCATGGCTAGGTTGTCAACAAACTGCGAGTACACATCGTACGTCCCTGAATAACCACAATCACCCTCTATGGTCACATAAGAGTTATTGGTCACATTCATGTTGTATTGCTGTAGCATCAGTGGCGTTGCCTGCAATACCTGGTCGTACAAGTAGTTCACCAGTCGCACATGCGGTGCCACTCCTTCCCCCAAAGGGTCAACTATACCCGCACCACCTACTATACCATTGGTAAATACGCCATGATGCGTCATCGCAGCCGGATTGTAATTGATCACCCTATCCCACATATCCACATGGTATATAGCCGATACATCGTCGCCCACCCCCACTGTTACACTATCACCAAGCAAGCCATACCCTCCGTTATTTACAGGCTGATTTATAATATTCACCCTGCTCATCGCCTTTGCATCTGCATCAGCGTTTACATAAGTAGCCACAGGGCTTATATATTTAACACTGTAACTATGCGCAAGTGCTTTCATGCTTTTGGCAGCAATGATCACTTTGTAAATGCCGTATTGTTCCAGCTTATTTTTCTCCGTAACCGCGCCGATTTTCTTCAGAAAATCCTTTACTTCCTGCGCTGGCACCTGCGTGTCAAAGCTCACCATTACTGCTACAATTGTATTCAGGTTGCTGTTTACCTTATCCCATACGTTTTTGTCGGCCTTCCACTCATCTGCAATATTGATAACAGACGTAAAAGGCAAACCGGAAGTACTCCCCGTAAAAGGCAATTTCACAATGGCTGTAAATGCATTATCAGGCACATGCTCCAGCAAACGTATACCATTACGTTGCAGGGTGGCCTTTTCTTCAGCATTAGGTAAGGTAGCAAACTGAAGCAGAACTTGTGTATATCCGTTTTCACTTGTATGCTGTACACTGTCCAGCCATATACTTGCGTTGTAAGATGGTTTTAATAGCGTGCTCTTCAAGTGTACCGTCCTACTTAACTTACTTTGACATAAGCTTATACTAGGTAGTAAAACGAAACACAACAACAAATATAAAACCGCTTTGCGGGAAAATAGTAAAGGTTCAGCCATAATGAGACTTACATGATAGTAATTAACGCAAAATACTACATAAGTATTTTGCATTTTCATTAAGTTACTATTTTTCAGTCATATACACCAATATCATAGCGGTATGGGCTACCAAACATCAAGTGTTTTACATCGGTTGCAATTGCCATCTTTGCCAAATGAGCATTTATATAAACGTCAGTGGTTCATACTTCCCGTCCAATACACCACGCGGATCTGTTGCCAGCCATCTGTCCAAAACAGTAGCATACACCTGTTTAAAGTCAAGTTCATACTTCACATCTCCGTGATCCAGATCGGCGAGATTGGGGATGTTGTTATATAAGCCACCTTTCTTTATTCCACCACCTATCATAAACATACTGTTGGCAGTGCCATGGTCAGTACCCTTGCTGGCGTTCTCCCCTACCCTGCGGCCAAACTCAGAGAATGTCATGATAAGCGTATCATTAAAACGGTTGTTTTGTTTCAGGTCTGCTACCAATGCAGTTAGTGCAGCATCCAGTTCTTCAAACAGTTTTTTTTGCCGGTCTGCCTGGTTCACATGCGTATCAAAGCTGCCATGGCTCAGGTAGTATACCTGCGTATCCGTATTGGCAACTATAAGCGAGCCAATAGTCTTCATACGTTTGCCTATAGCGGTATCAGGATACACCTGTGTTGTATTGTATATCTTGCTCTGCTGGTATATATATCCCGCTGCCGATGATGTTTCTCGCAATGTCTGGTACAAATAGTTGGCCAGTTTGGCATCATGTTCGTCATCATGCGTTTTGGCCAGTTTCACAAAATAAGGGTCTGTTGCCGCATTGTAAAACTGGTTGATGTCGCGCACTGCAAGAGCGCTTTTGTCCTTGCCTTTCATTGCCAGGCTTAGGCTGTCATCAATTTCAAGGCCCATAGTATTGTTAGTGCAGTCCTTGCAACCGTCTATGTACCTGCCCAGCCAGCCAGTGCTCACCACTTGGTCGGCAGTGCTGCCGCTCTGCCATATGTCCATACTGCGAAAGTGCGAACGGTTAGGTTCAGGATAACCCACACCATTTATTATGCTTACAAAGCCTTGATCATAAAGCCTTTTTATACCGGTAAGGGCAGGGTTTAGTCCCACCTCATCTGTAAGAGCAATGGCGTCAGCCTTCTTTATCCCTATCACGGGACGGTTTTTATAGTATATGTCGTTGTAGTATGGTATCACGGTGTTCAGGCCGTCATTTCCACCTGACAACTGTATCACCACCAGCGATTTCTTGCCCCCGCCCGGCAGGCTCAGCGGATTATGTTCAAAAGCCTTTAAAAACCGCGGCACCATCAGCGATGCACTAGCCAGCGAACTCAGCTGTATAAATTTCCTACGAGATATCGACATATTACTTCTCTTTAAAAAGACTCCACTATAACTATTTTCTCACAACAAGCCCACCGTTCGTTAACTCAATTGGTACTCCGGCAGCTCCATCAGCAGTATGGTCATACTCTTTATGTATTGCTCGTCATTATCATTGTCTGCAAAGCCTTCCACTTGCTTTAACCTTGCCTCGTCCAGGCTCATAGGTAGCAGATAGTCTGCCAGTGCAGCCCTCACTTCTTCACGTTTATAGTTTTTCCAGAAGGCCACATAGCCGCTCCAGTCCACGCTATCCAGCTTA
The DNA here is from genome assembly GCA_031292525.1 of Flavipsychrobacter sp. GTDB lineage: Bacteria > Bacteroidota > Bacteroidia > Chitinophagales > Chitinophagaceae > JABDEZ01. The sequence continues at coordinate 11,541 of JARLGY010000045.1, read as the reverse complement.
CCCACTCTAAAGGTTTGTGCAGCCTGACCCGGCATTACATTTTTTTTGGTCATGCCCTTCATCATCTCTGGTTCTATTTCCTTAGCATTCAGGTCCAGCTCCTTACTGGCAAAAAAGGCTTCGGGCAGGCGCATCCGTATCACCAGGCTGCTGCTGTCTATCCAGTCCTTTCCTCCGGGCCACCCTGCCACATTCGGCGGATTGAACAAATACTGCCCCAGCACCCTTTGCAGGTTGATCCATACATTCGGGTTCTTGAAAGACATTGGTATCATCCTCTGGTAGCTTACCAACAGTTCCACAGGGCTTTTTATTTTAGCTCCCGCAACATCGTCATTGTAAAACCATTTCGATGTAAATATATCTCGCAGCAACCCGCCAATATCATAGTTACTATCATAGAAGTTTTTGGCCAGGGCATTCACACGTCTGTCATCTATCTTTTCGTCACTTACAAAGTAGCGGTATATCTTCTGCGTAATGAATATCGAGGTCTGCTTTTGTTTCAGTATGATGTTCAGTATATCATCACCATCAAAATTGCCTGTCTTACCCAAAAACTTCTTATCTGTAGCATCATGCTGTTTTTCCCTAAATATGAATGCGCCATTCTCATCATATCCCCATCCAGTAAAAGCGCGCGCAGCTTCCTTCACATCATCCTCGGTATAGTGGCCGCGTCCCAAAGTGAACAGCTCCATCACTTCGCGCGCAAAGTTCTCGTTCGGGTGGCTCTTCTTGTTTTGCTGGTTGTTTAAAAATTGCAGCATAGCAGAGCTTTTACTCACCGCCTTTAGCAGGTCGCCAAAGTTGCCAAGAGCGTTTCTTCTTATTTCATTTAGTAGCAGTTGATCAAAATATGGATTATCTACCCTTGTGGCAAAGTGCCCATGCCAGAACATGGCCGTCTTTTCTACCAACGGGAACGATGTACGCACCATAGCTTCCATCCACAGCAGGTTCATATCACCTGTTCTTCTTCTAAATTCTCTTTCTTTTTCCTTCCTGGCTACCTCATCAGTCATCGTTACCTTCAAGGTCTTGGGGTTATACTCCGCCCACTCTTCATCGCTTATCAGTTGCAACTGGCCGGGAACAGCCGTCGGGAACAGCGACTCCACCACTTCCTTTACTGGCCGGGGATTCTTAAAATCCTCCAGTCTTATCCCAAATCCCGCTCGCGCATACAACAAGCTGTTTTGCTCCTGCAGATCCATAGTTAAGTATTATAGTAAATAGACTTTAAATAATGATATTGGTTTATTGATTGCTGAAATGAAGATTTTTATTAACACCAATATTAACTACAACACACAAAACATTATTAAAAATAGCAGAAAAATTTGCGTAGTCAAATAACTACACATACATTTGTAGTCAAATAACTACACAATGGATTTAAGACGAGACGCATTTCAGGCCATAGCAGACCCAACCCGAAGAGCTATACTTCTGTTGGTTGCCTCGCAAGCTATGACTGCCGGGGCCATAGCCGCAAACTTTGATACTGCGAGGCCCACCGTTTCAAAACACTTGCAAATACTTGCCGAGTGCGAATTGCTTAAGCAAGAACAAAATGGACGAGAGATCTATTATCATATAAATGCAAAAAAAATGAAAGAGGTAGCAGATTTTATCGAGCCATTCCGACAGATGTGGGAAGAACGCTTCAACAAATTAGAAACAATAATGAAAACACATAAAACCAAGTAACATGGAACAAAAAACAAAAATTAATGCCGAAGATGGCAAACAGGAATTAACGATCACCAGGGAGTTTGATCTGCCATTGGAATTATTGTTTAAGGCCTACGTAGAGGCAGATATTATCGAGCAATGGATGGGCACCAAGGTGCTGAAACTGGAAAGTAAAAAGCACGGTAATTACCAGTTTGAGACTACCGATCCAAAAGGATACAAGTATGGTTTTAGTGGTGTCATTCATGAAGTTATACCCAACAAGAAAATTGTACGCACGTTTGAAATGGATGGTACCCCTTTTGGTGTGCAGCTTGAAATCTATGAATTTGAACAACTTACTGACGACACCAGCCGGCTCAATATGCATGTGATATATGAATCAGTTACCCAAAGAGACCAGGTACTGAAGCTGCCTTTTGCACAAGGTATAAACATGGCACATAACAGGATAGAAGACATCGTAAACAAATTAAAATAACACACGATGGAAAAGAGAAACAAAATCATTTATTGGATCGCTACGGGCTTATTGGCTGTGGGCATGCTGCAAAGCGGGATATTTGCTGTGCTTAGAACCAAACAATGGGTTGACCTGGTAGTGGGCTTGGGCTACCCGGTTTACTTTTTAACCATACTTGGCATTTGGAAAATTCTTGGGGTTATAGCTATTTTAATTCCACGGTTTAAACTGCTTAAAGAATGGGCATACGCAGGTTTCTTTTTCGCTATGACGGGGGCGCTTGCTTCTCATTTGGCATATGGTGATAATAGTGTAAAAGGACTTCTTGGACCATTTTTTCAGATTATTTTTATTGTTTTGTCGTGGCATTTCAGACCTGCGGATAGGAAGATTACTTTAGTTGATCAATAAATAAGATTTTATATGGGCCCAAAGATCAATATAGAACCAGACTGTGGTAATTCGCCAAGAAAGCAATTCCTCAAAGAGCTATATACTGCTTTTGCCAATGCCGATGTTGAGGTCATAAATGAAATTATTCCACAGGATATTAGTTGGATAATTGTTGGGAATAAAAAAGTTCAAGGGTTAGCCCATTATGTTACCGAACTCAAAAGACAACCTAGCTGGAAGGTTAAGGAACTTACGATCGACACCATAATAACACATGGCCCGGAAGCATCAGCAAGTGGACAAATTATTACGGCAGACGATAAGAAATTCTCGTTTTGCGACGTATATAAATTCAAACGTGCAGGCGGCACAACAATAAGTACCATTACAACCTTCATGATAAAAAGTGAAAACAAGTAGCATGAAAAAGAAGTTATCACCCCTGCAACAGGAAGAACTGATCGCGGTATTAAAAACCCGCTTTGAGAAAAACCCAATGCGGCATAAAGGCATTGAATGGACTAAAGTACAAGAGAAGCTGGAAGCTGCTCCCGATAAACTTTGGTCGCTGAGTGAAATGGAAAGAACTGGTGGTGAACCTGATGTTGTTGGTCATAATAAAGGCGAATACATTTTTTACGATTGTTCGGCAGAAAGCCCTAAGGGCCGCAGAAGTTTGTGTTACGACGGTGAGGCGCTAAAGGCGAGGAAAGAGAACAAACCAGAAAATAATGCTATTGATATGGCTGCGTCTATGGGAGTTGAAATTTTAACTGAAGAAGAATATCGCGAACTACAACAACTGGAAGCTTTCGATACCAAAACATCTAGTTGGGTAAAAACGCCTGCTAATATAAGGAAACATGGTGGCGCTGTCTTCTGCGATCGTCGATATGACACTGTTTTCCTGTATCATAATGGCGCCGAATCTTACTATGCGGCCAGGGGCTTTCGGGGCTCGTTAAAAGTTTAAATTTGTACAAACAGGCAACAATGGATAACACGAATACTAAGGTTGATTTCTATTTTAATAAACCCCAGAAGTGGCAGGAAGAAATAAAGAAATTAAGAGCAATCGCTCTTGACTGCCACCTGACTGAAGAATTGAAGTGGGGCTGCCCTTGCTATACTTTTCAGAATAGCAACATAGTTTTAATACATGTGTTTAAAGAATATTGTGCGTTCTTGTTTTTCAAGGGTGTATTGCTAAAAGACCCTAAGGGTATCCTGATACAACAAACAGAGAACGTGCAGGTAGCGCGCCAGGTGCGGTTTACCTCTGTGCAGCAGATCATTAAACTGGCGCCTGTACTGACAGCCTATATATACGAAGCCGTTGAAGTAGAAGAAGCCGGTTTGAAGGTTGAATTAAAAAAGACGGAAGAGTACACAATCCCCGAAGAATTCCAAAAGAAATTAGATAAGAATGCTGCCCTGAAAAAGGCTTTTGAAGCCTTGACTCCGGGGCGGCAAAGGGCATATATTTTCTATTTTTCTGCAGCCAAGCAACCCAAAACCCGGGAATCAAGAGTTGAAAAATACACGCCGCAAATACTTGATGGAAAGGGATTGGATGATTAGGTATTCAGTAAGAAAACCCGCTTGACACGCATCCTTAATCCAAAACAACAAGTTTCTTTATAGTTATTGCCGCATTGTTCTTCATCTTGATAAGATAGAGTCCGGCAGGTATATGCAGTGAAGATGTACTGTATTCTGTCACCTCCTTGTTTTGAATGAACCGGCCAATTACCCTGCCAGACTGGTCGGTGATCTCTACCTCAAGCGTGCCTGTATTTTCCTGCTGTATGGTAAATTTATTGGTTGCAGGGTTTGGGTAGATACGTACATTATCGTGCCCACTACTAAGCTGGGCAACAGATACATTGATTGTATTAAAGAGCGAAGAAACAGCCGAACACCCAAATGAATCAGTGACCTTTACTGCATACTTGCCGGGTGTGGTAAATACCAGCACACTATCGGTGTCATTAGCAATAGGAAAGAAATTACTATCGAGCCACTGGTAGGTAGCTCCATAGCTGGCTTTAAGCGTATCATCAAAGCGGGTTATTAAGGGCGTGATTGATGGCCTGATGGTGACATGCGAACCGGATGACGTATCGTAGCAAATACCATTGTCTGCAACAAAATAGTAAGTACCTGACTTTGTAGCGGGTAGCAGGTCGCTAAAGCCTGGCAGCAAGGTATCGTTACGGTACCATGTGCTATGAAAACAGCCGCCGATAGATAAAAATACAGTGTCGCCAAAGCATACCTCGGCCGACGGTACAGGCTGAACAAAAGGAATGGGCTTACATCTGTCAGAACCGCACACATGCAATTCTACTATGCAGGGTGAATCTATAGCCTGGATGACACTATCTGAAGGCGTGTTCCTATACACAATTCCGGGATCGGGTGTAGTGGATGGCGAAAGATCAAACCTGGAGAAGTACACCTGTGTATCTACCACATGCGTTAACTGGGTTGAAGGTGCATCTGTATTGTAGCTTGCAAGGAAAGCGTCCAATGTGTTGTTTACGTGAAAGTTGCCGGTAAAGATCGCGGTATCAGCAGCCATGACAAGGCTGCTGATGGTTAGTAACGAGTCGGATATCATCTTGCGTGCCTGCATCAGCGTATCTGACACTACTTTGCCATACAAGACAGACCTTCCGTGGCTGGCCACATCCTGATCAGCAAAAAACAATGTGCTGCTGTCGCTGGGATAGAACACTGCACTGGAAACATTGGTGTCTCTTAAGCCCGCAATTGCTGCACCATGAAAAGCGAATGTACCTGTATCCACGGTCCCAACTATTTGCACAGTGTGCGCATTGTTATTATCCGCCATTGTCCCCCCTACATACAACGCTCCATGTGTATAAGATATCTTGTTATAGTTGATAGCACTGTAGTTAATATTGTCGAGGGTATCTACAGTTGGGAAGGTACGCTCGATGTTATTGTTACCGTCCAGATCGGTAGATAGAATGAGGGGTGAATTGTTGTACTTGCCACAGATGTATATCTTGTTTCCGCTGCTTGTGATATCGTAAAAATAATACTCCTGTATCCAGTATGTGAAGCCGAATGATTTAAGATATACCGGCGCGCCCGTGCTATCTATTACATACAGGTACCCCATCCATTCTATCCATGAGCTACTTAAATTATGGTCAAAATCGTTGAAGCCACAGATGGCAATATTGCCGTTTGGGAGCAAGGTGAACGAAGTTGTATTATTGTTGACCTGGCTATTGTATGTAAATTGCTTTGAAGACAAAAGGTCGCCCTCGGGACTGAATTTTACCAGTACAGGCCATTGATATTTAAGCAGCACCACATAATTACCGCTGGCATCTACTTCCACCTTCAGCGGGGTTAAAGGACCGAGGTACGGTGTGTTTATTCTTCTTGACCACAGTTTGTTTCCGCTTATATCGGTTTTCATGATAAATGGATAACCGGCACCACCAATGCTCACAATATTTTTCTGGCTGTCCACTTTGCTGTCGTAAATGTGGTACCCGGTTCCCTGGCCATCGTACCGAACCTGGCGGTTTTGCGCATATGAGCAAGTGGCGTAAGACAACAGGGCTATAAGTAAACAGAAAAACCTTTTCATAGTGATACAATTAAACGTAATTTATAAAAATCACTGGAATATTTGGGTGTTATATATTCCCGATCGTTATAAAAAATGCCAGGTGTCTGGCGGACAGGGAAACCTGAAACCGGACAGGCAGACCGTTTTAAATATGGAAAAACCCATACTGGTGGCTGATATTCGTTTAATTTCAACTGTCTGGTGCTGTCCGATGCGGTCCGGTTCCGGACAGGGTGAGTTTGAACTATTATCTATCGACTTTTCATAAAGTTTTGCGAGCCTGCTAAAAACAAAATGCCTTAGAATGTCCGTGCGCAAACATTTTGCATTTCGGTGGAAAGGCTTTACGGTGGCGGGTTTTAAAGAAAATGTCCGTTTTGATCAGAAAAAAATGTCTGTTGCAGTTTATAAAGAACTTCCCTGAAAAATGCCGGCGTAAAAACAATTTTATTGTTTGCAGCCTTGTGTTAACGGACTACATGCTCACATTAACGGATGTAAGGTACAATGAGCAAATATTGTGGGCAAAAGATGATATCCACAGTTCCACGATTGGAGATGTTCCACGGCTGTATAAAGAAGGTTTCGATATTCCAGATGTTCTGAAAGGCATCTGGAATTGAAATAGAATTCAGACAACAAAAAAATAGTCAGCTAACTCTCTTGAATGCCATTTACAAAACGTAAGCTTATTATCGGTTCCAGATGCCTTTCAGAACTTCGATATTCCAGATGTTCTGAAAGGCATCTGGAATTGGAAATAGAAACCCGCTTTGCAAGCGGTATTCAAAGCGCTGTTGTTTAGATAATGTACGATAGCCTGATCTTAGCTCCGTTGGTGCCCAGGCGATATGCACTGCTATAAGGGTAAGCATCTGGCTGATCTACAAAGCCTGATTTTACCGGATTGTTGTGAATATAGTTCAACTTCTCATTAAAAAATGCTTCACTCAATATTGTTTCTGCATGATTATCGGGCTGCCAGAAAGTAATTTCGCCTTTGGGCTTCAATAACCATAATAACCAGTTTTTGCGGCTTTCTTTATTATTAGCTTCAATAGCTACTACAATTTGTTTAGATGTAAACTTTTTAAAGTCTCTTAGAATATCACTTAGTTTAGCCTCTTCCTCGCACGACACAATGAGATGTATGTGGTTACTCATGATCACCCAGCCGTATACGCGCAGGCCTTTATGAAGGATGCAATAATTAAGGCTGTCAACAACAATATCAGCATAGCAACGACGTGTAAATACGTCTATCCACTGGGTTATTGTGCAGGTTAAAAAGTATAGCCCTTGCTGGTCTCGTATTTTGTAAGCATAGCCCATATTGTGCTCACAAGATAAATTGAAAATAAATTTCAGACAACATCACAGCTATTCAGCTAAGCATCTTGAATGCCGTTTACAAAACGGAAGCTTATTGGCGGTTCCAGATGCCTTTCAGAACATCTGGAACATCGTGGCAAGCGGGATTCAAAGCGCTGTTGTTTAGATAATGTACGATAGCCTGATCTTAGCTTCGTTGGTACCCAGGCGATATGCACTGCTATAAGGGTAAGCATCTAGCCGATCTACAAAGCCTGCCCTTACCGGATTGTTGTGAATATAGTTCAACTTCTCATTGAAAATGCTTCACTCAATATTGTTTCTACATGGTTATCGGGCTGCCAGAAAGTAATTTCGCCTTTGGGCTTCAATAACCATAATAACCAGTTTTTGCGGCTTTCTTTATTATTAGCTTCAATAGCTACTACAATTTGTTTAGCCGTAAACTTTTTAAAGTCTCTTAGAATATTACTTAGTTTAGCCTCTTCCTCGCACAACACAATGAGTGTATGTGGTTACTCATGATCACCCAGCCGTATATACGCAGGCCTTTATGAAGGATACAATAATTAAGGCTGTCAACAATAATATCAGCATAACAACGACGTGTAAATACGTCTATCCACTGGGTTATTGTGCAGGTTAAAAAGTATAGCCCTTGCGGGTCTCGTATTTTGTAAGCATAGCCCCTATAGCGCTCACAAGATAAATTGAAAATAAATTTCAGACAACATCACAACTATTCAGCTTAGCACCTTGAATGCCGTTTACCAAACGGAAGCTTATTGGCAGTTCCAGATGCCTTTCTGAACATCGGGAACATCACGGTTATTTTAGTACAATGAACCAAGATCCCAATATGACAATTGTAAAAAAAATCTTCCACCTCGATTTAGTGCAGGTATTTTACCATCGTCTATTAGATTGTGGAAACTGTTTTGCAAGGTTGATCTAATGCCCTCTGAATCATAGCCGATACTTAAACTCAAATTGTTATAATACACTTTAAGATAGGCTATTCCATTTGAATATAAACCGCCGTATTGACGCGTTAGATTATACGTTTGATTTCTATGTAAAAATCCCAATCCTACAGTTGTTCCAGTCCAAAAAATAAGTCCAGCACCGAGGCCGACGATATTTTTCTTATCAATTTCCTTTTTGTTCAATTCGAATGCGAATGTTCTGTATTGATCCAATTCAAAAAACGCTAAAAAATCATCTTCAATAACAAAATTGAATTCATATTTTGAATTATTGTGCTGGTATTTCATCCCTCCAGACAATTGAGATGTATTGTCTGTAGAAAAATATCCAATGTAGTAGTATGATAACACATTTGCATAAAGTTTATTGCATCTAAATTTAGATATCTCCGCTCTACCAAAATTGTAAGAGCAAGTTATCTGCTGTTCAAGCGTGTAACTTGAGCCTGGTATTCCTAAGTAAGAAAGAAAATATTTGGTACCTGAACGTAAGTTTGTTTCTAAACATGAAGTTGCAGTCAATAGAAATAGCTTTGTCATTATACAGTCCACACCTATTCCATTTATATGCGTTCCAATATTTACATTTGGAATAAACTTAATTTTTGCAAATGATGTATCTTTTATTGATAAAATCACACAATCATCGACCTGTGCTTTTGATTTATTTGAATATAATATTGTAAAAATCAGAAAAGCCTTAAACATCCAACTCCAGGTTTTCATCTTCGTCTTTGTAATCATTACCAAGGTTTATTATGTAATGGGCACCATATAATAAAACAAAGACTATTGGGAAAACCACATAACTTGCTAGTGAGCCTTTATTTCCAAAAAACATTAAAAGTAACGTTGGCTCTTTAAATGCGAAGACAGAGGTTACACTAATACCTATTGCACTAATAAAATTTATAAATAATTGTGCTGTTTTTTGCTCTTTATCATTCATGTTAGAAAGCAACACAAATACCAAACAAATAATATTTAATATTCCGACCGCAATATTGGCAATTTGAAGATCATGATCTGGATATAGCTGATTTTTTTCATGACTATTCATTAAACGCAAAAGCAACCATATAAAAATTAACAGGCTTGCCATTATTAATCCATTTACGTTTTTACTAAACTGAGCATAATTTTGTTTTTTTAACTGATGACGAAATCCGTAATAAAATAAACAAGTATAAAAAAACAGATTTAGAAAAAATGCTTCAATAAGCAAACTGAAAAAATATGAATATTTAGTAATAGACCAATTCGTATTCAAGTGACTATTCTTACTAACCTGTACAATATCTCTTTTAACTCCAATTGTATCTCCATGTAATAGCATATAGTTTAGGCTATTTTTATATTCTGTTTTCGATTTAATTGAATGCGGAATACTGTCGTCTGCGTGATTGAAATAGCTAACAAAACTTATGTTTATCGGCGGTTTTATTTCCCAAATAGCAGGCTCTCCACCCAAAAAGTCAAAAAAGGCAACTAATGTGGCAACCGAGATACATGCTATTATTACATTTCTTCTAGTTTTTATAACCTTTTTATTTCTGATCACATGTTTAAAATGACTATATGCTTCAATTACGTAGTATGGCAAAAAGAACCCAGCTACCCATGCATAAATAAACAAAGGAGAATATACTTTAATTACATTTTCAATAAATTTGTGATATTCATTTCTTTCTAGTATAGTTAAATTTGATAAATTCACATTTAAATATTCAATTAAGAAAACAGCAAGTGGGATAGCGCCACCTAATAAAAAATAAGCTAACATCCACCAATATTTAGCACTAGACTTACCGTGGCTTTTTGAAGGTGATTTCATAATTATTTTTGCTTAATTTAATTATTTGTCAAAACGTATTACATTTAAAGATTTAATATCAATAGTTTTTTATTTGCATATAATTGTAATAATACAAGTATTATTACACGTTTTAATATCGCATAATTGCATTAACAAATAAATAACACATTTATAAAATACCAATAAATATTGAAAGTCATTCCATATTGGAGCGGATATTGTGCAAGATGATCAGTGTCTATAAAATGCAGCCAGTCTCGCCACCGGAATTTGAAACGCTAGTGCTGATGCCATCAGCCAATAGAAATCCCAAGATGGTCGAAGGGGAAGTGCCCACGCAAACTCAAGCCCCGCAAATTCCATACTTAGTTTATTAAACTGAATTTGTATTTTTACACCAAACTAAAATTTGCGCATGGTATAATTTAAGTGTGACACATACATATTTTTAGCTTCTTCAGCTTTTTTCCAACACCGAAACTGACAATTTTAAAACCGGAAAAAATGATGTAAGACGCGCCGCTATGGCGTGGGCTTATTCATTCCGGTTAGGCATTGTCAGTGCCTGGTGTTGGGTGTCTAAGTTTCACGCCTCTTTTATGTCCTGCCACTCACACTTAAACCAGTTTGTATGTGGTTCTTTAGAAAAAGAAAAAATAGCAAGCCAGCACACAGCACCTACCCCGGCTTTCCGTACCATGCAGGCCAGTTATCGGCCTACCTTGCAGATCTGCACTACTTCATCATTGCCCTTAAAGATGGTCCCGTCATCCATTATTATCCAGATGATTCGCTTGCCTTCCACAACTGGCTCATCGCAAACAAGATCAGGGATGTAAATAATTATTAAACGCAACTATTTCGCCCATTTACTGCACATGCCCCTACTGGCATGTGCAACCCTGTGGAACACCCACAAAATGGTAGGGATAACGTTCACTATACCCAATTTATAACCGTTAAAACAACCCACACTCAACAGCCATCACCTAAATCAAAAAGATCACAGTTCAAGACACCTACCCGTTATAATGCCCGATCTGCTTTTTTTACAACCACTCGGGCATTTACAAAAAACACAAGTTCCCCTCCTTTTTTCAAGCTAATCCTTACCCAAAACTGTAAGTTCATAAATCGCTACTGCATGACATAATTTTTGATAACCTAACCAGACTGTTTTAAGCCCCGGTGGACCATCAGATTTTCGTCCAAGATGGCCGCCTAGTTTACCGATCCACCT